>CAWDCK010000014.1:0-176158 GCA_963800805.1 uncultured Armatimonadota bacterium | reverse complement strand
CAAGCGGCGCAACAATGAGGTCTAAGCCATTGGCTTGATTTGAATTGACGGTGACTTCGATATCTGAATTTCGTCCAAAAAGTTCGACGCCACCGCATCCGGCCAGAAATGCGCCGACGGCGATGGAAAGGATGGCAGAAGTGATCAACTTGGCTTTCATGTATCCGGTGGAGTCTACTCGGATTGAAAGTAGTCGGAGTTTATTCTTTTGATTGAAATCTGCTTTTCGGTCTCTGTTCCTAGTCCGACTTCAACCATAAGAGAGGCTAGTTCCTCACCATCGATCAAACGGACGGTTTGTGAACTTGATCCTCTTAAAATTGCAATCGCATTCGGTGAGAATCTACCGGTAGTTATAAACACACCTTTGGAAGCCGACTGTAACGCAAGAGCGCCAACAAAACTATTGACGGCTTCAGTCGATACAGTATTGTTGGAATTGTATCGTTTAGCCTGTAAATATATTTTTTGAAGTCCAAGCCTATCTTCGGTTACGATTCCATCGATACCACCATCGCCAGGTCCTCCAGTGACCTTTCCAGACAGTTCGTCAAATCCATAGCCAAGCGCAATCATGAGATCAATAACAACTTGCTCAAACCGAGCGGGGCTTACTGATTGTAAGTTCTCGAGGATTTGGCTTTTAAGTGCATCATTGATCCGCTCAACATCGGCAATAATTCTATCTTCGGGAGTCATTTCTGAATCGGTATCGTCGTTTGATGTTGATACTTCATTACTCTTGTTAATAAAGTTTCTAAAGCCTTCAAATTCTTTTAGATCATTTAAGGTTATGGGATAAGGAGCTCGCCTCAAATACTCACTTCCAGCTTCAGTGATTTTTGATTTACCTACTCCGGCCGACTCGATTAACCCAGATTGCCGAAGATAGGTAAGAGCCCAGTTTGATCGATCTCTATACTTTAGAACCTTGCCCGATTTCACTGTTTCTTGTTTTTCTTCAGCAGACAACTCTAATGACTTAGCAGCTTAAATGGATACCACTGTTTTCGAAGACTGCTTTTAAGCATGGTCGGAGGAAGGCGGTAAAGGAAGGCACGCTCACATTTACTATTTTACCTTTGGGTGGATTTGTCTGGTTTATTTTAAAATAGATGCTAAGTGTTCGTAAGCTAGTTTTGTGGCTGTTCGCCCGCGAGGGGTGCGGGCAATGAGGCCGGCCATGAGCAAGAATGGTTCGCAAACATCTTCGATGGTCCCAATATCTTCACCGATTGAAGCGGCAATCGTTTCGATTCCGACGGGCCCGCCTTCGTACTTTTCAATGATTGTACTTAGTACGAGGTAATCGAGGCGGTCGAGACCAAGTTCATCAATTTCTAAAGCGGTTAGCGCTTTGTCGGCAATGGCAGCGTCGATGATCGTTTTTCCTTCAACCTGGGCAAAGTCTCGAACTCTTCTGAGCAGTCGATTGGCGATTCGAGGTGTGCCGCGCGATCTCCGGGCAATTTCGTTTTGACCATCGAAGTCTATTTCCATATTGAAGATTTGGGCGGATCTTTTGACGATTTGTGCTAATGCTTCTTGATCGTAGAATCTGAAATTGAGGACGATTCCAAATCTATCGCGTAAAGGTTCGGTGAGCATTCCTTGTCGGGTTGTGGCTCCGATAACGGTGATTGGGGGGACATCGAGCCGGATTGAACGGGCGGCGGGCCCTTGTCCAATCATGATGTCGACTTTTCGATCTTCCATTGCCGGATAGAGAATTTCTTCAACTTGTCGGGAGATTCGGTGAATTTCGTCTATAAAGAGGACGGAATTGTCATCCAGATTGGTGAGGATTCCGACGAGGTCACCGGGGCGGACAATAGCGGGCCCGCTTGTGATATGAATTTGAGAGTTCATTTCTTGGGCGACGATGTGAGCGAGAGTCGTTTTTCCGAGTCCAGGAGGCCCATAGAGGAGAAGATGATCTAAGGCTTCTTCTCTTTGCTGAGCAGCGGTGAGAAAGACATTGAGATTGGATTTGAGGGTTTCTTGGCCGATGAACTCATTAAGCCGACGAGGCCGAAGAGAAAAATCTTCATCAGTTGGCAGTTGATTTGGATTGAGTTCAGGGGAAGGGCGATCCATGATTATTTCGATAAGCTTTTGAGGGCAAGTCGGAGTTGTTCGTTGACGGTTGTATTTTCGTCACGAACGGCATTTGCGGCATCTTCAGATTCGCTTCTTTTATAGCCGAGTGAAATGAGAGCTTCAACTAATTCATCATTGATGGGGATATTTTTTGATCGCGTTGAAACGACAGCGTGTGCGACTTTTTGGTCGAATGCGAATTCTTGAATTTTATCTTTGAGTTCAACATTGATTCTTTCGGCCATTCTTTGGCCGACACCAGAGACTTGAATCAGGCCCTTGACATCTTGAGTGGCGATGAAACCTATTGTTGCTTCTAGCCCTAAGGTTCCAATAATGTTGAGGGAGATTTTTGCTCCGCATCCCTTGACCTCGCGTAGGATATCGAAAAGCCGTCGCTCGGTTGGGTTTGGGAATCCGTATAGAGTTTGATCATCTTCGCGGACAATATGTCGGATGTGGAGATCGACTGTGTTTCCGATGGTTCCGAAGGCGGTTGCGGTTCTTTCGCTTGTAAGAACTTCATATCCGACTCCATGGCAATCGATGACAATACGATTGTGTAAGGCTTCTATAACTTCACCTCGGAGTCGAGCAATCATGAATTGAGGTTACCTTATGTCTACATGATTTAGGGCTATGGTGCATTTATAACTTTCGATTCGTATGAAGTGATACTGGAATCGTTAGCTATGGAAACTAAAGTTGCAATCCGTTCTTTAAGCCGAGTTTTGGCAAACACTTATGTTTTGATGTTGAAAACACAAAATGCCCATTGGAATGTTGTGGGAGCTGAGTTTTATTCTGTTCACATGATGACCGAAGGTCAATATAGTGAGTTATTCGGGGCGGTTGATGAGATTGCGGAGCGGATTAGGGCATTGGGGGGAGTTGCACCGGGGACTTTGAAGGAGTTTTCTTCATTGGCGCAATTGGAAGAAGGTTTGATTGATTTTGAGTCGAGTTCTGTGGCTTTGGAACTTGCGAATTCGAATAAAAAGATGGCGGAATTGATTAGGAAGGAGATTGATCTTGTGGATGAAGCGGACGAAGATGGAACAGAAGATCTTTTGGTTGGTCGGTTGCAATTGCATGAGAAATCGGCTTGGATGTGGTCGGCGATGGCAGGTTCAGGAAGGGCTCAAGGGGGGGCGAAGTTAGTTTCTGGATCTGAAAAAATTGTTGCGGCGGCAGTGAAAACAAATCCACCAGTTGAGAAATTGGCTGCAAAACCGGCGGTAAAAGTTAAGAAATCAAAGTCGGATAGTGCGAAGCCTGCCAGCTCAAAATCGACGGGCGTGAAATCGGCGGGCAAATCAAAGAAAGCCGATGTTGCCGTAAAACCGGCAAAGAAATCTGGAAGGCTGAGTCCAAAAGTGAGTTCTACCGGCTAAATTTTGGTTTGTTTTTTTAGAGGCTGTGCGAGAGTAGCCAGGCGGGGAGTTCATCTTCGCTGTATGCACGATCCCACGAATTGTGATCGACGCCTTCATAGAGTGTGATTTTAGTTTCAGCGCCGGCTTCTTTAAGGGCTTCGATGGCTTGAATTGATCCAGCGGGTTTGACAACGTTATCGGCGAGGCCATGGAAAGCCCAAAATGGAATGTTTTTGTTGTCGTTGGCGACGGTTTGGAGGTCGCTCCATCCGCAAACAGGGGCGGCGGCGGCAAAGTCCCATACGGTTTTGCTGGCGAGATCAAATGTGCCACGTCCGCCTTGGCTGAGCCCGGTGATGTATCTTCGTTTTGGGTCTGGTTCAAATTCTTGCTCGACTTGAGTTAGGATTTGGTTAACCATGAGGCGATTATCGTTCCACAAAGATTTTACGTCGGGTTTCTGTGGAATGATGACTAAGAACGGCCAGCGAGTTTTTTTTCTTCGGATTTGATTTGGCAGGCCGACTGAGGTTTGCAATAGGCCGTCGGTTCCGCATTCTCCGGCGCCATGAA
Source organism: uncultured Armatimonadota bacterium (assembly GCA_963800805.1). GTDB lineage: Bacteria > Armatimonadota > Fimbriimonadia > Fimbriimonadales > Fimbriimonadaceae > UphvI-Ar2. The sequence continues at coordinate 172,109 of CAWDCK010000014.1, read as the reverse complement.
GGAAGAGAATGGCGGGCATGCGAGCTGGCTCAACGATATGGGGGACGTATATGACATATCGGTTTCCGCGAACTTCGCGATCAATAAAGCCAGTTTCTCGATACATAGTCCTTATTATAGAAAATTTGGGATTGGCGGGTTGATTATGATTTTATCGAAAGTTACGGGGTCAGTCGGTTTGTTAGATTCGACTTGGGTTTGCACGGTGTTAGGGAGCCAGAATCCTTGTTCATTGGTGTAATTGGCAAATTTGAGAACTACGGTTTTGATTTGTCCGCCATAGTAATCTGTAAATTCCAGATCGGAGATTCGGCGCGTAGTTGGGTTGATTGTGACATTAACAAGAATATCTTCTGAATAGATTATAAAACCTTTTTCAACCTTTTGGTCATTTGGGAGTGGAGCAATGATTTCGGACTCTTTCAGATTCAGAATACCAACCGGATGGTGGAGAAATTTAGTGCGAAGTTGACGTTGTTCTGATTGAGAAACATCGTAAAATGACTTTGGAGTTCCTTCTTTGAAGTGGTTTCCGCTTCGAGAATAGAACCCTGGTTCGGTAGAATCTCCCCACCAAGCGGCATATTTTGAATCATTGATATAAGTTGCACGATCGACCCAGACTAAGTCTTTCCCATTTGAAAAATATGGAGTATGGAATTCCCACTGAATAGCAGGTACGGACTTTGAATCGGCAATCCCGTGGGCGTTTCGGACAATCTTAAAAAGGAGCCGAGCCCGTTCTCGATCGATGTTTTTTGCGTTAGGAGGTTTTGGTAGTGATTTGGTGTAGGCGGCAGGATTTTTCAACACGGAGTTTCGGCATCCTTCGGATGCGAAGAGGAATATTTTTCCATCTACTAGCTCAAATTTTTCGGGGTTACCTTTTCCGGATAATGGCCCCATGCTTCCGCAAGCGCCGCCATTTTGCACGGCGTATTTTTCTTTGTTTTTGAGAAACAGCTGTTGATTTTCTTTTGAGACGAATTGATATCGGAATCGGAGAAAGTCTACGGTGAATTCTGGCTTTCCTTCTGATTTTGCCCCTTTTATGAGTTCAATTGGGTCGTTGCCGGACAGAACTATAACGGGATCGGCATTGGTTGTTATTGCCAGAAGCAAGAGATTTAACATGGCTCTATTTCTCGAGAACTGACTTTAGTTTATCAAAAGATTCGTTCCAAGCATGGCGAAGTCCATCAGCTTCTTCACGATTTTGAATTCTGGTGTGGGTTAGAGTGATGAGGGTCTTGCCTTTGCCCTTATCGGTGAATGCGACATCGGCTTGGGTCTGGTGAGGAATATTTGCAGTTTGCCAAGTTAATCGGAGGTCCTTGTTTTCGCGTATGCGGATGAATTCATTTTGATTCCCAGATTCATCTAGCGTGCCCCAATCGGCGGTTTTGGCTTTGAAGTTTCCGTACCACTGACTGGTTTGATCATCTGACCAAGCATTGAAGCAAGTTGGTATATCGGCAGCGATAGTTTTGGTACAGCAAATTGTGTAGCCTTCAGCGAGCCCATCTTTTTTTACGATGGCGTTTTTTTCTTGATATTTTACAAATGCGGTGGTTGCCCACCAGACGTCTTTTCCGCGACCCATTTGGTTATAGAGTTCATTGACGGCATCTCTTCTTTTTGCGGCTAGTTCGGGGCGCTCTTGAAGGAAGTTAAGCCAGAATTCAAAGTTTTGTCCGGTGCTGTTTTTGCATTCTTCGTTGGCGAGGTCGAAGTCGGCTTTGAGAGTGACTTTCATCGATTCAGCTTAACATATAATTGCAAAAGCAATTAGCATCAAACTTGTTCAATTTGGACTTCGAAATCGATGTAGACCTCATAGGCTCTGGCCCAAGGTAGCTTGATTTCAATATTTTTGAGGTTGGTAGCGCGGTAAGTTTTGTCTCCGATTTGAATTGGACGACCCTTCATTTGACTATCAAAAGTTTTGATGAGGTATTCCATCATCTGCTTTTGAACGAGCTGATTTATTGCTTGGTAGTTCTGGGGAGTTACCTGGTCTCGACGGCCGTTTTGAAGTTTTTCGATGAGTTTATAGGCTTCCGGACGGACGTAGCGATGGTAATAGTAATCGTTAACCAATCGGTGCAGAAGAAAAGTGCGGAGGGCGATTTCTCTTTTTAGCGGGTCAGTACCGATGTGTCGGGCAATGAGGTAAGCATTGGCAGCAGGAATTGTTGTTCCCATTGTGTTTCCGGCAGTGTTCCACCCGGCATATCCTAAGAGCTTTGGAACTCTCCTGTTTTCTGTTATGGCTTCAAAAAGATTGGGATCGGCGGTACCTGTCCACCCTAAATTTGTGTCGGCAACAGCGACAGGGAATCCTTGATCGGCTTCTAGTTTTAGATTGAGGAGGAATTTGTCAAAGTCCGTTGGATTTGGGTTTGGAGTATTGACATAGAGGGTGTAATCGCTGATGATTCCGGGTTTTTCGAATCGTCCTCCGGAATTTATGACTTGGTCGCGTAAGGACTGTTCAATTGGGATTGACTCATACGCGGCAATCTTTTTTTTGCCTTCGTCGTCGGCGTACGCGACTTTGATTGTTGGTCGGAAGCCGGTTAAATCGCTGATGACTCGGCTTGTGAGGTTGTTTGAAATTTGATCAATTCCTGAGCAGTACTGGACCCGCTCCGCAACTCGCAGACGATTGCGTTCTTTATCGATTTGCTCAATTTCTGGAACCTGGGGGCCAGCGGGTAAAGCATCATCTTGTCCCAATACAAGGTAACTGAATGCGCCGTGATAGACCATTTTGACGAGGTCAGTTTGGATATCAACATTTCGCTTGCGAGTATCTGGATATCGAGTGAGAAGGTCTTGGGGGATTTTTGAAGAGAGTCTATCAAACGTCTTTTTAGTTTCTGGATTTGGATTTGCTCGGTACTTTTCTTTTGCAATCGCCCAATAGTAGAGATTTGTTCGATAGCTGAACGATTCCTCTGTGGCGGTGGGAGCGATTCGCATTAACGAGGAGAACGCATAGAAGGGAACAGTTGGAGCGGTTTTTCTAATTTTCCAAAGATCGCGCAGCCGGATGGATGCCAAATTGTAACTGCTTCTGTCAACTCGGCTGGCGATGAGGCCACCATAGGCGATCATGTCGGTGCTGACGATGACGGCATCGTAAGCATTGATGTCTTGGCTTTGCAGCCAATTGAGTATGGCATTTGGGTTTCCTGGTTGGAGGAATTGGCCAAGGGTTTCTTTGGGTGGAATTGTGACTTTTACTCCGGCCATTTGACCAATCATTTGGGCAAATTGGGCGACGGCTGGTCGGTCATCAACGGGAATAAGAAGAATATTTTTAGGATTTGGTTTTTGGTTTGCGGGCTTGTTTTGGGCGGCAGATGTTCCGGCAATTGTAATCGCCCAGGTGAAGATAAAAATAGCCTTTAAGAGTTTCATCACCATAAACCAAATTCAACCTTTTAGAGGATATCTAATAATCTATTCGGCAAGTACAAAAAGATGACCATCGGGATCAATTACATACAATTCCGACGAAGGATTTTGTGGGATGAATTGTTTGAATCCGACTTGAAGAAGCATTTCCATAGTTTGGATTGGGTTAGTAACGATGATTGAAAGGGCAGGCGATGGAGCTTGGTCGTTAACTAGATACAGGGATTTATTTTCGGATTTTAAATGAATCAGATTGCTAGATTCTTCCACTAGTTCAAACCCTAAAACTTCATGATAGAGATGTTTGCTGGTGGTGAGGTTTTTAACAGCGAGTACTACGGCATTGCCTAATTTGGCGTTGGATATTGACATAAAAAACTGCCTACGACTATTAGAGACGTAGGCAGTTGATTGATGAGTTAGTTTTTTAGTTTGTGATGACCCAGTTGAATTTGTCGGAGACAAGTTTGAAAGTCCTGGGGATGGCGTTCGAGTTGTTTTTGTAGGAAACTCGAGCTCTCATTTTTCGAGGAGCAGGGCTTACAAACTCGGAAAGTTGAACCGTGCCGCCATAGAAAGCGGAATACCCAGTTGGCGTTGTTCCAACAGTTCTTGTGTCGAGGTGTACCCATTGACCTGTCACAAAATTCCAGAATTCAATTTTTACCGTTACATCTGCAATCGTTGCCGAAACAATTGTATCGAACTTGATTGAGAGAGGGTTTGACGTTGGAGTTGAGCCTTCTACAACAAAGGCAGCGATTGGATCGAGCCTTGCTCCGGCAAAACTTGGGTTCATTTCATAGATGTCAGAATCATTTGCAAACCAGAGAGAAATCATATTTCCACCCGCGGAGCTGCCAATAGTCGGCGTTACTGAGGTTGGGAACAGGGTTGTTGACTGGCTGGAATCACTGTATTTGATTTCTAGCGCGAGATCGCCTCGAGAGCCTTGGAAAACTTCGACTTCGGAGTTTTCGTAGATGCCGTCTAGCGGATCGATGTCATAGATAAAGTTGTCATCGCTACCACCGACACTAGGGGCGAAAGTTGTGTTGTTAAATACATTACAAACTTCGGGAACAAATGGGCCTTCTCCATTGGGTTGAGTTGTCCGGAATTGCTGGGCAAAGTAGACCGTGGTATCGGTTGCGGCCATTCCGGCGACGCCGACACCAACCGTTATGTAGTAAGTTCCGACGTTAAGATTTTGGTTGATGATTCCACCAAAGTCGCCGATTTCATTGATGAAGTCATTTTGGCCGGCAGGTAGTTCGACAGCGTCGTTCCATATTCTCCACCGGACTAGGAATGGAGTTGGAGTATTGTATCGATAGTCGAATCCAAAACTGATTTGTGTCCAAGTTTTGTTTACCGCTCCGGAGGACAGGACGAGGTTATCGAGAATGCTTGGAGTTTCTTCTTGGGGGGTTCCGTATGAGAAGAAGTTTGAGTTGTAGGCATGAACATCTGCTTCTTGGGGATTGCCATTTGAAGATCCGTTGTTGTTAAACGGATTACGTAAATTGGGGTTTGTGTAGGGGCTGAAAAGGGAATCAGTTTGATTTTTTCGGATTAGAGCAGGATTTGCATTTTTGCCGATTGCGGATGATTCAATCTGGGTGATGGTGTAGGGCAACTTGAGTCCGACTACTGATTTTTTAGTGCCATCTGGTTGCACGACAAATCCGTGAGTCAAGGTCAGTTCCCCTTGGATGACTTTCGGAGCAGCGCATGCGACCGAAGCGAGCAAAACGCTCGAAAACAATGATAACAGTAGGCGGTTCATGATCAATTCGTAAAAATAGTGTACAGCAACATTGCTATAGCAACTTGTTGTTTCTGACCAGAAAGAGCTGGTGATTGTTCCAGTTTTTGTTCAAAAAATCGATTTTGGTGGAGAAGGAATTCCGTTTAAGATTCGGATGTTGATCGATATTGGACGGCTTCCGCCAGGTGAATTTTTGAAACAGTTTGCGATCCCGCGAGGTCGGCGATCGTGCGAGCAACTTTGAGAAGTCGATCAAACACGCGGGCGGAAAGATTGAGTCTTGATGCTACAAGTTTCATAAATTCTTTGCATTCGTCGTCCATTTGAATGGTATCTCGGACTTCTCGGGGGGTCATTTTTGCATTGGTGCGCGGTTTGCCGAAACGTTCGGTTTGGATTCTCCTTGCCGTTGCGATTCTTGACCGGATGTTTTCGGAAGAATCTCCGGTGGGGGCGGCGGTCAGTTCTTCAGGTTTTAAACGGGGTACGGAAACGTGAAGGTCGATTCGGTCCATGAGGGGGCCACTGATTTTGCCAGCATATTTTTGGCATTGAGAGGCACCTATACATTGGGCTTCGGGATAGCCCTTGAAACCGCAGGGGCAGGGGTTCATAGCGCCAACGAGGATACATTCGGCGGGAAAAGTGAGGGTGGATTGGACACGTGCGACGGTGATTTCGGCGTCTTCTAGGGGTTGGCGAAGGGATTCTAGAACATCTCTACCAAATTCAGGGACTTCATCGAGGAAGAGGACTCCGTGGTGGGCGAGGGAGACTTCTCCGGGCTTTGGAGATTTTCCGCCACCGACAACAGCGGCGTAGCTGGTGGCATGATGAGGGGATCGGAATGGTCGAGTCCAGATTAAGCCGTCTTTGCCACGTTTCTCTCCGGCAGCGGAATAGATCCGAGTCACTTCAATTGATTCTTGGAGGCTAAGTGGTGGGAGGATAGTTGGAAGCCGGCGAGCAAGCATGGTTTTGCCTGATCCGGGAGGGCCGGTCATGAGAATGTTATGACCACCGGCGGCGGCAATTTCTAATGCTCTAATGGCTTGCTGTTGTCCTTTAATGTCGCTGAAATCGACTTCATAAGTTGGAATTGGAATGTTTTCTGGCCGGGTGTTTTTGAATGGTTGAATCAATGCTCCGTTTAAGAACTCGACAACTTCTAATAGACTGTGGCACGCGTAGACTTCGACATTAGGCATGACTGCGGCTTCGGCAGCATTTTGGGCAGGGACAACTAGTCTTGTGACTTGACTTGTTTGGCAGAGCATGGCGATGTTTACAGCGCCATCAATTGCTCTGAGGCTGCCATCAAGGGAAAGTTCTCCGGCGAATACTGTGTTTTCTAACGATGGAATGACCGCCTGGCCACTGCTTGCTAAAATTGCGATGGCAATTGGGAGGTCGAGGGCAGGGCCTTCTTTTCGTAAGTCGCCGGGAGCTAAGTTTACGACGACTTTGCCATTTGGAAAAGTGAGGCCGGAATTCTGGATAGCTGTATAAACTCGCTCTTTAGCCTCTTGAACGGCTTTGTCGGGGAGTCCGACCATTATGAAGTTCGGGGGGCCACTTTTGAGATCGACTTCTACTGCTACGGGAAGAGCATCGATGCCACTGAGAGTTGTGGCGTGGGCCAATGCCGTCATTGTAAACTTAGGATACCCAGGCTGGCCTTAGAGATTATCTGAGTTGTAATTGAGTTCAACGGGCGATTCATTTTTCATTCGATACCCTTTATCTCTGGCAATTTCTTCCATACCGGTTGGGGAATCGAGGCGAGCATTTTCATGCAGGAGTTGGGCTCGTTCTGTTTCTAAGTTTTTTGCTTCTTGGACAGCATTGTGGCTGTCGTTTCTCATCTTTTGAAACTCTTTCCAAGGTTGATGAGACATAGCTAATCCGGTGATTAGGGCACCAATGATTGTAATGAGAGTCCATCCTGAACGTGACATTATTTTTATCCTTCCGTGGATAGCTTTATTCTACCGGAATTTATACTGTTATTACAGAGATGAGGTTTGTGTTTCCAGGTTGCCCAACAGGGACTCCGGCGGTGACAACGATTTGTTGACCGACCTTTAAGAGTTTTGCCCGGAGAGACGCATTGACGGCACTGCGGATGGCATCATCGGTTGTGACGGGGGCATTTACGGGAATGGCTTGCACTCCTCGGCAAATGGCGAGTTGCCTTTGGACTCTTTCGTTCCAGCACGCGCAGATGATTGGATTTCTCGGTCGATATTTTGCGACCATTCTGGGAGTGAATCCGCTGGTGCTGAGGGTGAGAATCGCTTTGGTTTTTAATGAATTTGCAATATCGACGGCGGAGTTGGCAACAATGTCTGTTGTTGAATGTCGGTAAGCGTCTTCAGCGATTTCTGGGTTGAGGGTGAAAAGTGGTTCAGTTTTTTCGGCAATTTTTGCCATGATTCTGACGGATTCGATGGGATAGCTTCCGGATGCAGTTTCTCCGCTGAGCATGACGGCATCGGTTCCATCGAGAATTGCATTGGCGACATCACTGGCTTCGGCGCGAGTTGGTCGAATATTGGTGATCATTGACTCGAGCATCTGGGTTGCAGTGATGACAGGTTTGCCGGCAAGGTTGGATTTATGGATGATTCTTTTTTGGGCAGCGGGAACATCTTCAATTTCCATTTGCAGGCCGAGATCTCCCCGGGCGACCATTATGGCATCGCTTAACTTGACGATATTTTCTATATCTTTGAGGGCTTCTCTGGTTTCGATTTTGGCAATTAGTTTTACGCCGGGATCTAGTTTATCGACGATGGCTCGGAGCTCTCTCATATCGGCGGCGGTTCGGACATAGCTGAGGGCAATGTAATCGACACCAGCATCAATAGCGGCGGTTATATCTTGGAGATCTTTGGTTGTAATTGCGGGTCCACTAAATGATCTTCCGGCAACGGTGATTCCTTGTTTTGTTTTAATATCACCATTGCTGAGCACTTTTGCCTGAAAAACTTGGTCGACTTCTTCTAAAAGTTTGAGTTCGACGTAGCCATCGCCGAGCAAGATTCGGTCGCCAACTTGCATTTCTCCAAGGAGCATTTTGCTTGGGACAGGGAGGGTGGATCCTTCTGCTCCGAAGGTTAGAATATCGCCAGCTTTGACCGTAATTTTGTCGTTTTCGATGACGCCGAGTCTGAACTTTGGCCCTTGGAGGTCGGCTAGAATTGCTACTGGTTCTAATGGAGATGAAGCTTGTTTGACCCACTCCATCATTTGAAGCTTTCCTTCCCAATCACCATGGCTGCAATTGAGTCTGGCCATCGACATTCCTTCTTTTACAAGTGCTTTGATTTGCGAAAGGGAATTGACCGCAGGGCCGAGAGTGCAGACGATTTTAGTGTGGCGCTTCATGATTTTGCTGAGTTTTTCAAATTAAGGACGTCGAGTTTTAGGCGGATTTTGCTAGTTTGTTCCAATACATTCCTAAGACTCTGGCGGGGTGTTCAATTTGGCCAATTACGCGAAAGAGTTTTCCATGAGGAAAAGTGCATTCAATTCTGACATTGTATGGAAATTCTCGACCTTCATCAAAAATGCTTAGGGCGGCATAAGTTACATTTGTGAAATCGGCAGAAGTTTCTACCATAAAGCTTCTTTCGCCCATTGCTACCATGATTGATGGAACTTTTTTTAATGGCGAGCCGATGCCAACATTTAGGTTTTCCCTTAAAAAGGATCCGCTAAAGTCCAGATATCGAATGTTTGGTGCTTGCTTAGTTTTTAACAATGCGGTGTGGTGCAAAATGCGTTCAATTTGGCCGGTTGTTGTATATAGATTTCCGGATTTAATGCCTTGAACAATATAGAGATTGCTTTCAAATTCATGTTCAATTTGGTCAAGATTTAGAAAATAGCAATGATCTTGGTATGACTGAATAAAGGCAGAAATGATTTTTCCACCACTGAGGGATTGAATTCGTACCCTCGCGCCAACGATCCCGGCCATTAGTAGTTCTGGGGGGATGGCATTGGTCTCATTGCCATTTTGATCCACTGAATTATATAGTTGGCAAATTCGAATGTTGAGATTAGGTTGTTTGCAAACAATTTATGCATTCTTACTTAGTCTGAGCCAATGCATTTCAGCCAGCCTTGAAAATGACCGTATTGTTGCTAATCCTCGGTAACTTCCGGCTTCAAAACGTTGGAGTATCAGTTCGGAATTGAGAGGGATTTCTGAATTTGCGTTGACGAGATAGAATACGAGACTCTCGTCCATGGGCAGTGTTTCCTTTGATTCAAAGGCAAAAGCATCGACTGCGTACGCGACAATGTTGATTTCAAAAGTTTGATCTTGAATTTTTGCAATGGCCTTTACTGGTTCACTTGTTAACCTGAGTGCTTTGCTCATTACATGTTCCCTTATTTCTGAAGTGATTTCTAGTTTGCCTTTGAATTTGTCTCCGCTGATTACACTGGCTGACAGGCAAAATTCGAATCCCATTGCAAAGGTAATGATGTTGACTTTCCCAGCAAGTGGAGGATCTATCGGATTTTCCCATTGGACGATTATTGATTCGTTTCGAATTTCCTTTATTTTTCCGACGACTGACCTGCCGGAAGGGTTTTCGATGAAACTGGCTCGTGCTCCTAAAAGTCTGCTAGGCATTTACTTGCTTATGCAATTATCGGTTTTTCTTTCTCATTCTGCAATTTTAGAATTGGTTCACTTTTTCTGATTTTCCAAGCTGGATTTTGAACCATTGGTAGCCTAAGGCGTTACACTGCTTATAAGGATTGAAAAATGAATACCAAAATTGCCTTAGCTTTAATTAGTGCGTTTGTCTATGTAGGAGTATCTGCTGGTCATCAAGAAAATGTTGGCGCACCTATTACAAAAACAGATACGGCATCGATTCGACAAGCACTGACTCCGCTTGGCTGGAATTGGGTTGAAAAGGAAGATGCTGAGGGTTTGATGTCATTTCAGCTGGTGGACGGAGAGATTGTGAGATTTGCTCTCTATCAATATCGTAGTTCTGACGAGGCCCCGGTCAACAGTCTTGGTCTTTCTGCTGGATATGATCTTGCGGGAAAAGTTGATCCTCGCTTAGTTAATGATTGGAACAAGCTGACTCGATTTACAAAGGCTTATTATGATGAAGAAGGTGACCCATTTTTGACTTCTGATTTACGAGTCGGTTCGGGTGCAAACCCAGCGGTGGTAACCGAGTTTGTGAAGGAATTCAGCACTGAGCAGAAAGAGTTTGAACGAGTGGTTTTAGGTCGTGAAGTGGTTATTGAGCCCAAGTTGTTGAACTGACCGTTTATACTCAAGTTCATGTTGCGATTGACAGGGACGTTTATTGACGAGATCACGCATGATATTCCGAGCCAAAATTGGGGGCGAAATGAGTGGTCGCGTGAGTTTCAATTGTATCGAAAAATAGGAATTGATACTGTCATTATTATTCGTTCTGGCTACCAGAATAAGTGTATTTTTAACGCGAAGTCTGTTTCTGGTTTGCTTCCGGTATACGAAGATTTAGGTCGGATGTATTTAGAATTAGCCGAAGAAAATGGATTGAAACTGTTTTGGGGAACCTTTGATTCTGGAAAATATTGGTATCGCGGAAATTGGTGGGATGAAGTTGATCTGAACAAGCGATTCTTGGATGAAGTTGTGATTCGATATGGGGATTCGCCTGCATTTGGCGGGTGGTATTTGTGCCACGAAACGAGTAAGAACGATTCTCATATTATTGAGCTGTTTAACCACATTGGCGGGCATTGCCGAGAATTGAAGGACGTTCCGGTTCTGATTTCTCCATTTCCTCAGGGCAGCAAGCAGTTTTCTGGTGGAGATGTTTTTTCGTTGGCGGAGAGCCTTGATCACTGGGACAAGATTTTTGCGGAGACTCATGAGAATGTTGATTTGTGCGCTTTTCAAGATGGGCAGATTCAATATTCTGAACTTCCAGAATTTTTGGCTGGAGTTAAGGAATTGGGGAATCGGTATGGGATTGAGATTTGGTCTAATGTTGAATCGTTTGATAGAGATATGCCAATCAAGTTTCCTCCGGCTGACTGGCGATATTTGAGATTGAAAATGGAAGAGGCTTCGAAAACAGCAACAAAAATTGTCACTTTTGAATTTGCTCATTTCATGTCGCCTTATTCTAGTTGGCCATCGGCTCGCAACCTCTTTAAGAGGTATTGCGAGATCCATGGAATAGATTTTTTGCAAGTTGTATCTGAATGAGAATTGCCTCTTTGTGAAACATGTCAATCCTCATAGATCTTTAGAGTCGATAGGTAGTCTCTTGGCATGAATCGCCGGGCAATTGTTATGGTTTTGGATGGATGTGGTGCGGGAGCGGCACCAGATCATCAGCTTTTTGGCGATGGGCCGGACGTTTCGACAGTTAAAAATGTTTGGGATTTTGTCGGCGGCTTTCATGCGCCAAACCTCGAAAAGATTGGGTTTTTAGCCGCTTGTGGAATTGGGGTTGCGCCGGCTGATGCTCGATTTGGTCGATTGCAAGAGTTGAGCATGGGGAAGGATTCGGTAACAGGACATTGGGAGATGATGGGAGTTGTGACAGAGGTTGCATTTCCGACTTATCCCGATGGTTTTCCGGCGGTCTTAGTTGACGAGTTTTGCGAAAAGGCAGGATTGCCAGGTGTGCTTGGAAATCGTTCTGCTAGCGGGACGGCGATTATTGATGAATTCGGTGAAGAACATATTTCGACCGGAAAACCTATTCTATATACATCGGGAGATTCTGTTTTTCAGGTTGCCTCCCATGAGAATGTGATTTCAGTTGAAAGGCTTTATGAGATTTGCCGGATTGGAAGAGAGATCTGCGTATCTCCTCATAATGTTCAGCGTGTGATTGCCCGTCCATTTGAAGGGGAGGTTGGAGACTTCGTAAGAACTACTCGGCGAAAGGATTTTCCTATTATCGCCCCAAATAACTTGATTGATGAGATGGAAGAGGTGTTTGGAATTGGAGTGGTGCCGGAACTGTTTGGTGGGCGGGGTTTTAAGGATGTTGCTCGCACCCAAAGTAATGTGGAACATTGGAAAATGATGTCGAAGGCGCTTTCTTCGGAAAATCAGTTTATTTTTGCAAATTTCGAGGACTTTGATATGTTGTTTGGCCATCGGAATGATCCGGTTGGATTTGCGAAATGCCTTGAGGAATTTGATATTCAGCTTGGGAAGTTTCTGACGGGGTTAACGAAAAATGATTTGCTCATTTTAACGGCTGATCACGGCAATGATCCGACGGATAAATCGACGGATCATTCTAGAGAATATGTTCCTATTGCTGTCTGTAATTCGGAGATTGGCGGGGTGGATTTTGGTGATATCAAAGGAATGAGTGAAGTTGGCAGTTTAGTTGCGGACTGGTTAGGGATTGAATCTAAAAGTGTTAGTAAATCACGAACAATCTTTATATAGACTAGTATTTTTACCAGCTAACATAAAAATAATTGTTGATTGAGAGTCATTTAGGATCATAATAGGCCTAGGTATGCTTGGATTAACGCGTTACACCGCCCTGGCAATTGGGGCTCTCTTTGTAGTGAGCGCAGGCTATTCGCAATTTACAGGTTATGGCGGCAATGTTCGCCTTAATCGAGCGAATACTTCTGTTATCCCTCAACATTCTCCAGATCAGATTGTTATTAGATTCAAGGCTGGAGTTACTCCCGCAGTTATGAATTCGATTTTGGTTAAAAATCGATTGACAGTCGATCCCCGACAAAGTGGGAATTACTTTATTGTTGCAAAACTATTGCCTGGTGATGTGACGAGAGGAGTCCGTCCGTTTAACAAAGCGCTGGCGGTTGGTACGGAGTCTTTTGTTCAGTGGGCAGAAATTGACCCAGTGTTGACTCAAGACGCTATTCCCAATGACCCGATGTTTAATCAGCTTTGGGGCATGCACAATACTGGTCAATCTGGTGGAGTTGTTGATGCGGATATCGATGCTCCGGAAGCTTGGGATGACCCCAGTCAGTTTTCTGAAATTGTTGTTGCAGACTGTGACGACGGATTTGATTTGACTCATGAAGATTTGCAGGAGAACCTGTGGGTAAATCCATTAGAAGTCCCTGGGAATGGCATTGATGACGATGCTAATGGGTTTATTGATGACGTTAATGGTTGGGATTTTAGTTCCGATGATAACGATCCTAGTCCAGAAAATGGAAGTACTCATGGTGTTCATACAAGCGGCACCATTGCGGCGACATATGACAATGGAATTGGTGTTGCCGGTGTTGGCGTGAATAACATCAAGTACATGCCATTGCGAATGTATGGTGGACCAAATAACTTTATGAGTGCTTTGGCTAACGCTGTAGATTATGCCTGGAAAAATGGCGCAAAAGTGATTTCTGTTAGCTACAACATTGATGGATTTACTAATGCGTTAGCCGATGCAGTTGGTCGCGCAAAAGTTGCCGACGTTATTTACTGTAACTCTGCGGGTAATAATGGTCAGCAAGACCCTCCTCGGCAAGCGCTTAGAAACTTGCATGATAATGTGATTTTTGTTGCGGCTACGACTCGCAACGATCAGAAAGCCTCGTTCTCGAACTGGGGATCTCGAATTGAAATTGGTGCTCCGGGTCAAGACATTCTTTCTACAGTTCCCGGTGGATATGCATTGAGCTCTGGGACTTCAATGTCCACTCCAATGGTTTCCGGGATTCTTGGCATGATTCGGTCTACTGACCCGAGTTTAACGGCTCGGCAAACATTGGACAATTTGATTGCCAATGCGGATTCAGTTTCGAGTTTGTCTAGTTTTATTGCTGGAGGCAAAAGAGCAAATCTTGCAAATGGATTGTTTAAGTCGGTAACGACAGCACTCGAAGTGACTCCAGCAATGGGTGCATTTATGAGTGGGAATAATGCAAGCGTTGTATCCAATGATGATGACAAATATGTCATGACAGCAACGGCTCTTGACAAGCGTGGTCAGTATGCTGCGATTGATGTTACGGCGGATACTTCTGCAATTGATCCGACGAAGCTTATCGCGTTGAAAGTGACTTGGACATCGAATACTGACACCGTTGGTGCTACTCAGTTCCTTCATTTGTTCAATTACGACACGAATAGTTGGGATGTGATGAACACCCAGCGAATGTATGACACGGAGAGAACGATCTCTTTGAACTTGAAATTGCCTAATATGGCTCGGTTTGTGAGCCCAGTAGATGGCAAGGTTAGGATGAGAGGAATGGCAATGAAAGCTCTGCGCCGTGCTGGTGGAGCCGTTTTAAGCTTCAACTACTCAACCGATGAAGTGATCATCAAAGCTTCTTATAAGTAAGCTTGATGTATAGAATTAGTCCTCTACTGAAAGGTTGAGGACTAATTTTTTTGTCTGTCTCGAAAACGATTTAGCGTTAAAGCATAGGCTTCTCAATTCTCGCTATTCGAATATGTTGGGGAGGCTTCGTTTATAGGTTAGATATTTGATTTTGGAGCCAAGAGAGCTAGAACGAGGGCAAAGCCTGCTCCAATCCAAAGTGAGAAATTACCTAAACGGTCGTGTGCAATAGCTCCTAGCATGACCCCGCAGACTAGCCCTAACCAAAGATAGAAATAGAGCATTGCGCCGTTTGATGATTGCCCGTTAAAAGCTGCGGCAATTCTTTGCCCCATTTTGACAAGAGTTCCAGTCATATAAGTTAGGCCGATGGATACTTCTCCTTCCTTTTGAAAGACGGCATTTTCTGCGCCCATTGCCAATACTAAAGGGAAGACTAGCAAAGCGCTGGTTCCGAATTTTGAGAATGTAGCACCAGTAGCTAACAGCATCGCAACGAAAAGCAGTACGGCTTTTTTTCTGAATATACCGGCGCGGGCGGCAATCACGCTTCCGAGTATTACGCCAACGACAAATGTAAGAATAATTCCCAGACTTGTCACAATATCTGCGATTTGCCACGATCCGATTGCAATTCCTAATCGAGTTGAATTCCCGCTCATAAAGGAAACAAAAAAGCCGCCAGTAGTTATGAAACCATTGGCGTCGATATATCCTGCAAGTGCGGAGAGTGCAATCGCTAGCGAAATGGACGACTTTCCGTACGTCTGCATTTGATTCAGTCTATCAGAGGCGGAGTTCTTTGGAGATTCGAAAGACTGCTTACTCAGGGATTTTCACGATTGATTCGTTTTGTGAGGAGACTTTATTAGGATTATTATAGGGACTTAGAATATGATGGTCGGAGCGGCGAGATTTGAACTCGCGACCTCTTACCCCCCAGATAAGCGCTCTACCAAGCTGAGCCACGCCCCGATATTTGGCAATAAGATCAGTGGATTATAGTCGGCTAGAGGGAGTTCCGACTTACTGAATTTGCGTTTGTGCGGCAGTACCGCGAGGCAAAAGAATACCCCGGTTCCGAAGTGCGATTCCGGGCCGGGGTCTGACTGAGATTATCTGCAGATCAATATTGATTTGCAGGGGATGGAATTAAGGGGATGCGAGCGTTTCGATAGAAGTAGGTATAAGCTTCTTCTGGTTTTGGCACTAAGCGTCCTTTTAATCGACTATCCGTTTCTCCAGCGGCCTTCATTGCAGCATTGGCACCCGCCGTGTTATTTGTTGCTCTAAACGCAGCGGCCAGGGCAAAATTGGCAATTCCGTATTCTGGCGCCGCGGCACTAGCACCTCTT
Organism: uncultured Armatimonadota bacterium; assembly: GCA_963800805.1. Lineage (GTDB taxonomy): Bacteria > Armatimonadota > Fimbriimonadia > Fimbriimonadales > Fimbriimonadaceae > UphvI-Ar2. The sequence goes on along the minus strand of CAWDCK010000014.1, from coordinate 156,228 downwards.
CCATAGGTGACGGCATCTTCATTTTTACCCATAAGAAGATTGACAATGCACAATGCGGTAAGAGCTTCAAACGATTCTGGTCTTGCTTCTAATGCCGCTTTGTAATATGCGGCTGCAATGAGAAATTGATCTGTTTTGGCAGAACCTGTCAATCCAAGGGAATAAACGGACTGGATTTGTTGGTTGCCTCTTTCGATGAAGAGATCGTAGTTTGCGGGATCGGCTAGTAATGCAGTTTGGAATGCATATCTTGCGGCATCGATATCGCGGTTATAGTACGCGCTTATCGTTTTGTAGTAGCCGTTCATGGGATCATTTGGTGAAATGTTTTCTAGTTCCGAAGTTATTGAGGCAAGAACGGGCATCTTTGTTCGAGCTAAAGCTAAATATGCTTGCGAATACTTAACCGCTTTGTTGGTTGGATCTGATAGAAGCGCTTCTCTTTCGGAAAGCTCTGACTTTGCGGTGTCGCCATTTAATTGGAAGGCAATGGCTTCAATAGCAAAGAAATACGCGTCCGGCTCGCCATATCGTTTGTGGAGCAGAATTGTTTTGCCGAGATCAGAGAATCGAGCAGATCTTAATTGAGCAAATGCTAGTCTGTTTGCAATTTCTGAATCGGCTTGCGACTTTTCAAAAGTAGGCATCAGGGCCGAGATGGCTCTTGAATATCTGTGAGCAGAGATTTGGGCATCGGCATACGGAATAAGATTATCTCCGGTGGGTTCTCCAGCTGAATCTGCCCTCATGTTTAGAAGGTCAAATTGATTTTTGGATGCCGATTGCAATGCTCCTTGGATAGTTGAAACGGTGTCATCTCCGGAAGCAGAAAAGACTTTCTTTAAGCTAATTGCCGTGAGAAGTGATTTTGCATCAACATTTTTTGGATCATCTGTAACAACGTCTTCGGCAAATTTTTGGGCAACATCCATGATTCCCTTTGCAAAGTTTGCCCGAGCCATTGCCATTCTAGCGATGTTGCTTTTTGAATCAATTTTTAATGCAATTCGGCTTGATTGGATGGCTTCGTTGAATTTAGAAGTTCGTAAAAATTCTTTGGATTGATCGACATGGAACTGAACTCCTTTAGAAAATCCATTGTCGATTGTCAAGTCAAGTTTTTGCTTTACTGATTCACCTTCGGAGTTAAATGCGGCAAAAGTGACGATTAACTTTCCTTGGGCTTCTTCTAGCGTATCAAAATCGAATTGGTATGGAGTGCTTTCATCCGTAGATCTTAAGTCATCTCCCACGTAGAATTCAACGTTAGTAACAAGGTGTTCGCTTTGGACTCGGACATCAAATTTATAAGTTCCGCCGATCGTATCGCCGCTTTTGGTATTGACGGTCATGGTCATGGCGGCCATGGCGGGAGAGACGGCCAAGGTCCATAAGCAGGCAATCAAGGTTTTTTTCAACATAGGTGGTCGCATTCCTTTCCCGAGATTATGACGTGTTATAGACGAAAAGAATTCATATTGCGTCTGAATCTCGTTCATTAGTACGCATTCTTACCGCTGCAAAGATCCTTTCAATGAAAATTTTTCCATCTCCAGGGTGTCCGGTATATGCAGACTTGAGAATTGCCTCGATAATCTCTTCTTTCAGATCTACCTTACATGCGATTTCAACTTTGCTTTTTACAGGAAGTGTGACAAGGATTTCTTGTCCAAAGAATGTTACGGGATCTTCTTGGTTGTTGCCGGTGCCTCGAGCATCAGTTGTTGTTAATCCGGATATTGGGAGCATGGAGAGAGCAGACTTGACTTCTTCAAGTTTATGAGGTCGGACATAGGCCGTGATTAGAAACATTTTTTACTCGTGAAATGCCTTAAATTTGTATTTAGTCCAGTGATGAATGATTCTTGCCGGATAAGTGATGAGATTGATGATATCACGCTGAAAATCTGCAACGGAGGTTAAGATTTCGTCAGCTCGACGCCGTTTCATGATCATGGCTAAGTTAAATGATGAATATGACAGCAGTGCAAAAACACACAAAAAGCCAAGAAAGGCATTGAATTCTGGAAAAATACCGCTGAAATGAAGAACGGTGATTAAAATGCCAAATGGAAAAATTGGTGCAAATACGGAGCCGACAAAACTGAAATCGTGCCCGCAGGCAAATGTGTAGATCAGAATAATTGCTCCAGCCGCAGCAAGTGCCCATGAAGGGAATTCATGACGTTCGAGATAGGAAAAAGTCGAACATGAGACAATTGAGTTTGTGACGGCGAGTCCGAAGCTGAGGCCGGATTCAAGTTTGCCAGATTTAAGAAAGAAACGAATGGCAGTGAGAGCACTGATAAAAAGAAAATGTAGAAGGATGGCGATTTCTTGATTTAGAAATGGTGGGAGAAAAATCGCATAAATTCCCACTCCAAGGATTAGTGCACCATGAATAGACAAGACTATCTTTACGAATTTTAATCGCACTTTGTAAGGCTGTATTGCCGTTCGATTTGGAGTTCGAATCGGTTCAGGAAAAATAGATTGGGCTTCCAAAACTAAAATTTATTGTATACGAGGTTATCGGAAACTGAAAGTGGTCGGGATGATAGGATTTGAACCTACGACCTCCTCGTTCCGAACAAGGCGCTCTACCAAGCTGAGCCACATCCCGACGAAGGCAAATTGTACCTCTTGCCTTGAATCTTCCTTTTGGAATCTTGATTTGATGAAATTTGTTAAGAATTGGACTGAAAAATTAAGCTCTGATTAAGTTAACCATTAGACAACATTAGCCAATTCAGACTGTGACTACTCATTAGGAGTACATAACATGAAGAGAGGATTCACCTTAATTGAATTATTAGTCGTGATTGCGATAATCGCGATTTTAGCGGCGATTTTGTTCCCAGTTTTTGCCCAAGCCAAGGTTGCGGCAAAAAAGACGAATGCGTTATCTCAAGTCAAGCAGATTGGAACTTCGTTTCAGATATACGCAACGGATTACGATGATCATGCTGTTCATGTGAGTACGGGTGGGCCACAAGGAGTGCATAGAACTGACTTTTGGGTGGTGATGCAGCCTTATGTAAAAAACGTACCGATTTTCTTTAGCACTGAGCGCACGGAAACTGGTTGTTATTATCATAACTCGAATGACCGCTTGAACACGACATGGGGTAGAGCAATTTATGATTTGAACCCAACTGGACGATGTCTAGGTTTCGGATATAACTGGGGCCCACAAATTTACGCCGGTGGCGGAGTCCTTGGTCGCGAACAGTTTATCAATGGTGTTGACAGCTCAGCCGGAACGATTCAGCCCGGACGTTCCTTAACAAGCTTTGACGAAGTTGCAAACGTTTTTGTTTTTGGAGACACGTACGACACTCCTCGTCCGACGATGGGTATGTATCCAAACTCAGCGGGTGGTAAGGCATGGATTTTGGATACGTTCTCAGTGACAGCTAATACTCGTCAACGCGATTTTCGGTGGGGTGGTCGATTTAACATTTCGTATGCTGATGGCCATGCGAAAAACGTTCAATACAAAGGCGGTTTGACTCCGGGCGTAGGCTATGTTTATACTCCCGCTTCGCCAAAAGATCGGCTCGGATATTGTGCAAATCCACAGGAGATTTTGGATGGGTCTCGTTTTTCGCTTGGAAGTATTACGTGCGAGAATTTTGTGAATTATCCGTATACGGTGACAACTCAATGGTCACCCGAGTAACTTGGTTCTTTGTTTTTGGGTTTTGCCTAATGATTGCCGGTTGCGGCGAGCCAAGCGGGCAAAACTTGGAAATGGTGGAATCTCAACCTCCGGCAAATTTAGAAGCTGGTAAGAGTGCTAATTCAATGGAAGAATGGGCGGCGGCGAATCCGAACAATGGAGCACCTGGTTCGGGCGAGTCGGAAAGTAAATAATATAGTGCTATGACAATTTGGGGTTCGATTCGAACCCCACTTTTTTTTAATTTTCTGTAAGTTTACTGCTTTGCGTGGTCGGTTTTGATGGGCGGTGGGAATAGAGTTTTATGCCTCTTGTTGCGACTAAGGAGCCGATGAGGGACATGACAACTAGCAGAAGGATCTTGATAAAAATTGCTGACATGCTTTGAATGACCGATTCAATTTTCAGTGGCTCATCTGGCGTTGAGCCAATTTGAACGGAAGGGGGAACCAAAAACATTTCGTAAGCAAGCTTAAAAGCGAATCCGATAAGGATGACACCGCAAAGAAAAACTAGTAGTCCAACTGGGCTGTTGCCTTGCAGCCATTTTCTGGAATAAATACTATTTGTCCTTGAACCGGGCATTGCCTTACTCATTATGATACCGGTAAGACGATGATTTGGCATTGAATTGTTGCATCAATGACGGAGAAAAAATATAGCGGCGACCGGATCAACTTTGATTGGTCGCCGCAGAACACGGGAGAGAGTCTCGCTCTTTACTACATTGTTGACGGCAATGGAGAAGAGTCTTGATTGGTCGTAACCAGCACCAGCGTCTTTTGATTTGCTAATTTGACTTTTGCTTTATTTGCCCAATTGACAAGTTCCGGGTTAAAGGGAACATTGTCGCTTCCGGACTTCATTGCTTGGTCAAAGACAAGTTTTTGTCTTCGCAAGATGACACGGGCGGTTTTTAAGATTTGTCGGTGGCTTGAAAGGCGGCTTGAAACGTCTTTGTTTCCACATTCCACGAAAAAGTGAAGTGAGTTTGCTATCATTCATTCCTCATCACGGCAGAGCCGTGGTTACTGCTAAAGGCTTACGAGGTTAGCTGTCGGGTTAGAGCCAATAACTACTCTTTGTCCTCGCGGACAATTCACCCCATAGACTGGGTCCCCCGTTGCCGCCGAAGCGACACTGGGCCTGAGTTTGGTGGCGAACCACCATTAATAATATATCACGCATGAGAGCAATAAAAGGTGCCCACTTTTTTGATTTTTTTTAAAAAGAGTTACATTTAGAGCGAAAAAAAGTTTTTTTTAGTATGCAAGCATAGATTTCTCGTACACTATTTGTTGTGCCGATAATAGTTCGGCATTTTATGTCTGATGCCTAAACGGATTCTGTTGATTTTCAGTTTGAGTTTTCTGGTTTTTCTTTCGGCTTGGGGTCAAACAACGGAGATTTCAGTTTGGGGGATGGCAATTACTCCCGATGAAAAGGGCGCAGATCTTTTAGTCCGCCAATTTGAGGAAGATAATCCTTCGATAAAGGTCAAGCTTTTGAGCATGGGAGCGGGGCAAATGAACCCACAAAAGCTGATGACGGCGATTGTTGGAGGAAGTCCACCAGATTTGGTGCGGCAAGATCGGTTTACCATTGCAGATTGGGCGAGTCGCGGTGCCTTTCGATCATTTGATGATCTTGTTGCGAGAGATTCCTTGGTTGATCCTTTGTGTCCGCAGAAATCGCAATACTATCCCGCCACTTGGGAAGAAGCGAGTTTTGATGGCCAGTTGTACGGAATTCCGATTGGAGCAGATAATCGGGTTTTGCATTGGTCGCCGAAGGTTTTTGCCAGGTTTGCAAATGAATTGCGAGCGGCTGGATTAGACCCTACTCGTCCGCCGAGGACTTGGAGTGAAACCTTAGCTTATAGCAAGGTGATGACCGAAAAGAACCCAGACGGAACAATTAAGACGGCGGGGTTTATTCCGAACTACGGCAACTCTTGGCTTTACTTATACGCCTTTCAGAATAATGCAGAGTTTATTTCTGCGGATGGCCGAAATTGCACTCTGAATTCTCCGGCGGCACAAGAAGCTTTGCAGTTCATGGTTGATGGCTACAAGATTTTAGGTGGCTATGATAATGCCCGGAAATTTGAGGCGGGGTTCAGAAGTGGCGAGAATGATCCGTTTGCTATTGGGCAAGTTGCCATGGTTATCAATGGAGATTGGCAAATTGCAAACTACGCTCGGTATTCGCCTTTTGCAAAGTTCAAAACTTCTCCGGCTCCCGTTCCGGATGATCGCTTTTTTAAGAGGGGTCGGTTCGCAAACGAAAAAGATACCTTTGTAACTTGGGCGGGGGGTTTTGCTTGGGCGATGCCGAAGGGTTCAAAGAATGTTGAAGCAGCCTGGAAATTTATTAAGTTTGTTACATCGCTGGAAGGACGAAAACTTTATGTTCAGGGCCAATCTGAGTTAGAGCAAGCGAGGGGGCGAAAATATATCCCACGGATGGAAGCTCAGATTCCGATGAATAATTGGCTTTTGGAAAAGTATGCGAGCGGAGAAAGTCAATATGATGCCGCGATGCGAACTCATATGCAAATGATGAAATTTGCAAAGATTCGACCCGCTACTTTTGTTGGACAAAAACTATGGGATGAGCATGTTCGGGCATTAGAAACGGCTTCGCGTGGAAAAGTTTCTCCGGAGGCCGCACTTATCGACAGCCAAGGGAAAGTTCAAGTTTTGCTGGACGAGTACTTTGCAAAAGAGAGGTTGCCAGTTGTGGATGTATTTGCGCCCATAGCGATTGCTTTTGGGGCGACAGTATTGGCACTTGCGGGTTACTTAATGTGGTTGATTAGGCAAAGAGCAGGATTTGTATCTCAGCAAGAATCGCTTGCCGGATTTTCTTTTATATCGCCTTGGATCATTGGTTTTTTAATCTTTACGCTCGGGCCAATGGTGGCAAGTTTAGTTTTTAGTTTTTTACAATATGATGTTTTGAATCCGGCGCATTTTGCGGGATTGAGCAATTATCAAGATATTTTTGTTACGGATCGAGACTTAGTAGCGAAGGCTTTTTGGAATGTTGGATATTTGGCCGTCGTTGGGATTCCCTTGGGTCTGGTTACTGGCCTTTCGATTGCACTCTTGTTGAACACCGGGGTGCGAATGATTCGATTTTATCGCACAGGGTTTTATTTGCCTTCCATTACTCCGCAAGTTGCCACGATTTTTTTGTGGTTGTGGATATTGAGTCCGGATAATAGCCGTGGTCTTTTAAACAATATTTGGATGTCAACAGTTTACGAATGGTTTGGGGTGAGTGCACCGGGCTGGTTTACGTCCGAGGCTTGGGCCAAGCCGTTTTTGATTGTTATGGGTTTGTGGGGAGCGGGAGGAGGGATGATTCTTTGGTTAGCGGGTTTGAAGGGGATTTCTCAGACCTTGTATGAGGCATCGGGAATTGATGGAGCTACGCCTTGGCAGCAGTTTTGGAAGGTCACGTTGCCGCAATTGAGCCCCTTGGTGTTTTTTACTACCGTTATGGCTTTCATTTCTACGTTGCAGATTTTTGACCAAGTTTTCATTGCAACCCAAGGATTGAATATGGGGCCGAATGATAGCCTGGCGACGCCGGTTTTCTTACTTTTCACAAATGGTTTTGCGTATTTTAGAATGGGATATGCAAGCGCTTTAGCCTGGGTGATTTTCTTGATTGTTGTTGGGGTGACACTCTTGCAATTTAAGCTTGCTCCGAAATGGGTTCATTACGAGGTGGATAAACGGTGAATCCAGAACTTCTTTATTTAATTGCAACGTTAACGACTTGGATAGGCTGGATCCTGATTGGAAAAGCCTCGTTTACGGCGATTCGGCTTGTCTTTGCATCTATTCCTTTTGGAGTTGATCAAGTGAAACGATCAGCTCTTGTTTCGGCGGGAGTTGGGGCGGCTTTGATTATCCTTTCATTTGGATTGCCGAAATCATTAGGGCGGCCAGGGTTGGATGGTCTGACAATTCCCATCATTTGGCCATATGCTCCACTTTCAGGTTGGATTCTTATGATTGGGGTGGCGATGGCATTGGGTTCGGTTGTTAAGTTGCTGAATTCTCTTAACGATTTAGAAAGAAGATCGAATTGGATTTCTTTGGGAAGTTGGGGTTTGATTGCCGGTCTTGGTTTTTGGTGGCTGGCAGCCTCGGAAGAGAAAATCTGGGTTATTAGAGGACAGTTTCCGTTGCATATCCCAGTGCTAATTTCAGTTTTGATTCTTGCAATTGTGACCGTGTTTATCATGATCGCGATCGAGAAGAATCAGAGTCGCCGCGGCTTAGCAAAAAGTTTTGTGAAGCATTTTGTGTTGATCGCAGGATGTGTCGTTTTCGGAATTCCATTTGCATGGCTATTGGTGACAAGTTTTAAAGAAGAGCGAGATATTGCGAATACGGATGGTTTAGTTTGGGTTCCACAAGTTCAGTTGACTCATCCTTACTTTGATCCTGAGAATCCGCTGGTTGAGACTCAGTATCAGGGTCGCTGGGTTAAGGCTCAATTGAATTCAGATTTAGGTGATGGAAAAGTCCTCTTGGAGATCGAGCGTCCTTATGGAGTTCGTGGTCGTCGATTTGAGACGGATCGAAGTTCTGTTAAGGAGATTGCTAGGACGCCATTCATTTGGGAAACAGATTTTAAGGGGCAGTCAGTTGAAGCTTTTACGGTTTACGATCAGCCTTCGGGCGATCGTGAATTGGAAATTTTACGACCGGAATCGTTAGCAGGTCAGCGGTTTGTTGCCAAATCTGATGCGATGGAGCCGGTGAGAAAGCCGGGAGTGAGGTGGGAAAACTACACCGAAGCAATGGAATGGATGCCCTTTGAGACTCACTTTGGGTTGAGGTATTTGACAAATACGATATGGCTGGTTGTTATGTCGGTTTTAGGTACGGTGGTGAGTTGTTCGCTGGTTGCGTATGGTTTTGCCCGGTTGCGATTTCCGGGTCGTGATCAACTTTTTACTATCATGATGGCAACCATGATGCTTCCGGCGGCAGTGACCATGATGCCTCAGTTTTTGATCTTTCGTAGCTTGGGGTGGATTGACACTATGATGCCGCTTTGGGTTCCGACATTCTTTGCAAGCGCATTCAATGTGTTTTTATTGAGGCAGTTTTTCTCGACAATTCCACTGGAGCTTGAAGAGGCCGCAAGGATTGATGGGGCAAGTTATTTAAAAACTTATTGGAGTGTAATGATGCCGCAAGTGAAACCGGCTTTGGCAGTCATTTCGATTTGGACGATTATGGGGGCTTGGAATAATTTTATGGGTCGGCTCATCTATTTGACTTCTCCGGAAAAGATGCCAGTATCTTACGCATTGGCATTGTTTAGCGGGGATAGAGGGCTTGAGCCTGGGTTGATGATGGCATTTGCTACGATGACCGTTTTGCCAGTTTTGTTATTGTTCTTTTTTGCTCAGCGATATTTTATTGAAGGTGTTCAACTGAGCGGATTGGGTGGACGATAGATTTCTTTGATCTTTATTTGGGTGCGAGAGCAGGAAGAAATGCACAAAAAAGCCTGAGGGACAAATTGATTCCCTCAGGCTTTAACTGTGAAATTACTTTACTAAACCTTCTGGGAACCAAAGCTTGAGCTCGCTAGCGGCGGCATCTGGATCGGATGAAGAGTGGACGAGGTTGTCTTCAATTGTGAGAGCCATATCACCGCGAACGGTGCCCGGTTCGGCTTCCGCTGGGTTAGTTGCGCCCATCATCATTCGGATTGCTTTTGTTGCATTTGGGCCAGAGACGGCGAGAGCAACTACTGAACCGCTTACGAGATAATCGCAAACATCTTTGAAAAATGGTCTTTCGCTGTGCTCTGCATAGTGAGCTTCGACAGTTGCTCGTTCGGCATTAATAAGTTTCATTCCCGAAACGGTGAGTCCGCGGAGCTCGATTCGACGAGTGATTTCGCCGATAAGATTTCGAGCCACTCCGCCGGGCTTGACGAGGACAAGGGTGGTTTCCATAACTCTTTTAGGTTACCGGGCGAATATGTTAGGTCTTGGGCTGATTGAAAGTTGAATGACAAGATATTTTAGTATTGTTAGTATTCGCTTGATTTGCGAAGAAATGGATCTCAATTCATAACGTGAAATAGGGATTGATTTCGAAATGATGAGAAATTGTTTAGGTCAGTGGAACGCTTGAGGGCTGGTTGCAGTAAAGTCTGGACAAGGTGTCGATAGCCACGATAGAAAATTTGACCGTTCGGTACGGGCGGTTCACTGCTTTGAGTGATTTCACTCTGGAGTTGCCTCAAGGTTGTGTCGGTTTACTGGGGCCGAACGGAGCCGGTAAGACAACATTTTTGAAGACTGTTCTTGGGTTTATCAAGCCGGCAGGTGGCGGTGGTCGAGTTTTGGGTAGAGATATTGCCACCGAAGGGCCAGAAATTCGCCAAATGATTGGCTATATGCCGGAGCAAGATTGTCATATCCCAGGAATATCAGCCGTCAGATTTGTTGCATACGCCGGTGAACTGAGTGGGCTCCCGGCGAATCAAGCATTGAGGCGGGCTCATGAAGTTCTTGAGTACTGTGGTTTAGGTGAAGCGCGCTACCGTAATGTTGAAACTTATTCGACCGGGATGAAGCAAAGAATAAAGCTTGCGCAAGCATTAGTGCACGGCCCCAAGTGGTTATTGCTAGATGAACCAACGAACGGCCTTGATCCGAAAGGTCGAGTTGAAATGTTGGACTTGATCCGAGACATTACGCAGAACAAGGGATTGAATGTATTGGTTTGTAGTCACTTGCTTCCTGATATTGAGCGAACATGTGATGAAGTTGTGGTTTTGTTTGGGGGTACTTTGCGGGCGCAAGGGAAGATACACGATTTGATGAGCGTTGCCGGCGCCCCGGTTGATGTAGAGCTTAAGGAAGGGAATGGTCAATTTGTAGTTTCTGCCTCGGAACTTGGTTTGCAACTTGTAGAAGCTAAGAATAAAGTCTATCGCTTTTTTGGGCCAGGGACACCAGAAGAGAATTGCAATTTGGCATACCAAGCGGCTCGCAAGTCAGGAAGTCAAATTAGAGGATTAGCCCCTGGCAGAAAGAGTTTAGAAGAAGCATTCTTGGAGGTTTTGAATGGCTAAAACACCGATTTCAGATTTGTCATATAGGGGATATCAAGGTGGTTTGAGTTCGACAAAGTCTCGTTGGCTTGTTATAGCTCGTCACACGTGGCAACGTTCATTCAAGAACAAGTGGTTTTGGTGGCTGACGATTTTGGGAGCAGCGCATTATTTGATTTTGGCGGCATCGGCTTACTTTATAGAAAATATCGGGAGCCAAGGGGGGGCCGAGAGCTTTAAGGATCAGTTTTTCGCTAATCAAGTTTGGCGAGATCAGTTTTTGCATGGATTTGCCTTAGGCCATTACCTTTTAATGGCGGTTGTACTGATTGTTGGAGCAGGTTCAATTGCCAATGACAATCAGTCGAGGGCACTTTTGGTCTACCTGAGTAAGCCATGCAGCAAGCTGGATTATCTGATTGGGAAATGGGTTGGTGTTTTTGTACCGATCGCAACATCTTTGGGGGCTCCTGCAATATTCTTTTTCATATATGGGGCGATGAATTATCGTCAATACGGATTTTTGACAGAAGATAAATTATTGATTTTAAAAATTCCAATTGTCGTGGCCTTGGCGGCAGCATACATGGCAAGCTTGATCATTGGATTTAGCGCAATGTTTAAGCAAGGCCGAGTTGCGGGCTCAACATACGCAGGTTTGTATGTTCTTTCGGGATTATTCGGAACATTGATTGGCGGAATTGCTTTGAATTCTCGGCTTCCGGAAAAAGCATCTGAAATGTTGACTCAACTTCATTATTTTTCGATCTACGGAGTGATAGAAGGATTGTATAAATTGATTCTCAATACCGATGGAACAAGAATGCTCGGGGATCGTGTGGTGGAGGCCGTTTTTGCCCGACCTTCAGTGATGCTTGAAATTCTAGTTTATTTTATTCCGGTTGCAATTTCGCTTCTCATTGCTTGGAATCGCATTAAAGCGGTGGAGGTGGTCGGATGATTCGGTTAGAGCGTGCTTCTCGTTGGTATGGTGAGGTGATTGGGATCAATGACATAACTTGTGATATTGGTCCAGGAGTTACGGCTCTGCTTGGTCAAAACGGGGCAGGAAAGTCGACCATGATGCGGTTGATTACTGGTCAATTGAAACCGACTACGGGAGCGGTTGAAATTTTTGGCGAGCCTCCATTTGCAAATCCGGAGGTCTTCAAGAGGCTTGGTTATTGCCCGGATATCGATTCGTTTCCAGAGCATTTGAGCGGGAAAGAATTTGTATACCGAATGGCTCGACTTATGGCAATGAGTCACTCTGATGCGAAAAGCAAAACTGAAGAAATGATGGTATTGGTTGGCATGGCTGATCGATGCGAAAAACCGTTGCTGGGATATAGCAAGGGAATGCGTCAGAGAATTAAACTTGCCCAAGCCATGGTTCACAATCCGGATTTTATTTTGCTCGACGAGCCTCTTAACGGCCTTGACCCAGTTGGTCGGCGGGAGTTTATGGATGTCTTGCATAAACTTGCCGACCAAGGAAAGGGAATACTTGTTTCGAGCCATATCTTGTTTGAAGTTGAGCAAATGACGCGGTCGATCTTGCTTTTGCATCGCGGACGGTTGCTAGCCGCTGGCGACCTTTCAGATATTCGAGATTTGATTGATCGGTACCCGCACCGGATCAAGATTAAATCACCTCAGGTTCGTCGCTTATCTTCGCTTGTTGCTCAATTGGATTACGTCATCTCTGTTCGGGTTGACGAAGCCCTTGAAGAACTAACAATTGAAACGAAACAGCCTGATCAGTTTTATGAGCGGATGGCGGAATTTTGCTTGGATGAAGGAATCAAGGTTGTCGGTTTGGATAGCCCAGACAACAATTTGGAATCCGTTTATCAATATTTGGTGGAGGCGTAATGTTAGGGACTGTATTTACTTCAACGCTTCGTGATATGTTGCGACCTGGCCGACTCATAGCCTGGATATTTATCGCCTTGTTTGTTGGAGTTATGGGTCGAATATGGGTTCAATTTGGAGGAGAAGTTCCTGTTGCGGAAACCTACGGCATGCTGGCATCGGTGATTGTATATCGGTTTATGGCATTGGTTGCAGCTATTTTTTCAACATTTGTCATCAGCCAAGAAATTGGTAATAAAACCATTGTTTATCAATTGACGAGAGTTGTGCCGCGTGGCACGCTTTTGCTTGGTCGAACGTTGGCATGTATTTGTTCGGTGATTCTTGTTTCTTGGATTGCGGCAATTGCCGGTGGAATTGGGGTTTTTGGTTTTGGATTTTTAAGTGCAAGTGGATGGTGGGCCGACCTAGGAATTCTTGCTTTGGGAGCAAGTGCTTATTCAATCTTCTTTGTATTTATTAGTTTGATTATTCAAAAAGCGATGGTCTTTAGCTTGCTGTTTGCTTTTGGCTGGGAAACGTTTGTCCCGAATATGCCGGGAGGAGATTTGTCTTTTGTTTCGATCATTACTTATTTGAATGCCTTAAGTCGGCACCCAAAAGCCGCGGTTGAAAGTGAACCTGGTTTATTAGGAGCTGCGACCGGGGCGTTTGCAAATGCGCCAATTTCGATGGGTCTTGCAATTTCGATTTTGGTCATTTTTAGCGCAGTTCTTATGGTTGTAGGAATGAATTGGTTTACTCGTTTTGAGTATGTTCCTCGGGAAGATGGGGATTAGATTTTGATTTTGGTGTAAATTCATGATCGCCTTTACCTTCGCTGAAAAGCCATGTTTTGTTGAATGCGATTTTCTCTGAAGCTCGGTCTTTTGTGTGGGTGAGGCTGGCAAGATAAATGGAGTTTTTGCCAAATTTTTGATTGACTTCATCAACGGCAAATCCGAGGTTTTCCCGTGGAGTCGTGTCGTCATCAAACAAGGATCTAGTGACTTGATTTGGCTTCTTTAAGCCGGTAAAGGTGATTCCTACCAGTTGTGGAGACTCAAAATCTCGACGTTCCCACAATTGAAGCACTCTTTCGGTCACGGCGAGCGCATCTTGAGTGGCCGCAATTCGAGATTCTGCGTTCCAAGACTTTTTGTATCCGCGAACGCTGACCGATAAGTGGGTCGCGTAGACTTCGTTGGCTCTCAGACGTGAGCAAGCTTTGTGAATCAACCGGAGCAAGATGTCTCGTGCGCCTTGATCAGTTCGGAATTCTGGTGCCAAGACGTTGGAATGACCAAGACTCTTTCCTTCAGCTTGATCGAAGTTCATATCATATCCGCGCAAGAGATACCACCATCTTTCTCCGATTTTTGATCCAAAGGCGATTCTCAGCTCTTTTGCAGAACAGTTGAGAAGATCGGTTGAATTGAAGATTCCGTGCGCGTTCAGTCGTGCTTGCATTGCTCGATTGATTCCCGTGAAAGTAGTGAGTTCTAAATTGAGTAGTTTTGTGGGAAGATCGGTTTGTTCTATGAGCACAAGGCCGTCTGGTTTTTGGAGCTCGGTTCCGATTTTTGCAAGATAAGAATTGGTAGCAATTCCGATACTGCACGTGAGATTTGGTGCAATTTGATTGAGGATATTTGCTTTTATAGTTTTAGCAATCATTGAGGCTTGGTCGGGATTTCTCTCGTCGCCAATTAGTCTGCATTTGAGCTCATCGATACTACAAACTTTGTGAATTGGTAATGACTGCTCGACAACTTCCAAGATTTTCTTATGATAGTGTACGTATAAAGCGGGGGTGGCGGAAATTAAGGTGATTTCGGGGCAGAGTTGTTTGGCTTCGCCAACTTTTGTCCCGGTTTTGACTTTGAATGCTTTTGCTTCATAGCTTGCGGCAATAATTGTTGCGCCATCTCCGGCGCTTGGACAGACAGCCACAGGCTTACCAACGAGACTCGGGTCTTCAGCTTGTTCCACACTCGCAAAGTAGGAATTGAGGTCTAGGAAGAGCCATCGTAGAGGGCGATCAGAGTCGAAACCTATACTTCTGTCTACCATGTGAGTAGTATAAGATAGTTTGTGCAAAATGATCAAGCGGGTCCTTTATGGGGATATTTCCAACTGCAGAGTTCACAAAAGCGTAAAGTGAGAATGTTTTATGAGTGAATTGATTCCACCACCTATTAGTGAAAATCATAATCAACAGGATTCAACCGCTAAACCTAAGCCATATACAGTGTGGACTTGGATTGTATTTGGGTCGGTGATTCTTGGATTGATGGGGATGCAATTGACGGCTTACTTTGCAATGCCAAGCGAAAAGGAAAGCGATAAAACTGTTTCAGCTGAAGTTGAGACTGGTCTTAAACAGTATTTAGCTACCGAAAGAATTTTGGCATGGGCGAAAGACATGGGTAAGGGGGCAGTTGCTCCCGGCGAGGCGGCAGTCGAAAACCCGAAAACTTCAGAAACATCGCTTCGTCAAGTCGAATCCCTCATCAAGTCTGATGGTGTTAATGGACTAGATGAACAGCGTTATCTTGTTGTAGTCCAGAAGGCTCTGGGAGAAACAGTTGATGCTACTGCGCTTTTGGATCTTAGAGAAAGCGAAGAGCAAAGAGACCAACTGACAGCCGATGCAGTGACTGGGAGTGCGGAAGCGGCAGAATTCTTTGATTCAAAGAGCGATGATCCGGCGGAACTCTTGGCCCGGGGCCTGGCCTTAGAAGCAGGCGGTCAAGAAAATGCACGGAGCACAGTTTTCCCTTTAGAAAGTGCGTTAAAGATGATTGGCGGGTTACTTGGCTTTGTCGCACTAACGGGATTCGGGCTCATTGTATTGGCGGGATATTGGGTGATGCACGGAACCGGGGGATTAAGGCCCCCGAAGATGCTTTCCATGCCGGCTTGGACGTTTGAACGAGCAGATGCTTCGGCACTTCGAGCAGGAATCTATTTATTCGTTTATTTTGTAATTGCCCAGGGCGTTGTTGCAGGCGGACTTTTTGCTCTCAGTAAAGCTCAAGGAGTGGATTTAGACCTAGGAATATTAATGATTACTGCCCAGATTGTGGGAGTAATTTTTCTTGTGGGAATTAGCAAACTCAAAATTTTCGGTGGATTTGGCGATATTCGCGCAATGTTGAAAGGCGAAGATTCGATGTTCAAAATGATGGGGGCGGGCTTCCTTGCTTATTTAGCAAACTTTCCAATTTTTTTAGGCTTGACACTCATTTCAAACTTTGTACTAAAAGGGCTCCCCACTCCTTCTCATGCTCTCGCAGAAGAATTGGGCAAAAGTTCAAGTGGAATGACGGTATTTCTTTTAGGAATAAGCGCGGCGGTGTTTGCGCCGATTATTGAAGAGATTGTCTTCCGTGGATGGGTTTTTGGTGGATTATTACGCAGGACTCAAAAAGTTTGGCTTTCAATTGTGATTACGGGATTGAGCTTTGCGGTGATTCATCCGCAAGGCCCGATACTTTATTTGGCTCTCGGAGCAATTGGCGGTATGGGTGCATTTTTGACGTATCGAACGGGGAGCTTGATTCCGGCAATGACAATGCATGCTTTGCATAACGCAACCATTTTGATGATTGGTAAGACGATTTTGGGATGACACGTATTTACTGTGATTTTGCGGCAACTACGCCGTTAGCCAAAGAGGCGGCTTTGGCAATGCAGCCTTGGCTTGAAGCGGGTTATGGCAATCCGAGCAGCTTGCATTTGGATGGCAGGCGAGCAAAAGAAGCGATTGACCAAGCTAGGGAAAAATTCTCTTTGGCTTTGGGATGTTTGTTTGGCGAAATCACATTTACTTCAAGTGGAACGGAAGCAGCGAATTTATGCTTAGTTGGTGCGGCATTAGGCAATGCGAATTTGAATAGGAGAAGGATTTTGCTTGGCGCAGCAGAGCACCACTGTGTTTTGCATACTGAATTTTTGCTAACTCGTCTGGGATATCAGGTTGAACTGATTCCGGTGACGAAGTGGGGTGAAGTCTTGGCATCTTCGGTTGAAGCATTGATGGGAGATGACGTGTTGCTGGTGAGCGTTATGCACGCAAACAACGAAGTTGGAATTTTTAATCAGGTTTCAGAAATTGGGGAAATTGTTAAGAAATGGGGAGCACTTTTTCATGTTGATGCGGTGCAATCGTTTCCATCAATATGGAAGGTTGATGATTGGCAAGTTGACCTATTGAATATCAGTGCTCATAAATTTTATGGTCCAAAGGGGGTCGGAGCAGCCTATATACGAGGAGGGACTCAGATGAAACCAATTCTTGTTGGTGGGGCTCAAGAACGGGAAGTTCGTGCAGGGACTGAAAATGTTCCGGCAATTGTGGGAGCATCTCGGGCTCTTGAACTTGCGCTTAATGAATCTTGGAAAGTTGAAGTCTCGGCAATTCGAGATGCATTTGAATCTAAATTGGATGGGATTCCCGAGTGGACTGTACCGAAGGGCACTAGTCGTCTGCCCGGACATTCTCATTTTCGAGTTCCAGGAGTTGATGCTGAAGTCGCTCTGATTCGCTTAGATCGAATGGGGGTCAGTGCAAGTAGTGGAGCGGCCTGCAGCTCGGGATCCCTTGAGCCTTCTCATGTCTTGTTAGCCTGTGGATATGATGAGCTTTCAGCAAAGGAAGGTCTAAGATTTACCTTCGGGCGCGGTTCCACTCATGATGAAGCGCAACAAGTCGCATCATTAGTTAAAGAAGCCTGTGAAGGAATTTTAGGGGCCAAGCACTAGCCTGTAGTTTGTGATTATGACGGTTGGACGGAGGAGCAGGTGCATCAGAAGGTACAACGTTCATGATGTCGACTCCGATTGAGAATTTAACGCCGCGACAAATTGTTGCCCAGCTTGATGAATACATTATTGGTCAAGATGATGCGAAACGAGCGGTGGCAGTTGCTTTGCGAAACAGGTTTCGGCGTCAACAGTTGCCAGAAGAAGATCGGCGAGACATTATGCCGAAGAATATTTTGATGATTGGACCAACCGGGGTTGGAAAGACAGAAATTGCTCGGCGATTAGCTCAACTGGCACGAGCACCTTTTGTTAAAGTTGAAGCAACGAAGTTCACGGAAGTTGGCTATGTTGGACGAGATGTGGAAAGCATGGTTCGTGATCTCGCGGCGAACTCAGTCCGACTCGTAGAAATCGAACATATGGAAGTCGTTCAAGAGGCAGCGTTAGAAGCCGCGCTTGATCAATTGGTTAACGTGCTTGATGATACTTCCAATGATCCGATTCCTCAATCGCGTTCGGTTTTTGACGTTTTTGGAAATGTTACTAACGAAGAAGATGAGCCCGAAGAAGATCTAGTGAATTGGGAAAAAGTTCATGCGGCAAGAGAAGAGCGTCGAGCAAAGTTAAAGGAAGATATTCGCTCGGGTTTGTTTGATGATCGTGAAGTAGAAGTAGAAATTGAAGAAGCCCAGGGTAGCCAATTCCTGCAAGTGTTTACGCCCCAAGGAATGGAAGAAATGGGGCTTGATATGAACC
The DNA here is from genome assembly GCA_963800805.1 of uncultured Armatimonadota bacterium. Lineage (GTDB taxonomy): Bacteria > Armatimonadota > Fimbriimonadia > Fimbriimonadales > Fimbriimonadaceae > UphvI-Ar2. The sequence goes on along the minus strand of CAWDCK010000014.1, from coordinate 138,065 downwards.
AAATGATGGGGCGGAATACGACTCAAATAGGTTATCGGAAGACTTCAGTTAGGGATGCAAAGCGAATTCTAATGGAGAACGAAGCCAAAAAGCGAATTGATCGCGCGTCGATCAATCGTGAAGCATTGGACAGGGCAGAGCAAACCGGAATTATTTTTATTGATGAGATTGATAAGGTCGCAATGAAAGGTGGCGGTTCGGGGCCGGAAGTGAGTCGAGAAGGCGTCCAACGGGATCTGTTGCCGGTTATCGAAGGGAGTACGGTGGCAAGCAAGTTTGGCCCGATTTCTACAGATCATATCTTGTTCATTTGCGCGGGGGCATTCCACGTGAGCAAACCCAGCGATTTGATACCTGAGCTTCAGGGTCGCTTACCAATTCGCGTGATGTTGACTTCTCTTGAGGATAAGGACTTCATCAGGATTTTGAAGGAGCCTAGAAACGCAATTTCAAAACAATATCAAAAACTATTGTCAGTTGAAGGCGTGGATCTCGAATTTGAAGATGATGCCTTGAATGAGATTGCTCGTTTTGCAAAAGAAGTGAATGAGAAGGCAGAGAATATCGGAGCTCGAAGATTGCACACATTGCTGGAGCGAGTTTTGGAAGATTACATGTATGATTCTCCAGAAGTCATTCAAGGGAAAGTTGTGATAACAGCGGAAATCGTTCGTGAAGAATTGACCGATCTGGTGAAAAATTTAGAGCAATCACAAACGCTCGTTTAATGCTCTGGTTTTAGGGGATACTGGCATTGTATGTTGAGTGCACTGCTTGGGCTTTCTTTTTTGACTTCTGCCTTAAATTCTGATTGGCAACCTTTGTTTAATGGTCGAAATCTAGATGGTTGGGTTCAAAAGGGTGGAGCGGCTTCTTACAAAGTACTTGATGGAGTGATTGTAGGAGAAACTCGTCCAAATACTCCAAACTCATTTTTGTGTACAGAAAAGAGGTTTGAAGATTTTGAACTTGAACTTGAATTCAAAGTGGACAATGAGCTGAATTCTGGGATCCAAGTTCGGAGTAATTCAGTATTGGGTTACCGTAACGGAGTTGTTCATGGTTACCAATGTGAAATTGACCCAAGCGATCGATCATATACAGGCGGGGTTTATGATGAATCTCGGCGAGGTGTTTTTTTACAAGATTTGTCGAAAAATGAAGCCGGTCGCAAAGCTTTGCGACGCGGTGAGTGGAACCGATATCGAATTGAATGTATTGGAGATCGAATTAGAACGTGGGTTAATGGAGTGCCTTGCGTCGATTTCCGAGATGACATGACTCGAAATGGGTTTATTGCTTTGCAGGTGCATAGTGTAGGCAGTAGTGCGAAGCCATTAAATGTATCTTGGCGAGATATTCGCATTAAAGATTTAGGAAGTGCGAATTCGGTGGTACCTGTTGGTGGGAAACAGATTCTTGGAAAGGAAGGAGACTCGATCAACTGGAAAATGTTTGGCACCAAGGATCAACCAATAGGTTGGAAATATGATGGTTCAATTGCAACCGTATTGCCTGGCGGAGGAGAGCTTGAGACCAAGGAACCACATGGCAATGCTCTGCTCTATGTCGAGTTTAGAGTTGATGACAATGGACTAGAGGGGCAAGCAAACGGAAACAGTGGAGTCTATTTGCAGGGAAGATATGAGGTTCAAATTTTGAATTCTGCTGGTGAAGAACCGGCTGATAATCTATGCGGTGGAATATACGGCGTGAAGAAACCTGACTTCAATATGGCATTGGCGGCAGGGCAGTGGCAAAATTATTGGATTAAATTTACGGCTCCACGTTGGAATGGTACTGAAAAGATTTCAAATGCTCGAATGACCGTTTATCACAATGGAACACTGATTCATCGTGATGTGGAGGTACCAAGTTTTACAACTGCGGGATCTCCGGAAGGGAACTTTGATTCCGGCTTAAAATTACAAAACCATGGCAATCGGGTGCAGTATCGGACGGTTTGGATTAAGAACAACTAGGCCGGGGCAAGCTCGGCGGTTACTTCTGAACAAAAGTGCCGCCCAGCATTTGATAAGATGAGTTGAGACTTGTTTGGGATGAGCCAGCCTCTACTTTCGAGTTTTGCAATGACATTTTCATCATGCGGTACTGACTTTGAAACGCCTTTGTTGAGTCGGATTCCCAACATGAGTTTTTCAAAATCTTGAGTTTGTTGATCTATTTTTTCATTGTCGCACCACAATGATTCTTGACTGCCATTTATGGAATCGATATAAGCTCTTGGGTGCTTCATGTTTGTATATCTTTGTTTTTCACCACTTGGTAAATTAAAGCAACCAACGGCTCCAGGGCCATAGGAGAGATATTCGTGACCTTGCCAATACTCTAAATTGTGTTTACATTCTTTTCCGGGTAACGAGAAGTTTGATATTTCATATTGATGCAATCCAGCGATTTGGCAACTTTCTATGGCTTGCTCATACATATTTACTTGAGATTCTTCATTGGGAAGATCGAGCATTCCTTTCAGGTGCAGTTTGTAGTATCGAGTATTTGGCTCAATAGTGAGGCAATAGAGGCTGAGATGGTCGGGAGCGAGCTGCGTTGCTAGGCGAAGATTTGATTCCCAGGCTTTTGCTGATTGTCCGGGAAGAGCGAACATGAGGTCAAGATTTAAGTTTTCAAATCCTGCTTTTCTGGCCGATGCAACGGCTTTTGCTACATCAGAGGCTTCGTGTACTCGGCCGAGCCTGATGAGGTCAGAAGAGTTGAAACTTTGGGCTCCAAGAGAGATTCGATTGAACCCAGCGGCAAACATGTCCTTGAATTTTGGTATATCAACGGTTCCCGGATTTGCTTCACTTGTTATTTCGCAACCATTTACGGGAGGATGAATTGAAATCACGGCTTCTAAAATGCTGGTGATTTGTTCTGATGTGAGAAAAGTTGGAGTGCCGCCCCCAAAGAAAATTGTTTTTGCGGGTCTTCCTTTCCACTTTGAATTATTGATTTCGCGAATTGTAGACTGGACAGTCTGTTCGATGATTTCGCCTTCCATCGCATAACTATTGAAGTCACAATATCCACACTTTGAGGGGCAAAACGGTGTGTGGATGTAGATTGCAACTGGTTCCATAGGTTTTGGAGTCTCTATTTTACGATTGTTTCGAGCCTTGGCCTAGCTTCGAGATGTGATTCCGGCAATGATTCCCAGAATTGTTCCAGCAATAACCGGCACCGCCGGTTGATGACATGAAATTCATCCGGACTTTATTCCGGCCATAAAGAGATGATAGCCGTAGCCAAGTCCGGCTCCGATTGCGGCAGTTAGGCTGATTCGAATGAGTGGGTTCATGATATTCGGAATGATTATGTTTGTGAAAACGTTCCTGATTCAGTTGTTTTGAATGATTTCGGTTAACGATATATCCAAGAGCTCTATCAGTTGATGAATATCTTCTTTGTTCATATTCAGATTGGGTCGCAGCCGGATAGAACTATGTCCCGCACCTAAGAGGAGGAGGGAATGCTTTGTTCTGGCATGTTCAATTAGAACAGATTTTCGCTCGGGTGAATTGAGAGAGAACCCTTGGTAGAGGCCCATTCCTCTGACATTAAGCATAACACCTTGGTGTTTTGATTGAAGTTTTCTCAGTTCTTGCTGGAGAATCTTTCCGTTTTCGGCAGCAAGACTGACTAATTCTTCTTCTTCCATAATGTGCAGTTCTTGAAGGACTCGCACCATATCGGCAAGTGTTCCGCCCCAAGTTGAATCGAGGACTCCGATATCCTCCAGCGGTTCATACATATAGACGACTCCGCAACCAAATTTCTTTCCGGTTGCTACGGCGATTGGTGGGTAGGGAAGATCAAACTGGTCGATCGCAAACATCGATCCGGTAGCTCCAAGTCCAGTTTGAACTTCATCGAAGGCAAGAGCGACATCATATTTGTTGGAGAGTTCACTAAGCCCTTGGAAAAACTGTGGCATTGCGCAGCGGTGTCCGCCCGCGCCTTGGATTGGCTCAACTATGATTCCGATGAGTTCATCAGCCATTTGAGACAGAGCCATTTCGACCATGCCAAGTGCATTTTGCACATCTTTCAGGTTTTCAGACTCGGAGCGGTCGTTATCAAGGCTTGGAAACGGTAGCTTGATGTTGCCACCAACGGTTAGGCCATGAAAATCCTTGGTGGCGACGGGATCCATAGTTTGCGTCACGCCGAGGGCATAAACCGTGCGCCCATGAAATGCTTTATCAAAGTAGATAAATCGTTTATTAGTAGAATCCTTTCCGGCTTGCTTTCGCTTTGTATTGTGTCGACTGACGAGGTACTTCATCATATTTTCGACAGCTTCTGCCCCGCTATTGACGGTGTACACCTCTAACCTTGGATTTTGCATACTCTGCGGAGCAAGACTATGAATTTTTCGATAAAAATCGAGGCAATCTTTTGTGAGAAAGTCGGGATTAGCAGTCTTATTGTTGGCCGCGAGGATCAATCGCTTTAAATATTCTGGCTCCTGAAGCCGAGGATGGTTATGACCCAAAAGTTTTGAACCATAGTAGCCTGTCCAGTCATAAAGCTTTTGGCCGTCTACGGTTGCCAAGGTCATACCACTTGAATTTTCTAAGTCCACAACGAATGGCATCGGTTCGCAGACAACGTAGTTTTGCAATTCATCGAGCATTGCCTTTGAAATCGGCCCCGTTTGGAATGGAGTGGAGTTTAGTGTTTTGGTCATGCTCACCTTCCATTGTGCGGGCACAAATTGGGCCGGTCTGGGCTCGCTGGGGTCGGATTGCCCAGCACGGACCTACTGCACTACCGGGATTGATTTAGCGGATTCAATAATTTCTTGGGCAACGCCGACTTGGTCTGGATCCTTTGGATCAAAAATGACGGTGATACTTGTCGCTTGCCGTTCAAAAACAAATGCAACCCCAAGAACTTGGACGATTTGTTTTTCTACAGTGATTTGGCCACTCATTTCATATGTTTTGGTATCACCGCGTTTGGCTTCTTTTACTTCTAATCGCGGATCGACAGCAATTCCGGAAGCCGTAAGTTGTCCGGCGAACGCCTTTTCGACGCTGGCCGCATTTGAGTAATCCACATTGGCAGGGATCCAAAGTTGTGCGGCACCTACCACTGGAATATTCTCTCCTTCTAAAACAAAAGTTGTAGCTCGTTCTGGACTTCCACCATTGAGTGGGAAGAATCCAGTTCCAAGGGTTGTCTCAACCCCAAGACTTCCAATGGGAGCAGAGAGATACTTGCCCGTTTCGGAGCTGATATATCGCTGTGAATCGAGAATGCTCAAAACCCAAGGAAGATGTTTTTTTTCTCCAGTGATCAATATTTCGTAATCGGTTTTCCCAAAACGAATTGTTTGCCAGCCGATTGCCTGGCCACTGCCACCTTTGACCTCAAGAGTGAATCCAATTGAAGCTTCTGCCCCAAATCGTACAGCGGGGATGACATCCGCTTCGTTTAAAATGCTTTCAATTCTATTTCCAAATTCCTCTCGGTACTTTCCGATTGCGCTAAGGTAGCGTTCGGACTCTGGCAATGGAGATTCTGAGGTAACTGGAGAAGTAGTAACGGTTAATTTTAAGCCTTGATGTTCCATGTGAAACTCGTTTGGCTTTTCTTTGTTTACGGTTGGCGCGGCTGGGATTTGAAGTAGAAGACTTGTTTCTCCAAATCGTTGATACTTCCATGGAGCTGGATCTTGGTTTTGAGCCAAAAACGTGGCAATGGAAATAGCGGCAACAAGTGGCATAAGCGAAAGTATAGACGGCTGAGTTCTTGCAGCGGTTCGTCTGGACGGTCAATTGTTGCTAGAATCGGTGGCTCTAAGATTAGGATTTTAAAATTGTGATATTGCCAGATGAATCTGTACCGCCATCGCTTAAGACTGAAGCCCGCAAAATGACCTTTGCGCCTGAATTGAAGTTTTCTAGCTTGAGGAAATAGATGTTGTCGACGTTTTCTCCGCCAGTTCTTCCCGAATGGGAATCTCGACTAACAGGCTTACCGTTGATGACTAATTCCGCCCACTCGATATCTAGTCGATGACTACCACCAGTGTATTGAAATCGAACCTGATAATTTCCGCTTTCCTTAATAAACGACGTGATGTCCCATTCTAAGTTCTTGAATTGAGTTGACATTTGGCTTGGATCCCACTTGCCGATCACAGCGAGACTTTCCTTTGGCGTATGGAAATTGACATCTAAAGCTGTAAGCCTCGGAAAATGACTTTCTAATCGTCGAGAAAAGTCATTAAAATTTCGATTCGATTGGGACGTCCACCCAATTTCTGCAACAGCACATGCGCGGGGGTAAGCCATGTATTCGACATGTTTCATGTTTTTCATGTACTCCGTCCACAGATTGCCTTGAACACCAAGAACATGGTGAGCTTTATCCTTAGGTATCTCGCTGGTTACAGGATCAAAGCTGTAGACTTTTTCTAACGGCAAGAATCCACCAATCGCTAAAGGCTCGTTTTCAGGCGTTGTTTGATAATAGTCGAGGTACATATGCGAAGTTGGCGACATGACAACGTCGTGACCCATAATGGCCGCGGCGACTCCACCTGTGATTCCTCGCCAACTCATTACGGTTGCGTTTTCCGCCAATCCTCCTTCTAAAATCTCATCCCATCCAATAAGGCGACGTCCCTTTGAAACGAGGAAGTTGTCCATTTGTCGAATGAACCAACTTTGAAGTTCATGCTCGTCTTTGAGTCCCAGTTCTTTTATTTTTGCCTGTTCGTAAGGATCTTTTTTCCATTGAGTTTTTGGACATTCATCTCCGCCGATATGAATGAATTTTGAAGGGAAGATATCCATAACTTCTTCGAGAACGTCCTTACAGAATTGAACCGTTTCTGGTTTTGTGTTGAGGACAAAATCGTTGACTCCCCACTTGGTAAAGACTTCAACTTGGCTCCCGTCTCCTAACCACGGGTAGCTGGCAATAGCAGCTTGCATATGGCCAGGCATATCTATTTCTGGCACTACATTGATATGTCGATCCTTAGCATAAGCAACGATTTCTCGCAGATCATCTTGCGTGTAGAATCCGCCGTGAGGAATTCCGTCGTATTTTCCTGTATTTTTTCCAATAACTGTTTCTTTTCGCCACGCACCCACTTCTGTGAGCTTTGGATATTTCTTAATTTCAATCCGCCAACCTTGGTCTTCGGTGAGGTGAAGATGGACAGTATTCAATTTATGATAGGCAGCCAGATCAATAAATTTCAAAACGTCATCTTTTGGCATGAAATGGCGGGCAACATCCAGCATGAGCCCACGCCATTGAAATCTAGGTTGGTCTGAAATTGTGAGGCAAGGAAGTTCAATCGCTCTTTTTTCATTAATCATGGCCTTGCGGTTGAGCTCAGGCGGAGCGATTTGCCTGAGAGTTTGGAGTGCATAAAAGAAACCTGAATCTGATGACGCTGTAATGACAACATCATCTTTATTGATAGCCAGAATGTAACCTTCTTCTGGAATTTGATCTTGACTTTTAACGGATTGGAAGATGATTGCGTTTGATTCTGGTATGGAATGCGACTGGCGAAGAGGAAACCCGCTGGATGCGCCAAGAGTCGATTGCACTTGCTGAACGATGAGATCCGGCCCATAAACTTGAGTCAGGGAATTGAGCTTAAAAGTACCACTTTCAAGTTTCAAATGACTTGGCTTTGGAATGAGATTCGGTTCGTTGTTGGCAGTTGTCATTATGGAAATTAAAGCAGCAGCAACCGAAATCATGTTGTCAAAAGGTTACCTGTAACTTAAGTAGCGCAGGTTACAGAAGATCTGGAGATATCAAACGATTTCCTAGCTTCATTTAAGCCCTGTTAAGGGTAACGTTATTGGCATGTCGAGATTATTTTTTGGACTCTTTGTTTTTGTCTCGGTCTGCGGCGCATTTTTAGCTGGTTGTAATGGGAACAGTTCAACTTCAGCCGCTGGCGATGCAAACTCAGATGGCAAACTGGGCGAATCGGTAAAAATCGGATTTATTGTGAAGTCATTGGCAGATTCATGGTTTCAGCCAGAAACTGAGTTTGCTCGAGCAAAAGCAAAAGAGCTTGGTGTTGACCTTGTTGTCGAAGAAGCGACAGACGGATCGAAAGTGTTAGATACGATTTCTTCTATGGCAACTCAAGGAGTCAAGGGTTTGATTATTTGTGCTCCAGAAGTACAACTTGGCAGTGCAATTGAGAAAGCTTGCGCGGATAAAGGAATTCTGCTGATGAGCGTTGATGACCGTTTAGTTGGCAGTGATGGCAAACCGCTTCCTGATGTGCCCCATCTTGGGATTTCGGCGACTAATATTGGCGAATCCGTTGGGCAAACCATGGTTGATGAAATGAAAAAGCGAGGCTGGACAGCCGCCGATGTTCATGGAATTGCAACAACTAAGGAAGAATTAGAGACTGCAATGCAGCGCATTAATGGCTGCAAATCGGTACTCGTTGCAAATGGAGTTCCAGAAGGAAATATTCATTACACGGCTTGGAAAACTCTTGATATCACTGGCGCATCTGATGCAGCAAACACGGTGATCACCCAAAATCAGAATGTTAAAAAATGGGTGTGTTTCAGTTCAAATGATGATGGAATGATGGGAATTGTACGAGCATTGGAAGCTCGTGGTGTTAAGCCAGAAGACATTATCGGAGTGGGAATCAATGGCTTGGCAGTTGCGAAAGAGTTTTCCTTAGGCAAGCCAAGTGGCGTTTTTGCGAGTATCTTGTTAAGCCCGAGAGCACACGGTGCCCAAACGGTGGAAATGATGGCTAAGTGGATTAGAGAAGGCACAAAGCCCGCTTTAGAAACATACACGGAAGGCACAGCAATAAATCGAGAAAACTACGAAGCCGCCCTGAAAACTGAAGGGATGTCTTTGGACTAAAAAATTGCATTGTTTAGAAATTGATCACATTACAAAAACGTTCCCTGGGGTGAAAGCTCTGGAGAACGTTTCTTTTGGTGTTTCTGCTGGATCTGTACATGCATTGTGCGGGGAAAATGGAGCGGGCAAAAGTACACTACTAAAGATTTTAAGCGGAGTCCATATTCCAGATTCTGGAGAGCTGAGATTGGCTGGTACTAGACTAAGTTTTGGTTCAGCAAAAGAATCTCTTGAATCTGGAATTGCAGTGATTTACCAGGAGCTTAATGATGTTCTTGATTTAAGTGTTGCCGAGAACATTTGGCTTGGTCACTTGCCTCACCGGTTTGGTCTAGTTAACCATTCTGAATTGGCAAAGAAGACTAAATTTGGACTTCAGAAAGTTGGTTTAGATATTTCGCCTTGGACAAAAATGAGATCGCTTTCGTTAGCGCAGAGGCAAATGGTTGAAATTGCAAAAGCTCTGACCCACGATGCCCAAGTGATTGCTTTTGACGAACCTACTTCCTCTTTGAGTTCGCGAGAAGTTGAGCGTCTATTTGAGATTATTGCCGAACTCAAATCCAGTGGGAAAGCCATTCTTTATGTTTCTCATCGTATGGATGAGATTTTTCAAATTTGCGATGCTGCAACAATTTTGCGAGACGGCCAATGGGTTGAGACTTTCCAAGACATTTCAATGACAAATGCCTCGGGACTAATTGAAAGAATGGTCGGACGAAAAATAGAAGACGTATTTGGATATGATGAACGGCCAATTGGCAACACTGTTTTGGAAGCAAAGAATTTGTTCGGACCGATTTTGCGCGATGAGCCGGGATTCACTGTTCATTCGGGCGAGATCGTCGGAATTTTTGGTTTAGTAGGGGCGGGTAGAAGTGAGATTCTAAAAGCGGTATATGAGGGCAATGGTGAAGTTCGGATCAATGGAAAGGCGATCAACGGCAAGGGCCCAAGAGCTTCGATTGAAGTTGGCATTGTTTTGTGCCCAGAAGACCGAAAAAAGGAAGGAATTATCCCTTTGCTTTCCGTTAGTGAGAATATCAATTTAAGCGTCCGTCGGCGCACTTCTCGATTCGGATTTCTTCTTAACAAATCTGTGGACGAAAAGAATTCAAATCATTTTATTGAGAAACTTGGCGTCCGGACACCAAATGGGAAGACTCCAATTCGAAACTTGAGCGGTGGTAATCAGCAAAAAGTGATTTTGGGGCGATGGTTAAGCGAAAAAATTCAGGTTGTTTTGCTTGACGAACCAACGAGAGGAATTGATGTTGGTGCAAAGAGCGAGATTTATTCCATCATTCAGGATCTGGCTAAATCTGGAGTTGGTGTCGTGATGGTTTCTTCCGAACTTCCGGAGGTAATGGGAATATGCGATCGGATATTAGTTATGGAAAATGGGCGTTTTACTGGAGAAGTCCAGCGTGGTGAGGCGACAGAAGAGCGGCTATTGAAATTAGCTCTGCCAAGTAGCGAAATTGGAGTTAGCGCATGAAAAAAACACTTCTTTTTATCATGGATTACGGGATGATTATAATGGGCGTTCTTCTCTTTATTGGATGCTCATTGTTCATTCCTAATTTTGCAACGGGAGGAAATTTGATTGGTCTTGGCGAAGCGATGGTCAGTGTTGGGTTTGTGGCTTGCACGATGATGCTTTGCTTGGCAGCGGGGGATTTTGACCTTTCAGTAGGTTCAGTTTTGGCGTTGGGCGGGGTAGTTACGGTGTTGGCGGGGAACGCTAGCGGGAGTTTGTGGGTAGGAATAGGGGCCGGAATAGGGGCCGGGGCGTTGATTGGTTTGGTCAACGGGATTTTTATTGCAAAGGTAGGGATCAATGCGTTGATTGCGACATTGGCAACAATGCAAATTGGCAGAGGTGTCACAAATATATTGGCAGGGGGATCGACCGTGATGCCAAAGTTTAAGGGTCTGGAAGGATTGACTCAGCAGGTATTTGGAGTTCCTTTGTCAGTCTGGCTCATGCTGATTCTATTTGTGATTTTTGCATTCATTCTTAATAAGACGGTTTTTGGCCGAAATACTTTAGCAATCGGCGGAAATCAAGAAGCAGCACATTTGGCAGGAATTCCAGTTTCTAAAACCAAAATTTTTATTTTTATGTTGAGCGGCATGGTTGCGGCATTTGCAGGAGTTTTGGCAAGTAGCCGATTGATTTTGGCGAGTAATAATGCAGGCGATAAACTTGAGCTTCAGGCCATTTCGGCTTGTGTTCTAGGGGGCGTTTCATTAGCTGGTGGCCAAGCGACTATGGGCGGAGTTGTAGTTGGCGTTTTTATAATGGGGATGATTGAGAATGCGATGCGGTTGCAAAATGTGCCAACGTTTTGGCAATTGGTAGTGACAGGCATGGTATTACTCATTGCAGTTACTATTGATCGAGTAAAGGTGAAGGCTATTAAGTCATGAAACGAATATTTTTTATGAGCGCTCTCGCAGCAATTGCGTTAGTCGGATGTGGTGGAACGGAAAAAGCATCAGAAACGGTAGTTTCTGAATCTGGAGAAAAGCTAACAACTTCCAAAGATTTAGAGGCGATGGTTTTTGCCGGGGGATATGGCAAGGACTTTTATGAGCAATCCGCTAAAGAGTACGAAGAGAAAACTGGCGTCAAAGTAACGATTATTGGTGACCCAAAGATCGAAGAGCAGCTTCGTCCTAGGTTTCAGGAAGGAAAACCTCCGGGACTAGCGTTTCCTGGTGTTCATTTTGATTATTGGTCTCTCGTTGAAGAAGATGAAGTTTTAGACTTGAATCAAGCGCTTTCGGGGAAGGCTTGGGAAAGTGATGATACTTGGGGGCAAACATTTGAACCCAGTTTATTGAAGCTAGGTCAATCTGGTGGAAAGCAGTATTTGCTTCCTTATTACTATTCAGTTTTAGGGTGGTGGTACGACTCTGAACTGTTCGCGGAAAATGGTTGGACACCTCCAAAAACGTATTCTGAGCTATTGGCTTTGTGTCAAAAAATTCAGGCGAAAGGAATCGCTCCCATTACCTATCAAGGGCAATATCCCGATTACATGATCGCAGGAATGTTGATTCCTTGGACAATTAGCTCGGGCGGAATGGAGCAATTTAATAAAATGCAGAACCTTGAACCGGGGGCGTGGAATTCTAACGCCTTGGTTAAAGCGGCAAAAATGATCTTCGACTTGCGTGCTCAAGACTATTTCCAAAAAGGGGCAACGGGGATGAGTCATACCGCGGCTCAAACTGGATTTGTGAAACGCCAGGCGGCAATGATTCCTTGTGGTACTTGGTTGCAGGCAGAAATGGATTCCGTGATCAAGGAAGAAGGTCGAAAAATTGCCTTTATGCTTCCTCCGGTTATCGGTGATGGCGTTGGTGACCCAAGCGCAATCATGATCAAGATTGAACCCTGGCTGGTTCCGGCCAAGAGTCCAAATCAAGAGCATGCGATTGGGTTCTTTAAGTACATGACTTCTGTAGCGAAGGCTAAGCAGTTTGTAACAGAAAAGGGCACACTTATGGCGATAAAAGGGAGCGATGATGTTGCATTACCCGAATATCTGAAAGGGGCAGCAAAGAGTTTTTCCGAAAGCAAAGCGGTTTGGGCGGCACAATGGAAAGATTGGTATCCGACGTTCTATCGTGACGTGGAAAACAACGTGACGAAGCTGTTGAATGGTGATTTGACACCAGAACAATTTGGAGCAGAGTGTGAGGCAGCGGCAGAACGAACGCGCAAGAATCCTGATATTGTTAAACGAAAAGTTGAATAGTTAGGCACTGTAGGATGAAATTGGCACGACAAAAAGATATTCGCATGAGGCTTTTTGTCGTGTCTTTTTTATCGCCGGCGATTCTTTTATATGGGCTCTTTGTCGCTTATCCTTTTCTGCAAGTCTTTTGGTTAAGCCTTCATTCTTTTAGGGGAGTGAGTAGTAAGAGAGAATTTGTTGGTGCGCGCTACTACCAAAACCTTTGGACTGACCAGATTTTTTGGACTTCGTTGCAAAATGGCTTGCTACTTGTTGGAATTGGCGGGCTATGCATTTTGGGGCTTGCATTGCTGATTTCCCATGCCACTCAAGGAATGGGGGCTTCCAGCAAGATTTTGCGAAGCGTCTATCTTTTTCCTCAAGTTATTTCAGTTGTTGCAGTTGCCATAGTTTGGCGCTTTTTAGTGATGCCTGGCGTTGGATTTTTCTCTGGCCCAGATGAAGGTTTGCTCGGTTCGACAAAGACGGCTTTTTGGGTTGTAATGTCGGCATTTGTGTGGTCGCATTTAGGTTTTTACATCATGCTTTTTGGAGCCGGAATTGCGGGAATTCCAAAGGAAGTTGTAGAGGCCGGCGATTTAGAAGGTTTACATGGCTGGCGGAAGTTTAAGTATGTGACTTGGCCGCTCCTTTGGTCAATTAGAAGGGTGGCTGTTGTTTACGTGGTTATCAATGCCATGAATTGTTTTGCATTGGTCAATGTCTTGGTTCCTAAAGGTGGTCCGGCGGCATCGGCTGAAGTCATGTTGGATTACCTTTATCAATTGATGATTGAAAGCCAATTTGGGAAAGCATCTAGCCTTGCCGTTGTTAACTTCTTTTTAGCACTTGGTTTAAGTTTATTGGTTATGTTCCTCTTTCGGAAGAATCCTGAATCTAGCAGGTCGGTGGCATGAAACGGATTTTCGGCTGGATTCTGGCTGGAGTATTTGTCTTTGCGGTCGTTTTCCCACTGATTTGGAGTCTTTTAAGTTCGTTTAAAACGACTTTGGAGATTTTTGGTTCGCCTTGGAGTTTGCCAAAGTCATGGAGTTTTGCTAACTTTTCTGGAGCATGGCAAAGTGAAAATTTTGGTCGAGCATTTGGGATTTCCTTGCTAGTGAGTTTGGCGACTTTGGCTATTTTGCTTCCCGTTGGATCGATGGCGGCCTATGTTTTGTCGCAGTTTAAGTTTAAGGGTTCTCAATTGATCTTGGCGACTTTTTTGGGAGGGATGATGTTCCCGAATTTGGTTGCTGCCGTGCCTTTGCGGGTTTTAACCAGTCAACTAGGCTTTTATGATACATATCACGGCTTAGTGCTGGTTTACGTCGCTTATTCCTTGAGTTTTACAATTTTTGTCATGCATGGGTTTTTCGAATCCTTACCAGGAGAACTTGCGGAAGCGGCAGAGATTGATGGGGCCAGTCTTTCTCGCGTTTTTTGGAAAGTGATGTTGCCTTTAGCAAAGCCCGGGCTCATTGTTGCGGGAATTTTTAATGGCATTGGCTTATGGAACGAATATAACCTTTCGAAAATTTTGCTCTCGGAGGAGCATTACACCTTGCCGCTAGTCCTTGCAAATTTTGTGACGAAGGGAAATTATGATGTGAAATACGGCGAGACTTTCGCTGGATTAGTCATTGTAATGATTCCGATTTTGCTTGTGTACTGGTTCTTTAAAGAGAAGATTCAACAGGGCATGTTGGCCGGCGCAATTAAATAAAAGACCACCTCAATCTTTCGATCGAAGTGGTCTTAGCATTACTCTTTTCTTTACTTTTTAGTTTCCGCTTTCTCCGGCTGGAGCAGTCGGCGCCTTATTTGGATCCGCAGCGGGAGCATTGCCTCCGCCCGTTGATCCTCCACCAGCACCCCATCCCGGAGGGGGATCGGTTTTCTTAAAGTTGTCCTGCTTATAACCTTCGGGCTCTGATTCAGTAGCGCACCCAATGAGGGCGAAGCTGGCTAAACCGAGCAAGAGTGAGATTGTCAAGAGTTTTTTCATAAATGACTAGCCAGGATTGTTTGTTTCGCGCAAGGCGTCCCATTGCTTGAGGAAGTTAGGCGAAATACAGCCTCCAGCGTTGTTCCAAGAGTTTTGCATGTTAACAGTTGACGCGGGCTTGACAGCCTTGGCATGAGAGTCTGTGAACACAATTGGAGTAACGCCGTAATAGAGGTCGAGATGTCCTTTTAAGTTTGGATTTGGAGCACCAAAGATATCGTTGGTTTGGCCAGGTAGAGTTCCTTCAGTTGTTCCAACGTCGACTGTACTTGCTTGTAGGATTGTTGAATTCCATGGGCTAAATGCGCCTTCCATGAGGTTTGCTCTTGGATCTTTGGCGGATCCAGCGGGAAGCCCTGATCTTGCAGCAAAGAGAACGGTTTCTGCGATCATTGGAATTTGGGTTTGAGACCGCGTTCCATTTTCGTACCAGTTTCCACCACCAGCTTGTTGGTTAAAAGCGATTACGCCGCGGAACTTCCAGAATGTTCCACCACCACCTAAACAGTCTCCGCCGAGCATTGCATTGGCAGCGTAGGAGATTTTTGGTCCGGAATCGTAGCTAGTCGTTGGCTTCCATTCATCAGAAGGATCTTTGAGGATTCCAAATGATTTCATGTATGGCAAGGTTGTCATGATCCAAGATTGTTGCCAGCCCCAACCATTTTCTGGCCCAGCATATTGAGCTACAAAGAGATCATCGTAGTCGGTTGCGTAGATGAGAGAGGCGGTACCCAACTGCTTTACGTTTGAAAGCGATTGAGTCTTTTTGGCAGCGGCTTTTGCCTGGGCAAAGACCGGGAAGAGAATGGCAGCGAGAATCGCGATAATGGCGATAACTACCAACAGTTCAATTAATGTAAATGCACGTTGCTTCATTGCTTTAATAATCCTTCAGCTTTGAAAAGATCCGAAGAAAATGTTTGATTGATTTGGGCCCTGGTTTGGTAGCCGGTGTGGGGGACAGAAGGAGCATATGCCAGGTTATTGTCGTGGCTATAGAATGGTCGGTCGATCCATTCGGATTTAGGGGCTCCGCATGATCCTCTGACGATGAGCTCGACGGGAAGAGCCATAGTTTGGGCGGGGAGCGTGCTGCCTTCAATTCTGGCCAAAGCTTGTTTTGCAGTGGCTTCTGCCACTAGATCCCAATTGATTGAAATTGTAGAAAGGTTTGTTTGTCCAAAAGAATAGGGGACGTCGTTGCCGAATGCGACAATGGCAACATCTTCTGGAACACTTAGCCCAGCTTCTTTTATCGTTTCAGCCACATATGGTACTAAGAAATCATCCATGACGAATACGGCATCTGGCCGGTCTTTGTCGCGCAATCGATTTGCTAATGTTCTCATATCAGGTTTTGCCATATTGCTAGTAAAGCAAAAAGCATAATCTGAAACTTCTGGAGAAAGCCCCGAATCAAAGATGCCAATCATGTATCCGCTAAATCTTTGGTGGTTGGTTTGGAGCATGTCGAGCATCCCGGTGATGGCAATGCGTTTCCTTCCTTGAGCGATGAGGTGCTTTGCGGCTAAAAACCCTCCGTGGAAATGATCTTCCGTAACGAGATCGGTTTCAAAATTTGGAAATCTATGCTGGACGTTGATGATAGGCAGTTTGAAGGACGAGGTATCGAGTAATTCAGGGTCGAGATAGCCTTTCATAGGCCAGATGATGGCGCAGGCAAAATCGTTTTCGCAGGCGTAGTTGATTGCTCCTTCTACGGTGTGTGTGAGTGAATCGATGTGGACGAGGTGGAATCCTTTTTCTTGCAGATGTCGATTGAGTTCTAAGAATAAATATCGATTGAGAGTTCCGGCATGGACTATAAACGCGATATTTGCGGTTCGGTTTTGTCGTGGCCCGTTACGAGCAATGACACCTCGGTTTGGACTGCTTTCGGCCCATCCCATATCAACGAGGGCTTGGAGTCCTCTTCGAACAGTTGTTCTTGATACATCGAATTCGTCTTGAAGTTCTCTTTCTGTAGGCAATAACACGCCTTCTCGGTATCTACCTTCTTCGATAGATACTCGCAGATTTTCGGCAATTTCGGCATATCCGTATCGCCTTTCTGAATTCACTTCGGAAATCATTACGTTTAGTATATCAAAAGATATACGAAATGTATACGTGAAGTATGCAAATTTATTTTTTATTTTCAGTTTTAGGTTATTATAGGTTCAAGAGTGGTCTGAAATGGTGTCGAATTTACTTGCATGCATGTTGTTAATTTCTATAAAGGCGAGCGAAGTTACGCTTGTAGAAGCGAATTTTGAGATTGATTATTCAGGAAATCCTTATGATTCACGGCAAAATGATGTGAAGGTTGAGTTTTTTGATAAAAGCGAAAAAAATGTTCGGATAGCATTTTTTGACGGCGAGGGGTGGCGGGCGAGACTGCGAAGCTCGGGGGGAAAAGAATTTCAAACTAAGGTTTTATTGAATGGCAAACAAGCTGTATTGAAGCGCTCTGAGATTTTGGTCAAACAGGTAGTTGAACCACAGGTGGGATTGTAAGAGTTTCTCAGGCTTTGCCGGATCGCAGACCAGGATTTGTGGATGAAGCTGGTGGATCTTATTTTCCATTGGGCACAAACTTAGGTTGGCGAAATGGTGGTGAACCTTCTATTTCCAATCAGCTTGAGGAAATGGGAAAGGCAGGAATGAATTGGTCTCGTATCTGGAGCAACCATTGGGACGGGAAGAATCCTTTTTGGGTTGAAGGTCAAGAAAAACTTTCGGAAGGCTGGATGTACCCATCGGTTTTGAATTTATGGGATGAGATTGTTTTAGGGGCGGCAAGATCGGGGATTCGATTTCAGATGGTGATGTTCCACCACGGCCCGTGGTCCGGTAGATGTGAACTCAAATTGGAACGAGAATCCGTGGAACTCCGCAAACGGGGGATTTTTAAAGGAACCTCGCGAGTTTTTTACAAACGCTCGGGCAAAACAATTATCGAAAGAGTGGTTGAGATATGCGGTGGCAAGATATGGGCATTCGGGATCGATTTTGGCGTGGGAGCTTTTTAACGAAGTGGAATGGACACAACCCGCTCGGCAAGATAATAATTGGAAAGTGATTGACGATTGGCATGCAGAAATGGCGGATTATCTGCGATCAATTGATCCTGATCGACATATGATTACTACAAGTTCGGCAGAGCATATGCCGGTTTACGAAAAGTTGGATTATTTTCAACCACACGGCTATCCGGTGAGTGTAAAAGCATTGATGCGCAATTCGGAGCCGACTTCTGATCGGCCGTATTTTTACGGTGAATTTGGTCCGGGTGGTCAAGTTTCTGGTTCCCATCTTAGTGCCGTGCGAG
Source organism: uncultured Armatimonadota bacterium (assembly GCA_963800805.1). Taxonomy (GTDB): domain Bacteria; phylum Armatimonadota; class Fimbriimonadia; order Fimbriimonadales; family Fimbriimonadaceae; genus UphvI-Ar2. The sequence continues at coordinate 120,070 of CAWDCK010000014.1, read as the reverse complement.
ATGGACTTTGGGAATCGGTTTTGCGGGGACATTCCGGGGCAGCTTGCTACTGGTACTGGGATCGACTCGGATCCGAGAATCTGTTCCCAGAGTTTAAGAATGTTAGCGAATTTTTATCAAACTTTAAATGGGTCTTGCAAAGATTTGGAGGTTCAATTTCGCCTGAGATTACGACTACAAACAAGGCTCCGCTGGATCTCATTCCGGGGATTGGTTGGGGCAAGACAAGCAGATTTAGGATTGATTTGACGAGTCCGAAAGGGGCAGAGGGAATGAAGGATGTATCGGCATATTTTAATTCTCAGAAATCTGGCAATAAAGAGTTGTTTGCAAAGCCTTTAGAAATTCTGCTGAAACTAGATAAGCCAGCTAAGTTTTCGATTACGGTGAATCAAGTTGGGCCGGGAGGAGCGGAAATGCAAGTTTTTGTCAATGGAGTCAGCCGGTTGAATGAGAAATGGCAACCTGATTCTGTAAAGTCACCGCAAACATTTGAGATTGAATTGAAAGAAGGTGAGCAAACTCTTACGATCGCTAGCAATGGATCGGACTGGTTTCAGGTTAGCTTGATGAAAGTTGATGGTATTTCTCCCGATGTGGAGATTTCTGCATTAGCCAAACGAGACGGATTAGTTATGAGATTGACGAGGAAAGCGGCAAGTTCAGATGGATTCGCTAAAGTTTCGGGCTTGACATTAAAGAATGGAGTTTATAAGGCTATTGTTTTGGACTTGGATACCAGGAAATCGAACCAGAAAACGGTCTCGATTTTCAATGGTGCTATTCTCAATGGGGTTCAAATGAAGGGTCAAGACGAGATTTGGGGACTTACATTTGTAAGAAACTAAGTGCTTGAGTTGCGTATGATGAAGTTGTGAACATCGAATCAATTCGAAATAGCTTTCCATCTTTGAAGGGTGATACGGTTTTTTTGGAGAATGCAGGCGGGAGCCAAGTTCCGCATACCGTTATTGAGTCGATCAGCCAATTTATGGTCGACTCTTATGCGCAGACAGGAGTGGCCTATCCAGAAAGTGAACGAGCCACTCAGATGGTGGACTATGCTCACCAGTTTTTAAATACTTTTTTCAACGGATCCGGGTTGGGGGAAGTCGCAATTGGAAGCTCGACTACTGGTTTGTTTTACATTCTTGGAAACTGTTTTTCCGAAGTCCTAAAAGCGGGTGATGAAGTTGTCGTTTCTGTTACGAATCACGAGAGTCATGTTGGGCCATGGGTGAGATTAGAGAAGTTAGGGGTCAAGGTGATCTGGTGGGGAGTGGACTCTGAAAGTGGATTGGGTTCGTTGAAGGAACTAGAAGAGATAATGTCGGATCGTGTGAAGTTAGTTTGCTTTACACAGACCTGTAACTTGACTGGTGATCGAGTTGATGTTACTGCAGTGTCGGAAATTGCCCATAGATATGGTGCGTTATCCGTTGTTGATTGTGTAGCAGCGGCTCCCCATGAGCTCCCAGATGTTGCAAAGTGGAATTGTGACTTTGCTTGTGTTAGTCTCTATAAGATTTACGGGCCGCACTTTGGGGCAATGTGGGGCAAGCACAGTGCCTGGGAGGGTTTGCATGGCCCCAATCATTTTTTCTTGCCTAGAAATGGGGCAAAGCCATTTGAAATTGGCTGTTTGCCTTACGAATTACTAGCGGGATTGAAAGGATTAGAACATTATTTTTGCACTTTGGGATCGACCGAGGAATTCGGAAGAGTTGCGCTGGAAAATGCATTTTTGACGATGTCTAGCCTTGAAAAGCCACTTTTGAATCGTTTGAGCTCTTTTTTTGAGGAAAGAGAAGATTTGTGGCTTATTGGACCGAAAGACGGAGCAATTCGACACCCAACTTACGGGTTTGTTCATGAGACCTTAAAATCATCTGAAATTGTGGAAAGAGTCATTCAGAAAGGAATAGCGATTCGATTTGGGCATATGTATGCGTATAGACTTTGTGAGAGATTAGGAATCGATCTTACTCATGGTGTCGTCCGAGTAAGTGCTGTTCATTACAACTCAGAAAATGAGGTTGATCGGCTAATTTCTGCTTTAAAAGAGATTTTTTAACAAAAAACTCGAAAATTGACTCATTATGAGGGAACAATTCGCGTGGATCGCGTCAAACAAGTAGTGGATACTCAAGATCAGAGTCAAACCGGTCTGCCATCAGAAATGGCCGTCCGGATGTTGGAGTTGATCCACGACTTGGGCGATTGTGAAGATTCGCGGCAGGTCTTGATTTCTACGACTCGACATTTGCGCGTTTTGTTCGGAGATTATTGGGCCGCATCGCTTTTAGTTGACGATCCGGACACGGGTCATTGGCGTGTTTTGCCACTTGAAAATCCCTATGAATCGACCTGGGGGGGTGTTCCGCATCACTTATTGCCGCCCAATACGGACATGGATGAGATTGTTCGATTACTGGGAACAGAGGCTCACAGTTCAGTTACCAGCGAAGGAGTTTTGGTTCGCGCATTTCTTGAGCAGACAGAATCCTTTGTAGCGGTTGATAGTGCTTTGGCTATTCGGATATCAGCAATGATGGGAGCGCCTTGCCGGACTTTTGTAGCTTCGAGTTGGAAGCGGCCAAGGACGGGAAAAGCGGCTTGGATGATCTTAGGTTTTCCGGAGCCCATTGAGTTTTCTCCTAGTCGGTTGAAGTTGTATGAAACGACAGTTCATACCATGGCCAGACTAGCGGCGTATCCAGCCCTAGTTAACTATATCGAGCGAACGGAAAAGACAAATGCTTCCGTAAGAAGAAATATTGTCCACGATTTAAAGACTCCGATTACAGTAATCAAGGGTTATATGGAGACCCTGATGATTCCTGAAGTTTCTGAAGATCAGGAAATGAAGGATGAGCTAGAAAAAGGGATTGTTGAATCTTGTGATCGACTTTTGGAAGATATCGGAGACTTGCTTGAGCCGGTTGCTAAGGCTTGGATTCCGGAAAAGACCGAGTTTGATATCTCTCTTTTGTTGCATAAAGCGGTTTTAGCCGAAAAACATACTGACCGTGCTTCAAATCACAGCTTGATTCTTGAAGGGGCAGATTCACCTTTGTTAGTTCGTGCTGATTTACGAAAAATACGAAGAGTGATTGAGAATCTCTTGAGTAATGCAGTGAAGTATTCACCGGGTGAAGATAAATCGGTGTGGGTACAGCTTAAGGTAAGGGATGTTGAAATTGAAGTCACCTTTAGAGATGAAGGCATTGGATTAGATGATATTCAGATGGCAAAAGTAATCAACGAAGCGGGCCGAGTCGTTGACCCGGCTTTAGGCATTGAAGGAACAGGGTTTGGCCTTTCTTCTACTCGTGCCGTATTAGAAGCTCACAAGGGTCGTCTTGTTGCTGAATCTACCGTTGGTGTTGGTTCATCGTTTGGTTTTGTGTTGCCACTTTAATTCCGATGAGTGAAATCATTTTCTGGAATTTTCTGGAAATTGGACAATTCAAGTTTTCTAAGAAGAGTTAGCTCCTTTCCACCGGTAGCATTAAACCAATCTAGTTGAAACATATGTAGCCCAAGTTCTAACCCAATAGTTCCAGTTTTAGGAGTTGCATTGTGGAGACCATCGTGATCGACGACAATTTGATTGGCGATAACCAATCGACTTCCATCATCGCTGCTGAGTTCAAAAGTGTACAGTCCCGGCTGAGGGATATTGATGTAGCCGGAATATCTACGCCCGACTTGTTCTGGCCTTGAGAGATTGTTGATATCGAGATTTTTAGTAATTTGACTTGCTATTGGAGTTAGAGCTTTGAAGTCAGGAATTGATTTCCATTCTCCTTGAAACTCTTGCATTTTTAGACCCGGCCTTGAAGCCGGTAGCTTAACAGACGGCATTAATTCGACTTTTGTGAATTTTTTGCTTGAAATTTTTGAAATGATTTTTCCATCTTTAAAGTAAGCCGCGCGAATTGTCGATGTATTGAAGAGCTGAACATCATTTTGAAAAAGCTCGCTTTTTGAAGTGACATTACTTCCATCGGTTGTGTATCGGATTTCCAAGCCATCAAGAGTTGGAATTTTTACATGAAAGGGAGTTCTGTAGAACTTGTCGGAATCTGCTAAGAATTCGGGTTCATTCACAATGACGGCGGGGCCAGCTAGAGTGACTTCGATTACCGGCATGACTTTGGTTTTATCGGGAAATGCGGAAATGGTGGCATCCATGCCGGCTTGCGCATAAGCGACAGGGCCATCTTCACCCAAAACCTTTGCTGACAATATTTGTGTTGCTAATCCTGAAAGGGCGATTTTGTTAGATTTTTCAATATCGGTCACGAAAAGGAACAATTTATTTCCTTTTACCGTTGCTTTTGCACCGCTAATAGACTTGAATGGGCTGGCGGATGTCCCGTAGATTGCGTCTCCGTTTACCCGCATCCATGAGCCGATTTCCTTCAAACGAACGATCGCTTCTTTGGGAAAAGTTCCATCTGGTTTTGGGCCAATGTTGAGAAGTAGATTGCCGCCTTTGCTGACGATATCGACAAGCATTGCAACTAAATCAGGGGTTGATTTCCAATTTGAATCTGCTTTGTTCCAACCCCAGTTATTATTCATAGTGATGCAGCTTTCCCAAGCGACGTTTGGGATTCCTGTTTCAGGAATTGTCTGTTCAGGAGTGCCGAAATCACCTTTGTAGCCGGCGGCAGACATTCCGGCCATTCCGCCTCGTCCTACATCGACTCGATTGTTGACAAGGGCATTGTTTTGTAACTGTCGACATAAGTTGTAAAGCTTTGAGCCCCGTTCATGATTCCAAGTGGATTCCCATTCTCCATCGAACCACATTACAGAGATGTCTCCGTAGTTGGTGAGAAGTTCTGTGACTTGGGAATTTAGAAAGTTGTTGTACTTGTTAAAATCAGCACCGATTGTTGATCGGTTCGTTTCCCAATCTCGTCGAGGAAGATAATCTGGATGGTGCCAATCCATAATTGAGTGATACCAACCCATTTTCAGTCCATTTTTGCGAACGGATTGGCTGAGTTCGGCCATGATGTCTCGCTTAAAAGGCGTTGCCATAACATCAAAATCGCTGACTTTTGAATCGTATAGGGCAAATCCATCATGATGCTTGGTAGTAATAACCACGTACTTCATTCCGGCTTCTTTTGCCAGAGATGACCACTCGTCAGCATTAAATTTGGTGGGATTAAATTGAGACAGGAGTTGATCGTATTCGGCTAAGGGGACTTGAGCTGTCGTTCTAATCCACTCGGCATGGTTTGTGTTGTTTTTGTATTCTCCTTCAAGAATTGAGTACAGTCCCCAGTGAATAAACATTCCAAATTTTGCTTCTTGCCACCAATTTAACCTTGGATCTGGGGTGTTTTGGATTGAGTTGGCTAGGGCCGCAGTGGCAAGAATTGTGGTGATCATGGCATTTATCGGTAGGGTTTAAGTGTGGCTAGGATTGGAGATCCGCTGCTGTCGTCGGAAACTAGGCTGAGGTTATTGGTTTCTATCGGGTCAAACTGAACGATTCGTTTATATCCGATCGTGGTTCCGGATGCCATTGTTTTTACACCAAGAGGTGTTCGGCTGATCAATCGCCATTTCTTGATTCGCTGCCCAAATTGAATAGGTTCTTGAAGGATGACCGTTTTGACGAGTTCGAATTTTTTGAATTGGATAGTAAATGGGTTGTGTTCCCACGATTGGTAAGAATTCAGGGAAGAATCAGCAAGTTGCGACCCGGTCTTGACTGCAATTGGCTTCGAATAAAGCTCATCTCGAAGTTTTTTCCAGCCCATAAGCGTTTTGACGTCGTTTTCGTGAATGAGCCCCCGTGTATCGGGCGGAACATTGAGGAGAAAGTTTGAGTTTTGTCCGCAAGATCGGAGGTAGAGATCGAGGAGCTGCTCTGGCGATTTGACGGTGCTGTTTTCGGATTCTTTCCAGAACCAACCTCTTCTGATTGAGACATCACATTCGGCTGGAACCCAATGGGAACCCTTTTCGTGCCCTTTAGTGAGTTGTTGATAGAGAGGCGTTCCGGGAACGAAGTTATCTCGATTTAGAGTTGCCCAGCATGTTGGATCGGAATAGCCGGATTCATTTCCTACCCAGCGTATATCGGGCCCCGCATCGGAAAAAATGACGGCGTTTGGTTGAAGTTTTCGAACAGTGGAGTTGAATAGTTCAAAATCGTAGACTTGTTTTTTGCCGTTGGGGCCCTCTCCATTGGCCCCATCGAACCAGACTTCTTTGATTTCTCCATAGTTGCTAAGAACTTCGGTGAGGGTATTGGTGAAGACTTGGTTGTACTTTGGCGTCCCGTAATCGGGATGATTTTGATCCCAAGGCGAGAGATAAACGCCCATCCAGAGTCCGTATTTTTTGCAACTGGCACTGAGTTCCTTTAGAAGGTCTCCTTTGCCCTTTTTATAAGGTGATTTTGCAATTGTGTGGCTTGAGAATTGACTTGGCCAGAGGCAGAATCCATCATGATGTTTTGCGGTGAGGATGACTCCGGTCAATCCTGCGTTCTTAAATGTTTGACACCATTGGTCGGTACTTAATTCAGTTGGATTGAAGACTTCTGGATCTTCTTTTCCGTTTCCCCATTCTTTAGACGTGAAGGTGTTTGGCCCAAAGTGAACAAAAGCATATGTTTGGCGATCGTGCCAAGCTAATTGGCGAGCGGTTGGGGTAGCTCCAATAGGTGTTGGATCTTTGGACATTTCAGTATTACTAAATATGGCAAAACATGCCGCAAGCATGTTTAAAGTCTATCTGGAAAACCTGACACTTTTATGTTAGTCGGTCAAAATTTGTTTGTTCTTGCCCGGAGGACTTGGCGCCCTTGGCTGTATAATTTCTAAGACCCGTTTGCGAACCTGAGTGGATGAGAGGCGAGTCTTTTATTCTAATGGGTGGCGCGATGACGAAGTATATTTTTGTGACGGGTGGGGTTGTAAGTTCAATTGGTAAGGGGATTACCAGTGCAAGTTTAGGTCGTTTATTACGAAATCGCGGATTTACCGTTGCCCCGGTCAAATTGGATCCATATATTAACGTTGATGCCGGGACGATGAATCCATTTCAACACGGCGAAGTCTTTGTTACAGATGACGGCACGGAAACTGATCTTGATTTGGGCCACTATGAGAGATTCTTAGATGTTAATTGTTCAGTTTCAAGTTCAATAACAACAGGGAAGGTCTATCAGAACGTTATTGAAAGCGAACGCAGAGGCGATTATCTTGGCGCGACTGTTCAGGTGATTCCTCATGTGACTAATGAAATCAAGCGGCTTTTGATTGACGCAGGTCAAAAAGAAGAAGCCGATGTGGTTTTAGCGGAAATTGGTGGAACGGTTGGTGACATTGAAAGCCTGCCTTTTATGGAGTCGATACGGCAAGTTAGGAAGGATTTAGGTAAGGAGAACACGCTTTTTGTTCATGTTACGCTTGTTCCTACCGTTGGACCATGGCATGAAATCAAAACTAAACCGACCCAGCATAGTGTTATCAAGCTGAGGGAAATTGGAATTGCGCCGGATGTTTTGATTTGTCGATGCGAGACTCCGATGCCGGATGATGTCAAGGAAAAGATCAGTATGTTTTGTGACGTTCCTCCGGAAGCAGTTGTGGAGAGTTTGACGGCGGAGACAATTTATGAAGTTCCACTTATGTATGAGGAGCTTGGGCTTGGCAATCTTGTTTGCGAGCGATTGGGCTTAGAAAAGCGCGATGCTGATATGGCAGAGTGGGAGTCGATTGTTAAGAAATTGAAGCAGCCAGAGAAGATTTGTAAAATTGCGGTTGTTGGGAAATACACCTCTAATGGAGACTCTTATAAATCGATTTCTGAATCTTTAGTTCATGCGGGAATTTCCAACGATACCAAGGTTCAAATTGAGTGGATTGAGAGTGGTCTATTTGAAGGTGAGGGAGAAGGCGCGCCCTCGAATCCGGAAAGTTTACTGGCGGATGTCGATGGTGTTGTGATTGCACCCGGATTTGGAGAACGAGGGATTGAAGGCAAGCTTCGTGCTTTGACTTATGTTCGGGAAAACGGAATTCCGTTTTTGGGGATTTGTCTTGGTTTGCAAATGGCCGTCATTGAGTTTGCGCGAAGCGTTTGTGGCCTGACTGAAGCCAGTAGCGAGGAATTTGATCATGATGGGAAAACAACACCGCATCCCGTCATCCACTTTATTCCTGAACAAACCGGAGTTACCCAAAAGGGTGGAACAATGAGATTGGGATCTTATCCTTGTCACATTTCTGCCGATTCACTTGCTTATAAAATATACGGTCAAACTCCCATCCATGAGCGGCATCGTCATCGATATGAAGTTAATAATGACTTCCGAGAGCTTTTGATTCAGCACGGGATGATTGTGAGTGGGGTATCGCCAGACTATCGGCTGGTTGAAATGGTGGAAGTCCCAAGTCATCCATTTTATATTGCAACTCAAGCTCATCCCGAATTCAAAAGTCGACCTAATCGGCCGGCACCCTTGTTTAACGGATTAGTAGCAGCGGCCCTGACTAGACGAGCAAAGACCTTGGTATAAGTTTGGGCACATAGACCTGTATTCTCGGGGTGCGTTCGTTTTGTTTGGCTCTGAGCACGCCATTATGCTCACTTTTGCTTCATTTGGCTTCACAATAGGGAGGCTATGTCAAAGGATGCTTTTCGCCGCGCGGAACCCACGGAATTTGAATCTTTCCGCCGCAGTTTGGTGGGTCGGGCTAAGCCGATCTCTGGTGATGAGCGGACAGTTTGGTTCGAAAAAATGGAAGAAATGGTTAAGACTGTTTTTCCAGAACAAGAGGTTCGAAGCAATAAGCCAGGCCTGAGTTTTAAGTTATTTTTCTTTGAAGTGGCGTTGCCTGACATGGAGATGCCGGCACTGGAGCATGCCGCGGGCGAGCTTGCTGGAACGTGGCAAGAAAACCTTCCAGAAGGGGTTAAAAGCTCTTCCGTTACAATTTTTCCAGATCGACGAGACTTGATGTTTGAGTTCGTTTTTGACCTCGGAGAGACCTATATTACGGGTGCAGTTAAGTTACGCTGCAACCATTTTGGTCCTAAGCGAGAAGAGGGTGCAGAAGGCGAAGATCAGGATCGACCAAGACGTTTTGAAGACCGTGGCGGACGGCCACCACGACGAGATTTTGGGGATCGACCACGCAGATTTGAATCTAGAGATGATCGGCGTCCGGATGGGGAGCGACCTCGACGGTTTGATGAAGATGGCCAAGAAAAACCTCGGTTTGATGATCGGGGGCCACGACGAGATTTTGGAGATCGACCACCAAGACGTGATTTTGGCGGGGGTGATCGGGGTAGTTATGGGGGTGGCGGAGGTAATCGTGGGGGCGGTGGGGGCGGCTACGGCGGTGGAGATCGCGGGCCACGCAGAGATTTTGGGGATCGACCACCAAGACGTGATTTTGGTGGCGGTGGAGACCGTGGACCACGACGAGATTTTGGGGATCGACCACCAAGACGTGATTTTGGTGGCGGTGGAGATCGGGGGCCACGACGAGATTTTGGAGATCGACCACCAAGACGTGATTTTGGCGGTGGTGGTGGCGGTGGAGATCGCGGGCCACGCGAGATTTTGGAGATCGTCCGCCAAGACGTGATTTTGGCGGTGGTGGCGGCGGAGGAGATCGCGGGCCACGACGAGATTTTGGAGATCGACCACCGAGACGTGATTTTGGCGGTGGTGGCGGCGGTGGAGATCGCGGGCCACGACGAGATTTTGGAGATCGACCACCAAGACGTGATTTTGGCGGTGGTGGCGGCGGTGGTGGAGACCGCGGCGGCTATCGAGGCGGAGATCGTGATCGAAGTGATCGACCGAGAGGTAGCTACGGAAGTGGACGTCCTGGCGGTGGTTTTGGCGGAAAGAAATTCGGCAAACCCGGTGGCGGATTTGGCGGAAAGAAATTTGGAAAGCCAGGCGGCTTTAACAAAGGCGATGGCGATTCAAAACCACCACGAAGCGAAGATTGATTTTAAGCTAGCTTCGTAAAAGTTGTTATCTCCATTTCTCGCATTTCGACCGTAATTCCAGCGATTCTGGCTTGTCGAGAATTTTGAAAAAGGCGATCCAAAAGGGTCGCCATTTTCGTGCTCATTTCTTTTCGGAGTTGGAGAGAACGGCCGGTGAGAAGGCAGATTGTTAAATGAATGAATCCGGCTTTTCCTCCAGAGCCAGTGCCAATATGTTGATGAATATTGGCAAAGCATTTGACAGCGGCGGGATCTACGGAATCAAATTTTGAGAATTCATCGACGATTTCTTGAACGATAGATTTGATTGATTCTAATTCGTGCAAGTTTGCCGAAAGTTCAAGTTCTAATCGGGGCATAGGACGGTTTTACCTTTTGATTTATTGTTGAGATCATTTTGGAATTGATTGCATTTCATACAAGAATCCAGGAATGATGCAGAAGTGGGTGGTTATACAGATTTTGGCAGACCTCAGTTTATGGCTTGGCGTAGTCCAATTCGCGATAAAAGTGAATTGGAGATAAAGGCGCATTGGACGGAACTGAAAAATCGAGGATTGACCGGAGTTTTTCTTGATTCTTATGATGAGAAGAATGTTGCCGTTTTGAATGAAGTGGGATTGCGAGTTCATATTTGGATGTGGACGACTAACCGAAGGGACGCATGGATTCGAGAGAATCATCCCGATTGGTATATGGTGAGCAGAACTGGGAAGAGCTGTTTTGACAATCCGCCATATGTGGAGTATTACCGGTGGGTTTCACCAGTCGTGCCCGGAGTTCAGAGTTATTTGTGCGATCAGGTGGCAGTTCTTTGCGGAAAGGAAGGGGTGGATGGGGTGCATTTGGACTATGTGCGATATCCCGATGTTATTTTGCCAGATGCGCTTTGGGCCACTTATAAAGTTGATCAGACGGAAGAGATGCCGGAGTATGACTTTTGTTATTCGGAGCACACTCGAAAAGCATTTAAGGAATTGAAAGGTATTGATCCGATGGACATTGAGAATCCATCAACGGATCGAGATTGGCTAAAGTTTCGGTACGATTCAATAACTCATTTGGTCAACCAGCTTGTTGAGGTTGCGCACGGTGAGGGAAAACAGATGACGGCAGCCGTGTTTCCGACGCCAAGTTTAGCAAGAAAGATTTGTCGGCAAGACTGGGACAAGTGGCCACTGGACGCATTTACGCCAATGATTTATCATTCCTTTTACAACCAAAAGGTGAATTGGATTGGAGATTCGGTTAGAGAGAACATACAGGCGACATCGGTACCGATTATTGCCGGATTGTATATGCCAGCTTTTGAATCAACTGAAGAATTTGGACAAGCAATGCAATTAGTTAAAAAACGAGGCGGTAGAGGAATAAGCCTATTCGGCGACTTGAAGCCAGAGTTTTGGGAAGCTTTTGAAAAGAATATTTGGAATTAGTAGAGCAGATACTTTGACCGCATTGTGTTGAATTGTTTGACATCTTGGCTGTAGCTTTCGATGATTTGCTGAGGTGTTTTACCGGACTTGATTTGATCTTCCAGTTCATAAGTGCCGGCCAGTTTTGCTAACCAATTTCGATTAAAGAACGTCTCTTTTTGATTCGGTGGGATGGCATTGTAGAACGCATGAATTAAGTGAATACCGGTTTCGACAGGATTTACTTCTGATGGGTTTGTTACTTCAATAGTCACTCCACCTAACGGTTGATCTTTGAATTTTGGGCTTGAAGACATTCCTTCAATGGACACAGGAGTGAAATCTGTTGCGACAAATTTTACACCAGGAATTTTTGTTTTGTTGAGGTTATCGGAGAGCAATTTAGAATTGATTTGCGGAGCCCCGAGCGTAAGAAATGGATTTTTTGTTCCTCGGCCCTCGCTGGCACTTAAACCTTCGAAAAGACACATTCCGGGATATAGCAATGCGTTTTGGAAACTGGGGAGATTTGGGCTAGGAGCAATCCACTTTGAGTTGTAATCGGAGAAGAGTTTGTTGCGTTGCCACCCTTCACACTTGGCAATTTGAAGATCTAATTTTGCCAAGTTCGGCAAGAAGTTTTCGCCTTTGATCATTTGGGCAAGTTCGCCCATTGTTAATCCGCTTTGTATGGGGATTGGATATTGTCCGACAAAGGATTCGAACTGAGGCTTTCTGATCCATCCGGCGATGTTGACTCCTCCTAGCGGGTTTGGACGGTCGAAGACAAGGAACGGAATATTTGCTTCGGCGGCCGATTGCATGCATAGGCCGAGGGTTGACGTGTAGGTGTAAAACCGGGCGCCGACATCTTGAATATCGAATACGAGGATGTCGCAGTTTTTGAGCATTTCTGGCGTTGGTCTTCTAATTTCTCCATAGAGACTGTAAACAGGAAGTCCGGTTTTAGTGTCGATTCCATCGCTTACTTTTGCGCCAGCATCGGCTTCCCCGCGTAATCCATGCTCTGGTCCAAAAAGGGAGGTGAGGTTGAGGTTCGGATTTCTGTGGAGTATGTCGATCAAGTGCTCATCGCCAATTGTGGCGGTGTGATTAGTGACCAAGCCTATTTTTTTGCCGTTTAGCTGAGCAAAGTTATTTTGACGCATTACTTCTGCCCCAGATTTAACGAAATCCGGTAGACCAGATATTAGCACAGCTACGGCAGTTGTAATCACATTGGGGATTTTACGTGAAAGTGTAGTTGGAAAGTTTTGACTGGTACATTAGAAATTGTTGGTGTGTTTATGTTAACTACAGCCTTGGCTCTTTCTTCTATTTTTATTAAGCCTTTAGATCTGCCGCTTCTGAGCCCAGTTTTTGGGGATCATATGGTGATTCAAAGAGAGAAGCCTAATCGCTTTTGGGGATGGACAACTCCATTTGATACTGTGACAGTTGAGCTGGCTGGGAGAAAAGTTTCGGGGCAAGCGGATAGAGCCGGGAGATGGTCGGTTATGATTGCTCCGCCTCTGGTGGGGGGGCCATATGAGTTGAAAGTATCCACACCAGATTCGGAAGAAACATTGAGCGATCTTCTGGTTGGGGATGTTTGGATTTGTTCTGGGCAATCCAATATGGAAATGGGGATTTCGCAGGTGAAGAATTCGGACGCGGAAATTCGGTCGGCAAACTATCCAAAAATTCGGACGTTTATTGCAAGTCGGGCGGTGGGATATGATCCTCAGAATTTGATTCAAGGAGAGTGGAGGGTTTGTTCGCCGGACACGATAGTTAAGGATGGTTGGGGTGGATTTAGTGGGGTTGGATACTTTTTTGGTCGAAAGCTGCATCGAGAATTGGGGGTTCCGATTGGGTTGTTAGCGACGAGTTGGGGAGGCACAAGCGCGGAAGCCTGGGCATCGCGAGAATCTATTGATGAGTTGAATGATTTTGATGATGATTTGGCTATGCTAGATCGGTTGAAAGGGGCGGGAAGCGCTCCGGTGGGAACTTATCTTGATGTTTGGATGCGTGAGCATGATGCGATTTCAAGAGGGGGAATTGAGCCGCAGTCGTTAGGTTTTGATTCTTCGAATTGGAAGACGGTGGACATTCCGAATGGATTTGATGGAATTTTTGGTAAGGGTCGAAATGGGTTGGCCTGGTTTAAGAAAGAGTTTGAACTACCGGATCCGTTGCCGGCCGGTCGGATTAACTTAAAGTTGGGCAGCATGAGGTTGTTTGACTGGACTTGGGTTAACGGGAATTCTTTAGGTTTCACTGGTTGGGAAGCAGAGCGGAATTATTGGATGTGGCCCGGTTCTGTTCGGCCAGGAAAGAATGAAATTACGATTCGCTTGATGAACATGAATGGTCAAGGTGGGTTTTTGGCGAGGCCCGAAAATCTGTATGTAGAGCTTGGTGATGGTCAAAAAATAAGTTTATCGGGGGAATGGAAATCGGCAATTGGAAAAGAGATATTGGCAGATACTCCTCTTCCGAAGAACTCTAATGTGAATCCTTCGGTACCGACGGTTTTGTATAACGGTATGTTGGCTCCGATTGCTCCGCTTGCGATTCGCGGGGCGATTTGGTATCAGGGTGAGTCGAATGATGGGCGTGGATATCAGTACCGATCTTTGTTGCCAGCAATGATACAAAGTTGGCGCAAAGTTTTTAAGCAAGGTGATTTTCCCTTTTATATTGTGAGCTTGGCTAATTTTGGTCAGAGAAGTTCGGTGCCCGGGGATGATTCCTGGGCGGAGGTTCGAGAAGCTCAGGCGATGACCGCGGCGAAGATAAAGAATTCTGGTTTAGCCGTGACTATTGATGTTGGGGAGGCGAATGATATTCATCCGCGTGATAAGCAAACGGTTGGAGAACGCCTGGCTTTGAATGCTTTGGCGCAAGAATTTGGGCGGAAGGTTGAGTATTCGGGGCCAGTTTATAAAAGCATGAGAGTGAGGAACGGAGTGGTTTCTTTGACATTTACTCATGCAGGTGGAATTCAATTTCGCAATGGTGAGAAAGGATTTATGATTGCGGGATCTGATCGGAAATGGTATTGGGCGGAGGCAAAGATTGAAAATGACAAGGTTCTTGTATCTTCGGTGAGTGTTTCCAACCCGGTGGCGGTTCGATATGGGTGGGGGAAGAACCCGGAAGCGGGGCTTTACAATAGTGCGGACTTGCCAGCCGTTCCTTTTAGAACGGATAATTGGAAGCTATTGAGTCAGCCAGCCAACCTGAAATAATTTTTTAGAATGTTTTTCATGGGAAAAACGTTAGTAATTGAGGGACAATAGAAAATGATGCTTACGGGAATTTTAACGGCGGTTTTACTTCAGACACCAATCAATACTTTGACAAAGGCGGAGAAAGACTCTGGTTGGAAGTTATTGTTTGATGGTAAATCTTTGGAAGGCTGGAAAAAGTATGTTGGCGGTGAAATCGGCAATGGTTGGCAGGTAAAAGATGGAGTTTTATCGATTGTTGATCCGGCAAATGCTGGTGACATATACACGCAAGAACAGTTTATGTGGTTTGAACTTTCGGTCGATTATCGGTTGACGAAAGGCCAGAATAGCGGCATTATGTACCGAGTGCAACCCGGGGGTGAAGCTCCGTGGCATTCCGGTCCGGAAGTTCAGATTTATGATTCTCAGGGAGATATGACGGCGGAGATTTCTGGCTATTTGTATCAGTTGTATAAACCAGCAAAGCTTGCGGAGAATCCAGTTGGAGAATGGAATCAGTTAGTGATTCATGTTGACCCGAGCGAGACCTGGGTGAAAATGAACGGGACTGAATATTATAAATTCAAAACGGATAGTGATGATTTTTGGAAACGAGTAGCAAAGACTAAGTTTGCCGAGTTCCCAGAATTTGCAAAAGCTAAAGAAGGTGCGATTTGCATTCAGGGTGACCATGGAAAGGTCGACTTTAAGAATGTTAAGATTCGTCGATTTATGACGAAGTAGTAAAGAAGAGCCAGGCGTAGTTTACGCCTGGCTCTTCTTTTTGATTATGGTTTCCAACCGGCGCGAAATTCGGGGCGAATTAAGCTGTTGAACTCATTTGTTCCCGGTGTTCTGAGGTTCTTTGAATCCCATTTGACTTCCGGGCCATCGGCCCAGATTGCAAGGTTCCCAAGAAGTACGGTTTCCGTTAATGGGCTTGCATATCCAGGGAAGTTGGCAACGGGTTGGGGCCCTCCCATAGCAGCTAAACAGAATTCCGCCATGTGCCCAGGCGAATCTTCCATTTCGTATTCGGGCATTGTGCCGCCGCCGACAATTCGGAAATCGGTGTTGTTTGAATCTGGGGAGTATATTGTTGCGTTTTCGCAAACGATAATGACTCCATTGCCTCCGTAAGTTTCTCCCGGAACTAGGCTTGGATCTGGTTTTTTGCCGCCATCATGCCAGGTGAGGGTGAATGGTGGTCTTGTTCCGTGTTGTGGGAAATTGTAAGTTACGATTGCCCAACTCGGGAATGACTCTCGGTTGTGACCGCTGGTTTTAGCTTGTACACTTGAGGGAGCAGAGAGGTCTAGAGCCATGTGGGGCATGTTGAAAATATGGCAACCCATGTCTCCGAGTGACCCTGTTCCAAAATCCCAGAATCCGCGCCATGCAAATGGGTGATATCCGGCTCCGTAATCCCGATCTGGTCTTGGTCCCTAACCAGAGGTACCAATCGAGAGTTCTTGGGGCGCGGGTTACGGATGGTCGTTCCATACCTTGAGCCCACCATCCTCCGGCTCGATCTGTCCAGAGATAGATTTCTTTTACGTGCCCAAATGCGCCGCTTTTGATAAGGGCTGCGGTTTTTCTCATTGGTGTGCTTGCGGTGGATTGGTTGCCCATTTGGGTTGCTAATCCTTTTGCTTTAGCTAACTTTCCGAGTTCTCGGGCTTCCCAAATTGTGCGAGTTAGTGGTTTTTCGCAGTAGGTATGCAGGCCATTTTGCAGAGCAAGATAAGAAGCGGGAAAATGGTGATGATCTGGAGTTGAAATGACTACAGCATCCATATTTTTGCTGTAGATATCGTACATATCTCGATAATCTTGGAAACTGGCAGCTTTTGGATGCTGAATCATGGCTTTAGTTCGCTCATTTGCATCCACATCGCAAATTGCTACGATATCGCCGAATTCTGCGGCCCATTCCATGCCACTCCAACCTTTTCCGCCCGCTCCGATAATTCCGATTCGTAACTTTTCAGGCTTTACAAAATTTGAGACTGAAGGCTTAGTAAAAGTAGCTTGAGCAAGTCCTGTTGATAACCCGATAGTTGTGAGGGCTGATGCTTTTAAGAGATCGCGTCTTGAAAGGTTTTTAGGCATGTTTCTTTCTCTGCGGTTTCAGTGTATCAGATGAAAGAATCCCGGAAGCTAATGAATACCAAAAAGTCGATTTTTGATTGATTTTCTTTATGGCTTATCGTCGATAACTTTGCTTCGTTGCATGACAAATTCTGAGAGGAGGGGGAGCCCAGGCGGGACCATGTTGCCGTGGTTATAACCTTGAAGTTCTATAAGGGTGACATCTTTGTGACCCGCTTCTTTGAGCATTCTCCAAAAAAAGGCAGATTCTTCGTATCTTCCAAGGAGTTCTTTTTCTCGATCTGCACTTAAGAGCAGGATAGGTGGGGCATCTTTGCGAACATGGAAAAGCGGAGCAAATTCATCGACTTGCGCCTGGGTTTCTTGTAATCCTCTTTCCTTTCGGATTGTAAAGTGGGTGATGGAGTGTCCGCTAAATGGAATGAGTCCGGCAAACTTATCGGGGTCTATTTCAAAAGGTTTTAGATAGCCTTTGTCGAGGACGATCATGCTGGCGAGGTATCCGCCAGCAGAATGACCACTGATGAAGAATTTATGCGGAGATGCCCCTTTGTTTGGCAAGTGTTTGACCGTCCAGGCTACGGCAGCGGCGGCATCTTCAATACAAACTTTGCCGGCGACTGATGGAGATAGGCGGTATCCGGCGGCAACGACGGCAAATCCTTTTTGTTTTATTTGCTCGGGGACTTCTTTTTCGCCGCCCGTTAAGCCTCCGCCATGAAACCAAATGACCGTTGCATAGTTTTTTTGATTTATCGGTAAATAGAGATCGAGTTTGCATTTGGCCTCGATATTTTTGTCGCTGTTTGGTACTCGGTATGGGATATCTTTTTGCAGTTCATATTTAATCTGAGTTGCACCCGATATTTGAGCGATAGCGAAGCTGAAAAAGACCGAAACCATGGCGGCTTTTAGTTTAGTCGAAACTGAATTGAAATGACGATTTAGTGATTGGCATTCGCTTCGGCGGTTTTGTCGAAGGTGCTTAATCGACTAATGATTCCGGCACTAGCTTCGTTCAGTCCTTGAACTTCAACTTCGATGTTTTTCTTTCGGAATCTGAAGACGGCTTTATCAATAGCGGCAACGGCCGTATGATCCCATACATGAGAGTGGCTGAGGTCGATGACAACTTTTTCTACTGGTTCTTCGAAAGTCTAAACTTTCTAAAAAGCTTCCGACGGAAACAAAGAACATCGCGCCTTTGACATGATAGATTCTTGTATCTTCGATTCGCTCGGAAGTGACTTCGATTAAGTGTGCTAGTTTTCTAACGAATAAGAAAGCACTTAGTAAGACTCCGACCAGTACGCCTTTAGCTAAGTCGTGAGTTTGGATGACGGTGACAACGGTGGCAGCCATGACGAATGTTTCTCCCATTGGCAAAGTGCGAAGGTCGCGAAGACTTGCCCATTCGAAGGTTCCAAAGCTGACCATAAACATGACAGCAACAAGCACGGCCATTGGAATTTGGCTAACCCATTTTCCTAAAACGAGGACAAAGAAGAGTAGGAATACTCCAGAAACGAACGTTGAAAGTCTTCCTCGGCCACCCGATTTGATATTGATTATTGTTTGGCCGATCATAGCGCAGCCGGCCATTCCGCCAAAGAAGGAGGAAGCTATATTGGCAATACCTTGTCCTTTCATTTCGCGATTTTTGTCGGACGTTGAATCGGTTAGGTCGTCGACGAGGTTTGCAGTTAAAAGAGACTCGACGATTCCCACCAAAGCTAACGATATTGAGTAAGGCAGAATAATTTTAAGTGTTTCAAGAGTGAGGGGAATACCGGGGAGGCCGAGAAGTGGAAAGGCCGTTGGGAGTTGGCCCATATCGCCAACTCGGCGGACATCGAGATTTAAGACAATTGCGGCGATGGTCATGACGACAATCGCCACCAAGGGGGAAGGTATTGCCTTTGTGATTTTAGGCAATCCGTAAATGATGCCGAGCGAAACGGCAAGCATGATATACATAGCCGGTCCGGCGCCAACAAATTGTGGAAATTGCGCGATAAAAATGAGGATTGCAAGTGCATTTACAAATCCGGTCATGACCGGACGGGGGACGAAACGCATGAGGCGTCCGAATTTTAGAATTCCGAACCCAATTTGAATGATTCCGGTCAGAATTCCGGCGGCGAAGAGGAATTCGATTCCGTGTTGTTTGACTAGGGTAGCCATCAGAAGGGCCATTGCTCCGGTAGCGGCGGAAATCATTCCGGATCGACCACCAAGAAAAGAAATGACAACGGCAATTACAAATGAGGCATAGAGGCCAACTTTAGGATCGACACCGGCAACTATTGAAAATGCAATGGCTTCAGGAATGAGAGCCAGAGCCACTACGGTTCCGGACAGGAGATCATTACGAGTGTTACCAAACCACTCTTTACGTATTTTTTCAGCTAAATTCATTTTTGTGTTAACACAAGATTGCTTACTGGCATGCCGATTCAGCCATAGAAGAACTCGTGAGAATTAAAATCACTTGCGAGGCTCATTGTCAAATTTGAGAAACTGGCAAGTTTATTGAAGCGATTTTAAGAAGAGCAGGTCTTCTTGATTCCGGGGGAATTGTGGCATAACGCTCGTGTTGGTCCTGGCCGAATAGCTTAGTTGCTCTCAAAGATATCACGTAACAATTGGGAGAAAGAGTTTTGTGTTTAGAAATGTTTTCGCTGTAAACTCTGGCAGAGTCATTTAGGTGAGAGGGTGGAATTTCGAAGGGTTAGGGCTTAATGGGTTTAGATGATGAATCAAAAATTGATTAGTTTAGTTGTCGGTTTATCTGTCTTTATCTTTGCGGGATGTTCTTTGCAAAACTTGAAAACTGAACTCTCTTTTATGCCCGCCAATGATCGCATGAAATCAATATTGGTGGCGGCAGGTGTTCCATTATCAAATTTGAAATATGTGAAATCGGTCAATGATCGGAAGCATTTAGCGATTGATACTCCTGATTGTTCGCTCCGAGTAGATTTTGAAACGGGGGAATTGAATTACTTTATTATCGGAAAGAGTTTCTATAGTGAAAATCCGGTAAGGAACGGTCACATGCCGGTTTTGAAAAATATTGAGGACGCTAAGTTTGTTATCGATAAATTTATCAAAGATGCTGATTTGAGATGGGACGGTTTTGACGTTTTGAAATATGAGCTTTATGGAGCTCCTGGTCATAAGAAGCTTTTTATGGAAAGGGAGCGGGGGGTTTATGTGGTTGATATTGAAGGAAGAACAAAAAACTCCAGCGCAAACTTTTTAAGGGAAGGCTCGATTGTGGTTGATGCAGATTCTGGTCAAGTACTCGACTTGCTTTTAAAACCTCGAAACTCGAAATAAAGCGTGACTTTGATTCAATTAGGATTTTCTTGTTTTTTCTACGCGGTTCGTTTATGTCAAAGACTTTAAAATTGATTTGAATGAGTTTTCTTCCGTCATCAGATGTGCGCCAATTTCTTCAAGAGTTGCGTTGTAGCTTGGAGTTGCTCTACCGCCGACAATGATTGGCGTGGATGGAAGAAGTGATCGAATTTTTAGAAGTTCAATTTCAACATTCGGGTCATTTTCTGGATAGACCAGACTTAGCCCAATCACTTGGGAATGAGTTTTTTCTACTGCGATTGCAATTTCTTCGGAAGGTAAATTTGGCCCGAGATAAGTTACGTTCCAGCCGTGTCGAGCAGCTGATATTGCAGCAATGAGTGCACCGATTTCATGAATTTGACCACTTACGGTTGTGATTAGGATTTTTGGTGCGTTTGGGGGAACTTGAATTGTTAGTCTTGACTTTTCAAGTTGAGTTCGGAGAATTGCCGACGCGAGATGTTCTTGGGCAATCGAGATTCTTTTTTCTTCCCAACCCATATCCAGCTCGTGAATCATTGGAATTACAACTTCGGACAGGAATTTATCGATTCCTAGCACGAGTGCCGCCAGCGAAAGGTTTTCTTCTAGTAATGGAGCGTTGAGATCCATCATGGCTTTGATGCAATGGGTTAGGAATTCCTCGTTGTTCTGGGGAGAGCTTTCTGTTTTAGTTGATCCGGTAAGGCTCTGAAGTTCTTGGTTTGAGAGATTTGCGATCATTCCGATGCTGTGCCCGTTTTCAGTTGCTTGGCGAAGTAATCGAAACCTTTCTATGTCGTCGGAGTTGTATTTTCTCCGATTTGTGTCTGTTCTTTCTGGTGATGTTGCCCCGTATCGCTTTTCCCATGCTCGGATTGTGTGTACAGAAAGTCCGCTGGCTTTGGCAACGGCACTGATGGAATATGTCGGGGGCACATGGCATTAAAGCCCACTTGTCTAGGATTTGTCAACAAAAAATAGCTTATGACTAGGACTTTATAGACATTTTCTAGACAAACTGTTGACATTAGTTAGACAATGGGCGTATCGTATCAATATCGAGAAGCCGCACGAGCTGCTTTCAGATAGAAATTTCTTTCTTCTTTTTAGGAAGAAAGAATCGGAAAGAGTAAAAAAATGAATTTCAAACTTACATCAATAGTCGTCATTGCGGCACTATCGGCCACACTTGGCTTTGCTAACTTCCAACATACAAAGACTGCAAAAGCGGACATTGTGGATACTGCGGTCAGCGCGAAGTCGTTTACTACACTCGTAGCGGCAGTAAAAGCAGCTGGCTTGGTAGAAACTTTGAAAGGCAAAGGTTCGATTTACAGTGTTTGCTCCAACCGACGAAGCATTCAAGAAACTTGAAAAAGAAAATCCTGGCATCACTGCTGAACTTTTGAAGCCAGAAAGCAAGGCAAAGTTGACCAAGATTTTGACTTACCACGTTGTACCGGGCAAGGTTATGGCAACGGATGTTGTGAAACTTAAGAACGGCACAATGGTTAAGACGGTTAACGGAGCATCGGTAAAGATTTCTAACAAGAATGGCGTAAAGGTTGACAATGCAAAAGTTATCAAGACTGATATTGATTGCACCAACGGCGTTATTCACGTGATTGACACAGTGATTCTTCCTAAGTCCTGATTTTGCAATCCATGACATTGGTTTGGCCCGGTAGTGATACCGGGTCATCTTTTACAGAATCGGCATGTATTTACTTGGTCAATATGAGAATTAATTGGATAATTGAGATATGGAACTAGCCGTTATTGGGTCGGGCGTCTCTGGCCTTGTATCTGCTTACTTGCTAAGTCGGAAGCATCGGGTGACTTTGTTTGAAGCTGATTCGCGAATTGGCGGGCACATCAACACAGTGTCTGTTGGTTCTGGGCTGGAGGCAGTCAACATTGATACTGGTTTTATAGTCTTTAACAAGCCAAATTATCCTGGGTTTAATCTTTTGCTTGATCATCTCGACGTTGAATCGCAAGCTTCAACGATGTCCTTTAGCGTCAAGGATGAGCGAAATGGGCTGGAGTATTCTGGATCTAGTCTTGCCAATTTGTTTGCTCAGCGCGGAAGTTTCGGTCGATTGGATCATTGGCGGATGCTTTCAGATTCTCATAAATTTATCCGTATGGTTAATCGGCTGAGTAGTGCAGACGCTTCCATTACTGTTCGGCAAAGCGTCCGTCAGCACGGGCTTTCTGATGAATTTCTTGAGCGATTCTTGAGTCCGCTCGGATGCGCTCTTTGGTCTTGTCCTCACCAAACATTTTTAGATTTCCCGATTCGTTTTGTAGCGGAGTTTTTGGGAAATCATCAACTGATTAACTTGACCGGTCGGCCAGAATGGCGAACGATTAAAGGGGGTTCCAGGCAGTATGTGAGTGCTCTTTTGGATAAGCTTGATGCGGATATTCATATTAACACAGGAGTTGACGAGATACATAGAGGTTCATCACAGGTTCAAGTTTCCTTTCGTGGAAAAGCGAAGATTTATGACGAAGTAGTTGTAGCTACTCATGCCGACCAGGCATTTCAGTTGCTTGGAAATCCGGTGCGAGAAGAATGTGAAATTTTGAGCGCATTTGAATATCAAAGGAATGAGGCGGTTTTGCATACTGATTCTTCGGTATTGCCGAAGAAGAAGAGCGCCTGGAGTAGTTGGAATTATCGCGTACCTAAGAATGAATCGAATTCTGCGACTGTAACCTATAACATGAACATTCTGCAATCGTTGCAGACGGAAAAAACGTATTGCGTATCGCTTAATGAATCTACCGAGTTGAATCCCTCGGCAATATTGGGCCGGTTTGATTACGCACATCCAGTAGCGACCGTAAAAGGTTTAGAAGCGAAAGGTCGGCGTGGGGAACTGGTTCGAAATCAAGGGATTTCATACTGTGGAGCTTATTGGGGAAATGGATTCCACGAAGCGGGACTACAAAGCGCACTAGATGTGGCGAAGGCGTTTGGTGAATCCTTATGAGTTCGGCTATATATTCTGGGAAAGTGTATCACCGTAGATTTGAGCCCAAGCTTCATGAGTTTGAATATCCGGACACCATGTTTTATTTAGACATTGATGAGCTTTTTCATTCTAGTAAAAGGGAATTAAAGAATTGTGCAGCTCGATTCTATCGGTCAGATCATATTGGAGCGGATTCGGCTTCTTTGAAAGACTCAATCAATGAGATTTTGGTTGCGGAGCTTGGGTTTTTGCCAGGAGGATCTATCAATGTTCTTACTCACATTCGGCAACTTGGATATGTGATGAATCCTGTTAGCTTTTACTATTGCTGGTCGGAGGACGATTCGAGATTAGAAGCGATCGTGGCGGAAGTCCATAACACGCCTTGGGGCGAAACCCACTGTTATGCTTTTCGATTTGAACATGGTGAATCCAATGAATTTCGATTTCAGAAAAAATTTCATGTATCGCCGTTTATGCCGATGGGTCAAGAGTATGTTTGGCGATTTAGTCAACCAAATGGCGAAATTATGGTTGAGATGCAGAATTGGGAAGATGGAAATTTGAAGTTTGAAGCCAAGCTAGCCCTAACCCGGCAGGAATTAACAGAACAATCTCTTCGCTTAGTTTTGGTCAAGAAACCATTTCTGACGATTTCAGTGATTGTGAGGATTTATTTTCAGGCATTGAAGCTGTGGTTTAAGCGAATCCCAACCTTTTCTCATCCGGCAAAGCATGGCAAATCGGAGGCCAGTAAGTGAGTTATTGGGACTTAAATAGTTTTAACGAAGGTATTGAACCAAGAAAACTCAGTGCTATTGATTCTGTTTTTCGACACATGTTTTGTAAAGCCCTTGATTCTGTTCAACAAGGCGAGATAACACTTATAGAAAGTGGGTCACAAGTTCAACTGGGACAAAAAGATGACGCGGGTTTGGGCGTTCAGATTAAGGTTCATGATTCAAGGTTTTATAGGCTCGCAGTCACAGGTTATTCTCTCGGTGTAGCAGAGGCGTATAGAAGAGGCTATTGGGAGGCGGATAACCTCACGACTTTGATCAGAATTTTTGTTCGCAGAAGGGGCCAAGAGTCTTTTGTTGAGAAATTAGTATCGAGAATTACGACAATTCCTCGGTATTTGATTCATCAATTGCGTCGAAACAACCGTTCGAACAGTAAGCGCAATATTGAGGCTCATTACAACTTGGGAAATGACTTTTTTGAACTGTTTTTAGACAAATCCTTGACATATTCATGTGGAGTTTTTGAGAGCCCAGGCGTATCGATGGAAGAAGCATCGAATGCAAAGTTGCGTAGAATTTGCGAAAAATTGCAATTGAGGCCAGGCATGTCAATTGTTGAAATCGGTTCTGGTTGGGGCAGTTTTGCAATTTTTGCAGCTAAAGAATACGGTTGCAAAGTTACTTCTGTTACTCTTTCATCTGAGCAATGCCTGGAAGCAAATCGACGCATTTCCGAGGCTGGAATCGGGCATTTGGCAGAAGTTCGATTGATGGATTATCGCGATATAGAAGGAAAGTTTGACCGGCTGGTTTCGATTGAAATGATCGAAGCCATTGGACATTTTAGAATGCGCGAATACTTCAAGAAATGTTCATCTTTACTTAAGCCAGAGGGATTGATGGCGATTCAAGCCATAACGATGCCGGATCAGGGATATCAGGAGTATCTTCGCAAGACTGACTTTATCCAACAATACATTTTTCCGGGCAGTAATTGTCCAGCAAGATCGGCAATTTTGGAAGCAGCGAGCGAGGCTTCGGATTTAAGAGCCATTAGTATGGAAGAAATTGGTGCGCACTACGCAACTACTCTTTCTTTGTGGCGAGAGCAGTTTGTTAAGGCCATACCATCTGTCATTGGATTGGGCTATTCCATTGAGTTTATTCGACTTTGGCACTACTATCTTTGTTATTGCGAAGGAGGTTTTGCTGAACATTATATTGGGACAGTTCAACTTGTATTTTCAAAGCCCATGTTTCGCGATGATATGAACTTGCCTTTCAATTACTCACTCCGGGATCAATCTCATCAATCTGTTACCGGCCGGAGAAACACATAATCATGCATACGCCCTTACCCGAAACTCTGAATAGCCTTAAAGATCCCTTTTTTCAAAAGGTCTTGGCGGATTCGCAGGAGCAGCCCGTTTTGGTCGCTTTTTTGAGACACTTTGGATGTCTTTTCTGCCGCGAAATGGTGGCTGATATTAGTGAGATTAGTCCAGCTTTGGAAGCACTTGGTGTTGAAGTCGCCTTTGTCCACGTTGGGACGGAAGAAGATGCTTCAATATTTTTTAAGGAGTTTGGATTAGAAGACAAGCTTCGCCTGTCGGATCCTGGTTCTGAAATGTACAAGGTTTTTGGTTTGAATCAGCAGTCGTTTTTGAAAATGATTTCAGTGGCGACAATTAGAAATGGATTTCGGGCTCTGAGATCGGGGACGCGACAAGGTGGAGTGAAAGGTAATCCGAAAGCCATGCCAGGCCTATTTTTGATTTCGAAGGGGCAAGTTGTTAATAAATTCGTCCACAAGAATCCGGGCGATAAGCCTGATGTTTTGGAGTTTATTGAGGATTCGTTATGACACTTGGGATTTCAATTGGAATTGCGTGGCTTACCATGGCACTGCTGATGTCGGCATTATGGTATGTGCAGTATCGGCGGCATAATGCTGGGATTGTTGATGTTGCTTGGAGTTTTGGAACGGGGTTATCGGCGGTTTTTTTTGCACTGACGGCACCGGGTGATCCAGGGCGCAAAATTCTAGTTGCGATTATTGCTGCAGTCTGGGGTTTGCGGCTAGGATCTGCTTTGGCGGTGAGAGTGTTTTCGGAAGAGGAGGATGGCAGATACCGAATGCTTCGGGAAAAGTGGGGCGACAGAGTTCAATTCATGATGTTTGGTTTTTTCCAGATTCAAGCAGCTTGGGCTGTTTTGTTTGCATTGCCGATGCTTGCGGCAAGCTATAGTTCTCGTCCACTTGGGGTAATTGATCTGCTTGCGACAATGATTTGGATTGTAGCGATTGGAGGTGAGACAATTGCGAACCAACAACTTGCAAAATTTAAGAGTGACCCTGATAATCAAGGCAAGGTATGTCGTAGCGGGTTATGGTCTTGGTCGCGGCATCCTAACTACTTTTTTGAGTGGATCCATTGGTTTGCTTATTTGCTGCTGGCACTTGGAGGCCCATTAGTTTGGCTGGCGGCTTGTGAACCGTGTGTCATGCTATTTTTCTTACTTAAGGTGACAGGGATTCCTATGACAGAAGCTCGGTCTATAAAATCAAAAGGAGATGCCTACCGCGACTATCAAAGAACGGTTTCTGCCTTTTTTCCTTGGCCGCCAAAGCAAAGCAAAGGGGAGTCGATATGAACGAAAGTCTAAACGCAGCGGCTATATCTTTAGCTGAATCTGGGAAATTGCCAGATTTTCTCTTGAACATCGGAATAAGGAGGGCTTGTTCTCATCGGCTTTCTGAGATTCAGAGCCAGTATGCAAATGATCCGATTGGTGAATTATCGAAGTTCATTGCTGAACTCAATACGTCTGAAATTGCAGAATCGACAGAAGAAGCAAATCAGCAACACTATGAGCTTCCTCCAGAGTTTTTTGCCGAGGTTCTTGGTCCGCGAAAAAAATATAGTGGTTGTGAGTGGCATAGTGGGGCTACGACTCTAGCAGAAGCTGAGGTTGTGGCCTTAGAAACTATTGTGCAAAGAGCGCAAATTGAGGATGGTCAAACAATATTGGAACTCGGCTGCGGTTGGGGAAGCTTGAGTTTGTTTTTGGCCGAGAGATTTCCAACTTGTGAAATTTTGGCAGTTTCTAACTCACATGGACAACGAAAATACATTGAATCTGTTTGTTTGCGGCGTGAGTTTAAAAACTTAACGGTCGTGACAGCCGACATCAATGTTTTTGAGCCAGGCAGAGTGTTTGACCGGATTGTTACGGTTGAAATGCTGGAGCATGTTCGTAACTATGCAGCGCTGTTTGCTCGGATTGAGAAATGGCTGGACGTCGACGGCAAACTCTTTGTTCATATATTTAGGCATAAAGAATTTGCATATCTTTTTGAGACTGAAGGGAGTCAGAATTGGATGGGGCGGCATTTTTTTACGGGTGGAGTAATGCCCAGCCACGATTTACTGATGAGAGTGCAAGATTCACTCAAAATTCAAGATGATTGGCCGGTGAATGGGATGAATTATGCACTGACATCTAACGCTTGGTTAGAAAACATGGCTAGAAATAAAGAGCGGATCATGCCAATTTTGGAAACCGCATACGGGTCTGAAGAAGCGTCGAAGTGGTATCAGCGTTGGAGAATGTTCTTTATTGCTTGTCGAGAGTTGTTTGGTTATTCCCAAGGTAATGAGTGGGGAGTTTCACACTATTTGTTTGGGCGTGAATCGGATCAGGCAATGGGTGAGTGAATGATCATTCTAGCTTGAAAACACTGATGACTTGTTAGCGAGATTTGTAATCAAGTGTTCCGCAAATATTGATTGCTGGGTATAGTTTTTATCAATGACATTGCCCAATTCGATGGATATTGGGAAGATTTCACCTGAGAAGAAAAGGGGCGTTTTTTTCTTTGTTGTCAGTATTTTATTGCTCTTTTTAAGCGTTGTCGCTTTTTCTGACAACTTGTTTACCAATGTTACTCAGCCTAGCAATCGCGACCCAAAATTCATTATTCATGGCTTATTTGGCTTGAGTTGGAGTGTGTTATTAGTTATTCAATCCAACCTTGTGAGAATTCGAAACATAAGGTTGCACCGAACTCTTGGAGCAATAACTTTTTTTGTAGCTCTTGGGGTTGTTTTAAGCACGTTATATGTGTTTATCGTGCTTTGGAAGGGTTGGGAAAGTATGCCTGCTGATGCGAGAGCAAATCGGCTTTTGCTGCCTGGTTTTGCACTTTTTATCTATTTGGCATGGATCAGTAGAAAGAAGCCAGATTGGCATAAGAGATATTTGATCTGCGGGTCGTTTTTAATGTTAGGGCCGGTTCTTTCACGGAGTTATGATCCACTCATCATTTCTTGGATGGAACCAGCTTTTCCGGACTTGACATCCAGCATTGGTGATCATGGATATTTGATTTATCGTTGGGGGGTTTGGATCGGCTTTTTTGTGGCTATGGCAGTCCTTGATTTAAGGACATTGCGGAAAATTCACGCCGTTACCTTTGCGGGATTGGTTTGGTTGCTTTTAGCAACTTTGGTGAGCGAGATTTTATAAGCAGAATTTGTTTATGGATCTGAGGTGTTGCCGCAATACAACTTGGTGGAGAATCTGGACGTGGTTTGCAGTTCTCGGCATCCGATCGCTTTATAAGTTGTATTTTGGTTCGCTTTGGTAGACATTGGCGAGCCACTTTCAGTCGATTTGAAAGTATGAAATCTTCGCTGACGGTCTCTGCGTTTTGGGAAATCGGTCTGACGGCCAAAGTAGAAATCCTGGAGAAATGCATCGAATGTGAGTGAGCTATTGGGGTCGGCATCGGTGATTAATTTTCGCAGACTATCTGGTAGAGTTGCGTCATGGTGTCGTCGCTTTTTCTTGCGATGGTTGAGTTCAGCTTGAGTGCTAAAGCCCTTCCGATTAAGGCCATTATCCTTTCGGGGCAATCTAACATGGTTGGACATGGCTTTTACACCTTGGATCCAATGCGAAACGGCGGGCAGGGCAGTCTCGAAGAGGCTGTTAAGCGGGGCAAATTTGGACAACTGATGGACAAAGATGGTAAATGGCGAGTGCGCGATGATGTCTGGATCGATTACTTTGACCACAAAGGCAAGCTCACGGTCGGGTTTGGAGCAGGTGAAGATTGCATTGGTCCAGAGTTTGGATTTGGTCAGGTTGTAGGAGACACATTTGAAGATCCCGTACTCCTTATCAAAATTGCTTGGGGTGGGAAGAGTCTTGCCGTTGACTTTCGTCCTCCGAGTTCGGGAGGCGAAGTTGGCCCGTCGTATCGGGAGCTCATTCGACTTAGTCGCGAAGCACTATCCCAAGCGGGAACAAACTTTCAATATTTGAAAGGTCGTTCGGTGGAACTCGTGGGGTTTGGGTGGCATCAAGGCTGGAACGACCGGGTCAATGGAAAATTTGTTGATGAATACCAGGTAAACATGGCGAACTTTATTCGTGACGTTCGCAAAGATTTAAGCGCTCCGCGACTTCCTTTTGTGATTGCAGATACCGGAATGGGTGGCTTTGAAGAAAAGAACGAACGCGCCCTTGCCCTTATAGGAGCCCAAGCCGCCGTGGCCGAATATCCCGAGTTCAAAGGCAACGTTGCCTATGTGAGTACTCGTTCGTTTTGGCGTACGGAAGAACAGTCTCCGAGTAATCAAAGTTACCATTGGAATAATAACGGGGAAACCTATTATCTTATTGGAGAGGGAATGGGCCGATCGATGATTGATCTGATCATGAGGAAGAATAAATGATTGCTTTGGTAGCCATTGCTTCGACTTTGGATTTACCTTTGCAAAGCCAACCTCAATTCACGGAAATGGCGGGCTACCTGATCGTTCCTCACGAGAAAGTTCCGAAAACCTACAATGGCGGATTCTCTATGTATGTTTCGGCGTGGCCGCTGTTGAGGTCTTATCCTGGTTCTGATTTTCAAAGTGGCCTTTTTGGAACCTGGATGTTTCCGCAGTTTGAAGGCCAAACTCCCAAAGACCACTACACCGATATTGAAGGCGGCTTAGGCTGGTGGCGAGATACGCGTTTTGCGTCTGAAACGCCTAAATTCATCATGGGGGGTGTGGCTCTCAACTTTAGCGAGTGGGCAAACGGCCCCGGCGCGGGCAAGGGCCGAAACTGGAATAACCCGACAGGTTTGTACGGAGTAGCCCAGCTGAGTCCTTGGGTGATCTGGCCGCCTGATGGGCTCAATCTGAAACAAGGAACGCGAGGAGAACTTTTCGGCTTCGGTTATTTGCCACTCCCTCTTACCGAGCCTAAGCTCATAACCGCGGGAAAAGATGTTCCGACCGGAAATAACTGTTGGACGCTTTTTTTGAACACGGCAAATTTTAAGGGTCCCGTTGCCTTCTTCACTCCTTTCTTCTGGTCGAAAGCTTCATCGGAGAATCAGAGACTCGCCGGGCAATTCCTTGATTCGCGCCCATCGGAGCCGAATAAAGCTGTTCAGATGGAAACTCAGCACATTCCCGCGATGGTGGCGAAAGATCGAAATGGATTCACATACGCGCGTGTTGCCCCCACCCATTTTCCAGATATTTCATCTGGAGTTGCTCCTCTTATCCATCGAATCACTGCCTACTCAAAGTCGGCACTTTGGGATCAAGTGAATCGTTGGTTTGGCGGTGGCGCCAGTTCATCGGGAATGATAGACGCTTCCGCTTCTCGTGTTCACACGTTCAAAGACGGTGGTTACTCGACTTGGAAAATATATCTTCCAGGAGGCGATCGGGACAAAGCTCCCGAGGTGGATTGGACTTCTTATGCGAAACCAATCGCCATTGATGAGCGCACTTACGGAATCCGCTGGGATAAGTCTTTTTTTACCCAGTCGAATGATGCTTTTGTGCTGACGCTGCCTGAATACTATCTTCTCGGAAAGAATGCGGATGGAAAGGATATTTGGTCGGCCATAAAGCCGACTGACGTCCCGGAAGATACCGGCTTGCGCCAAGCGAAATTTCCGGAACCAAATCGTCCTTCTGACCCTTATTTGACGCCAGACGAACTCAATTCGGTTTGGAAGAAACCTGGTCCGGTAGCCGGCCCTTTTCAAAAGACTCTGGGCGATGGTAGCGTGGTTACGTATTTTTGGTATCGTTTTGCGGATCAGCCCGCACTACAAAACGCAGATCTGACCCCTGCCGAACGCGAGGCAATTCAGAAACGCGTCGAACAATTGCATCGAAATTGGAAAAAAGACCGCCCATATCTTCCCGCTCATTCGGTAGGGCGACTCGCTAGCATCGAACCCGAATTGATAGTGGATCCTCCTAAGGGTTTGGAGGTAGGTTATGTTCCTATTGTCACCCGCCAAGGTTGGAAAGCTCGTTAGAACTTTCTTCTTTTGAACAGTAACAAGATTCCAGCACTAATTTAGCGGCACGATCGGATAGATTGGTGGAGAATAGGGGGCTCGAACCCCTGACCTCTTCCATGCCATGGAAGCGCTCTCCCAGCTGAGCTAATTCCCCACACCAAGTTTTATATTAGACCCAATTTCTAGTTTTATGATCAAGGACCCTGGTGACTAATCTCTCTTGTGTGGATTTCGAGAGTGGTTCTCCATTTTACATGAGCTAAACGAAGATATCTCAAAGCGTTTCTACTTTGAGATATCTGACTAAATTATTCGTTTATGCCAAGCGCTCGTTTGAAGGCCGCAGCGTGGTGGTCTCGACTGACAATGAGGAGTCTTTCAAATGTACTTTTGACATCTTTGGGAAGCTCATTTGATTCCAAAGCTTTTGATAGGAACTTGACATCTTCATTTTCAATTTTCAAGCCAAGTTTAAGAGCATCTGTCCAGCTTGCAGGAATCTTTAACCTTTTGGTGTAATCGATTTCTGATTCATCTTTCTTTTGTAGGAATTCGTCTTTAGGGACTTCCCACTTTCGTACGTTGAAAAGTTGAACAAACATTTGAGCGTGTTTTGCTTCTGCCTTTACGATATTTGCAAATGGTCTTTTGTTTTCAAACTTTTTGTTTATGGCTACATATGTGGCATGGGCCATATATTCTTCTTGTAATCCTTCTGTTAGAGTGGCTTTTAGATCTTGGTTGCTATTCAAGAGTGTTGCTAATATGAGGGTGCTTGTCATTGTTTTCCTTATCTATTCAGTGGGGAATCAGATGCTAAAGGATTCTTTGACCCGGGACAAAATATGGAGCGCTTCAAAAGTGAAGTGCTCCATATTTGTTCGAGATAATTCTTACTTGATAAATGACTCGACTTCGGTTGCCAGTTTTTCTAGAGAATCGTTGTGAATGTACATCATATGCCCGGCCTCGTACTCGTAGATTTCTATATTATCCTTAAGTGTTGGGTCTAGTCCAAGATGAGAGACGGTGTACTCGGTAGCGAAAAATGGAGTTGCAAGGTCGTAATATCCACTGGCAACAAATACTTTCATGTATGGGTTTCTTGCCATGGCTTTGCGGAGAGCTTCGGATGTATCGGGATGTCCATCCCCGGCTGAGCCCCAGTCCCATGGCTTTGTGATTCCGCGAAATACGTGGTATTCCAAGTCGGTTTCATATCCACAATATTCTCTAGCGTAGTGATTGTAAAGGCTGACATAGGGGCCCATGAGAAGGCTCATACTTGGATCGTGTTCTGGCCCTTCATTGACATTGTGAGTTGTGTCATCGATTCCCTGGAATCTTCCATCTAATCGTCCTACCGTTCGATTTTTCGTACGCAAGAGTTCTTTACAGAATTTCCAGATTTCAGGTCTTAGATCGCATCCATCGAGGTAGGATTCGCTGAGACCGGAGAATTGGCTAAGCTTTTTCCGTACTGATTTTCTGGATTTATCCGAAAGGTTAGATCCTTGGGCAAGGGCAGTCCAGTATTCACCTAGTGCAAACTCTCGAACTTTGTTAAGAGTGGATTGTAGGTCTCCCTCTATTACTCCATGGTAGTGGGCGATTGCGGAGTATGTTGGTAAGAATAATGAGTATGGGAGATCGTTTCCTTTGTTGAATCGAGCGGTTTGGAAGTTCATGATTGAACTGACAAGGATGAGTCCATTGAATGTGATTCCTCGTTCAATTAGATAACCGCTAAGACCACTTGCGCGAGTTGTTCCATAGCTTTCTCCGGCGAGATAGAGGGGTGAAGTCCATCGGTTTTTTCTGGTGAGAAAGAGTCGGATGAATTCTCCGCAAGATTCGATGTCGCCTTTGATTCCCCAGAATTTCTTGGCAGTTTCTTCATCTTTAGCGCGGCTGAATCCGGTTCCGATTGGGTCGATAAAGACGATATCGGCAAACTTTAACCATGTGGATGGATTTTCAACTAAGTTGAACGGTGGTTCGGGCATGTTGCCGTCGGACTCCATTTCTGCGCGATATGGACCAAGTGCGCCAAGATGGAGCCATAAGCTTGGTGAACCGGGGCCACCATTGAAGCTGAATATGACGGGTCTGTTTTCTCCTTTTTTGGATTCGGCTTTGTAATAGTGATAAAAGATTAGTCCTTCAATCTCATCCTTTTCATTTTTGATAGGGAGTCGACCAGTTTCGACGGTATAAGAGAGTCCGGCGGCTTTGGCGGATTTAATAACTGGTTCAGTTTCAACTAGTTCGGGAGCCTTTTTCTCGTCTTTTTTATCTTCCTGTTTGTCTTCAGCCATTTTATGAGCCTACCAGCCAAAAGTGTTTTTTTGAAGGATGCAGTGTTTTAGATTTTTATTTTTGAAATTGAGCGTAATCGACGTCGGAATTTGACCATCCACCGTCGACCCGCAAGACTTGGCCGGTCATGTATGGGATTTTATTTGTGAGCAGGCTATGAACAGCAATGGCAACTTCTTCGGCTTCGGCTATTCTTTTTATGGGAAGTCTTTTGTTCACGATTTCCAATCGGTTTCCGACTAGAGATTGACGTGACATTTCAGTGAACGTGAATCCGGGAGCAATGGCATTAACCAGGATATTGTGATGCCCGAGCTCGACCGCGGCGTTTCGAGTGAGGGCTTCGATAGCGGCTTTACTGGCGGCATAGGCGGAGCGGTTGTATCCGGCGAGGACGGCATGTCCGCTGGACAAGTTTACAAAGTGACCTGGTGAACCAGTTTTTATCATCTTTTTTGAAAGGAAATGTATGAAATTATATGTTCCGCCCAAATTGATGTTTAGAAGATTTTGGAATTGATCGGGCGGAGTTTCTGCGAGTGGAGTGCGGATTATGATTCCAGCATTGTTGACACAAAAGGTGGGCAAGCCAAGATCGGTTTCGATTTGATTGATGAGGGATTTAACTTGGGTTGGATTGGAGACATCGGCTTGGTAGAAATGGATATCTTTGTCATCAGAATTTTGCCGAGTTGGGTCGCATTCAATTGCAGCAACTGTCATTCCGTTTTTGGCAAGTTCTTTGCAAACGGCTCGTCCAATACCGGCACCGGCACCAGTAACAATTGCAATGGGTTTGGACGGAGACATCATTTGGATAATCGTACCAGTGAAGGCTAAACTGCACACAGTGAAGACTGTGCTGGCAAAGATCAATGAGGTTATTCAGGGCACTCAATATGAATCGATCACTTACTTAGTTGGCGGATCCTTACGCAATGAGCTTTTGGGGCTGGAGACAATGGTGGATCTGGACATTGTCGTGGAGGGTTCGGCAATTGAATTGGCCCAGTTTCTTTTTGATACACAAGTATCTGATCATGCTCCGGTTTTGTATGAGAGATTTGGTACCGCTTTGATCAGCATCGATGGGGTGAAAGTGGAACTTGTCACGGCTAGAAAGGAGAAGTATGATCGAGAATCGCGGAAACCAGAGGTAGAAGCTGCTTCGATTTGGGAAGATGCTTTGCGACGAGACTTTACTTGCAACACATTATTACGAAGACTTAGTGATGGTGTTTTGATTGACCCTTTAGGATCGGGCATTGCAGATTTGAACTCACGACTCCTGCGAACTCCTTTGGATCCGGAGACGACGTTTAGTGAAGATCCTTTGCGAATGCTGCGGGCCGTTCGGTTTAGGTGGTCACTTGGTTTTGAACCAGCACCTGGCCTGTATGAAGCCATTGAAAATACCGCATTTCGATTAAAAATGATCAGTTCGGAGCGGATTCGAGAAGAAGTTGAGAAGATGCTTTTATTAGATCGTGCGGATTCTGCCATCCTTGATTTGAAAAAATTAGGATTGCTTGAACAGTTTTGGCCAGAATTGGTTGATTTAGAAACTCTAGTTGAATGGGAAGTGGGGCTTCTGCGATTAAAATTGACTCCTCCTCAATTGGTTGAACGGCTTGCGGCATTACTTCTAAAGGTTGGCGGATCGGGAGATTCAATCCCGGTGATGTTGCGGCGGCTTAAGTTTTCTGAAATTCAAGTTCTGGCGGTTTCAAAGCTTTGCTCTTACTATTCTCATTTTGAATTGAGAGACCATATGACGGATGTTGATGCTCGGCAGTTGATCTTTGATTTGCAAGACTTGGTGAATCCGTTTTTTGATCTTCTGTGGGCAGATGAAGAGTCCATGCCAATGGGAAAGGGGCAGAGAGTTTTGGACTTTAGAGCGGTATTGGAGATGGAAATCCTGAAATTGGCAGGACGAAAAATTGAAAGCCCACTCTCCGGAGATGAGATTATGTTCATTACAAGGCTTGATGCCGGGCCAGAAATTGGTGAATTGAAGAGACGATTAGAGGTTTTAGTGATAAGAGGTGAGATTGAGGTGGGAGATCAAATTATGGCGAAAGTAAAGTTAACTGAGAATTGGCGCAACTGGTTGAGTTAAAGCGACGTAAAATGTGAAGCAAGAATCGGGTTTGGTCATACATGAAAGAGTTGAGTTCTAGAATTGGTTTTGGCATTGTAATCATGGCGTGCGTTATCGTGGCTGGTGCGATGGTTTGGCCATTTGTACCCGCGATACTTTGGGCATCAACTTTTACAATTTTGCTCTATCCGTTGTTTACAAAGTTAACGGTAAATAGAGGCTGGAATCGAGTTATAGCAGCCTTAACGGTGACTATGATTCCGACCTTGCTTTTGATTTTGCCAGCGGTGATTTTTGGTACGGTTGCTGGAGTTCAGGTTTTTGGGTATGGGACAGAGTTGATCAATTCTGCAAAGAATGGGGGGAGCGACAATGTTTGGGCCGAAATTGGAATGCACTTAGATAAATTGGTTCAGCCGATGCTCGATCAATTTTCAGTTTCGGTAGATGTGAACCAACTCATTATTGATAACAAAGACAATTTAGCCAGGACACTCTCGGGTCCGCTGGCGGCTGGATTAAGAAGTTTTGTAGTGACAATCGTGACGCTGGTTGTTTCTTTGATGACAACTTACTTTATGATCAAGGATAGTCATTTGCTAAAAGAGCCAGTTCTTGATTTAGTGCCATTGCCGAGGGATGAGACGGAAGCAATTTTGAATCGAATGGCTGTAACAGTGAGATCAGTGTTTTATGCTGTCGTTGTTGTTGCGCTGATTCAAGGAGCTGTGGCAGGTTTGTCATATTTGATCGCCGGCGTGGAAGGTTGGTTAGTCTTAACGCTCATTACTACCGTTTTATGTATGATTCCGCTTTTGGGCTCTCCTATCATAATTTTGCCGGTTGGAATTTCATTGTTGATTCAGGGAAAAACGTGGCAAGGAGTGATGGTTTTGGCGGTCGGATTTGGGGTTGTCACACAAATTGATAACTTGTTGCGCCCAGTCTTTATCAGTGGCGAAACAAAGATTCATCCCATGGCAATCTTTTTTGCATTATTGGGTGGAGTATTAGTTTTGGGGCCAGTTGGATTGATGGCCGGCCCACTTATTTTGACTCTGATCTTGGCATTTATTGATGTGGCAAGGGTGAAGAAAAAGCTAGATACCGAGCAAGCCTTGATTGGCGAACCGACAGAGGCTTAATTTTCACTAGTTTGTTACAAAAGTGGACCTGTAAAGATTATTTTATGGTAGCCAGCTAAAGAGCGAGCGATTAGTGATTCTATCGGTCCGTCGGTTTCAATGATCATGGAGCATGGTTCCGGAGAGGTGATGAAGTTTTGCCCAAATTGTGTTCCGTGTTCGGTTTCTCTTAGCCAAAGGTCAACTACCGGCCCATCAAACTTAACTTGAATTTGGTTGTCATCGATTTTACAGACGGTGAGATTGGCAGCGGGGAAATCCATTTGCTTTGGTTCATCCACCAGACTCCAAGCCACGACTTCTTGTGTGACATCTTCAATTGCACACACCAAAGATGTGCTTTTGTCGAATTTTGCAATTCCGATTTCTCCTACTAAGTTTGTGGAATTGTTTTTCACGGTGGTTTGCGGGCATCGCACTTCGGCAATGACGTTTCCGGATACGAGGTCGATGACTTGCAATGTGATTTTTACGATTGTGCTTACTGAATTGTGTTGAGAAACCAATGCTTTTATTGAATTTCCGGACTTTTTCAATGAAACTAAAGTGTTTGCGTGAAGTCTTCTTAGTTCATAAGCGGAGGCTTTCCAATGCGAAAAGCAGTCCATTAAGGACCAACTTTGAACTGGCCAGCAGTCATTGAGCTGCCAGATGAGAGTTCCTCGGCAATAGGCCGAAGTTCGCCAATGTTCAATTCCAAATTTCATGGCGTCTCTTTGGTTGAGCTGAGTGTAATAGACTAAATCTTCAACAGTTTTAATTTCTGGATAATGCAAGTTCACCATTTCCATGAAAGTTTCGATTGGTTTGCGAGTTTTGTTATGCCAGTTGAGCTCTGCGGAAAATGGCTGAAATGCGCTTGGGTCAATGAATTCTTCTAGAACTTCCATAGATGGGGCAGACGCGAATCCGAATTCACTACTAAAGCGAGCCCGGGAATCTTGGTAGTGGATCCAGTCGCCTCGTCCATGCCATACATCCCAATAATGACTGTCTCCGACAAAGCCCATGTTATGAGAGAAGTGGTTGACGCCTTCATCAACATAGTCTTTGTTTTTTCCATAGGGGGATGAAGGGACATATGGATGTTCGGAGTCGTGAAGTTTACATGCCTCGGCAAGTGCTTGATGGTAAATGTTTTCTCCAAAGTGACGAGTTGGATTGTTTTCTATTCCGCCCCATTTGTCATCGAACATTGTGTGGTTTTCGTTATTTCCGCACCAAATGGCTAAACAGGCTCGATTGCGCAATCGTTTGATATGGAATTCAGCTTCTTCAGTAGCTTCTGATTGGTGTTCGGTGTCATCGGGATAGTATGCGCAGCCATAGGGGAAATCTTGCCAAACAAGGATTCCAATTTGGTCACAAGCATCATAGAAATCTTCGCTTTCCATGAGACCTCCTCCCCAGACTCGGAGCATATTCATTCCCATATCTTTGGCAGCTTGCACTTTGTCAAAAACTTGACTTCGAGTTATTGTGCCTGGGAATGAGTGGTCTGGAATCCAGTTTGCACCGAGAATATAAATTGGCTCTCCGTTGAGATTGAATTCAAATGATTCTCCGAATTCATCGTTCTCTTGAACCAATTGGATAGTTTTTAAACCGATTTTCTTTTCAATCTCTTGAATAATCGTGTCATCTTCGCGATAGATTTCAATATTGAGATCATAAAGATGAGGGATCTCGGCAAATGGAGTCCATAGTTCTGGAGTTTCAATATTTAGTTCGGCAGCATAATTTGTATCTGAAATCTGTTTTAGAACTAGATCTTCGAAGTAAGTTTCATCGCTTAAACTGGCTTCTAAAATATGTTGGTTAATGGCAATTGAGGTTTCGATTTCTACTCGCACTAAAACTGAGCCATCTTTGCCGTGAGTTTGTTTTACATTTACATTGGAAATTTCTGGTTCTTGTGAACTTGAAATGAGTTCTACTGGAGCAGTAATGCCACAACTGATGAGGCGAGGGCCCCAATCCCAGCCGAACATATATTGAGGCTTTCTGACAAATGAACGCTCATCGAAGTTTGCAGTTGGATCTTTTAGTCCATGTTTTGCAAAATAGTCTTTTCTCTTGGCTTCACCGGCCTTAAAGGCTGATTTGAAATCGATTTGTAAAGAGTTCTCGCCAGGCTTGATGACCTTAGAAACATCAATGGCAAGAGGAAGAAAGGCATTTGAATGCTTGCCAATCAATTGTCCATTGAGGAAAATTTCGCAGACAGTATCGAGACCGTGAAAATGAAGGATATGCGAGGTGTGGTTTGTATCTGTTTCGTGACTGAAATTTGTACGATAGCTCCAGTCAACGTGATCAACCCACTGACACCCGGCTTCATTCATTCGATAAAAGGGATGCGCAATGATGCCTTGCCGGACGAGGTCGGTGTGCACATATCCTGGAACTCTGGCTTCAAGCCAGTCTGGCACTCCAGGTTTGCTCATTATTGGTAGGTTTTCTCTTGATGAGTTTATAAACTCCCAACCAGAAGCAATTACCTGAGACTTACGCATATGACTTCAAGTGTTACCTATATCGTGCTCTGTTGACTAGGCTTTAGATGTAGACAATTTGGTAGTGAATGTTGGAATGATCGCGAAGAATTGAATAGGTCTGATTGGCTTTGATATTGTATGGGGACGTAGAATGGTTTTGCCGATGGCTTTTTCTTCCATTCCCGAAGCTCTAGACTTGCTTAAAGAAGGCAAGATGATAATTGTTGTCGATGATCCGGATCGGGAAAACGAAGGCGATTTGATTATGGCGGGAGAAGCTTGCACTCCGGAAGCCATGAATTTCATGATTCGATTTGGTCGAGGAGTTCCTTTCATTTCGACAACTCCTAGTCGGTTGGAGGAACTTGGTGTTCCGATGATGACCAAACAAAATACAGCTCGCCTTGGAACGGCAATGGCAGAAACTGCAGATGCCGTAGAAGGAACAACAACTGGCGTCAGTGCGGGAGATCGAGCAAGAACGGTTGCTGTTTTTTGTGATATTGAATCTCGTCCAGACCAATTGATGCGCCCTGGTCACATGTTGGTATTACGGGCTGAAGAAGGTGGCACTCTGCGACGAGCTGGGCACACCGAAGCATCGGTTGATTTGGCGCGAATGGCAGGTTTCCAAGAAGTGGCTGTGGGAGTTGAGATAGTTGGCGATGATGGCGAGATGCTGAGGCTTGGCGGGGGACTGGAAGCCTATGCGGCGGAGCATGGTTTAGCCATGATTACCATTGCAGATTTGATTGAATTTCGTCGCAAGAATGAAAAACTGGTTTCCTGCGCCGCGGGACCGATTCATTTTCCTACTCATCATGGCGACTTTACTTTGTACGCTTATGAGGCTGAAGTAGAAACTGAGCCGTTTTTGGCAATTGTCAAGGGAGAAATCAATCCCGATGAACCGGTTTTAGTGCGAGTGCATAGTAGTTGTTTGACCGGCGATATCTTAGGATCTCTGCGATGCGATTGCGGTGATCAGCTTGCAATGGCCTTGGAAATGATTGAAGCTGAAGGAAGCGGAATTGTGCTTTACATTGCTCAAGAAGGTCGGGGGATTGGTATTGTTAACAAACTCAAAGCTTATGAATTGCAGGATGGGGGTATGGATACCGTTGAAGCCAACGAGGCATTAGGATTTCGACCCGATTTACGAGATTACGGATTGGGCTCGCAGGTTTTGTACGATTTAGGGGTTAGGAAGATGCGCCTTATGAGTAATAACCCTCAAAAGCGAGTCGGCCTGCAGGCGTTTGGTTTAGAAGTGGTTGAAACCGTGCCTATAGTTGCCCAGCCAACCGCGTTTAATGAGAAGTATTTGAATACTAAACGCGAGAAAATGGGGCATTCCTTGCCATAAAGGTTTAGGAATATCAGTTAAGATGAATTGTGTCCACCAGTTGGCATGATTTGAGTTATCTTGGTCAAGTTCGCCGATTGAGTGAAATGGCTCGCCGAGTTTTGCCGCAATTTGGCATAGAGTGGCACTCTATTCGTCTGATTTTTCATGGAGAGAACGCCACTTTTCGGGTTGCGACAGGACAGGGGGGCAAAGACTCGGAGGCTTATCGATCAAACACATTTCTCCTGCGACTGCATGGCCGTGGCGAATTGTTTGAAAGCTTGATTCCGGGAGAAATGGAATGGCTTTTAGCTTTGAAAAGGGATGTAAACTTGGTTGTTCCGGAACCAATTCGAACTTTAGAAGGAGGAGTTGTGGCACATGTTCAATCTGGGGATTTGTACCGTCCTGTCACTCTCATGCGTTGGATGAATGGTCGGTTTGTTACTGATCTAGATCGCTCAAGATCTCACAGTTTAGGGCGACTTGTCGGACAAATGCACTCGCATGCGAAGCATTGGGAGCGTCCTGAGTCGTTTCGGAGAGGGGCTTGGGATTGGGAGGGCCTTTTTGGGGAAACTTGTCCGTTAGATATTCCGGTGAAAGATGCTTGGGCTAGGGTTCCGGATGAGCACAGAT
The DNA here is from genome assembly GCA_963800805.1 of uncultured Armatimonadota bacterium. Taxonomy (GTDB): domain Bacteria; phylum Armatimonadota; class Fimbriimonadia; order Fimbriimonadales; family Fimbriimonadaceae; genus UphvI-Ar2. The sequence goes on along the minus strand of CAWDCK010000014.1, from coordinate 78,841 downwards.
TAACGATGGAAAGGTCGGCGATGGCCTTTCGACAAGTTGAAGAGCACCTTGGGAAATGCTCCTCGACTTGGGGTCTGATTCACGCTGATTTGCACGAACGAAATGTTTTGTTTACGCCAAAAGAAGCAAGGCCAATTGATTTTGATGATTGTGGTGATGGATTTTGGCTTTATGATTTGGCGGTTATTTTTGGAAGTTATAGTATTGAACCTGGTCAATATGGTTCGCTTGAACATTTTTTGTCAGGATACGATGAGAATGGGATAGTAGAGAGAGAGCAATTGCTGTACTTGCCCCAGTTCTTAGCGGCGCGACAAGCCAGTGTTTATCTGTGGATGGTAGCAAAATCGGCAGTTCAGCCTAGTTTTAAAGAGTATGTTCTCAGGCACGGGTCCAAAATGATGACAGATGCTGAAGCGTGGTTAAAATCAAAGCCGCCTCAACATTAACATCATTGAAGCGGCTTGATTGTTCCAATTAGATAGATTTCTTTCTTCGTTTTGCAAGCAATGGTAATAATGCTCCGGCCAATACTAGAGTCACTGGTTCGGGAACAGCTTCGGCATCGACAAGGACGTTAACATCACTAGCTTTGTCCCAACCATTTCCGGCAGATGTCCATGCACCAGATCCACTAATTAGGTCGTTGACGGTGTGGTAGCGGTAAAGGTCGTCGGATCCATCTTGTGTGCTGCCACTAAGTGCGGCATTGGAAGCATGATTGAACCAAGTGTTGCCAGAATTCTGATCTCGTGCAGCACCAGTAACACCAAACTGGGTTAAGTCACCTGGGTTAACTATTAAGTTTAAGTTGCTGAATTCTACTTTCCAAAGCTGAACATAGTTGTTATTTGGAACTTGATAACCATCGCCATTTTGGTAGGTTACTTTGGTAATTGTGATGTTTGCGTTATCGGTATTACTTTGACCAATTGAAAAGTTTCCGCTTGAGATTACTCCGATACCTGAAAGGCCACCAGCGTACAATCGGACATTTGTATATCGATCGCCAAGGAAAAAGTTTGCATCTCCATTTGGGCCACTAGTTGCCCATGTTGTGATTTTGTTAACTTTCCAAATTGGGTTGTTGGCATCGCCGGTGGATCCTAATGTGAAATCATCACCAGTGAAATAGTCTTCTGGATTTTGACCAAATCCCCATGAAACATTGGAGCGATTTGCTCCAGAAATATTGTTTAGGTTTGCTGTTGGAAGGCCCCGGTCTATGACTAGGACAGCATTTGCCGCTGAAACACTGAGCATAGCAAATGCGATGCTTAACAATTTGTAATTCTTCATATTCCTCTCTCAAAATTTGGCTTAAATGAATAAGCTGAATAATAAAAGTACCTAATATTTAGTTGCTAAAACGGAGAATTCGCAATTATTGACTGTAAGAATTGCCAGTTTTAGAGTTTGAGCTAAACTTTTGGCATGAGATTCTTTGATTTGGGCCGATCTGGAACGAAAGTTTCTGCCGTTGGATATGGTTGTATGCGAATTGCCGGAACCTGGGATCGTTCTAAGTTTTCACCGGAATTGGAAGCCGTAGGTCGCTCAGCTTTACTTGCAGCTTGGGAGTCTGGATATACACTTTTTGACCATGCCGACATCTATGCGCATGGCGAGTGTGAATCCATTCACGGTCGACTACTGAAGGAGAATCCGACAATGCGTGATGAGATTTTGTTAGCTACCAAATGCGGGATTCGTTGGGCAGGAGACGCGGGTGAAGATTCTCCTCATCGCTATGATTTCAGCAAAAAGCATATTTTATGGAGTTGTGAACAATCACTGAGACGATTGCAAACGGATCGAATTGATCTTTATCAATTGCATCGACCTGATTATCTTATGGACCCTCATGAAGTGGCAGAAGCGTTCTCAGAGTTGAGTGGATCGGGGAAAGTGAGGTGGTTTGGAGTTTCCAATTTTTCTCCGAGTTTTGTCGAGACATTGCAGGCGGCTTTACCGGATCCACTCCTTGTCAACCAAGTGGAAGTGAGTTTTGGTCACTTGGATCGATTCCGGGATGGCACCTTAGATCAATGTTTGAAGCTTGGAATGACGCCGTTGAGTTGGTCACCAGTGGCGGGAGGTTGGTTAGCATCGGACTCGGAACCGGAGCATGTGGATCGAATATCTATTTGGAAGCTGATTGGGGAGATGGCTGAAAAATATAAAACAGATCGGGCGGGTGTATGTTTTGCCTGGTTACTCAGGCATCCGAGTCGAATCATTCCGATTGTAGGTAGTACAAATCCAGAAAGAATAAAGTCGGCCGAAAAATCTACAGAGATTCTAATGTCACGCGAGGACTGGTATTCACTTTTTGTGGAAGCTAGAGGGGAAAAGTTGGCCTGATAAAAAAGTTTGATAAAAAGTGAAGGGTAAAAATTGACATTTTTTTCGCAAGAAAATGGTTCGATAATGAAAGGAATTGTCTTGGAACAACCAAGAATATATGGGTGCGGCAAATTTTGTGTCCGAGTACTCGTCCCGAGAAACTCGGTCTAAAAAATCGAATATGCAAATTTTGTCGGTGGTTGCCAGTTTGTAGCTTTATTTTTGTCTTGGGAATCGGGTCATTACTTCTTTCGCGGACCTTGGTTGATGAGGCCGAGCAAAATCGAAGATCTTCTCAAGAAGCGGCTCGCGGAATAAAAACGTTTTTAGAAACTCGGTTGCAGTCTAATACAGATGTGTTAAACCGAATGTCCGACCGAATGGCTGCTGGATATATGCATAGTGAAGATTCTTGGCGATTAGATGCTAGTAACTATGTTAAAGATATTGCTGAGTTTAAGGTTGTAGAGTGGATAGGATCAGATTTGCGGATCAAATGGCTTGAGCCAACAAAAGGCAATGAAAAAGCCATCAATTTAGATCTGACCTTTGAACTAAAGCGAAAAACAGCGGTTTCTAGAGCGGTGAACGAACGCAAGAAAACCATTTCGAAGATTTTAAATCTTGTTCAGGGTGGACAAGGGTTTTTGATTTACGCACCGGCATTTAGAGATGGCAAATTTCTAGGGATATCGGCAGGAGTCTGCATCATGAATGATTTGATTTCTGACATTCCTTCAGAGTATTTATCGAAATACGATATCAAGATTTTGGAAGAAGGTACTCCAATTTTCTCGACAACTTCGGAAAATACTAAAGCATCTCATTTTCATGCCGAAGAAAACATGTCGCTTTACAGTTCGCAATGGAGAATTCAAGTCATACCAAAAGTAGCAACAATTCAAAGTTGGGCTTCTCCGTTACCAAGCTGGATTTTTGGCATGTCGCTAGTTTTGGCTTGTTTGACGGCATTTTCGGTTAAGGAATGGGTTGAAGTGCAAAGGCTAGCTATTTCTCGAAAAGCGCAATCGGCCGAATTTGAAGCGAGTAAAAACTTGCTAGAGCATATTTTTGAAACTGCTCCTGTAGGGATGGTTATGCTTAATCTTGATGGGAGTTGGAGGGAAGTGAATCAATCATTCTGCGACCTTCTGGAATATCCGCGTGAAGAACTATTGTTGTTGGGATTTTCTGATGTGACCTATAAAGAAGACTTAAACGAAAGTCAAGTTATTTTTGAAGCAGCATTATCGGGTGAGTCGGATGAATACACTTTCTCAAAGCGGTTTGTGACCAAGTCTGGCAATTTTGTTAATGCAAACGTTCATGGCAGGATCATTCGCGATCAATCTGGAAAACCCCTTTTCCTGGTTTCACAAATCCAAGATATAACCGAACAGGTTGAGCGGGAGAACAACCTTGAAAAGCTTGCAGCAAGAGATTCATTGACCGGGCTTTATAACCGACGAAGTTTGGATAGAATTTTGAGAGAAGCCTTTGAATCTGCCTCAAGTCAGAACCAAAGTTTCTCAGTAATTATGTTTGACCTTGATCATTTCAAAAATTTGAATGATGAATTTGGCCATTCGGTAGGTGACACAGTTTTGCAGCAGGTTTCAAAATTGACTCAGGAGCAATGTGGGGCCGACGAAGAGATTGCCAGGTATGGGGGAGAAGAATTTGCAATAGTGTGCTCACATCATGCCGATGAAGCCTATGATCTTGCGGAGAGAATTCGCAGGTCGATCGAGGTATATCGATGGGACAATCGACCAATTACCGCAAGTTTTGGAGTTGCTGAATTGAGCTCTCAAACTCGTTCTGGGTTGGAAGTTTTAAAGAGTGCAGACAAAGCCCTTTATCAAGCAAAGGGGCAAGGCAGGAATCGAGTTTGTTTCTGGGAGAAAGACATTGATTTAGACGAAGCAAGTTAAGCTCTTGTAAATCTTTACGAAAACCTAGTAATTTGACCCGTAATTTCCCGAGTGGCTGAGAGGGATATTCACTAAACTCAATTCGTGAATTTTGTATTTCTTCGAAATAGCAGTGTTATTGGGCTCTGTTTAGTTTCGGCATTGGCATCAGCGGACAATTTGCGTATTGGCACTTGGAATATCTCTAGTTATACGGGTTCAAACCGAGCGGCAGAAATTCAAAATTCAATATTTGGCCAGTTTCAGGGTCGGAGTTTTTCGCCAGATGTGTTGTTTGCACAAGAAATTCAATCTGTTTCGGCGGCCAATACTTTGAAGAGCGTAATGAATTCCGCATCTGGAAGTACTGGTGACTGGGATGTCATGTATGGTTCGTTGACTGGAACAAATTCAACAAGTGATACAGCGATGTTTTTCCGCACGGGCAAAGTCACTGCTCTCGCGCCAACATTAGTATTAGGTGCCGGGGGAACCTCTGCAAACCCCAGAGATAGTTGGCGATTTGATTTTAAGATCAATGGCAATTCTTCGGCGAATGAAGTCATGAGCGTGTACAACGTTCATATGAAATCTGGTTCAAGTTCTGACGATCAAAATCGGCGACAAATTGAAGCGCAGGCGATTCGCGCTAATGCAAACAGCCTGGCGGCAGATCATCAGATTATGGTTTTGGGAGATTTCAACTGGCAGACATCGAGCCAAAGTGCGTTTGGCACTCTTTCAAATGCAGGATCCAATTCTCGCGGTCAGTTTTTTGATCCTATCAATACATTAGGTTCTTGGAATAACAATGCTAACTATCGGTTTGTTCATACGCAAGACCCTTCGGGAGCTGGCGGGATGGATGATCGACTTGACATGATCATGATGGGAGGAGGCTTAGGCGATGGAATTGGAACAGACTATTTGGGTGCGTTTGGCACAAGCTACAGCACATCGACCTGGAACGATGCTAACCACAGTTATCGAGTGTGGGGGAATGATGGAACGAGCTTTGACGCAGCTTTGACAACTACAGGAAATGGCATGGTTGGTAGCTCAATTGCTCAATCACTCATCGATGTGGCCGGTATCAATGGTGGACATTTGCCAGTTTTTGCGGATTTAAAATACGATGCAGTACCTGAGCCAGCGACTTTGACTTTGCTAGGCGTTGCAGCTTTGGCGGCACTCCGGCGAAGAAATCGAATTTCAAAAAGCTAGTCTTTTATTCGACAATAGAGTTCGGTTTGAATTTGGTTTTCTGGAACCGATTCGCAATCGTTAACATAGATTTCAAAAGTCCATTGGTAGTCAGGTTCATCTATTGATTGAGACGTTTCGACCATAAATGTTTGCCACGTATCAAAAAGCCCACTATAGGGGCCCATGTGAGTGGTTTTAAAATAATTGCCTTCCGGAATTGAAATGATTTCAATATCGGGTGAGGATAAAACTTGGTCGCTGTTTACCGGAATGCCAGCATGAGATTTGAGTTCTTCGGCAGGAGTGTTGTTAGGGTCGTCGTAAAAGATTCCAATTGAATTTTCGGTTGGCAAGTTATGCTTATTTGCAAACTGAAACAATTTGTGAAATGCAGTTTCAATTTTGGGATAGGGTCCGTTGTGGAAAACACAATAATATTTAACTTCTGGTAGCCAAACCTTTTCAACGATCATGCTCAAATAATACTCAGATGGTCAAAAAAAGTGGCGAAAAACACATTTCTTAAAGTTGGGACTGATCGTGTTTCAGTCATCAAAATGATATAATAATCTGAGTCGAGATAAGGCTTATCGGTGTAACAGCCGGCGGATCCTCGAGCCATGAGGTCAAAAGGAACCGCCGGCTTTTTTGTTTTTGCACGGTGCGAATTTTGAGAGGACTTAAAAATAAAAATGTCTACGCTAGTAATTGTTGGAGCTCAATGGGGAGATGAAGCTAAGGGGAAAATGGTTGATGTACTCGGTCATGAAGCTGAGATTGTTGTTCGGTATAGCGGGGGAAATAATGCGGGGCACACCGTTATTATTGGAAACCAAACCTTTAAATTTCATTTGCTTCCGGCTGGGATATTGCATCCTGATGCATTGTCTATTCTTGGCGGAGGCATGGCCATTTGTCCAAAGAGTTTGCTTGAAGAACTTGATCGAACGCTTGAAATTCAATCTGAGCTGGGAGAGCTTAGAATTAGCCCGGCGGCCCACGTTGTGTTTCCTTATCATAAAGAACTCGATGTACTAGAAGAATCGGCGCGAGGTTCTAACAAAATTGGAACAACTAGTCGAGGAATTGGCCCTATGTATACCGACAAGGTTCAGAGACTCGGAATACGAATGGGTGAGTTCGTTGATCCTGAGATCTTTGCGGAAAGATTGAAAACGGTTCTTGAATTTAAGAATCGGCTTATGGTTTTGCTCGGTGGAAAGGAAATGGACTTTGATGCTATTTTCCAAGAATATTCGTCCTATGCTGATCGAATTCGCCCATTTGTTAAGGATGGCGAATTGGCATTGCAAGAAGCCGTGATTGCCGGAAAAAAAGTTCTTTTTGAAGGAGCACAAGGCGCGTTTTTAGACTTAGATCATGGGACGTATCCTTACGTTACGAGCTCTCATCCAATTGCGGGTGGTGCTTGCTTAGGAACCGGAATTGGGCCGCGAGATATCAACAATGTTTTGGGAGTGGCGAAGGCTTATACAACGCGAGTTGGCGAAGGTCCATTTCCCACGGAACTGGATAATTCTATAGGACAGCAGATCCGAGATCAGGGGCACGAATATGGGACGACAACGGGGCGGCCGAGGCGTTGCGGATGGCTTGATTTGGTAGCTTTGCGTCACTCTTGTCGGATTAACTCGATGAGTGGTCTTATTTTAACTCGGTTAGATGTTTTGGCTGGAGTTGGAGATTTAGATGTGGCCACTTCTTACAGTGTTGATGGACAGATATGTGATTCGATGCCTTATTCCGCCGATGATTGGTCGAAAGTTTCTGCAGGTACGACTACTTTATCTGGTTGGACTGAAGATATTTCAGGCGCAAAGAAATGGGAAGATTTGCCGAAATCGGTTCAGGATTACGTTCGGTTTGTCGAAGAATTCACAGGGGTACCGGCCGCAATTCTTAGTATTGGACCAGAGCGCACTCAGACAATTATTCTCCGTCCTGATTTAATTTGGGCGTAGTTTCTTTTGTTGGAGTTTCCTCTTTGGTCGCTTCGGTTGTATTTGAATTTGCTACCGGCGGGGGGACGGTTACATTTGTGGGACTCGCATTGAACGCAGTTGGAAAGGCTTGAGCAGCAATCGTTTCGAAATTTGGATCTGATTGAGATGAAAGGGCTTGAGCCTCGTCGTATGCTTGACGGGTGACTTGTCCGCTGAAATAGATTCGTTGGTCTTTGATAACGCGGATGGTAGCCGCCATTGTATTTGGCCGAAGTGTGAAAACATCGGAGGCGGCAAAAAGAGCATTGACTGATGCCGGATAGGTTGAATCGAAACGCACAGTCATGATGATTTCTTCAGTATCGACAATTTGAATTGCATCAAGAAGGAAATCTTTTCTTTGTCCTTGCTTTAGGAGGGCAAGAGTTTCCATATCATTGGCAATACTGTTGCGCTCGCTTGAATCGACAACGACATTTGGTTCCAATTGACTTGCATTTGGATTTTGCGGAACTGTAATTGGATTGACTAAGGGTTTGTTTGCCATTGAATTTGGCTGAACCGCATTCCCCGCAAAAAATGCGAGAACTCCAACAACCACGATCAGGGCAATTCCACCGTAAAGATATCGGCGAACGGGAGGGGCAGATTCTTGAACTCCAAGTTGTTCCAGGGTTTGTAGATGGTCGCTAGATTCAATTCGATTGCGAATCCTTTCGAGAAGTTGCTTTTCTCTTTCTGCTGTTGGATCGAGTTGGCTAGCTAGTTCGTACCATTCGGCGGCTTGTCGGAGGTCATCTTGATCGTAATAGATATCTCCGAGTAGCGAGTGAGCCGTTATATTATTGGGAGCTTTTCTTAAAATGGAAAGACATAAATCAATGGCTTCTTTAGTTTGTCCCCTCATTCGATATAGGTTTGCTCGCCCTAGATCTTGGTAAATGGCGGAATCCATTTCTCCTTTGGGAACATGAAGGGGCGTTCCGCAAACTGCACAAACTTTTGCCTTTTTGGCATTTGATGCTTGACATGCGGGACAATTGATTTTATTGCTATTTGATTCCTGTGCTTCCAAAGCCACCATCTCCTCGATCTGTTTCGTCCAATACTTTGACGACTTCAATGTTAACTTGTTCGATGGGACAGATCACCATTTGGGCGATTCTTTCGCCTTCAACTAGTGTAACCGTAAACTGACCTAAATTGATCAGAATCACTCCAACCTCTCCTCTGTAGTCGGAATCGATTGTTCCGGGAGTGTTTACCATTGAGATTCCGTGTTTAAGGGCAAGGCCAGATCTTGGTCTGATTTGCGCCTCAAATCCGTGAGGGATTGCAATCTTTAATCCGGTTGGCACCAGTCTGCGTTCGCCAGGGTTCAGAGTTACAGATTCAGTGGATCGGAGGTCCATTCCGGCAGACCCGGATGTTGCATATGAGGGAATTTGGGATTTTGGTCCGAGAACAATTTTCAATGTGTTTTTAAGATTTTGAGACATGGGGATATGCTGTATTTATGACGATTGACCGAATTGGCGAATCTCTTTTGATTTTACGAGATTTTGAATGTTCGGCAGCGATGATTGCAGATTCTATACGAAGGGAAGAAATTAAAGGTGTTATTGACGTCATTCCCAGCTACAGATCAGTTGGAGTAATTGTAGACGCAATCAATGTTGAAGAAATTATTGAAATACTACAAATTGTCTGCAAAAAAAACAACTATTTCCAGCAAAAAGAGCGGATAATTCATTTAGAAATTTGCTTTGAATTAGGTTTAGATTTCGTTGAGGCATTAAGGGTATTTAACATGGAGAAAGAGGATTTCATTGAGCGATTTCAATCGATTACGTTTGAATGCTATGCAATTGGTTTTTCTCCTGGATTTCCATATCTGGGGTATTTGCCCAATGAATTATCGCAGTTGGAACGGCGCGCTACTCCTCGAAGTTCGGTGCCATCGGGGTCGGTAGGAATTTCGGGACGACAGGTTGGAATTTATCCTCAGGAGACGCCAGGTGGATGGTGGCTCATTGGTCGATCTCCCCATAAGCTTATGACTTTAGAGCCTCCAACTTGCGAGATAAATGTGGGTGATAAAGTTATCTTTGAAGCCATTTCAGAAATCGAATTTGCAGCAAGATTTGGTAAGAGGAGTGTAACTGTTGAAGAAAATTGACTTAAATGTTGATATTGCAGAAGGCTATGAGTGGGATATAGAACTGATGCAATATGCTACAAGTGTTAATATCTGTACTGGGTTTCATGCTGGTTCAATTGAAATTACGCAATCAATTTCATCTATTGCTGGAAAGAAAGGTCTGCGAATTGGGGGGCACCCTGGATACCCGGATCGAGAAGGGTTTGGGCGTCGAAATTTTGAGGATTCTGGATTGGAAGGTGATTTGCTGGCCAGCGTGATTAGGCAATTTTCCTCTTGGAATGCGCGCTTAGATTATATTAAGCCGCATGGTGCTTTTTATAGTGAATCGGCCGTTGGACATGGTTTTGCCGGAAGTGCTTTAGTCGCATTACTGGTTCGTCATCGAAGGCCACTAATGGGATTATCCGATAGTTTTCACAAAACAATTGCTGAAACAGTTGGAGTTCCGTTTATAACAGAAGGCTTTGCTGATCGTCGGTATCAAATCGATGGCTCGTTACTTCCACGGACGGAACCTAATGCGATGTTGAAATCGATTTCGGAAAAGGTGGAACAAGCGTTGCATCTGGCACCGAAAGTGGATAGCATTTGTTTACATGGGGATGAAAGTGACTGTGTGGACACGATAAAAGCTGTCCGGGCTGGATTGGAGTCCGCGGGATACGAGGTTGGTTATTGAGTTTAATTGTTGAATCTACTTTTCAAATCAATCGTGTCGTTCACCCTGGCTGTTCAGGATTTCGGCATTTGGGGTTTCCAGCCGGAGGGCCAGCGGATGAAAAACTGGCGGGAATTGCTCTTGGACTTGCGGGGTTGCGAGATGGAATCGTTTTGGAAATCAGTGGGCCTTGCAAGTTTCGATCTGATTCCCATGGAGTTATTGGTATTGGGTGTTGGAAAGGAGGATTTGAATTAGATGGCGAGTTTCAACACGGTTTTAGTCGAGTTTCGTTAAAGGCGGGCCAAACTGTTCAGTTTGAATCGGTAGTTGGAACTGCATATTTGGCAGGGATTACCGTCGAGAAAGAAGCTCCGACTCAGCCAATGAGAGCAGGAGATCAATATGATTTTGGTTTCCAGCAAAAACAAATTGGAAATTGGCGCATAGCCGAGCAAATTGAGTTTGACCTGCGACACTTGAAATGGATTCCTCGGTTTGATTTTGCAGAAGTGATTGGAGAAGTCACCATGACGAGTCGGATGGGTATTCGGGTGAAATCGAACTTAGATGGAGTCTCGGCGGCAGGAGTGAGCGAAGCCAGTGGGCCGGGAATTGTTCAGTTAACTCCGGACGGCACAATTCTCATTCACGGAGTTGATGGTCCAACAATTGGGGGATATGAAAAAATCGGTTCTATCGCAAGATCTGACCAATGGAAGTTAGGGCAATTGAAGCCGACAGATCGAGTTGTATTACAGCCAGTTCAAGTCGAAGAAGCGATACTCGAATGGGAGGCAGAAAAGCAATTTCGAGATCAGCTTTTCTCGAGGATAGAGAAAGTCTTTAGTTTCATGTCGTCAACACAGTGATAAATGAATAGCGTTAGAATGATATGTAGATGAGCAATCAGCGCCATTGGATGATATGGGATGGAGAATGTGGACTATGTTCCGCATCGGCAAAAATGGTGCGCCGTAAAGATAAAGCCCGCAATTTTCAAATTGTCACATATCAAAATACACCTCGGCCGCCAATGACAGATGAGATTTTTGAACTTGCAAAGCGCCAAGTCATTGTTATCAGTAATGATGGCAGACAATTTAATGGTGCAGATGGGATTTTGTTTATCATGGAAAGACTTGGTTGGGGGTGGTTTGCCAAATTTTTGAGAGTTTCTCCCTTGATATGGCCAATTCGTTGTGGTTACTGGATGGTCGCTAGGAACAGAGGGTTGATCAGTAAATGGTTCTTTGGTGGGGTGGCTTGCGGGTTGGATAATCGTTATCCTGAGGTTGATTAGGGAGTGATTGGTGCTGATATTGACCGCTTGAAGGTGCGATCCCGTCCGGTTGGCCCTCCAGTGATGTATCAGAGATGGTCGGACTTGACTTTCCTCCATTGGGAGGTTGATCCAAGCGAAATTGAAAAACTGATTCCACCCGAACTTAAAGTTGATACATTTGATGGAAAAACATATGTTGGCTTGGTTCCATTTACAATGTCTGGAATTCGATTACGAGGTTTGCCAATGGTTCCCGGCTTTAATGCTTTTCATGAAACAAATGTTCGGGTTTATGTTTTGGATTCAAGTGGTACTCCTGGAGTCTATTTTTTGAGTTTAGAGGCGGCAAACTTAGTTGCAGTCAAGATAGCCAGGTTTTGGTTTGGGCTTCCGTATTTTTGGTCCACAATGCACCTGAGTTTTTTGGATGATTCGATTCAGTATCTATCTCAACGGAAAGGAACAAAGATTAACTCGGATCTGGAATCAAAAGTCTTTGAAGAACCGTATTTGGCGGAGGTGGGGAGTTTGGAGTTTTGGTTTGTAGAGCGATATGCGTTGTTTTCTAAAAAAGGGAATCGGTTGTTTGTTGGCAGAGTATTCCATGATCCTTATAGGATCTCAAGAGCTCAAGTCTTAAGTATTCAAGATGAATTGGTTCATTCTTCTGGAATTTTAGTTTCGGGTACACCCGACTATGCTCACTTTTCTCCGGGTGTAGATGTTGAAGTTTTTGGATTGAAATCAGTTGAAAAAGAAATCCCTTTCTAAAAATAGAAAAGGATTTCTTTTGTAATGTTTGGCGATATTTTTAGTTTGAAGTAGCCTTAATTGCAGCAGCAATTGCAGCATCTTGTCCGGTGACATCTTTACCGGATGCTTCGATATCGGGTTTAACAGGGTTTCCTTCTAACCGAATACCCTTGATTGTCACATAGTCGCTGACTGGGAATTGAAGCTCGTATCCCCCGGGAAGCTTTCCGTATGTTGAAGCCAATACTGCACCCCGAGTTGCGCTTCCGATAACTTTTGCACTGACTACATCTTGCATTGCAGCGGCAAAGATTTCGCTTGCACTGGCAGAGCCTCGATTGACTAGAACGGCAACTTTTCCGGAATAGACATCTTTGACATTACGGTTTTTATAAGGTCGAAATTTTTGTGTCAGCCAGTCCGCAATTTTGATGACGGAGGGTTCTTTATCTTTAGTTTCTACTAGATATTTTTGTTCATTTTGTCTATTCACGAAGGTTCCAACGGGCTTTTCTGAATCAATAAAGAGTCCTAGGAGATGTCCTAAGTTTGAAACGGCTCCACCGCCATTGTTTCTCAAATCAACTATGATTCGCTTACCTTTGCTGGCCTCGGTGACCATTTTTTCGATATTGCTTCGCTCGTAGCCTTTACTAAAGCTTCGAATTCGAATTAGAGCAGTATCCGAGTCAATCCAAGTCAGTTCATCGGTTGTCGCAGTTACAAATTGTTTTGCAACTAGCGGAATGGTGAGTTCCTTTCCTTCTGTATTGATGATGGTTAAAGTCACAGGTGCGCCATCACTGACGGGAATGCTGTTTGCATCTTCTGCTGGTTGGCCGTTGATTGATACAATCAGGTCACCGGCTTTTAAGCCGGCGTTTTCAGCTGGACTTTGCGCAATGATGCTTGTGACTTTTAATCCTTTTGGAGTTTTTTCAGCCGTCAAACCGTGTCCAGTAACCGTTACACCTGATCCTTGACGAGCGGCGGCTGAACGGGGAGTTCTTAATCCTACATGGGAAATTCCGAATTCACGAAGGGCTCTGTTTACGGCTCCAACAAACTGGTTTTCATCTTTTGCATTATCAAAATTAGATTGATGTTTGATAATCAGCTCGTTCCATTTCTTAAAATCTAATCCTGGGACAAAAGCACGTTTATCAACAATTTCCGTAATTCCAGCGATAATTTCGGCTTTTAATTCAGCCGTTAGAGCTGGCTTTTCGGGTGGTGTGGCTTGTCCGGAATTTGATTCCTGGGCAAAACCAATGCTAGAGAGGGCCAAAATAGCCAGGAGCGGAAAGAATGCGCGCCACTTCATATTCTTTAAGTATGGAGTTTTCATGAAAGATGTCACCAAATAGTTTGAGTAGAGACGAAAAATTTTACTAAATGTTCATTCGGGAAAATAATTTGGATTCAGACTGGTAATGTATAGATATGTCTACGTTTTCAGAGTTGCCTGGATATTGTGGGGCAGTTTCTAAACTAGGAATTGATCCGGTTCATAAATCTTATCATGACAACGAATATGGTTTTCCTATTCGTGACAATGATAATGCTCTTTTTGAACGTTTGATTTTAGAAATCAATCAGGCGGGGCTAAGTTGGGAGACAATTCTTAAGAAACGAACTGGGTTTTCTTTGGCATACGATAATTTTGAAATTCAAAAAGTTGCAAATTTTGGAGACACAAAAGTTAATGAGTTATTGTCTGACTCTGGAATCATTCGTAATCGGTTAAAAATCATGGCGGCGATCCATAATGCTCAAGTGATTCTGGCTCTTCAAAGTGAGTTTGGCTCGTTTGAGAATTGGCTTGACAAAAACGCTTTGGAGTTAGGAGTGGACAAAATTCTATGGGTAAAACTGTTTAAGAATACATTCAAATTTACAGGTGGAGAGATAACGGGCGAGTTTCTGATGAGCCTTGGGTATTTGCCAGGAGCTCACGTTGAGGGGTGCCCTGTTTTGGAGAAAATTCGAAAGACCAATCCTTGGTGGTCTCGATAAAATTGTCCGCCGCTCGGGGGCGGAGGATTCTCAGGATGAGAATCCGAGGGATTGGCCTCGGGCCCGAGCGGCAAACTTTGTCTTTTTGTTAGGCTTTGTGAATTGCCATGCCGTGCGCATCTTCAAATGCTTCGAGAACTACTTCGGCCATTGTTGGGTGCGCATGAATCGACATGACTAAACTTTCCAGAGTTGCTTCCAGGTTGTAAGCAATAACACCTTCGTGAATCATGTCTGTGACGTGACTGCCAATCATGTGCATGCCTAGGAATTCACCATATTTCGCATCAAAGATAACTTTTACAAATCCTTCTTGGTGACCGGACGCCATGGCTTTTCCATTCGGTCGGAAAGTACCTTTCCCAATTTTAATTTCTCCGTATTGTTCGCGAGCTTGGCCCTCTGTTAAACCTACCGAAGCAACTTCGGGAACGGTATATACGGCATTTGGAACAGCTTTATAGCTGACTTTTTCGCTTTTGCCCTCTAATATATTATGGCTGACAACAATTCCTTCATGGCTGGCAACGTGAGCCAATTGAATACGACCAGTGACATCACCAATTGCATATATATTATCGACATGGGTTTGAAGTGTATCGTCTTTGACTTCAACACCACGACGGTGTAATTTAACACCAATTTTATCGAGATCCATACCATCGATATTTGCTTTTCGACCAACACCAAGTAGCACAACATCGACCTCGATTTCTTCCGTTTTGCCGGCTGATGTGACAAAGCACTTCCAGCCTCCTCCGGGTAGTTTTTCAACTTTATCAAGGTTTGATCCAGTTTTAACATTGATTCCAGACCTTGAAAGCTGTTTTCCAAGCTCTTTGCCAAGGTCTTCATCAAAGAATGGAATAAGGTGCGGCATCATTTCTACGATAGTGACTTCAGTTCCCACGCCATTGAAAACATAAGAGAACTCAACTCCGACGGCGCCGCCACCAATTACTAACATTCGCTTTGGAACTTCTGTAGCGGCGATCACATCGTCACTTGTCCAGACTCCATCCTCACTTTTGCCTTCTAGACCTGGAATTGGAATGTGAATAACAGAAGAACCCATGGCAAGAATGAAGTTCTTTGCCTTTAACTTTGTTTTCTTTCCGTCTTTATCGACTTCGATAGTGTTTTTGTCGATGAATTTTGCAAATCCTTCAACATGAGTAATTCCATTTTTCTTGAAAAGATAACCAACACCGCCTCGCTGGGTTTGGACAATTTTGTCTTTGCGGGCCATCATTTTTTGGAAGTCCATTTTGATTTCCCCTTCCGGTAATACAACGCCGAGGTCGCCGGCATGTTTGACGTCGTTTAGCCGCTCAACGCTTCCAATCATGGCTTTTGAAGGAATGCATCCCCAGTTTAGACATGTACCACCGAGATATTCTTTTTCAATAACGGTGACTTTCGCTCCAAGTTGAGCGCATCGAATGGCAGCAACATAGCCTCCAGGGCCAGCTCCAATAACAATTACATCGGCATCAAAGTTTTCGTTAGGCATGGGTTGTGTTTGTTCCTTTGTGTCCAGCACCGCACTGATTTGGCGAATGATAGAATCTTGGGCGATGGGAGCCTGAAACACATGGCCATTAAAGAGAGTCGATTGTTTTCCCTCTTGGTTTTGTGCTTTTTTACATTGCCCATCCGGCACCATTTGATGTGAGTTTACCAATTGGAATGAAGTTGGTCTGGGCGCAAATCTGGGTTTTAGTAGCCTCTCGGGGACGGAGCCAGGCATTAAATTCGTTCAATATTTCTTCAATTCTTTGAAAATATCTTATAATCAAGTTACGGTTAAGTTTTTATGAGTGGCTATTTAGAGGAAAAGAACGAAAAGGATGGTTCCATTTTGACATGGCAGACTCCTAATCGGCAACGATTGTGGGGGCTTGCAGTTGTTGTTGTTGCTGGGCTTGTGCTGATGCACGCTACACAAAATATAAGGTCAGTCAATTGGCCGGAAGTTTATGTCGCGGGGGCGTTGTTTATCGGTGCAATGTTGGTTTCTCTATACACAGTCAGATTTTCCTTGAATTTGCGTGCTGGCACCTACCAAAATGTTAAAGGTTTTTTACCAATTTTCTTTTGGGGTGAACGGGGAAAATGTGTCGCTAAATTTCAGTGTCTTGCCATAAGAAAGGATACATTTCTGGACGCTGGAAAGCACGAAAACGACCCTAATGCCGAATCTTTCGACCAATATCGCTTAGTCATGGTTTGGAAAGATCCGTTGCGGCAAGGATTTTTGGTTGATACTCAGCCCGTGAATTATCTTGAATCGTTAGAGCGAAGAGATTTTCATTCTGAAATGCTTCATCGTGCCCATGAACTTGCCGGGCAACTTGGTTTAGATGTCTTAGACCAAACGGTTACTCACGCGGTTGTCGAAGTTTCGGATGATTCTTTGCTGGCGGAAGGAAAAGCAGAACTTACATAAAACTAAGGAACTAATCCTGAATTCGTGTCATATTGATTGAGTGGTGATTCACTTATGACATTTGGAATGACAATTGTTGCAGCCTCGATTCTTGCCAAAGGGACATTTTTGCCGTTGGCAATATCTGACAACTATTCGCCTAGCTCGACGCCAATAAGTTCAGTACTTGATGCGGTTCAAGATGGCGGCACAAAGCCAACTGATCCTCAAAAAGCGGATGATAAGCCTAAAGAGTCGGATTGGGATAAGGCCGTTAAAGATTATGTTAAGCAGGAAGGGATGTTTAACGCCTATGTTAAAGAGAACTCAATTTTGTTTGAAATTTCAGAAGCAATGCTTAACCGCGAGTTTCTTATTTATTCCGAAAACAAGACGACTCCTTCTGGTGGCTATTCCGGTTCTGATTTGGATACGGGAGTCATTAGATTTGAAAAGCGAGGCAAGGCTATATTGGTTCGCACCGTGGATTATTCGGTAAGAGCAAAAGGCGGCGAAGCCATGAAACGTGCAGTCGCTGGTTCAAATATTGATCCGATTGTGTTATCTCTGGATGTGAAAGCGACTTCGGAATCAGGAGGCATGCTTGTTGATGTTTCACGATTTTTTATCAATGGGATTCCCGAATTTAGGGGTGGTTCCGCCGGAAACATTGATGCTTCACGGTCTTTTGTCGATCGAGTTGTTGCTTTTCCAGAAAATATCAATGTTGAAGTGACACGAACCGTGAGTGGCGCAGCTGCGGCGGGGCGTAGCGGAGGAGGCAGTGCTACAGGCTCAATTCACACAAGCCTTGTTCTATTGCCCGAAAAACCAATGATGGGACGGCTTGCTGATTCCCGCGTTGGATACTTTTCATACGGTTTTACAGAATATGATGGCCAAGGTCAAGGAACTGAAGCTCATGCATATATTTCCAGATACCGGTTAGAGAAAAAAGATCCTTCAGCAGCACTGAGTGAGCCAGTTGAGCCAATCGTGTATTACATTAGTCGCGAAGTCCCTGAGATTTGGCATTCCTATATCAAGAAAGGAATTGAGGACTGGCAGGTCGCTTTTGAAGCAGCTGGATTTAAGAATGCGATTATTGCGAAAGATGCCCCTACAGAAGCAGAAGACCCGAATTGGAGTCCAGAAGATGTTCGACATTCTGTAATTCGGTGGGCTCCACTGCCAATTGCCAATGCGATGGGCCCCCATGTCGCTGATCCGAGAAGTGGCGAGATCCTCAGTGCTCACGTGATTATGTGGCATGACGTGTTAAAGCTTTCTAATGAGTGGTATTTTTCGCAAGCATCGGCAAATGATCCGCGAGCCCAAAAAATGCCATTTCCAGTTGAGCTGACAGGAGAACTATTGCGATTTGTTGTGGCCCATGAAGTTGGTCATACCTTGGGCTTGCCCCATAACGGCAAGAGTTCGGCAATGGTGCCAACAGAATGGCTCAGAGATCCGAAATGGACTAGCGAAAATGGAACGGCGGGATCAATTATGGATTACGCTCGATTTAACTATGTCGCTCAACCTGGAGACGGCGCGAATTTGATTCCGATTGTTGGCCCTTATGATAAGTATTCGATCAAATGGGGTTATGCTCCAATTTCGGCTTCTAAACCTGAAGATGAATTTGCAACATTAGATGCTTGGGCCGGAATGCAGGTTGCAAATCCCCTTCTCAGGTTTTACGATAACTTTAACGGTTCTGATCCTACAGCGCAAGCTGAAGCATTGGGAGATGATGCTGTTGTGGCAAGCACTTATGGTGTAACGAACTTAAAACGGTCTGTCGGTTACTTATTGCCGGGCACTTCAAAATTTGGAAAAGACTACAGTGATCTGGCTACATGGCACGGTTCGCTTTGGTCGCAATTTAATCGATATATTGGTCATGTGACGACTATGGTAGGCGGTGTCGTTCAAACCGACTATCATGCGGGACGCGGCGGTTTGGTCTATAACCCAGTTCCGCAGGATCGGCAAAAAGCGGCTGTGAAGTGGCTGGGCGACAACGTTTTAGTTGCACCAACTTGGTTGAATCCAATTGATGTTGTTGCACGCACTGGCAATGACTCTGGCGCAGGACGAATCACTTCTGCTCAAAATCGCGTGATCAGTGGATTACTTAACAATGGTCGACTCGGCCGAATGTTAGATAATGAATCTTCATACGGAGGAAAGGCATATTCTGTGAAGGAAATGCTAAACGATCTACGTGTTGCTGTTTGGTCTGAGTTGACAATGTCGGCTCCTAAAGTTGATCGTTATAGAAGATCCGTTCAGAGAACGATGGTCAATACTCTCATTGAAAAGCTATCATCGCCAACAAGTGATATTCGGGCTTATGCATTGGCTGAAATGAAAGCTGAAAAATCGGCAATTACAGCAGCATTGCCGAAGATTAAGGACTCTTTGACGCTTGAGCATCTTAATGACCTTGTGATGCTGATGGATCAAGCATTGAAGTTCCCGCCAGCAGTAGCAGCCGCAGCAGCTCCATCATTTACATTTCCATTTGGAGTTGATGATTCGGAGATTGAACATGACGGATGTGGAATTTGTGCCGCAAAAAAATATGGCTCAAAAACCGGAAACTAATCTTTCATAGAGAATATGTCCCTCAGCCAAGATTGCAATTGGCTGAGGTTTTTTTATGTTGTTGGAGGTTTTAGGGGAACACGAAGCCATTTTCCGGAATGCGCTTCTTTCATGGCAGAATCAATTTCTTCAAGTTCAAATGCAGGGCTGAAAACTCTTGCTGGTTCTATTTTGTCTTGAAACGCATGGGCGTTTACAAGAGCTCGATGGAGATGCCTGGGATTGTAGTTGTGCACTCCGATCCAACGCCAAGATTTTTTGACAAGTCGTTCAATGGGGAAAGTGATGTGAGATTCTGGATGAACGAGTCCGGCGATTACGGCAGTGCCTCCGGTTCGGAGTTGGTCTAATGCTTGCTCAAAAGGTTGGATGTGCCCAGTTGCTTCGATAACGGCATCAACCTGAACAGGAATTGAAGTTTGGAGTCCGATCTCTCTTGCTAAGGCTTGCTTGTCTTCTCGACTATCAAGGACATATACGGTTCTGCCATTTCTTTGAGCCAAAAATGCAGCCGCAATTCCAACCATTCCCAATCCCACGACAGTGATGGTTCGGGCATCTGTAGGTAGTTGTTCTAGGCATGCTTCGGCAGTTGACCAAGCGCAGCAAAGAGTTGAGGCAAGCGCATCATTGAGATCCGGAGAAACAGGAAGAATGGTCGTGCCGGCCCGGAGAAGCATGTGGCTCGCAAATGTTCCGCTTAGATTGCTGTCTGTATGTCCATATTTGAGTTGTTGATCGCATTTTTGGGGCAAGTCGTAATCTGTACAATACGGACATCTTCCACAGGCATCGACAATTGACCAAACTACTCTTTGTCCCGGTTGAATATCTCTGCGGGCTGATTCGATAACAATGCCGACACCTTCATGGCCCATCGTGAGAGGGGCATTGGTAGGTCGACTTCCTGAAAATGACCAGATATCAGAACCACAAATTGTTGCCAATTGAATTTTAATCAAAACTTCATTGCTCTGAAGCTCTCCAATTGGGAGATGTTGGCTTTCAATTGTTAACGGCTGATTTGGGCCATGAAAAATGCTGACAGAAGCTTCGCTCATTTTTTAGTCATCTCTATTCATACTCAAAAATGATATATGAAAAATATTTTGAGGAAGAGAGCATCTTTGATCTCGTCGGTATTAAGATACCAACCTTTTCATTGCCTCGCTTTTTGGCCCTGGCAATTCAGATTCTTTCTTAACCAATTCAATGCAGATTTAGCAATTGACTCTGCATTTTTACCGAGAAGTGGCCCGACATGGGATGTTTTTGGTAGGAGAAGAGTATCGGCATTGAGGTGTTGCGCAAGTTTTTTGGATGTTTCTGGAGGGATATCGGTATCGGCTTCTGAAATGACCATGAGGATTGGACATTCGGGGTTTTGAATCTTGATACCGGGGTTTGAAATTGTATTGAGCACAGTTCCAGACTCATTCCGCCAAAGTTTATGGGCCCAGATTATCGTTTCCTGATCAGAGTCTGGCATGGCATCTATCGAATCTTTTAGCGGTCCATTTTCCCATTCGATTAGTTGAGGGTATGGAGTTTTTGGAGGATTTCGAAAGCCAACGGGAGGAACAGGATTGATTAGGATTATGGCCTTTGGACTTACCAGTGACGAAATTGACAGCGCAAGAATTCCGCCCATTGAAGCTCCAATAAGAATTGGTCGTTGCAGGTTTGGAATCCACTCGATGACTTGGTTTTTATAATCTTGAAAGGATGTGTCTTGATATCTTCCGTTTATTGGATTAAGGTTTTTTGAAATTGTGTGAAAGCCACCTTTTCGAAAAGTAGAGGTCCAAAAATCGTACTCCCATGCTCCTCCTCCGGCCCCGTGAATCATGACGACGGGATATGTTTCGATCTCATTTTTCGCCTGCTCATTCAGTAGTACAAAGGGGATCATCATTAGCATTGATGTCAATTTTAGTTAATTTTGATGGGCGCAAATCCTGAAGTTGCCGAATCATCAAGATTTGTTAGGTTGAAGATATTGAGTTAGAAACAATATTTATGTTGAAGCAGCGTTGTATTCTGCTAAAACTCTCAATCATGTCTCGTTGTTTTCGATCGCGGATGTTAATTTTGGCAACGGCTGCCATTGGAATCAGTTCCCTTTCATTTGGTCAATTAGATACTCATCAACATAAGAATGTTGCAAATTGGAAATTGGCAAACCAGTACACCTCGGCTTCACTTTCTCCATATCTTTATAGTTCGAATTTAAGCCCAGGATGGATCAATAAGACAAATCGTTTTTGGTATAGCTGGAGTGATTCGACCGGTACGAAGTACTGGCTAGTTGACTCTAAAGCCAAAAAGAAGGAGCCATTATTTGATTCGGCAAAAATGGCGGCATTGATTACTGAGGCAAATTTCAAACCAATTGATTCCACTACTTTGCGGATCAGCACTGTCACTTTTGACGAAAAAGATGAGTTGATCATGCGCTTTGTTTGCGACAATATGCGCTACGAATATAATCGAAAATCGGGGGCACTGAAGAAGCTTGGTGAAGTCCGAAGCAACCAATCTGATAATACGGGCCGCCGTGGCGGTGGTGGCGCACAGTCCGGAAACGCGAACGCTTTTAAGAATGAATCTCCTGACAAAAAGGGTTACGTTTACGCCAAGGATCACAACCTTTTTTATGTTGAATACTTGGATGAGAAGCGGGAAAAGGAATCTGATCCGATTCAATTGACCACTGACGGGGCGGATAATTACAGTTTTGGTGCCCGTCAAGGAACGGGTTCTGAAGATGACGGAGAACAAACGCAGGGCCAGCAATCTGGAGACAAGGAAGGCAGAGTTCGGGCGCGAGTAACTTGGAGCAAAGATTCCAATCGTTTTTATGTAACGCGAGGAGATAGCCGTAAAGTCAAAGACCTTTGGCTGGTGAATTCGCTTTCCGAACCTCGTCCAACATTGCTTACCTATAAGTATTCGATGCCTGGCGATGCTGACGTGAGTCAAGTTGAAGTTTTTGCTTTTGATCGAGAAGCAAAAAAGCTAGAAAAACTTCCGGTTGAGAGATATAAAGATCAGCGGATTTTTGATATTCACTTCCAAGACACAACCAGTGACTCTCTACGATTTGTGAGAAGAGATCGATTGCAACGAAATTTGGAGCTGATAGAACTTGATTTGAAATCAAAATCAATGAAAGTTTTGCTGACTGAGAAAACTGAGAATGCGTTTTTAGAAACTCAAAATGTGAGATATGTGAAGCCAGGTGGAGATTTTGTTTGGTTTTCTGAGCGGTCAGGCTGGGGGCATTATTATCTTTATGGCAATGATGGAAAGTTGAAAAATGCCATTACGAGTGGTCCTTGGCGAGCATCTAGCATTGCAGAATTGGATGAAAAATCGGAAATGATCTGGGTTGGTGGCCAGGGTAGAGAAGAAGGAGAAAATCCTTATTTTAATCACTTGTATCGAGTGAAACTCGATGGGAATAACTTGCAATTATTGAACCCGGGTTCGGCTGATCACCGTGCTAGTCTTTCGGATGATAAGCAATTTATCGTGAATACAGCTAGCCGAATTGATTTGCCGAGCAAGATTTCTCTACTTGATAAAGACGGTAATGAAGTCATGCCGCTAGAAGAAATGGATATTTCTCGCCTAGTTGCAGCAGGCTGGAAAATGCCTGAACCATTTGTTGTGAAAGCTGCGGATGGCGTGAATGACATTTATGGAAATATGTGGAAGCCGGGCGACTTTGACGCCAAGAAATCGTATCCAATCATTGCGTACGTTTACCCAGGGCCGCAGACCGAGAGCGTTTCTTCCACTTTTACAACTTCGACTTCGCTGCAGCAATTGGCACAATTAGGATTTATTGTTATTCAGATTGGCAACCGAGGTGGAAACCCAGCACGTTCCAATGCTTATCACAGCTTCGGATACTTTAACCTTCGCGATTATGGCTTGGCCGATAAGAAAGCTGGAATCGAGGAACTCGGTCGTAGATATCCATGGATCGATACTGATCGTGTTGGAATCTATGGTCATTCTGGTGGCGGATTTATGACAGGGGCAGCCTTGCTCTTGCCTCCGTTTAATGAGTTCTTCAAAGTTGGCGTTTCAAGTGCGGGAAATCATGATAACAATGTTTATAACCAGAATTGGAGTGAACAGCATCATGGATTGAAAGAGGTGCCATTGGAATCGACAGGAACTTCAACGGCTAATCGTGGCCGGACGGCTGGCAGTGACCCAATCGTTTCTGACCTTGAAGATGCCTTTTTGTTGATGCAAGCCGATTCTGCGGCCCAAGATGGTAAATCGGATACGAAAACTCGATTTGATATCAAAGTTCCTGCCAATCACGAGCTTGCCGCTAACCTAAAAGGACATTTGCTTATTGTTCATGGTGACATGGACAACAATGTACATCCTGCCGGAAGCGTGAGATTGGTCAATGCTTTGATAAAAGCCAACAAACGGTTTGATTTTATGATCATGCCGGGTCAAGCTCATGGATTTGGTCCATACACCGGCTACTTTAATCAGATGACGATGGAGTATTTTGCCGAACATTTGTTAGGTGATTACTACCGCGGACGAGCAGATTTTTCTGATAAAGGCGGAAACTGATTGTTTGAATTGAAGGAATTCAGCCGGTTAAGCTGAGTTCCTCCATGGCATAATAGAGACAATGGGTGAACGTCTTTTGGATGCCGTTGGAATTAAGCGGACACTAGCGCGGTTGGCTTCCGAAATTCTGGATGACAATGCTGGGTGCGAGGATCTTGTCGTTGTCGGCATTTTACGGCGCGGATATCCGGTTGCCAAGCGATTAGCTTTTACAATTACTCAAATTGAAGGTGAGACTGTCCCCGTTGGCAAGCTTGACGTTACGGGGAATCGGGACGATGATCCGGAAAAAGTTGTTGATTCCAGCGATATTCCGTTTCAGATTACGGGCAAAAGAGTGGTTTTGGTCGACGAAGTCATTTTTACGGGTCGAACGATTCGTGCGGCAATGGATGCGTTGCTAAAATTCGGCCGACCAAAATCAGTTCAGTTAGCGGTGTTGATTGATCGTGGACATCGAGAATTGCCGATTCAACCGGATTACACTGGTCGGAAAGTTGAAACGTTGCGAGAAGATCATATTTTAGTTCGAGTTAATGAACCAGAAATAGAAGATTCGGTCGAGCTGATATTGGCGGGAAATAGTGGTGCACGCGATGAGTAGAAGCTTGATAGCGATTCGGCATTTAGAAGCTGAACAGTTAAAAGAGATTATCAACTTAGCGGCTGATTTTAAGAATATCATCTTGACGGGAGAATCAGCAGAACAAACTCAGAAGCGAACGGTTGGATTATTGTTTTTTGAAGATAGCACTCGTACTAGAGTGAGCTTTGAGCAAGCGGCGGGTTACCTTGGATACCGAGTTGTTAATTTTTCAAATTCGGGAAGTAGTTTGAACAAGGGTGAATCGCTAAAAGACACCGTTTTGACGCTAAAGCATGAACGATTAGAGGGGGTTGTTATCCGTCACCGTGCATCTGGATCGGCCCAATTAGCATCAGAGTTTTTTGAGGGTCCGCTTGTTAATGCGGGAGACGGCCAACATGAGCATCCGACACAAGCTTTGGGCGATGCATTGACAATTTTGGAGCGTAAGGGAAGGCTCTCTGGTTTGAAGATTGCAATTGTGGGCGATGTTCTACATTCACGAGTGGCGAGAAGTAATGCTTGGTGTTTGAGCAAGTTGGGCAACGCAGTTCGGTTTGTTGGGCCAAGGTCACTTTTGCCCGCCTACAGTAGCCAATTACCAGGCGAAATCTTTTATGATTTACGTGAAGGGATCCGAGATTGTGATGTTGTGATGTGTTTGCGTTTACAACGCGAACGAATGGAAGATGGTCGGCTCAGTTCAACCAGCGAATACACTCGATTGTATCAAGTGAATCGAACTAGTTTGCGAGTTGCGGCAGAAGATGCATTGGTCATGCACCCGGGTCCGCTAAATCGCGGTGTAGAAATGGATGACTTGACAGCGGATGGCCCACAAAGCGCAATTTTGGATCAAGTTACAAACGGTGTATTTGTTAGGATGGCAGCATTGAAATGGATTTTCGGCGGGCGTGAGGAAGAAGAATGAAAACAGTTTTTAAAGGTGGGCGAATTCTTGATCCCTCGCAAGACTTGGATGTTGTTGGGAACGTTGTTGTTGTAGATGGACAAGTGACGGAAATTGGAATCGATCTTGACGATTCGGATGCTGATGAGCTTTATGATTGTCAAGGATATTGGATTACTCCGGGCCTTGTTGATATGCATACGCATTTGAGAGAACCGGGGCAAGAAGGTCGGGAGACGATTCAGTCAGGAACTCAGTCGGCGGCGGCAGGTGGTTTTACGACGATCTGCTGTATGCCAAACACAACTCCGGCCCTTGACAATCCGGCATTGATAGATTTTATTTTGGATCGAGCGGCTTCTCCAGGGGCAGGAGGAATTTTTGTTGCTCCAGTTGGCGCATTAACAGTTGGGCAAAATGGACTGAAAGTTGCCGATTTAGCAGCTTTGAAAAAAGCTGGCGTTGTAGCCGTAAGTGACGAAGGTGGTCCAGTTCAAGATTCAAGCGTGATGATGCGAGCCATGGAGTTTTGTCTGCAGCTTGACTTGCCAATTATGGCGCACTGTGAAGATTTGGCACTGAGCAAAGATTCGGTGATGAATGATGGTGCGATTTCGGCAATGCTGGGATTAGTTGGCATGCCAAGAAGCGCAGAGGAAATTATGATCATGCGGAACTGTGTTCTTGCATTGAATACCGGATGCCGGATACATATTTTGAGGCTGAGTACTTGGGGCGGAGTTGAAATGGTTCGTCAGTTTAAGTATCTCGGTGCTCCTATTACCTGCGAAGTCTGTCCTCACCATTTGATATTGACGGAGGAATCTGTTGGCGAGTTTGATGTTCGGTTTAAAACAACTCCGCCGCTCAGGACTCAAGTTGACTTGGACTTGTTGTTGCAAGCACTCAATGACGGAACAATTGACTGTATTGCGAGTGACCATTCTCCATATGCTCCGTTTGAGGTTTCTGTTCCTTTTGAGGAAGCTCCGTTTGGAATGACGGGTCTGGAAAGTACAGTTGGAGTTGTACTCACTCATATCACCCAAACTGGGGTTTTGACTCCATTGGAGACAATTCGAAAATTGAGCACGGCTCCGGCAGAGATACTAGGATTGGAAGCAGGCACGCTTTCGCCAGGAGGTACTCCAGTGGCTCAAATCACTTTGATCGATCCTAATCAAGAATGGGAATATGATGTGCACAGAACTTTTTCAAAGGGCAAGAATTCACCTTTTGGTGGCATGAAACTGACGGGTAAGGCCGTATTGACTTATTGCGGAAACGAAGTTTATCGCGATCCATTTTTTAATCATGAGCGTTACCGATCAAATTTGGTTTAAATCAATCTTAGCCATTGTGATCGCGTTAGTGCTATCGGGATGTTATATTCAGACCCTGCCTGATCCAAATGCCTTATCGAATAGAGAGATGATGGATGGAGGGCTCATGCAAAGAAACATTGCCATTGCCTATGCCGCGCTTGATTTGCGTGTTCAAAAAGGTGAATTGACAGGTGAAGAACGAAATAAGGCGATTTCGGTGCTTGTTCATGAGTACGCAAAGACAATTGATGTTAAGTTAGTCCCGTCTAAGTCGGCTTGGAAGTATGCGGATGTTTTACGCCAAGATGGGCAGTGGGAAGCTGCGGAGACTCTGCTTATGCGGGCGGTAGAAATTGCTCCGGACGAAGACCGTTTGGTTAACGATAGTTTGCAACTAGCAAGAGTAAAAGCTCATTTAGGCAAACTAGATGAAGCATTCGCATTGGTTAAGTCGACGTTTGACGCCAGTAAGGAAGGATCGGCACCAATTATGATGGCTATGCTTTACGAGATCACTCCCGAAATTGAAGGAAAAGGACGTGATGTTCCTCTTGCCAAACTCCTTGAATCTACAATAGAAGTTCATCAATCGGTAGTCGTTGATGCAAGCACGGAATCTGGATTGGCATTTTTACAATCTCGTCCAATGCATGTTGAAAAAGCCTGGACAAAGGTCTTTCAACTCTTAGAAAAGGCGGGAGCAACCAAAGAACTTGATCTTGCTGTTAAAAAGCAACAAGACATGATTGGAGAAAAATCCAAACTATGAGTCTGAGCCGGCTATTAGATCAGTTATCAGGACAGCATGTTTTAATAGTTGGCGATGTCATGATTGATGAGTATATATTTGGCTCTATTGATCGTATATCTCCTGAAGCACCAGTCATGGTTGTTCGAAAGCGAGACCATCGCATGGTTCCGGGAGGAGCAGCGAACGTTGCCAAGAACATTGTAGCGTTGGGTGCATCGGCAACAGTAATTGGTGTTGTTGGGCAAGATTCAAAAGGAAGTTCATTTGTTTCGGCCCTGGCTGAGACTCCCGGACTACGATCAGAAATCCTTGAGATTCCAGGAAGACCGACAACCTGTAAGACTAGAGTTGTTGCTAATCATAGTCACCAAGTATTGAGAATTGATGAAGAAGATGATGAAGACTTAATCGAAGAGTTTTCAGCGCAATTGAGGAATCGATATCAAAAGTCAATCGAAAAGGCAGATGTTGTTCTTTTGAGTGATTATCGCAAAGGAGTTTTAACGAAGTCCCTTTGTAAAGAGCTGATTGAAATTGCAGTTTCTAGAGGTGTGCCGGTTGTTGCCAACGCAAAACCAAGTTCTGCCCATTTCTTTGCTGGCTCACATCTTGTAACTTTGAATCGTAAAGAAGCGGAAGATTGCATTGGACACTCGATTCCAAATCGTGAAATTGCATTGAGTGCCGCAAAGTCGCTGCAAGCAAAGCTAAATGTAAAAGGCGTCGTCATCACTCTTGGCGACCTTGGATTAGTTTCTACATTTGAAGAACAAGAGTTGGTTGTTCCGGCACCTTCAGTTGAAGCTTATGACGTCGCTGGCGCAGGTGATACGGCGATTTCGTCTATCGCTTTAGGGATGGGTGTTTTAGGCTTTGAAATGGATGTTTTTCGGCTGGCAGTTGAGGCTTCGGCGAGAGTTATCCAGCATGTTGGTGTTGCAGTTCTCAGTTCGGATGATTTAGAATCAATTCGGTCCCTGGTTTAAGTTCGATCGTCGGAGGTATCCTTTGCGGTTACCTGGATTGTGAGATCAGGAGACCAGTTTTATGAGAGTTCGTAACAAAGAAATTCGTCAGCGACGGCGCCGAAAAGAAGAGCGCGTAAAGGAGCTGATAAAAGAAGCGATTGCAGGTAAGAAATCCGGTGCTAAGAAGTCAGCTAAGGCAGAAGCTCCGGCAACGACGGCTCCAGCTAAGAAAGCGGCTGAAAAGAAACCAGCAGCAAAAAAGCCAGCGGCAAAAAAAGCGACTAAGGCCGAAGGTGAAGCCAAAGCTGCTCCAAAGAAAAAAGCTCCAGCAAAAAAAGCTGCCGCTAAAACAGAAGAGTAAATTAGAAACAAACACTATCCAATCGTTCTTAGTCCTTGGATTAAGAACGATTTTTTAGTTTTGGACGTTGTGCAATGTGAGTGGCTAATGATGGGACAACGGAAATGATTGAAGCGGAACAAAATCATTCTGAGCAATTTGTGAATCTAGATTCTAAGATTTCACAAATTGTTGACTACTTTAGAGACAATCCAAAAAGTATCAATGAGCCGGCAAGTGCAATTGCCGAAAAGATAGGGGTTCCACTCGAGTTTGTTGAAAACGTTCAAGTTGGTTTAAGAGGTCCAGTTGAGCAAGAGTCATCATTTGAAAGATTTGGAAAGATTTTCTGGAGGATAAAAAATCAGGCTCAGACTATTTTCGAGTTTCTTTCTCAAGGAGTCTTGAAATTTTTACGTTCGATAACAGAACGACCATTTTGGGCGATCTTGATTTCCGGACTAGTCTTGATGTCCATATTTGTTATTCAACGCTTTTTTCCAAATGGAAGCAGATTTTCGAACCAAACATTTTTTGCAATTAGCATTGCGATGTTGCTGACAACATTAAGCCTGCATGTCGTTTGCTTCTTCCGACATGGTAGAGCACGATATCCTGTTTTTGCTGGAGCGCTCCTTGCGATTGGAATTGTTTTGGTTGGCATGATCGAATCATTCAATTTGGGCTCACAAATTGTTCTCATTTTGATTTCAGGAGTTTTAGTGGGAACTTTATATGCCTTGCTTGGCACGGGCATGAGTGTTGTTGGTGGCTTTGTAGCCCTGCGACGCGAGGTTCGACGTGAGAAGCGATTGTCACGGCAAGAGCTTGTAGGACGGCTATTAGAGGTCCAGCAAGCTATTCAGGGCTTACAGTCCAGCGACTTAACTCGTTCAACGAAAGGAACACTACTCGAAAGAACTCGAAATATGAAGTGGTTTCCAATTTTGGGAGTTGCTTTCGGGTTTTTCTCTGGAATTTTTGAAGTGGCTGTTGTCGGGACATATTCAAGTCTGACCGGTGGATTTAGTTGGGATGATGAAGTTGCCATGTCCCATCCGGCTGCAATGGTGATTATGGTTACAACATTCTTTGTTGGCCTTGTGGTCATGGCGGGAGTTGGATACTTAGGTGGGCGACCCTTGAGATCTTTATTTGCGGTGTTAATGTCTTGGCTTGGGACAGGCATTGCTTATTTGTTTCCATATCCGCCATATGGATGGGAATACGCGATCAATACATTTCAAAGTGAGCGATTTTGGAACGGATTACCATTTGTTATTGCAATTGGGGTTTTTTCTGGGTTTGCGGCTTCAATTGACACAAGTTATTGGCGAAAACGCAGGTTAAAAGGCAATGATGCGGCGCAGTTGGTTTCGGAAATGGTTTTGCTACAATGGCGCCTTAACCTAGGAAATCGACAAGCTTGTGTTATGTCAGTTGACGTTGCAGGCTCGACTCGATTGAAAGCCGATAATGATCCGTTGCGAATTGAATATAGCTTCCGAGAATATCAAAACCTTGTTGATGAGGTGAGCCAGCGACACGGTGGATATGTTTTTTCCACGGCCGGAGATGGGGCAATTGTCGCTTTTCCGGGTAGTCATGTTGCACTTGACGCGGCCCGAGATATTCATTCTGAAATGCGAGACTTTAATCGAAAACGGAATCGCCTCGATAAGAAGTTTCGAATCAGGATTGGCATGCATACGGGAGAGACAAGTGCAGATTTTGGTGATGCTCCTTTTAGTGAATTGATTGATATCGCTGCCCATATTGAAAAAGTTGCTCCTGTGGGTGGAATTGCCGTATCGGATTCTACAGCAAGAGAATTGCCAGAGGCAGAGTTAGTTGAACTTGCAAATTCTATTGATGGTAAGGCTGTCTTTATAGTGCAAGATCCGATTGGTGACTTATGAAGGGGAAGATAATTGACCTTGGTCAAATGGATTACAAAGAAGCGTGGAATCGACAACTTGAAGCGGTAGAGATCGTGCTGGCCGGTGGAAAAGACACATTAATTTTTGTTGAACATCCACCAGTCCTGACATTAGGCGCCAACTTTCATGAATCCAATTTACTGCTAAATACGGGCGAGTATTCGGCAATGGGAATTGAGATTGTCAAAACTGACCGGGGAGGTGATGTCACCTACCATGGTCCGGGACAGTTAGTGATTTATCCGATATTTGATGTTAGTCGGCACGGCAAAGATTTGCATCGATGGATGAGGGACTTAGAAGAGGTGATGCTGCAAGTGTTGCAACGCTATGGGCTATCTGGTCGGCGATTTGAGGGATTTACAGGGGCCTGGATTGAGGATGAAAAAATAGCGGCAATTGGCGTAAAAATAAGACGATGGGTAAGTTTGCACGGAATTGCATTGAATTGCAACAATGGAACGGAAGGCTTTGAAGGAATTGTCCCTTGTGGAATTTCTGGTTATGGAGTCACTTCTTTAACTCATGTTTTGGGTAGAGAAGTTGAGGTAGACGAAGTCAAGCCCCGCGTAATCGAGGCTTTTTCTTCGGTATTCAATTTGGAATTTGATTAATTACTTAATCAAATTTAGTTTAGTAAACGATTCGCCGAGGACAGATTTTGAATCGGTATCGAGCCAGTCATCCAGTGCAGACGCATAGACTTGGCGGAAATCAATCTCCCATTTCAGGTCACCGTTGTCCAACGATTGGAAATCCGGTTTAGGGCCATATAGTCCACCTTTAACGTTTTTCCCAATCATGAACATGGGGCCAGCCTTGCCGTGATCTGTACCGGCACTTCCATTTTCATAAGTTCTTCGACCAAATTCAGAAAAGACAAGGATTGTGACTTTGTCGGCTTTTCCAATGGCTTCAAGCTCCTTTTGAAGATTGAGGACAGCGTCACTGAAACCTTTGAGCAGGGCAGCATGGGAATTTGCCTGACCAGAGTGGGTGTCGAATCCTCCGGCACTAAAATAAATTACTCGCGTTTGGGGGCTAGTAGCGACGAGTTGTGCTATTTGTCGGAAGCCTTGACCGAACCGATCGTTGCCATAAGTTTGATTGCTCTTGTATCCATCTAATTGCTTCTTAAGCAAATTCATAGCATCTAAGGCAGTGTTGTTGGCTTTTTGAATGGTGCGAACCGCAGTTCCTTCCATCGCATCCATACCTTGGATTTCTCTGAGCATTTTTTCCGTTTCTGGATCGCCTACCATTCCTAGCACATCGTTGAGACTAGCAAAGCAAGGAATACTTGCTTGCTTTGCCGTTAATGCTAATGGCTTTTCCGTACTGAGTCCAATTCCAGCAATTGGGCTGAGCGGACCTCCGGCAGCAGATATGTCCATAGCTCTACCTACCCAACCATATTTCATGACACCATCGGGACTTGCCGACTGCCAGATGTCCATTGACTTAAAGTGGCTTTGGTTAGGGCGAGGGTATCCGACTCCTTGAATAACGGCAACTTTTCCTTCTTTGTAAAGTTGGGCTAATCCTGCCATTTCGGGATGGAAACCCATACCGCTTTCAAATTCGAGAACAGTTTCTTTTGGAATTCCGATTGAAGGTCTGGCTTTGTAGTAATCTGGATTTGAGAAAGGAACAAGAGTATTGAGCCCATCGTTTCCGCCTGACAGTTGGCAAACGATGAGGACATTATCAGGATCTAACGACTTTCCAGAACCAAGTTTGGCGATATCAGCACGAGCTACATTTGCTAACCAAGCAGGAGCCATCAGCCCAACGGCAAGAACCCCACCCTTACCAATTAGCTGTCTTCTTGTAATGCTTTCTTTCATTTTAAAATCACTCATTAAGGTTCTATATAGAATTATATGGCAAGTTTAGACGGAACCAGGTGCCTTTCGTTCAGTAAAACTTAGTATCCTATGATTCGTGCGGGGAACACATTTCGTTTCGCAATCTGTATTTTCGGCAATAGCACTCTCAGCATTGACTTTGAGCGTGTTTGCACTTTCTGCCAATAGGGGGCCGGAGACTACAGTCCGTCGATTTCATCAAGCTATTTTAGAAGGTGATTCAGCGGAAGTTTTGAATTTGATGGTTGACGGCGAACTTGAAACTGGTCGATTTTTGAGATTACAGATTTCTGATGCATTGGCACGGGGTGTGCAGATTCAGTTAGGGAGAGTCACGACCGAAGGACGCTTGTCTTATGTTGATGTTGTTTATGTCCATTCTGGGAACAGAATAGTAGGAGCAATACGTTTAGTTGTCAGAAAGCCAGAAAATCGATGGATTATAGATGCTGGTTCGAGTTTGAAACTTCAAGCTCAGATGAATGATTTTAGTTAGGATATGAATTCGAAAATGAAGCAAAGTGGAAAAACACACTGGATGATTCCAGCGGGCCTTGGAGGAATGGTTGTTGTTGTTGGTTTGGTGATGATTGGTGGTGATACTCCCCAGGTCACGGCCGGCACATTTATGTCTGCTTTAGCAAAAGGCGATTCCAAAACTCTGGCAGAGCTTTCAAGCGTGAAAGGCATGGATGTCGCTGAATTGGAGAAAGCATGGAAAACTTCAACTGAGCGCAGTAAATATTATAGTTTTGCTTGGAAGACTGAGTCCGTACTTCCTCAATCCAAAAACCAAGTAGGCGTTCGGATGAAAGTACTTCGGCTTGATTCGATGAGTCCATATGAAGAGAACTTTCAGGTTAACCTTGTAAAAATTGATGGAAAGTGGAAAGTTTTGCCAAATACCTTGAGCCGCGAGGTTTATCCTTATCTTCCTCGTTTTTAATTTAGAAACTTTTCTTTCTCACGTCAAGCGAAATTGAGAACAATCGTTATGTGGAGAATTTTAACTTGCCTACTATTCCTTTTAATTGGATCAATTCAGGTTTTCGGTTGCGCTTGGGATATTGATACGCTTAAATTTGAGCTCAAAGGGTTGCCAGGAATCCAAGATGCAGTATCGGGGCGATTTGAGAGGCCCCCGGATAAGTACTACGAAATACGGCTGGAACGGCTAAAACTGAAACCGGAATCGGATTGGAGTCTTGGCGAGTTCGATGATGCCGCCGTTGCATGCGACAAGTTGAATCGACATGCCGATGCAATTGATTTGATGGTTAAAAAGAAAATTGCTCTTTCCAAATTGAAACTAGATGAAAAAGCAAGAGCCGAAGCTGAATATCGATTGTATGCCAATCGCGGAACGTTTTACGCTCATATGGGATTGGCAGCAAATGGTGAAGATTTCCGCAAAAATGTGCAACGAGGAATTGATGATCTTAAGTTAGCGGTGGAAATCAATCCCGATGCTCATTTTGGCCGTGAGTGGGTTCAAATTGCCGTCCTTATGGAATTATTAGAACCCAATTCAGACCTTTTTGAAGAATTTTTGCAAACGGATGAAGATCGAAAAGCTTTTCGAGAGGGAGTCTTAGGAATCATGGCAATTGGCAACGGCTGGAACTCGATTGATATGTTCCATTTGTTGAAAATTTCATTAGATCTAGATGCCGGGCAGACAGCTCATTTGATTGACCTCAGAATCTCAGAACTCGAATCTGAAGGCCAACGTTCTCGATTCGAAGATGCATTCTTAAACCGATTTACTTTTTCTTACATGTTAGAGGATAAGTTTAAAGAGAGTAATTTGAAAAACTTTGGAGAAATGCGCAAAAACGGCGATGAGTTTCGTGCTCATTACACCGATTTTGTTTCTCAAAAGCTTTCAATGGGTCAGCATCCAGATACTGATAAGGACTTTTTTGATGATTACGTTCCGGTTCCTCCATTCCGCGTTTCAACTTCTTTGGAAAATCCACAAGAAAACGGTTTGAAATTACTTTGGATTGGAGGTGGAATTCTATTCTTCGGTGGCTTGGCATTGAAGTTCTTTCGTGCTCGAAAGGCTCGATTATCTCAAGTTTGAACCTGTAGTCGGGTCTGGTCTGATTTGGAAAAGACTCAAAAGCGGTACCTTACGGCTTCCCGTCATGTCTGAAAACATTCGTAACCTTGGAATTATCGCTCACGTTGATCATGGAAAGACAACGTTGGTCGATGCGATCTTTAAACAATCGGGAATGTTTCGCGAGAATGAAGCTGTTAGCGATCGAATGATGGACAGTAATGATCTTGAGCGCGAAAGAGGAATTACGATTCTTTCCAAAGTTGCAAGTTGCAACTACAGTGGAACAAAGATTAACATAGTTGACACTCCTGGTCACGCCGATTTTGGTGGAGAAGTTGAGCGGGTCATGAGCATGGTTGACGGCGTTTTGCTTATTGTTGATGCCAACGAAGGGCCAATGCCGCAGACTAGGTTTGTCTTGAAAAAGGCATTGGACAATGGCTGTAAGGTCATTGTTTGTGTTAATAAAATTGATCGAGAAGGTGCCCGTCCGGCAGACGCATATGACAAGACGATTGACTTATTTATCGACTTAGGTGCAGAAGAAGAAGATTTAGATTTTCCTGTGATTTACACAAGTGGAGCAGGGGGATTTGCTCGGTTGAATCCGGAAGATACCGATTCTGATATGCGCCACTTATTTGAAGCCATTGTCCGAGAGATTCCTCCACCTAAAGTTCAGGAAGAAGGTCCATCAAAACTGCAGGTCAATAATCTCGACCATAGCGATTACTTGGGGAAAATGTTTGGCGGTAAGTTATTGCGGGGCAGAATTCGGGCCGGCGATCGCATGACTCAGGTTAACGTCGATGGCAAGCATATTGGGTTTAACGTTACAAAAGTTTGGCGATATGTTGGATTAAAGCTCGAAGAAATTGAAGTCGGAGAAGCCGGCGAAATTGTTATGATTGCGGGAATCAGTGACGTATTGATTGGTGATACTGTATGCGACGCTCAATTTGTTGAGCCAATGCCAAGAATCGAAGTTGAGCCTAGCACGTTGACGATGAATTTCTATGCAAACACTTCGCCTTTGAGCGGCAAAGATGGTGGGAAATTCTTAACTATTCAAAAAATTCGGGAGCGAATGGAGAAAGAAGAAACAGTTAGCGTCAGTTTGACGATTGATAAGACTGCGCCGGCTGATACTGTGCGAATTGCTGCCCGTGGTGAAATGCAATTATCCGTTTTGATCGAAACTATGCGTCGAGAAGGCTTTGAAATGGCTATTGCACGTCCTCAAGTTATCTACCGAGAAAATGAACTTGGACGCCTTGAGCCAATTGAACAATTAACTTGTGAATTTGAGGATGAAGCTCTTGGTTCAGTCATGGAAGAATTGAGCCGAAGGAAAGGGGAAATTCAAGACATGGGAACACTCGGAAATGGTCGAAGTCATTTAACGGCCTCTATTCCGACGCGTGGAATCATTGGTTTCCGGTCAACATATTTAACTTTAACTCGAGGAACTGGCATTATGTCAACGGTTTTCGAAGGTTATGAAAAGTATCGGGGCTCGATTCAAAGTCGAGTCAACGGAAGTCTAATTTCTAAAGATGCTGGAAAAATTACTCGTTACGCATACGAAGACGTGATGGAACGGGGAATATTTTTCTATCCAGTTTCTACAGATGTCTATCCCGGAATGATTATTGGCCAGAACGCAAGGGATGACGACATGATTGTAAACGTGACGAAATCTAAAGCAGCAAACAATATGAGGTCTGCAACTAGCGATGACACTACTGCTTTGAAGGCTCACAAAGAGTTTAGTTTGGAGCAAGCACTGAGTTGGTTGCGAGATGATGAACTTTTAGAATGTACACCGAAGCTTTTAAGATTCCGTAAAAAGGTTTTGGATCATAGTGAGCGTAGAGTTGCCGAACGACGATCTTCAGATTAGTATCCTTTAGTGTTAGTACCTTGTGGGTGATTGTTAGTTACACGCGCGTTTGTCCTGGGTCTTACTTGCGCCAAAGTTATACTTTCGCTTGACTTATATGTCAAAAGGGATGATACAGCGTTGTATTTTGGGCATTTGTTCGGTCGTACTTGGATGCGCACTTGGGTTTGCTGGTGTAGCTACATCGGGCCTTGATGACCCACCACCGACAGGAATTATCGTACAAGCAACTGTACGATCTGTTTCAGCAATAACAACTTATGTAGAAGATGGGCTCTATATTGGTGAGCAAACAATAATTTTTGAGGGCCCAGTGTGTATTTGTGATCCAAATGGTGGATATGCTCACTTTACGATTCCAGTGCCTGAGATTAGATATACAGGGACTTGTGGAATAAATGGTAAGTGTGTTATGAGAGCTCCTGCACCACCAACCAGTAATCCTATCATTCTTAATGTTTATGCTCCTGTTGATGGGAATTCCTGTATTGGCGGTGCAAAACTTAAGTGGCATTGGCAGAATCCTGAAGTATCTTGCACGATAAATGGACAATGTGACTTGCCCGCTTTAACTGCCGTTGGATACGAAACTATTTCACAGTCCAAAACCCCTTGTACGGTATCGGGCGGAGCCGGTGATTAAATGATTAACTTTTTGATTCCGGCATTGTTGATAGAGTCGTTAACGGCTTCTGAACAATCACAAGAACAACTTCTTGCTTCTTATTGCCAGCGTGAAAGAGCCAGCATTGTTTTTGTAATGCCCGAGAAGTGTCCAATTCGAAAGTTTCCCAGCACGCCGATGGGAATGTATGGCTTGGAAGTATTGGCAAGTAGTAGTCAATGTCAAATCAAAGCAGTCAGTGGTCATTATGTTTTAATGCCTGATTTGAGTCCAATTCGGACAGAGCTGGATCGGGAAAAAACCATCGGTTGGCTCCAGAAAATGAGGAGCGAAGATTTGTATAGGATGAAGTCAGAAGGGATTTCATTGAATGATCTGGACTCAGAACTCCGTACTGGAATATTGAGAATGGCAAATATGCCTCCTGGAGGTTGGGATAAAGCCATCGCAGGAAATAGCCCCCAAAAGTTATTTTTATCAGTTACATTTGGAGCGAATGTGACCGATCTAAATGGATCCAAGATTTGTGAAACATGGGTCGATGGTCGAACGCCTAAAAAAACTGTTGATTCATACTCACAAAATGCCAATTCATCTCAGATAATGGGTCCGATCAATAATTTAAGGGAGGGTTCGATTGACTATGGACAAGGCAAGATAATTGAGCTTGAAGAGTTTGTAAAGCGCGCTGGTGCTTTGAATCAAAAGGCAATAAAAATAGATCCCAGACTGCTGAATTCTAAAGTTTTTGTTTCTGGAGCGTTTAATCCTCAAGATCTTTTAGAAATAGTTGAAGCTGTAGCTGATCCTGGCATTGGCATTTCAGTAATTGAAAATCCTGGGAAAACTGATATCGCCAGTTCTCTCATGGAGCGACTTGGGAAAGACGGAATTGAATCGGATGTTGCGTATGTTTTTGGTGATGAGTTTGAATCGGACGTTTTTGGAAAGTACTACCGAGCAGATCAATTTAAATTTTTAAAAACTGAGACGCCCGGGATGCCATTGACTGGAAAAGAGTTAAGTCAATATCAGGTTCGCTTTAGTCCGGAGTTTCGACTGGTGTGGGACTTTGGTGGTCTGAACGAAAAAGGTATTCGTCAATTTCTCTATGCTCCTGTTCTGAAGATTAAATGAGTTCACTCAGAATTTGGTTTTGAACTCAATTTGTCAGCAACCTACTTCAAACGCTAGATGTTGGTGTTTTTCTCTTGCTTTCTACTTTTCCCCACAACCTTTCGTGGGAAGTCGTCTTTCTGCACGAGAGTTAAAAAAAAAAAGATCAGGAGATTTAGGCAGAGTATCAATTAAATTTTGACTATTCGATTTGGGTTGCATTACTCCTTTCTAATCAGAATGGTTTTGTTCCTCTAGAGCCAAATCTTCCATCATTAAACTGACAAAAAAAAGCGCAAGAATCTAACTTCTCGCGCAATGAACTGCTTGTTGTAATCGCGCTAGATCTCGCCCCTTTTAAATCACCTTCGTTGCGGTATTTGTGCGGCACCAGCTGCGAACTCAATTTCCCTCGCAATGTTAAGAACAGGCTAAGGCTCGGGATGTAATTAGGACCACAATCAGAAACTTAGGACGTTTGAACCCAGCAACTTTCTATTTGAAAAATGGAATGATAACCGCGTAGAGTAAAATCGCAGCAGACAGTACCATGAGTACGTCGAGTAATGACAATCCTTTGCCCATATATTTGTTCCTCCGTGAACTTTATTTGCCCATCACTTTGATGAACGCTTGAGATTGTACATGATTGAACATGGTTCATACTGTTTTTTAACAATTTGGGCAAGCAAATCTTTTTGTAATAGGTGGTTGTGTGATCTTAGTTATTGATAATTTCGACAGTTTTACTTACAATTTGGTTCAATATCTTGGTCGAAATGGGGCACAAGTAAAAGTTTTTCGAAACGATCAATTAGATTTGAATGATGTCGTACAACTTCGTGCTAGCGGAATCCTTCTTTCTCCTGGGCCATGTACTCCGGAAGAAAGTGGAGTCTGCCTAGATATCTTAAAAGCAGCGAGAGGATCGGAGAGTCCTTTTTTGGCCATTCCCATTTTTGGAGTCTGTTTAGGAATGGAAGCGATGGGATTTGAGGCCGGTGGCGAGATTCGCCGGGCCAGAACAATGATGCATGGAAAAAGCAGTTTGGTTAAGCACGATAGTAAAGGCGTGTTTGAAGGGCTTCATTCGCCCTTGAAATCAATCCGCTACCATTCATTAGTTATTGAAGAATCGAGTCTGCCTTCGGAGTACTTGATCACCGCTCGCAGTACTGATGATCAAGAGATCATGGGATTACGACATCAGTCAAAAATGATTGAAGGCGTTCAGTTTCATCCGGAATCAATCCTTTCTGAGGGCGGAATGGAAATGATTGGCAATTTTCTAAAGATGATTCCTCAATAGATTATCTTGGTTCGAGTCCGAATCGATTGATTTTCCAAACATCTTCGATCATGACAAGTTCCATATTAACTCTGGCATCGCCTTTTTCAAACGTAGCCAGATTAACGTATTCCATCTTTAAAGTTGATTTTCCGTCGGCACTTTGAATTTGTACGGGACTTGCAGATCCTTTGCCACTCAGAAATGCTCCCAGCGCTTTCTTGTATTTATCTAAAGAAACCTGAAATTCTGAGGAGTCAAATTCGGCTTTGTAATCAGGAGAGGCTAAAGACACGATCTCGCGCGCTTGATATTTAGTGAGGATTTGGAGGATAGCACGATCACCAAATTTGGCGGCTTCGTTCTCTTTTTTCCCAACGGCATCGGTAATCTGGCCAAGCATAAGCATTCCTCCACCACAACACAATACGCAAAACACACAAGCAATGATTATTCCGATTTTGGTGCCAGTATTCATCGGTCTGGGTTTAGAGACGGAACAATAGTTATCTTCGTGTCAGAATAGAGACAATGGGCCGCACGATAGTTCCTGAAGCAGAAGCATTGTTAGATCAAGAAATTAAGGTTCTTGACAAAGGATTTGTTCGATTAGTTGACTATATGGGCGGAGATCAGCGAATTGTCCAATCCGCAAGAGTCAGTTATGGTTCCGGAACTAAAAGCTACCGCCAAGATCGTGGTTTGATTCACTACCTGTTAAGAAACGAGCATACGAGTCCTTTTGAACAAGTTGTCTTGACATTCCATTGTAAGATGCCAATTTTTGTTGCCCGGCAATGGGTTCGACATCGCACGGCGCGATTGAATGAGATTAGCGGTCGGTATTCGGTGATGCAGGATGAATTTTATGTCCCGGAAATTAATCAGATGCGGTTTCAAAGTTCTGACAATAAGCAAGCTCGGTCCGATGAATCCCTTGATCAATCCTTAGCTAGTGAATTGATTGAAGAGATTAAGGCAGACCAAAAGCATTTATATTCGAACTATGAAGGCATGCTCGAAAAAGGACTGGCAAGAGAAATTGCTCGCACGAATTTACCATTGAACTTGTATACAGAATGGTATTGGCAATGCGATTTGCATAATTTGTTTCGGTTTTTGCAATTGCGAATGGATTCCCATGCGCAATATGAAATCAGAGTTTATGCCGAAGCCATGGCTAAATGTGCCAAAGCCGTAGCCCCAGCAGCTTACGAAGCTTTTGAAGAGCATATTTTGGGAAGTGTTCGTTTTAGTCAAGCCGAATGTGCAGCGTTGAATAGGCTAATCAAAGGAGAAAGCGCCGGGCTGGAAGATCGTCCACTTGCAATTTTTACAGAAAAGCTAAACAAGCTCCAATCTGTTGCGCAAATTGAAAAACCAGATGAGCCGGAACTTCCTTGACGTATTTTTAAGCCGCTCGACGGAAACTTGATTGACGTTCGGACAAGACTTTCCGTGCGCCAGCAATCGAAAACATTTGCTCTCGTAGCAGAATCTTCAGTTCATAAACGGTTTGAATGTCCTCCGCTCGATATCTGCGCTGGCCCCCAGCGGTTCGAATAGGATCCAAGTAGCCCTCAAACTCTTTTTCCCAATATCGAAGGGTATGCACTTCAACACCCGTAATTTGGGATGCCATACTAATGCTGACTACTTTGCCGTTTGCTGCGTTTTGGCTTCGACTCATTTACTCGAGAACTCCGAATTGGCTCCAAAGAACCCGTTATAATTTGTATATTGGCTAAACCTCGCAAAAAAACCAGGGTTGAGGGGTCGAGAGTTGGAAAAATTGACGTAGAAACCTTGGGGAACTGATAGTGTTGACCTTAGATTATAGAAATAGGCATCTGAACTGTATAAATGGAATCTGACTGTAATTGCTTAAAAGGTGTATTAGCAGAACTGGATCGAATCGCTCCAGATGCTGCGCTACTTGCCTTAGGTCAGACAGTTTTTTGGGATGAGCCCATGAAAGCGGGAGTTCTGCAAAGGATTCGGCAACTAGGATCTCAGAGAAAATTCGTAGCGGGAGTACACGATACGGATTACTTCGCGAAATTCACAAGTAAGAGAGATTTGCAAGGATTTGTGGCATTGCCTCACAACGACACGACGACCCAAAACTTATGGAGCGCGGCAGGCGAAATGAGCTGCCTTTTCGGTTCGGAGACTGTTGTAACTCGTGAAGCATTAACGGCATCAGGAGGAAAGGTTAGCAAAGTTGAGCATCTTCGACCCGGTTTTTTAGATGAAATTACGGAAGCCTGGGGTTGGCGTGGAGTTGTTTCGTTATCCAAAGAATCGCGAATAACCGCTGAAAAGAAACTTTCTAAGCTTTTTCCGGTTATTTATGACACTTTGAAATGGGCTATAGATGAAAGTTTGCGTTTAGTTTCTGGAGAGCACCATGCAGACTCATTGCTAGCAGCCGACAGATTTATGGCGATGGTTTGTGACGCTGTGGATCGTGTTGACGACGATAGTTTGGGCAGCTTCTTTCAAGAGCTTATACGGCCCATATCTGAAATGTTGATTGGGGAATCACTTGATTTTGACACTTCCGCTACCACTCAGCTTTTAAAGTTTAATACTAAGACATCGCATCTTGAACGATTCAAAATACTTGATTTATTTCTTGATCCCAAGACACGAATGCAGACAGAGACCGCTTACGACAGTTGTGTTGCTGGTTCGGATATTTATCCATTAGATAGGTTTGGAGCTGGTTCGTTGCCATTTGATGTCTATATTCCTGGAATTGGTCGTGGTACGTTAAGGTTGGGATCCAAAGGCGGCTTGTTGATGACGAAATCGCCAGTGGGATTTTCGTATAAAAAGCGACCGGAATCTGCTCTAGAATTGGCAGAAGTTTTAGAAAGAAAATTTGGATCAGAAATCGTTTTAGTTGGTAAGGCAATTACTCTCATCCTCATGCTGGCAAAAGAGTTTGTATTTGTCTTTCATGAAGGCGCCAGCGCCTATGTATGGCGGTCTGGGGAAATGGCGAGAAATCTAGTGTCGGCGGGATTTGAAATGAGGCTTAATCCGATCATGAGAGTCCAATATGAGCCTTGGGATGCAATGACAAACTGTTGCGCATGGTTAAAGTTGCCAGAACCTTTACAACGTCCTTTTGGCACTTTGGAGCTAAGTGCACCAAGTTTTGCGGTTCGATGGCGAGAAGTCTCGGCGACACAGGCAACGCAACTAGAATCGCTCAAAGATTTGAACAGACCACTTGAGCTTTTAAGATTCTTACAAGATCAAGTTGGTGGTCAATGGAAGTGTCTCGCCCAGGAATACGAAGGAATGCAGGATTTTCTTGAGACTTTGGCTTTTGAACTTTCCGAAAGTAAACGACGAAAAAAGAAGACCGTCCTGAAAATGAGAGCGGCGAGATCGAGGCGGAATGCGCTTCAGCACGCGAAAGGAGAGCATTGGCGAAGTGCGATTTTTGAACAGAGTCCAGATGATTCTGAGTTAGCGAGAAGGGCACAATTTGACATTGATTTGCTCGAAGTTGATTTGCAACTGACAGAATTGAGGGCGCAATATCAAAACCAAGCGATGGCTCAAGAAGCGCTAGTTTCATCGCATGAAATGGTGCGAATCAGAGAAAGGCGACGTGATATTGGTTTAGAGGCAGAAATGATGCGATTGCGATTGATTAGGGAAGCAATTGTGGCTACAGAAGGACTCAAAAAAGCTGGCTATCGACCATCGGCCTGGTGGTTTGCACTTGTATGCCCTGATGGGACATGGTTGCGATCCACTCTCGACTTGACAAGTTATCGTTTGGAGCACTTAACACCGTGATAGTGCCTTTTGTAAAGACTCAAACTATTGGTAATGATTTTGTCCTGGTGAGAGAGATTGATTTAGGGGGCTTGAGCCCAGAATACTTCGCACAATTCACTGCCGACAGAAGGTTTTCAATTGGTCATGATGGATTGATAGTAGTAGCTCCGGAATCAGGATCGGTAAGAGTCCGTTTTTTTAATCCTGATGGATCGGAAGACTTTTGTGGAAATGGACTGAGGTGCTCTGGGCTGTACGCTTTCACGGAAGGTTGGGTTGGATCTCATTTTGAGCAACGCCAAAATGGAAGGACGATTCGAACTCAGATAAGTAATGGAAATGTATCTACCATTATGCCGGCGGCGGAGTTTGATCCGATTTTAGTTCCAGTTTGCTCAACAGTAGAGTTTGTAGATAAAGAGATTTTTGGTGTCTCCGGAACGGCCCTTAGCACTGGCAGTACTCACTTTGTAGTCATGGTTGATGAATTGCCGGAATCACCTGCGTTTGAAAAAATAAGTAGACAGAT
The DNA here is from genome assembly GCA_963800805.1 of uncultured Armatimonadota bacterium. GTDB lineage: Bacteria > Armatimonadota > Fimbriimonadia > Fimbriimonadales > Fimbriimonadaceae > UphvI-Ar2. The sequence continues at coordinate 34,869 of CAWDCK010000014.1, read as the reverse complement.
TGAAAATGCAAGTATTTTTCCGCAGAAAACGACGGTCATGTGGACAAAAGTTTTGAATGACCGGGAAATCAAAGTCAGAATCTGGGAACGCGGCGTTGGAGAAACCATTGGATGTGGAACTGGAGCAATTGCTTCTGCCGTTGTCCATTCTCGAAAAACGGGAGTGACAGGAACAATTAGAGTGGCATCGGGAGGAGGAACCTTAGGAATAGTAATAGATCGCTGGGACTTACCAGTTGAAGTTTCATCATCGCCAAGGCGCGTCTTTAGTGGAATTATTGATGTGCTTTAGCCAATGAATTTTTTCATGGCCCTTAAAGTTTCGTCACTTACGTGATGCTCGATTCCTTCCGAGTCTATTTCTGCAGTTTGTTGGCTGACTCCAAGTTTTAACAAAAAGCTGAGTACAAGTTCATGGCGTAGTCGACTTTTTTCAGCCAGATTCGTACCCTCTTGTGTTAAGAAGATGCTCCTATATGGCTCTGAGCTGACGAGTCCTTCCCGAGATAATCGTTGAATAGTTTTAGTGACCGTGACTTTACTGACTCCTAGTCGATCGGCTAAATCTGTTGTCCGAGCTTCGCCACGTTCTAGGATTAACTCAGCGATCAGTTCAACGTAATCTTCCGCTGTTTCTCGGCTATGATCGGCGCGAGTGCGCTCAAACTGGTTCGTCTTCTTTATTCTGACGGTTTACCAGATCATTCGTATGATCGCGCAATTTGCGGATTTTTTGCAATCAATTCCTCAACTTCATGAATTGCTGGAATACCATCGGTTGCTCCAAAAGCTCGGCAATTGAGACATCCGGCTGCAGACGCAAACTGGAAGCTTTTTGAATTTGGCCAATTCTGATTGAGTCCAAATAGCATTCCCGCGCGAAAACAATCTCCGGCCCCAGTTGTGTCTACAACAGATTCAGCCGGGAATGGTGGATAGTGTCTTACAGGTTGGTTTGGGCCACCGGCAACGAACCCATTTGCGCCATCAGAATGGATACAGAGGACATCTTGCTCCTTCACCATTTTTTTGACTAAATTTACATTTTTTTGAATGTCACCTCGGCGTCCAATGCTATCGGAACTGGTTTGCCAAAAACTATTTGGCGGTAGCTTTTCATTTGGTAGCAGATCCATGGCATAAATTCTGATTCCGAGTTCTTTAGCCTGGGAAATGAGGACGTCAGAGGATTCTCTGTTTCCAGAATCGAGTGTCAGCCAGTCTACATTTTTGAGGTCGAGTTTTTGAGGTTGGCATAGTTTTGCGGCTTCGTTGAACCCAAAACCGAAGATTGTTCGGTCGCCGTCAGGGGTGACATAAATTTCGCAAACTGGGAGCGGTTGCATCTACTTTAGGGATCTCATTGATTGGTAAATTTCTGCGTTGTGCTTGCTCAATAATCCAGTCCGCTCGAGGGGACTTTCCGATAGGGTTGCCGGACAAGCGAATATCAGTTCCCCAGATTTTTAGAGCGGTAGACGTATTCATAGCTTCTCCGCCGAGGTGATCTTCTTGGCTAGTGACTTCGGTGTAGCCTCCGGATTGAGGAAGATATGGTACTTTTTGAATCCGGTCTAGGCAGATTGTTCCGTATACAAGAATCATTGCGGTGAATTTTATCAGAGGTAAATTGAAGTTATTGATTTGGCTTCAAGGAATTGGTAGCTTTGCCGTGTGGCTGGCTGGTGGAATATTACTTTTTAAGCGTTACGGAAAGTCGTCTTTTTTGGACAACGTTCCCCGTTGGTTGAGCCCCGTTTGCATGCTTTTTGGGGGTGTTGTGATGATGTTGGGGGTAGTTTTGGTGTCAAGCTGGGGTGGTATGAGGGGGGGAATACTGACCGTTTATGGTTGGATTGGGGTGACGATTTTTGGAGCGATCTTTGTTGGCTTGCAAACATTGGGAGCGATGATAGCCGCTCGACAAATTTCCCCAATAGAAACGCCGAAAGACGATCAATCGTCCAATAGATCGGGCAAACTATGATTATGCGCGCGTTTCATCTAGTATTGGCATTGTTAGTTTTAGGGCTAGCGGTTCCGAGCTTGTCATTTTCTCAGAATTCTGAGGCCACAAAAATTACTGACAAAATTCATCGATTAGATGTCTTGAATCAGATCTTGCCGGTATTGATGACGAAAGATCAGATCAAAAAGTTAATCGTTGAAATTGAAAAAGTGCGACAAACTTTCAAGGACAATGAAAAGAAGGAACTAGAAGCTTTACAGAAGGTAGAGGCACGAGTGGCGGCAGAAGTCAAGAGATGTACAGAAAAGGGTGATATCCCTGATGAAAAACTTATGGCTGAACTTGGGAACTTGCGATCGACTTTCATTGCCAATCGCGGAAAGATGTCGGTTGTGAACACGGCAAACATCTACTTGGCGATGAAGGAGACTTTGAACGAGGGGCAGATGAAAGCCGCCGGTAACAGTATTGATCCTCGATACTTTGGAGTTGCTGATCCTGAAAAAGTGAGCCAAGAAGATAAGCTAAGACTTTGGATTCAAAATGTATTGCTCGATGCCGTGACTTACGACGTTTTAGTTGAGCTCTCCAAAAAGGACTGATCATAATGGGCTCATGTTTGATGAGTCTGTAGCTACATCGTGGTCGGCCAGATATGGTGAGTCTTTTGAAGGCCAATGCGCCATTGATCGATTTTTGAACCATCGCTCTGTGCGACAGTTTTCGGGAGAACCGATTGATGAGCGAGTTGTTAGCTCGCTGGTTGCAGCGGCCCAGAGTGCGGCGACCTCTAGTAATTTACAATTGTGGTCGGTTGTTAGTGTTCAGGATCCAGAACGGCGAAATGAGGTGGCAAATCTTTGTAGCGATCAAAGCCAGATTCGCGACGCCGATTGGTTTTTTGCATTTGTCGCGGATCATCATCGCGTTTATGAAGCGGCGATTCAGTCTGGAGCATCGGCTAGTTCATTGGACTATACAGAGTTTTGGGTTATGGCATGCATTGATGCCGCTTTAGCGGCGGAGAGAATGGTTTGCGCAGCGGAGGCACTAGGAATTGGCACTTGTTACATTGGTGCCCTGAGAAACGATCCTGACGCCATTGGCAAACTGCTGAAACTTCCGGAAAGATCGATTGGATTGTTTGGTTTGTGTTTGGGCTGGCCTTCGGAAGATTGTACGGCCGAAATCAAGCCCAGGATTCAGCAGAATTCAGTTTGGTTTAAGGAGCAATACGGAGAGCCTGATACCAAAGAATACGATTTGAGAATGTCCAAGTTTTATGAATCTCAGAATATGAAAGGGGATGTTACTTGGTCAATGCGAAGTGGTCGAAGAATCTCGGGCGACTTGAATGGCCGAGAAGTTTGGAAAGACATTTTGAATCGAAAAGGATTTGGGCTTCGCTAAAAGTAATCGGCTCAAAGAAAAAATGCCCCGCCTACAAGAGACGGGGCCATATTGGACCAGTACGTTGCCGATAAAAAATGTTACTGATTTGGACTATGCGCTGATCTTTGCCGACGCAAGAAGGTAGGAATGTCGAGTTCAATTTCTTCAATTTCGATAGGTTGAATTGTTGCCCGAGTATGCGGTTGGCTTGAATCGGTCTGACTTGGTTGAGGTCGACTTGATACAGCATTTGGTTTTTCAAACACTGTCGCATCGGCTTTTCTAGGCCCGCCCATTGCCATACCAGCCGCAAGAAGAGTCACCGAAACAGCTTCTCCCAAATTTTCATCGAGCACTTGCCCCATGAAGATGTCGGCATCGTCGGCGTCCGCAAGTTGCATGATGTACTCCATTGCATCTTGGGCTTCTCCGATTGTAAAGGATGACCCGGCTGTGATGTTGACCAGGATTCTTTTGGCGCCTTGAATGCTTGTTTCCAGCATTGGTGAATTTGCAGCCATTTCTGCCGCGATTCTGGCCCGGTTGTCTCCCGTTGCCATTCCCATTCCCATCAGGGCAACTCCGGCATTTGACATGACGGTTTTTACGTCGGCGAAATCTACGTTAATCAAGCCAGATTTGGTGATGATGTCGCTGATGCCTTGGACGCCTTGTCGGAGGACATCGTCGGCGGCGACAAATGCTTGCGCGAGAGTTGTTTTTCTTTCAACGATATCAGTCAATCTCGAGTTTGGAATGACAATAAGAGTATCGACATTTGATTCCAGATTTTCGAGGCCGACGCGAGAGGCTTTAATTCTCTTTGGCCCTTCAAAATCAAATGGTTTAGTGACAACCGCAACGGTGAGAATTCCTAATCGCTTTGCTAATTCAGCGATGACAGGAGCAGCCCCGGTACCGGTACCGCCACCCATACCAGCGGTGATGAATACCATGTCGGCTCCGTCGAGTAATTCTAAAATTTCTCGTTCCGCTTCTTTAGCGGCGGCTTCGCCTTTTTCTGCACTTCCGCCAGTACCAAGTCCTCGGGTTGTATTTTTACCGAGAGTGACTTTGATGGGAGCAACATTTGCATCTAGCGCTTGGACGTCGGTGTTCATTGCGATGAATTCGACGCCATCAACTTGCGATTCAACCATTCGGTTGATGGCATTACAACCACCGCCCCCGACGCCAATGACTTTGATAATGGCCTTGCTCTCAAAGAGATTTATCGGGTTCATTTCGTCTTCCTGGGGAATTTCCATAGCAATATTTAGCCGATCTTTCGGCTCGATTGCTTTTCAGACGGTGGCTAGGCGAAATGAGGAGCGGTCTGAATAAAAAAAATGAAAACTTTTCCACATAATGGTTAGGATCAGTGAACCGAGTAGAATTTGGAAATGGCATCACCAATTGTTGGGTTGATCATGGGCTCGGACAGTGACCTTCCGACGATGGAGCAAGCGGAGGCGGTTTTGATGGAATTTGGTGTTCCTTATGAGTTGCATATTGTTTCTGCTCATCGGACTCCAGACCGAATGATTGAATATTCGAAATCGGCGACAGAAAGGGGATTGAAAATTATTATTGCGGGAGCGGGCGGGGCGGCCCACTTGCCGGGAATGGTAGCGAGCATGACGACGCTTCCTGTTATTGGAGTTCCGGTTCACACTAAGTCTATGAATGGTTTGGATTCGCTCTATTCCATTGTTCAAATGCCAGGCGGGATTCCGGTAGCGACGATGGCGATTGGGGGAGCAAAAAACGCAGGTCTATTAGCGGTGAGGATTTTAAGTGCTTTTGATTCAGATTTATCCGAAAAGCTTAGGGAGTATCAGGATGGTATGAGAGATATGGTTTTGGCAAAGGACCATGATCTGAGTCGCACGAAGGGTTAGAATTGGAATCGAATATGGCAGTCATTATGGATGGAAAAGAACTTGCGCGGGAAGTGCGAGAGTCTCTGAAGAGTCGAGTGGCGGCCCTGAAAGCACGAGGCGTTCAACCTCGGATTGAAGCGGTTGTGGCGTCGCAGGATCCGGCAAGTTTGGCTTATGTTGCGATGAAGAAAAAGTGGGCGAGCTGGGTTGGGATTGAATCTGGCTCCTATTCAGTTTCTGCTGAAAGCACACAAGAAGAAGTGGAAGAATATGTGGCTTCTCTCAATGCAAATCCACTTGTTCATGGCGTGCTTGTTCAGCATCCTTTGCCGAAGCATTTGGATGAAGATGCGGTTTTGAATTGTTTGGGAGATCGGAAAGATGTTGATGGGATTACAGCGGCAAGCTTGGGTCGGTTAACGGCGGGGCTTCCTGGTTTTCGGTGTGCGACGCCACTGGGCATTACTCGGCTTCTTGAAAAGTATGAGATTGAGTGTCAGGGAAAGAATGCCCTTGTTATTGGTCGGAGCAATATTCTTGGTAAGCCGATGGCCTTGATGCTGTTGGAAAGGAATGCGACGGTAACGATTGCTCATTCTCGAACGCAGAATCTGGCGGAACTTTGCAGGACGATGGACATTGTTGTAGCCGCGGTTGGCAAAGCCGAATTGGTTAAAGGCGATTGGTTGAAACCAGGGGCTGTTGTGATTGATGCAGGATATAACAAGGTCGAGGGGCGTAGTCATGATGTTGGAGATTGCGAATATGAATCATGTTCATCGGTCGCGGGATTTATCACTCCGGTACCGGGTGGAGTTGGTCCGATGACAGTAGCCAGTTTGCTGGAGAATACTGTTGAGGCTGCTGAAATCGTTGGATCCCATTAAGATCTGGTCTGTACTTTTATTTTGGAAAAATTGGAACGATTGGATCTGGAGATACAATTAGTTTTGAGATGAGCCTTTGGGATCAACTATCGGGGAAGCAAAAAGCTGGCGTTTTTGGAGCTGGGTTTTTAGTTTTACTTGGATTAGCCGCATGGGGTTCACAGATTCAGCCTCAAGGATCGGGTTTGAAAGTTGAAGAGCCAAGTTCTCAACCGAGAGTTCCGGAAACGCAGCACGAGGTGGAAGAGATCCAGGTTTATATTGCCGGGGCCATTCAACGTCCCGGAGTTTATAAGGTTAGGTCTGACTTTAGAGTAGTGGATGTCATTGACTTAGCGGGAGGGATGCTGCCCGATGCTAATGAATTAGGGGTTAATTTGGCCTCGCCGGTTAAGGATGGTATGCAGATTACAGTTCCATTCCGTGGTCTTGATTTGAGTGGTCCGCCGGTTCAGAATGGGGGTCCGGTTTCAATTAACTTGGGATCATTGAAAGAGCTTGAGAGTTTGCCGGATGTTGGTCCGGTTTTGGCGGAAGCGATTATCAAGTATCGAGAAGAAAATGGGCCATTTCAATCGGTAGAGGATTTGGCTTATGTATCTGGAGTTGGAGAAAAAACTCTGGAAAAACTTCGTGGCCAGGTTCGGCTATAGCGTTTATTTAGAACCTTATACCAACTTGAAATGCAGGTGTTTTGCCACCAATAAGGTAAATGCCGAAGATGGATGTTCCTTCGGATTGGTTTATGAATGGATAGTATTGGTGCCCATCAGATTGGATTCCGATTGTTAGATTTTTGGTGAGACCCCATTTGGCACCGCCGACAAGATGGGCGTGGTTTTCATTGGATCTGAAACCTATTCCAGAAAAAATGTTGAGGGAGTTACTTTGAATTTGGAAGTTTTTTTCAGCCACTAATGAGTATCCCGGATTACCAGTTCCGATTCCTTGAACTCCGGCGGAAGCAAAGACGCCAGGATAGTTTTCTGATTCATTGAATAGCTTTAGAGTTGCTAGGTATCGGAAGCTGTTTTGCTTAAAAAGATGGGCAATTCCTAAGCTAACTGTGGAATTTGGACGATACCAAATAAAAGGTTTCGGTAGAAGTGGCACTGTTAGGAATGTGGATGGAGTTAATCATCCACTGACTTGATTCAGTCGAACTGACTGAATATCCGCCGGCGGCTCAGAGCGGGCAGAGAGCTTGACCATTGTTTTCTTGGGCAAATGCGGATAGTGGCATTGCTATGAGAAGTAGGATTGGCCTTTTCACGAGCCTATTTTACTTTACTTTTGGGTTGTTCTTACATCGACAGCACGCCAAAAGTAGTGAGCGGCAACTGAACGATATGGTCGGAATTGGTCAGCAATTGCATTGAGTTTTTCGGGAGTGAGATGGGTTTCCGAGGAGGTTAAGAGTTTTGCGGCGTTTCTAATTCCTTGGTCTGTTACGGGCCAGATATCTGGTTTGCAAAGGGCGAAAATAAGGAACATGTCGGCTGACCATTCGCCAAGACCTTTTACGGAAGTGAGTTCTTTTCTGAGTTCTGGCTCGGAGAGCTCAAACCACTTTTCAGGATGAATTTGAGATTGTTCAATTTTGGTTGCAAGATCTAGAATGTAGGTGGCTTTCGGTCGAGAAATTCCGACTGATCTTAGTTCTTCGATTGTGAATGTGAGAACTGTATTTGGCTGGATATTTTTAATTTTTGATTCGAATCGAGCAAAAATTGTTGATGCGGCCTTGCCTGAGAGTTGCTGAAAGACAATGGCTCTTGTGAGGAAATAGAAGGGATCGGTTGTAATTGAATATTCTGGGATTGGTTGGCTTTCGATGATGGGGGCTAGGAATTTGCATTTTGTGAGATGATCAACGGCTTCTTTGACAAAGGTTGGATTATTCAGCATGATCGTGATTCACCATACCATTGGTTGATTTTTGATCGGTATAGTTGGTTTATGAGGTTTCTCTCGCGAATTGTTTTGATTTTAACTTTAGTGATTCCGGCTTTGAGTTGGGGGAACTTGGATGGGAGAACGGAGCTTTTGGAAGCCTTTGTTGCTCATTCTAAGTTTAAGGGATTGATTGTTTATGAGCAGTTTCGTCAATCGGAAGGGACGGTTGGTTGGGAGTTGGACGGAATGACCGATTTGGGTCGAGATGGTCGCAAATATAGATTGGAATACAACGGTTTTTTTGGTGATATGGCGCGAGGGATTAGTGATGGGAAGAATTTTTTAATTGATGATTTGAATCAGGACGTGACTCTGATGGTGGCTCCAAAATCGTTTATCGAAGTTCGTCCTGGATCTAAGGCGCCGGACGATGGAGGTTTATTGCTTCAGGCTTTTGCGGGAAAGGAGGCATTTGATGCTTTTGTTGGCGAAGGCGAAGTGAAAACGGAGACACTGGAAGATGGGGTTGTGTTTTCTTTCCGGCACAAACTGGAATCGGATTGTCGAGTTTTTGTGTCTCATAACGCTATTCTATGGGTTGAATATGATGTTGAGAATTCTGGTTTTTTTGGATCGGGCCGGCAAAAAATTCGAGATGTTGTGTTTTCTAGAATTCCCAATTATCGATTTGCAAAGGATTGGTTTTCGACAAAACCGCGAGATGGGGTTAGGGTAACGGACCAGCGAGGCAGTTAGCGGGAGGTATTCTTAGATTGAAATTTGGGCCTGTAGCTCAGTGGTTAGAGCAGGCGACTCATAATCGCTTGGTCGCGGGTTCAAGTCCCGCTGGGCCCACCATTTTTACTGAATCTGAAAGAGATTGAACTCTGAGTTAGATTTCCAATTGTAGTTTGATGGGTTGACTAACACGTATTGTAAATGGGGTTGCCATCCTGATGTTTTTCTTGAAATTACGTAACTTCCTGGTTTTGCATTTGGGAGATCTTCCTGGCTTGTCATTGTGACGGTTCTTCGCAAGTAGAAAAGAATTGAGGGGTGGGAAGTCTGTTCGAGAGTGAGTTTAATTGTTGGATCTGATCCGTTTCTTCCGAGGCTGAGGATCGTTACATCTTGGCTTTGTTTTTGAAGGAATTTGGCAATTGATTGGATTTCGGCAAATTGCTTTTGGTGGTAGGAAAAGAGAGCAACGTTTGCAATGATGAATACGATTGTCGCCCAAATTCCGGCGGCTTTGAGCCAAAAGGTTTCGGGTCGTTTTTTGGGGTGTCGATGTGATATTGCCTCGGCGGCAAGCAAAGCAAGAGGGGCGATACCGGGAAGGATATAGTGGGGGAGTTTGGTTTTGCTAATCGTAAAGAATCCGATGACTACCAGGGCGGAAATCCATAGGAATTTTCTCAGGTTTTGAGGGTTTCCGGTTCCGGTTTTTGTGTTATGCCAACTTGCGGAATGAGCCGATGCAATCCATGGCGCCATGGCAAGAATGGCAATGATAGGGAAATAGATTCCGTTGAGGTACCAGGGAACGGTGTGGGCGACATCGCCGCCTTTGAACCTTCCAATATTTTGTTCGATTAAGAATTGTTGGATGAATGTTGTGGGGTTCGCCAAATATGCGGGGATGTACCACGTTGAGATGACGGCGATCATGAGGAGTGTTCCTAGCACCCAGAAGGATCTGAAATGTGGGCGGAGAGAAGGTAGTCGCCAATAAGTTAGTCCGGCAATCAAGACAAAAAGCACAAGGGCAACTGGGCCCTTGGCTAAGACAGCGAAGCCGAGGGCGGCGGCGGTTATCAATCTTTTTGACTGTGTTTTCTCTGTAAGCGAGTCGTAAAAGGTTGTTAGCGCGATGATGATGCAGAGATTGAGAGCGGGGTCGGTCATCATGAGTCGGCCGAGGGCAACAACCAGAAGGCTTGAAGAAAAAATGAGAGCTGCCAGGCGAGCGGTTGGCAAATCGAAGTGTTTTTTGGCAAATCTGAAAATGATAAAAGTTGCGGCCAGGGTGCAAATGAGAGATGGAAGGCGCGCGATGAAATCATTACTGGGGAACATTGATAACCCCGGCATTGCTAACCAGTAAGAAAGAATTGGTTTTTCAAACCAAGGAATTCCGTTATAGGTGGGAGTGATCCAGTCTCCTCGGCGGAGCATATCGGTGACGACGGCTCCATAAAACCCTTCATCTAAGTCTGTAAGGCCGTAAATCCAGAACCCCAGATAAGGCAAAAAGCAAAGAAGGGACACCAAAATTGTTGTGCGGTCAAGCTTGTTGGTGTTCATTTCTTATTAAGAGAGTTTGACATAACGATGTCTTTTGCATTGGTCTTATCGGAGTGAGAAAGAGGCTAAACTATGGGTATGGATAAGTTAGTGAGTGATGCGACGGTTGCATTAGACGGATTGTTGTTTGATGGAATGACGATTATGTCCGGGGGATTTGGCCTTTGTGGAATTCCTGAGCACCTCATTTTGGCTTTGAGAGATTCTGGAGTGAAAGACATTACGGTTATTAGTAATAACTGCGGAGTTGATGATTTTGGTCTTGGATTGTTATTGCAAACTCGGCAAATCAAGAAGATGATTTCAAGTTATGTGGGGGAAAATGCGGAGTTTGAGCGGCAATATTTGAGCGGAGAGTTAGAGCTTGAATTTAATCCGCAGGGAACTTTAGCCGAGCGATGTCGAGCTGGTGGAGCCGGGATTCCGGCGTTTTATGTGAAAACTGGGTATGGCACTTTGGTAGCGGAAGGGAAAGAAACTCGGCAGTTTGATGGCGAATGGTATGTTTTGGAGACGGCATTGAAAGCGGATTTGTCGATTGTTAAAGCTTGGAAAGCGGATCGCTGGGGGAACTTGGTTTTTAGAAAGACGGCGCGCAATTTTAATCCTATGATGGCGGCAGCAGGGAAGGTCACTATTGCTGAAGTAGAAGAAGTTGTTGACTTCGGCGTTTTTGATGCTGATGAGATTCATACTCCAGGGATTCATGTTGATAAGCTTGTTCTTGGCCAAAATTATGAAAAGCGAATCGAGCGACTTACCGTTCGCACCCACGACTAAAGAGAGTTAAGATTTACTTTTTGGTAGTTTCGATTTTTGATTTGTGAGAAAAGCTGAATCTGATTAAATTGATTTTGGGCTTTCGATTTTGATAGCGGGCTAGAGAAACGCAAATTCTGGCATTTCATCGGATTGGAAACTGTTGAGGATTTGATTAGAATTGCGAGTATTGGGCATTGCGCCGGCTATGTTTTCCTGGAATCCGGTTCAAGTAGAATAAGGTCATGGCACTGACTCGCGATGAAATGGCGAAAAGGGCAGCGGCGGAGCTGCAAGATGGGTTTTATGTAAATCTAGGAATTGGAATTCCGACTTTAGTTGCGAACTATATTCCAGAGGGCGTGGAAGTTGTTTTGCAAAGCGAGAATGGCATGCTTGGCATGGGTCCGTTTCCATATGAGGGAGAGGCTGATCCAGATTTGATCAATGCCGGTAAACAAACGATTACCGAGATTCCGGGAACAGTTTATTTTGATAGCGCGACAAGTTTTGGAATGATTCGGGGAGGAGCTATTGATTTGACGATTTTGGGGGCAATGGAAGTGAGCGGAGAAGGTGATTTGGCGAATTGGATGATTCCTGGAAAGATGGTGAAGGGAATGGGAGGCGCCATGGATTTAGTAGCGGGTGTTAAGCGCGTAGTCGTCGTGATGGATCATACGAATAAACACGGAGATCCAAAGATTCTGAAAGAATGTTCGCTCCCATTAACGGGAAAGAATTGCGTGAATTTAATCATTACGGATTTAGCAGTTTTCGAGGTTGAAAACGGAAGTTTGGTTTTAAAAGAAACAGCTCCAGGGGTTACAGTGGACGAAGTGAGGAGCAAAACTGAAGCGGAGTTTTCAGTTTTGGACTCTCTTTCCACAATCTCTGTTTAAAAGGTTAATTCACGAATTATTTTTCTTTGAGCGAACCTTTAGGAATGATTTCTTCGTTGAATTGAATGACAGTGTAAAAAAGTTCCGATGATAAGTGTAGCAAGCGGATGAGCCAAGGAATACCTTCTCAATTAGGAAAGTATGAAATTATTCGGGAAATTGCGCGCTCTAATGACATAGTTTATGAGGGCTACGACGCGATTATGAATCGTCGTGTGGCCGTTAAGGAATTGGCAATGCCGCAAGGGGCATCGACTTCTCAAAAGGAAGATCGAGTTAAACGATTTTTACGAGAAGCGAAAGCGGCCGGGAGCCTTGTTCATCCCAACATTGTTACTGTTTACGAAGTTGCAGAGGAAGCGGATCGTTATTACTTGGCGATGGAGTTTTTGGACGGAGAAACTCTGCGAAAGACGCTTGATGATGGCTCAGTTTCTCCAGAACGGGCTTTGGAAATTGCCATTGAAGTTTTAAGAGCTTTAGGCTTTGCTCATAAGCACGGGGTTGTTCATCGGGATGTTAAGCCAGAAAACATTCAGATCTTGAGCGATGGCACCATTAAGCTTACGGATTTTGGCATTGCTCGATTAACTTTTGAACCGAATTTGACCATGGATGGCCAGGTTTTTGGAACTCCCAGTTATATGTCTCCGGAGCAGATCAATGGGAAGGAGATTGATCAGCGCAGTGATATTTTTAGCATGGGGATTGTTCTTTACGAAATGCTCTCGGGAACAAAGCCTTTTACGGGAGATAATGTGATGGCTATTACCTATGCCATTATGAATTTCAATCCTCCGCAGCCAGCGCAGGCTAATCATTTGCTTTGGATGGCACTCAATAAAGCTTTGGACAAGAGTCCGATTTTAAGGCAAGATTCGGCGGAAGAATTTATTCAGGAATTGAAGCAAGTTCAGCGAAGTTTTGGATCTTCAGTTCTTGACCCGGGTGTCTCGAATTATGGGCAAGCTCCACCCAGTCTAACGAATTCGGCAGGAGTTGCGGGGTTGCCGCATCAGGTTCAAAGTCCTTACAACTATGGGCAAATGCCTGTTCCCGCTTATCAGCAACCTTACACTCCTTACGGCACGCCGAACCCGATGTATCCTAGTTCTGGTGTGACGGCTCCACCAGTTCAACCATATGGTTCACCTCCGCAATATGGGGGAGCGCAAGTGCCGTATCAAACGACTCCGTATGGCGGGGTGACTCCGGGCCCGGGGATGCAGGTTCCGGTTTACTATCCTCCACCGCCTCGGCAACCCTTGTTTAAGCCGGAAACGAAAGCATTGTTTTGGAAGATTCTTTTTGCCTTTTTGGTAGTTGGGGCGATGGCTTGGCTTTTGATTGTAGGGATGAGCGCGGCGGCAGAATCTATACCGGGCAAGGCTCAAAGCCAGCAGAATATGATTCCGACAGTGCCGGCAACATCTCCTCAGCCGGAATCTGTTGCACAGCAGGTTCCTAATGTTGGCATGGAGACGCGAGACGTTGCACCAGATCCAGTTGCTGATTTTGATCTTAACGCTACAATGTTGCAGGCTGAATCAGGAGTTTGGGAGGGGGCGACGACGGATATAGCTTCGGATAGAAGAGAGAGATGGACCAATGCGGATAAGGCCTTTGCATTGGCGGCAATGACCGTACCGGAGCGCGCTCAGCAGATAAAGGAGCAGGCCGTTGGTTTGTACGTTGAAGCGGGAAGGACGATGTTGACGGCGGGAGATTCCATGGGGGCTCGGCAGGCTTATTCTCGGGCTCTTGGACATGCAGCGGGAGATTCTGGGTTGGAAACGTTTGTTAGAGACGAGCTTATTCGACTCGAATCGGGTTAGAAGTTTGGACGAAAGGGTCTAAGTTCGGATAGGCGTTTTACTTGGAGAGTAGAATCATGTTCTTCTGAAACGGAGGGATGGCAGAGTGGTCGAATGCAACGGTCTTGAAAACCGTCAGGCCGAAAGGTCTCAGGGGTTCGAATCCCCTTCCCTCCTCCAGTGTTTTTTTAGTCCAAGACTTACATTTTGGTGTAGATTCGGCTGAAAGTGTCACTGAGGTTTGCTAGTAAACTATTTTTGTGAAAATATTAGTTGGCGTTGATTCTGGGGGAGTGTATCAACCGGCGCTTTCAATGGTTGCTCGATTGGGATTTGCTAGTGCGGAAATCCATCTTGTGAACTGTGTTAGTTCGGTTATGGTTGATGGTAGTTTTCCGGAGCCAACGGCGGGCGGGGTTCTTTCTGAAATCAATGAGCAAATCAAGGCAGATGGTTTGGCTCAGTTAGAAAAAGCAGAAGCGCTGGTTAAGGGAGCTTCTAAAGTTGTTAAACATCAAGCGTTTGGAGATGCTGCGGTTCAACTAAGGGAGTATGCAGAAAGAGAACAGATGGACTTAGTTGCGGTGGCGAGTCGCACCAAGGATTACTTGGGATCTCTGTTTTTTGGATCTGTGGCAAAAGGTTTAGTCACTTCTTGTTCAGCTAGTGTTCTCGTTGTAAAAGATGAGAATGTCGGGATCGGCAAAGTGAAAGCCGTACTAGGAACAGATCACTCGAACTATTTTGAAAAGTGCAAATCGCAGCTACTGAGCTGGAAACCAACCGGATTGGAATCGATTCATATTGTTTCAGCTTACGGCTCTACAAAGCGTGTTAGTTTGCAGCATGCCGAGGCGATTGCTCAGTTTGCAAAATCTGCACAGAGTGAAGTTTCTATGAACCTGTCTCAGCAAAACGAAAAATTGAGTAGAGAGTTTTCTATTTTGGGAGCCAAGTTGAGTTCGGAAGCAGTTATGGGCCGGCCAGGTCCAGTTTTGGATGAGGCCTACTTGGCTAACCATGCCGATCTCTTAATTTTAGGCGCGCAAGGACATGGCTTTTTTGAACGATTGACTCTGGGTAGTGTTAGTTTCCATCAAGTCGTCAGTACTTCGCACAATGTTTTAGTTTTGAGAAGCTAATTGAACTAAACAGAAGTCGGGATAGAAATTAGTTATCGGTTTTGTTAACTAGTATCAGGTACTTTTACTAGTAGTATAAGTACCAAAGTATGATATTGTTAACCTACATTGGTTCGTGTGCGAAACAATGTGATTCTTTAAAGAGGACAAATGAAACGATATTTTATTTTGCTTTCACTGGCGGCTTTGGCTGGTAGTGCACAAGCAGCTACGCTATTCCATAATGGTCAAGCAAATGGTTTGAGTTCTGCCTTGGGACTTGAAACAGAAACTCGGCCAGCTGGTGGCTTTTACTCTCGCCTTAATACGGCAAATTCGACGACTCTAGGTGCATCCGGAAACGCAAGTTTCCGTTTGGCTGAAGACTTTACTCTAAGTGCCAACTCGATATTGAACTCCGTGACCGTTTATGCTTATCAAACCAATGCGGTTGGTATTACATTGAACGGTGGTTCATTAGAAATTCGATCCGTTGATGCATCTGGTTCAGTTCTTGGAACTGGTACTTTCACATCGGCTGCGTTGACCGAGGTTTATCGAATCTCGACTTCGACCGTAAACGACACACGACACATTCAATCGGCAACTTTTAACTTGTCTTCATTGAACTTGTCGGCTGGAACCTATTGGGTGACGTTCAACTTACTAGGTAGTTCTACCAGCGGCCCATTTGTACCAGGATTGACTGGTTCACTTGGCGAAGCCACTTTTGCCGGTGCAAATGCACAACAGCAAAATGTCAGCACTGGCGTTTGGACTCCGCTTGCTAACGGTACAACCTTGACTCCAATGGAACTTCCTTTCCTCATTGAAGGTGAAGCTGTTCCCGAACCAGCTACTTTGACGCTTCTTGGTCTTGGTGCTTTTGCCGCTCTTAGACGAAAGAAATCCAAGTAATTTCTTAAGTTGATTACTTATCCGGTTTGCTTGATTTGCGAGCCGGATTTTTTATTTTTTGAACCGCCCATTTTGCAAAGATGAGAGCCGTCGAAATCCAGCAAAGATATACGAAGGCGATTCGATACGGGAAGGCATCGGATTTTGCAGGGACTTTGACGTTTGCACGGAACGGCTCTAATTTGCCGACAGGAACGAGATTGGCAATGCGGCCCCGGTAATCGGTAAAAAGGGATTGACCTCTTGCGCCAACTCTGACTATGGGAAGTCCGGATTCAATTGATCTCCAAACGGATGATTGCCATAGTTGTTGATAGGCAGGCGTTTCTTCGTACCAATCATCGATTGACATTTGGATGAGAACTTGGGCTCCGTTTAGACAGTGTTGTGCGGCAAGATCGGGAAAGACTCCTTCAAAGCAAATGAGTGGGCCAATTTTCATCCCGTTGATTTCTGGGGTTTTGAGATAAGGCCCCGGACTGAGATCTTCGAGCGCAACATTGAAGTTTTTCAAAAATGGGAGTTGGTCTCGAAATGGGACATATTCACCCATGATTACTAGCCTCGTTTTATCGGCAAAATCCCATTGAGTGCCATCCCAATAGATTGCGCTTTGGTAACTTGTGTCATCGGCAAACCTTTGTCCGCCCATGATTACTGGAACTCTTGGATTTGGTCCAAGTGGGGTTAATGGGGGCAATTGGTAGACACTTCCGGCATAACCCTCGGGCAAAATCAGAAGGTCTGATTTCTGGGCCACGGCGGCATCTTCTAAGACATAGGTTGCATCGGTAAGCTGTTCGGCTTCTTGCTCGGGCGTGGTGAATGCCATATCAACGCCGGGTTGTCCGCCAGTGATTGTTTTTAGGGTTGTTGCGGGAAGAGCGGACATTCGGTAGGAGCCGAGGGCAAAGAGACCGGCCATGACCATTCCGTACCGGAACAAGTGCTGGACGGGGGCGTGTAACCGAGAATCTTCTGGTTGTAAGAGGGTTTGGGCAATGATGAGATTGAAAATTACAACCCAGGCTGAGACGAGGATGATGGTTCCGTAGGCAGCATGCTGAACGAGCCAAGGAAAAATCCAAAGGGGGTGGGCGATGAATCCCCATGGAAAGGCCAAGATTGGGATGAATGCTCGAAGTCCTTCGACTGCGGCCCAAACGATTGGAATAGCGTGTGGAAATCTGATTTGGAAACAGAGGTGAATGAGCCAGGCCAGGATCAAAAAAAAGATGCTTCCTAAAAATGTGGCGAGTAGCCAAGGGATCATTCCGGCAATTGGATTACCAAGATATTTTGTGACAAATGTTGAGATCCAATGCAATTGAGATCCGAAGAAAATGACTCCAAATAGGTATCCAGCTTTTAAATTGGCTTTTAGTGTGTTGTCTCGGATGTAGGCAATAAACGGAGCGACAGCAACGAAAACCAGAAGGCTGATATTAAATGGTGGAAATGCAACGGCGAGAAGTAATGCCGAGGCAACAACTGGCCAAATTTTGGGCAGTTTAAATTTAATTTTAGGAATGCTTTGAAGAGTTTTCACGCAGAGTTGCCAAGTGAGACGTGTCGGCGAACCGAAGTAGTTGCCAGAAACCATCTGGTCGGCGGATGAGCTCTGTTATTGAGGCATTTTCGAATCTGAAACTCCGGGCCGTAGCAACGTTTCCATGCATAAGCCGAGCTAGCAGCACCCCGGTTGTTCCGCCATGCCCAAAGACAACCGTGTCGTTTTCAGCTCGATCTAATTGTCTTTGCAGTTTTTGGAGTCGGTTCCAGACATCTCGGATAGATTCGCCATCGTCGGGACGAATGTCGTGTTCTGGGATTTCTTGAACTCTGGCTTCGGCGGTAAAAAATGCCCGAATTTCTGTATAGTGGGCTCCTTCTAGAGTTCCAAAAGTTCTTTCTCGTAAATCTTCTCTGGGTTCTACATTGATTTCAAGTTGCCGGGAAAGTGGCTCGGCAGTTTGAATACACCGACGTAAATCGCTGGAAATGATTTTTTTGATCGAGCATCGATTGAGGGCGGCGGCGGCCGCTTCAGCTTGTTTTAAGCCAAGTTCATCAAGTTCGACATCGGAATGACCTTGAGCTCGACCACCAGCATTCCATTCGGTTTGTCCATGCCGGATTAGGAAGAGTCTCATAAGAATGAATTATATCTGTTGTTGAGTTCGCGCTTTGGGTTAAAGGATTGGAATTCTATCTGGATAGGGAAGGCTTTGATTTGTTGCTTTGACAATGGGCATTTGCGCCCCGAGTGAGCGTAACTCCTGGCCAAGTTTTTGGGAAAGGCTTTTTACGACGATCGGTTTTGAATCTGCGATATTAGCTGTTTCTCCAATATCAGTTGCGAGGTTGTAGAGTTCAAAAGTCTGAGTTCGATGTTTGTAAATCAATTTGAAATCTGCTGATCGGATGGCACTGTACGGTTCTATACCTTGACCTTTCATTCCCCAGAAATGAGGTGTGTGCCAAATTAAAGGTCGATCTAAGCTGTTTTGAAATCGTCGAGGGTCGGCATCTATCCCCGGTGGGATCTTGGCTCCAGCTTTTTGCAAGATGAACGCGAAGAGATCGGTGCCGATTACGGGTTGGTTTTTGGTGATGGGCTGAGATTGTTGGGGAGTGTGGATGATGAGAGGCACCCGGGTTCCGCCTTCGAAGAATGTTCCTTTTCCGCCACGCAAAGGAGAGTTTCGATCATCATTTCCGGCGCGGGAATGGACGGACAATCCTCCATTGTCGGACGTAAAGATGAAAAGAGTGTTTTCCCATCGGTTTTGGGCTTTGAGTTCATTGACAATTTCGCCGATGGCATTGTCGTAAGATTCGATCATCGTGGCATAGGCGGCTTCCCGAGGATCGAGGTTTGCATAGTTTGCCAGTAGTCGTTTGTTTGCCATGATTGGCGTGTGGACAGCGTAGGTTGCAAAATTCAAAAAGATCGGTTGGTCTTTTTTGACTTTTCGCATCATTTTTACCGTTTTGTCAGCAATGGCTTCAGTGAGGTAGATGTCTTTTTGGTGATACTCTGATAAACCCAGAACATCATGCGAGCTGGGCTTTTCTGGTTGACCTTGTCGCAATGAATTCATGAAATTGTCGGTGCCATAGAACGAACCTGGATGTCCGATTTCACTCCCCGCAATATTTTCTTGAAATCCTATCGCTTTTGGATTTGCGGCAAAGGAGTTTAGGGCACCAAAATGCGCTTTTCCGGCATGGATAGTGAAGTATCCGGACTTTGAAAGTAGTTCCGGCAAAAATGGTCCATCTTTTGGTAGCAGTCCATTT
This sequence comes from uncultured Armatimonadota bacterium, assembly GCA_963800805.1. Taxonomy (GTDB): domain Bacteria; phylum Armatimonadota; class Fimbriimonadia; order Fimbriimonadales; family Fimbriimonadaceae; genus UphvI-Ar2. Next base: position 15,718 of record CAWDCK010000014.1, on the reverse strand, counting down.
TTTTGCCATGAGGGGGCTTTAATGATTGGCTCGGGGCTTGAAGTATCTCCGTTGTATGTCCAGTATGTGATGTGCGTTCGAGCTGGACTTTTGCCGGACATAATGGCCGTTCGACTTGGTGTACAAACAGTGCAGGCAGAATATGCCTGAGTGAACTTTGTGGATTCTTGAGAAATCGATTTTAGATTTGGAGTTCGATATGTTTTGTTGAATTCGGTTGGCTTGTCGGCGAATTCAACAGAAGTGTCTTGCCATCCCAGATCATCGACAATGAAGAGCACGATGTTTGGTTGTTGTGGAGTTACAACGGCGATAGCAATTGGCAAAAACATCGTATCGAGAATACCGATTGTAACTTCTGATTCTTAATAATTGAGTTTATTAAAACCTAAAATCTGGCTTGAAGACTCCATTTTCTGTGACGATTGCGGTGATCAGTTTTGCAGGTGTGACATCGAAAGCTGGATTGTAGACTGGACAGTCAATTGGGCCGATTTGAACTCCATCAGCTTGGGTCAGTTCAGTCGAGTCTCTTACTTCGATGGGAATATGGGTGCCATCGGGAATTTGAGAATCAATGGTTGAAGAGGGGGCGGCGATGACAAAAGGAATCTGATGATGATTTGCTAGAACCGCTAGCATGTATGTTCCAATTTTGTTGGCGGAGTCTCCGTTGGCGGCGATTCTGTCGGCGCCAGCGACAACAAAGTCAACTTTTCCATCTTTCATTAGAGTTGCGGCGGCAGAATCTGGGATGGAGTGAAATGGAATTTTGTCCTTAAGAAGCTCATACGCGGTTAAGCGAAGTCCTTGCTGTCGAGGTCTTGTTTCGCACGAATAAACATGTTTGACTTTGCCATTTTGATATGCAGTTCTGATTATTCCTAAAGCTGTTCCGTGGCCCGCAGTTGCAAGGGAGCCAGTATTACAGATTGTTAAAATTCTCGCATCATTGGGGACGAGGCTAGAGCCATGTTCTCCAATTTTTAGGTTCATTGCTAGATCTTCGGCTTCGATTTTTTTAGCTTCCGACAGAATGGATTCGAAGCTAAGATCGTTCAGTCTTGAAATACGATCTAGAGCCCAGAATAGGTTTACAGCGGTCGGTCGGCTTTGGGCAAGGCCTTGAAGTGCGATTTGAATATCACTTTTGGAGAGGGCGGCTAGAGCCATTCCGTAGGCCGCGGTTACTCCAATGGCGGGGGCGCCACGAACGATCATGTCTCGGATGGCATCGTGGACTTCTTGCCAAGTGTTGAGTTCGACCCATACTTCTTGGTTTGGTAAAAGCCTTTGATCTAGTAAGTGCAAAGCATTGCCTTGCCACCGGATTGCGCGGATTGACATGAGATGAAGGTACCTGGCGATGATTACAATGGAGAGTAGATTGGGGTCATGAAAGTTTTAGTTTGCGAAAGTAATTTGATGTGGTCAGCGAGATTGATGAATGGCGTCCGGGGATTTGGGCATGAATCAATATTAGTGGATAAATATCGCGATTCAGATTTGATTGCTGATGCGGCAATTGTTAATCTTGGCTCGGCTGATTTACGTCCGGCGGAACTGGTGAAGTATTTGCGAGAAAATGGAGTTATTGTGATTGGTCACGCGGGACATAAGGAGAAAGATTTGCTTCAATTGGGGAAAGAATGTGGTTGTGATGAACTTGTTACGAATGGGCTGCTTTCGGCAAAGCTTAATGAGATTTTGGAAAAGGTTGCAAAACAGGTTTTGGATCGCAAGAATTAAGAGGACTGGGTGAGAAGGGCATGTCGCCATCCTCTGGTTGATACTCGGCATTCCAACGCATGAGTGACTTGTAGGAACCTTTCTAGGATAAGAACTCCAATATGGATCGATTGTTCTCTTTTTGGTTCGATGCCGGGGATTTGAGCTCGTTCTTGGGTGGTTTTGTCGCAAAGCCAACCTACAGCACGGCCGATTTCTTCGAAATCTAGGGTTTGTCCGTGTACGAGATTTGGATCCCATTTTGTTAACTTTTCTCGAATTGAGACTAAGTTGGTTCCGGTTGCTCCTAATGTAACAACAGTTCCGCAAACGTGGGGCAAATACTCTAATCCTAGGACTTCATCGATTTGGGCGACAGTTGCTAAGCGTTCTGCAAAACCAGGTGATTCAGAAGGCATATGAGTTTCTAATAATCCGAGTGCGCCGATTGGAAATGATTTTCTGAAAAGTGTTTTCCAAGAGTCACCATTGAATTCAGCAGTTACAAGTTCAGTGGAATGCCCGCCGGGATCGATGATTGTGATTCGATTTGAGCTGTTAAAAGTTTGATCCTCAGTTACGGAGAGTAGTCCGAGTTGGGCTTCATCGTTTCCGCTGAGAATAGTGATTGGTGTACCTTGGGCTTTGGCCTTTTCAATAAATTCTGATGAGTTCTTGGCCATTCTGAGGGCCATGGTTCCCCGTGCCGATATTTGTTCGGCATGAAGTTGCGTTGCGGTTTCGAATGCGGTTTTTAGTGCTTTTAGAGTCTCATTAGATCCATTTTCATGAATAAGTCCAGACTTTTTTGTGCCGAATCCGAGTCCAGTTACGGTTGAAGTTTCTTGGATTATTTGGTCGATTTTTTTATCGGAAATATCGGCCACAGTCAATAAAAGTGAGTTCGAACCGACGTCTATTACCGCTTTTCGCACTTGATGAGTTTAGCAAGGAGGTTAGGGAAAGGGTTCAAAAGGGCCCGGTTTCATCATTGGACCAGTTAAAATGCCTTTGATCGTTAACTTCTTAGATTTTTAGAATGATAGGTTTCTGTATTGAAGTGCCTTGTTTTTACTTAAAAGTCTTAGTAATGAACGGTGATAGAGAAACTTAATGATGGATGATCAAATGACGCCGCAAGGCTCGGAAGACCAAGTGAAGACCGAAAATGATTCGGCCGTGGCAACCGAGACCGTAGTAGCGGACGTCGCGCCGAGTCCAGAGGTTGCAGCAGTACCCTCCGAGCCCACGGCGGACGTTCCCGATGACAAAACAACCGCCGAAGTACCAGCTAAACCAGTTGAAGCTGAGAAGGGCGGGATGACGGAAGACCAGAAGCTTTTTGAAGCGGCAATGGCCAGTCTTGGTTCAGAAGAGCCATCCGGTAGCCGCGAAGTTGGTGGTGTTGGTGCGCTTACAAAGGGTGAGCGAATCACGGCCAAAGTAATCCAAGTTGAGGCTGACAAAGTTTTTGTTGACCTTGGCACAAAAGCTGAAGGCGTAGTGCCCTTGAGTGAGTTAACTCATGAGGCATTAGAAACAGCAATTGGTCATGTTCAGCCTGGTGATACTTTTGAAGTTATCGTCCTGAAAACACACAGTTCTGATGGAAACCCAGTAGTTAGTAAACGACGAGCGGACTTTGATGTTCAATGGCAACGGATTCTGGATCAATTTGAGTCTGGGGAAGTTTTTGAAGCTAACGTTGTTGACCGCGTGAAGGGTGGTTTGGTTGTTGATATTGGAGTTCGAGGATTTGTTCCAGCTACTCATGTTGGCAGCGGAAAACTTCGCAACATTGAAAAATATGTTGGTCAACCCATGCAGGTCAAGATTATTGAAGTTGATCGCGAACGACGAAAAGTCGTTTTGAGCAATCGTGTTGCTACAGAAGAACGAAAAGAAGAAGTTAAAGAAGAACTGTTCGGCAAAGTTAAGCCACAGGACGTTTTGGAAGGAACAGTTCGACGTTTAACCGATTACGGCGCATTTATTGACTTAGGTGGAATTGATGGTTTGCTTCACATTAGTGAAATGAGCTGGGCTCGAATTGACCATCCTCGGGAAGTATTAAAAGAAGGCGATGAAATTAAAGTCATGGTTCTTCGGTTGGATTCTGGAACCGGGCGAATTAGCCTTGGCCTTAGACAAGTGCTTCCTGATCCTTGGAATTTGATTCGCGAGAATTACAAGCTTGGTCAAAAACTGCCATTAGTTGTGAATCGCATGGTTCAAAGCGGGGCGTTTATTCGACTTGCCGAGGGTGCAGAAGCATTCTTGCCATTAAGCGAAATTAGCGACACTAAGTTGAAGAAGCCAGAAGATGTCTTAACAGAGGGCCAAGAAATTGAACCGACTATTATTGATCTTCGCCCCGACGAACGACGCATGGTTTTGAGTTTGCGCGAGAATCCACAAGTTGGTGGATACCGTTACGAAACTCCGGGAATGGGCGCAAATATGCGACCAGCTCGACGTGGTGGCGGCGGTGGTGGCCGAGGTGGCAAGCGACGTGATGGAGATGGCACGCCAGATTCTGGAACGCGAACTCCAACCGGTGGCGCAACCATTGGTGAAAGACTTGGCATTTTGAAGGGCTTGATGAAGTCTGACGATGCGGCGGCTGCACCAAAAGAAAAAAGCGAATAATCGCTGATTGATTCCTTATTGACCGCAAGAAACTATTCTTGCGGTCAATTTGTTTTTCTACTTGTTAAATCGTTGATAATGGATTTTAGGCATGGATTTCCGTAAAGTATTTTCAAATAGCGTAGTTGTTACGGGCGGCGTAGCAAGCGGGAAATCAACGATTTGTGAGATGTTGAGGGATCAAGGGTTTACCGTTCAGTCCGCGGACGAGATTGTGCGTGAGCTTTGGACTTTGGATGACACGCATAGAGCGGTAGCCAAAAGTATTGGGTGGAAACTGCCATTAGATATGCAAACTCTGAAAAGAGAAGTTTTTCTAGACCCGATTTTGAGGGCAAGAATCAACAAAGTTTTTCATGGACCGGTTCTAGAAAGGTTGGGAAATACTCCTTGTGAGGTTATTGAAATTCCTTTGGCCTTTGAAACGTGTGTGTTTGGTTTTTTCCCAGCAATTGTTACAGTCGTTTGTACGCGGGATGAGCAGATCCAACGGCTTAAAAAGAGAAATCATTCAAATTCGGAAATTGAGGCTATTTTGAGTTCACAACTATCGGAAATTCCTAGAATTGTGGGTTCGGATTATGAGATTCGAACGTCTCATTCAAATGCTTCCGTCCATGAAGCAACTGAAAAACTTGGGTTGCAATTGCGCGACGTTGTTTTTTGAGTCCCTTTTTGGGTTATACTCGCGAACTAAGTCTGCTTGTTTGATCTAGGTTACGAATAACACGGGAGCGATTTTTACGAAAGTAAAATTTGCGTTGTTCCGCCTTGATGAGCTATGCTTTCGAGTAGTAGGCTGACTGGACTCAAAGGATGAGCCGGTTTTTGGGAACGTGAAAATGCGAACAAACACGATCTGGAATGAGGAGGACGCATCGCAGTGAAGCTGTTTAAGCTGTCCAATTTACGGAGCGGTCTAGCGCTCGGCGTAGCTGCGGTAGCAGCTACGATTTTGACATTTGGCGGTGCTAGTGCTGCCCATGCCCAAGTTGAATCGGATACAAAGATTTATGCTGTAACGGACTTTGTGGTTAATATGCCAAGTTCGTCGGTAAATCTCGGTGAAGCATCAAGGAATGCAGTGCGTTCTGAGTTTGCAAAGCGCGGAAAAGATGTTTTGCCGCAAGAAACCGTTAACCGACAACTTTCTGAATTGGGATTTGTCCCACCTGTTTCTCGAGCATCGGACTTGATTCGGTTAGGCGAAGCTCTTGGGATTCAGTTTTTAGTCACTGGTGAAGTTCATAACTGGCAAATTTCTTCCGTTGATGGCGGTAAGAAAGCTTCTGCTACGTTAAGAATTGTTGTTAAAGATGCTGTCAGCGGAATTTCCGTTAATGGCGCATCGGTTCAAGGTTTCTCTGGCGTACGTGCTGGTGAAGTCTCTGAAGCTACGATGTTGCAAGAAGCGGTATCTGATGCAGCTTTCCACGGTGTCCGAGAAATTATTGAAACTGTCATTCCGACAGCAACGGTTTTGAATACGCTTCCTGATCGTGCTTTGGTAAACCGAGGTTCACGAAGTGGATTTGTTGAAGGTGATTCGGTACTTATTCAGCGCCGAGCTCCTGGTGGTCGAACTGAGTATGTAGGGATGGGCACTATTTTAAGTGTTGATCCGGATAGCTCCTTTATTAAATTTGGTCGAATTTTGCGCGGTGTTGCTACTGGTGACACTGTAACAAGAATCGTTGAGCCTCCAATGCCAACTGGTGTTGATAACAATGGCAATATGCGGACGGCTAAGAAATCTAAATCTACCAATGGTAATCAAGGTTTGATTTCATTGTTAGTTGTAGTTGTTATTCTTGGTTTCTTGCTTGGTCAAGGTCGTGGTAGCAATACCGATTTGATCCAAGATGTAAAAGCAGAAGCTGTTACTCAAGCCAATGATTTGCCAGGTGTGCAAATTTCTTGGAAGCGTGACCCGTTCTTGCGTGGCAACCAAAATGCTGGTGGCCCGGTTGAATGGCAAGTCTTCCGCGATAGCGTGTCGGCAGGCCCGGTCGCCATTGCACCTGGTACAGCAAGTTCAATCATTGATGACACTGCTGGTACCAATTTCAATGCTTCCTATTTAGATCCATCTGATACGGATAGTTCAATCATTGATCCAGGCAGCTGTTCTGGTTCTGATGCTGGGACTTCGACGGCAACGACACTGGTCGCTGGCGTTCCGAGTCGATATTCAGTACGAGTTGTATACCGCGTGAATTCTCTTGATCTTCCAGGTCAAGGTGGTAGCGGAGGAAGCACGGGTGGAGCAACTGCTGGTACAACTGGTGGGACAACTGGTGCGACAACCGGTGGAACAACTGGAACAACAACTGGTGGAACGACTGGCACAACAACTGGTGGAACGACTGGTGGAACGACAGGCGGTACAACTGCTGGCGGAACAACCGGCGGCGGCGGAGCTTATTGCTACTATGCCTCTACTCCAGTAGCAGCAAAGGGATTAGCAACGGCACTTGCCCGACCAACTCTTCTTTCGCCAATTGATAAAGCTGTTGTTCAGGCACCTTTGTCCTTCCAAGTCACTTCTATTCGAGGCCCTGTTGCTTCGTTGACTCTTGAGTATGCGGTTCAACTTTCGACCGATCCTGCCTTTAGTTCAGGAAACACCGTAACGTTGAATCCTTACACAGACTTTTCGACACCAAATGGTCAAACAGTGGCTTCGCCAACATTTGACACTGCGGTTTACTTCCCGGCAGCAAATACCATTTACTGGCGGGTTGGAGTTCGAAATGTCGAAGATAATCCGGGTCCGGTTCAGGACGCCACAGGTAAGCGATACGTTTACAGCCGGATTTCTTCTTTCCGGCGGAACTAACAGTATCAATTGTTCCGTCTCACAATTGGGTTCTAGCTTTAAAACTAGAACCCATCCCAAATCTTAAGAAATACTAAAAAGGCTATGAAACGAATTTTGACACTTGCTGGGGTAGCGACCTTATCGGTTGGAATAACCGGGGTTGCTGCGGCACAGGGAAGCGGCTGGGCTGGGAACTGTTTAGATCCCATGAATACCATGCCGTACTCTGCGCCATATTTGGGTAACCAAATTGGAAACCAACTCTCTTATTTTTCAATGGGTTCCACTGGAACTGTAACTTATGGAGGTATGAGTGGGCCATGTTTTGGTCCGACCGCAGTTACCTATAATGCTGATGGTGGATACAACTTTGGCGTTGCAGGTGCGGGCTCTGTCCAGAGTTCATTTGATGACGGTATGGGCTATACCTTTGGTTATCCTGCTGATTGGATTAGTGAGCAAAATTACACACTCATTACGAGAGGCGATAATACTGTTGCCAACGCATTCCGAGTAACCGGATTCAATATTTTTTATGTTGGATTAAGTAAGCGGTACATGGTTTATGGAATGCAAGATACGAACACTAATGTTCAGTTGCAGGCAAAATCTCTTGGCGATGCTATTCGTATGCGATGGCGCTTGACGAATACTGGCGCAGAAGCGGAATCATACGGCGTAAGATTTGGATTTACTCCTTCTTTAACAACTGATTCGGCAGATTCCCAAACTGGAGCAAATGTTGCGAACGTTTCCGGAAATCTTGGTGGTGCATTTAGAACTCCAAAGAACGTGGACAACTATGTTGGATTCACATTCTTACCTACCCGCCGACCATTAAGAACTGAATACAAGCGTGATCAACTCGATCAAGACTTCCCGGCTTATGTTGACTTTGCCTTTGGTCAAACTGAGTACTACGGAATGCGGATTGAAAATACGCCAACTCCCCAAACACCAGATGCCACACAGGCAGACCAAGTTGTTATTGGTAATGCGGGAAATGTTCTTTCAAACTTTAATATGAGCGATACGCTTTTTGGCGATCCAACGGGTGCGATGAAAGATAATGACATCGGGCTTAATTGGATTAGTGCTCACCAACGATTCCCAGTGCAAACTGTTAATCCTGGCAACTTCCGAGACGTTGTTCACTATGTGCGATCAACATGGAGCGTTGCTGACTATGCAGATCCTTACACAGTAGTCGTTGACTCTCCACATTTGGTGAACTATCCTGGCGGCGGAACCAATGGTCAAGGGCCAAACCCAATGCCAATCCGAGTTTGGATTGATAACCAATATGCAACTTTTGATAAAGAAGTAGCTCTTAATAATGTTGAAGTTACTTTGACCTTGCCAAATGGTTTGAGTTTTGCTCCTGGTCAAAGCCCAGTTAAGACAATTAGCTTGATTAGTCCAAATGCGATACGAAGCTTAGACTGGAGTTTGGTTAGCGATGGATCGACATACGGTGATCTTCCGGTCACAGTTAGTGTGAAATCACTTCCTGGCCCAACAAAGACTCTGACGGCAACCATCCGAATTTCGGCGGCGGCACGAATGACTTTGCAAGCTGGCCCTAACATGGTAGGTTTCCCCTATTCATTCGGTGATAACTCCTTGGATAACATTCTTGGTTTAACAACCGGTGTTGATTATGTTGCATACACTTGGAATCCTGAACTTGGTGGATATTCTCCAACAACCAGTATTCAGCGTGGTGTTGGTTACTGGGTCGTTCCGAATTCCAGCCAAGTAGATGTTGCCTTGGCAAACGCTTCTCAGGCGACTGACATTGCCACTGGCGGGTTGCTTGTCAACCTTAAACCAGGTTGGAATATGATTAGTAACCCTTACAACTATCCTGTATCGTTGTATGACTTGATTGGTGTTGCCGAAGCGAATCCTGCGGATTCTATGACTTGGCTACAGATGACCCAACAAGAGATTGTTAGCTCATCGTTAACATTCTTCAACAATAACCTTGCATTGCCGGGCGGTGGAAGCTATTCCTTGACTCAAGGAAATGTTTTGATCCAACCTCAAATTGCCTACTGGGTATTTGTTCGGTCTGGTCAACAAGTTCGGTTGATTTGGCCTCCACTATTCCAAAAATTGCTTCCTAACTCAGGGCGTTCGGATGGTAAGACATTCAAGCAAACTGATCGAGAATGGAAACTGCAACTTGCGGCTCGATCCAACATGGGTGTCGATACTGATAACTTCGTAGGAGTTGTTGGAGATCGAAAGTCAGCTAGCGCATTGAGCCTTCCAAAGGCTCCAATGGCACCTGGTGCAGCACTTGAGCTTGCAATTCTGGATGATTACTCTGGACAACCAACTCGAATGGCCCAAGCTGTTTCTGACCGAATTGGTAAGAAATCATGGGATGTTCAGGTTAAAGTTGAACAAGCTGGCGAAGTCACAGTTACCTGGCCAAACTTGGGATCACTCCCACGTGGCTTGAGAGCTCGACTCGAAGACAAAGTTACTGGCGAAAAGAAAGACTTAAGAACAACTTCTGGTTACACCTTTAGAATGGATCAACCAGGAACACGAGTCTTTACTTTGACAGTAGAACCAGGTGGTTCAAGCAAGCCAGTCATTGGTAATGTTGTTGTACAGCCAGCCGGACGAGATAATAATTCTCCGGTAGTCGTGAACTACGCTTTGAGTGCAGATGCTTTGGTTACAGTTAGAATTCTTTCCAGCACTGGAAAAGAGGTCTACACAGTTACCCGAGGTCGCTCTGACGAAGCTGGTGAAAACACTATTACTTGGACACTGCGAGATAATGCAAACCGAGCAGTTGCTCCTGGTACATATCGAGTAGAAATCTTGGCCGAAACGCCAAGCGGCGAACGAGTCCGAAAAGTCGTTCCAGTGAACGTCATTCGCTAAGCTGGAATCGAGTATCCTAGGAACCGGAAGATCATTACGATCCTCCGGTTCCGTCTTGTTTTATGGGGCAGTTTTTATGAGAAGTATCGTGAAACTAGGGCTGGTGATGGGAATGTGCTTGGCTACAACAATAGCTATGGCGCAAAACGGAGTTATCACCTTAGAGTCTTATCCCACTGTATCAGTTGCTGATGGTCGTTCCACACTTACGGTTACTGCTCAATTGCGAGACAACAGCGGTCGGCTTGTTCCAGATGGAACGCAAGTCATTTTTGACACCACCCAAGGAACCTTTAGAGAAAAAGTTTTAACAACATCAAACGGTTATGCTCGCGCCGTTTTGATTGCGCCAAGTAATTCCGGAGTAGCGAAAATCAGGGCATCAGCTTTGCGATTTAATGCCATTTCTGAATTAGAAATTGAGTTTGTGGCTGATCGATCGATGTTGAGTTCAGCTCGCGAGTACTTTGAAATTGAAGGCTCAGATAGTTTGCAATATGCAGTCGATGATAAGATTTTAGAGGCAACCGGAGAGAACAGAGGGGCGGTTCTTAAATATCGTGACATTGTTGTTCGGGCGGATGATATGCAGGTTCGGGTTCCTAGTTATGAACTTAAAGCGCGCAGAGCAACTCTTGAGATTGGCGACCAAACTTACGAGTTTGATGAATTGTTTTTACGGCTAAATAGAAAAACAGGTTTTGGCTTGGCGACCGTTCAAAAGGTTGCTTTGCAGCCTGGGAGAGTTCCGGTTGGCAGTTTCCCAATCAAGATTGCACCCTATTATGGATATGTAGAAATTTCTGCAAGAGGTGTTTTTCCGGCCAAAAAAGCAGTGGATGGCAGACAGCTAAGCTATCAGAGCATTATCGAATCGATTTCTAGAATTGAAGCCAAAAAGGCCGTAGCTTTTCCTAGAAAAGAAGTTCAGTTCCATGACGCGAACGTCATGTTGACAGGTCAATCTTTGATGCGGACTCCGTTATTTCGGATGCCTATCAATTCAAGTTCGCCGATTGTAACGGATCAATATATTAACGTTAGCAACAACGATCTTGCTTTAAATTATCCGCATTACTTGAAGCTGAAACCAGGCGAATCTCAGTTGCTCAGGTTTAAATGGGGGAATCGATATTCAACAGGCACAGGAGCGACGGGCGGAACGTTTTTGGATTACGAATGGAGCTGGAATAATGGAGAAGAGATGGACGGGGGATTCAACATCTATGGACTTGGTCGTAGCGACTGGGGCACTTCATTCCGCCAGTTTTGGGCATTTCAACCAGGTTCTGGGATCTCTTTCCAACTTGATTTTCCTGCTCACCGAAGCATGTATGCCACATCCAACTTATCCCATCAAATTGGCAAGATCAATGCCAATTTGAATGCCAGTTATGGAACGAGTTTGGCGGGCAGTAAAGTGACCTCGGATTCCCTTTCCGCAGTATTTGAAGGTGATCCTTTTAAAGTTGACTTCCTCAATGCAAATGGCTTTTTTGGAGTTACGGGATCGCAAAGAAATCTGAAGACTCCTTTTATCACTAACAGTCAACAGTCGGCAGGAATTCAGTCACGATTTGTAGGGAAGTCAATGCGGTTTGGTCCGGGCAGCTCGTTGAACTGGTCTTATACATTTGGAAGAAACTTTGGAAACACGAGCGTTTCTAATTTTACACATTTGTTCAACGTCGGAATGTCGGCAACTCCATTGCCAAGCTTAGGAATGAATGTCAATTATTCTTATACAGAAGATGGATTTACGTCGGAGGTTTTAGGTCGGCATAGACTTGGTTTAGAGGCTTATTACAATCCAGGAAGAGTTGGTTTTTCTGGTTCTGCAACAAAAAGTTTAGATGTTGATCAACTCAATATTTCTGCGAGATTGAGGTACGAAGTAGGGTCTCTTTGGAATTTTTATTATGGCTATGCATATGATCAGTTTGGAGTTGACTCATTCTTTGATCAATCGTTTATTTTAAGTTACAAGTTAGGCTTTAGAGAGCTTGGTTTGAGCTATTCTCAACGGACAAAACGACTTGGAATTGAAATACTGGGTTCGAGCTTTAATTAACTTGTCAACCTGCAAAACGCCGCCAAAACGGCCAGCGCACCGCAACTGCTCTATCAGGACCTGGACATCAGCCTGCGCGTGTTGCGCGATTTCGTCAGCCTGAACACCACGCGCATCCTGGTGGATTCACGCACCACCCTCAAAAAATTGCTGGATTTTGCACAGCACTACAACGCCGAGGCAGCAGTGTTGCTAGAACACCATCCCGGTGCACGCCCCCTGTTCGACATGTATAACATCGAGGAAGAGATAGAGCGCGCCCTGTCCAAGCGTGTCGACCTGAAGTCGGGTGGCTATCTGATCATAGACCAGACCGAGGCGCTGACCACCGTAGACGTCAACACCGGCGGCTTTGTCGGGCTGCGCAATTTTGACGATACCATCTTCAAGACCAATCTGGAGGCGACGCGCGTCATTGCACGGCAGTTGCGGCTGCGCAATCTTGGCGGCATCATCATCTGTGACTTCATCGACATGGACAACCCGCAGCATTGCGATACCGTGCTGGAAGAATTCAAAAAGCGCACTGTCTCGCAACCGTCCCGCATCAACGTGAGCAACTTTTCTCCGCTGGGACTGGTAGAGATGACGCGCAAACGCACCCGCAAAAACTTCTGGCACATGTACAGCAATTGGTGGCCATGGTTATGGTCGCCGACTAAGGCATTGTTCATCGTCGCCGGCCACCTACATCGCCTGGTATTCGGCTTCCTCGACGCTGCTGGCCTGCAGACAAAGTCACAACAGACACATGCTCTCTAGCCACCCAGATCTTCGTCTTCATCCTCCAGCACCCCTGCTCCCTCAGCTTGGCCTACGCCATCATCCGGCATGGGCTCTTGGATGTCCAGAAGGTGGCTGCCACATGGATTTCACCTGGTGAGATGGCTGGGCATCCACAGCCACCTCAAGGAGTGCTGTGTTGGGCTCTCCTCGGGCCTCCCACCTGTCCCATACACCAGGCTGGGCCTGCCTGGTGAAGCCCTGGCCCTGCCCTGGGCTCAGGCCCTGCAGCCTGTGAGGCAGCACCAGCCTCTCTGCACGGGACTCCCAGCACACCGGGAACTGCCTCCCCATCCAATACCCAAGCCGTTCAGCAGAGATCACTCAACCACTGCACCTCTCAGACAGGCCCTGGGCAGGGCTTCCAGCCCCCATTCTGAGTGTCCCTTGGGCAACGCTCGGCAGGCTGGTCCTCCTGCAGCAGAGGGTGGGACCCGGGGGCAGCAGGTCTGGTCCCAAGGCCTCCGGTCCCCGCAGCGCTCCTGGCTGGCCCACAAACCCGGCTGGTGCTGGGCCTCGCGCAGCAGAGGAAGCTGGAGCTGGGACGTCCAGGACACAGCAACACTGGGGCCCATGTGATGCCTGGGAGCCAGCTGATTGTACTGGTCTTCCTTCACGGAATCAGGCCAGGCAGCAGCATGTTCTTGGCGGCGGCAACCTGGGAGCTGAAGGCTCCAGCCGGGAAGCTCCGGGACTCCTTTCCTGGAGGTGCCCTGGCAGCACCCAGACATGGAGCAGCAATTTGCATGCACGCACCTGGGCTCCATCCCCAGACACTTTGACAGGGAGCTGGAAAAGTCACCACCGAGATCCAAGGGCTGCATCTGGGTTTCCACCCATCCCGGGCTGCGGCCCTGCAGCTGAAGCCCCTGGAGACAGGGGCCGCCCTGCTCTCATGAAGCAAGGTCACCTGGCTGGCAGGCAGTGGGGATGTCTGAGCAAGGGGCTGACCACCTCTACATCACCCCACCACAGCCCTGCTTGAAACCAGCAGCTCCAGACGGAAGCAGGGCCTGGAGGGCCATGTGGGGGTGGCACCTGGACAGACCTGGGCACTGCTGGGCCAACTGCAGCTTGCTGGGCCTTGGTTTTCTCTTGGAATGGGACAGTTCCAGCCAGCCTGCGGGGCACACACGCCTCCCGGGGCCTGGGCTGGCTGGGCTTGGATTCCCGGACCTGCAGGGGAGAGTGGGTCTCCACAGCCAGGGGCTCAGCTACAGCGCGCCCGCTGCCAGGCAGCTGAGGGTGCTCAAGAGCGTGTGCTGCTGGCACGGGGCTGGCTGCTGCTGCTGGAGCTGTCGAGGCAGTGAAGCAGGCACAGGGAGGCTGATGTTTAGGCATGACACCCAGCTGTGGCCAGTGGCCAGGCAGGTCCTGGGACAGCGGGGGAGATGTCACAAGGCCTGGACAATATCCAGGGATGTGGCGTCCTGGATGCTCAGAAGTTGCAATGGCTGGGAAGTGTTGGTATGACTACAAAAGCAGAGCTGATGTCAACAGCACCAAAGCAGTTGGATGGTTCATTCCAACCTCCTGGGACACTGAGTTCACATGCTTTGATCCTCAGGAGAAACAATTTTAGTCAGTGGCCGGTGGTGGAGCACTGACAGGACCTGGCGAGGACCTGTCAGGGCCTGCAAACATGAAGGTCAGCAAGCAAGGTGAAGCGAACCTGAGCAGCACTGAGGCACACACATGTCACATAGCTCAAGTCTGCAAGACCAACAAGCCAAGGACAAGGTAGATGGGCGTGGAGGATAGACAGGCAGCCATATCCAAGGACCTCAACACAGCCCAGGGTTGGGCCCAGGAGGCCATGAACAGGAAAGACTCAACAGGAACACCTCATCAGAGGAAGTGTGGCGAGGCCAAGGAGACCCGCAAAGTCCAGGGCCGGGCAGGCAGAGCTCACAGAAATGGGGCTTGGTTTCAGTGGCACTGACCACTGCTTTGGAGCATACACTTTATGAATATAAACAAGGCCGGCTGATGTGGCTGCTGGTCAAGCATCCATCTGGGTGCAAGGTGCAAGGAAGCCTGAAAGCACATGATAGCGCTGTGGCCAAGCCACATGGGCTTTCACACACACACAAAGCAAAGTTCCTGACAGCCTGGAGGTGGAGGCGTTGTCAGTGGCGGCCTAGCATACACCTACATGGAACACACAAAAAAGCCATGAATACACTGAAATAACCTTGCTGGTGCTTCAAAAATGATATAACAAATTCAGGACACTCCTACGAGCAATTCCCACCTTAAATGTGCATCCTGGCAGGTGCTGGCACGACAGGATGATCTCATGGCCACATTTTGGCGGCCTCCTCTCTCCGAGATCAAGAATCTCCTGGCCGAGCTGAGCCTGGTGACGTGGGGGTGGGGGCTGCCGGGTCATTTTCTCGCCGCCCTGCGCACGGACGTCGGGTTGCTCTGTTTCGACCCCTTCCCCGCCGTGGTCGTCCATCAAAAAGGGAGGGCGGCGGCGCAGGCATGGTGCAATGCAGCGGCAGGCGCCGGATGGTGCAGGCAGCGGGAGATGGCTCGTTCTATCACACCCACCAACCGAGCGCACGCTGGTGACCCGCTGATGCAAGCCTCAGCCTGGCGGCGCTGTCAGCCGAAGCCTGGATGAGGCAGCATGCGACGCACACGTCCTCCTGGCCTGGATCCCCAGAACCCCCGTCCCCACAAGGAACGGGCCTTCGTCCATGACAAGGGGAGCAGGAGCACGCCTCAAGGCCTCCAGGAAGCCTGTGCGGCAACGT
>CAWDCK010000013.1:0-14410 GCA_963800805.1 uncultured Armatimonadota bacterium | reverse complement strand
GAAATCAACTGCGTCAACATCCGATCAATGCGATAAGGAGCCTCCCCAATCTCTTCAAAAAAGACTATTTTTCCCTGACCTCTACATTGCCAAGGCGTTCCACATAAAGAAGAACCAATTGTGAGATTGCCACCCGTCAAACGCCCGGTGGCCAATCCAGGAGAAACCGTTTCCAAATTCGCTTCTGGCCTTTCTGGTACCGAAAAAACCAAATTGTGGCTGGAATCACCAAAAACAACTTCTTTCAAATTTTTATCGGCAAATTCAGATCGTGAAGAACTGGCGACCGGGCCATGAAAAGTCACAAAACCACATTCCTGGTCAATAGCAATCAAAAGTGCAGTGATGTCGCTATATCCAATCAACGCCTTTGGGTTTTTGGCAATCAAATCAAAATCCAAAAGGGACAAAATCCTGGCGCAACCATAACCTCCTCTCAATGCAAAGATGCCATCTATTGTTGAATCGGTAAAAGCACTCATCAAATCCCCCGCTCTAACCTCATCCGTACCCGCCAAATACCCAAACTGATCCCCCGCATGCCCCATCACAACGGGTTCTAGACCCCATTCCCTCACCGTTTTCGCCGCCGATTCCAAATCTTCCTGCGAGCCACTACTCGAAGCCGGAGCGACAATCGCAACCCGAGATCCGGCTTTAAGGGCCTTGACCCGCTTTTCGCCCGGCAGCCCAATCGAAGCACCAGAAACCCCAATCGCCGCTGCCCCCAAGCCCATTCTCAGCAACTCACGTCTTGTCATCCCGCTATTCTACGAGGATTTAGCAGGTCAAAACACCCGTTTCGGTGACCAATTTGCCACGAGCAACCGTCCAAACCAGTACAGAATAGTATTCGAACCAGTTAGAAATTGTTGTGATACCTGCACTAATCCTCTTTAGCAACCAAGCTTCCCCAATCCAAACCGACAACATTTATTCAGATGTTGAGGCTAAAATGGTTGTCGAAAATTGGGCCAAAAGCGGACGATACCAAGTTTCTGATACTCACCCCGAAGCCCCTTTCCAAGTTCTACAATCCGCCGAAGGCGCAACTTGGCTCTACAACTATTACAAGTCGCGCGAACCTGGCGTACGATTAACCCCAAAAGGCAATCCATCCCCAAAAACTGCGCAACACTCACAGTGGGATCAATGGTTATCAAGAATCTATCAAGAAGACCGTGACCGCTTAGAACTGGTTGCGGATTCACTGAACGAAATAGAAAAAGGATTTTTTGGCCCTCCGGTTCCAGAACAACCCCGATCAAACTCAACTCCAGCTGAACTTAAAAGCCTTGCCGGGGCACCTCCATCATTTTTCTCAGTTGTTCGCCAAAAAACCCACCTTGTGCGATTCAATGAAACCAATGTGTCCCTCACCGATGGCCCTGGTGTCAGAGAAGGCTATCCATTTTTGCGAAACACATCCGGAATATCAAACGCCGGAACCCCCGTAAGCGATGCCAATCTCAACACACTTGTTCTCGCTGCTGGCCTCGATTCAACAATCGGGAAAGTCATGCAAGCCGTATCAAATCTCGAAGGCGGGTTCGATTCTGTAAACACTTACGATACTGGATTTGTCAGCGTTGGATTTATTCAATTTGCTTGTTTAAGCAACGGCTCCGGATCACTCGGACGACTATTGCAGTCCTACAAATCCCGACAACCATCCAATTTCTACACCGATTTCCATCAATTTGGAATTGATGTCACCGTCTACGGTCACTTAGTCGCAATCGACCCAGATTCCGGCGCCGAACTTGTCGGTTCCGATGCTGCCCAGAAAATCATAGAAGACAAACGTTTAACCGCTATCTTCCAAAGGGCCGGAAAAGTCTCTAAGCCATTCCAAATCGAGCAACTCCGTATGGCGCAAAGATTGTTCGATCCTCGCTTCCAAAAATTCTCTGCCACGATAAACGGACAAACTATGAACCTGTTTGTCAACGATGTCATTCGCTCAGAAGCCGGATTGGCAACTGTCATGGACCGCCTTATCAATACCGGCTCAATTGGAAACATCGGACAAGTTGTTTCAACCCTCGCCGCCCAATACAACATAAAAACCACGTCGGAAATCGCAAGCCTTGAAGATCTTTTAATCAATGAACTCAGTTATCGAAGAGACTTCACTCAAATCGCAAGTCTCAAAAAACCAAGCTCAAGCCTCAGCTTCACTTCAGTTCGACCAAAATCATCAATTTCAGGCAGTTTGAGTGGCGGACTAGAGCCCATGCCCGTGTTCCCCGGATTCAATGTTGAAATTTCTGCACAACCTGGTGCACCAGAATTCTCCAAAAATGGACTAAACTCTAAACCTAGTAACAATGCTAAGTCAAAACCAACCGCTTCTGCGGAAACAAAAGACAAAGGCACAGTTGCTGAAAAACCCGACGAGAAAGTTGGGATGCCGATTACGGCTGTTGGTGGATAAAAATCTGCCGAAGGTTAGAGTATGAATTGGATTGCGCGCAAATTACAGCTTGGGCTTGCGGTTTCACTTATCGTTATGCCCGTCACTTCACTGGCAGCAAAAAATGAATTGTTCAGTTCAAATGACAAAATTGCAATTCAAGCGTTTTGGAAACAATCCGGTCGATACTTGGTCAACTTCAGTTCAACTGAACAACCTTACCAAGCCCGACAAACCGCCGATGGCAGCCTATGGCTTTACAACTATGCAAAAAAAGTCAGCCCAAATGGTGGAAAAATTATTCCTGGTGCCAACCTAACCGCTCAAAACGAAAAGCAAAAAAGCTGGAACACCTGGATTGAAAAAAAATACGACTTTGATGAGTCAAACGCCGAAGCTCAAAGCCAAACCAAAAACATTGGACTCGGAGCCAGCCCCGCCAACTCGGCTGCAAAACTTCTCAGCGATCCCGGCCCCGCTCCCGCCGATCTCATCGCATTTGCCGGGAATCCGCCGCTGTTTGTAACTCCAGCACTTGTCAGAACTCATAAAATTCAGTTTGAAGACCTCAGTCTAGATCTCAGCGACAACGTCAAAGTTCGGCGAAAATACGCATATTTCCGATTCAATGAAGGCGTCATGCATGGTGGTACCCGAATGTCCGGAAAAGGATTAGAGGAACTAAAACCACTCTTTAACAAAGCCGGCGTTGATGATTCGAAACTCAAAGTGATGGCTGCTGTAAGCCTCCTCGAAGGTGGATTCGATTCGCTGAACACATACGACACAGGTTTTGTCAGCGTCGGATTCATTCAATTCGCTTGTCTAAAAGGAGGAGCCGGATCGCTAGGTCAAGTCATGCTCTCCATGAAGACCAACAATCCAGCCGCATTCAATACAGATTTCAAGCGATATGGCCTAGATGTCAACCCAGCGGGAGAAATCGTCGCATTAAAGTTCGATTCACTTGAAGAATTAACCGGTGCCGAGGCCGCTCTTCAAATCATCAAAGACGTCCGGCTCGCCGCCGTTTTCCAAAGAGCCGGCCGCGTTAGCGAGGCTTTCCGAGAAGCCCAAATTACAACCGCACTCGATATGTACTTCCCCGATAAAGATCCAATCACGGTCAAACTGGGATCAAAAGTACTTGCGGGCAAAGTCCAAGATGTCGTCAAAACCGAAGCCGGTCTTGCCACTCTCATGGACAGAAAAGTCAATACCGGATCTCTTGGCAACTTAGAAGCCGCAATTGCTGGCATCATGGCAAGCTATAAGCTCACTCAATTAGATCAAGTTGCAGAAATGGAACAAGAACTTATTCAAGCCATGCGATATCGAAAAAGCTACCTGGGCGACCCAAGCCTTTCCCAACCGAAACCATCTCCAAAATCTGCTCGGCGCGGAAACAACTAAAAGGAAGCCTGTTGGCAAACTAATGAGTTTGCCAACTCTTCCAATAATCTGGATCTTCTAACTCAACAGCTTGGCGAGTCAACATCAGAGGACGGAAAGTATCCACCATCATTGCCAGTTCTTCTGTTGCCGTATGAGCCATGGATGCCTCCACTGCACCTGGCTGGGGCCCATGAGGAATGCCTAAGGGGTGCACCGTAATGGAACCTTCCGAAATCCCCTTACGCGAACCAAACTTATCATTACAGTAATACAAAACCTCATCGCTATCCACATTAGAGTGGTTGTACGGAATCTTGATCGCGTCCGGGTGGAAATCTAAAATCCGCGGGCAGAACGAACACACAACAAATCCCGCCCCAATAAATGTCTGGTGAATCGGCGGAGGCATATGAAGTTGTCCGGTAATGGGTTGAAAATCGTGTATAGAAAAAGCCACCGGATAAACAAATCCATCCCAACCAACAATATCAAAAGGATGGAAAGGATAAACGTACTTGGTAAACCGGTTTCTAGCCTTAACAATCACGCAATGTTCACCCTTTAAATCATAAGTTTTCAACTCATGCGGTGGCCTAAAATCTCGCTCCGTAAACGGAGCATGCTCCATTAACTGACCATAAGCATTCCGGTATCGCTTCGGTACGGTTACTGGGCCATGACTTTCAACCGTAACAATCCGAACTGGATACTCTTCAAATTCAATTCGGTAAATAACACCTCTCGGAACAACAACATAGTCACCCGGACGAATCTCAACATCTCCGTACATAGAATGAAGAACACCCGTCCCATCGTGAACAAACAAAATCTCATCGGCTTCGGCATTCTTGAAAAATGTCTTGTCTGCCATCGGCTCCGAAACTAAGCTTTGACTCCACACCAAATCGGTATTTCCCATCAAAGGCACGCGACTCATCAAGAAATCCCCGCCTTTCACCATTCTCTTGGTCACCAAATGTCGGTGCCGTAAAGGCTCATCTGGCAAATATTCAACTTTACAACTCCCCATATCTTCCCATCGGCTGACTTCCGTCGGCAAGTTAATGTGATACATCGTAGACATTGGACCATCAAATCCGTGCGTGCTAAAGAGCTGCTCAGCATACAATTCTCCAGTTGGACTCCTAAACTGTACGTGCTTCTTCGCGGGCATCTCTCCTAGTCGGTGGTAACGAATCATCTTTGTTTCTTCCTACTCTCAATTCTACTAAAGATTGCCAAAGGACTAAAGTCCCAATTTGGGTATTGCTCCCCTAAAGAATTACCAGCTTCAACCAGTGATAAATAACAGGATCATCAGACTTTGATCGAAACGGCACGAAAGGAGCAATCCTTATCTCGCAAAGCCACAGGTCTCAAGCAGACGGCTGGGTTACCGAATTCAATTTGATTCACGAGAGAGGTCTGACAACAATGAAAATTAGTACTGAACAATTAAACAAAGTTCTCGAAGGCAAGGCGAACACCCCCGATGTTGCAAAAGTCGATGAAGCCGTCATTAGACTAACCGATGCCGAACTCATTAAAGAACTCGTCAGCAAAATTGAAGCCGCTCCTGACCGTGAAGAAATGGTTGCAAACTTAAAGGCCAGAATCGATGCCGGTGAATACAATCTCTCTGGCGATGAAATCTCCGAAGCCATGATCCGAAGAAACATTGCCGACCGAATTCGCTAATCAAAATTTTAACCTGAGTACCAGTCTTATTCTGGATACTCAGGTTTTTTCATGCAACACCCCGGAAAGAACGCGCGAAATCTAGCTCGCCAAAATCGCCGAGTCCACAACCCCTACGTACCAAACTCCATTGTCTTCCCTAGGTTGCTCGTGCCAATCATAAAGATAACCATCCACAAAGCGCACTTCCGCAACCTGAGTCTGAATAAGAAACTGCGGAATCCAAACTTCCCGTAAAATCGGATAACACTCGGTAGGAAGTGGAGGAACCATTAATCGGTAGTCATCGGAAACATCAACTACAACAACCCTTGCCATGTTGTAATCCCACAGGTTTCCTTCCATCACCGCCATGTTCACAGGTCCAGACGGACCAACGCTAAACTTCGGCGCAATTAGTTTTCCCAAGCCCATTTTTCAAAATCGAATTCTCAATGCCCAGAATCATGGCCAGAACTCTTTTCCGCTTTCTTTTGCTGCTCTTCGTACTTAGATTTCAAGTCGACTTTCGGCAAAGAAACTCCACTCGGCAAACTAAATGCACCTTCGATACTCGCATCATTGATATTTGCCGGCAGCTTAGCCGGTGCCCCGGGAGCAAACTGGAATGGTAACAAAATCGTAACTCTTCGGTTGCTAAAGTGGTAAGGATTCTTCGGGTCACGAGGCTCCTGGTCTGCCTTTCCCGTCACGCTTAAAATCTGATTGGGATTCACCCCCCCAACGGTCAGAAGACGCTTAACTGAAAGCGCCCGATCCGCACTCAAGTCAAAGTTATCATAGCCATTTGCCCCCATATATGGCTTACGGTCAGTGTGCCCCTCAATTTCAAACAGACGCTTGGTCTTAGCCAAAATTGGAGCAATCGATTCAAAAATCTTTCGGGCCTGTGGCCTGACTACCGGGCTACCAGATTCAAAAAAGACTTCGCCCGTTGTTTCATTCTCTATCAATTCAATCTGCAGACCTTCGCTGGTTTTGTGAATGTCAACATCTCCGCCTTCAAGCAATCCCTTTAACTCTGGATCTTCGCTGATCTTTTCCTTCAAATCGCCTTCTATACGGGTCAATTCTTGATTATCTTGGCTGACGGAAGATGAAACATCCGAAGGCATTGTTGAAGCGGCCGGCTTTTTCTTCGTTAAACCCAAAGCTGGATCAAACCGAGGAGATTTTTTTGAAATACCCTTCGAACTTTGAAAATATGCGGCAACCGCTTCTTTGTCATCATTCGACATTCCCAAAATCCACATAACCAAGAAAAAAGCCATCATCGCCGTAACAAAGTCAGCATAGGCAACCTTCCAGGCGCCACCATGATGACCGTGCCCACCCTTTTTGATTTTCTTGATGATAATGGGGGTGCCTTCTTGCATACCTTTTTCCTCGTCTTCTTCCTTTTCAAACTAGCCGTTAAGCCGCGTCTCGCCCTTTAACCGACTCTTCAAGTTCCGTAAAACCGGGTCGCATCGATGGCACAATTTGTCGTCTTGCAAATTCAACACATGTAATTGGGCTCTCACCTCGGGCAAAGCTAAAAAGTGAGTGTCGAATGCAATTCATATACATTCCTTCGGCAGTACATTTATTTGAAATGGATTTACTAATGGGCGCAAGAACAACGTAACCCACAAAAATCCCCAAGAACGTCCCAACCAATGCCGCTGCAACCGAGTGACCAATGACAGATGGACCTGCGTCAATCTTGCCCATCGTGATAATAACCCCTAAAACTGCCGCAACAATCCCAACCGCCGGCATACCGTCAGCAATCGTCTGGATAGCTTCCACCGGACGATGCTCCTCTTCGTGCGCCGTTTCCAAGTCAAGCTCCATCATTTCGCTCAAATCATGCGGACCAACCGCTCCCGTTAGAACAACTTTCAAAGTATCGCAAAAAAAGTGAAGAGCATGGTGATTGTTTAAAAACGAGGGATACTTACTAATAATGTCGCTCTGATCTGGGTTCTCAATATGCTTTTCAAGCCCCAACAAACCTTCCTTTCGAGCAACACTAAAAAGTTGATACATCATTTTTAGCAACTCCATGTACTGTTCTTTCGCCGGAGGAGGCTTCAAAAGACCAATCGTCGCCTTAATCGAAGCCGTAAATGTGTTCATCCCAAAGGATCCAATAAACATTCCAAGGGCAGCCCCGAAAATAATAATAAATTCTGTAGGCTGAATCAAAATGCCAATATCGCCATGGTGCATCACATAGCCCAGCAATGTGGCAACAATCCCGATTACAATTCCAATGAAGGCAAACATAACCAAACTCAGGTCAAGACAGCCTGACAAATCTGCCAGGACTTCTGATCCTGTCAAAATTGTCGGTACAGAATCTGATTTGCATTAGACCTAAGAAACAATATGTCCTCTCAAATCCCCCACGAATCAATAGAACGCCCCGTTATTCGGCTCTTAGATTCCCATACCATTAACCAAATCGCCGCGGGCGAAGTCGTTGAAAGACCAGCCGCCGCCTTAAAAGAACTCATTGAAAACGCCATCGATGCTCAAGCTTCCAGCATTGTCGTCGATCTCGAAGAAGCCGGCCGAAAACTCATCCAAGTCGCAGATGATGGCCACGGAATGGATCCAGAAACCGCTCTCACCGCCCTCCAAAGGCATGCCACCAGTAAAATCACGCAAGTCGAAGACCTCCTCTCTGTCCATTCATTTGGATTCCGCGGAGAAGCCCTCCCGTCCATCGCATCAGTTTCAATCCTGATTCTCGAAACCGGGCATGCCGAGGGCCTGCGTCACTCCATCACCATCGATGGCGGCACTATCGCTGAACAAAAGGCCATCCCCGGCCCAAAAGGCACAACTATCCGCGTCGAAAATCTATTTCTCAATACTCCTGCTCGCCTCAAATTTCTCAAAACTGATACCACTGAGCTCACTGCCTGCGTCGAAGTCGTATCCAAAGCCGCCGTCGCTCGGCCCGATGTCAGATTTATTTTGCGCCACGGCGGAAATGTTCTCGTCAAAACGACCGGCTCAAATGATCTGCCCACAACCATTGCCGAAGTTTGGGGTCGAGAAAATGCCCGGGCTCTTGTCGAAATCGACCATTACAATGGAACCGCCCGCGTTCGCGGTCTCGTCAGCCCTCCGCATTTCACAAAGCCAACACGGGCCATGCAATGGTTTTTTGTCAACGGACGACCCGTTAAAAACCGGACTCTGACCGCCGCTCTCGACCAGGCTTTTCGCTCCCTCACGCCAGAACGCCGATACGCCATCGCTGCTTTGACGATAGAAATCGATCCCGCAAAAATCGACATCAACGTTTCCCCCACTAAATCAGAAATCAAATTCCACCAAGAAGGAGCCGTCTTCGATGCCGTACGAAGAGGAATCAAAGATGCTCTCCTTTCATCCGGAATGGTGCCAACCGTCGAAGATTTAGCCATTGTCAATACCGCCCTTCGCGAATCCTATCAAGGGCATCTCAATGTCGGAACATCTCCCGTTGTCGCTCCCGCGGGTTGGCAACAATATGTGCAGGCCCAATCCCCAATTCCCCAAGACGAAACCACCGATCTACTGAGCAATCCCACCAACACGTTTCTCGATGGACTCCGCATCTTGGGCCAAGTAGAAGACACATTCATCATCGCCGAAAATCGCACGGGACTCCTCATCATCGACCAGCATGTCGCCCACGAAAGAATCCTTTACGAAATGCTCCGTGACACCCGCGGTACTGTAAAAATAGAAACTCAACCGCTTCTCACCCCCGAAACCATCCATCTCGATCAAAGATCGGCCTCCGCTCTAACCGAAAGATTAGAAGATCTCCGTCAAATCGGATTCCAGCTGGAACCGTTCGGAGAAGGCAGTTTTCTCGTCCGATCCGTCCCCGCATTGTCCCGGAGATTAACCCCTATGCAGTTCTTGCGCGATTTTATCGATGAGCTGACCGACGGATTTGCCCCCGGAAATCTCACGCCAACTCGCGATGAAGTCTATATCATGTGTTCCTGCAAAATGGCCATCAAAGCCGGCGACAAACTCGGCTTTGCCGAAATGCAAAAGCTCGTAGAAGATTTGGCCATCACTGAAAACCCTTATCTCTGCCCCCACGGCCGACCAATCACGGTCGTCATGCCAAAAAATGAGCTGTGGAGAAAGTTCAAAAGGTGATCATATTAGGAATCGATCCCGGTTTAGAACGAGTCGGATTCGGAATCATCCACAAAAAAGGCTCGCAACTTATCCCTATCCACTATGGCCTCATCGAAACCCCAAAAATTGAACTCCCTCAAAGGCTAAAAATCATCCACGCGGAAGTATCTGCCCTCCTCGCGCAGCATCACCCTCAAGTCATAGCCATAGAAAAACTTTTCTTTACCAAAAACCAAACCACCGCTTTCGACGTCGCAAAATCGTTAGGTTGCATACTATTGGCCGCGGCGGAAAGCGAAATCCCCTTCGCCGAATATTCTCCGCCCCAAATCAAAAAAGCCGTTGTCGGCACGGGTAGCGCCGACAAAAAACAAGTGCAGTTTATGGTCACCAGAATTCTCAATCTCAAAGAAACACCCAAGCCCGATGATGTTGCCGACGCCCTCGCCATCGCCATTACTCATGCCTTAGGCAACAAACCGATTGCCTAAAAAGTCAAGCTCCACCGTAGTACCAATGTTCTTCGCGAACTTCCCGCGCGCCAAACAACATCGGTTGCGGAACGGGTTTCCTGCCTTCCGTTAGCATCGCTGCCAACCACCGGCTCCTCATGCCTTCTTCATCTGCCGTCAGTTGAAGAGGAATCGCCCCCAACTGCATCAAAGCCTCACTCCCCGGCAAACCATCCGCCGCCACAAAAACACGTGAAAGATTTCTCCGCAGGGCATCAACCGCTCCGTGCCAAGTCCCACCGCGACGAAAATGTGGAGAGATCACAACGGCCTGATCCGCAAAACTATAAATCAAAGCGTTTCTTTGCATAGCTCGTCTGGCACTAAATCTCTCTTTCGGATGACAAACCGAGAGTTGAACAACCGAACCAGATTCAAGTCGCCGACGAAAATGGCCATCCTCAAAAGAGGCCGAGTTCTGTGATCCGCCAAATTCAATTCCAAAAGGAAGAATTTCAATTGCCGGAATTTCACTTGTCTCAAGAAATCCACCAATTCCCGCCCGATCCGTTCCCGGCGCACCCCCCGAGCAAAACAAATGACGAGCCTGAGAAATGGTGGCGCCCATGGCTCGGGCTCGTTCCTGCCCGCCTTGGCTAATCGTTCGACTCCCCACCAACGATGTCCTTCCCGAAGCGTTTGCCCCTTGTTCAAAAGCTGCCAACCCGCCAAATTCCGCACGCAAACCCGTAAAACACCAAACGGCGGGCGGGGCGGCAGAGCCCAATACTTTACGCCAATTTGCCGGATAATAATCGCCCAAAGCCGTCAAGCAAAATCCGCCCATCACCGCATTTTCTGCCGCCGAAATTCGATTCGGTTCCGCTAAAACAGAGGCTTCTTCCCAAAATCCGAGTTTCCGCAGACGATCTTCTATTTCAAAAAGCCCAACCAAGGACTCCCGCAAAGCAAACTCCACTTGAGCCCAGCGTCTCGGCGAAGCTCCACCAGAAAACTTTGAACCTAAACCTGAAAGGCCCGCCCGTGCCTCATTGCTCGGCCGACATCCCCATTCCATCAGTCCCGGCAGATACAGTGCCGCAAAGACAATCTCTCCTTTCAATCGCTCTCCTCGATCCATCCCCTCACTTTACCGTATACTCTCCCCTCACAAGGTTCGGCATGCACAAACACACATCTCTCACTCGTGATCGAATTCGACAATTTATCGAATTTCAATTGCGTGAGTGCGTGATCCAGCCCGTCGCCCAACTCAAAACTCAATTTGCAAAAGGTGAATTTCAAGACGAAAGCACCGCCCGGCAATACAATTCGTGGCGCCAGATAAACCCGGGCGAAAAATGGGGGCCCGCCTACCAGCAAGCCTGGTACCACGTCCAGGGCAATATTCCGCAGGAATGCCAAGACCAAAGCTTAGCCATCGGTTACGGCGAGTTCACCGATCTCAAATGGGAAAGTCACGGCATGGTCGAAGGAACCTTATGGTTAGAAAATGAACAAATCGGCGGATTAGATTTCGGACACACTTTTTTCCGCATTGCCGACACCTCCATTCCTATTGACCTTTTGGTTCAAACGTTTGCTCATAACGCCGAAACCACCGTTCATCGACCTGAAAAACCAAGAACTCCCGAACCTGAAGAATTCAAAGGCTTCACGCTCCTGCAAATCAATGAAGACCTCCTGCCTCTCTTCTTCGATTGCGAATTTACATTTGATCTCATGCTCGCTCATGAAGAAAATGACCCCGCCTTCACCATCATTTTAAGAGCCCTCAATGAAATTTGCAATATCTATGTCCCCGACAGTCTCAAGTCAATACGACGATGTCGAAAAATCATCAAATCTGCCCTCGATTCCATCCCAACCGAATTCAATCACACAATTTTTCCACTCGGGCACGCCCACTTAGATACCGCCTGGCTCTGGCCAATCTCCGTTACTAAGCTCAAAATGGCACATACAACCGCCGTCCAACTTGAACTGTGTGAACGATATCCCGAACATATTTATGTCCACTCTCAAGCCAGCCAATACCAATGGCTAGAACAAGAACACCCTAACCTTTTTGCCCGAGTCAAAAAAGCCGCCAAAAAAGGAAACTGGGAACCACTTGGCTCCATGTGGGTAGAAGCCGATTGCAACTTAACCGGGGGCGAAGCCCTCATTCGACAGTTCCTCTATGGCCGAAGATACTTCCAGCAAAACTTTGGTGTCGAAACAATCGACATGTTCCTTCCAGATGTGTTTGGATACTCCGCCGCACTCCCTCAAATCCTTCGAAAATTCAATATCCAAGCTTTCTTAACTCAAAAAATGTCTTGGAACCAATCCAATAAAATCCCCCACAACACTTTTATGTGGAAAGGAATCGATGGCTCAGCAATTTGGACACATTTCCCGCCGGTCGATACCTATGTCGGCAACTGTTCCGCCCAAGAATTAGTCGCCGGAGTCAAAAAACACCGCGATCACGGCCGCAGCGACAGCAGCCTCTACCTCTTTGGTTTTGGCGATGGCGGTGGCGGACCAACCGAATTCCACTTAGAGCGATTACGCCGAGCCAGAAATGCTCCTGGACTCCCCGTCATTGAAAAAAATGTCAAAGCGCGAGATTTTTACAAGCACGCCATTGAAACCAGCCAAGACCTGGAAACATGGAGCGGTGAACTCTATTTTGAATATCACAGAGGAACCTACACCACCCAGGCCGCCAACAAAAGAGATAATCGCCGGTTCGAATTTTTGCTTCGCGATGCAGAGCTATTGGCCACGGTAGACCCCCAATATCCAGCCTCGTATCCTTCCGCAAAACTCGAAGAACTCTGGAAACTCGTGCTCCTCAACCAGTTCCACGACATCATCCCTGGCTCTTCCGTCAAAGAAGTCTATGAAGACTCCGCCCTAGATTATCAAAAAATTATCGATGAAGGAACAACTCTCGTTCATCACTCGCTACAAAACATTGCCGGGCAACTGACAAACTCAAGCTCCGAGCGACAAATTGCGGTCTTTCACAATGCCGATATCAGCTCCCAAGCCCAAATTTCGTGGGATGCAAGCCGTCCCCGACCCCTATCTCTCGTTTGCCAAGAACACTCCATTCCAGTGCAATGGATTCAAGATAAAAACGGAACCAGCCTCATCTTCTCATCCCCAGAACTGTCTCTCGGGTCTGTTTGCATTGGTTCATTTTCCGATGCGACAACTGAAACAAAAAGCCGACTCAAAGTCAGCAACCGAAAAATTGAAAACGATGAATTTGCCGTCCGCTTCGATTCAAATGGAAACATCACAAGCATCCAAACCCTAGACGACGAACCCACCGAATTCATATCTCCGGGCCAACTCGCCAACGTGTTTCAACTGCTCGAAGATCGGCCATTATTTTGGGACGCCTGGGATACGGAAATTTTCAGCCAAGAAACCGCAACCGATTTCACAAAAACTGAAAGCTTCGAAGTCGTCGAACAAGGACCTGTTCGAGTCGCCGTTGAAACTGTCCGTAAAATCGGCAACTCAACAATCCGCCAAAGAATCTCACTCGGCCCCACCCCCGGTATCCGATTCGATACCTGGGTGGATTGGCAAGAAGATCACAAAATGCTCAAGGTTGCTTTCCCCATCAACGTCAACACCAACCGCGCTACTTACGAAATCCAATTTGGACATGTCGAACGTCCAACGCACCGCAACACAAGCTGGGATCTTGCAAAATTTGAAGTCTGCGCCCAAAAATGGGCCGACCTCAGCGAAGGTGGTCACGGCGTCGCGCTCATCAATACAGGTAAGTACGGGCACGATGTCTTCAACAACATCATGCGACTCTCCCTTCTCCGATCCCCAAAAGCTCCCGATCCCACTTGCGACCGAGGTGAACACTTCTTTACCTATGTCCTCTATCCCCATTTCGACCAAATCCAACAGTCCGATGTCGTCAAAACGGCATACGCCATCAATGCCACCCCTCATGTCCTAGAAATTGAACCGACTGAAGGCATTCAGGAATGCAAAGGGCCATTGTATACAGTCAACAATCGCGCCATTATCATCGAATCAGTCAAGAAAGCCGAAGACTCTGACTCCCTCATTTGCCGACTCTACGAAAGCCTCAACTCTCGCGGTAATGGAACTCTGAAAACTTGCCATATGATTTCAAAAGCCTGGGTCTGCGACCTCAACGAACGCAAACTTCAAGAACTAGATGTCATCGATGGGAGCGTCCACTTCAACTACAAACCATTCGAAATCATAACAATTATGCTGGAATTAGGCTAAGCCTCTGACCGAG
>CAWDCK010000012.1:0-180216 GCA_963800805.1 uncultured Armatimonadota bacterium | reverse complement strand
CCACGTATTGCTAAGACTCCTTTTATCACTAACAGTCAACAGTCGGCAGGAATTCAGTCACGATTTGTTGGGAAATCAATGCGGTTTGGTCGGGCAGCTCGTTGAACTGGTCTTATACATTTGGAAGAAACTTTGGAAACACGAGCGTTTCTAATTTTACACATTTGTTCAACGTCGGAATGTCGGCAACTCCATTGCCAAGCTTAGGAATGAATGTCAATTATTCTTATACAGAAGATGGATTTACGTCGGAGGTTTTAGGTCGGCATAGACTTGGTTTAGAGGCTTATTACAATCCAGGAAGAGTTGGTTTTTCTGGTTCTGCAACAAAAAGTTTAGATGTTGATCAACTCAATATTTCTGCGAGATTGAGGTACGAAGTAGGGTCTCTTTGGAATTTTTATTATGGCTATGCATATGATCAGTTTGGAGTTGACTCATTCTTTGATCAATCGTTTATTTTAAGTTACAAGTTAGGCTTTAGAGAGCTTGGTTTGAGCTATTCTCAACGGACAAAACGACTTGGAATTGAAATACTGGGTTCGAGCTTTAATTAACCTGCTTTTGCTCGTGATTGGAGCAATTGCATTTGCAACTCCATATGGTCGATACGGTTTTGAAGAGTGGCCAAAGGTTGATGGCTTTGAGCTGACAACTACTGGAATTCGAGCTATTGAGCCCGTCGGTGATCGTATTGGTTTTTTTGGTGAGATGAAGGACGTTAAGATCAAACGTCTGGATTGGCAAGACTCTCTTTATCAAGGGCGAAACATTGCTTACACTCCAGGGGCAATTAGATGCAATGGATTTGAACCAGGTTTTAGGCTGTATTTTCCTTTAGGACTCCGCCTGAAGTTTTCAACAAATATGGCTCCCTTTTTGACATGGGGGGAAGGAACCGTCGATATGGATAATCCGACCGCTCCTTCGACTTGGGTTTTGCTTTCATTTCGAACGAGCCAGGCTCCGATATTGTTGACTTTTGATCAGCCGGTTCAGTTGATTACGACTGGTGATTCTGGCGATTGGACTTTGACCACAGTTAAGCCTTTTAAGGGTTGGATGCGAGCCATGTTGCCATTAGGGCCAAAAATATTGGGGCCGACAGTTGGGGCATTAGGTGGAGTTGTAAAAGGTCTAAAGCCGAGCTTGCCCTATTTGAGCAAGCTTGCGCCTGAACTATCGGGATTTGAGTATAAGGAAGATGATTCTGGAATAACAGCAATTTGGTCTTTTAGCGGCCCGGGTGCAATGATTCCTCGACCAGCAATGTTGGCAAAAGTGGGAGGATATTCCGTTAGCGTGTTGACTGGAGTTTCTGCTGCAGGAATTGAATTGACGGAGGGGCCGGTTCGGTGGAGTACAGAACCTAGAATTGCGATTCGGTTTCCGGCAAGACGATTACCGTCAGGTCGATCCCTTTCTGTTGGCGATCTTCCTCTTAGTTCGATTTCAACCGTCAGTGCTTTTGACTATGGAGGCGTTGCGGAACTGAGTATGGCGAATTTGAATTCTGCGCGAGAAAATGTTCTCCTTGAAGCCATTCAATCGGTAGAAGAAGAATTTGTTGGGCAGCTTAAAACAATTTCGGAGCCCTTAACCGGCAGGAACACGCAGATTGATGCTGAAGGTACATATTCGGATGTTGTTGCCGGGCGAGCATTGTTGTACGAGTCTGTGCTCTCGGCATCTGGCCCGCATCAAAGTGGAAGTTCCTCGTTTTTTATGCTTGAAGACCGATTTGACTGGACAAATTGGCGAGTTTGGGGAATTGATTTGTCCAGATCGCTTCGGTCGACCGGACTAATGAGCTTGGCGGGAGGAATTTCACAAGTCGCAAAACGAAGACTTTTAGGGGCGATGGCGCAAACCGGAATTTCGGCAGCTAAAGGGCAGGTTGAATATCGTCGCAAACGAGGGTTTAGACCGCTGACATCTGGTGCCTTACCGGATCCTTATGTTGCCATTCGTGCAAGCTTTTATAGCGTTGGGGAGGGCAAATCCATTAGAATGCCTTTTGTTGAAAGCTTGATGAGCCCCGTGCGAGTTTTAGGTCCTTATCGCGTGACATCTGAAGTTGCAGGTTCAGGATATTTGATGTCCTGGATTCACGAAGGCAAGCTTCCCAAAGCAGTGACATTACTAAGTGGGTTTCCGATTGAAGTAGAAGCAAAGGAGAATTTATCTGGCATCAAGCCCATGGGAGGATTGGGACTAACTCAACTGGTTTTTGAGCCTGAAAGTGAAGCAAAGTGCGGGGTGATTTTACGACTTCCTACTTGGGCCGGGAAACTTCCGCCAACAATTTCTGTTCCTCGTTATTCTGAATAATCGGCATTGTAATGAAGTCCGATATTGGTTTTTCGGTTGATTGCAGAATTTGTAATGAGTTCGGCAAGAGTTAAAAGGTTGATCGCTTCTTGAGCATACGGAACAAACGGAGCCTCGGGTAGTCGACCCAGGTTTTTTCGTGTGGTTTTAAGGAGTTTTGCCATCTCGGCCAGTCCGCTGTTCGTTCTGAAAATTCCGAGATTTCTACTCATGGCTCGTTGAAGGCTTTGCCGGATCCGAATAGCTTCATTTTCAGCAATACAGGCGGGCTGGGAAAGATCCAACTGAGATTCTTTAAGATTGATCTCAGGTTCATTTGGTGCATTTTTAGCGGCAGCCATAGAAAACACAATTGCTTCTAAAAGACTGTTACTGGCCAGGCGATTTGCGCCATGAACTCCAGTGCAAGTGACTTCGCCACTTGCGTATAGTCCCGGAATGTTTGTCTTACCGGCCAAGTCTGTGTTTGCACCCCCGCATGAATAGTGCTGGGCCGGGACAACGGGAACCCATTCTTTTTCAATTTCAATACTCAGTTGGCGGAGCTTCTTAAATATTGTTGGGAATTCTATTTCGAGGAGTTTGCTATCGAGATGAGTTGAATCTAGATATACGCACCAGGTGTCTAATTTTTGAATTTCTCGTTGAATTGAACGGGCAACGACATCTCTTGGTGCCAGTTCTAACCGATCATCATAATCGTACATGAACCTGCGACCATGATGGTTTCGAAGGGTGGCACCGGCTCCTCTTAGTGCTTCGGTAAGAAGAAATCCATTAGATTGCTGGTGGCTTAGCGTAGTTGGATGAAATTGCATAAATTCTAGATTGCTAATTTGAGCTTGTACCGAATGGGCTAATGCAATTCCATCACCCGTTGCAACTCTTGGATTTGTCGTTGTGGAATAAACCATTCCGCATCCGCCGGTTGCCAGCATTGTTGCTCTGGCCCCAAAGACTTTGAGCCCTACATCGGCAACTTGGGCCGTTGCGCCAACGCATCGGTTATCGTGAAGAAGAAGTTTTGTGACAAATGCGTTTTCAAAAACCGTTATGTTGGGAGTATTTCTGACTGCGGTGCTGACAGTTCGCTCTATTTCCCATCCTGTTTTATCGGCATGGTGAATGATTCGGTGTCTTGAATGTCCGCCTTCGCGACCGAGGTCGAGTTGATTTGAGCCTAATAAATCAAAATTTGCGCCATGTCCTTGAAGCCATTCAATTGCGCTAGGAGCGTTTTGGACCAGGAATCGAACGGCTTGGGGATCGCACAATCCGGCGCCAGCAATGTGGGTGTCTTCTTCATGTAACTGCCAACTATCAGTTTCTCCAACTGCAGCGGCAATTCCACCTTGTGCCCAGTTTGTATTGCTTTCGGTGATCGAACTCTTGGTGAGGATGATTACTGAGCCGAATTGTGCAGCTTCTAGGGCAAAGGTGAGTCCAGCCAATCCACTACCAATAACGAGGAAATCACAATGCTCCATCTTTCTTTAGCAGATTGTAGCCGGGAAATGTTAGATTGAATAGGCGTTGAAGCGTCATACTGAAAAGGTCGAATGAGTCATTCTTACAAAAGGAAATCGGTTCACTGGGCAGTTAAAGCCTTTGTCTTGTTTCATATGGTTCTTGTAACGGGATGGGCTTTGCCACGAGTGAGTGGTGATCGCATTGCTCAGATTCAATCCGGGCAAGCTAAGCCTGAGTCAGCACTTGTCATTGATAAAGGGCTTAGTTTTGAATAGTTGGGTTTTTCAGTCGAGAGAGCTTCCATTTAGTATGTATTTGACAAGCACTGGACTTTGGCAAGGCTGGGATATGTTTTCTCCCAATCCTTCAAGTACCGATGTTTACATTACGGCGAATGTGACAATGGAAGATGGCACGGTTTTCACTCATGATTTCAACCGGATCAAGCCGCTTTCTTATGATAAAAAGTTTATTTATGAACGTTTTCGGAAATATAGAGAACGTCTTTCGGGCGACGATATGAGTTGGAAATGGCCGCAAACTGCAAATTGGTTTGCGTTGCAAGCCTTAAAGTCGACGGGCAAATCTCCGGTAAAAGTTGAAATGACTCGGCATTGGATGGAAATTAGTGGTCCCGGCAAACCAATAGCAACTTCTTATAACAGCTATATGTTTTTTGAAACTTTTGTTGATCCTTTGGAAGTGAAAAGGATGGCGGGGCAATGAGTTGGTTTCAGGAAAAGATTTGGAATCCGATCGATCAAGCACTCTTTAGTTACGGCTCGCCCGTGACACTTGGTGTTTTAAGGATTCTCATTGGAGGGCTGACATTTTTATCGTTGTTGTCTTTGTGGCCAGTATTTCAAGATTTTTTCACCGAAAATGGGCTTTATCCCGCGGACTTTGCAGTTCGCTGGTCAGATAATCTTGCTCGGTTTGCTCCACTGACTCAGTTTACAGATGGTGGCATTACAGTAATTGCCTTTTGGGCAACGGTAGCCTGCGCTTTGTTAACTTGTATCGGATTGTTTACACGCGTAAGTTCAATTTTGTTATTTTTAGGGGTTGTTGCTCTTCATCATCGTAACCCCGATATCTTGAACTCTGGCGATACACTAGTCCGGCAATTCCTTTTCTTTTTGGCGATTGGGCCAAGTGGCACGGCTTGTTCCGTGGATCGATTGTTGCGAGTCAAGAAAAATCCTAGCAATAGTGAGCTCCAAGAGATTTCAGTTTGGCCAGTGAGACTATTTCAGTTCCAACTTGCAATTGTGTACTTTACAACGGTTTGGTGGAAGATGACCGGAACAATGTGGAGAGATGGTACCGCGACATGGTATCCGGCGAGATTAGCAGAATTTGATAGATTCCCATACCCAGATTTCATACGAGAGATGCCAATGGTGATGGTTACGACATACGGCACACTGATAGTTGAACTAGCCTTGGCAACCTTAGTATTTGCAAAGCCGATGCGAAAGTGGGTGCTTTTGGCCGGTTTATTGATGCACGGTTGGATTGAATACTCTATGAATATTCCGTTTTTCAGCTGGTTGATCACTGCCGCTTATGTTTCGTTTTATGAGGGAGAGGAGGTCACTGCATGGTTTGACCGGTTAGCATCAAAAATTGGTCGGCCAAGTTTGTTTCAGATTGAAAATTCTGATGAGGTTGCAAAAACATGAGAAGAAAATTTATCGAAAGGCTCAAGTTTTCAAAACCTAAGGGTCCGGGATTTGGAATTTCTAGCCATTACTATTTGTCGGTTTTGACTGGTTCTGCCGTTTTGCCAATCTTGCAGACTGTAATGAATCCTAAGGGTGAAGATGGCGCAATTCCCGGATTTGCCGTACCTCTTGCTCCAGGATCGGATAAGTCTGCTTTGAAACGCCCAATGGAGCGAGGTGCCTATGCATTTGCCAGTAATGACCAAAAGACTTTGATAAAAATTATGGTTTTGAGTAAGGAGGAAGCTGGTTTTGATCCGGAAGTGTATGTGCGTGCCGCAGGATTGCAGGCTGAGCCAGAATTGATCGCGAGAATTAGGACGACTTGGCAACTGATTCAATTGACCTTTGAGAGCCATGATCCAGAAGTTTGGCCAGCGATTGACCTCTATTTGAAAACTGCACAGCGATTAGCCGAATTGACATCTGGGGTTGTGGCCGATCCGGTTTCAATGGTTTACAAGCTGCCAGCTGACGTTTTGTCGGAAAGAGAGCAAAGTCAAAAGTTTTCGATTTTTGATGTTGTTTGGCCCCATTTGCGCCCGACTAAAGATGGATCAATTCATGTTTACACGATGGGCTTATCTAAGTTTGGGATGAGCGAATTGGAGTTTGTAAGCGTCAAGGAACCTGAGCAAGAACTTGCGGCTCGATTCTTGATGTCGCTTGCAAACCAAATGTTGACAGGCTTAAGGTTAGATATTGGTGATACTGTAGGTTCAAAAGAATCTGCTTTTTCGACGGTTGAAGGTGGGCTAAATCGTGAAATTTGGAATGGGATTTCATGCATTGAGATCATCCCGCAGTCCGGGGACTTATCAGCAGGTCTGCGAAAATGGGAAGAAGGTTTATGAGCGACAAAGAACAGATCTTTCAAGCAATTCTTTCCAAGGTGAGTGATTCGGAATTGAAAGGAAAAGCATTACGGCAATTTGCAATGGAATGCTTGGATGAGATCGAGACTTATGATTGGTCTGGAGTATATGTTTTAAGCGGGAATCAATTGGTATTGGATGCCTATGTTGGCGAAAAAACAGATCATGTTGAAATTCCAGTCGGGCGAGGAGTTTGCGGTACAGCAGTTTCAGAAAATAAGAATCAGGTTATTGATGATGTCCGCGAGATAGAAAACTACCTTAGTTGCAGCTTGAATACTCGAAGCGAGATCGTGGTTTTGATACGAGATGGGGAGAGAGTGATTGGCCAGATAGACATTGATGGGCATTTGATAAGTGCCTTTGATCATGTGGATGAACAATTTTTGTCGGAATTGGGCCAGATTCTTTCGATTCGTTGGAATGATTGAGCTATCGGGCAGGGGATTGGGCGAATGATGCAGTATCCTTGCAGCTACCAGTCCCACTTTGGGAGTTTGGATTACGTAGTAATTGTTAGGACATAGAGATGGCGTCACCTGAACCATACGAGCTTTTAAGTCAGATTGTAAATCCGGCAGACCTTCATCGATTTTCTCGAAAGGAGTTGCATCAACTTGCAAAAGAAGTTCGCCAAGCGATTTTAGATAAAGTCAGTCAGACTGGTGGTCATTTTAGTTCGAATTTAGGGACGGTGGAGCTCACTGTGGCCATGTATGCCAGTTATAGTCTTCCTCCTGACAAGGTGATTTGGGATACTGGTCACCAGGCTTACCCTCATAAATTGTTAACTGGTCGATTGCCTAGATTTGATACGCTTCGGAAACACAAAGGTCTGAGTGGCTTCTTGAAAAGAGATGAGCACGAGTTAGATTCATTTGGAGCTGGACACGCCGGGACGGCTATTTCGGCCGCGCTTGGATTTGCTGCGGCCAGAGATTTGGCGGGCGGGAAGGAAAGAGTTGTCGCCATAACGGGAGATGCAGCAATTTGTAGCGGTATGAGTTGGGAAGCGCTTAACCATGCCGGAGAAATTGGTTCTGATCTGACAGTTGTATTGAATGACAATCGGATGTCGATTGCACCGAATGTTGGCGCATTAACAAGTTATTTCAATCGACTGCGAAGTCGAAAAGATGTTCAAGACATGGCGCAACATGCCAAAAACTTAATTGAAAGAATTCCTGGACCAGCACCAAGAATTGCGGCGGGGTTACGGCATGGAGTCACTCATTACTTTGCTCCAGAAGAAACGGGCACAATTTTTGAGGAAATGGGATTTGAATACATTGGACCGATTGATGGCCATGATTTAGATTTATTGCTTGATATTTTTGGTAATTTGAACAAAGTTCGGGGGCCGTTGTTTGTCCACGCAATTACAGTTAAGGGTAAAGGCTATGAAGTTGCGGAAGAAGATGCCACGAAATGGCACGGAGTTGTTGCTTTTGATTTAGGGCAGTGCGAGATGCCGAAAAAGGGCGGATCTGTTGCTTACACAGGAGTATTTGGTGAAACCATGTGCGAATTGGCAAGCGAAGATGAAAAAATCGTTGCGATTACCGCAGCAATGCCAGATGGCACTGGACTCATCAAATTTTCTAAAGAACATCCAACGAAATATTACGATACGGGAATTGCAGAGCAACACGCCGTAACATTTGCAGCTGGAATGGCAGCGGGGGGAAGTAAGCCGTTTTGTACGATTTATTCAACATTCCTACAAAGAGGATACGATCAGGTTTTGCATGATGTATGCATTCAAAATCTTCCTGTTCGATTTTGCATGGATAGAGCCGGTTTGGTTGGCGATGACGGTCCGACGCACCACGGAACATTTGACATTAGCTTCTTGACCCATATTCCCAATATGAATTTTATGGCGCCTAGAGATGCGACGGAAATGCGAGAAATGATGTCGTTTATGGCCGGATTTGACTCTGGACCAACCGCGATTCGCTATCCTCGCGGATCAGTCGCAAGCGGGCTTCCGGAAGGCAGAAAACCAATTGAATTGGGCAAAGCCGAAGTTCTAGGAGTTCCTGGTGAGGGTGTTCCGAATGCGAAAGTTGATGCCGTGATAGTAGCGATTGGTTCATGTGTAGAAATGGCATGGGAGGCTGCAACTGAACTAGCTGAAACTGGACTTAAAGTTTGTGTTATCAATGCAAGATGGTGCAAGCCAATTGATATGGATACCATTTCACATTGGGCTACACAATGTAATTTTATGATGACAGCGGAAGAAAACGTGAGAACCGGAGGATTTGGTCAGCAAGTCTTGGATGGACTTGTGTTAAGAAATTCTCTGCCAAAGCAGTTTGAAATTGTGTCTTTGCCAGACGCTTGGGTTCATCATGGTGCACAGCCAATTATTCGGGACGAAGTTGGAGTATCGGCAAGAGGATTAAAAGAAGTCGTGTTGTCGAGAGTTAAAGGATTAGGTCGACCTTAGCCTGTTTTATGAGTTATAGGAGGTTGAAAATCGATGCACCAGGTTACGTTGCCCGAAGAATATACGCAACTCAGTGAAATTGAGCTTTACAATAGAATTGAATCTGCAAAGAAAAAGCTCGGTTCAAAGCTTGTTGTTCTAGGTCATCACTATCAAAGGGACGAGATAATTGTTCATGCCGATTATCGGGGTGATAGTTTCAAACTTGCGAAGGATGCGGGATCGAATCCTGATGCTGAGTTTATTGTGTTTTGCGGTGTTCACTTTATGGCGGAGAGTGCAGACATCTTAACGGGAGATCACCAAAAGGTTATATTGCCAAATTTAGCGGCTGGATGTTCAATGGCAGATATGGCTAATCACTTTCAAGTTAAGAACGCTTGGAAGCAACTAGAATCTGCCTTGGGAGAGATTGAGCTTGGCCAGGCTGGAGAGTACGAAATCGTTCCGGTTACTTATATTAATTCTGCAGCAAACTTGAAAGCGTTTGTTGGTGAACATGGCGGAGCAGTTTGCACATCAACGAATGCTCCCTCTGCATTAAAGTGGGCTTTTAATCAGGTTTCCGTACCTTCTAAGCCTAAAATTCTCTTCTTTCCTGACCAGCACTTAGGGCGAAATACGGGAATAAAGATGGGCTATGACGCTACCACTGACATGGTAGTTTGGGATCCTTTTAAACCATTAGGTGGTAATTCAATTGAAGACTTGCGAAGAGCCACTTTTATTCTATGGAAGGGGCATTGTTCAGTTCATAAGCGATTTACTATAGAGCAGATTGAAAAAGCACGTCGAGAGCATCCGGGCGTGAATGTATTAGTCCATCCCGAGTGCGAAATGGAGGTTGTGGAAATTGCGGATTTGAATGGATCAACTGAGTTTATCATTCAGCAAGTGGAGAATTCTGCAGTTGGAAGCATTTGGGCGATTGGCACTGAAATCAATTTGGTAAACCGGTTGGCAAAGGAGAATCCAGACAAGACAATTTTTTGCCTTGATGCACAGATTTGCCCATGCGCGACTATGTATCGAATTCATCCATCATTTTTACTTTGGGTTTTGGATAATTTGGTTGATGGCCATGTAGTTAACCAAGTGGTTGTTCCTGAAGATGTGAAGAAGTGGGCGAAGGTTGCTCTTGACCGCATGCTCAGTATTGGTTCTAGTCAATTGACTGATTAGTTGGTTTTCCTTTTTTGGTCTGCAGAGCAATTTTTAGGGCTTCGTTCACATGGTTGACAAGATGAATTTTAAGCGAATCTCTCACTTTCTTCGGTAGGTCGTCGAGATCTCGATCGTTTTCGAATGGAATAATGATGGTTCTAATACCTGCCCGATGTGCAGCTAAAACTTTTTCTCGAATCCCTCCGACCGGAAGTACTTTTCCTCTAAGTGAAATTTCTCCGGTCATAGCAACATCAGATCTGACCGGTTGGTTAGAGAAGGATGATGCTAAGGCGGTTACAAGTGTAACACCAGCTGATGGGCCATCCTTTGGAACGGCTCCAGCCGGAACATGAATATGAATATCGTATTTAAATTCTTCGGAGCTACTAAATTGTGCCTGATTATTTCGGATAAAACTCATCGCAGCCATGGCAGACTCTTTCATTACATCTCCGAGTGATCCAGTTAACCTTACGGTGGGTTGCTCTCCATATGGAGCAGTTAGATTTGTTTCAATTGAAATAATGTCTCCACCATATTCACTATAAACCAATCCGGTTGCGATGCCGACTTCGCCAAAAGGAGATTTGACTCCGTATCTGTATCTCGGTCGACCCAAAAATTCGTTTAGATTTTTGTCATTGACTGTTTTTTGTTGGGTGTTACCTTCGGCAATGAATCGGGCAGCTTTTCTGCAAAGTGTTGCGATTTCTCGTTCTAGCGATCGCACTCCAGCTTCTCGCGTGTATTCTCTTATGATTGTCTTTAGTGCGAATGCCGACATTGTGAGTTGATCTTTTTTTAGTCCATGTTCGACAAGTTTTTTTGGAACGAGATACTTAATAGCAATTGCTTGTTTTTCTTCTTCAGTATAAGATGGAAAGCGGATGATTTCCATCCGATCTCTTAGCGGAGCCGGAATGTCTTCAATATAATTTGCAGTAGCAATAAACATGACTGAACTAAGGTCGACCGGCATTTCAATGTAATGATCTGAAAAGTTTTGATTCTGTTCGGGATCTAAGCACTCAAGCAAGGCGGATGTAGGGTCGCCTCGAAGATCTGAGGTCATTTTGTCAATTTCGTCGAGCATGAAGACGGGGTTTTTTGTTTTGCATTGCTTTAGACCTTGAATGAGACGACCAGGCATTGACCCAATGTAGGTTCTTCTGTGGCCCCGGATTTCAGCTTCATCTCGAATTCCTCCCAATGAAAGTCGATGGAATTTGCGTCCAAGTGCTTCCGCAATTGACTTTCCGATTGAGGTTTTTCCAACTCCGGGAGGGCCAACAAAGCAGAGAATTGGACCTCTGAGACTATTTGATACTTGTCTGACTGCTAAGAAGTCTAGAATTCTGTCTTTGACTTGTTCCAGCCCATAGTGGTCTTTATTTAGAATTCTGGCTGCTTTTTGGACATTGATCTGGTCTTTGGTTTCGGTGTTCCAAGGAATATCTGAGAGCCATTCTAGATAATTTCTTATTACCATGGCTTCAGGTGAGCTTGAAGGCGAACGTTCTAGTCGCCTTACCTCTTGCATTGCTCTTTCGAGGTTTTCAGTTGGCATTCCGATTGTCAAGAATTTTTGTCGATATTTTTCGCCCTCTTCGCCGAGAAACTCCTCGCCGCCTAGCTCTTCTTGAATTGCTCGAATCTGTTCTCTTAGATAGTATTCCCTTTGGGTTTGGCCAAGTTCGCTTTCAACTTTGTTTCGTATTTTATTTTGAAGAGTTAGGATTTCAAGTTCCTTGCTTAAAAGGATCGCAATTTGAAGAAGTCTCTTTTCTGAATCTATTTCTTCCAGGAGCTCTTGCTTAACATTTGATGTGATTGGTAAATGGTGGGCGATGGTGTCGGCCAGTAAAGCGGGATCATCTGTCAGGTGAATTGTTTCGGCTACTTCGGGAGGAATTTGTAGCCCTAGATTCATAGCAGATTCCAGTGTCTGCGTGATTTCTCGGATGAGGGCAACGATATTGTCTCCAGATCTGGTTGTCGTGTTGAGAGGTGAGAATTGCGCTTGAAACGCTCCTTTTTTATTGGTAAGCCCGGATATTTTCACACGGGCCATACCTCTTAAGACCACGCGCATCGTTCCATCAGGTAGGGGCAATACATGGAGGACTTCGCTGAGAGTTCCAAATTTGTAAAGGTCAGATGCCTTAGGATTCTCGATTGATTGGTCAAGTTGGCCAAGTATTATGACTTCGCGTTCTTTAGTCAATGAATCTTGCAACGCAGCAATTGAAACTTCTCGTCCTACTAGAATGGTTTGGATTACACCTGGAAAATGAACTGTATCTCGTACGGGAACAACAGGTGCAGTTTGGATGTGCTGCTTCTTCTTGTTTTCTTTTCCTGGTTCCGACATATATCCTATAGTTTTAGCAGAGATTTGAAGCGAATGCTACAGAGATTCATGCCGGATTTTTTTGATACGAGATCTCATGGTTGCAATTGGAATTCGGAATTCTCGTCGTGCTATCTGAAATACAGACAAATTTCTGACGAAAATGATTTTTCTGCTGTCATTGTGTTCGTTTCTATTACTGAATTTCAGTTCCACTTCCGATAATTCAAATGAGTATTTATGTCCCGAATAACCCCCGAAGATTTTGTTGGTACTCGCTGTCGTTTTCAAAGGCTGCGAGATGCTAAAATTTTCAATGGTTGGATTAACAATTATTTTGGAAATGCAGTTGAAGTAGCGACCTTAACTGATGCTCCTGTTGAGGTTGGGGATGAGTTTAGAATTGAAGGGTATGGAAACCACATTTCAATTGTATTTAATGCGGTGCTCAAAGACGTTGGCTCACTTGACTTAAAGACATCGACATTTTTAAAGAATACTGATGGTAGTTCTGGGCACATTGAAGCAAAACAAGTTGCTTTTATTCTAGAAGTTTCGAGTGTAGTTCGATTTTCAAGCTCGATTGAACCAATTCGACTTCGAGTTCAAAATTTGGAATCTGAGCTTATCATTGGTGAAAGAGTGCAAAAGGGCTTTGCGGTGGATATATCCAATAGCGGAGCTGCCATTATCATTGCAAAAGAAGTTCAAAAAGAAACTGCGTGCAAGTTGATATTGGAAACGAGACAAGGCAAAATCGCTGTATTAGGGACAGTTCGCTATTGCCGAAAAGATGCCTCTCGTCCCAATCAATATCGAGTTGGCATAATGTTTTTGGACTTTGGAAGAATTGAGCGGCAAAGATGGGAACGGCTTTTGAAAGAGGGAGCTTAGTCGCCGGCAATCTCTTTGGCAAGAGTTTCATTTTTTTGTATAAAGTCTTTCCAGTTGTCTGGCACATCAGTATCTACAAAGATTGCACTTACTGGACACTCAGGTTCGCACAGTCCGCAATCAATACATTGGTCGGGATGAATGACCAATTGATCTCCGGCTTCGTAAAAACAATCAACTGGGCACACATCCATACAGGATTTGTCTTTGACTCCAATACAAGGTTCGGTGACTACGTACGGCATGACGATTACGATACAGTATGCAAGATTTTCGGGAGGAAAGTCTGCTGGCTGTGAATTGGGTCCTACTCTGAAAGATGACCAATTAGTGTAGTTTTAAGTTCAAAGTTGCCGAGAATAAAGTATTGAGTCCCAATTCTTATACTTTTCTTGCCTAGGCATCATTTTGTCTTTGGCAAACCGTATGACACAATGAGGGAACAGGTTACGTATGGAAACAAAAGAAATGTCCATGGCAATTACACTTACAGAGCGAGCAGCAGCTGAACTTAAAGAACTTATTGTTAGTCAAGACAAGCCTGGTGCGGCCCTTCGAGTTTGGGTAGCTGGCGGTGGCTGTTCTGGGCTAAGTTACGGTATGGCTCTAGATGATGGTGAACCCGAGGAAGGCGACCAAACATTTGAGACTGATGGCTTGAAAGTTTTTATTGATGGGTTAAGTTTGCAATACATGTCTGGCGCAACTGTTGACTACGTAGAAGATATGATGGGCGGCGGATTCAAGATTGAAAATCCGAATGCAACTTCTAGCTGTGGATGTGGTTCGAGCTTTGCTGCAGGCGAAGGTAACGAACCTGCTGGTGGCTGTGGAAGCTGCGGCTGTTCTAGCTAACGATAAT
The DNA here is from genome assembly GCA_963800805.1 of uncultured Armatimonadota bacterium. Lineage (GTDB taxonomy): Bacteria > Armatimonadota > Fimbriimonadia > Fimbriimonadales > Fimbriimonadaceae > UphvI-Ar2. Next base: position 166,085 of record CAWDCK010000012.1, on the reverse strand, counting down.
AAAGTACAAAAATACCGTCCAGATAAAATTCTGGACGGTATTTTTATTGACCGGAGTAATTTTTTAACCTGTTAATAGATCGCCTTGACATTTGAAAACGGTATGAACATATTCCACCCACTCGATTCTTTCTAAGGCGTTTTGTGGAGTTAATCTAAATCCTGTCGAAAAAAGGTCTGAGTCTTCAATTGGGGTTGATTCTCTTGCCTCAGCATAAATCTTAATAGGATCAATATCTCCTCGGCCAATCTCCAGGACAAATTGGTGGCCAGGCTCAAATGGAGTTCTTGATCTGAGTTGAAGTCCGCCTAAGCTGATATCGACAATAACAGATCGCGTTGAGTCATTACTTCCTTCTTTGCGAACTATTGCATATTCAAGTAACTCAAACCTTGCATGTCTGCGCCGATCGCTGAAATCAAATTCAATACTCATATTCTCGTTCCGGTCAGGAGGTGTTTCTCCCATTTGTATCTTTGGCATGGATTCTATTATCCTTAGAGCTAAGCTGCTCCTAAGTTGATTTGTTCCACATTTTGTGGAATAATTCCTCGTTCTTTAATGATTTGACAGAAAGTTGTAAACAGTTGAGCATCGATTTCGCCTCGCTCCGCAATTTCGTACATATGTTGAAGAACGGTTTCGACCTCCATTCCCTTACGGTATGCCCTTGTAGAGGTCATTGCGTCGAATATGTCAGCAATAGCAGCAATACGAACAAGAACTCCAATCTCGTCGTCTTTGAGACCATCTGGGTAACCCATTCCATTAAGACGTTCATGGTGTGACCGAACAATGGGCAGACACTCCTTAAACAATCCGATGTGACTGATAATCTGCTCTCCCCATTCAGAGTGCATTTTTATCACTTCATACTCTTCATCAGTCAGACGACCAGGTTTAGTAAGAATAGCGTCCGGAATTCCGATTTTGCCTACATCATGAACAAGGGTTCCTAGTTCAAGAATTCGTAATTCATAAGGGCCAAGTCCAATTGCCTTACCTAGCCAAACGCTGTACTGCATAACTCTTTCTGAGTGTCCAGCAGTATAGGGATCTTTAGCCTCAACCGCTTTAACAAACGAGCGAACCATAGACTCAAGACTTTCCTCGAGTTCTCCCAGAGCTGTGGCCAAGAGCTTGTTCTTTCTTTCGACTTCTCCATAGGCTTCTTGCAGGGCGGATTTCGCTTTAAATGTTCCCGTTAAATCCACGGTGAATCCTAGCAAATGGCTAAATTCACCATCTGGTCGATAAACAGGAATTCCTCTTGACTCTAAGTGTCGAATTTGACGTTTATCATTTTGAACTCGATATTGAATTGTAAATGGAGATTGTGACTTTTCAGCATCAATAAGACCGTTTACAGTTCTGTCTCGGTCTTCTAAGATAATGGATTGTTGCCAATTGGCTTGCAAATCAGACTCGGACAGCCCCGACATTTGGCGATTCCATTCCTTGTTCATAAATGTGAATTCTGCAGATTGGAAAGTAAATAGTCCGACTGGAAGATTCTCGACAACATCCCCATATTGTTTTTGAATTGCTAGATGACGCCTTTGGCTGACAATGATTTGGTCATCTCTCCGACTTGCATATCGAACAATTACGAGGGCTACAGCGCATATAAGGCCGGCAATAAGTGTAATCCTTACTTGTGTGTAGATCTCTTGTTCACTTTGAAGATTGAAGTTCTTAAGTTGGTTTGTAATAGCTTGAGTGGCTTCTAAAATGTCAGAACTGAGTCTTTGACGAGATTCTGAAAGGCTTATTTGCTCAGGAAATCCGAAGATTATTGAACCAAGTCCCAAAGACTTTGCTTTGTGTTCAAGCTCTTTGTTCAAGGACATTGAGTTGTTGGACGAATAAAATGTGCCCAATTGCTTGTTTATTGCAGCTAACACCTCGACCTTGCTTGTAGCTATAGATTGTGCGTCTTGTCTGGCTTTTCGATTGATTACAGCGGTACCACCATCAAAAATCAGACCAGAAATCAGCAGGACTAGAAAGACCTCGGCAAAGAGTTTTCGACTTCTTGCTTGCTTTTCACTAAAATGTCGCTCTGATTTTCTGATCATAAAGACTGTGAGAAGCCAAGCCGCTCCACAAGAAAAGGCAAATGTAAATGCCAGTGCCACTCTTAAATCTGGAGAGATGAATTTCCAAAAGCTGTTTGATTCAGATGGTAGGTCGGCTTTAATTGCACCAATAACTTTGCCATTTGAATCGGTGATTTGTGCAACTCCAGAAATCCAGGATCCAAAACGATCTTGATGATGACTAATAGACTTTGCACGTGTAGCACCAGAAAAGATTTCCTTTATCTCTGGATAATTGTTGTCGATAGGATCGCCCGGAGACCATCCATTCGTATTTAGACCAGTTGATCTTGCAACAGAAAAGATTTGTCCATTTGACTGTACAAATACTGTTAAGTTTTGTACTTCTGGAAATGAAGACTGAACTCGGTTAAGGCTTGAAACCAACTCTAAGTTTCCATTTGTTAAATTGCCTGAATCAATATTTGAAGCTGCTACTTTTGCAATGGAGTTCAAATGGCTGTTTGTCTGTTCGATTGACTTGAGATTAGAGCGATATGAAACAAAGGCAACTCCAGAGAATCCCAAAATGAGAAACATGATGAAGAGGCCAATGAAAACTGCTGCCCTTAACCAGTTAATTTGCCGAACCATAAAACTACCGTTCTTTCCAATTCTCATTCTCGGCATCTATATGGAAAAGAAACAGGAGAAAACTTGTGCTTTCAATAACAACTTACCCTCGGTTCATTCTATGAGCCGAGGGTAAGTTGTGTGTCTTAGGCTTCTAATTACTTAGATCTGTTTGAAAGGATGAGCACATGACCTGTACTTGCATCGAATTGGACATTCACTTTCAGGGCTTCACTCATAAAGCTCAGCGGAACGATGGATCGACCAGCTTTGATGAAAGGTGCCATTTCCATGAAGATGGTGTTTCCTCCCACTCGTGCAGATGGATCTCCGATTTTGAACCAAATGTTCAGATCATCAGATTCGCCTTCAACTGTTTTGGAATTATTGTCCCATTTTACTTTTCCGCCGTATCCTTCAAATAGATGTCGGAATGGTGAAACAGGAACTCCTTCAATTACGGTTGGGGCTACATCAAAATCAATGGCTTTTCCATCTAAATAGATATTGTAATTGCCGGAGTAATCAACCTTTGTTCCGAAGTTCAAGTTAATCGGTTTGAGCTTTGGAGCAACTAATTTTACGGCGACAATATCGTTTGGATTGACGTTATTTGTGGTTGGCACATTTGTGATTTCAATAACTTTGCCAGGCAAGACAGGCTTAACATCATTTTGTTTACCTGTGTTGTTTACCGGTTGGGTGTTCATCATTCTTGGGCCAGTTCCAAGATTTCCGCCACTATTCGTTGGCCTTGCTTCAACCATTCCAGTTGTCTTCGCATTGTTTGGAGCTTTGACGTCGGTTGTAGGCGCCTTCACCGGATCTTTTGGTGCGGTGGCATTTGGAATAGCTTGATCCATTTGCTCACGTTTTGTGCGCCCACCTGGATTATTGACAAAAAGTCGCATTTTTTCAGTTTTGAAAGTAGCGTTGCTTTCGTCGACAACCCATGCTTGAACTTCATGCCAGCCATTTGGAACGTTTGTGGTGTCCCACATGTAGGTGTAAGGTGGGAAGTTCTTTAAAATCTTGAACTCATCATTGACAAAGAATGAAACATAAACGTTTTTCAGCTCAGTTTTGAATCCGACATTGATTTCTGCATATCCCTGAACGGTTGCATTTGTTTTCGGCGCAGTTATGTAAACCGGGCCAACACCAGATCTGTCAACTGAGATTGTTGAAATTTGTGTACCAACAACTTTGTCAGACTTGTCATAAAGTCGGATTTCGACTTTATTGTCACCGGCATCGAGATTAGCGATGTCGATTGTAAAATTGGTTTCTCCGACGGTTGTTTCCCCGTTTACAACCCGAGAGGCGACACTTTTGCCGTTAATTCTGAGTTCTACGAGTACCGCAGAAGCTCCGTCGTATCGAACTGTTAACGTTTTACTGTTAGCGGCTCGATCAATTAGAATTGTTGCATCGGCAAGGCTTGCGTGCGCAGCTGCAGCGGCGAAAATAGCCGCAACGATCAGCATTGATTTGCCTTTACTTAAAATATCCATCCTATTTCCCATTCGCATAAGTCCAAAAGACACTTTTAGACAAGCGTCTCTATTTTGTCTTATTTGGTCGTAAAAGTCAAGTTTTCAGGTTTACGGGGTGGATAATAGCAAAAGATGGGCTTTTTTCAAATTGGTGAGGAGTGGCGTAATTCTGCTGAAATAGGTTGGAAATGGCGGTTTTTGGAGAAAAATCATTATGAAATTGTCTCTCAAAAATGGGGAGGGGTGGAATGGCGTCATACGTTGAAATTGTATGAGCCAAGTTGGAAAACGGGGTATTCCGGGGGATGTTCTGGGGGGTATTTGGAGGTTTCGGGGGATGATGCGGGAGAGGTTGACGATAGTTATGGGCAGGAACTGGCGGAGATTTTGGGATTGCCGGTCGCCGTATTGTTTCAGGTGCCCAATCAGCCGATTTGGGATTTGCGAGAAGACGATTTGATTGCCCATACGTTTGAGCAATTTTTAGAAACTGGAGATTTGGAGTGGCCGCTTTTGGTACCGATGGTTCGATCGGTTTTGGCGGCAATGGAGGCGTTGGGTGAAATCGCGGGGATCCAACAATTTATTGTGGGAGGAGCCAGCAAACGTGGTTGGACAAGTTGGTTGGCGGCAGCAACCGGCGACAAGAGGATTCGGGGAATTGTTCCGATTGTCTTTGACAATTTAAAGATGGATCGGCAAATGATTCGGCAGACGGAATTGTGGGGAGAGCCAAGTGAAATGGTTAACGATTATGTCCGGAGACAATTGCATTTGATTTCGGAATCAGAGCGTGGGGAAGAACTTGTTAATCTTGTTGATCCTATTCGACAAATTCATGATATTCATTGTCCCGCTTTAGTCATTAACGGAGCGAACGATGCTTATTGGGCGGTGGATGCTTTAAACCTTTATTATTCAGATTTGCCAGGAGGTTCGGCCGCAGTTGTTGTTCCTAATTTGGGGCATTCTACGGGGAATCGGCTTTTTTGGGGGCCAGCATTAAACCGATTTGGGAAGTTCGTTTTTGGAAATGGAGATTGGCCAGTTGTGAAATCAAGCTGGGCGGACAATCAGATGGCGTATTCCGTGAGTTCCGGTGAATATAAAATCCACGTTTGGAAGGCGGAATCTAAAGATTTGAAATTTTGGGATTCTTCGTGGGAGAAAGTCAGTACTGGTTGGCAGGATGATGGTCGAACGGTTACGGTTGAAGCTCCAATCGTCAATCATTTCGCCTACTTCGTTGAGTTTGAATTTAAAGATGAAGATGGATTTTGGCGATTGACGAGTCCGGCAAACGTCTTGGAGAGTTGAGTTATGTTTTTGAATATAGGAATTGCGATGATGCTGGGAACCAATCGGTCTTTTGAAGATGAAAGCATGACAGTCATGACTTTTAACATTCGGTATGGATCGGCGAACGATGGCGAAAATTCTTGGTCGAACCGAAAGGAAATGGTTTTTGAAACGATCCGGAAGAATCATCCGGATGTATTGGGATTGCAAGAAGCCCTTGATTTTCAGATTCAGGAAATTATTGCGGCTTGTCCCGAATATCGTTGGGTAGGCGTGGGGAGGGATGATGGAATTTCGAAAGGGGAGTTCAGCCCGATTTTGTACCGTATTGACCGGATTGGAGTTTTAGATTACGGTACTCGCTGGATTAGCGATACTCCGCTCGTTGTTGGTTCAAAAGGGCCAGGTGCTAATTTACCAAGAATCTTTTCTTGGGCAAAAATTCGGCTGAAATCTGGCCGAGAAGGGATGTTTATCAACACTCACTTTGATCATCAATCGGAAGATGCTCGGCAGCTGGGATCAAAGCAAATTGTTGAGAAAGTTGAATCCGAATCTTTACCGTTTTCGATTGTGGTTGGGGATCTGAACTCGGGCTATGAGAGTCCTTCCGTTTTGACTTTCCGTCATTCTGGTTTTTTGACGGCTCGGCCAGAGAAGGGTCCGTTTGGAACGTTTACGGGTTTTGTTTTTGACAAGGTTGATGGGGAGCAGATTGACCACATTTTTGTACGGGGGAGCGCTTCTTTCCAATCCGTTTTGATCGATTCTTGGTCAAAGGCCAATCGTTATCCGAGCGATCATTTTCCAATCGTGGCGGAATTGAAGATTACGGATTAGACGGACCAGGGCATAGGCGGGTCGAGTTCTTGCCCGGCATCGGTGATGCGCATAGAACCGATTTTTAGTATCTTTACGGGAGCGGGGGGGACGGCTTGGCAGCGGATATGAAAAACCTCTCTGACGGGATCAAAAGCACGAATGACGCCCATGCCGAAATCTTGGCTGCCATTATGGGCGAATGAACAGATTAGGCCAGAGTAAGCACTGGGCGCAACAATGTTAAGCCGGCGGGCATGGGCAATATCCATGACACGGCCGATTTCCGTTTCTGGGATCTGCCGAGTTGTAACGACATGAAGGGTTCCGGCGCAAACTTCGCCGTAATCTTCAAAATCTTTGTGAGCAAGGCGTGTTCCTGAGCCGAGTCTTGTGCCTTCGGTGGTGATATCGGCTAACTCGACGACATGATCTTCACCGGATTCAATCATTTCGATCCAACGCGCTTTTCTTTGGGCTTCTTGGATGAGAGGCGGAACAATAAAGGGAGTTTCAATATGTATTGGATTTTGAATCCAAGACTGACGTTCTAACTTTGATCCGGTTGGAATGAAAACTTCTTCAGGCTCGATCATGCTTGTGATCGCTTGAGAAAGTTGCCGAAGGGTGGGAGATAGGACAAGACTAAAAAGAACAACGAGGCAATTTGGGCTGATTTCTTTATTGAGTTGGCTGGTGGCGGTTAAGATTTGAATGGGGCAACGCTGGGGATCGATTGATCCGGTGAGTCTCCAGGATTTTACTTTTTTGTTTTGAATATGCAGAATTCTGGCGGGGGCGCCGAAATCGGCATTGGCGGGATCGAGAATGAGAAGATCGCGGTCTTCTGTATTCAAATTGACCCATTCTCGCCACGAGTATTTTGGATGTGAAATGAGAAGGGTCTTTCCCATGATCCTATTATGACTTTGATTTTCGTTTTGGGCGGGTTTGTTTTTTGAGGGCGACCCGCTTGGCGGAATCCAATCCAAGGTTGGCCCATTTTTCAAGTTCTTGAGGGTTTAGCAGGAAATCTCCGGGAGGGCAAAAGTAAGGCATTTTTGTTGGAGGTTTTTCTGAATGTCCGGCGTAGATCCACTGATTTGCTCCGGCATTTTCATACACGGAAATTGATTCTTCATCGCAACGGAAACATAACTGGTTTTCTTCGGCAATGAGGGCAAAGAAAATTCCTTCGCAGTAGTATCCGTAACCACCAAACATGGCCCGGGCGGTGACTTTACCGATTAGCTGGAGTTTTTCGAGGCATTCCTGAGCAAATGGATCTTTAAGGGGCATGCCTATCAGATGTACCAGATTTAAACAGTTGGGGTGTAAGCTGGCGGGATGAGTTTGCGTTCAAGAATCGAGTCTGATCTTTCCCGAGTTGTAGCTTTTCGTCGTGATTTGCATCAGCATCCGGAGTTGATGTATCAGGAGGTTAGAACTTCGCAGCAGGTTGAGAAATTTGTCGGGGAGTGCGGCTTGGAAATGCAAACGGGCTTGGCGGGCGGAACTGGTGTTCTTGGTTATTTGCCGGCTACGCACTGGACAGAAGATTCGAAAACTGTTGCCTTGCGGGCGGATATGGATGCTTTGCCGATTCATGAGGAAACGGGATTGGAGTATTCCAGTTCTACCGACGGGGTTATGCATGCTTGCGGTCATGATGGGCACACGGCCATTTTGGCGGGCGTGGCCCGGGCATTGATGGGGGAGACACAGCGAATGAACGACGTTCTGTTTTTATTCCAGCCGGCGGAAGAAGGGGGCGCGGGCGGCAAACGCATGGTAGAAGATGGCTGCCTTGATGGAAAGCTTTTGGGAAAGAAGGCGGATGTGATTTACGGCCTTCATGGTTGGCCAAGTGAAGATACGGGAGAGTTTTTTGTATGCAATGGCCCGATGATGGCGGCGACCGATAGTTTTGAAGTGAAAGTATTGGGGGCGGGAGGACATGCGGCGGTTCCGCAATTGGCCACGGATCCGATTGTGGCTTCGGCCCAAATTGTGACGGCGATTCAGACAATTGCAAGTCGGAATGTTGACCCTTTGGATGCCATTGTTTTTTCAGTTACAGCGATTCATGGGGGCATGGCTTTTAATGTTATTCCGGAGGATGTGACATTGCGAGGAACGATGCGGACTCTGTTGCCGGAGACTAGAGAACTTGGAAAACGTAGATTCTTTGAGATTGTTGAAGGAGTGGCGCAGGCATTGGGTTGCCGGGTAGAGATTGATTGGCACGAGGGTTACCCGGTAACGGCTAATGATGTTTGGAGTACTGATCGGTTGAGACAGATTGCCAAGAGCGTGCATGGAGCGGATAGAGTTAACGAGCTGGCGAAACCGGTTATGGGGGGCGAAGACTTTAGTTATTACGGAGAAGTTTGTCCGGCTTCGTTCTATTTTGTTGGCTTGAAGCGAGAAGGTGATTCGGCGCCGGCGATGGTTCATACGCCTCGTTTTGATTTTAACGATGCGGTGATTGCAGATTGCGTGGAATTGATGTCGGAATTAGCTTTGCAGCCGGTAAACGCTTAAGGGGCGTAGTACGGCGCGCATAGGGGATCTCCGATGACGATATCTTTCCATTTGACGACTTTTGAAGCCATATAGAAGGATTCAGCTAAGTTGAATCCTTCGGCGTAACGATCAAAAAGGATATCGGGTTCGGCGAGGGCAAAAGTGTAGGGTTCGGAGACATAGCCTTTGATTCCGGTTACGCCATTTTTGATGAGGTCGGCAATGAGGGATTGTCCGCCACTTGTGGGTTGGAAGGTTCGTCCGCTGGTGGAGACGAAAGTTTCACAGATTGCTCCGGGCTGAAACTTTATGTTTCTGTATGTATCTTGGTTGTAGGCACCATCGTTGCTTCCCCATGAGCAGTATCCCATGAGCGGTCGAGGTGGGAGGATGAACTCGACAGTTTCATCTAATTGGGAATCGAGTCCTCTTTTTTCGAGGTTTTCTTTTGCAACTTTTAAAAGATTGTTGAGGATTAAATATCCGCCAGTGTTTCGATTGGTGGCCATATCAAAGAAGAATGGTCCGTTTGATTTTTTGGCAGCTAATGAGTTGTTGACTAAGTTTTTGGCATCTTCGGTGGAGTATCCGGTGAGTCGGGAAACGAGATACATATTGAACTTGTCGCTGCGGAAACTTTCTTTTGATTTGTAGTAGGGGTTGAGCGATTGTCGGATTTCGTCGTTTGTTAGTTCTTTTATGGGCTTGATTGGCAGGTTCATGCTTGCGAGGAAAGCATCGACGCTGAAGCCGTTGTTATCGTTGATTCTAATGGGAATTCCGGTTGTGGTGACGATGAAGTCGATTCGGTTTTTGTTGGCTTTGATTGCCGCTTTTATTGGGGTTAGAATTCCGTTTTCGAATTCGCTTTGGTCGATGTTTTCAGTTGTGCTGACAGAAATGAAGACAACGTTTTCTTTTGGGATCTCTCTTTTGAATCGGTAGTAGGCTCCTATTTCTTGGCTGGCGGGGCTGGCAGAATTGATAACGACGAGGACATTTTTTGCTCTAGCTTGTGGGCTGTTTAATTCAACAAGAACCCTTCCCGGAGATGGGCTTGGGAGGCAACCGGGCATTGAGCCGCCGGCTATTGCGTAGATTGCCATTGCAGAAATAATGCTGTTCAACATGATTCTTTTCTTGTTTTTTTGAGCACACAACGTGCCACGATTGGATTGTTGGATCATCTCGCGTTGTGCCTCCGTCTTTAGAAACGTATTGGTTGGTTGGAAAGTTCGCTTTAGGTGGACATCCGCAAGTTTTTTGGTGAGTTCATTGTCGGATTTATTTTCATCAGTAGAAGCGAGCGCAGAAATCGGGATTGGAGAATCGCTGGTTGAGTTTCGGGGAATTCGTCTTGGTTTTTTTGAGTCGGAGTTAGGAACGATTGCGGTTGGACAGGATGATGGAGCTGTTTGTTGGCTTTCGTTTTGCGATTCTGACGCAGACGCCGTTTTGAATGTTGTGAGATCTCGATTGAAAACTGATGTTGAGATTGGTGAATCTGGGGAGTTTGAGAGGGTGTTTTTGGAGCTTCGGGAGTATTTTGCGGGGACTCGTCGGGAGTTTGATATTCCTTTGAAGTTAAAAGGGACGGCGTTTCAGAGAAAGGTTTGGGAGACTCTGCGTACAATTCCTTACGGACAATCGATTAGTTATTCGGGTTTGGCGGAACGAGTTGGAGTTCAGAATGGGCAGAGAGCCGTTGGTAAGGCCAACGGGGATAATCCGGTTTCAATTTTTGTTCCTTGTCATCGCGTGGTGAGAGCGGATGGTGATTTGTGCGGGTATGCCTGGGGGTTGTGGCGCAAGCAGAGGCTATTGGGGTTAGAAAGTGGTCAATCGGGGTTGTTTTGATTTCCGGGTGTTTTATTTTCACCCGGAAGTTTTTGTTTTGGATTAGAGACTGCAGATTGTTTCTGCGACATATTCGACTTCAGAATCGGTCATGTGCTGATGGACAGGAATGGAGAGACATTCTCGGCAAACTTGCTCGGTAATTGGCAGTGAGCTTTCGCCATTGCTGAATTCGGCATATGGTTCGTGCAAATGAAGAGGCACGGGATAAAAGATTGCGCACCCAATTCCGGCAGTTTGGAGATGTTTCATGAGTTCATCTCTTTTGGGATGTCGGATTGTGTATTGGTGCCAAACATGGTCGTTTCCGGGGGCAGTGATGGGGGTGATTGCTTGGCTTTCGCTGAGGCGGTCGTTATAGATTTCGGCAATTTCCTTTCTTCTGATTGTCCAGGCATCTAATCGGTCTAGCTTGGAGCAGAGGAATGCGGCTTGGATTTCTGCCATTCGGCTGGTGTATCCGATTTCGTCGTAGTAGTAGCGCTCTCGTCCCATTCCGTGGATTCGCAAGCTGAGTGATCTTCTTTTTACTTCATCGTCGTTGGTTAGGATCATTCCGCCATCCCCGGCGGCGCCAAGATTTTTTGTGACGTAGAAGCTGATTCCGGCGGCGATGCCGTGGTTTCCGGTGTAGACACCGCTTTGGGATCCAAACACGACTTGGGCAGAATCTTCAAAAATAAGGAGATTGTGTTTGTTTGCAATTTTTTTGATTGCCGGCATATCGGCAAGTTGGCCGAAAAGGTGAACCGGCATGATCCCTTTTGTTTTTGGAGTGATAGCGGATTCGATCAGATCGGGAGCGATATTGAATGTTTCGGGATCGATATCGACCATGACCGGGATTGCTCCGAGTTGAGCAATGACTTCAATTGTTGCAACAAAACTGAATGCGGTGGTAATGATTTCATCGCCGGGTTTTACGCCTGCAGCTTGAAGCATGATTCGGAGAGCATCGGTACCGGAGTTGACAGAAATAGCATGTTTAACTCGGTGGCGTTCGGCAATTCTTTCTTCTAGCTCTTGGTTATTTTTTCCGAGGACATAAGCTGAATTTTCAAAGATTTCGGCAAAACGAGAATCGATGTCGGCCCGCACTTCATCGTACTGGGCTTTTAGGTCAATGAAATTGACTCGCACTCGTAGATTTTATCTTGTCTGAGGATTGATTGTCGGGATATTTGGATAAATGGATTTTAGAAAGGGCGGAATAATGGGGATTGATGAAGAAATTGCCCTATCCAGTCATATTGGCTTCCGGATCGCCGCGTCGGAAAGATCTTTTGACCGCAATGGGAGTTGACGAGTTTTTGGTTATTCCGGCGGATGTTGATGAGGATTCATTGACGGATGCTGACCCTTGGATTACGGCGCGGAAGTTGGCGAGAGAAAAGGCGTTGGTCGTCTTTGCTGACTATTCTGATTCCATTGTTATTGGCGGAGATACAGTAGTGGCTTTTGAGAACTCTTTGGGAGAATGGGTTCAGTTATCCAAGCCGGAGGATGCCGAGGATGCCAAGCGGATGCTTTTGATTTTGAGTGGAAAGACGCACGTTGTCATTACGGGTGTTTGTGTGAAGTGGCCCGGAGGCTTTAGTAGCTTTACGGATGAGAGCCGGGTGACTTTTAAACCGATGTCGGAGGCTGAGATTACACAGTATGTGGCAACCGGAGAACCATTGGATAAGGCGGGCGGTTATGGATTGCAAGGCGGAGCCAGGCCGTTTGTGGCCAAAGTTGAAGGCAGTATTGATAATGTGATTGGTCTACCGACGGAGCGCCTGGCTGAAGTGTTTAAGGACATAACTTGATATATATTAAAAATTGATATATAATATTTTGTGGCTGAGGGAACAGAGCGCGAAAATGTTCGGGCTATTGGGGCACAAGGGGAGAGCGATTATTTATGAGTATTTATCTAGTTAGACACGGAAACCAAGTTGCATTGATGACATTGACGAGACAATTTGAGGGATTGAAGTGAGTTTTCGGTCTGATCTGGACGCATTGGTTTTGTCGGCCCTGAGCGATGGGCCGAAACATGGATATGCCATTGTAAAGTGGATCAGGACGGGAGCGGATGGGGTGTTTAAGACAGGCGAAGCGCAACTTTATCCGATTCTTCATAGACTTGAAGAAAAGCAATATTTGATTTCCAACTGGGTTCAACAAGAAGGTAAGCCTGCTCGAAAGATTTATTCATTGACGGATCTGGGTCAGGCAGAATTGGAGAGGCGGACAGAGAAATGGCGTTCTTTTCGAATGGCCATTGACCAATTGATGCCAGAAAAGTAGGTGGAATTACTGGAGGATTACTGGCCGGGCAGGTATGGGCTGACTTGATGTTTTGATAGCACTTAAGAATTTTGTTTTTGTGTTCTCGAATTGGTCATCACTAGAGAGATGAAGTCGCGCGAGGATTGTACCGGTGGAAATATTGTCTCCAATTTCGACAAGAGTTTCTATTCCAACTGTATGGTTAATTGTGTCGGTTTTAGATTTTCTTCCGCCACCGAGGTCGACAACAAGTTGACCGATTATTTTAGCATCGACTTCTTCGATAAAGGCGTTTTTGTCTTGGTAGACTATTTCTTTTATTACAGGTGCGACTTGCCAGTTTTCGGATTCAAAAACGCTGAGATCTGCGCCCTGAGCTTTGAACCAATCCTTTGCTTTGTTTAGGGCTTTTCCGGATTGAATGGCTTGTTCAACAATTTCTGCGGCGTTGACTTGGTTGACGGCTTGCAAAGTTGTTACCGCCATGGTTTTGCACAGATCGGCAAAACGTCCTTTTTGTTTGCCGGCTAGTATTCGGATTGCTTCCTTTACTTCAATGGCATTACCAGCAGACTGACCAAGTGGTTGGTCCATATCTGTTATGTGGATTTTGATGTTTAGTCCGGCTTGAGTTCCGACATTGGAGAGGGCTTGGGATAGTTTGGAAGCTTCTTCAAAATTGCTCATGAAGGCACCTTTTCCGCATTTGACATCCAAAACAATTGTTTCGGCACCACCAGCGATTTTTTTGCTGAGAATTGAGCTGACGATGAGGGGAAGACTGGGGACGGTGGCGGTGACATCCCGGAGGGCATAGAGAGCTTTATCGGCGGGAGCAAGGCTGGGAGTTTGCCCCGTGAGAGCAATTCCGATTTTGAGGGCTTGCGCCTTCATTTCTACCGGAGTGAGATCGGTTCTGAACCCGGGGACGGATTCTAGTTTATCGACGGTTCCGCCAGTGATCCCCAGCCCGCGACCGGACATTTTGACCATAGTGATTCCGCAGGCGGCAAGAAGCGGGAGGACGACAAGTGTTGTTTTATCGCCAACTCCACCGGTTGAGTGTTTATCGACCCATGGTTTTGGTAAGCCGGTGAGGTCAAGTCTTTCTCCGCTGTTGGCCATAGCGATTGTGAGATCGGCGGTTTCTTTTGAGTTGAGGGGATTGAGAAAAGCGGCCATTAGCCAGGCGGCAAGTTGATAATCGGGGATGTGGCCCGTTGCGGCTCCGTTGGCGATGAATTCCAGTTCTTCGGGGGTGTGGGTTTGACCGTCTCGCTTTTTTGCGATGAGATGTACCGGATTCATAACTTGAGAATATCTTAAAACAGATGGAGTTAATAGACTTCTTGGCAATAGGCTTGGTACATTGGAACGATGACTTTTGCTGCCGGATTGGTTTTGTTTACTCTTACCGGCAATCCGGCAACTCCTCCCGAATTGATGGCACTAGAGCCGGCATTAAAGAAGGTTTCACAGTCATTTCATGGTCGTTTGGGATACCACTTAAGATATTTGGATGGGTCTGGAGAGATTGGCTACCGAGATACCGAGCGATTCCCGAGTGCTTCGACAATTAAGACCGTAGTGATGTTAGAAGCGTTTATGCAGGTTGAGGAAGGACGCTTGGATTGGAATGAAAAACTGACGGTTCCGCCGCTTAGCGATCGACAGTCTAGCATGTGGATTGCACATTTGCAGGAAGAGAAAAAAGTCAATATAGATGGTTTGATTCAATTGATGATGAACGTGAGCGACAACACGGCGACGGTCATGCTTGCGGGGCGAGTTGGGGTGGAACAAATAGAAAACAGAATGTTGGCCTGGGGGCTGCAGGATACGGCTTGCACGATTAGAGTTCCGCAGAGTAACCAGCGTTTGGTGAGGCTGAGAAGCACCTTTGCAAATATGGGAGTGACCAGCCCTCTGGAAATGGCGAACATTCTTGATATGATTGGGAACAAAAAGGTGGGGTCGAAAGCGGCTTGCGAGAAAATGATTAGGATTCTTTCTCACCAATATTGGGATGATTTTATTGCATACCACGTTCCGCCAGAAATCGTGGTTTCCAGTAAGGTCGGGGCCCTTAATCGGAGTCGGAGCGATTCAGCAATTGTGTTTTCTAGCCGGCCCTATATTTTGACGATATATACCGATCATCAAAAGGATCAAACTTGGAGTTCAAGTAATGAGGGAGACGAGGCGATTCGTAAGATTAGTCAAATGGTTTGGAAAGGCTTGAATCCTAAGCAACCCTATTCTCCTCCGGAAGGAATGAAAAAGTGGGCTCCAACTGGTGGCGGGGTTGAAGGCTAGGACAAAGGGCTAAGAAATTGTTAAATAGTCCGGATGAATGTCCCATATTGTAAAGAACCTTGTTTTTTCACCGTATGATTGAATGTGCGCAACGACGTGCATATTCATGGAGACGGTGTTAGTCTCTGAATCAGGTGGGAGGATCCGCTTGGCCTTGGCACGGGTTGACGTGTTAACACAAATGCAAAGGAGGTTTATCTATGCTTGTGTTAAAAGTAAGATTTGCACCACGGATTTTGACAAAAACCTGGGTTCAAATGAGTCGTCGGAAGTCTTTGGAAATAACTAAGAAGCCTAAGAAAGGTTTTTTTCGGGATTTTGAAGATGTGATGTCGGTGGGCGCGAGGGCTGTGATCGGTCAATATCGAGAGTAGCGCTTGGCAAGAGAATGAGCGGCAAAGTTTTTATGAACTTGCTGCTCTTTTTTTATGATTCGAAAGATTTTGTAGTTGCTTTGATTGGTGCATGGCTATTTCGAGACGCTCCGTCTAAAAAAGTCCTAAATGCGGGAACCAAGTTGTCTTAAGGTGGGTTATGAAAGGCATAGCCTCGTGAGAGGAGCGTTAGAAATGAACACAGTAGTAATTCAGGAATCCGGCGAAGTGACCTTCCAAGAAATGATGGATCGATCTTATAAGAAAGTGTTTAACTTGGCTTATCGGCTGAGTGGAAACCGAGCGGATGCTGAAGATTTGACCCAAGAGGCGTTTTTCCGGGCTTATAGAAGTTTCCATTCTTATGAAGGCGATCGGCCTTTTGAGAACTGGATATTTAGAATTGTAACTCGATTGTTTTTAGACATGAAGAGAGCAAAAAAGCGACGAGTGAAGACCGTTTCATCGGACTCGCCTTTAACGGCCGAGTTTAGCGGAGATACTGTTATGTTTGAAAGTGCAGACAATCGGCCTTCGCCTGAAGAGACTTTGCTCTCGGAACATTTGAGTGAGGATTTGGAACATAGCCTGGCGCATTTGAGTGCAGAGCAACGAGAACTGATTTGGATGGCTGACGTGGAGCAAGTTCCTTATTCGGAGATTGCCGCTCGGTTTAGCGCGCCGGTTGGTACGATTCGGAGTCGCTTGCACCGGGCGCATAAACAATTGCGGAAAGTGCTTGAGCAGGTTCGTGCGGGGACCTGTTCGACTTGCGGTGCGGTTTGAACTTTGATTAGTTAAGTGTTAAAAAGCGACCCCTGGATTTGGGGTCGTTTTTTTTATTCGGCAGCAGGGAAATTGATTTGCTGAGATGATTTCAATCAGATTTTCATGCCTTGTGCTGATGTGGAATTCCTCATGATAAATGATATGAAAAAACCCAACTGATTTTGAAAATCAGTTGGGTTTTTGTAGAGAGATGATTTAGCCGTTGAGGGCTTCGGCGCCACCGACGATTTCGAGGATTTGGGTGGTGATTTGGGCTTGTCGGACTCGGTTTGCGGTGAGGGTGAGTTCTCCAATCATTTTTCCTGCGTTGTCGGTTGCGTTGCTCATGGCCGTCATTCTTGAACCGTGTTCGGAAGCGGAGCTTTCGAGCATGGCTTGGAAGGTGACGGTGAGCAGATATTTTGGTAAGAGTAGCGCCAGAAGTTCATCAGGAGCTGGTTCAAAATCGTATTCTTTACCGGCGGTGGTTTCGGAATCGTTAGATTGCGGAGGTTCGATTGGTAAGAGTTGGACGACTCTTGGTTCCTGCCGAATTGGCGAGAAGAATTTACTGTAGCAAATGTAGACTGCATCGAACTCTTTATTGACAAAATTATCGGCTAAGTAGTTTGTGAGAGCAGTTGCATCTTCAACTCCGGCACCGACGGTGGGGACGGTTACGGAGTGGACGATTTCTACTCCGCGTTTGCCAAAGAATTGATTACCCTTTTTACCAACGGCAACCATGACGGTTGGTTCGGTTTGTACTTTCAGCCAGTTTTGCGCGGCTTTGAGCAGGTTTGTATTGTACGAACCGGCGAGGCCGCGGTCGGCGGTGATGAGAACGAGGGCAACTTTTTTGATTGGTCTTCGCTCAAGCAAAGGGTGATTTGGCAATTCGCCGGCTCCGCCAATGCTGAGAATGAATTCTCGCATTTTTTCGGAGTACGGACGAGCTTCTTCAACTCGGTTTTTAGCCCGAGTTAATCTTGCCGCGGCAACCAGCTTCATCGCGCGAGTGATTTGCTGGATGTTTTTTGCGGATCGAATCCGCTGTCTAATTTGCTTGAGCGTCGCCATTCTTCTTTTTTAGTTTTTCTTGAAGCTTTCGAGAGCTTCTTGAGCAGCCTTCTTCAACTTTTCTGCCACATCATCGTCCAGTTTTTTGCTGGTGTTGATGGCTTCTACAATATCGGGATATTGAGTGTGGACATGGTTGATCAGGAACTTTTCGAATGCTCCAACTTGGTTGTTTTCAACTTCGTCGATGAATCCGTTTGTACCGGCATAGATTGAGATTACTTGGTCAGTAACGCTGAACGGTCCGGCAAGACCTTGCTTGAGAAGTTCGGTTAATCTTTGTCCTCTTCGAAGTTGATTTTGGGTGGCTTTGTCGAGGTCGGAAGCGAACTGAGCGAAAGCTTGGACTTCTCGGTAGTTAGCCATTTCCAATTTCATTTTCCCAGCAACAGACTTCATTGCTTTGATTTGAGCGTTTCCACCAACCCGGCTAACTGAGATACCCACGTTAATTGCCGGTCGAACACCAGCAAAGAAGAGGTCAGGTTCTAGATAGATTTGACCGTCGGTAATTGAGATTACGTTGGTTGGGATGTATGCGGAGACGTCACCGGATTGGGTTTCAATGACCGGAAGAGCGGTGAGTGATCCGCCGCCGAGTTCATCGTTTAGCTTTGCGGCTCTTTCTAGCAATCGGGAGTGAAGGTAGAAAACGTCTCCGGGATATGCTTCACGACCTGGCGGTCTTCGAAGAAGCAGGGAAACGGCGCGATAAGCAACAGCGTGCTTTGAAAGGTCATCGTATACGGCAAGAGCGTGCATTCCGTTATCTCGGAAGTACTCACCCATGGCGGCACCGGCGAACGGCGCGAGGTATTGCATTGCGTTTGTGTCGGAAGCCGAAGCGACGACGACAATGGTGCTAGAAAGGGCATCTTGGTCGCGGAGAGTTTCAACAACTCGGGCAACGTTTGCCATTTTTTGACCAATTGCAACATAGATACAGAAAACTTTTTCGTTATCTGGCAATTCCTTGTTCAACTTGGATTGGTTGATGATGGTATCGACACAGATTGCAGTTTTTCCGGTTTGTCGGTCACCAATAATAAGTTCTCTTTGGCCACGTCCGACGGGGATCATTGCGTCGATGGCTTTGATTCCGGTTTGGAGTGGTTGGGTAACTGGTTGGCGATCTACAACACCAGGAGCGTTGGTTTCTAGCAATCGAAATTCTTCGGCGGCGATTGGCCCAAGTCCATCGACTGGTTGACCGAGAGCGTTTACTACTCGTCCGAGAAGTGCTTTACCGGTTGGAACTTCAATAATTTTTCCGGTTTCTTTTACAGGGTCGCCTTCTTTGATAGCGGTTGAATCACCGATGAGAACGGCACCAATTGAATCTTCTTCAAGGTTGAGCGCTAGGCCAATGATTCCGCCGGGGAATTCGAGCATTTCACCGACTTGGCAGTCGGGAAGTCCGTAGACGCGTGCGATGCCGTCGCCGACCTGGATAACTGTACCGACATGTTCGGTTTCAGATTTTCGGTCGAACTTTTGCAGTTCCTGTTCGAGTATAGAGGTGATCTCTTCTGGTTTGATGGCCATGGTGTCTTTCTTTTTTTGGTGGTCGTTTACGCTTGTTTAAGCAAATCGTAGAGTAGTTTTTCTCGAAGTCTTTCGAGTTTGCCTTTGACGGATCCATCGAGGACGTAATCGTCGTAGGCGACGGTTATTCCACCCATGAGTTTGGGGTCAACCGCAAATTCTGGTTCGAGAGTTTTTCCGAGTTTTGATTCAATAGTTGAAATGACTTTCTTTTGTTGTTCGGCGTCGAGCGGTTCGGCCGAGGTTACAAGTGCTTTTGTGACCTTTTCGAAATCTCTTCGCAGGATATCAAATTCGATTTGAATTTGGAAAAGTTGGTCATCTCGTCCTTTTTGGATCAGGAGACGGATGAATGACATTGATAGAGCGGTGATTTTGTCGCTGAAAGTGTTTGTGAACACCTGTTCTTTTTGTTTGTCCGTAGTTTGCGGCTTTTTAAGAAAGTCGCGGAAACTATCGGAGTTTCTCAAAGCAGCAACAATGCCGGCCAAGTCGTCATTAACGCTCGCGACAATATTTTCCTTGAGCGCAGAATTGAATAAAGCGCGGGCATATCGTTTAGCGACTCGGCTATCGGTCATTAGTTTTTGACCTCAACAGTATCAAGGAATTCATCGACAAGTTTTCGATTTCGATCTTGGTCGATATTTGCGTTCAAGATTTTCTCAGTTGCTTTGAGTGATAGATCGGCAACATGGATTCTCAATTCGGAAATAATTTTGTTCTTTTCAGAATCAATTTCTTCCATTGCGGTTCGCTTGTAGGCGTCGGCTTGAGTTTGTGCATCTGCCATCAATGTTTTCTTGAGGTCTTGAGCTTCTTTAATTTGTGATTGAATCTGTTCTCTAGCGTTGGCTTCAGTTTCAGTAAGACGACTTTCGTAGTCTGTTTTGAGTTGTGCCATTTCTGCTCGGAGATTTTCAGCTTCTGAAAATGTATTTTCGAGTTCGGTTGTTCTTCCATCGATTGCATCGTGCAATGGTGTGAAGAAGAAGATATCGATTACCTTAAACAGGATTAAGAATACGCCAATAACTGCGATGCTTGCACCGAGGTCAATGGGGATGCCTTGTTTGGCAATTTCATCTTCCCAACTCATGAAAGAAGGGTTTTGAAGGGAGATCATTGTCCCGGCGACCATAAAGACAGCACCAACAACCGCCATTGCGATTAGGCTGCCAGCCGAGGATCCTTTTCTAATAGTATTTGCGCTCATTCAAATCAGAGTTTTGAGGTCGGGCGAGTGTGGTTGAATATTGAATTCAGCCACACCCGGAACTACGGTGTTCGAATCTTAGCCCTTGAGGGAGCCAAGACCAACGAAGACTGTAAGCAAGAAAACAAGTTCAACAAACGCAAGTGCGATGAGCATCGCGGTTTGCAGTTTGCCAATTGCTTCTGGCTGTCGAGCCATTCCGTTCATTGCGCCATAGCCGATAAGGCCAAGGCCAAGGCCGCAACCAATAGCGGCGAATCCGAGGGCGAGAGGTGCTTGTTCTAGCATTTTGTTTATATATTCTCCAGAATGTTTTACAGAAGTTAGTAAAAAATGATTTTATGCCGTTACGGGCTTGGGGTCGTGGGCTCCATCGTGACCATGGTCGTGTCCGTGATCTTCATCGTGGTGGGTGACCAACGAGAGATATACACAGAAGAGAAGGCAGAAAATGAGAGCTTGGACGACGCAAGTGAGGAGTTTGATCGGCATTAGAAATGCGCCGACGGGGACAAAGATGCTGTCTCCGAGGTGGTTCATGGCGACGGCAGCTTGGTGACCTCCATCAATGTTTCCGAAGAGTCTGAGCGAAAGCGAGACGTTCTTCATGGCTTCGGAAATGATTTCAATTACGAAAATCATGAGGTTGATAGGGATTAAAGCGATTCCCATTTTTGGGCCGGCAAAGTGTGAAAAGTGACCAATGAACCCGTTTGCTCGAATGCCTTCAAATTGGACATATCCGATGGCGATGAGGGCAATTCCGACGTTAAATGAGAGGTTTGCCGTGGGAGCAGTGGGGGCTAAGAGGGCGATGACATTGCTGACGAAGATCATGAGCCACAGGGTGAACACCATTGGCATGTACTTTCTTCCGTGCGCACCAATGATTCCGACACAAAGGCTTTCAATAAAGTAATAGAGCTGCTCGTAATACTGAGTGATCTTGTTTGTGAAGTATCGCTTGTTGAGTCCTTTTTTGGCGATCATTGCCGTGGCACCAATAACGATGATCGCAATTGCAATGTAGAAAAAGAGCCCGTATATGTTTACAAAAACGTGATGGCCTCCGGTTTCTTCACCGTGGGCTGCACTTTCTGCAAGAAGGTATCGGGACAACTGAAACATGTCAAACATAAGCCAGGACTTATCGGGTTGGCGTGCTTACCACAGCAAGCCCGATCGCGGCGAAGTATACCGAAACCACCCCTATTCCAAAGCAACTAGGGCCCGGGACATGAAGTTGCCAGACAAAGTAGGCGATAACGCCGATGAGCGGGATTTTTATGAGAAACGCAGAAACGATAAAAATCGTTGCAAATTTAGCGGACTTTTCAGTTGGTTTTTCACTTTTGAGGAGGTCAACAGTTTTGTTGAGAACGAGGAAGCTGAGGCCCCCGATAACGACTCCGGCAAAGTAAGCGAGGGTGGCTTGGGTCGTTGTGGAAAACCCAATAATTGTTCCAATAAATAGGATTGATGCGATGGCAAGTGGAAATCTGAGGATTGAAATCACAATTATTTGGAATTTAGTTTTTGAGTAACAAAGATGACATATCCAAAGCCGAGGAGAGCGCCGATGATTGTTAACCAGTTTGTCCATTGGTCTTGCCCAGTTGAACTGGCAATGAGCCGACCAATGCCATAGAAAACGATGGGGGTACCGGCGAGAGCATATGCAATTTGTAACCCATGGCCGAGGCCGCGGGCAGATTCAGATTCTTTTGAATCGGGGTTGGCAGGAGCAACTTTTGACGAGTTATATTTTGCGCGCGCGGACTTTGCTCTGGTGTCAAATTCGTCGAGTTTGGACTCAAACTCGGATTGTGTTACTTTTAGTTTTGCTTGGGCTTCATCTAGAATTTCGCTTGTTTTTGATTGCGGATCGCTTGGCGAATCGGAGTTTTTTTGTTCGTTACCCATGCCAAAGGTAGTTTATTCCTTAATTAGTGATGACACAAGGGTCATGTTTCCGTCCATAATTTTTAGTAGAAGTATGTCTGACAGTTTAGCGCGCGGTTTGGATATGGAAATCCAGTTTTTGAAGGGAGTTGGTCCCAAAATCGCGATGCTTTTGAAGAAGTTAAAGTTGGAGACGGTACGCGATGTTCTGGAGTATTTTCCTCGCCGCTATGAAGACCGTCGGAATTTGCCTCCCATTATGATGTTGAATCCGGGAGAGCAGTGTTCAGTTCGGGGTGAGCTTAGAGATGTGCGATCTCAGGGGACTCGGGGGGGAAAGGTGATGATTCGCGCAACGATTGCTGATGAAACGGGGGAAATTGATTTGGTTTGGTTTAATCAGCCTTGGGTTGGGCGGGAGCTTCAGAAGATTGATGGCGAGATCGTGGCATTCGGGACGGTTAAGGAGGGGCGAAATCGGCGCTGCGAAATGAGCTCTCCGGAGTGGGAAGTTATTGAAGATGAGGAAGATACCGAAGAATTTGCTCGAATTCATCCGGTTTATCCCTTGACGGAAGGAGTTCCCCAGTGGGCGATACGAAAAGCGACTTCCAGCGCAGTGGAGTATTTTGCTTCGCAGGTTGATGAACCATTGCCACAGCAGATTAGAGATGGACAACGATTGCGTGGGCTTTCTTGGTGTTTGAAGCAAATGCATCAGCCGGATAATTTGAATACTCAAATTGAAGCTCGGCGCAGACTTGTGTTTGAAGAGTTTTTGTACTTGCAGTTGGCATTGCAGATGAAGCGATCTCAGATTCAACAAGAGATTGGTATTCGGTTTCCGGTGAGTCAGATTCAGGGCGTTTCGGACGGTGGTAGTGATTTGTTTGGAGCGAATGAATCGGCGACTCGGGGGTCGATTTGGGATCAAGTTTCGGCGATGCTTCCGTTTGAAATGACCGGGGCGCAGAAACGAGTTGTTCGAGAGATCTTTCATGATATGGAACGCCCTTTTCCCATGAATCGGATGGTTCAGGGCGATGTGGGAAGCGGTAAGACGGCGGTGGCGGCTTGCGCCATGTTGGCGGCGGTGAGGTGTGGTTTTCAGGCGGCATTGATGGCGCCAACAGAGATTCTTGCGGAGCAGCATTATGTGGGACTGAAACGGATTTTTGAGCCAATGGGGATCAATGTTGCTTTGCTAGTGGGAAAGCATGGGGCAAAGGCCAAGAGGCACAATTTAGAATTGGTAGCAGGGGGAGCGGCCCAAGTCTGTATTGGTACTCATGCTTTGATTCAGGATGGCGTGAAGTTTCATAAATTGGGGCTAGCGGTGATTGATGAGCAGCATCGTTTTGGGGTTATACAGCGGTTGGCTTTGCGCCAAAAAGGAACGGGGAATCCGGATGTATTGGTCATGACGGCGACTCCGATTCCTCGAACAATGACGATGACGCTTTATGGCGATTTAGATTTGAGCGTGATTGACGAACTTCCTCCTGGGCGTAAGCCAATCAAAACTCATTGGAAAAGCAGCGAAAAGCGTTTGTCTGTTTATGAGACGGTGAAGACAATGGTGGGTGAAGGTCGGCAGGCATATTTTGTTTGTCCAATGATTACAGAAAGCGAAAAGATGCAGACGCAAGCAGCGGAGGATCTGTATTACCGATTAAAAGAGCAGATTTATCCGGAGCTGCGGATTGGGTTGCTTCACGGTCAAATGAAGCCTGTTGAAAAAGAGGCCGTGATGGAAAGTTTTAGGACGGGTGATTTAGACATTCTTGTGAGTACGGTTGTCATTGAAGTTGGCGTCGATGTTAAAAATGCTTCCGTTATGGTGATTGAGGATGCCAATCGATTTGGTCTTTCTCAGCTTCATCAGTTGAGAGGTCGGGTTGGGAGAGGCAATCAGCAGAGCTACTGCATCTTGATTGCAAATGCAACGACAAAGGATAGCGAACAACGCATGCAGATTATGGTGGACACAACGGATGGCTTTAAAATTGCGGAAGCCGATCTTAAGATTAGAGGTCCGGGAGATATTGCGGGAACTCGACAAAGTGGAGCTTTAGATTTTAAGCTCGCGAACTTAGTGGATGATGGTCCGGTTTTAGAACTAGCCCGACAAGTAGCAATTGAAGTTTTGGAATCTGATCCGAATTTGAGCCGAGTGGAGAATCGATTGATGCTCGAAAAAGTAAAAGAGCAAAGGTCTGAAGAAGCATTGATTGTTGTCAGTTAGCGGTCGGCCCGGTGGGCGGAATATTTTTAGAATAAAAATATGAGGGCGCGGCTTCGGGCCCGGGCGACCGCATTTTCTTGATTTGAAGTTCTACACTAAAGCTGTGAAGATTCGCTCCGTTACTCTATATCCTTTTTCGATTCCTCTAGTTAGAGCTTTTCGAATTGCAACAATGACTTCGACGGATGCAAATGGTGTTTTTGTAAGAATTGAAACCGAAGACGGAGTTGTAGGTTGGGGCGAGGCAACTCCGCTTCACTCAATTAACGGCGAAACACAAGGGACAGTGATTGAAACGTTGAAAGTGTTGGGGTCTTCGGTAATTGGTCGAAAAGTTAGTGAAAGGCATGAGCTCGCTCAACTTTTTGTGAAATTGATGCCGGGTCAAACGGCGGCAATGAGTGCCTTGGAAATGGCAATTCATGATGCTTTTGCTCGTGAAATTGGAGTTTCAGTCGCTCGGCTTTTTGGAGGCGAAGTGAAGTCACTTCCAACCGACATCACCATTGGCATTACGGGGCCGGAGGATGCGGCGATACAGGCTAAGGCACTCATGAAGAAAGTGACTTTTAAGTTCAAAGTGAAAACTGGAGAATCGCCAGAATCTGATTTTGATCGAGTTTCAGCAGTTCGAGAAGTTGTGGGAACTCACTCCATTCGGGTGGATGCGAACCAAGGCTATTCAGCTCCAGTTGCTTTGCGAGCACTTGAGTTGCTTGCCCCTTTAGATATTGAGTTTTGTGAGCAGCCAGTTTTACGCCACGACTATGCGGGCTTAAAATGGCTCCATGATCGGTCGCCCATTCCTATCATGGCGGATGAAAGTTGTTTTGGTCCGGAAGATGCGGCACATCTGGCTCAGCAGAATGCATGCTCCCTTGTAAATGTAAAAGTGTGCAAGGCGGGTGGTCTTCAACGTTCTGCGCAGGTTGCGGATGTTGCTTATGCCAACGGTATGAGGTGCATGATGGGGGGCATGGTGGAAACTCGGCTGGGAGTAACGGCTGCCGCTCAGCTAGCGATGGTTCACCCGGCATTTGAATACTTTGATCTCGATGCCTTTACTTCTCATGAGAGTGATTTCATTGATGGTGGAGTTCAGATAAAGGCCGGCTTTGCAGTATGTGAAGAAACTCCGGGACTTGGAGCTGTGCCTGACCAATCATTTCTTGATACTCTGACAAAAATAGATGTTTGATATAAAAATAGTTGTCTAATGGCTCAGTTCCGGCCTTGGTATTGCAACGTCTCCTTTTGCAGGCTGGTAGATTGTTGACAATGGATCCACAACGAGAGATAGAAGTTTTAGTTAGAGCGAAGTATCCGATTCTTTATGTTGTGAGTTGGGAAGAACGCCGTGTAGAAGAAGTAATCAAAGCGGTTGCAGCAAAGCTGGATCGGAAGATGCACACTTGGTCGGTAACTCAGGGCATGTCTCCGGTTGTTCAGCGAGCTTCTGGGCCAGCCAAGGCTTCGAATTTGCCTGGTGAATTAGAAGCCTTAGCGCAAGTTCATGAAAGTGGCGAATATACGCTTTTTATGCTGAGAGACTTTCATCCCTACATGAAAGATACTCGGGTTGTAAGGTTGCTACGTGATTTGGCGGGGCGACTACGGAGTCGCGCGCAAACTATTATTATTGTCAGTCCAGTTCTTAACCTTCCGGTTGAATTAGAAAAGGACATAACGGTACTTGAGTTTCCACTTCCACAATCGGAGGACATTGAGGCGCAGATAGCAGACGTTATTGAAGCCGTTAAGGATAATCCTAATATCGATACTGAACTAGAAGACGATATGCGAGAGATGCTTGTTCGTTCGGCTCAGGGATTAACCATGGATGAGATTGAATCGGCTTTAGCGCGGGCATTGGTTGAGGATAAAAAGCTAACGGTCGACAAGATTATTGAAGAGAAAAAGCAGATTGTCCGGAAGACTGGAATGCTGGAGTTTTATCCATCGGCAAGTAAGCTTTCAGATGTTGGAGGGCTAGACTTGATGAAAGAATGGTTAACCAAAAGGTCAAAATCTTTTACGGATGCAGCTATTGAATATGGCGTTCCATATCCGAAAGGGGTGATGATTATTGGGATTCAGGGCTGCGGAAAGAGTTTGGTTGCGAAAGCGGTTTCGACCGCTTGGAACTTGCCAATGTTGAAAATGGATGTTGGTCGAATATTTGGTTCGCTTGTTGGGCAAAGTGAGGATAATATGCGCCGGGCGATTCGTATTGCCGAGAGTTTGGCACCTTGCGTTTTATGGATTGATGAATTGGAGAAAGGGTTTGCTGGAATGTCGAGTGGAGGGGTGAGCGATAGTGGGACAACAGCGAGAGTTTTTAGTACGTTTTTGACATGGATGCAAGAAAAAACTAAGCCGGTGTTTTTGATTGCGACGGGGAATAATGTTGAAGCGCTTCCGCCGGAACTGATGCGGAAAGGTCGGTTTGACGAGATCTTTTTTGTAGACTTGCCGGATAAAGCAGAAAGAGAGGAGATTTTTAAGATTCACCTTAAGAAAAGAAATCGCGATCCGAAGAAGTTTAAAGTCAAAGAGTTGGCCGAGTTGAGCTTTGGATTTAGCGGTGCAGAAATTGAGCAACTTGTGATTGGAGCTTTGAATCACGCGTTTTTTGAAGATCGGGAAGTTACTTTTAAGGATATCAAGGAAGAGGCGGGCAAGCAGATTCCGCTGAGTCGAATGATGGCGGAAGAAGTTGCTTATCTGCGAGATTGGGCAAAGCTGAGGGCTAGGCCGAGCGCAGAGAGTAGTGGAGATTAACCATTTGGATAATTAGTTTTTCATGACTTCTTGAAAAGCTGAAATGAACTCAGTGATTTCGCCTTCGGTTCCAATAGAAACTCGGATCATTGTTGGTAAGCCTAAGGGGACTCCGGAGCGAATTATGATTCCTTTTTCTAGCAATGCTTGAAAGACATCATTGGCAGGTTTTTGGACATCAATGCAAATGAAGTTTGCGGAGCTGGGGATTGTTTTTAGCCCTAGATTCTGGGCAACTTCGGTGATTCTTGCTAGGCCAGATTGGTTGACTTTTTTAGTTTTATCTAAGTGGTTAGAATCGTCAATTGCAGCAATGGCAGCCGCTTGGGCAAGGCTGTTTGTATTAAATGGCTCGCGGGCACGTTCGATTGCGTCGATGATTTCCGCAGGGGCGAATCCGTATCCGATTCTGATTCCGGCTAAGCCGTATGTCTTGCTGAAAGTGCGGAGGCAAACGACGTTCTTCCCTTCTTTGACATAGCTGACTCCGCTGGGGTGGTTTGGCAAATCTTCGGCGAATTCGAAGTAGGCCTCGTCTAAAACGGCTAATGTGGTTGACGGGAGGAGGTTTAGAAATTCATCGATTTCGGATTTGCTGAGTACAGTTCCAGTTGGGTTGTGAGGGTTGGCGATATAAACTAGGCGAGTATTGGCGTCGCAGGCGGCAGCCATGGCTTTTAGATCGTGCTTGTATTCTTGGGTGAGGGGGATTTCTCGGAGTTCAATGTTTGCCAGTTCAGCGGCGGCATTGTAACGTACAAATGTTGGTTTTGCGACGACCATGTTTGTGCCAGGTTCGAGAAGGATGTTTCCGAGATAGTGAATCAGTTCATCCGAACCATTTCCCAGCATGATTTGATCTGTAGGAATATTGTGAACTTGCGAAAGTTTTTGTTTGAGAGCGAAACCGCTGGCATCGGGGTAGAGATGAAGGTTTTTGGCGGCGGCGATTGTGGCTTCCACGGCTAGTGGCGATGGCCCGAGGGGGTTTTCGTTACTGGCTAGCTTTACAACTTTGCTGAGTCCTAGTTCGCGTTGGACTTCTTCAATTGGTTTTCCCGGGACGTAAGGGCGCATAGAGAGCACGTTTTTTCGAATTGGGAAAGACATGCTCTGAATTTACCTTTGGTTGTTGCCTTGGGCCGGGGATTGCACTATTGGAGGCAGGGCTTTGTGTTTCTGTATTTAGAAGTTATCGCATGTTCGGTAGGCGTTGATCAGTTTTTGTTCGCCTTCTTTTCCTGGTTCGGAGTTTCCGTGTTCCATTCCAATGATCATGGGATGTCCTTTTGCAAATTCTGGAGTATTGATTTTGGTATGGATGTGTTTGAATATATTTTGGAAATTGATTTCTCCGGTCAGAGGTTCCTTTCTTCCGGGGTTGTCTCCGACTTGGAAGTAAGCGATTTCTGACCAAGCTTTATCGAGATTGGGGATGAGATTTCCTTCTGTTATTTGTTGATGATAGAGGTCATCTAAGATTTTGCAAGATGGGGAGTTTACGGCTTTGCAAATTTGATAAGCCTGGGGAATTTTGCTGAGAAACATTCCGGGGTGATCTCGGTATGGATTGAGTGGTTCTAGAACCATTGTTAGGTTATGGGGTTCAAAGATTTCAGCCATCGTTTTTAAGCAGTCGATGACGTTTGCGGTTTGGAAGTCCCAATCTAAGCGGAGGTCGTAAGGGCCGGGCACGACGGTCATCCATTTTGCATTGACTCTTTTGGCGGTTTCGACGGCGGCGTTTGCGATTTTTTTCAGCTCTTGAAATGTTTCCTTTTCGGCAAGGGCGTACATTGGTTTTTGCCATTCGGCATGGGCAACAAAGACTCCCATGTGCATTCCATGGCTTTCCATTGTTTTTGCGAATTCGTCTTGGAAGGCGTTGTCTCGGCCCATCATTCCGTTATCTTCCCAGGCTGAAAATCCTTGATTGTGGGCGAATTTTATTTGGTCTATGAGATTTTCGCCGGCCGAGTTTTGGAACATTCCAAAGTGTGGCGCATAGTGGAGTTTGAAGTTGTTGACTCGGTAGTTTGGGATTTCTGCAGACATTTTATTGATGTTAGAGAGAATACCGGCAGAAGTTGCGGTTGCGGCAGTTTTTAAGATGTCTCTTCGCGTGATATTCACTTCTTGTTAGTTTAGGTGAATTTTGAGGGAATTGAGTCGAATATTTGCGGGGAAAATTAAATTAAATATTTGTTTACTTGAATTTGCTTTTTAGTAACAAATGTCACTTTAAATATTTGCTGTACCGATATTTGGTACATGAAGAGAGAGGAAGATGAAAAGAATTTTATTGATATCTTTAGGCATGGTTCCTATGTTTGCCAGTGCTCAAATATTGAGTGGGGCGACCACAGCAAACAATGGTACAGGCGGCATTTTTATGGACTTGACACCAACAAGCCAGAATTTGAATGTTCTTAGCTTTGATGCATTTTTTGGAAATGCAACAGGCGGAGCGTTTTCAGTTGAAGTTTGGACAAGGCCGGGCACATACGTAGGATTTTCAACCAGTAATGCCGGGTGGACATTGCACGACACCGTTGCCGGTTCGAGCTTTAATACCGCCACATTGGCTTCGATTGTTTTGAATAGTTCAATTGGGCTTTCGGCCAGTAATACAACGGGTATTTATTTGCACAGCATCACGACTGGTAACGGTCTTCGTTATAACGGGACGACGGCGGCTCCTCCGGTAACGACTTATAATAATGCTGATCTCACCATGACAACTGCTCATAGTCGAACTGGAGCGGTTTCCTTTGGTGGAACCCAATTTACATCTCGCGCCTTTGCCGGAAATGTTCGGTATGAAGCAGTTCCGGAACCGGCAACGATGACCTTGCTTGGTCTTGGAGCTTTGGCGGCTCTTCGTCGCAAACGAAGAGCTTAATCTGGCGAGTTAAACGAGTCGAGGTCAGTTTTGTGATTTCGGCTCGTTTTTTTTGAATAAGCAACTAGATGGTTGCATAAATACGTGAATGATGGTAATATGCAACTTATTGGTTGCTTATTATGACAACAGTTACAGAGAATATGATTCGGTGTGAAATGGAGTTGAACTCTCCGATTGACAAGGTTTGGAGTTTGGTATCGAGCCGAGAAGGGATAGAGTCTTGGTTTTGTGGGAAGTTAGTTGGTGATGTTTCTCCGGGAGAGATTGTGATGCTTGATTTTTCGGAAGATGAAGGTTGCACTCAATGTTTTGGTCGGATTGAAACTGTGGATCCGACGACGCACTTTGCTTATTCTTGGCATCCGGGGGAGGATTGCACATTTGACGCTTATCCGGAAGATCAGTTGACTTTAGTTTCTTTTTATTTAGAATCGATTGGCGATAAGACTCGGTTAGTGGTTGAGGAGACGGGGTTTGCAAACATTCCGGCAGAACGCAGGAAGTCGTGTCTTGAAATGAATACCAAAGGCTGGGAATACGAATTGGCTGAACTCATAAAAGCAGTGGGGGCCTAAGCTTTGGCATGTGTAGCGGCATTTGCGGCTCTGGGAGATGAGACTAGGCTGGAGCTTATTGATCGATTGGCAAAGCATGGTCCAGTGACTACTTTGACGTTAGTGAAAGGATTGCAAATGAGCCGTCAGGCGGCAAGTAAGCATTTAGATGTTTTGGAAAGTGCGGGTTTGATTACGTCAGAAAAAGTCGGGCGGGAAGTGATTCGGAAACTGAATGTTGACGAGTTATCGCTGGCTAATGATTGGATTACAGTTAGAGCTAAAAGATGGGAGAATAAGTTAGAGAAATTGAAAAAATTGGCGGAAGAATAAGAAAATCCCCCGGGCAAAAATGCACCGGGGGAAATAATTGTTATCGATTAGATTAGATTTTGTATTGTCCAGGAATGGCGACAGCAGGAACACTGAGGGTGTGGAAGCTGAGATCGGCGGGCAATGTGCTTGCCGTACCGAGTGCGAGTTCTGGAGTGATTTCTTGTCCGGAATAAGCGGCTAATCTTCCCATGATGGCAGCCAGAGTAGAGTTTGCGACTTGGCGACCTTCGTTGTAAGCTTTGCCTTCACCCCGGATACTCTTGATTAGATTAGTGTGCTCTTGTACGTACGGGTTTGGATTTTCGCCATCGAATCGGAATGTGGCTTTTCCGTCCATGCCTTTGATTGAGCCAGTGCCATTGCTCCAACCTTTTGTTCCTTGGATTGATTCACTGACATTGCTAACGGTGCCATCTTGTTGCCGACAATAGCTGTGCATTTTTGTGCCATCGCCAAAGGCGTATTCCACAGCGAAATGGTCAAAAACGTGTCCATAAGCGGCATCGGTTCTTGCTTGTCGTCCGCCTAAGGCGATACATTTTGTTGGCATTTCATTTTTTGCCCAGATACAGACATCGATGTTGTGGACGTGTTGTTCGCAGATATGATCTCCGCTTAGCCAGGTGAAATAGAGCCAGTTTTTCAGTTGCCATTCCATGTCTGACCATTCGGGTTGTCGAACGTTCATCCAAAGTCCACCTTGGTTCCAGTAGCAAGACATGCTTGTGATGTCGCCAATTTCACCATCATGGATTCGCTTGATTGTTTCGGTGTAGCTGTTTTGGTGTCGTCTTTGGGTACCAGCAACGATTGACAATCCTTTTGCTTTAGCCATATCGGCAGCATCAAACACTTTTTGAATTCCAGCACCATCTACGGCGACGGGTTTTTCCATAAAGACGTGTTTGCCGGCTTTGATAGCGGCTTCTAGCATCATTGGTCGGAATGCGGGAGGGGTAGCCAGAATTACGAGATCGCAATCGGTAGCCAAGACTTTTTGGTATGCATCCCATCCTGAGAAGAGAGTTTCCTTAGTAGCTTTGAATCCTTTTTTGCCAAGTCGTTGCTCATCTTTAAGATAATTTGCGCAGCTTTCGAGTCGATCTTGGAAAAGATCTCCCATTGCAATGACTTCTACACCAGGTGCAGATTCAAAACAGTTATGGGCAGCTCCAGTGCCTCTTCCGCCGCATCCAATCACACCGACTTTAAGGGTGTCGGAACCCTGAGCAAACACACCAGCAGGCATGGCTAAGGTTACTCCAGCGGCCGCGGTTGTTTGCAAGAAATTTCTACGGGTTATTGAGGGGGTCTTCATGAATCTCACTTCTATTTTATGTGTATTTAACCTTTATAATGCAAGTTTTGAAAGTAATTTAGTTCAAGGATTTTCGCAAACGACTCTTAATCCAATCATTTCTCCATCGGAGAGCCACCATTTTGACTTTGGAATTTGAGCATCACGTTCTTGCCAATCTGAGCTATAAGTTTCTCTTTGGGTGAATTTGATTTTGTCGATTTTGTTGTAGAAGTGACCGCCAGCAACGGCACCCGTTCCGTCGGTCATTGTGACCCATTCGGCGGCATTGCCAAGCATATCAAAGAGTCCCCAGGCGTTTGGTTTTAATGATGCGGTTTTGTGGGCAACATCTTCTGCATTGTCCCAATTCCATGCAAATTCTCCGATGTTTTCTGGTTCTTGAGTTGCTCCGGCGCGCGCGGCATATTCCCATTCGGCGGAAGTTGGGAGTCGATATTTTTTCCCCGTTTTTTTGCTTAGCCATTCACAAAACAATTGTGCAGATTGGAATGTCATTCCTAAAGCGGCGAAATCATCGTGTCCATATCCTCTATCTGGAGCGCCATAGGGTTTTGAAGGCCGGGATTTGAGTTCGACTCCGGCGGCTTGTTCTTCTTGGGTGAGATCAAATCTGTAGGCAAAAATATCGTAAATATTCCAGGTGACTTCAGTTTTTGAAATTGCCAGGCTTTTTATTTCGTGGGTTTTGCCTTCTAAAGTGATTTTGCCAGCCGGCAGTTGAACCATTGTAAATTTCGGAAGATGTCCGGGGATTTGTTCATCAAATGTTTTGAGATCGGATATTGCCATGGCTGCTATAAAAACACTAATCATTTGGATTTCACTATTCTGACGGGTTTTCGTCTGTAGTGTTACTCGATCTGATCGATCGGCGGTACAACACGGTAGTGACTTTAGGAATTTTGGGAATGGTATTGACAGGCGAGTTTAAGAAATTTGATTTTGTAGAGTTACATATGGGAGTTGAGGTTCAGTTGACTTATTATTGTGAGTCAGTTGCCAAGGCGGAGGAGGCAGGGCGGGCGGTATACGCAAGGATTGCAGATTTAGAACAGAAAATGAGTGATTATCGGCCGACGAGTGAGGTTCGACAATTGCAAGAAAGTGCTGTTGGAAAGTGGGTTTCGGTCTCTTCAGACCTTTTAAAAGTTTTGAGCTTTGGGCAGAAGATTTCTAAAGAATCGCAAGGTGCATTTGATATGACCGCGGGGCCATTTGTTGCTCTTTGGCGAGAATCTCGGAAGACACAACGTTCACCATCTTATCCTGATTTGCAAAGGGCAAGGGAAGTTGTGGGTTGGGAGAAGATTGAAATTGATCAACGCGCTCGAGAAGTAAGAATTGCACAATCTGGCGTTAAGATTGATTTGGGTGGAATTGCAAAGGGGTATGCCTGTGATGAAGCGATCCGCGTTTTTGAAAAGTATGGAATTCGTTCGGCAAGTATTGTTGCAGGCGGTGACTTAAAGGTGAGCAATCCACCACCGAAGACCTATGGTTGGCCCATTAGAGTAACGAATAGCGACCAGGTGTTGTACTTAAAGAATGTGGCCGTTTCAACTAGCGGTGATACTGAACAGTTTGTAGAATTGCACGGCGTTCGATATTCGCATATTGTTGATCCACGAAACGGATTTGGGGTTATGAATCGGATACAAGCTACGGTTATTGCAAAGAATGGTTTAACGAGTGATCCGATGGCAACAGCCTTGTGTGTTCTCGGCAAACCGGGAGAGAAAATGCTTGCAAAATTTGGGGCTAAAAGCTCATTTATTAGTGGTAGATAGTAGGAGCGATGAGTGAGCTGGATTATTGGGCTGGTCATGTATCCTCCGGCAATGATTATTTTTGGGTTGATTTGTTTTGCGGTTGCATTCTTTCTTGTCATGTGCGGTAGCTATTGGCGTGATCGGGAGTGGGAATCCATTGAATCTCATGCGCTTTGGAAAGCGGTTCCTTTTCAACACCTTGGCCATGAAGATAGCGAGATTTTCTTAATCCTTCCTGATCGTTTTCAGAAGAGTTCAGCGTTTGTGATTCAAAACATTCGGCATGAAGAAATTGGATCGATTCAGAAATCAGGCAAGTCGTTTGTCATGACGCTTTTTGACCATGAATGGACAGTTTCGTTACCGGGTTCTGGTCGCGATTCTCAGGAAATTAGCCGAAGTTTTGGTGATAGTATTTTGTTTTGGGAGAGCGGTTTGGTTGCAGGTGAGATTTTGCCCATTTCAGATGGGAATCCGAAACAAGTTTCAGTTGTGACAAGCGGTAGAGAGTATGAAGTTTCGATTCCAAAGACTAGCGAAAGGCAATGTGCATCCGTTTTTGTTGATGGAGAAGTGATTGCGGAATTTGCCCGAGCTGATCGGTTGGCAATTGGACGAGCACGGTTATTGGCAATTCGTGGCGAAGACCAGGAGCATTTGTTGCCAATGTTGATTTGGCTGGCAATTTATCGATAATTGTGAGAAAAAAGCAGTTTCTGAACTTCCAGAAACTGCTTTGAGCATTTTGAATTTATGGGCTTAGATTGTGCCTTCGTCCCAGCTATTCAAGTACTTATCTTGTTCTGGAGTGAGGCGATCGAGTGATACGCCCATACTCTCTAACTTGAGAGCGGCAACCTGTTTGTCAATATCAACTGGAACTCCGTAGACTTCTTTTTTGAGGTTTGCGGCGTTCTTTACAATATATTCGGCGCAGAGAGCTTGGTTTGCAAAGCTCATATCCATTACAGAAGCGGGGTGTCCTTCTGCGGCGGCTAGGTTGATGAGTCTGCCATCACCAAGAAGGTAAAGCCTTTTTCCATTCACAAGGAATTCTTCAACAAACGGGCGGACTTCACGTCGGCTTGAAGCTAGAGAATCTAATTGTGGAATGTTGATTTCGACATTAAAGTGTCCAGAGTTGCAGATAACGGCGCCATCTTTCATTTTTGAGAAATGACGGTCATCAACAACATCTTTGCACCCGGTTACCGTAATAAAGATATCTGCAATTGGCGCGGCTTCTTCCATTGGCATGACTCTGAATCCATCCATTACGGCTTCAATTGCCTTTGTTGGATCGATTTCTGTGACGATGACGTTTGCTCCCATTCCTCGGGCCCGCATGGCAATGCCTCTTCCACACCATCCATATCCAGCGACGACGACATTTTTGCCAGCAAGGAGGATGTTTGTTGCTCGGAAAATTCCATCGAGAGTGGACTGTCCGGTTCCGTAGCGATTATCGAAAAAATGCTTCGTTTCGGCATCGTTGACAGCAACAATAGGATAGGCAAGAATGCCATCTTTTGCCATGGCTCGAAGTCGAATGACACCGGTTGTGGTTTCTTCTGTTCCACCAACGATTGTATCAATTAAGTCTTTCCTTTCGGTATGAATGATTCCGACCGTATCGGCTCCATCGTCCATTGTAATGGTTGGCTTGTGATCTAGCGCCTGGTTGATGTGCTGGTAATACGTTGC
Source organism: uncultured Armatimonadota bacterium (assembly GCA_963800805.1). Taxonomy (GTDB): domain Bacteria; phylum Armatimonadota; class Fimbriimonadia; order Fimbriimonadales; family Fimbriimonadaceae; genus UphvI-Ar2. The sequence continues at coordinate 130,323 of CAWDCK010000012.1, read as the reverse complement.
GTTGTCTTCGCCTTTAATACTATAAGCGTGAATACCGTAGACTTCGACCAAGGCAGCAGCAGTTTCATCTTGAGTAGAAAGTGGATTGCTAGCGCAAATTGCAACTTCGGCACCGCCGGCCTTTAGGGTTCGGAGTAAGTTAGCGGTTTCAGTTGTTACGTGTAGGCAAGCAACGATTCTTTGTCCGGAGAGCGGTTTCTCGACTTCGAATCTTTCACGAATTTGCCGCAAAACGGGCATATCTTTTTCTGCCCATTCAACGCGGTTTTTGCCTTCTTCTGCCAAATTTGAGTTGGCGATGTGGCTAGGAATTGTGGCCATATATCTTTATTATGGCTTTAATGGAAGTGCCCCAATAGGGAGTGAATTTATAAAAAGTGGCTTGATCTCTGGGGCGAGACCAAGCCACTTTTTGTTTTTTAAATGTCGTTACTAATTTGGGTTTGCAGCAGGATTTGCCATTGGGTTAGTTGGGTTTCCGTTGGCATCGACCGCTTTAGGTGCATTGGGCAGATCTTCGGGATTGATCTTTTTGCCATCTTTTGCATCTTGAATGTACTGGGGAAGCTCGTCGGAATATCCAGGCAGTTTTTTGCCACCGGGTATTGGGGCAGGCTCAGTCGATTTCCAAATAAAGAAACCGGCGAGAGCGATGAGAATAACGGTGATTCCTACGACAAGAGGTACTGGGATGTCTTTTTTCATTGTGAGTCAGGAGTTTTGTTAGAAGTGGCCCGGTTTGGGCCACTTCTGAGTCGATTTGATTGGATTAGTCGGGGAATTTACATCGAGTGATGGTTGTATTCCATTCATCAGCGTCGGTACATGTTGCACTTGGTGCGCTATTTGCCGCCGCTCCAGCCGTGAGCTTTCGGTCGTGACCAGGGAAAACAAAGCCCTTTGGTCTTGTTTTAACGCTTGAGTCTGCCATTCCGAATGCAGCTTTATTGCTGTTGCTGTAGTCGATTCCTGAATAGTAAGCAGTTGGAGTATTCGATTCTGTGTTTCGAGTACCGGTGCCCCAAGCCCAGTTTTCCCAATAGGTGCTGTACTGCCACCAAGTGCCATCGGTTGAGCTTGCGTTTCTCCTTTCAACATACATGATGGTATCGGAAACGGCGCCAACTTGGCTAAAGTTTGTAGGTGCGATTGCAAAGGATCCGTTTGGCATCCAAGCCATTCCACCAACCGTTGGGAACATATAAGCGGTGACATCGTAGCTACGCTTAACGTTGCCATATGTGTTTCCGTGCCAGAGTGGCACGCTGGCGGAGCGGTCAATTCCAGATTCAAAGATCTGGAAATTTTTCATGTAGGGGATGATCAATTTGTCCCAGCTTTCGCAGCCAAATGATGCGTTACATTCGCCAGTTGCCCAACCGTTCCAGTTGAGAGTAGCTCTTCGGGGCAAAACGTCGTCGTAGTCGCCGACATAGATGTTCATAGCAAGGCCCAGTTGCTTCATGTTACTGATAGATTGGGCGTGCTTAGCCGCAGCTTTTGCTTGGGCAAAAACTGGGAACAAGATAGCGGCAAGTATGGCTATGATGGCGATTACCACCAGCAGTTCTATTAAGGTAAATGCAGATTTCTTCATTGGAATGAGTCCTTCTTTGGATGTGATGTTGAAGCTCGAACAACGAGTTCAGGAGGAAAAACTTGACTTTGAGCTGGTTCTCCAGCGATTTGCTTGAGCAAGGATCGGGTTGCGGCTTGGGCAATGGCTTGTTCGTTTTGGGCAATTGTGGTGATTGGTATTTCCGTTAATTGGACCCATTCGGTGTTGTCGAAACCGGTGATGCTTAGATCACTAGGGATTTTTAATCCAAGTTCTTGTGCACATCGCAATGCGCCAAGGGCGGATTCGTCGTTTAAGGCAACTATTGCGGTTGGTTTATCTTTTTGAGAGAGGATTTTCTTTGCGGCTTGAAACCCGCCTTCAAGATTAAAGTTGCCCCATTCTCGCCATTCTGGTTTTGAAAATGCGTCGGAGTTTTGGACGAATTTATCGAATGCGCTTTCTCTTATTTGGGAGTCCCCATTTCCTGGTAATCCGCCGATGAGCCCAAATTTTCGGTGACCTAGTTGATAAAGATGGTTGGTGAGAAGATCAATTCCGGCCGCATTGTCAATTGTAAATACGGCAGATTCTGTGCTGCAATGAGTATTGATGAGGACATGAGGAAATTCGCGCTTTAGCAAGATGTCTATAAGTGGTTTTCTCTGATCGGCACCGATCATGATGACTCCATCGACTCTTCCATCTGTGACTGAGTTTGCGTAAATCTCGGGCACCCTTTCGGAGTGGGTCGTCATGAACAAGACATCTTGGCTTTGTTCTTCTGCGACATTGAGGATGGTATTGAATACGTTTCTCAAAAACGGTCCAACCATGGCGTCGATGTGCATTTGATCCGGGACGACTCCAATTGTGTGAGACTTTTGAGTCACCAACATTCGAGCAATTCGATTTGGTCGATATCCGAGTTCATCGGCGGCAGCTAGAACTCGGGCTTTGACAGCATCGGGCACGTTTCTGGGTCCGTCATTCATGACATAGCTGACAGTGCTGACCGAAATATTTAGCTTTTTAGCAATGTCTTTGATAGTCGCCATAAGAAATGAGAAACGTTTCTCAATTCCTATCATATCGCAAAAACTCTTTAGATGCAAGGGGTTTGCATTTTTTTTTATATGCGAGGCATAAAGATAGGTTTAGATTTGAATTTCTGCTGTTACTCGCCCAGCCCGGGGATGACGGACATCGATTTGGTAGGTTGCATTGTTTTTGACGACCCATTCAAACACGGCTATATCATCAGTTGGATCGAGATTTCCTCCGAAGCTTGAGCTTGGAATATGAGATCGCCCTTTTAGCTGGGGGCCAGTTTGTCTCAGTAGCCCAGATATCAGCCAATCTGGAGAATTGTTTCCCATAGAATTATGGGTATCGGACTCCTTGTAAATCTCGGCGACCAATCCTCGCACAATCTTGTTCTTTGCGGCGCGCTCGGTGACGTTTGTCGGCAAATAGCCTGTGTTCTGAACGGCGAATCTAATTTTTGTATGGTCGCCAAGGTTTTCTAGTTGAATATCTTTTTGTTCGAGGCAAGGGGTGGTTGCCGCCATCCAGATTGACCATTCTGCGAGAGGAGTGATTTCTGATTCGATGTATTGAGGAGGCGGATTTCGGAAGGCATAAGCTGTATCCCATCCTCCAATTTCGACACTTCCCAGTTGTGGATGTTCGAAGTGGTACCAATCGATGTAGCCTTTGCCTTCTAGCTTTTCATCGCTCCATTTGAGCATTTTGATGTCGTCTTCGAAGGGATGCTGCCGAAACCAATCAATGAATTTGTAATCTGTGATCCCGGCTTGTCTTTGGGGGGACCAGATTTCAACCGTCCATCCAAAAACTCCAAGGTGATCGTATAGCCAATCATCAAAGACTCCCGTGATGCTGTCTTTGGGATGGTATTTGAAGTCGTGAAATACAGAAATGCAGGGATATCCGGACATTTCAGTTCCCTTGGCACCGAGATCTTTCATGGTCCATAAGTCTTCTGGTGGCAGTTCGTCTTCAGGATATCGACCGGGAATTCTAAGAATGACGCCGGAAAATGTGTGAAATGTGATGCCTCCGCAGATGTTTGGACGATCTGTGATGGCTTTGACGGCCGCTCTGATTTCTGGTTCAGAAGTGGGAAAAGGGCCAGCACCGTGCTGTTCATTTTCTGGTCGCCATCCGGAAGGAAAGTTTCGATTGAAATCAAGGCCCTCTTTAACTTTTTGGCCACGCATTGTCAACCCATCAAAGTTATGGAAGACACCTTCGGGCAACAGACGATAATATTTTCCTCCGGTTTCGCCTGGTTCTCGTTTTGTGAGGAGTCTAGGTTCTGATTCGCTGACTTTCCAGGCTCCATTTGGGTCTTCAATTCTCATTGATAACACTCTGCCGTCGCCGTCTAAATCTTGCTTTTCGATGCCATACGGATCTTCTTCATCAAAGGGATAAGGTCGGGTTCCGGATCTGATGAATTTTGGGTTATCGGCAAGAGCCCACTCTGCTCCATCGGGATTGAGCCGTGGGACAATGTAAAAAACTCGAGAATTGAGGATGTCTTGTTTTTCAGTGAGTAGTATTTGTATGATTTTGAGTGCAGCCGAGCTGGCAGAAACTTCGGTAGCATGGATATTGCCATCTATCCAGAATCCCGGTTTGTCTTGATGATCACCAGATTCGAAGTTGGTGAGCGTGACAAGAGGGATACTTCGCCCTTCATGACTTGTTCCAATTGAGCAGATTTTTATGAAGTGAGGAAATTCCTTAGCATAGGCATCGAGGACGTCGATGATTTCTTGGTACTTGAGGTATCGGTTAAAATTGGGGTGTTTCATATGAGTAAGAGTTTGGGGCAAAGCGAGTTTCAGAAAGTTTATACGGTTGATGATATGCCAGACGATGGATCGATCCGCAACCTTTTATTGGCAAATCGTCGATTTTTAGAACATGTCCAATCACCGGGTTTGCGGAGAGCTGTTCCACGCTTTGCCATTGCGGATGGCCAAACTCCACATACATTGGTTCTTACCTGTTCTGACTCTCGACTTGACCCGGTTACTCTCTTTGATGGTGTATTCGGAGAGTTTTTTGTGGTGAGAGTTGCGGGCAACGTGTGGGAAGAAGCAGGCTTAGCAGCAGCAGAGTTTGCCGTAAATGAACTCGGCGTAAGTTGTGTTTTGGTCTTAGGTCACACTGGTTGCGGAGCAATGTTGAAAGCTTTGGAGTTGAAGAATAGCGGGCAAGCGCCGGAAGGTGAGTTTTTTGCTCATTTTATCCATCGACTATTGCCTTCCGTCATAGGGTCAGAATCTTTGCCCGGAGACCCTTGGTTAAATGCAGTTCGGCATAATGTTCGATCCACGATGAAGAACGCGGTTGAGCAATCTAGCTTGCTGAGAAAGGCAGAAGCCGAAGGTCGATGTGAGTTTATTGGCGGGGTTTACGACATTGAGACTTGCCGAGTAGAACTATGGAATAGTGAAAATGAGTTTTGAATCCCCGTAGGGTTCAGGGTCTTTTTATATCCGCATTAGGGAATGAATCCATGAAGCATCTGCTTTTTGAGACACTACTATGACGGGTATTTTAACGGCGACTTTGGCATTGGCAATGAGTTCTGGGACGGGCGGCGTCACTGCAGAAATAGCCTTGGGAAAAATTCAGGCAGGCAACCAGAGATTTACAAGTGGGCACATGAATTGGTCTGGTCAGGATTTGGCCCGACGATCGCTTGTGGCTAGTGGGCAGAACCCACATACCATTGTATTGACATGTGCTGATTCTAGAGTTTCCCCAGAAATACTTTTTGATCAAGGGCTGGGAGATCTCTTTGTGATACGAGTTGCCGGCAACATTTTGGATACCAATTCTGTTGCGAGCATTGAGTATGCAGCGGAACACTTGCATACACCATTGCTTTTAGTGATGGGACATGAGCGTTGTGGAGCCGTTGCAGCAACTTTAGATCTGTTTAAGAAAAGAGTAAATGGTGAGAATTCTGGTCATGCTGGTGAGGACGATAAGAACATTTCCGCTCTGCTTAATCAGCTGATGCCAGCCGTGCGTGGTGTTGCCGGCAATGATGGTGATTTTTTGGCGAATGCGATTCAAAAGAATGTTGAACTGACTGTTCACGACGTTGTTTATCGGTCGCCTTTGCTTGCAAAGAAGTTGACTGCGGGAGAATTTAGAATCATTGGCGGAGTTTATGACTTGGATTCGGGTCAGGTTGAATTTTTGCAAGGACATGGACAGACTAAGAATTTTGTGAAAGTGCATTCAGATCATTAATTGGATTTGAGTCTTAAAATTTAAAGCGATTGGGAAACCCCAATCGCTTTTCTGCGTTGAATGGGATAATAGTTATGATGAAACGTTGGATGACGCCGCTTGCTATTTTGTTAGCTGCGGGACTCGTACTTGTTGGTTGCGCAAAAGATGTAGAGCCACAGGCTAAAGCTGAAACGCCGAAAGAAGCTGGTGAATCAGAAAAGAAGCCACTTGGTGAATTAAAGAATTTGCCAGCAGATGGCGATGATGTGGTTGTTCTAGAAACGGGCAAGGGGCAAGTTGTTATCATGCTCTATCCAGATCGGGCTCCGATTACAGTAGATAATTTCAAGAATCTGGCAAAAGAAGGGTTTTATAACGGCACCCGTTTCCACCGATGTATCGCTGGATTTATGGTTCAAGGTGGCGATCCAAATTCCAAGGATTTGACTAAATCTGAAGTTTGGGGAATGGGCGGAAACGTTGTAAATGGAATGGAAAAGAATCTTCCGAATGAAGTGAATGATATTCGCCATAAGCGACGAATATTGAGTATGGCGAATAGTGGCAGCCCTGAAACTGCCAGCAGTCAATTTTTCATAGTCCAGCAAGATTCTGCTCATTTAGATGGTGGCTACACTGCTTTTGGCAAGGTTATTAAAGGAATGGACATTGTAGATTTGATCGTTACGACGGGCGATGCCGGAGATAATGGAAAGGTTGATCCGAAGAATGCTGTATTGCTTGAATCGGCAGAAGTGAAGACTTGGCCAATTGAAGGCGTAACGGTAGACGCTGATTTAGCAGAAGCCAAGGTGGCAAAAAGTGAGTAAAGGATTTTTCTTGCCGATTGCAATTGTTGCAAGTTTGATCGCAACCGGTTTTGTTGGGTCGGCAGATTTTGATCAGGTTACAGCGGCGCCAAAAGATGGGGAAGATGTTGTTGTTATGGAAACTTCGGCGGGACGAATTGTCGTCATGTTTTTCCCAGAAGCCGCACCAATTCATGTTGCAAACTTTAAGGATCTTGCTGGTAAAGGCTTTTACAACGGAGTCCGTTTTCATCGTTGTATCAATGATTTTATGATCCAAGGTGGCGATCCAAATTCGAAAGATCTTTCAAAGGCGCCCTATTGGGGCACCGGTGGAAATATGGATTCGATTGGACGAGAGATCAATGTACCGGCAGAGTTTGGCGATAAAGTCAAGCACTTGCGAGGAGTATTGAGTATGGCGCGATCGCAAGATCCGAATTCTGCCAGTAGCCAATTCTTCATTATGCATGGCACGGCAGATTCTTTGGATGGCAGCTATTCTGCGTTTGGGAAAGTAGTCTTGGGAATGGACACAGTGGATAAAATCGTTAAAACAGGATCAACAGAAAGAGCCGACAATGGCAAAGTGAAACCAGAAGATGCGATTGTTATCCAATCAGCATCAGTCGTGAAATGGCCATTGAAGGAGGGTGTGCGATGAGTTTAAGCGAGACAGCGGCACCAGGAGCAATGGCTCCGGCGGAGGGCGATAAAGTTGCAGTGATTTTGACGAATCATGGTCGGATTGTTGTTAAGTTTTTTAATGATAAAGCGCCAAAGCATGCAGAAAACTTTATGAAACTCACAGAAATGGGCTTTTATAATGGCGTTCGATTCCACAGAGTGATTCCGGGATTCATGATTCAAGGCGGCGACCCCAATAGTCGAGATTTGCCGAGAGAAATGCATGGCACAGGCGGTCCAGATTGGCGAGTTCCGGCTGAATTCAACGATGTTCCCCATACGCCTGGAATTTTGAGTGCGGCAAGAACCAGTGATCCGAATTCTGCAGGCTCACAATTTTTCTTGATGCACGAGCGATCTCCACACTTGGACGGTCAATACTCGGTGTTTGGTCAAGTCATTGAGGGAATGGATGTTGTAGAGAAGATCGTTCATTTGCCTCGTGACGCTCGAGACAATCCACTTGAAGACAATCCAGCCATTATGGAATCGGTGTCGATTTCAGAATGGCCATTGACGGACTGAAAGAATGACAATGAGTTGGCTACCAGGATTATTTGCACTGGTAGCCATCTATATTTTAGGGTTGAGTTTCGCCTGGCAAAGGCGGCAAAAAGCGCTTCAACAATGGGCGATAGAAAATAATTTTGATTATCAGCTTTCGGTATTGAATACGGAGCTAGTTAGAGAGTTTGTAGCGCCTTGGAACAAGCTTTATCCTTTTACTTCGTCAGTACAGGGGCGCGTGAGACATTTGCTGCAAGGGCAAGTTTCTGATGCCGCTTTACTTTTGTTTCAGTACTCATTTAGTTCCGGCGGGCGGATGAAATATTTTCGCGTTGCAATTATAAAGGGAAAACCTATGCCGGGTTGGTGGGAAGTAATTAAGCGAGACCGAATGGATGGATTGCTTTCAAAAGTAGCAGGTAAGGGCCTGGAAGTTGGTGATCCCCAGTTTGAGCAAGTCTTTAGAATCATTGGTTCTGATGTCGGGGAATTGGTAACTCTGACTCCTGGTTTGCGGCGCATTATCGAAACTCAGCCAGAGATTCGATTTGGATTTGCTGAAGGAGACTTTGTTCTTTCGGAAGAAGGAATGGCCCAAGTGGGGTATTTGAACCGAATTCTTACCTTAATTGATCAGATCGCAACTTCGCAGAAGGTTATTGACTCTGAGCCCAATAGTTAGTGGTGTGCCCTCTCACTCCGATATAATGGCAGGAGTGACTGAACGCCCGAGTTGGGACGCTTATTTTATGCAGATTGCTCAATTGGTGAAGACCAGAGCGACCTGTCCGCGTCGTCAAGTTGGGGCCGTTATCGTTCGAGATCGGCGGATATTGGCAACTGGATATAACGGAGCACCAATGGGCTTGCCACACTGCCCGGTTGATGGTGAATTGCACGACTGGCCGAATGGATGTATGAGAGCGGGCCATTGCATCAGGAGTCTTCATGCTGAGCAAAATGCTTTGTTACAAGCAGCAAATGTCGGAATCGCTTGTAAAGGCACAACGATGTACGTGACTTGTCAGCCTTGTAACTCGTGCGCGAAGATGATTATCAATGCTGGAATTGAAACGGTAATTTACGAAGGTGATTATCCTGATGAATTTAGTTTGGAGCTATTTAGAGATTCTCAACTGAACGTTTTTAGATATTTAGACGGCACGCTAGAAAAGGTGGATTTGGGAAGCTAAATGATGTTGTTTGGCGACCTTTTGGCATTGCATTGGAATCAGTTTTTGCCGGGATTTAGATCTCCACTTGTTGCGGGAATAGTTTCTTTGGTTGTGACAATTATAGTCACCCCTTGGGTCATGAAACTTGCGGTTAAGCATGAGGCAGTTGATGATCCAACTCGTGATGACCGCCGAGTACACAAGACTATTACTCCGAGGTGGGGTGGATTAGCTATTTTCGCCGGAATTTTGGTTTCGGGTTTATCAATTTTGCCCTTTGCCTATCCTTGGCCGGCACTAACTTTTCCTTTGTACTTGATTGGGATTTTCTTTTGCGCAATTGTGCTGGTGATCTATGGGCTTTGGGATGACAAAGTACAACTTTCAGCAAAAATTCAGCTGTCGGTGTTATTGCTGGTTGGATTTGGCGTTCAGATCTTGGGTAGCAAGTCTGTTGGGTACGTACAAATTCAAGGAATCAATTTGCCATGGGTGGAAGGCGGATGGGTTCCTTTTGGAGTTTGGTCTTGGCCATTAACAGCAATCTATATTTTTGTTGTTACAAAGACAATGGATACGATTGACGGAATTGATGGGCTAGCCGCCGGAATTGCGGGCATTGCATCGGTCACTTTGGCCGTGGTCGGAACCTTAGAGGGGCAGCCAAGGGTGGCTTTGATTGCGATGGCAATTGCTGGCGCATGCTTAGGATTCTTGAAGTTCAATTACCATCCGGCAAAGGTGTTTATGGGAACGGCGGGAGCCCAGCTACTAGGCTTTTTATTAGCGAGTTTGAGTATTGTGGGAGCAATGAAGACGGCCGCAACGGTTGCGGTTATTATTCCAATGTTAGTCTTTGGAATTCCGCTTTTTGATGCGGGGTTTGTTGTGGTTCGGCGGCTTTTAAGTGGTCAGCCGATTTCTTCTCCCGATAAAAGGCATGTTCATCATACGCTGATGGGTACCGGGTTGAACCAAAGGCAAACGGTTTGGGTTTTGTATTTCATAGCAATTTGCTTGAGTGGATTGATGTTGTTTTTGGTAAGAACTTATGGCTAAACCCGTTTGCATATTTGTAGTTGGGACTCGACCGGATGCAATTAAATCTGCACCAGTCGTATTGGAGTTTCTGGCTCAATCATCTGTCGAGACTGTTCTTGTTTCAACTGGGCAGCACCGAGAGATGCTGTCGCAGGCACTTGATTCCTTTGGTTTAAAGGCGGATATCGACTTGGATGTGATGATGCACGGCCAATCTCTTGCCCAAGTTACAACTCGGATTCTCGATGGCCTTGATAAAGTGATTGAAGAAAAGAATCCGGCAATCGTTTTTGGGCAAGGTGATACGACAACGACGTTTGTGGCGGGGCTTGCTTCTTTCTATCGACAAGTCGATTACGCTCATGTTGAAGCGGGGCTGCGTACGGAAACCGTATGGAATCCTTTTCCAGAAGAGTTTAATCGCCGGGCGGTGAGTTTGTTTGCTAAGTATCATTTTGCACCAACGACTTGGAGCGCGGAAAATTTACGTCGAGAGGGAATTTCTCCTGACACAATTTTTGTCACAGGAAATACGGGAATCGATGCCGTTATGAAAACTGCGGAATTGACTCAGACGGAATGGTATCCGGAGTATAGGGGCCGCATCGTTTTGTTGACGACTCATCGGCGAGAAAACTGGGGAGTTCCGCAGGAACAAATTGCACGTGCCGCTCGCCGCATTGTTGAATCGTTTGGGGATGTTAAGTTAGTGGTACCGATGCATAGAAACCCGGCAGTGCGAGAGACTTTGACAAAGTACTTGGGGGGCCACGATCGAATAGACTTAATTGAGCCGCCTGATTATGCTCAATTTGTAAAGCTGATGCAGAGATGTACTTTAGCTTTGACTGATTCGGGAGGAGTTCAGGAAGAGGCTCCTAGCTTTGGTTTGCCGGTTCTCGTGTTACGAGATACAACGGAACGTCCGGAAGGGATCGATGCGGGCACAGCAAAACTTGTAGGTACCGATGAAGAATTGATATTTTCAACGGCAAGTGTCTTACTCAAGGAAAGCAGCAGTTATGATCGAATGTCGAGAGCAATCAGTCCATATGGTGATGGGAAGGCTTCGAGCAGGATTCGGTCGGTTGTCCTAAAAGGGCTGGGCTTAGAATCTGAACTGGAGCCAATGTGGGAATCCTAACCGCGATTATTCTTGGAATTGTGCAGGGATTAACGGAATTCTTGCCGATTAGTAGCAGTGGTCACGTTTTACTCGTGAGTAAGTGGTTGATGAATGGTCAAGATGCCGGATCTGGCTTTACGGCTGTTATCCAGATTGGGACATTGCTAGCCGTTTTGATTTACTTTTGGTCTGATTTGAGCCGGATTTTTGTAGGTTGGGCAAAGAGTCTCTTTAATACTAAACAGCGCGGAACGGAAGAATCGAGATTGGGATGGGCGATTGCCATCGGGACGGTTCCGATTGTTATTGTCGGATTTGTCTTTAAAGACTTGATTGATGGTGCACTCCGGTCACCTTGGATTGTTGCTGGAGCATTGGCGGGATTTGGCTTATTGATGGGGGCATCTGACCATGTTGGAAAGAAATCTAAAACTTTGAGCGAGTTTTCAGTATTAGATGGTCTAAAAATGGGATTATGGCAATGCTTAGCCCTTGTGCCAGGTTCTAGCCGAAGCGGAAGCACAATAACGGGTGGTCTCTTTATGGGATTTGATAGAGAAACGGCGGCAAGAGTTTCTTTTTTGTTGTCCGTGCCGGCAGTTGCATTGTCTGGGATCTATAAACTTATTTCGGAACGGAAGGATTTACTTGGAGCCGGCGCAATACCGACTCTAGTTGCTACATTTGTTGCTTTTGTCGTTGGTTATGCGGCCATTGCATTTTTGATGAATTATTTAAAGAAAAATTCAACTTGGGTTTTTGTCATTTATCGATGTGTTCTGGCTGTTGTTTTGGTTGGATTGCTGGTAAGCGGCATTTTTGGAGGATGATGAGATGGCTTTTTGGAAGAAAAAGCAGCCAAAAATTTATCCCACCCATATGATCGTGGGATTAGGGAATCCGGGAGGGGCGTATAAAGGCACCCGGCATAATGTGGGATTTGAGGTTGTTGAACTGTTGGGAAAGAGATTTGGAATTTCTGTTTCCAAAAACAAGCATCAGGCTCTTATTGGGGAGGGTGAAATTGCCGGCAAGGCAGTTGTTCTTGTGAAGCCGATGACTTTTATGAATATTTCGGGACGGGCAATTAAGCCTTTGGCCGTAAGTTATGGCATTTCACCGGAACGCATTTTAGTGATATCTGACGATTTGGATTTGGATGTTGGCCGAGTGCGAATGAAGCCCAAGGGCGGCGCAGGGGGACACAATGGTCACAAATCCTTGATCCAAGTTTTAGGATCTGATGAATACCCTCGTATAAAAATCGGAATAGGCAAAGGGTTGGAGACAAAAGATCACGTACTGAGTCGCTTTAGACCAGAAGAACGGGTTGATATTGAATCTGCACTTGCTAAATCAGCGGATGGCGTTGAATACTGGCTTTTGGATGGCGTAGAGCTTGCCATGAACCGTACTAATTCTTAAAAGTTGAATTATATGGGCCTTGATTAGCGTTTGACGCAAAGCGGATCGCCGCGTTCGACAAAAGTGTGTTGGGGGGCCAAAACATGGATTCCGCCAGTTGTTTCATTCCACACGGAAATTGATCTCCCGAGGCCAAGATAGAAAACACTATAACCTTCGGTTTTGTGGCACCACTTGGCTTGGCAGCTGCAACTTCTGATGAGCGCATATTGCCCGGGTTGTAGTGAAACTTCTTCGCGAATGACGTGTACTTCTTGTAATCCTGCCGAGTTTTCGATAGAAGATTCCGCCAAGAGGGCATGCCCTCTGAGTTCGACTCTCATTCCGCCTTGGTTTTGCAGAAGAATGAATTCTTGAGAGGGGTCTGGATTTTTCTGAAGTCCGACGATCCTGATCATGGCTTTAAGTACGAGACGGACCAATGTGGAAAACTGATTCGCCGGTATTTGTATTAGATCATAGAACAGATATGTTTAAGTTTCCAAGCCCTTTTCGAGATTTTCAGCCATTTGGTCGATGATTTTTGCACAGTTAGCTGCTTCTGGGGCTTTTAGGCCTTGAGTCATGATCTTTTCACACTCTTGTACAAAGACTTTTATTTTTTGCATGAGCGTGTTTCCCTTTGATGTTAAGACTAAGATCTTTTTGCGTTTGTCCTTTCTGCTCGGGACTTGTTGAATGACGCCTAGGTTCACATGAGATTGAACGGATTCTGAGAGAGTAGCGGGGGCGACACCTAGACGTCGTGCGACTTCAGCTTGGGATGCATCATCTCCTGCACCTAGAATTGTCGCCAACAATTGAAAAGTAGTCCAACGAACTCCAATTGACTGGAGTTTGGGCTCTAGCCATGCAGATTGAAGTTCATAAAGGCCGGCGACTCTCGACCCTAAATGATGCATTGGCATTTGATAAGGATACCAAACGTATTGAAGTTTTCCAAGGAATCTCTTTGGTTATGCTAAAAGATCGAGCAAGCTGCCTTGCATTTGATCTAGTGTTCGCAAAGTCATAGCATTAGCCTGCATTTGAGTTTTGGCCATCATTAAAGCAACAGCGGCATCTGGGAGAGCATCGACTCCGGAATCGGCGATTGAAATAGCCGCTTCCAAAGTTCGATTTTGTGTATCTTGTATTCCACCTAGCGCGGCAGCGATTGCGGAGTTAGAACTTAAATTCATTTTGCGGTCTGTTTGAGGTCGAGCACGAACAGAAAGAGACATTCTGTTCGTGCATGAGATTTGTTAGGCCATTAAATCGACATCGTTGAGAGCAAGGCTGGCTCTGGCCATATGCTTTTGCGCTTCGTTTTCGACTTTATGGGTGATATCAGCTTCGGACTCTCGGGAATCAAGGCTGGGAGCTCCAGCGTTGCTCAATGCGAGACTTATCTGGGCTTCCAAGCGTTGTAAACCAGCAAGAGCCGAAACCATTTTAAAGGTTGACGGGTTGACCATGATTTGTACACCTGTGTGCTTGATTAGGTTGTTCCTTACGGTAAGTACATTGAAACTGTTGTGAATACGAGTTTTTATTAAAAACCAGCAAATTATCCGTAGCTTGCATGTGAAAATTTAATGCTTCTACGGAATTGAGTTGCTTCAATTGCGACCTAGCATAGGCACGCAATTGCTGCAACGCTCTCACTTCATGAGGTTTTGCTTGAAGTGTAACTTTGCTCTTAACCATTGGCCCCATTAAATGGCCAACAAAATCTACATCGCCAAGTCCAAGCATATGACCGAACTCATGAGTCACGATTTCTGTGATTTGATCTTCAGTTAGGGCATCTCCGTCCCACGATTTCATGACATAGATTGTTCCGGAGTTTGAAACTTCATGACGAGTTCTATTCCAGCGATACTCTTTTTTGAGATCAATAAGACCAAGTGCATCATGGGAGGCTTCCGGAATTCTATTAGTAAATACGATATTGATTTCTGCGGATTGGCTAGTTGTGAGTTTGATCGGCGAATCACCGTCTAACTGCTGATCCCAAGTTGCCGCAGCTCGGCCAATGGCCGATTTCGCATTTGCAAGTTGGCTCCCAGCGGATGCCGTGTCGAGTCGAATAGAGATTCCATTAGGGTAGATGATTCCTTCCAGCATTGCCATAGCTTTGCGGTTTTCACCGTTGTTACGAGCAGATATGGCGCTTTCGAGAGTATCGATAAACGACGGATGGACTTCCGGCGGCATGTTGGTGTTTGAAGCCAATACAGACGACGCCGTAGCGAGGGTTAAAGCAATAAAAATAAAGGCACGCATGAGCAGACCTCACGCTGGATGTGCCACCTTTTCTATACTGGATTGCAGGTTCTGTTACTTGGAAATCAAACTGATAAAGAGAAACTGGTGATTAAAACGGGGTCTTCATAAATGCGAGCCTGTATGTGGTTTCGTTGAGATATTTAAAGTCTTGAGCTTCTTTTGTAAAATCTCTGGTTTCCGATAATCGAGTAGTTGCCGATGCGTAGGCAAAGGCAGAATAGCCACCGAACGAAGGCACTAAGCACCAGTATGAATCTGAGAATCCGAACGCGCTTTGGAAATCTTTAAGAATGGCTTTTAGTGAATATGGGCAAAACACGTGGTTATCGGCTTGGGTGACCACTATGCCTTGATTAGAGAGTCGGGCTTTGCAATCCGCATAAAATTCTTGAGTAAATAGACTTTCGCTGAGTTCGCCTTCTTCGTCTTCATAGGTGTCGGTGGCATCAATGATGATGAGGTCGTATTGATCGGTAGAGTGCTTTACAAACGAAAATGCGTCTTCGATATAGAGATGGACTCGAGGATCTTGGTAAGCGTTTTCGCTGAGAGATGGAAGGTTTTCTCGGCAGAGATCGACAACGGATTGGTCGATTTCGACCATATCGATTTGGTTGAGAGATTGATTTTTGGTCAGTTCTCTTAACACTCCGCCATCTCCACCGCCAACGACGAGGGCTTTTTGAGGGTTGTGGAGGTTGAGTAAGGGGATTTGGACGAGTGATTCGTGATAGGCGTGTTCGTCTCTGGTGGAAAGTTGGATGTGGTTGTCCAGTAGGAGTATTTTCCCAAACTCTTCGGTTTGTAAGATTTTGATGTTTTGAAATTCGGAGTTGAAATCGACCAATGTTTCAGAAACAGCGACCGTCATTGTGAGCTGGTCGCTTCGGATGGGAAAGGTGAGATGGTGTTTCGCCACGGCTCTAGTTTACGGCGGAGGGGTGATTTGCAACGGGACATTGAATTCTAATGAAATCAAAAATGCCTTTAGTTGTTGTCTGAATATAGTGAAAAATAGAAAACAAAATCCCCATGAACTCAATTCATAGGGATTTTGAAAATGCCAGAATTATCGATTTTCGATATCGACGTATTCGAGGCCTTCGTCACCTTCGTAGATTTGAGTTGGGCGGATGAGGCGGTTGTTGTCGAGTTGTTCGATCATGTGCGCGCTCCAACCACTGACTCTGGCAATTACGAAGATTGGAGTATAGAGTTCGATGGGAATTCCGAGAAGGTAGTAAGCGTAGGCGGCGGGGAAATCGACGTTTGGTCGAATGTTCTTTTCATCGAGCATTACTTTTTCAAGAATGTCGGCGATTTCACCCCATTTGGAGTTCCCTTTTCTTCTTCCAACTTCTTTAGCGACCTCTGTTAAGTAGATTGCCCGGCTGTCGCCGTTTCGATATTCGCGGTGACCAAATCCCATGATTTTGGCTTTTCCGGCCAAAGCATCTCGAATCCATCCTTCGGCTTTGTCGACCGTTCCGATTTCCTCTAGCATTTTCATGGCTTCTTCGTTTGCACCGCCATGGAGAGGGCCCTTAAGGGTTCCAATACCGGTGACAATTCCGCTGTAAAGGTCGCTGAGAGTGGCGACAGTTACTCGGCTAGCAAATGTGGATGCGTTGAATGTGTGCTCGGCATAAAGCGTGAGAGAAGCATCCATGACCATTGTTGTATAGTCATCAGCTTCTTCTCCGTGGAGCATATATAGAAAGTTTGCGGCGGTGCCTAATTCTGGTTTTGGAGCGACTGGCTCTTTGCCTTGTGAGATTCTGTAAGCTGCGGTTACGATAGTTGGCGCCTTGGCCAAAATGCGTACAGCTTTTCGGACGTTAGCTTCGTGGTCGATTGGATCGCTTTCGTAGTCAGAATCAAAACCGGCCAGAAGAGAATATGCAACCTTGAGAGTATCCATTGGATGCATGCCTTTTGGAACGAGTCTTAATGCATCGGTGACTTGCTGCGGAATGGCTCTTTCTTCACCAAGGGTTTTGTTAAAGGCGGCGAGTTCAGATTGGGTGGGAAGTGAACCTTTTAGCAATAAATATGCAGTTTGTTCAAAGGAACCTTTTTCGGCTAAATCGTGGACGTTATATCCTCGATATTCCAATCTTGCGGATTCAACGGTAATTTTAGAAATTTTGCTAATACCGGCAATCACGCCTTGGAGGCCGGGGCTGTAGTTTTCGTGCTGGGTGGCGCTCATGGTCGCTGTCTCTTAATATGTCTACGTCGAATTTGTCTATCGGCTGGCATAACCAAACCTTTTGACTAAAAGACGAGTTGCATTAGGGATATTACCTACCGGGTGGCCTTATCCCGGGCGGAAATAGGGGTCCTTTGCGGAATGTTATTCGGTTCAAGTGAGTTTTGACCAAGTGATATCTGATTCTGAGAATTGCTCGTAATCGACAAGATCGTATAGTTCGGTTCGGGTGGACATGTTTTCCATGCAATCGGCTTGAGTGCCAGTTTCTAGCAACGTTTCATAAAATTCAGAAACTGATTTGAGCATGACACGAAGAGCCGAGACTGGGAAGATGACCATTTGGTATCCAAGATTGTTGAATTGGCTTGCTGAGATCAGCGGAGTTTTTCCGAATTCGGTCATGTTGGCCAGTAGAGGAGTGGTTCCGAGTGCAGTTCGAAACTGTTCAAATTCTGCTTCTGAGATCAATCCTTCTGGGAAAATGGCATCGGCACCCGCTTGGACATATGCCTTGGCTCTTTCTATTGCGCCGTCAATTCCTTCGACGTGCCGGGCATCAGTTCGGGCAATGATGATAAAGCTCTTATCGCGCTTGGCTGATTCTGCCGCGCGAAGTTTTTCTTGCATTTGTGAAATTGGAATGACCGCTTTGCCATCGAGGTGTCCGCATCGCTTTGGCGAGACTTGGTCTTCGATATGGATTCCGGCCAATCCGGCTCGTTCCATTTCAATTACAGTTCGGGCTACATTCCACGCTTCTCCAAATCCGGTATCAGCATCACAGAGGATTGGAATCGGGGCAACTTGGCATGCTCTAGCGGCGGTTCCCGCCATTTCTTCCATTGTAATGAGAGCAATATCTGGCATTCCGATGAGGTTGTTGGTGATGGCTCCGCCCGACAGGTAGGCAGCTTTCGCTCCCTTTTTGTATGCCATGAGGGCGGTTAGCGCGCTGAACGCACCAGGCATGACTACAATTTCTTCTTTCCAAAGATCTCGAAGCAATTGACCAGGGGCTCTTAGTGGAGCATGCAGCATAAGTCAAGGTTACCTTTTGAATTTCGAAAGTGGAAAACTCGTAGGTTTACGGGCTGTTATTTTTAACAGACGTTTGTCTATACTGTAGGTATGGAAGGGATGTATTCAGTTATTGCCTTGACTATAGGATTAGTCGTTGGAGTGGTAATAACTTTTTTTGTTTTGAGAGGACAAAGTCAACAGTTAGTTGAAAGAATTAAGACGGCAGAAGAAGCGACAAAACTGGCCGAAAAGGCATCGCAAGAATCTCGGGAATTGTTGAAGTCGATGGAAGGCGAGAGAGGTCAGCTCAAAGTTCGGTTAGAAGAATATCAAGAGCAATTGAAAGGGCTTAATTTGACATATGATGGGTTGAATTCTCGATACATTGAGGCTCGGGAAGATCTGCGCGGGTTGACCCAACAACTCGAAGAGCGAGAACTGGCATTTAAGCAACGCGAAGAAAAATTGATGAAAGATGAAGAACGTTTGAAAGAGACATTTGAAAATCTATCGTCAAAGGCGCTGGGGCAGTCGATGGAAGAATTTGTGAAGCGCAGTGATGAGCTTTTAAAGCAGTACAAAGAAGCGGCAAAAGGGGATACCAATGAAAAGAAAGCCGAGATAGAAAAGCTTTTAGCTCCAATGAAAGAGACTCTTGGAAAATTGGAAGAGAACAATCAATCCATGGAGACTAAGCGAGCCGGAGCTTATGGAGAATTGATTGAGCAAATCAAAAATTTGGGTGAAGAACAAACTGGACTGCGAAAAGAAACGAATCGACTTGTTAAGGCATTGCAAGATCCGGGGTCAGCGGGGCAATGGGGCGAAATGGTTTTGGAGCGAGTGGTTGAACTTGCGGGATTAGAAGAGCGAGTTAGTTTTGAAACTCAAGCGACAATGCAAACGGAAGATGGTCGGCAACGTCCTGATATGAAGATTTCATTGCCAGGAGGTCGAGTTCTGATTGTTGACAGCAAGGCCCCGATGCGCCAGTACTTAGAAGGTTTGGAAACGGCAGAAGAATCTTCCCGAGAAGTTTTGTTCAAGGAGCATGCAAAGAAAGTTTCGGAGCATGCGAAATCTCTTGGAGCCAGAAAATACACTGATTTTGCCGAGGCTCCGGACTTCACGATTATGTTTATGCCGTCGGAATCGGCTTTTAGAGTGGCTTTGGAAGCGAGACCGGCAGTCCTGGAAGAGGCGATGCAGAACAATGTTGTGATTGCAACTCCATCCACCATGCTGGCTCTTCTGCGAGCAGTGGCTTATGGTTGGCGTCAAGAAAAATTGGCTACTGAAGCAAGAGAAGTTCAAAAGATGGGGCAGGAACTCTATGACCGAATTTGTACAATGATGGATCATTACAATAAGGCCGCCCAAAGCATGAATAAGGCGAGTGCAAGTTTGAACCAAATGGGCCGTTCTCTGGAGACTCGCGTTTTACCTTCGGCCCGTCGGTTTAAAGAGGCGGGAATTGAAACCAGTAAAGAACTTGGTGAGCGGGCAGTTGTGGAGTCTGCCGTACAAGAACTTGTCAGTTTAGATTCTGTTGCTTTGCCAGGGACTGATTCGTAAATCTTTGTTAAGGTTTGAGGTTTTTAGGCACACCGTTTGGAAATGCGCTATCAATCATGGTTTGAATTTTGGCAATACGGTTTCCTGGGCTGGGGTGGGAAGACGCAAACTCTGGTTGAGATTGGCCGCCACTTGCTGATTCAAGAATTTTCATGACTCCTTGAAGTGCGCGTGGATCGTATCCGTTAGAAATGAGTATTTTTACACCCCAGCGGTCGCTTTCTAACTCATCATTTCGACCATATTTCATATTGATGAGGTTGCCGACTAATCCTGCCATTTGGGCGGCACTTTGGGGATCGTTTGAACCCGAGGCTACGGCTCCTATGACCCCGGAAAGGAGGTTTTGCTTTGCCAGTTGTTGGGCGCTATGCCGTTCGATTACGTGACCTATTTCGTGACCCAAAACGGCCGCGAGTTGACCCTCGGTTTCTAACCTGTTGTATAACGCGCGAGTAATAAATATTTGTCCTCCGGGAAGAGCAAAGGCATTTACAGTTTCATTATCTTTTAAAAGGTGAAAATTGAATGTATACGGGGAGAGTCGGGCATCGCTTTGGCGAACAAGTTTTTCACCCATGCCTTTGACAATTTTGGCATCTGCACTTGATTCTGCGCCTTGATGTTGTGCTGCCATTTGTGGTGCGGCTTGTAGACCTAATGAAATTTCATCTTGAATAGCCATGGCAACTTTTTGGGACTCTCCGGTAACTGGATTGACTTGAGAGTTTCCTAAATAGCCAGCTAAAGTAACGACAAGAATGATGATTGGGAGAACTAAACGCCCACCCGCAAAGCCCGGGCGTCGAGATGAAACATCACGTCGATCTACATATTGTCGATTCATTCACTTCATTCTAACCAATCGGCAAGAGATCGCTCTGAATCCTTCATAATATAAGTTCGAATGCGATGCCCACGTTGTGCAAAACAAAATGAAGATGGAGCTAGATTTTGCTCTCGTTGTGGATTGGACATGCACTCTGTTCAAATCGACCCAGTAGCTTCAGACGAAGCCGTTAAATATTGCTATCGACACCCAAAACGAGCCACTCTTTTGAGTTGTGGTCGATGTGAAAAACCAATATGTGATCGTTGCGTTGTTATTGGTCCGGCAGGACCAAGGTGCCAAGATTGCGCAAAGAGTAATGTTGCTTTTCGACCTGGAGCGGTGGGATTGCAATTTAAGAGAATGTTTCGATCTCTAACCCGGGTAAGTCCCTGGTATCTCATCATTCTGGCTTTTATGCTTTTTGGTTTTCTTAGAGGATGTGTCGGGATGATTCAATCATCTCGCAATCAGGATAGGCCAGTTGAGATTCGATCGAATCCTGGCCAGGTTCCACCAGAAAATTTTGAAGAAGAGTAGTAAAAAAAGTGGGCGCCTGGGGGAGGCGCCCTGTTGGGGTTAGGGTTAGAAGAAAATCGTTAGGACACTTAATGCGTTACCCTTCTCCTTAATCAATTCAAATTTTACCGAATTGGTTCCAAAAGCATTTCTTTGGTATAGATAAAGTCTTCTCTTTCGTAATTTGCGAGTTCAAAATCCTTTCTCAATACAATTGCTCCAGTAGGGCAAGCGTCCTGACAGTATCCACAAAAGATACATCTCAGCATATTAATTTCATACCTTTCGGAATATCTTTCACCAGGTGAAAATCGAGCTTCATCGGTATTTTCTGCCGCTTGGACATAAATACATCTGGCGGGACAAGCTCCAGCACAAAGCGAACAGCCAATACACCGTTCTAGACCATTGTCGTAACGGGTTAGAACATGTCGCCAACGGGTGCGCGTAAATTGTTCTCTTCTTTCTTCTGGATACTGAATGGTGACTTTTGCTTTACCTAGTCGGCGCAAAGTGATTCCGAATCCAGTTGCAATCGGTTTAGCAACTTCTTTTAGTACTTCAAAGCTCATGCTTCTACCTTTTCCTGCCTTCTTGGTTTTAGTTCAATAATTGAAAGTTGTTTAGTTTTGTGTGAACTCTGGTGTTTGATTTTGTTTTGCAATTTGATAATGCCGTACATCAAAGCATCTGGGCTTGGCGGACAACCGGGGACATAGACATCAACCGGAACGACTTGATCTGCGCCTTGGACGATGGCGTAGTTGTTATAGACACCGCCCGAACTTGCACACGCTCCCATCGAAATCACCCATTTGGGTTCGGGCATTTGGTCATAGATTTGTCGAAGAACGGGGGCCATTTTCTTGCTAAGTCGGCCGGCAATAATCATGACGTCGGCTTGGCGCGGAGTTGCTCTAAACGCTTCTGATCCAAATCGAGCGAGGTCGAAACGACTGGCAACGGTCGCCATCATTTCAATCGCACAACATGCCAGGCCAAATGTTAATGGCCATAAAGCATGTGCTCGGGCGGCACTTACAGGTTGGCTGACAAGGTCAAAAATAGTTTTTGAACTAGTGAGCACAACGCTTCCGCCCTTTTGGATGTCTCCAATCACGGGAGTAGAACTATCGTGAAGGACGAGGGTTTCAACTCGCTTTGGCATAACTCGTAGCTATTCTACTCCCTGAAACCTGCTTGTGCGCCGAAATTTGGTCTGTTGCCGAGCTGGTTTTTGTGGTCATTCGGCGACAACTTATAAGTGAGTTCGGTAATCTATTGAAATACATGCGCCTTGAGGCGTTCACTCAGCGGCTTGCGAAACAAGAGAGCTTTCGTGAGGTTTTAGAGGGTCTTGGAAAAAGTACGATTTGGTCGTCACTATCTGCCGAGGCTCGGCCGGCTATTTTAGCGGCTCTGTTTTTGAGTTCTCCCCGATCGATGTTGCTCGTAGTCTCTAGTTATGATAAAGCCTTGAGATGGATGGCGAAGTTAGGGTTGTACGGCGTTCCAAAGGACTCGATGCGGTTGTTGCCAAGTGGTTTGAGTGCCCTTTTTGAAGATGCAGCTCCGGAATCGGTAGCTTTGAGTGACCGGGTTGGAGCTTTGCAGTTTTTAGCGAGCGATGAGGCAGGGATTACGATTGCAACTCCCTCCGCCGTTTTAGAAAGAACATTGCACCCAGATGACCTGCGAGAAATGCAGTTAAAAATTAAAACAGGGGAAGAGATTGATATTCACCATGCGGTTGAAAAACTGACTGCCTTGGGGTATGAGTATGGGGAGCCGGTTCGGATTCCGGGTCAGTTTTCTCGCAGAGGCGGGATTCTAGATGTCTTCCCAATGGGCAATGATCGACCAGTTCGGATTGAGTTTTTTGGGGACGAAGTTGAAGCCGTAAGGGAGTTTGATCCGATGTCTCAACGTTCTTTACGATCTATTTCTGAACTTGAGTTTAGTGTTAGTCGAGAGACAGTATTGCCATATGAAGGATCTGGTATTGACCAGATGGTTGAGGATGCTTTGCGTACGGAAATGGAGTCGTTGGCAGAGGCTGAGGCAACTAAGCTTGAAGAGCTAATAAAGGATGATTTGGACGGGCTACGAAACCGTGTCTTTTTCGATCGCCTTGACCTTTATCGTCCACTGATTCAACCAGATGGTCCATGTGCTTTAGATTATCTAGAGTCGGACGGCTTATTGGTTTTGGATGAACCGTTGGAGTTGGAAACTGTTGCAGACCGACATGAAGAAGAACTTCGCCAAGGATTGGAAGCTAGGCATAAACGTGGTGAGGTCCTTAAGGTTTTCGCCCACGATTTTGTCAGTACAGCTCGCCATTTTTCTGATGCCACTCAGGTTTTGAGCTTGTCGGCCATGAATGCAGTTCCAGATTGGATGAGTTGTGACTCTGAGTATCAGTTTGATGCTTCTTCTCTAGAAGCGTATCGGGGGCAACCTCATGCCTTAACCCAAGCAGTTCAAGGTTGGTTGAATGGGCACCTTTCGGTCGTGATGGGGACCGATCAGCCGCTAAGAGCAAAGTCCGTTTTAGGTCAAGTTGAAATTTTCCCCGAAGATGCCGACACTCATTGGAATTCCGAAAACATGGAACTTCCGCCGGGGTTTTATCTTGTTGATGGAAATCCGGCTGGAGGATTTGTTTCGCAAAAATTAGGAATTGCGGTGCTCAGCGATCAAGAATTATTTGGAGTTGGTCGCCTCAAGTTGCCTCAACGAAGATTTAGCGATGGAGTTCCGGTAACTACGGTTTTAGACTTAAAGCCAGGTGATTTTGTTGTTCATATCAACTTTGGAATTGGCGTTTATCAGGGATTAATCAAGCGCGAAGTAGATGGAGTTGAGAAAGAGTATTTATTCATAGAGTACAAGGCTCCGGATCGTCTATTTGTTCCGGCTGACCAACTTGATCGGATCCAGAAATATATGGCTCCAGGGGATGGCGTGCCAAAGGTGAATCGGTTGACTGGGGGGGAGTGGCGCAAAACCGTCAAAAAGGCCCGGGAAGAGGCTAGAGAATTCGCGCGAGACTTAATAAAGGTTTATGCCGAAAGAAAGTCCGCAAAACGCGAAGCCTACGGCCCCGATACCGATTTTTTAACAGAAATGGAAGGCACTTTTCCTTGGGCAGAAACTCCGAGCCAGCTTTCAGCGATAAAGGATGTCAAGCGAGATATGCGCCGGGATTGGCCCATGGATCGATTGATATGCGGAGACGTTGGATTTGGAAAAACGGAAGTCGCAATTCGGGCAGCTTTTAAGGCAACGGAATCCGGCAAGCAGGTTGCAATTCTCTGTCCAACGACGATTTTAAGTGAGCAGCACTATTGGAGTTTTAGAGAGCGGCTAGATGCTTTTCCGACGAAGGTTGGTTTAATCAATCGATTTGTTACGGGCAAGGATCGAAAGGAACTTTATGAGGGCCTGGCGGACGGTTCTGTTGATATGGTGATTGGCACTCATGCCTTGTTGAGTGCAAATATGAAGTTTAAGGACTTGGGATTGCTTGTTATTGATGAGGAGCAAAAGTTTGGGGTTAAACACAAAGAAGAACTCAAGAAAATTCGGGCAAACGTAGATGTTTTGAGCATGTCTGCGACTCCAATACCGCGGACTTTGAGCATGGCATTGATGAACATTCGGGCCATGAGTTTGATCAATGATCCTCCTCCGGGGCGTCTTCCTGTCAGAACATTTGTTCGACCTTATTCCAGTGAGGTTGTGAGAGAAGCGATTTTAAGAGAGTTGGCAAGAGGAGGGCAAGTTTATTTTGTTCATAACCGGGTTGAAGGGATTTATCATATTGCCGAGAGGCTAAAGCAACTTGTTCCTACAGCGCGCATTGCTATAGGTCACGGTCAAATGCATGAGAAAGAGTTGGAACCGGTGATGGTCGGCTTCATTAAAGGCGAAATTGATGTTTTGGTGAGTACAACAATTGTTGAATCAGGGCTAGATATTCCAAATTCAAACACTTTAATTATTGATGATGCCGATAAGTTTGGATTAGCTCAGTTATATCAGCTACGCGGAAGAGTGGGGAGAAGCGATCGTCAGGCATACGCCTATATGCTATATGCCGGAACAAAGACTCTGACCGAGCAAGCTCAAGAACGGCTCGGAGCATTGGCGGAGTTTAGTCAATTGGGATCGGGATATTCATTAGCATTTCGAGATTTACAGATTCGTGGTGCGGGCGATATGCTGGGAGCAAAACAGAGCGGTCAGATGAATGCTGTTGGTTATGATTTGTATACTCAACTGATTGACAGCGAAGTTCAGTATCTGAAGCAATTTGCGGATGGTGACCGACCGCAAGCAGCCCTAGATCCGTTAGCGGGAATGGAACCTTTGCCAGCATTTGATTTACCAGTTAAAGCGTTGATTCCTGAATATTACATTGAGGATCAAGGTCAAAGATTGTATTACTACAAAGCAATTATGACGGCCCGCGAAACTTCCAAGTTAGCAGAAGTTTCTTCGGAAATAGAAGATCGGTATGGTCATTTGCCAATGGAAGTGAAGAAGGCGATTGATATCATGTCTGTTCGTGTAAAAAGTGTTGATATTGGAGTTTTAAAAGTTAACGGTAAGAGTGATCGTCTGCTTGTTGACTTTGTTGGAAGCGAACCTGTTCATCCTCGACTGCAAAGTTTAGTTATGAAATCCAAACCGGGTGTGCGTTGGAATATTGACCAATTGGTTTGGCCCTATGAAGGTGATCCGGTTCGGGCATCTCATGATATGGTTTCGACTGTTTCGCGATGTCTCCAATCCATGGAAGAACAGCGCGCAGAATTAGCCATTGAGAAGTCATGAGAAAACTGTGAGTTTTCACTGCTATTTAGATTTTTACACTGAAAATCTTAGATAAATTGTCCTATAATTTTAGTGATAAGGAAGCAGTAATTTTACGGTGAAGAGAGAACTTATACACAAAAATTTAAGATTGGGATTTACATTGGTTGAGCTTTTGGTCGTGATTGCAATTATTGCAATTTTGGCGGCATTCCTGTTTCCTGTATTTGTGACCGCCAGAAGCGCGGCTCAGCAAATGGTAGTAAGTCGCAACGTAAAAGACGTTCATACAGCATCGACTCTTTACATGGCAGATTATGATGATACTTTTCCGTTAGCAATGTATTTGGAACCTGATGGTGTAAGAACTTGGTTTGGTAAGTATGTTGGCGGAGAAGAGAGTTTTGATGTTAAGCAAGGTCTACTTTCTCCTTACAACAAAGGAAGTTATGGCAAAGATCCAACTTTGCAGGCACAACCTTATTTTGGGGATTGGTCCGGAATTGGTTATAACTGGGGCATTATTGGCAGTGATTTTCACCTGACGAAGGATTACTCAGATTGGCCAAATTGTAAGAATGCTGCGCGAGGATCCGAACTTGAACAGATTAGTAATACCGTTACATTTGCCACAAGTAGCTACTATTCTGCTCCTTGGCAAGATGGAGACGGCAAACGTTATCTCTTTGGATTTTTTGATCCGCCTTCAATGTGGAACGGGAATCCTAATATAGATTTTAGACATATGGCGAAAGTGACAATTGACGTTGAGAATCAGCAAGTGAAGAGTTCTGGAAATGCAATTGTTACAATGGCGGATGGTTCAACAAGAAACAAAAAGCAAGCAGACTTAGAAGAGAATCAGTTTTGGCGACAAACACCTCCGCAATAAATTTTTGCAGTTAGATTGGGGATAGACTGGAGTTAATGTTAGCTCCATTAGCATTGTCCTTAGTTTTCACATCGATTCAAGTTGAAAGGGGCCGAGATCCTTGGGTTTTTCGTGCCGTCTTTGAAGATCGTCCCAAAAGCGTCATCGTGGCAGCCGGAAATGGATATTGGTTTGCTTTTAATCCGGCGACATGCGCCTTTCATAAAATATGGAAAGGCGAAATCGATCTTCTCGGAAAGGTTTACGATTTCAGCCAAGACAACTCCCATTCTAAAGGTGAGATTCTCGCAAAAAGCTATGACGAGATATTTGTGTTGCCAAACGGAGAATTGCCAAAGGGTTGGACTTCAAATGGAGTGAATTACAAGGAAGGCTGGGTTTTTACGGGAGATGGAGCAACAATTACAAGCCCCGAGTTTGATCTCAGTGGGTACGACAACTTGTACATTGCATTTGACGAAAAATCTAAAAAAGGTCGATTGCGTATTGAAGTATTACATGATGAAAAAGTTGCTGAGTATTTTCAAAGTTCGACGGATGTGAGTAGCGATACAAATTGGATGTGGAACTTCAAATACTTACTGGATCGAGGTGAAAAGTCTCGAATTCAGTTTAAACAGGATCGAGCAACAGATACTAAGATGATGCGCTCTGCGCGTATGTTCGGAGATCGTCCAGGATGGGCTTTGCAGCATGGAAATTCGATTGAGTCGGCAATTCCAAAGTTTTTAGGTTATCAAGTCGATGGTACTAGGAGCTGTCGGATTTTCTTTGAAATTGTCGGGAAGAAAGGAAGCATTAGAATGGAAGTTCGCCCCGAGATTTTAGGATCTGGCAGCCAATCGAAATGGACTTTGAGTTACAGAATTATGGAAATAAAAGGTGGAGTGCATCCTGTCATGTTGGGTTGGAATGACCATTTGAGCCGGTCAAAAGTTGACGGGCAGTCAGTTTCATTCAGGGGTCTGAACGGTTTAGCAATCAAGAACTCGACTTTTGTGATTTCTGGAGGTGAAAAGTGATTCTGTCAACGGTGATTTGTAGCTTGGCTATGCTTGGAAGTCATGCACAACAACAAATTGGGGCGACCACTCCTGGTGTCACCGTTTGGGCTTGGCAATTAGAAGGCAACCTTGAAACTTTTCCAATTGTTACGGAAAACCAAACTCCGAATGCATATTTTGTCTCACCCCAAATTAACTTGATTGATCGACTTGAATCTCAGGAAGGAGGGCTGTCAGATCGATTTTTCGGAGAGGTTCGAGGATGGATTGAAGTATCCGAAGCGGGCCAGTATGAGTTTCGTTTGGAGGCAGATGATGGTGGTCGGCTTTATATCGGTGATGAATTGATAATCGATGTGGAACGAGATTCTGACCCTAATGATAGGTTTATTGCCATGGGATCATCACTCCTCGGAAAAGGATTGAACGCCTTCCGAGTACCGTTTTACGAGAATTCTGGAAATTTTTATGTTCGCTTGAAGTGGAAAAAGCCAGGAGCTAGCAATTGGGAAGTTATTCCAGAATCGAATTTGAAAACTGAAGCGGGTCAGACGTTTGTAGTCTCCCCGGGTGTGAAGGCTCATAGTATTGCCGCCAATCCATTTCGTCCAGGCGATAGACGGCCATTGCAAGGTGTGCATCCCGCCTACACTCTTGAAAATTTTAGAGGAGACAAGTTTCAACCAGCAGTTGGTGGAATGTGCTTTATTCCAGATGGTCGATTGGCAGTCTGTACTTGGGATCCAGATGGTGCGGTGTACTTGATGGATTTGAATAAGTCTCCGGTTGAAGTTAAAAAGTTTGCTTCAGGATTAGGAGAGCCGTTGGGAATTGCATGGTTTGATAACCACTTGCTTGTTACACAAAAAGGTGAAGTCACACGGTTAGTTGATGTGAACAATGATGATGTGGCGGATCGATATGAAGTAGTGGCTTCGGGATGGCCTGTTAGTCATAACTATCATGAGTTTACATTCAATTTAGTGCCAATGAAAGGAAAGTTGTATGTGACATCCTCGGTCCCACTTCGCGGCGGCTGGACAAATTATATGCCGGGAACTTCGGGCAGTTTTGCTGTTAGTAATGGGCCAGGGCGGTGGATTGAAATAGATCCAAAATCTGGCGCTTGGAAAGCGTTGGCAAACGGGCTTCGGACTCCAAATGGAATGAATTTGGGTGTAGATGGCCATATGTTTGTTTGCGATAACCAGGGAAGCTGGATGCCGAGTAGTCGTATGAATTTGCTGCGTAGTGGCGGATTTTATGGGCATCAAGAGAATCCTGATGATCGTGTGGAGATGGATCCGCCGGTTGTGTGGTTTCCTCAAGGTGAAATAGGAAATTCTCCCAGCCAGATGGTCTTGGTGCCCGATGGGGCATATCGCGGGCAAATGCTTGTCGGTGATGTGACCCACGGCGGGATCAAGCGAGTTTTTGTTGAAAAGGTAGATGGGATTTATCAAGGCACTGTTTTTCGGTTTAGTCAAGGCATTGAAGCAGGAGTTAATCGCCTGACCTGGGGCCCCGACGGCTGCCTTTATGTTGGTGGCATTGGAAGCAATGGCAACTGGAACCATGAAAACACAAAGTTTGGATTGCAGCGATTACGATATAACGATCATATTCCTTTTGAAATGAAGTCTGTTCAAAGCCGGAAAGGTGGCTTGTTAGTATCATTTACAGAACCGGTTGATGTTGCGACATTTAGCGGAATAGATATCCAACAATTCCGATATGAACAATCAGAATTTTATGGTGGCCCGAAAATAGATCTGACAAGACTTCAGGCTGGATCAATGGAGTGGCGCAATGGGAATACCCAAGCATTTCTTCCTGTGGATGGCTTAAAAAGTGAGCATATCGTGTACTTGCGTTGGAAAGGATTGAAGTCATTAAAGGGACAGGAAATGTGGTCAACCGAAGCATGGATGACACAAAATCGGTTATCGCAAGTGTCGATTTCGGAAGATGGTAACGAACTGCCCAAACTACCGTTGGAAATAAAACGACCAAAAGATGCGGATGTTCTTGTTGATGGGCGAAATGTCAATATGGTTCTGGCTGGCGCGGGGCCAAACCGATGGGAAGCATCTGATTCCGCTTTGTGGGCGGATCCTTCCAGCGGGGATATGAAAAGTCGCAACAAATTCGAAGATGTTTACCTTCACGTCGAATGGTTTTCTCCACATGGTGGGGCAAGGTCAATTGGCGGGAAATGGGGGGATAAAGATTCAGGGCCGTTATGAACTGCAGGTTCTTAATTCTCCGGGGATATCGGACATGACAGCAGGAGTTGGTGCTAAGAATGAAGCTGGATCTATCTACGAGTTTCTGGGGCCATCTCGGAAAGTATCGTTTGGCTCGGGCGTTTGGCAAAACTTCGATATTTGGTTTCAAGCAGCAAAATGGGAAAATCAACGGAAAATCTCAAATGCGCGAATGACGGTTTATTGGAATGGGTTCTTAGTTCATGATGATGTTGAAGTGATGAAACAGACCGGAGCTAGTCCGCAAGAAACTCCTGGGCCTCACGAAGTTGTCTTGCAGGCTCATCAATTGGATTCTGAGGGCCGAGTTGGCTATCGGAATGTCTGGGTGGTTCGAGATCCATTTTCAAAAGGAATTTTTCCACCAAAATAATTTTTACGTTAAGAATCTTTAACGATGCCCCTTTTTGCATAGGTTTGGCGTCCGTACCATTGAAGCCTTATGGAATTGGAGACCAATGGTAAGGAGCCGCTGCAAGTAGACACCATGATCATGATTATGGTTGAGCAAATGGCGGCAGTCGCTTGGCAAAAAATGGGACTACAGCCAGACCCCATTACAGGAATTGTTGAACCTGATCTTTCACAAGCTAAGACAGCTATTGACGTTGTCAGCGAATTATGCAAGTTCATTGAGCCTCAGTTAGATGCTGAAGATTTGAGAGAAGTTCAAATCCTAAAATCGAATTTGCGCGTAAACTTTGTTCAAAAAAGTGGAGATGTTAAGCCGCTATGAAGGATCCAAACCAGGCTCAATTGATGGTTTTTAGTTCTCGATTTGATGAATTGGCAGAGATTATTGAAGAAGCGCACAGATATGGAACTTCGATTGAAACTGAGGAACAATATAGCCGGCTACGTCAATGGTTTTTGATTCACTATAAAAATGTTCGGGAAACTTTGAGAAGCGTCATGGCGGATTCCGGTGAGCGAAAGGGTTGGCTGAATTGGCCAGGAGAAGATTTGGACTGTTTTGAGTTACTGATAAAGCCGCCGACATTGGATGGCATTGCTCGTTGGAATGATGAAGTTTTGAACTTGCGGCTGAGAGTTATTCGTACGGCCATTTCGGAATTGAAGGGGAGCCATGTTTTCGCTTGAAACTCGTTTCAATTCGATTTGTTGAACCTGAACGTTTGGCCGTTGCTTGGGAAAAGTGCTTCGGCGAAAAGTACCGTGCATCGGCCTGTGATATTGTGCGACTTGGCCAATTGGATGAGAATTTTGTTGACGAAGCCAGTCGAATTGCGATCGGGGAAAACGGCGAAATTTTGGGCTTTATTGAACTCAAAAGAGCTCCAGGGAAGTTTTACCGAGTCCCTAATAGTGAGGCTCTGCATATCCATTCATTTTGTTTTGAGACTCGGGAGGTTGGTGAATTTCTTCTGGGTTTCGCACTAGATTTTGCGCAAGGAGCCGATCTTGTTTTTGGGCAAGATCATGGGCATTTTTGGCCGGGATTGCCAGAAGGTTGGAGCCAAGGAGAAGAGGTTTTATCGGCGGCTGGTTTTACCTGCGCAGACTCTTGGGAGAACGATTTGGATGCTGATTTGAGTTCAAGAGAGTATAAAATCTTGAACGGAAAGCATGAAAAAGTTAGGTTCAGTCAGGTTGCTGATGGGGTTGAATTGGATCGCTTTTTGCGAGAAGAATTTGATGGACGATGGCGATATGATGCACTCTGTAGTTTTCACCGAAATCCATCGAGTATTGCGGTTTTAGAGGTTAAAGGGAGAATTGAAGGGTTTGCGATTTTGCAGAGTTTTGCCTTTGGAGAGGATCCATTTGCAGGGGCGGTTTGGCATCGACAACTAGGCAAAAACTGGGGGGCTCTGGGGCCAATTGGGGTATCTGCGGGGGTTCGGGGGGTAGGTCTGGGGGGAATTCTGTTAGAAGGGGGGTTGGGATTGTTAAAAAGTACCGGAGTTCAACAATGTACGATTGATTGGACAACCCTTGTTGATTTTTATGGCAAATATGGATTTTCTGTTAGTCGCAGGTATCGTCATTGGTCACGGAAAAAGTAGACGGTTTTTCTTGTCAGAATGCTACTTGATTATTCATCGTCCAAATATGCGCCATCGGGGATTGGAGAAGCGTATTCTGCATTTCCGAGCAGGGCTTCTGCCTGCATGGGATCGACGAGAATTTCGCGGGGCTTAGATCCATCTCTTTGTCCGACTATTCCTTGTTCTTCCAGCATGTCGAGGATTCGGCTGGCCCGTTGGAAACCGATACTGAACTTTCGTTGCAACATTGAAGTTGAAGCTTGCTGTCGATCTATTACCCAACGCACCGCTTCTTGATAAAGAGGGTCGGCATCTTGGGCATCGCGGATTTCGTTTTCTCTATCTCTGATTGCGACTTCGGCGGGATTGATGACGTAGTTTGGTTTTTCTTGATCTCGCCAAAATGTGCAAACGTCTTCGATTTCTTTTTCTGTTACGTAACAACCTTGGATACGAACTGGTTTTGTGGCATCTATTGGTAAGAACAGCATGTCGCCGCGACCGATTAGATCTTCGGCGCCAACGGAATCGAGAATGGTTCGCGAATCGATTCCCGAGGATACGGCAAAGGCGATTCGGCTAGAAATATTGTTTTTGATCGTGCCGGTAATGACATCAACGGAGGGGCGCTGGGTAGCAATGATGAGATGTATTCCGGTTGCTCTTGCAAGTTGAGCGAGTCGGCATATGGAATACTCGACTTCGTTCCCACATTGAATCATAAGGTCGGCGAGTTCGTCGACAATGACTACGATAAATGGAAGTTTATCGGCAAAAGAAGCCTTTTCGTTCCAGCCTTCGATATTGCGAACACCAGCATCTGAAAATTGATCGTAACGTCGATCCATTTCTCGAACGACCGCGCGCAATACGCCAGCGGCTTCTTTGACATCTTTTACGACCGGGCACATGAGGTGCGGGAGGCCTTCAAACAATGTGAGTTCGACCCGCTTTGGGTCGATCATGACTAGCCGAAGATCTTTTGGCGTCATTTTTAAGATCAAACTCATGATGACGCTGGCTAAACAGATTGACTTACCGCTATTGGTTGCACCACCGACTAATAGGTGAGGCATTCTTGTGAGGTCGGTGTATTTGTGAGTTCCGCTGACATCCTTACCAAGGGCGAGACCGATTTTGTTGCTTCCGTCGTGGAATTCCAGGTTGTCACACATTTCTCGGAGGGTGACCATTTGCCGGACTGCATTTGGGATTTCGATTCCGATAGCGGCTTTGCCAGGGATTGGGGCTTCTACTCTGACATGGCTAGCGGCCATGGACATGGCGATGTTATCAGCCAGGCTCA
Source organism: uncultured Armatimonadota bacterium (assembly GCA_963800805.1). Lineage (GTDB taxonomy): Bacteria > Armatimonadota > Fimbriimonadia > Fimbriimonadales > Fimbriimonadaceae > UphvI-Ar2. The sequence goes on along the minus strand of CAWDCK010000012.1, from coordinate 96,986 downwards.
CAATTCGGCTCACTTTGATTCCGGGGCCGAGTTGGACTTCAAACCTCGTGATTGATGGTCCCTGGGCGACGGCAACGACATTGGCATCGATATTGAATTGTTCGAGCGTTTCTTCCAGGACTTCAATATTCTTTTGGACTTCCTTGGGATCCTTTCTTTTTTTATCGTTGGATGCAGTGAGGAGATCTAGTGGAGGGAGGACATATCCGTCTTTTGGTTCGTTTGTTATCGTTGTTAAAGTGGGTTCCTGCTTTGTTTGAGCAAAGTTGATTTGAGGCTTTTTGTTTGGCTTTTGGGCTTCAACTTCGATTCCTTCTTCGTCTTCCATGGCGACGGCGGCGCGCCTTTGATCGGCAGCGGCCTTTTTGGACACAGTTGAGGGCTCGTCGGAACTTTCGTTTGAGTTCATTCTGACGGCGGCAACGGCTTTGTTTACGACGCCTTTGAGTTCGTTTGGATTGGCTTTAACCGAGAGATTGGCAATGATTTCGCGGACGGGTTGATCCAGGCAGAGGATTGCACCAATTGCAATGAAAGCGAATACAGCAATCATTTTTCCGCCACCGAGAAGTGATCCGAGTCCCCATCCAACAATGGCTCCGATATATCCACCACTGTTCATCATGGTGTCGTTTAGGAAGTAGTCTCCTTCAGAAGATTTGGCCATGGCGCCAAGGATTCCTAAAAAGATAAGGGCGATTCCCCAGGTCACTCGGGTGGGTTCAAATTTTGAATGGCCAAGAATCAATGAGATTCCGCCAATTCCGAGGGCTAGGGGCGCAACCCAGGCACCACGGCCAAAAAAGAGTTTGAAAGCGGTGGCGAGAGAGTCACCGAGGATGCCTCCGTTGTTGAGAGCAAGCGCAATGAGGAGTATGCCGGCGATTGCCAGCAATAAGATCCCAATGATGTCTCCTTGTTTGGGGGCATCTTTAGTTGGGGCAGAGCGTTTCCGTCGCGTGCTCACTCGATTTCTTTGTGAAAGCCCTTCCGTGGGCATGTGGAAAAGTATAGCATAGAATTTTTTCTCGTGATATTAAAGCTCTTGCAAGATTCGAGCCGAGTCTTTAGTTATTTCCAGCTTGATTGAGAAGAGCTACGGCTGCGAGACACATCCATAGCGCCGTTCCGCCATAGCTGAGGAAAGGAAGCCATAGCCCGACGACCGGGCCGAGTTGGAGGATCATTGCAAGATTGATGACGGTATGGATTGCGAGAATTGCAAAGAGTGAACCAGCCAAGGTTCTCGCAAATGTAGATTGGGCGCGAAAGGTGACTAGCCAAACTCGGAAAAAGAAGAACCCAAAGAGGATAAGAACGAGAACTGAACCAAAGAATCCGCCTTCTTCTCCGATTACAGAAAAAATAAAGTCGGTGTGTTGTTCGGGAATAGTTTTTCCATCTTTTTGATCACCCTTGCCTAGCCCTTGCCCGAATGGGCCGCCATTGCCAATTGCTAGTTCGGCCATGTATTGTTGAAAGCCGGTTCCTTGCAGATCCTTTTCACCATGGACCATGGAATCGATAGTTGAAGTGATTCTTAGCTTAGCGTATGCCGGCATAAGATTTGGAACAAACCAGGCAGCAGACATTAGGGCAACTACCGCGACAATGGCAGCAGGAAAAAATTTAGCGGGGACATCGGCATAGATCGCGGCGGCGACACCGACCAAGAGGAGAGCCAGGGCCGCGCCATTGTGAGGCTGCTTATAGACTAACGCGACAATGGGAAGAATGTGCAATGCACCACCCAGGAGAACCCAGGGGCTTTTGATGTTGTCTTTGTGTTTTGCATAGAATGCGCCGAGCGTTATGGCGACAAAGACTTTTGTTAGCTCTGAAGGCTGAAATTGAATTGGGCCAACATCTATCCATCGCTTTACTCCGTTTGGTCCATCGCCAATGAGGAGGACGGCCACCAGCATGAGAATATTGAGAACATAGATTGAATTGGCGTATTTTTGCCACTTTTCTAGTTTGATTAAACTAAAAATGAGGAATACGAGCACTCCGACGCCGCCATTAAAAAGTTGCTTGTAAAAATAGAGGCCCTTATCGTGAGAAAAGCTGACACTTCCGATGGCTATGATTCCTACTAAGTAGAGAAGTAGGGCAGAAGCGATTAGGCCCCAATCATGCGAAGAACTTTCTGAACGTTTTTCAGCGTAAAGTGATCTTCGGTCGGAAATTGTTGCCATTTCAATTAGTCGCTACTTTTTTCTTTTGGCGGGCTATCTGCCTTTCTTGGCTGGCGTGTTGAGCTGAATCCAAATTCTCGTTTGACCATTCCTTTTGTTGGGCTGAACCAGAATTTGAAAGTTGAATTTGTTCCGCCGGGGGTGCCAGAAGCAACATTGAGCTCGATTGTGACGAGTACGGTTTCGTACACGCCGGTTTCTAGATTGAGTTTGTCGTTAGACGAGGTGATTTTGGCGGTGGCTTCTCTTTTGACCATTCCGAACGTTTGAGACCCTTTGTAGGAATATGAATCTCCGACTTTGAATGGGAATTTGATGAGAGGGATTGCGGGATTGAACGATTCGGCAGGTCCGGAAATGAGAGCAAATTTTTGAGGGGTTGTTGAATAGACTTCCTTTTCAATTTCTGTGCCTTGGGTCATCCAAGTCCAAGTGATTTTGCCGTCGGCGAGTGTTTCTTTTAGTTCGACGGGGATTTTTGTTCCGCCGAGAATTAGGTTTGCGTTTTTATCGGGGGTGAGTTCTGGGTTTAGGCTTGTGTTGTTTGGATATTCTTGAGAGATTGAAGTATTTGAAGTATCGGGTGGGATGTGGGTTACTTCTGGAATATCTTCTGTATGTGATTTAACATTGATTGTGCTTTGAGACTGAATGCCGGGATTGCATCCCACTAAAAAAAGGGCACAAGCCATTGTCGATCCGGTCATTAGCCCTCTAAAAATCATGGTGTTGCTATAGTGTACGAGACAAGCTTTCTGACAAGTTCTCCAGATTGCTTATCGAGTTTTCGTTTTTCTTTGAGTTCGACAAGACCGATTCCACGCGCATAGATTGCCGTTTGCTCGCTGAGTAAGCCTTTTCCGCTTTTTGGAACGAATCCGGTATTGGCAAAAACGTTGACTTCGGTTTTCATTTTGACTTCAATGCATTCGACTTTTTTGCCGAAGTATTCGCGAAGTCCGATATTTTTTGATGTTGATTCCATCACCATATCGACACGGTCGCCGTTGTATGGCGTTTTTCCGAAGTAATTCCAGGAGTGAGAGTTTTCGGTGAAGAAAAGTACGGAATATCGGGTTTCATCTGTAATTTGTTCGGGAGTGTTTTCGGTTGCAGGGACAACGATTCGGGGAAGATAGACGTCGAGGTGGTCGCCCTCGGCGACGTATTTTATGGTGTCTTTTCTTCCATTTCCATCTTTTGATTCGATAGGAATGACGATGACTTCATCTACTTTGAAAGGTTCACCGGCTGTTTCGGTGAACCTTGAATTGAATGTTTGTTTGCCTTCTTTGACCGTATCTTGGTAAATCCATTCTGACCCCGGATTCATTGGATAGAACTCGGTTATTGGGTCGGGCTTTGTAAAGATATTGGCAACAGCAATTAGGCTACAGATCATAAGGATTTCCAGAAGCGTCTATTCGACTTTCTTAAGAATGACGACGGCTCCACCATTAGTAGACGTTCCAGATGGCGGATCGATTTGTAGCTTTACGACTCCGACTCCTTTTGAGTAGGACACTGATCCGCTAAACGGTGATTTTTTGCCATCCATTTCTGTTGTTCCTTTTGAGCTGATGGTTACGCAATCAAACTCGCCGGCGGGCACGGTGATTTTGCCCATTTTTTCAACTTTGTAGCTGACTTCCATTTTGAGTTCTTTGCCATCGACACGAGTGATTGATTGTGATGTGTTCCAAGTATCGCCAACGGCTAGCTTGGCGGGGAGGGCGACGACGGATGCACCGAGTTTGCCCATGGATGTATCGGTGAGCATGATTCCTTTTTCGGTGAGTTGAAGTGTTTCATCCCCCATATCGGAAAGGGAGCCAGTTCTGCTCATTTTGTAAGTTGGCGTTGACTCTTGTTTTCCTAGATACTCGGTGACTTGACTTCCTTCTTCGGTTGTTCCGTTAAGAGTGAAATCGTAGACGAGTTTTTTTGTACTGCCTAATCCGTAGTACATGTATCCGTCGTTCTTCATTTCGGCGGTTACATCTTCGGTATCAGTTTTTGGAGCTGGAGAATCGACTTTATTTGGATCTGTACTTGCCGATGGGTTTTCGCCCTCTGGTGTTTTGATCCCTTGGTCTTTGTTTTGACAACCAGCGGCAAAGATTGCGCCGATGGCTAGAAGGAAGGATAGATATGAGAGTGACTTTTTCATTTTTCGGTTAGCCTTTTTCAGAGAAATTCTTCATAACAAGTGATTGGCTTTGGGAAGCAATTTCTTGTTTTGCGTTTTGGGCGGCGATTGACTGCTGGAATCTTACCAAGCCGTATTTTGGCGCGATCCAAGCGGTTTCGGTTGAGATGTATACGTTGCCGTCGGTTTTCCAGCGATATACAGCTTGAACGGCGACGGCTTCAATTTCGCCAATTGCGGTTTCTACGGTTTCCATTCCACGGACACGTGTTTGGCCTTCAATTGGTCCGGAGTTGTTTGAAACGGCGAATGGTCCGGTGCCTTTGTAGTCGGTTGGGACGCTGAATTTTATGGGATAGGGGAGGAGCATTTGTGGGGGATTAAATGCTTTTCCATTACGGACGCTAACTTGGCTGAGGCCCTTTGCGTTTTCTCTCCAGACGGTTGTGTCGGCCGTTTTGCCTTCATCCATGATTTCGATTGTGACGTCATTACCTCCATCGATTGGTGTGACTTTTTTCACGGAAAATGTGATTTCTTTTTTCCCATTTCCGCTGGTGAGTTCATAGGTGATTTGGGTTCCTACTTTGTTTGGGAACATGTTTTTTGGAGTTGTATCTTCCAAATTTCCGGCGGCGATCACTTCGGGCTTTTTAAATTCTGCCACTTTGTTTTCGTCGCTTTTATTGCAACCAAAAAGGGCAAATGTAGCAAGAGCTGCTACCGGTATAAGAGTCACTTTCATATCTTTTTATTGTCCTGATTTTTTGGCATTTACTGCGACAATTGTCTTATCAACGAGAGTTTTGTCTTGCAATCCTCGAATCGCCACTGTACTTCCATTTAGTGGAGTTGTGATTCTTGGGGCAGCAATAGCAATTCCATCTACAACTACTAGCAGTTCAAAGCCATTAGTATCCCGGCTATATTTCCACAGTCTTTTTCGCCCTTCTTCATTAACGTCAAAATTGAGTTGATAGTAGTCTCTTTTTCGATCGTCTTTGTAGCTTGTGGACGATATTCCTGTAAATAATTGATCGGTTACTAAGACTTGAGCTCCTTGCAAGACTCGTTCCGGTTTTTCTGCAAGTTGAGATTTTCTGTTTTGACTGATGAGGTTTTCGAGGGAGTTACGAACGTTTTCAGGTTCAGATTCGCCATTCCAGATCGGTTCGGCAAGTTTCGCATAATTACCGGCTAAGAATGCGCTGCTTGGCTCGAATTCTTCTTTGATTGCCTTTTCGAATTCCACTACGAAACGTGGTCGGAAGGCTTCCGTTACGGTTCCGACAACGATTTTTTCTTCGCCTCCGATTGAGATTTTAACGGGGACTTTTATTTTGACCGAAATTCCATCTTGGATAGCCGCCATACGAATCGATTTGGGGGGTTGTCCGTTGAGATTAAAATGGATGTCGCGCTCGAGTTTTTTGGAGAGTACGGGGTCGCCATCCAGGGCTTTTCGAATATCGGCTTCTTCCCACGGTACGGCGTTATATGGAATTAAGTCTTGTCCATCGAGCTCATTTAGAGCCATGAGGAATTTTCCGAGAGCTTTTTCGTTTCCTTGAAGGCTTTGGAGGAATTCTCTGATGGGGATTCTTTTGGCGTCGACATCGGCTTCGCTGATATCGCTTCCGCGCTGGGAATCTCCATTGCCGGCAACTTCGACCAGGTTAGCGATTCTATTTGCGACCCGGATTCTTAGGTTTCCGCCAGTTTTGAATGCAACGAGGTTAACAGAGCCGGGAATCAGTGGTTTTGGATTGTAGTTTCCGACGTTGATTTCGCTATAAGCCCAAAAGGCCAGATAGCCAGAAATGCCGATTGAGGCAGCAACCAATGATACTTTTACGGACGGGTTGATCTTCATAGAGATTGACGTTTAACTTTAAGCCTCAGAATGGCTAACATTGTACCGATGTTTGAAGTTCCCGGCTGGTTCGGGCAGGTAGGATTGTTGCATGTCGGTGGCAGATGCGGCGGTTAGAGTTAACCGCGAAGTGAGCAAAGCAATTGTAGGTCAGGATCGGGCCATTGAACAGGCGTTTATTGCCTTGCTGGCAGATGGACATTGTTTATTGGAAGGGGTGCCTGGTCTTGGCAAGACTCTCCTAGTTAAAACTTTGGCAGAAGTATTGGATTTGGATTTTAAGAGAGTGCAATTTACTCCAGATCTTATGCCCAGTGATGTTATTGGAACAAATGTTTTTGATGCAAGAAGTTCTGATTTTAGCTTGAAAAAAGGGCCGATTTTCACGAGCATTTTGTTAGCGGATGAGATCAATAGAACTCCGCCAAAGACCCAAGCAGCACTTTTGGAAGCGATGGAAGAACGGCAATCGACAATTGATGGTGTTCGGTATGAATTGCCTTATCCATTTTTAGTTTTTGCCACTCAGAATCCTATAGAGCACGAGGGAACCTATCCTTTACCGGAAGCCCAACAGGATCGATTTTTGTTTAAGATCATCATGGATTATCCAAATGAGGCAGCGGAAATTGATGTTTTGCGGAGGTTTCATGAGGGATTTAGATCCACTGACTTGAGTTCGGCTTCTATTGATACTGTGCTTTCGGCCGATGAACTGAGGTCACTGAGAGAAGAAGTTCAGGCGGTTCAGGTGGAAGACAAGATGTTTCAGTATATTTTTGAGATTGTGCGATCGACGCGCGGTAGTCAGAACATTGCGGTTGGAGCATCGACCCGAGCTGGAATTGCACTCGTTTCTTCTTCCAAGGCGTTGGCAGCGATTCGTGGTCGGGATTTTGTGATTCCGGATGACATTAAGGAATTGGCGATGCCGATTTTGCGTCATCGGATTCTTTTGAGAGCGGAAGCGGAAATTGAGGGATATTCGGTTGACCAAGTGTTAGATTCAGTTATTGAACAGCAGGTTGTTCCTCGCTAGGAAAGAGATTGATACGAGTTTTATTTTTACGTCGGCAACGGATTGGTGGAATTGCTACCTATACGGAGGTTTTGCGTCATTCATTGAAAGCAGAAGGGATTGATGTTGTTATTGATGATGCTGAATCTTGGATTCCCAATGAGACGGGATGGAAGGCGGATCGGCAAGTTTCAAAAGCTTTGCACGAAGCGGCAAAGGGATTTGATGTTGTTCATGCCTTTGGATATCGTTCGGCGTGGGCTTGTAGTGAGGCGTTTTATCTTAAGAAGCCTTGGCTGTATACGGCATACGATATGCCGAAGACAACAGTTGGCCCCCTAATCGACCGGCTCAATGCGTCAAGAGTGGGCATTTGTGTGAGTCGGGCGGTGAAGAAACCTTTAGAAGAGGCGGAAACATTGAACTTAGAGGTGGTTGTGCCGGGGGTTTATGTGCCGGAATTTCGCCTTGAAACTCAGGAAGCCCGGGTGAAACTGGGATTGGATCCGGAATCGCCGGTTGTGTTGGCGGTTCGGGACCTTATGGGAGCGATCGAGGATTTGAGGCACTTTGGTCGGCGGCGGAACAGCTTAATTTTGAAATGCCAAATGTAAAAGTTGTGGCATTGGGAGATTTATCGAACGAGCGTCCGGGCGAAGCCACTACCGTAGTTGATGGAGAATTTGACAAGTGGGATTGGCTGGCGGCGGCAGAGATTGTTATCGTTCCTTATCATCGAGCAGGATTTAGCATGGTGGCCGCCGAAGCGATGCGATTGGGCAAAGTTGTGATGGTGCGTCGGGCCGGGGGATTGGCAGAAATGGGCACAGAAAATGTGAACTTAGAGTTGTTTGAAAATGACGATGAACTTCTGTTTAGCCTTTTGCAAATTCTAAACTCTCCTATTCATCGCGAAACAATTGGGGCATCGGCTTCGATTCGAGCTGAAGATTGGTACGACTTGACCCGTTGCGCACGGGAGCATGCACAGATTTACCGGGACTTGACGACTAGATAAGTTGTCGGCCATGGGGGTTTAAGCGTATATTCTTTTGTAAGCGTGGAAACACCAAGGAGGGTGGTAACGGAGGACGAAGCACGGATGCTTCATCCACGTTTATTTTTGTTTTCATTGGACTGAGCATCGGCATGATTCTTGCAGACTCTTTTTTAGGAAGATTCTGATTATGTTGTCTACATTGCTTACTGTAACCATTGCTCACCAAAACATTCAGACTGTTAATAATGGTCGCGAAAGAAATCCGAAGGACAGTCATCAGGTTATTCGTGACATTGCAAAACTGACCAACATGAGCCTTTATGCTCCGGAATCTAGCTTGAAAGGCTATTTGTTAAATTCCATTGAAATTGCTGATATTCCAGTTGACAAAAAGTTTCCGGGATTGAATAAAAGAGTAGCAGTTAGAATGGTTTTCTTAAACAAATCCACGACTAGCGTGATTGAACTGATTCAAACCCCTTCTGCAAAAAGTATTATTGCGAAAGATCATGCGAAGTGGCTTTTCAGCGGAAAATTCTTTGCAACCGGGTTGATGGCAGACAATACTTTTGTTGCACAAAAGCTTGGCTCTAATGATGTTGGAATGCAGGGCGGATTGATTAGCGAACCATCGGCTAAAATTGTTATGGGGAAAATGGTAGAAATTAAGCCATAACTTGCATATAACAACATTGGCAAAAAAGAGTCAGATCTTCGCATGTGAACATCTGACTCTTGATTGTTTGTTAGGATTTACTTGGGGAGCCGAGCATTGACAGCCGACCAATCAATAGACTGAGTATAGGCTTCAATATATTTCATCCGGGCGGCTTGGAAATCGAGGAAGTATGCATGCTCGTAGACATCCATTGCTAAGAGGAGCGTGTGATTCCATGTTGGGAACGTGTCTTGGGAATCTCCAATGTAGGTGTGGACTCGCTGCTCTTCGTGGTCATATCCTAGGAAGGTTCAACCTCGTCCGGCCATGCCGGTGGCTTTCCAGTCTTCGATAAATTTTTCAAAGCTGCCGTAGCTTTCGTTAATGAGAGTGGCAACATCTCCGGTTGCAGGGCCTCCATCTCCTCCTAAGGTTTCGAAATAGACTTTATGGTTGATGTATCCACCATAGGCAAAGGCGTAATTGACTTTTAGAGCTCGGACTTCTGAATAGACTTGGTTTGCTTTTGTGGGGTCGGTATCGACGTTAGCGAGCAGGTTTCGGATTTCATTGGTTTTATTTGCGTATCCTTTCCAGAGTCCGAGGTGAGCATCGTGGGTTGCTTTGGAGATGCCAACTTTTTCCGTTGTATAAACTTTTTCTGGTAGAGCTTCGGGAACAGTTACTAGTTTTACTTGCATAATATTTCCAATTTTGTTGAGCCTCGTTTGTTTACGAAGCTCGTTTTTATTCTACGCAGAAAGGCTCTTGAAAATGTATGGTCCTGAAGTGAGAAATTTTGGCGTAATTCTTTGTTTTTAGGCTCATTTGGTTGTAAAGTAGAGTCATGGATGAGATGCTTTTGCATTCCCTTTCATCTGCTCCAAAAATTGTTGAGCGGATCCTGAGAGTTTTCCCGCACGATCGCCTTGATGATCGTATTGATCCGGACCGGTTTACAGCCCGCGAAGTTATTGCACATTTGGCAGATTATGAGCAGACGGTTCTTGATCGCATAAGAGTTGCGAAATTACATTCTGGTCGGGAAGTGCCTTGGTACGATCCAGATGGTCGATGTGAAGAGCATGGATTTGCTTCTAAGGAAGTTTTCCATGAAGGTGAGGTTTTTGAAAGTCGACGGGGCATGACCATTGATTATGTGAATGGTTTGGAACAGGGAGACTTTGATTTGACTTTTGCCCGTCCGGATGGCACCACCACCTCAATTCGAGAGTATTTGACCATGGTTGTTTTCCACGACCTTGAGCATTTGGAACAGTTATCTGGCTATTTAGCGACGGAAGTTGCGACCAGTAGTTGATTTGCTAAAAAACCCCGGTTGGAGTATCCAGCCGGGGTTTTATTGTGTTTGATAGTTAGCTTTTAAGCTTTGCGTCGTTTTCGAGCAAGAGCGGCAACGGCAGCTCCACCTAAGAGGATCATCGTTGCTGGTTCTGGAACTGCACGAAGATTGTCGAATGCAATATCTCCGCCGGTTCCGGTTGCAACTTCTAAAATTACTTGGTCAATGTCACTAAAGTTCATTCCTGCGAATTCACTATAGTCCCATGTGACGTCAGTTGGGGAGTTGATTCCTCCAGCAATGGCTTTTGTGGAGATCAAGAACATTCCTGCGTTTGCAGAACTGCTTCTGAGTCTTAACCGAAGGTTTCCGACCAGGTCATTGCTTAGAACCGTTACTTTAAATTGGTTTTCACCACTAAAGTTCATGTTGAGGTCTTGGAACGCTGATGTTTGGCCACTTGGCTGGTAGCCGTATCTTACTTGTCCGATTCCAGAAACGCCGGGCTGTTTGGACATTGAGATGATGCCAGAGAGGACATCCACATCAAAAGAAAGTCCGATGTTGTTTCCGGTGATTTCTAGATAGTTGAGGCGGTCTCCGCCGATCATTGTGCCGTTTTGGAAGAAGTATCCAGAACCAGAATTGATTGATCCGGAACCGCCACCAGTGTTGTAGTCATCAACCATGATTAGCGCGTTTGCAGCGACGGCAGACAGGCTGATTGCTCCTATTGCGAGAATTTTGAGGGATTTCATAATCATTAAAAATATCTTTAGTCTAAATGTTGACTTATCGATTTGCCTTTTTACGGCGGGCGGCTAGTGCGGCTACTCCAGCTACTAGAAGGGTCATTGTTGCCGGTTCGGGAACCGCTTCAAAGTTATCTAGAACGACATCGTCGTCTAATACACCGTCAACGTAGAACGAGATTGCATCAACGTCGGCAAAGTCAACGGGGTTTGAAAACTCAGAAAAGTTGACGGTGACGGTTGTTGGGCTTCCCCAGACTACGCTTCCAACGGTGTGAATATTGGAAAAGGTTGTTAAGCCAGAAGTTCGAGAAAAGATTCCGATTTTGAAGTCGGTTGAGAGATCATTTTCGAGAACTTGGAAAGTGAATGCGGAAAGGCTTGACAAGTTCAAGTTTAAGTCGGTTCCGACTGAGTTGTTACCCGTGACGTCTAGACCATATCCGATTTTTTCGTTTGCATCGACTCCGGTTTTAGCACTGCTGACGTAATATCCGTTTGCACCGCTTGTTACGGCTGATGTGTGGCTGAGTCCGAAGTTGGAGACAACGTTTTGGTTAATATATCTGAACCCACCTAAGACGCCGGATGCAGTATAAGAGCTGACTGATCCGCCGTTGATTACACTTGTTACCGCTCCTGAATTAAAATCATCGATAACGATGGCCTGCGACAGTCCGGCGACTGTAAGCAGGGCTATAGAAAATATCTTTCGCATTTTTTCCTCAAATCAAATAATATGCAGAACAACTCTGTCCGCAAAACACCACTAGTATACAGGGGCTTTGTATTGGTTAGGCCAAATTCAGCAAGATTTGTTCCAGAGAACCAGTAATTTTACTGGTGATTTTGGAAGATTTTGGTGGAATATTAGTCGGTTCAGTTGAGTTCGGTTCGAAATCGGATTTGATTCTCGGTTTAGAATCAGAAGCAGTTACGCACTAATCTGGTGTTTTTGTCAAAATAAATATGATAGAACCAGCTTGTTTAATTCTTAACAAAGCTGGTTCTATTGTGATGTTTATTGGATATTAATTGAGGATCCTTAGCGGAATCTTGAAACTAGTTTTCCAAAAGCATTTGGTCCGGCATAGACGGCGGATTCGCCTAATTCTTCTTCGATTCTGAGTAGTTCATTATATTTTGCTACTCTGTCGCTTCGATTTGGCGCGCCAGTTTTGATTTGTCCGCAGTTTGTGGCGACGGCAAGGTGAGCAATTGTGACGTCTTCAGTTTCTCCCGATCGGTGGCTCATTACGGACGTGTAACTTGCTCTTTTGGCCATTTCAACGGCGGCTAGAGTTTCGGTTAGTGTTCCGATTTGATTGACTTTGATTAGAATTGAGTTTGCCGTATCGGTTTCAATTCCGCGAGAAAGTCTTTCGACGTTTGTTACGAAGAGGTCATCGCCCACGAGTTGAACGGTGTCGCCTTTTAGCTGGGTGATTTCTTTCCAGCCATCCCAATCTTCTTCGTCGCAACCATCTTCAATGGAGATGATGGGGTATCGGTCGCAGAGGCTAGCTAAGTATTCGGCTTGTTCAGTTGGTGATTTGACGGTTCCGTCTTTGTATCGATATGCTCCATCGGAGAAAAATTCGGTAGCGGCGGCATCAATGCCGAGCCATACGTCTTCACCTGGTGTGTATCCGGCTTTTTGAATGGCTTCGATGATGTAATCGAATGCAAGTTCTTGAGATTCTAGATTTGGAGCAAATCCTCCTTCGTCGCCGACCCCGGTGTTGAGTCCTTTTGACTTGAGAACTGTTCGGAGATTTTGGAAGATTTCGCTACCGGCGCGGAGTGCTTCCGCAAAAGAATCAAATTGAACCGGAAGAACCATAAATTCTTGGAAGTCCACATTTGAGTCGGCGTGTTGGCCGCCGTTTAAGATATTGAGCATTGGGACAGGAAGAACATTGGAATAAACGCCTCCTACATATCGATAGAGTGGAAGTCCGGTGTGATCGGCCATGGCTTTTGCGACAGCCAGGGAAACTCCGAGGAGAGCATTTGCGCCAAGGCTTGCTTTGTTTGGAGTTCCATCTAATTCTAATAGTCTTGTGTCGATGAATACTTGGTCTCCGGCTTCTTCTCCGACAAGTTCTGGTGCAATTTTTTCGATTACATTGTCAACGGCATGAAGGACGCCTTTTCCCATGTATCGAGCTTTGTCTCCGTCCCTCAGTTCTACGGCTTCAAAAGCGCCGGTGGATGCTCCGCTTGGTACGGCAGCTCTTCCTAATGTTCCATCTTCTAGAAGCACATCGACTTCTACGGTTGGGTTTCCTCGGCTGTCGAGAATCTCTCTAGCGGTGATATCAAGTATTTCTGGCATTTTTTTTCCTTATTGGTCTTTTTTGAGAATATCTGGCGACGTTGCCAATGGTTCGGACGGAGTAGGGCCCGAAAAGGGGGCGCAGATGAGCAAGATGGGATTATTGGCTAGGTAAGATAAGCATGGCACCCATGCGAGAGAATTACTTTTGGCACAAGTTGCATTCCTTAACCGGAGTAATACCGACTGGTTTTTATCTGATGCAGCATTTGTTTTTGAACACATTTAGCTTGGCAGGTCCAGATAAGTTCAACGGAGTCATCGGTTTTTTTGAGGGAATGCCGAAGCATTTGCTTTATTTGCTGAAATTTGGAGTGATTTGGCCAGCGCTCATTTTCCATGCGGTTTACGGGATCTTTATTGTTTCGCGCGCCAGTGAGAATTACACAAATTCGGCGATGAAGTACCGGGAGAATCGCTATTATTGGTTGCAAAGAGCCAGCGGCATCGCTGCTTTCTTCTTCTTGGCCTATCACATGGCGACGACTTCTGTGTTGGGTCAGATTCAAGGGGCAGAGGTGATTTTGTATGATACTTGGGCGGCTCGTTTGAGTGGTCTTGGTGGACTGGTTGGATTGTTTTACGTAGTTGGAATCTTGGCTTGCGCTTACCATTTTGCTTACGGAATATGGAATTTCTCGATTCGTTGGGGTCTTGCCATTAGCGAAAGAGCCCAACAAAACGTTGGAAAGCTTTCCATGGGATTGTTTGTTGCAATTTCCGCATTGGGAATTGCGGCATTGATCGGATTTTTTAAGCCGGTTTTGCAATCGAACGAACACCATGAAGAGACTAATGAAGTTCACGTTTCGCAACCTTTGAATACAACTCCAGTTCGGTATTAACTTTTGTAAGGTTGTATCTTAGGAAGATGTTCGATTGCCACTTCTTTTAAATTGGGGAGATTTGTATCTTTATCGCTGAGTAGAGGCTGGAGATTTGGCCAGGGAATATTTAGTTCTTGGTCTTGGAAGTGAATACCTCTATCGTCGGGGTGAGAGTATGGAGCCGTAGTGTGATAGCAAAGGACGGCGGATTCGGACATCGTGATGAAACCGTGGGCATATCCTTCTGGGATCCAGAAGAGCTTTTTGTTTTCTTGGCTGAGAATTTCAGCGTGATGAAGACCGTAGGTGGGCGAAGATGGTCGAATATCAACGGCGACATCCCAGATTTCTCCTTGTAGACATGTGACAAGTTTTCCTTGCGGGTTTGGCCATTGATAATGAAGTCCGCGCAAAACTCCTTTTGAAGATTGGGACACATTGGTTTGCATGACGTCAATATCTAATCCATGATTTGACCATGCAGTTTGGTTGAAGAGTTCAAAAAAGTGCCCTCTTGAATCTTCAAATACTCGGGGCGTAATAATGGCTAACTGGGGAAGATGGGTTGGGCGGATGACTTGCATTTGACTAGTGGTTGGCGATATTTAAGAGATATTGACCATATTTATTTTTGAGCATTGGTTGGGCGAGAGTTCTTAAATCGGATTGGTTGATCCAGCCCATTCGGAATGCGATTTCTTCTAAGCAGGCAATCATTAATCCTTGCCTTTCTTCGACGGCTTGGACGAAGTTTGATGCTTGGAGCATTGAATCTGGCGTTCCGGTATCTAGCCAGGCAAATCCACGGCCAAAATGAGCGACTTTGAGTTGGTTATTTTCTAAATAGAGGCGGTTGAGATCGGTGATTTCTAGTTCTCCCCGAGTTGACGGCTTGAGGTTTTTTGCATAATCGACAACTTTGTTGTCGTAAAAGTAGAGTCCGGTTACGGCGTAATTTGATTTGGGATCCTTGGGTTTTTCTTCAAGGGTTTCGGCTTTTCCGCTGGAATCGAATGAAACGACGCCGTAGTCACTTGGGTTTTCTACTTGGTAAGCAAAAACGGTTGCTCCAGTTTCTTGTAAATTTGCTTCTCTCACTAGACCGGTTAAATTTTGTCCATAGAAAATGTTGTCTCCTAAGACAAGGGCGGCGGGAGCGTTATTGAGGAATTGTTCTCCTATGATAAAAGCTTGAGCTAGACCTTCGGGGTTAGGCTGGATTTCGTAAGAGAACTGAACTCCGAACTGTTCACCGGAACCTAATAGTCTTTGAAATGCAGGTTGATCGGTGGGCGTGGTGATGATTAAAATTTCTTGGATTCCCGCCAGCATAAGAACGCTAATGGGGTAGTAGATCATGGGTTTTGAATAAACAGGAATGAGCTGTTTACTGACTGAAATCGTATTGGGATAGAGGCGCGTGCCACTGCCTCCGGCGAGGACAATTCCTTTTCTTTTCATACTTGATTCCCGTAGTGAGTTTTGATCCAATCTTGATATTGTCCGGACTTAACGTTGTCAATCCATTCTGTGTTGTTGAGATACCAGCGCACAGTTTGGGCCAAACCTTGTTCAAATGAAACTTGAGGCATCCAATTGATTTCATTTTTGATTTTTGTGATATCGATTGCGTATCGGAAATCGTGGCCGGGTCGATCCTTGACATAGGTGATCAGGTTCAGTACATTATCCACGTCTTGGGATGTTTCGGAAGCTACGATTTGACAAATGGCTTGCACGACTTCTAAGTTAGTGCGCTCGGATTCGCCTCCGATGTTGTAAGTTTCTCCGATTTTGCCCAGTTGGATGACCTTCCAAATGGCATCGCAATGATCTTCGACAAAGAGCCAGTCTCGGATATTTGATCCCTGACCGTAGACGGGAAGGGGCTTGCCTTCGACCGCGTTGAGGATCATAACGGGAATGAGTTTTTCTGGAAATTGAAAAGGGCCGTAGTTGTTACTGCAATTTGTAATTTTTATTGGGAGGCCATACGTTTTGTGCCAAGCGCGAACGTAGTGGTCGCTGGCGGCCTTGCTAGCACTGTAGGGGCTGCTGGGAGCATAGGGCGTTGTCTCTTTAAACTTTCCCGTTTCTCCTAATTCTCCATAGACTTCATCGGTACTGACATGGTGAAAAACTTTGCCATCGAATTTTTCATTCCAGGTGATTCGGCAAGATTCTAAGAGATTATAAGTGGCGATGACGTTGCTGTCTAAAAATGCTCTTGGCCCGGTGATTGATCGATCGACATGGGATTCGGCAGCAAAATGAATGATTGTATCGGGCTGAAAATCTTGAACAGTTTGAAGGGTGAGTTCATATTCCGAAAGATCAAGTTTTTGAAAACTGTAGTTTTTTAATCCTTGGATTTTTTCAAGATTATGTGGATTTCCGGCGTAGGTGAGGGCATCGCAATTGAGAAAACTATCGTTTGGATTTATTGGCACAAACTTGTTGAGAAAGTTGGAGCCAATAAATCCGCATCCGCCCGTTACCAGGATGTTCATATGATTGTGAGTTTACTCGGGTGCGAGTTGACTCCCTTGCAATGGTTAACTGAATGACTGGATCGGCTGTTGATTAGATACAGCCGATCGTTTGGTATTCGAATCCGGAGATTTCGGCGTCGGCACGTCGAATGGCTCGACGGCCATCGAAAATCAATCTGTTTTTGACCGTTTTGGCGAGATCATCGAGATTGACTTCAATATATTCTGTCCATTCCGTCACGAGAATAACGGCCTCCGCATCTTTAGCGGCTTCGAGTGGGGTTTCGGCATAAGTGATGTCGGGGTGGATCCGTTTCATGTTATTCATGGCAACGGGATCGTGGGCAACAATTATGGCTCCGGCTTCTTTGAGATAGTCAATCATTTCAATTGATTTAGCATCCCGAACGTCGTCGGTGTTGGGCTTGAATGACAAGCCCCATAGGGCGATTTTCTTTCCTTCTAAACTGCCAAGTCTTGTTTTGAGCCGATCTAGGAAGTGAATAGCTTGCTCGTTATTGATTTGATAAGCGGCAGTGAGTAGATCAAATTGATAGCCAACAGTTTCCCCCGTTCGGCCTAAACCTTGCACATCTTTAGGGAAGCAACTTCCTCCCCAACCGAGGCCGGCTTGCAAGAATAGCGGAGATATGCGTTTATCGAGTCCCATTCCTTTGGCGACTTCAGATACATCGGCTCCGGATTTTTCGCAGATACGACTGATGGCATTGATGAAACTGATTTTGACGGCTAAAAATGAATTAGTGGCGTACTTGATCATTTCTGCACTGTTGCGATTAGTGACCAAGATTGGGCATCCGTAGGTGCCATAAAGCTCGATGAGTTTGGTTTCAGCTCCTCCCCGATTGACCCCAATAATGATTCGATCGGGATGGACTGTGTCTTCGACGGCCGACCCTTCGCGAAGAAACTCTGGGTTTGAGACGACATCAAATAGATCGGGGTCGATTCCATTTGCCAGAAGAGTGTTTTCGACGAGGTCGCCGGTACCAACGGGCACCGTTGATTTGTTGACGATGACTGTGTATTTTGTAATGGAACGAGCAATGTCGTTGACCACGGATATGACGGCGGTTAGATCGGGCGTGCCATCTTCTGTTGGGGGGGTTCCAACAGCGATGATGATGATTTCGCTACTTGCAACGGCGGAAGCGGTGAGATTTGTAGTCGTTAATCTTCCGTTGCGAAGGTTTGCTTGGATGATTTTTTCGAGGCCAGGTTCGTAGATTGGAGATTCGCCGCGGTTGATGACATCGAGTTTGCTTTGATCTTGATCGACGCAGATTACATTGTGACCTTGATCGGCAAGTATTGCGCCCGTAACAAGGCCGACATAGCCTGTTCCAATGACAGCAACTTGCAGTGCTTTACGATTTGATAAATTGATTTTTCCAGCTTTGACAGCGGGACTGTTTACAACAGCGG
Source organism: uncultured Armatimonadota bacterium (assembly GCA_963800805.1). Lineage (GTDB taxonomy): Bacteria > Armatimonadota > Fimbriimonadia > Fimbriimonadales > Fimbriimonadaceae > UphvI-Ar2. Next base: position 78,932 of record CAWDCK010000012.1, on the reverse strand, counting down.
AATGTGATTTTAGAACATCGGCATTCACGATGCCGGCTCCATTGAGTACGGGTATACCAATTTCGGTACTAGATTTTTCCAACATTTTCTCCAAGGCACTATATTCGGCAAATCGCCCTCCCGGAATCTGTATTTTACTGCTTTGTTGGCTTGGATGCCGGGAGGCGAATTGCAGAAATACTTGCTTTTCAAGCGAAACTAGTTTTAGTACCGATAGTAAGAGTACTTGTTTGGCACGATTGAAATTGTTACAGGTAAGTTAATCTTGCTTTCGATGAAATTTGGAAAAGAGTTCAATGGCAGATAATCCGAAATTAGACTTGACTCAGAGTCGGACAAAATGGTCAAAGGCCATATTGATCAAGCGTGTTTTGTGGGGAATGGTTTGGACGCTTTTCTTTCGGGTTTCGCCGCGATTATTTTTTGATGGCTGGCGGTGTTTTTTGTTGCGGCTATTTGGGGCAAAAATAGGTTCGGGAGTTAAGATTGCAAACTCGGTCAAGGTTTTGTATCCTTGGGAACTAGAAATTGGGGATGGGAGTTGGGTTGGCTGGAATGTTGATCTTTACAATTACGGAAGGATCACGATTGGGAAGATGAGTGTTGTCTCTCAATACAGCTATCTCTGTACGGGATCGCATGACTATACAAAAAGACTTTTTCCTTTAGTTTGGGAGCCGATTACAATTGGCGATCAGGCTTGGATTGCGGCGGATTGTTTTGTGGGGCCGGGAGTCACGATTGGAGATTTAGCGATTGTTGCCAGCCGATCTGTGGTTGTGAAGGATCTTCCGGCGGGAATGATTTGCGCCGGAAATCCATGTAAACCGATTAAGGAGCGTCCTCCAGTTGTCGATTGATTAGTTGGCTAAGTTCTGAACCAGAGCATTAATTCCTTCGGCGAAAGGAACCGTAATTTCAAACTTCATTTGGCTTTGAATCATTCGCGGGTTGCCACAAGATTTTTGGATATCTCCTTCTCGGCGTTCGCCATGTGTGATTTCGCTGGTGGAATTTGCTCCGGCAGTAATTGCTTTTGCCAGAGCAGAAATTGTTGTGCTGGAGCCAGTGCAAACATTGAATGGGTGTTTACAGATTTGGCGATGTTCCATGGCCAATAGATTGGCTTGCACTACATCTTCTACCGCAATAAAATCTCGGAATTGTGTGCCATCACCGTGAATTGTTATTGGTAGATTTTGTTGAGCTCGATCGGCAAAAACGGAAATGACTCCGCTGTAGGGAGAATCTGGTCTTTGCCTTTCTCCATACACATTGAAGTATCTTAAGGACACTCCGGTGATGCCAAATAGGTGTCCGTAGTTTTTGAGAAGATACTCTCCGAACAGTTTTTGTGTCCCGTAGAGGCTTAGGGGGTGAGTTGGCCCGGCTTCGGTTTTAGGATTTCCTTCGGTATCTCCATAAGTTGCGGCGCTGGAAGAATAGACAACATGGGCCTGATTTGCTCGAGCGGCTTCAAAGACGTTTAGGGTTCCGGTGGCGTTTACGGCATGGGCAAGGCCGGGTTGATCTAGGGTTTGCTGCACGTTACTGATGGCAGCCATATGAAAGATGGTGTCTTTTCCTTTTGCAGCAATTTGGAGGGCATCAAGATCGGTGATGCTCGCATGGACAAATTCGGCTTTGCCTTCAAAAAGATCGACGTTAGATTGTAATCCGTTTGATAAGTCATCAATGACTGTCACGTTGTGATTATCTCGTAATAGTGCCAATGTTAGATGGCTACCAATAAATCCTGCTCCGCCCGTGACCAACACAGATCTTTGTTGCATGGTGGCAGTTTATCTGTGCTGGATGAAATCCTTTGGGATTAGCTGGCAGCCCAAATTGGAATCGAACCTTCTTCTGGTTCGGGAGCGATGACACTGTTAAAGTGAGCAGCTCCGGCGGCACCGGAAATGGATTGAGCCCATTCGGCACGTCGATTGCGATTGACTCCATCTAGAGCGCCGACGGTGTACCAATGGAGAATGGCTTTACCCATAGCGGCGGGATCATTTGCCGGCACGATTGCTCCACGGAGTGGATTTCGCACGAGATCGGCGGCACCACATTGATCGGTGCAAATTACGGGTACGCCACACAAGAGGGCCTCGCTAACAACAGCTCCCCATCCATCGTGTCGGCTAGGGACCACGGCAAGATCGGCTTTTGCAAGTTCGGCCATGGCGTCTTCATAAGGTAGAAATCTTTTGAATTCGATGTTAGATGCGACGCCAAGCCTTTGGGCAATATCTTGGCATTGAGCTTGCAGATGACCTTCGCCAATAACCGTTAGCTTCCATTTTGATTTTTTAGCAAGGAACGCTAAGCTTTTAAACAGTACATCTGGTCCTTTTCTTGAATTTAATGCTCCGATATATACGATTTGATATTCTGAGTTTGGATATGTTCTCTCCGGTAGATTTGGAGTGGGGGGGAAATAAGCCCAAGGAATGATTTGTCTATTGCTGTAACCAACAGACTTATACCATTTGGTGCCAAGATGACCGATTGAAAACACATGACTGATTCTTGACCCGTAACGAATTCTGAATAGATTATGCCCGGCACTTTTTACAAACATTGGGATTCTGTTTGGCATTGGCGGTTCGCTCATCATGCCGATTTTTGCTCTTGTTTTTGTGGCTTGCACAAAAATATCTCGCATTTCTGAGTTTGAGGTTGTGTCCGGAGAAGACATGTAATGTGTTCTGGTCTTGTTCCGCCAGTAGTTTTTGAATTGATTCCGCGCTTGGTCGAGGGACGAGTTTGAGGTTTTTGCCATCTAATACCGGCCACCCCATTTTCTCTCTCATTTCATTTTCGTTTGAACCAAGCGTGACCCATATGACTTCATAACCAAAGCTCGTGGCAAGTTCTTCGATATATGGCCATTGGTGATGACTGGCCATGCCTTGCCAAAAGACGATTCGAGAAATTGGGTTTAAGTTAATAGAGGATGGTGTTTCACTATTAACCTTTGATTGCCTACGAGTTTGCCCTGCCTCTGCCATACCCTATAGGAATTCCGTAGCTTGGTTCAAATTGAACAGATAGGATTACCAGGGAAGCAGAAATTGTGGTCGAAATGTCAATTTCTACATGTTTGGCTTTTTGATTGAATCTCCGAACGAATATGGCCAGAGCGTTTTGTGGTGCTCGTAGGCAAAGTGCATCATGTAGCACCTTTTGATTTCTTTTTGGAGCAAAAGTTTTTCGAAAGGATGCGCGGCACGGTTGATGAGTGCATTACGGTATCTTCCGAATTCACTTTTGACCGGCCTTAGAAACCTTGTTCGATACTTTTGGTAATACCAAATTCGGTTCCAGACATCTTCCATGATATGACAGAGTCCGTCTTGGACATCGGTGACGCAGAGAAGGTTTTCTTGGGTTAAGGTTGTGTCTTGGCTTGCCAGTTCTAGCCATCTTTCGGCGATTTCACGCGGGCGGTATAGCATGAGCCCGCCATTGATATCGATTTTTCGATCTCTTATGGGAGGCAATTTGATGTTGTCTCTTTCTTCGAGCCCTTTGTAATAGTCAACTGGCCAGTTTGGGAAATATCGGTGTCGCTCTTCGTAAGTCATGGACATGCAGGCGGCAAATCCAAACTGGGGAATCAAAGGTTCAATTTCCGTTAAACATGGAGCCCACGGATTGACATAGGTGTCGGAATCGATAAATGCGACGAAATCATATTCTTGTTGTAAAGTTGGAAGGTACAACTTAAACATATTGGCTTGGCGCGATTGAGGGTAGTTTCGCTTAATATCTAGCCATTCTTGGGGCATATCTCGGTATACGATGTATTCGTACCCATGTTTTTCTGCGTACGCCTTGCGTGATTGAGAATAACTATCTTCGATTCTTTCGAACTTTTCACCGATGGCGATTGTGACTAGAGCCTTTTTCATAACAAACTGGAGTTCATTAGCAACTTGCTCCGCTTGCCATTAACCTCTTAGGAAGTGAAGATTTATACCCGGAGTTCAGCATACATTCTGGCTCTTGGGCGAGAGATTGCGGCATATATGTTAGTTTTACCGGCCTCGGTATGATTCAATAGTCTCAGTGTAGATTTCTAGCAGTCGATTTAGATTAACTTTTGGAACATATTTTTTTTCGTATCGGCTCCGGGCTTCAATTGATCGTTGATTCCAATTTTCTTCAGAAATTTCAGTAATTTGCCTTAGCGTTTCGCTTAGACTTTCTGGGTTACCAGGTTCGAAAGTTAATCCGATCTGGGGGGAGTCGGCAATTGCAGGCATGGCTCCATGGCCGGGCACGACGCTGGGAGTTCCGCAGGCGAGGGCTTCGACAATTGTGAGTCCAAAACTTTCGTAACACGTTGAAGTGTTTAGAAGGAACTGGGAAGTTGAGATTTGATTGACAACCTGTTCTCGATCTTGCCAGCCATGCCAGGTGATATTTTTGAAGTCCTTTGTTTGGTTGATGAGTTCGTCTTTCATTGGTCCTTCACCTAGAATGTGAAGTTCCCAGTCGGATAGATTTGCCATTTTCCAGCCTTGAGTGAGGATGTGAGGGCCTTTTTCATCTACCAGCCGGCCAACGTAAACCATTTTTTTTGCTCTTGGGCTGTGATCTGGCAAGCCTGGATCAACTGCGGAATGTTCTTTTACGAGAAGTTTTTCTTCGGGAAATCCAGCGCGGATAAAGATTTCTTTCATAAACTCACTGAGCATGATTAAGGAATCAATACTGTGAGTAAATGTTTTTTGATTGACAACTTGGTGCAGAACAATGGGAATTGTTGCGACTAGCGAGCCACGATAACAGCGATGTTTTAGGGCAGGAAGCTTGGAGCCAGATAAACACTCTCGGCAGACAATTCCATCTCTGAGCAGAGCGGCTTGAGCGCATAGCATACGAAAGTTATGAACGGATTGAACGACTGGAATGTTTGCTTTTTGGCAAGCATTAAATACGCTGGGGCTAAGGTGGACAAAAGTATTGTGTACGTGGACGATATCGGGCTGAGTTTTGATTAAGTATTGGTAAAGATCGCGTTCAGTTTTTGGGTTATATATGCAGTCTTTTGCGGCTTTGATTTTGTTAACAATGCCTTTTAAATCATCATCTTTGTTGTCATAAAAGTATTGGTCGACTTCAATTCCATCTGCTTTTAGTAATTCGGCTTCGGCTTCGAGAACGGCGATTTCTCCTCCAGGGCTCCAAACGTATCGGTTGTGAACCTGTAAAACCTTTTTGATTTTTGGCTCAATTAGTTTTTGTTTTTCGTTCATGGATTGAGAAGTTTTGTGGATGTGGGGTTGTCGGCGAAGAGTTGTACGGAGTGAAAAGTATACTTTAGTGCTATGTGCGGTATTGCTGGTTATGTAGGGAAGCGAAATGGGGTGGACGTTGTTGTCGACCAAATCAAACGATTGGAGTACCGTGGATATGATAGCGCGGGGGTGGCTTATTTAGACGGGGGAGGATTAAAGGTCTTGAAGAAGTCGGGCAAGTTTAGTGAGCTTCAGGAATTGGTGATTGCGACAAAGCCCGAATCTCATACGGCGATTGCTCATAGTCGATGGGCGACGCACGGCGCACCAACAGACTTAAACGCGCATCCTCATTACGACCAATTTGCTAGTGTTGCTTTGATTCACAACGGCATTATTGAGAATTATATGGAGCTAAAAGAGGAACTTGTTCAAACTGGACATACTTTTCAAAGCGAAACGGATAGCGAAGTTGCGGCCCATGTAATTGGGATTATTTACGAGCAAGGAGGTTCTTTAGAAGACGCGGTTCGCACGGCAGTTAAAAGAATGGAAGGGGCCTTTTCTTTTGTTGTCATGAGTCATCGGGAGCCGGGGAAGATCGTTTGCGCTCGTAATGCGAGTCCACTTGTTATTGGATTGGGAGATGGCGAGAATATGGTGGCTAGCGATATTCCTGCAGTATTGCCTTATACAAGAAATGTTGCGATATTAGAGAACAACATGATAGCGGTGGTGACCGCAGATAGTGTAGAGGTGATGATGCTAGATGGTCGAGCGGCGAAATTAGAACCGTTTACCGTTGATTGGGATGTTTCGATGGCAGAAAAAGGTGGCTATGACCACTTTATGATCAAAGAGATTCATGAACAACCTGATGTTGTTCGGCAAAGTCTGCGTGGTCGATTAGAAGGCAATCGCGTTGTCTTGAATGATTTGTTTAGCGATCATGTTTGGCAGGAAATTGATCGGGTTAATATTATTGCTTGCGGAACGGCGTATCACGCAGGTTTGATGGGCAAAACAGTTTTTGAGAATATGCTTCAGTTGCCTACTGACGTTCACTATTCGAGTGAATTTCGGTACGGCGATCCAATCTTGTCGCGCCGTTCGCTGGCGGTTTTTGTTAGTCAAAGTGGTGAAACCGCTGATTCATTGGCAGCCCTGGAGTTGTGCAAGCAGAGAAGGATTCGTACTTTGGGAATTGTGAACGTAGTGGGTTCTAGCATTGCAAGGGAAGTGGATAGAGTTTTGTTTACACAAGCTGGGCCAGAGATTTCGGTTGCTTCTACGAAAGCCTATATGGCTCAAGTCTTGGTTTTGATGCAACTAGGAATTCATATTGCGCAGGTGAAGGAAATGCCAGGAGTTCGGACTGATCTATTGGTTCAGAATCTGCGGAATTTCCCGGATTCGATTTCTGAGTGCTTGGAACTAGAAGCACAAGTTAAAGAAATTGCGAAGGAGTATTGCCGGGCAAAATTAGTTTTCTTTTTAGGTCGCCGAGCAGATGCGAATGTTTCTTTAGAAGCGGCATTGAAGTTAAAGGAAATTGCTTATATACCAACTCAAGAATGTCCGGCGGGAGAAATGAAGCATGGCCCGCTGGCCTTGATTGAAGAAGGGACGCTTGCAATTTTTGGGGCTACGGATGGATCGACAAGAGAAAAGCTTTCCAGCAACATTCGTGAAATTCAGGCTAGAGGTGGTTATGCAGTTGCATTGGTGCCGAACGATGACAGCAGTTTGAACTCTGTTGCGGATGTGACTTTATCTTTACCGCAATGTGGAGATGACGTTCTGAATGCGTTGGCATCAATTGTTCCTTTACAAATGCTTTCTTACTATATGGCCAAAGAGCTTGGATGTGAGATAGATCAGCCTAGAAACTTAGCTAAATCTGTTACCGTTGAATGATTTTTTTGAAAAGCTAGTGCTTTTATGGATAAGGAAGGGGTGAGTTGGCACGAAAAATGTACCGACATTCTTTACTATGGGAGCCTTACGCAAACAGGTTGTTCAACCACAGGTAACAGAGATTTTCATATTGCCATACGGGGAAGCTCGTCCGGCCCAGACAGTTCAACGAAAGCCGGAAGGCTTTTTTAATCAAGTTTTTAATGCAGATGTTGTTGACCAAATCATGTTTGAAGTCAAAGCTTTGGCATTTACTGCAGTCGCGGGAGTTATTCTTGCGAGTGGGTACATCGCATACGAAGCTAAGTCCGCTTCTCATATTGATATGTTGCCAGGAATTAGTTTAAGTAACAGCATTCCGCAAGCTGGCGGATCTGTACACTCTTTTGTCGACTATCGTCGCTAATGAGTTAATTTGAGTTTTCGGGCCCCTGTGGTAAAATAGGAATCGGAAGGTGACCTTGAATTGTCACTTCCGATTTACTTTTTACCTTTTCTGCTTGTATTGGAATTGATTGAATTGAGTTTGGCATTGAATGTGCCAATTTGAAGACCAGGTGTATTGATGATAGGCGACGGAAGTCGATTTTCTGAACGGGAGGAGTTTGCTCGTAAACACGCGCTTAAATCCGCGGGTCTGAGCGAAATGCCTCGTTATATGGATCGATCCTATCGAATCATGAAGCGACTCTTTGATACTGGGCTGGCATTGATTGGATTGCTTATCCTATTTCCAGTGTTTTTGATTATTTCCTTGATGATTGTTTTTTCAGATGGACTACCTGTTATATTTAAGCAGCGTCGATTGGGTGAAAACAACAAAGAGTTTTACATCTACAAATTTAGAACCATGCGGCGAGATGCCGAGCAGATCTTAAAATCCAATCCGGCATTGATGGAAGAGTATAAACGGACTTTTAAGATTGAGAATGATCCGAGGCTTTTGAGATTTGGTAAGTTTTTGCGAAGCACGAGTTTGGATGAATTGCCTCAACTTTTTAATGTTGTTCAAGGAAAAATGAGCTTAGTTGGTCCTCGTCCCATTGTTCCGCAAGAAATTGAAAAGTACGGTAAGAATGAGAATGTCTATTTGGCGATGAAACCGGGTTGTGCTGGTTTATGGCAGTGTAGCGGACGGAGTGATTTGAGCTATGAAGAACGAGTTGCTTTAGATGTTGAATACTTCCGAACTGCAAAAATTCGCCTTGATATTTCGATTTTGTGGCGGACGGTAAAATCAGTTTTGAAACGAGAAGGCGCGAGATAAAAGATTGGTTCAAGAATTGTTGGAACAAATATTGCGTTATGACTGTTGAGATTCGGGGAAACCAAGATATATGAGCGTAAGTTCAGCAATAGAAAATCCAAAAGAAGCTGACAATGAAACTCCAGAGTTAAGAGTTTTAATTGATCGGATTGTAAGTTTAGCAAAGACTGAAACAGGAATCTTTTTGATTGCTGGTTTTGTGTTGATTGTTTTGGCGGGCTGGCCATTTACGATGGGAATACCAGCAGCATGGTTTGAAACAGACAGTTATTATCAACATGGACCACTGATTCCGTTAGCGATTCTTTATATTTTTGCAATCCGTTATCCGGAATGGAAGGAATTAGGATACAAGTCGAGTTGGATTCCACTTTTGCTTTTGCCATTACCACTTTATGTTATTTGGGGCTCGGCTCGGCAGATATTTCCGACTGGCACTGGCCTGGCATTTATGGTTGCCTTAGGGATCATGGCTTGGGCGTTTCTTGGTTTTAAATGGGTCTGGCGATTAGTGCCATTTTTGGCATTGTTTTCAACGGCAGTACCGATGTGGGGGCGATTATTAGATGAGAAAACAAGCAGTTTGCAGATTTTCTCCACAAAGATTTCTTATCTGTTTTTGAATTTGGTTGGACAAGATCCGTTTTTGGAGTCTCCGACCGTTATCAATTTGCCTCACTTTGATTTGAACATTGCTGAGGCTTGTAGCGGCATGAAAATGACCTTAGCCATGATTTCTATGGCCTTGTTTATATTTGTTGCAGCAAAACTTAAGTGGTGGGGCAACATGATTATATTGGTTATTGCAATGCCATTAGCAATTGTGATGAACGGGATTCGGATTGGGATTATTGGGGTAACGGGAAACAATTTTGGTTCAGAAATGGGAATGCTCATGCACGATTACGGAAGCTACGTAATTATGGGTTTTGCATTCTATTTGATGTATTTAGTTGCCAAATGGCTAGGATGGAAAGTATGAAATTGAAACCGGTATTCATCGCATTTGCAGTTGTCACAATTCCTATGGCGGCGCTGACAATGCAAAAGTTTTACACCAAGACTCCTCGGGTTCATGATGACCAATGGCTTTATGAATCGATGCCAACTGAATTGGATAAATCTACTGTCCGACAAGGTGATGATGTTCCGAACATCAGCTACATGATGGATGAAAAGACTTATGAAACTCTGGATCCGATTGGAATTGCGGCACAAGTTTGGACTACTCCAGTTGGGCAGTTTGATGCAGTTATTATTGCTTCAGACAGTATCAAGGCATTTCATGACCAAAGAATTTGTTTTAATGCCCAAGGTTGGGTGATTAAGGATTTGAAAGTGAGAGAGGTTGATGTGCCTTCTCATGGAATGGTGCCATTTACGGTCATGACTCTTGATCGTAATGATGGCGACACTAAATACGGCATTTATACATTTCGGCCGCCAATTGGCTTTACAAGTTATGAGAAGGCCAAGATCGGCTTTTTGCTCAATGAATTGAAAACAGGTCAACCTGGATTAGGTTATTCCTATCGATTTATTGGTATGAGCAGTGGCCTTACGGAAGACCAAGTCATTGATTTTGCTAAGGAATATATGGCCGCAGCAAAAAAGTCTTCTGGCGGAGTGCTTTAATCGGATTGTGAACATGATTTAGTCAGTTCGAACTGCCTATAATTGAGTTAAGTGCCACGATTTGGAAATGTTGAGCCTCCGGAGGCTGAATCAGATATCAATATTTTGAGATCTGACAATGTTCGTAAAACCATTCGTGTTTCTTTGGTCTCCAAAATCATTGGTGGAGTACTTCAACTTGGCGCAGTTCCCGTAGCTATTGCTCGCCTTGGCGATGAGTATGTTGTTTTTTCGGCACTTGTTGTTTTAATGAGTACGTTTTCAACATTGAATCTTGGGATTGGTCCAGGTTTGGCGATGGAACTTTCTCATATAGCGCATTCGAAAGATGAATCGGAAGAGCGTAAGATCTTTATGACTTCGCTGATTTTGGTACTGTTGTTTGCTTCGGTTCTCGGAATAATTGGACTTTTGATTGCGGCCCTGATGCCGATGAATTGGATTTTTCCAGAGGATCTCATGGGTTATTCGCATAGCTTGCGAACTGGAATTTACATTGTGGTGATCTACGGGATCATGATGAACTTTGTTCTGCCCATTGGTGCGGTTTACACTGGTTTATTGCAAGACTACCGCGTGCGTACAGTGAATCTGGTTGGTTATGGACTTAGCCTTTTAGCAACACTTTATGTGGCTTGGAGGAGAGCCAATCCGCTTTTGCTTTTGACGGCACTTTACGTTGTTCAGGTTTTGCCAATGATTTGGCTGAGTTGGAAGCTATTGTATAAGGAGCGGCCTTATCTGCTGGGGGGACTTGGAAATTTTTCCAAGGAGATTTTTAAGCGGATGTTGAGTTCCAATTTGGCCTCAACAGCAGTGCAATTTGGTGACTACATTACGCTTTCGGTTTCGGTTTTGGTTATTGGGCAAATGACGAACCACATTGAGCTATCTCGAGTTCAGATTTCGGTTTTGATGCTTGGAATCATGATGACCTTGGTTGATATGATTACCGGTTCGGTCTGGCCCGGGGTGCGGAGTGCAATTGCAACGAGTGATTGGGGATGGATCAGTAAGACTGCAAAAAAAGCCGGCCTTTTTTTGGCGGGATTGTCGTTGATAACAATACTTGGAAGTTTGACAATAGGAGAGCGAGCTGCGGCAATCCTATATCGAAGTTATGGCATGAGTTGGCAAGAAATGGGACTGTGGTCGCTATGCTTTACGGTGCTCATTCCGGAAAGAATTGCACAAGCGGCCTGTACTGTATTTCAAAAGCTTTGGGTATCGGCGGTCATTCATCTTTCGAAAGCAGCTCTCGTGATGTTTCTGATTCAGATTTTGCCAATTGGAACAGGTGTGTCCAGGTTTTTAGCTAGCATGATATTAGCTACAGTTGTAGCCTGGATTGCTTATCTTGTTTTGGGATTCATTTTTCGAAAGAATTGGTCTCCAAATGATGAGATCCTTGCATCTTAGCGACGAACCGCCACATTAACGTTATTCTTCGGCCGTTGTAGGGTTAAGCTTATGCTCAATGATTGTTTGCGTTGCCATATGAGTTTCCTTCGCCTTTAAGGCAATTGTGCTCGTGCCGGCAATCGTCATTCCGGACCAGAAAAACGCAGCATTTGACATAATGTCTGAGAGATGGAAGAGATCAGTTGCCTCGGCAAATGAGCGGAAGAAAACGAACGAGTTAAAAGCAATTGTGAGTTTAGCGATGTATTGAATATCTGGATCGACAGACCGCTTATATACTTTTATACTTGTGACGAGCAAGGTTCCGAGGAAGAAGAAGTAAAGAACAACGCCAACGATTCCGGTTTCTGTTCCGTACTTGGCCAGGAAGTTGTCCATTTGGAATCCATTGTTGATTCCGTACCCGAATATTGGGGACTCTTTCCAGATTTCCACTGCATATTGGAACATCTCGATACGACCAGCAGTTGGGTCAGTAGTGTTTGATCTTTCGATCATGTTTCTAATTGGCTCAAACTCTACTAAGACAGGCGAAAGTGCAAAGAGGGCAAGTCCGGCGGCTAATCCTCCAATCAGGGTTGTTAAGAGTGCTTTTGCTTTGTTTCGGTCGACCGCAAAGAAGTACATGACCACAAAAGCTCCGGCTAGGGCAACGAGAATGGCTCTTGATTGCATCATCAATTCAAGATAGACAGCTAGAGCTGCTCCGCTCCATTTTTCCCATTTGCTTAAATGTTTTCCGACAACAGCCAAGAGAATTACAAGTCCGCAATAGACTGCAATCCAGTTAGGGTGTAACCATTGTTCATCAAAAAATCGTTTTCCAGTCAGGGTGTAGCCTTTACTTGTGACAAATACAAAGGTTGCCACGAGCAGAAGCATTGTCCCTCGATATAGCCACTTTTCTGCGACTTCCGCCATTCTGGCCGGAGTCACAACCATTGTTCGAGGAAGCATAATAAACAAGCTAAAGTTGCGGAGCAACATAAAGAGTGAGTAGAAAATAGTTGCTTTTGCGGCAGTGGTGTTGGAAGCGAATTGAAATGGTATGCCGAATAATCCACTAATTGTTACGACAAAGAGGAGAATATCGATTGCCAGGAATGGGAATCGGTTTTTACCGAGGCTCTCAATCCAGAGTCCAACCATGAAGATTACGATATAAATCACACCGTAGACTTCTTGGAATGATTTTAATCCGGCATATTGAAGAGCTGAGTTTGCGACTGGTAAACCTAGAAATACGAGAATCATCCAGAGGTGCAAAAGTCGATCGGCTTTTGCAGGAACGCCCCATTGACCTTTGAGATAGGGTGCGTTAAGGAGATTAGCCATGAGTTTAGAATTTCATTCGCCCGGACAAGTTTGAAACCGATCCGGGCGAAAACGTGTCGTCCATTATGCGTTGTCAAGTCGTGCGTTTCGAGCTTTGACTCGGTTGAAAACTAAGCCTAGCACTCTTGGCGATGCTGCTTTTAGTAATCCGACAGCATCGGCAAATTCAGCTTTTCCTGGTTTACCGTTTTGTACTACAAGGATACTGGCATCAACATTTGCGGCCAAAGAAGGCGTATCGGCTAATCCGACGGTTGCGGCAGTATCAAATATTACAAATTCAGATCTTGATTTTAGTTCTTCCACCAAGGCTTTCATTCTTGGCGAACCAAGAGCTTCAGTTGCATTTGCGGGAACGGTTCCGGCCGGCAAGATTTGGAGTCCAGGAACGGGTGTTTCGAGCAGAACTTCTTCTAAAGTTGCTTGTCCTAAAAGTACTTCTCCAAGTCCGGGCCGATCTGGTTTACCGAACAGGCTGTGAACTTCTGGTCTTCTGAAATTGGCATCAACTAAGATTACTTTTTGACCATTGAGAGCAAATGCTACGGCAAGGTTTGAGCTTACAACTGTTTTGCCTTCGGACTTTCCACATGATGTTAAAAGTAGAGAATGAATTGGATTTTCGTTACTCATGAATCCGATGAGTGAACGCAGAACTCTGTAGCTTTCAAATGCAATGCTCGTTTGCGGGTCGCTGATAAGGGCGGAACGTCCACGAGGTCGTTCTGGGATTCGAGTCATGATATCCAATTTTGAAAGTGCATATGCTTCTTCAATTGAGTTGACTCTATCTTGCATTGAATCTCTGGCGAGGGCAAATACGAATGCTAAAGCTAAGCTGAGTAGTCCAGCGAGAACCATATTAACAAGCCAGTTTGGACGAGTTTGAACAGGGAATTGAGTTGGCGTTAAGCTAACGATTCCTGTTTTCAGTGAGTTGTCGCGAAGGGCAAATTGTTCGGAAAGGGCGGTGAGTTGCTCGATATTTTTTTGGTGCAACATGATTCGTTGCTCAAGCTCTCTTTGGTCTTTTACTACTCCAGCGAGTTCATTCAGTCGATTTGACCGTTGATCGGCTAGTCCCCGAATTTCTGAAAGACTGACTTGAGCGGCATCTTGGTTTGCTCTTGCTTCCACTAACCTTTGCTCCAGTTCTCTGATTTGCGGGTTGGTTTCTTCAATGACCGTTCGAAGATTCTTTTCAAGATCAGCAATTACGGTTTTTCTTTTTGCAATTGCGGCATCAATTTCTTTGACTTGTGGGGCTTGATCTGTATAGATTTGGGTAAGCGTTTGTCGCTGAACTTCTAGGTCACCAAGTTTTTCTTTTTCTCTTAGGAGTGTGAGGTTATCGGTACTTGTTGTAACCGTTTCTCGGATTTTAGGAAGTCTTTGAATTTCACTTTCCATTCTTGAGACTGCAGCAACAGTTTCGTTATATCGAATTTGAGCGGAGATGAGCCTTTCTTCAGTTTGGGCCGTTTCATTGACTCGGCGTGCGAGTTCAGCCGATGAGTCTACGGTTCGGTTTGCGGTTTTGAAGTTTGCAAATTCTTGTTCCGAGGCTTGCAAGTTTGTTTTTTCTTCTTGGAGTCTGGCGTTTACAAATTGAAGACCTCTTTGAACGGTTTCTACTCGGAGTTCGTTCAAGTAGTCTCGGAATACAGTTGGATAGAAGCTGACTAGTTTTCCAACTTGCTCTCGATTGCTGCCTTCGGCAAATACAGAAACAACGTTTGATTTTTCAACCTGGCGGACCGTTACAACGGGTAGTGCTTCGAGTTGAGTTAGAGTTTGTGGAACAGGAATTCCGGCGGCATTCAACACTCGGTAATAGATTTGTTGAGATTGAAGGAGCTCGATTTGAGTTTCTAGCGTAAAGCTTGAGCCAGGGGCGGAGAGTTCTTGAACTGCATTATCGGGGCTACCTGATGCGCTGTTCAGGGCCGAACCTTCTACAAACATATCAGTTTTAGTTGCGTACGATTTAGCCATCGTCGCGGAGATTCCGGCTCCAACTGCCAGTCCGATAATCAGTGTTGTCCAAAATACAACACCATTTCGTCGAATTGTTCTTGCCAATTCGCCAATGGTTAGAACACCTGCTTGTGGTGTTTCTTGGATATTCTGCGTTGTCGCGGCCATCTTCCTTAGATTCCAATGCCTGAATACAGGCAAGAGAAATGATACCTCTTTTATCCAGGAAGGTAATGCCCAGAATTACTGGTATTTAGGTTCATTTATCGGTTAAAATCGTGGCAGAAATTGGGATGTATGACCGAGAATTGAAAAAATGGCACTAGTTCGTAGAGGATGTCCGGGTGAGTCACCTTTTCCAAATCACATGGACAAAGCTCAGCCGGTGCTCTTTTTAGATCGCGATGGAGTGATCAATATAGACCGAGGGTATGTCAGCCAGATTAGTGATTTTGAGTGGGTCGCCGGTGCAAAAGAACTCATCAGTCGAGCCCGAAACAAGGGTTTTTTGGTTATTGTTGTGACGAATCAGAGTGGAATTGGACGCGGCTATTACACGGAGCAAGATTTTCTAAAATTGACGGATTGGATGCTGGAACAGTTCGAAGTTGATGGAGTTTATTACTGCCCGCATGATCCTGATGTTGGTTGCCCGGCGCGAAAGCCCGGGACTGGTCAATTAGATTCTGCAAATTCAGATTTTCTTATTGATTGGAAAAGATCTTTATTGATAGGGGACAAAGATACGGATATGAAAGCTGCCGAGAAAATGGGTATTCCGAGCTATTTGTTTACGGGCGGAAATGTGCTTGAATTCATTCTCAAACAGGTTCCTGAAGGAACTTTTTGACTTCTTGAGCGCGATCTTTTGGGCAGATTAAGAGTTTCCCGTTGTGAGAAACTATGACTAGGTTTTCTACGCCTAAGATGTTGATTTCAGGATTTTCTGCAGTGCTATAAATGACATTGTTGTGAGAATCTATGAGTCTGGCTGATCCAACACATACGTTTCCGTTTTGGTCGGCCATTTGTGCCCGGGCGACGGAATCCCAGGAGCCCAAGTCATCCCAATCAAATGTTGCAGGGACAACCATAACTCTTTCGGCTTTTTCCATGACCGCATAATCGAAAGAAATGCTTTCAAGTTGATCAAAGGCTTGTTCAGCTTTTTCATATTCATTTGCAGCAAGGTGCCCGGAAATCTGACGAGCGATTTTTGCCATTTCTGGCTGTGTTCTTTCCATTTCTGCAAGCAGGGTGGGAACTGTAAAAAAGAACATTCCAGAGTTCCAGAGATAGTTTTCTGTGGCCAAATAATGCTTTGCGGTATCTAAATCGGGTTTTTCTTTAAATTTTTTGACTTGGATTGCTTGTGAATTTGTTTCACCGAGCTCAATATATCCAAACCCGGTATCTGGTCGAGTTGGCTTAATGCCAATTGTTACTAGACTTCCGGTTTCTTCCGCAGTTTCAAATGCCAGTTGTACAGTTTCTATAAAACTTTTCAATGGTTCAATTTTTTGGTCGGCGGTGAGGACGGCAACTGTAGTTGTAGCCCATGTGTTTGGATTACGAGCAATGATGGTTGCCATCATCCAAACGAGGCAACCGGCAGTATTCCGTTTGTTTGGTTCGGCTATGACTTGATGATTTTTTAAGTTTGAACACACTTCCAGGCTCTTTTCGGCAAGGATTTTAGTTGTTGAAATGTGCGTATTTTCTAGCGAAACACATTCGGCTGCTCGATTTACGGCTTGTTGTAAAAGGCTTTTCCGAGGATCTGCTAGGTTTAGAAATTGTTTAGGATTGGTTTTTGTTGAAACTGGCCAGAAACGTTCTCCGCTTCCGCCAGCCATGATGAATGCAAGTCGAGTATTCATTAGTCTTTAATTCTCTTAAATCTTCCTTTTAGGAATCCACTTCCATCAAGAATGATTTCATCTTCAGTTTTCCACGCAATAGTTAAGTTTGAATCTTCGGGTAGTTGGGAACTCATCATTGATTCTGCCATTCCTGAAAATGGGTCATTTCCGGATAATTTGACTTGATCAAATTTGAGGTTAAGTCGGTTTTCTTTGAGGGTGAAATTTCCTTGAATCACAGTTTTCGAACCCATTCCTTGAGGTTCAAGTTCAAATGTTCCGTCATTGTTGAATTTTAGCTTGATATCGGCCGACATACCGGTTTCAGTTGTCCAGTCGCCGATGATTGACGGGCGACCCGTGCATCCTAGAATGAACAAAAGTGTGAAGAGGCTAAAAAGAGTCGTTTGCAATACTCGTTTCTTGAGCCAATGGAGAGTGTATCCTGAGCCAGTTACTCTTTTCGTAGAATTAGTTAGCATGTTTATAGGATCAATCTCAACTTGTCTTATCTTGACATCGGTTGAACGCCGATGGTTCCTGATCCTTGGTGGGCATACTTGTGAGTAGTTTTTTGGACCCAGTTCATTCAGCTAAGATTTTATCGGATATTGAATCTAAAGTTGGGCGTCCAGTAGAGTCTTTGATTCAGGATCTGTTTTCTGGGATTGTTGGGGCGGATCAGGGGCTGATTCGACTTTTTCGATTGTTGGAACATACGAGTCAACCAGCGGCAATCATTAGTCAGCTTGAGCAGGTTCCGCAGTGCGGTCGCTTTTTGGCCTCGTTACTTTCGGTCAGTCCGCAACTTTCGGATGTTTTGACGCAGAACCCAGAACTGACGGATGTGATTCTCAGTCCAGATGTTTTGGCGGAGCCTTTTGATAGTGAATCAGTTATTGAGGAAGGGCGACGGCTCATCCAACATACATCGAGCTATGCACATCAGCTTGATCGGTTAAGGTTTGTTAAGCAAAAGTACATATTGCGCGTGGCAGTTCTTGATTTAGCAGGTGTTCTGCCTCAGCCTGAAATATGGAAACGCCTCTCTGATTTGGCAAAAGGTGTACTGACGTTGGCCATGGAAGTTGCTTGGCAACAGTTTCGTCAGAGATTTGGTGGAGGGCAAGAATGTCCTGTATTTGTGATTTGTATGGGTAAGTTTGGTGGAAAAGAACTGAACTATTCATCAGATATCGATTTGATATTTGTGACTCAAGATGACGTTGATCCGGAGATTGAGCAAAAACTAGTTAAGTATTCGGAAATGCTTCGGGCCTGTTTAGCGGATCGTATGGGGCGTGGTGATCTCTATCGGGTTGATTTACGGCTTCGTCCGTTTGGTTCGCAAGGGCCGATTATGACGAAAATGTCGGCATTGGAAACTTATTACGAACGATATTCTGAACCTTGGGAGCATTTAGCCATGATACGTTCGGAAGTTGTTGGTGGTCGAACAGAGGATATCGCCCGATGGGCAGAACTTCGGGGTCGGATTGTATTTGGAAAACCAAGAGGAGTTTGGGTTTTGGAGAATTTATCGAGTGTCAGGCAGCGGGCGGAAGATCTTGGAGGAGGATTAGATTTAAAGCGTGGACCAGGCGGAATTCGAGATGTGGAGTTTTTGGTTCAGACGTTACAAATGCTTCATGGAAAGTCATTTCCTGATTTGCAGGGAGCAGGGACAGTTGATATGTTGGCCTTGCTGAATTCACATGGTCTGGTGCCAAGCGGCGCGGCAATGGAACTCAAAGATGGATATGAGTTTCTTCGCAAATTAGAGCATCGATGCCAGATTATTGATGGATTGCAAACTCATAAGTTACCAACCGAAGAATGGCAGTTGAAAGTGATTTCGGCATCCATGGGTTCCGAAAGTTTGTTAGGTTTACAGACAGAATTGGCATTTCATCGTCAGCGGATTCGATATTGGTATGAACTTGCTTACGAAACAGAATCTCGGCCACAAAGTTCACGAACTGAAACCGGTTGGTTGCATGGCCTTCCTGGTGCCGAATTGTTTGAAAAGAGCTTGCAAAGTAATGCGACGAGTTTAGAACGAGTCGAGTTGGTTTTGAGACAAGCTCCGGCGCTTGTTCCAGTCCTAAAAAAATCTGTGGCTTTGTCGGAGCAGGTTCTTACAGGAGAAATTGAAGAACAGTTTGATTCCTCGGCATTGTTTTCTCAATTACATGCCAATAGTCGGCCAGAGGAAATGGCGGAGCTGATGCTTTCTGCTTGGTCAAGAACTTGTCTGCGTTGGTTAGTAGCCAAAGACGAAGATCTGGGGACAATGCTTCAGCGCAATATTGATGACTTTTTGAATTACACAGTGTTGAAAATTCCAGGAGTTAGGTCGGTTCTGGCATATGGCACTTATGCTTCTGGAGAACTTTCGCCAGCATCAGATGCAGACATCGTGGTTTTTGCGGTTGAAGGTGATTCTCGATTTGGGGTTGAGAAAGAATTAAAAAGTTTTGTCCAGAATTTATCAAAGGCGAGGGCCGCGGGCATGCCATTAGCTATTGATTTCCGCCTGAGGCCGGAAGGTCGAGACGGGAGAATGGCGGTTTCATTGACTCAGTTTAAAAAATATGAAAAAGAATCAATGGAATTGTGGGAACGGTTCGCCCTTGGTCGATCTCGTTTTTTGAAAAGTGATCCTGAACTTGAGAGTGTCGTCAATCGGGCGACTTACGGAAAACCCTTGGATGATTTGGAGCTAGCGGAACTCTTGAAAATGAAAAAACGAATTGAAAATGAAAGAGTTTCTGACAAAATTCGCTCTCGTCATTTGAAGTTAGGCAATGGTGGACTTGACGATATTGTTTGGTTGGTTCAATTGTGGTTAATGCGGCATCCTTTTGCTATTGAAAGTAGGGTTGGTGTGGGATTAGTCTCTCGGATAGAAGCGCTGGTTTCAGCAAACCTTTTGTCGATTTTTGAGGGTGAAAGTCTCCGAGAAGGATTTGCCTTTTTGCAGAATTTGAGGGCAAGAATGTTTCTATTAGGGATAGGGGACGATGTGTTTCCTGAGAATCCAGATAAGCTCAATCAAGTTGCAGAGACTTTGAATATGAAAGATGCCAATGTTTTGCTTGCCGAGTATAAGAGAATTACTTTAGCGAACCGGAGAATGTTTGAAGATAACTTAAAGAGGATGCAATCGTAGTGTTTTGGATATTCTTAATTGGAAGCTACTTGATGGGAGGAATTCCTTTTGGGTTTATTGTAGCTAAGGCGAAAGGAATTGACATCCTGAGCGTTGGCAGCAAGAGCACCGGAGCGACTAATGTTGGAAGAATTCTTGGAAAAAAGGCTTACTTTTTTGTTTTGTTTCTTGATGTTGTCAAAGGCATCCTTCCTTCTGCTATTGCGCCAATAATAGTTGGCTCCCAATTTGGTTTGTCCCCGAAAGAAATTGGTTTGATATGTGGCTTGGCCGCAGTAATTGGGCACATTTTTTCGCCCTTTTTGAAATTTAAGGGAGGGAAAGGCATTGCGACTGGACTCGGGGTTCTATTGGGTGGAACACCCATAGTGGCTACGATAGTCTTAATTGTATGGGGGATTACTTTTGGTCTAACTCGATATGTTAGTTTGGCCAGTATTTTAGCAGTAGTTGCCATGCTGATTTCCGGATTCTTTATTCACTCTAATAGCATCATTTTCATTTCGGTCTTTATTGGCATGTGTGTCTTTATTGTTGTCAAACATCGAACAAACATTGGCCGGCTATTACGAAATGAAGAATCAAAATTTTCATTTTCAAGCTCAAAATTGAGTGAGGAAGCACTTGCAAAACCAATTCAAGATGATCAGCCAGGGAGTGATATCTGACATTTACCGAGCAAGTTAGTCAAACACCGGCGGTATTTGCGATCGCGATTCTCGTTTGGATACCGGCTGCGATTTGGGTGTTTTCGATGATTGGGTGGGCAATCATGGGTGAGGTCGATACCGGATTCGCTTTGATTTCGGTGCTCGTTGTTATCGGCCTGGCTTATATCGCCGTTCGTCCGCCGGAAGCCTGGATGAGTTATGCGGCAAGTGGAAGTGTGGTTGGGTTAGTTATTCTTTATCCCATCATTCGATCAAGCTTGGTTAAACGTGCAATGTTTCAGATTGATTTAGAACGATTAGAAAGACTTCATGAACAGGTGCGAATGCAGCCCAATAATCATTCGGCTAGTTTTAAAATTGCCGAAGCTATTTATAATCATGGTTACTATGCTCACGGATTTGCTTTGGCCAAGGCTTTAACGACAAGTATGCCAGCCGGAATCTACGACGAAGAAAGAAAAATGTATACCAATTGGCAGAGACATTGGGGCGGCGAGCCTTCGCCTCGATCTATTGCTTGCTTAAGTTGCGGAACGTTTAATGGTCCGGGCAGTTTTCGTTGTCCCAAGTGCGGAGCCGACTACATTTTGAATTCGATGCGAGGGGTCTTTCATGAGTCGAGCTGGATTTGGAAGCTTTCAAGTGTGTTTTTCCTGGCTTTAATCGGCATTTTTGGGATTCCGATTATTCAGCATTCGGGCCTACCACGATGGTTGGTTTTGAGTCTTATTGTTGTTTTGAGTCTCGGAGCCGTATACTTATTCGTCCGAGTGTTTCGGAAAGAGGCAAATTGATCAAGCGTTTAGACCGATATGTATTGCGCGAACTTTCGGTGCCAATTTTTGCTTCGACTGTTTTAGTAGCGGCGCTTTTCGCAGCCAATGAGCTGATTGCATTGTTTCAGCAACTGAGTGTGCAGAATGTTCCGATTCTTACTATGCAAAAACTTGCCCTTTTGCGGATGCCATTTTGGCTGACCTTTACTTTTCCGGTGGGAGTTGCAATTGGCTGTTCTTTGGCAATGTCTAGATTTGTGCGCGAGGGGGAGCTAACAGCATTGCGGGCGGCAGGAATATCTCTTTGGCGAGTTTTAAGGCCGGTTATATTTGTTGGCTTTTCGCTTGGTATTGGATCATTTCTTCTGAGTGAGAATGTGGTTCCAAAGACCGAAAGAGAGCATAAAAAGCTTAGTGTTGATGCCATGGTTTTGAACGGAATGCCAAACTTTGAACAAAATGTAATGGTAAAGATTTCTCCATATAATGTTACATTTCGTGAAATGAAAAAAATTGGAGAGGATCGGATGGCACTGAGTGATGTATTGATGGTTAAGATGGGGGCACCGGGAGAGGCTGTGGTGTTTTTTGCACCTACCGGCACTTACGATCAAGGGAATTGGTATTTTCCGGCTCCCCGGGCCTGGTTGTTTAGGGACGAAGGATTAGTTGATATGCATCAAGCCGAAGCCATTCGACTGAATCAAAAAATCAAAATTGAAGACTTTGTTCCGGGTAGCGATCCCAGAGATGAAACGCGAATTGAACTCTGGACCAGGATTTTAAGGATTCGGCAAGCTGGTGGAAATGCAATCAAAGAAGAAGTTATGTTTTATGAGAGATTTGCGATTCCAACGGCTTGTTTGGTCTTTGCCATTGCAAGTTCGTTTTTAGCAATTCGGTTTTCGAAAGCTTCTGCGTTCCAAGGATTGATGTTGAGTCTAGTAATGGCTCTTGGATATTTTAACATTCACGTTATTTGCACAACAATTGTTGCCGGTCAGGGTTGGTTGTCGCCCATGTATGCCACTTGGTTACCGATTGCGATGTTCGGATTTTTTGCTCTTATTGCTGGGAGAAAATTGGAGTGAGATGTGGATGGCTTTTCATTTTAGTATTGATTTGCGCAGGTGCTTGGGCTCAAGACATAGATATATTGCCATCCGAGACTGTTAAATCTTCGGCACGTAGTTTTTTTGAACGAAGTGGGGTTATCAAGCGGAAACCCGATGTTCCGGATCCTGGAGTTGGTGGGGTTCTTCCTCCGAGAGATCCTAATTTGCCCGATGCGTTTGAGGTGGTAAGTGCGGACAATGTCAAGCTTGAAGGCGATGATATTGAAGCGGTTGGAAACGTCGAAATTTTGTATCAAGGATATCGATTGCAAGCGCAGCGAATTTTCGGAAATCGTAAGACTCAAGTTTTTGAATTGACCGGAGGCGCTACGTTAACTGGTAATGGAGAGAAAGTTGAGGGCGAAAGCGTTGATGTTGATTTTAAATCTAAATTGTATAAGTTTTCAGAGGGGAAGGCTGTTATAACCCCAGATAGGACACAAGGCCAAACCAGCGGAAATTTCTTTACATCTGCGGGTAGCGGAACACTCAACGAGCGTCATTATCATATTGCCGAAGGAACTTTGACGAGTTGTGAACTGGCCCATCCACACTACAAATTTGAGTTAAAAAGTGGAGATTTAGATCCGGGAAAACGACTGATTCTTAGAGATGTCAAGTTTGATGTTTTGGGCCGGACAGTACTAAAATTGCCCTATCTATATATTCCGCTTTTGGACGATCGTCCAAGGTATTTGCCTGAATTTGGGCAAAGCCAAGACGAAGGTTATTTTGTAAAAAGTAGGTACGTGACACCTTTAAAAGGAGAGGATACATTTGAAACTCGCTTAGATTTGATGTCAAAGCTTGGAGTGGGTTTAGGTGGCGATTGGCGGTATTTGACAAAGAATTCGGAAGGAGGGCTGGGGGTTTATTCCCTAACTGGGTCATCTCGAACTTTAGTTGCAAATTGGCTGCATCGCCAGTTATGGGGCAGAAGTGAACTTGCGATCGATTCTCAATTTAATCGAGCAAACTATTTGACTGCACCTGAATCTACAACTTTTTCAGGTCGGGCACAACTTACGATTCCGAGTGCGACTGGATCTACGAGTTTAGGTTTTTCCCGGAATGAATCTAGCGTTTCTACTTTTGGGAGTGTTTCTCAATCGCTGTCGATTGGAAACCAAAGAAGCTTCGGCTCGAAAACGAGGACTCAACTTTCTCTCACTTGGTCCGATTCTCAAAGTCGAAGTAATGGAACGACTATTTCTGGTTCGGAAAGAGTTGACTTACGTTTTCAAGGAACTCACGAATTTAAGCCTTTAACGGCAGATTTTAAGTACATTCGGACTGTTCCAGTTGGCGGGACAGATAATTTTTCTGGGTCGAGCGATCAGACTCCTCTCTTGAGTTTGACGAGCGATGCAGGACGTCTTTGGGGTCAGAAGACGGGACGAAATTGGCCATTTCGATTTGAAACAACGATTGGTGAGTTGCAAGATTTTGGTACTCAGGGCCCGATCACCCGCATGACATTTGATACGGGAATTCGAAGGACAGAATTGATATCGAAATCGACAAGTTTGAACTGGGATGGTCAATTTCGGCAAGGAATATATAGCGATGATACGGCGCAATATTCGTTGCAATATGGGAGCAACTTGACTCAAAAATTTGGTAGAGCAAGTCTGAATTTAACTTATCGGAACCTGCGCCAATTTGGATTTACTCCATTGGCGATTGATAGAACCGGCAGAAATGATGCGTTTCAGTTTGGAGCGCAGTTTGATATGGGGCAAGGTTGGTCGGCGGATGCGCGTACTGGCTATGATTTGCTTTCAATTGAACGTGGACAATCTCCGTGGCAACTTGTTTCTATTGGTTCTACCTATCGCGGATCGAATTCCAGAATGCAGTTTAACTCGACCTACGATACTTTTAACCAAAGCTGGTCGAGCCTTCGCGCAGATGGAGAATGGGAAATGTTTGGGAGCCGATTTGGTGGAGGACTTCGCTTTGATGGCTTACGATCAACCTGGGCAGCAGCAAGTCTTCAAGCTGAAGCTTTAAAGATGGGTAAGTTTACTGTGGATATGTTGCTCAGTTACAATGGCTATACAAAACAATTCGATGCGCAGCAGTATGCTATTGCATATGACCTTCATTGCTGGGATGCCGTTTTGGAGATAACCGAGTTTAAGAGCGGTTTTAGAGGTGGGCGACAAGTTGCCTTTTTCTTTAGATTGAAAGCATTGCCTTTTGGTAGTGACTTTGGATATGGTCGCCGAGGGCAGCGGGTCGGGGGGGTAGGCGGTTATGGCGGTTAGCGGATATTATTGGGGCACATGATTGGTTTGCTCTTGACCATTGTTTTTTCGTTTCTGCTAATGGTAGCGGGAAATGGATTTCTTTCTCAGTGGTCAAAAGTATTAGATCCAGCAGAGCGAATCGGATTTGGGGGCTTAGCAGGGCTTGTTTTTGGCGGAACTTTAATTGGGCTTGGGGGGCTAGTATTAGGTTCAAATTATTGGATTTTGGTTCTGGCATTTTTGGGATTTGGCTGGTGGTTGGCTTTTAAAAACAAATCGATTCCGGATTTTAAGTTTTCGAAGCCAGAGGGAATTGAACTTGGCCTGGCGGCGGGGCTTTGTCTACTTATGATTTTTCCAATTTTGGGGGTGCTTACTCCGAGCACCAGCTTAGATTGGGATTCTATTGCTTACCACTTGGCTGTGCCCAAGATTTGGCTTCAAACTGGTAATTTTCAGCCGCTTATCTGGGAGCATCACAGTTATTTTCCGGCTGGAATTGATGCTCTTTTTGTTCCGGGTCTAACTTATGGAGGGCAATCGGGAGCGAAAGGATTCTTGTTCGTTTCGTTGGTATTTAGCTGTATTGCTATCTTTGGTTTGACCAGAAGAATATGGGGTTCAAAGCTTGCTTGGTGGTCTCCTTTGGTGTTGGCGGGGGGGCCGGTGGTGTTGTGGGAGAGTGGAACGGCGTATATTGACGTGCCCCATGGTGTACTGGCGGCGCTTGGAATTTGGTATTTGGGGGAAGCCATTGCTGCCCACCGAGAAAAATCTGAAGGATTTGATTCTTGGCTAGTTTTAGGAGCCATTGGATTGGCATTTGCATTAGGGACGAAATTTACGGGATTGCAAACTTTTTTTGCGGCGGGGATTGTTTGGGTGGCAATGATGGTGAAAGCACCGAAACAGCTGGGGCGCGGAGTGTTGGTGACTTGCGGTTTAGTTTTGGTTTTAGGAGGTGGCTGGTATGTGAGGAACATGGTGGATTCTGGCAACCCGGTTCGGCCATTTTTCAGTTCAGTTTTTGAAACAAAGGGGTGGGATCAGTGGCGAGCGGATACTTATGCTCATGAGCAAAAGACCTTTGGTGTGGGGACAGAAGAGAATCGGAGAAGTTTAGAGCAAATTGGAAATGCTGTTTTTGGGTTAGCGGTTCAGCCGGGAAGATTTGTGAATCCAGCGCAGACGATTGGGGGCGGTTTCCCATTTGGAGCGCTTGGCGTTGCGTGCCTTGTGATATTGTTAGCCGCCGCTGTGAGTGGAAAGGCGGGAGTCAGAGAAAGTGCTGTCTTGGGCTGGTTGGGTGTGATTTTGCTGATGTGGTTTTTCTTAAGCCAGCAAAGTCGGTACATGACATTTGTATGTGCTTCGGCCGCGATCTTGTTGCCATTTGTTCTGTCGCGATGGAAGCAAGTTGGTCAAATTATGGCGGCGATTACAGTTTTGCAGGCAGGTTATACGGCTTGGATGCTTTATTCCGTCCAAGGAAAATCTCAATTGGAAGTTGTTGTTGGGAAAGTTTCGGCGGATGATTATCTTTCGGCAACAACACCATTTTTTACTGTTGCAAAATCGATCAATGAGAATCCAACGATCAAGCATTTGGCATTGTTTGATGAGGTTTTTGGTTTTTACTTAGACAAATCTTATCATTGGGCAAATCCCGCGCATACGACATTGAATTCGGTCAAAGAATTTGAAAATGGAAGAGACTATGTTAATAATATGTACTTAAAACCTAGTCATATCTATTTCAATATGCAATTTACAAATCGAGAGGAGCGTGAGAAATTCTTTGGTACCGCTGGACTTTCTGACTCTCAAGGATATTCAGACTTAGAAAAAGAATCGATGTTTGCAAATGAGGATTTAAAGTGGCGGTGGTTATTGGCCGATGCCATCAAGAGCGGGGCGTTGGAAGTAGAAGAGTCATTCCGAACGGGCATTGTTTTTAGAGTCGTGAATTAGACTTTTATATCTGAGGTCGAAAGGCGTCTATAAAATGCTTTAGACCGCTTGGATCTATGGAGATGACATCGTAGCGAGCGGGGAGTTGCGGAAAATCGGTTTTTGTGAAGTATTCAGCGGCGGCATTGTTGAAGTGCTTTTGTTTTGTCCAGTTGACGGCGTTTTCAGGGTTTACGTTAGCCTTTGATCGGGACTTGACTTCGACAAAAACAAGGATGTCGGCATTTGGCTGAGGATCGAGGGCGATGATGTCTATTTCTCCATGCTTTGATTTGAAACGCCGAGTGACGATGGTGTAACCAAGATTCAACAGGTAATCGGCGGCTTGATCTTCAGCCTCTTTTCCTACTCTTCGAAGGTTAGGCATGGTTGGTTGATTAGAGTTTTTAGCGGATCAAAAGATCGACGATGAATTGGTGTTGCGCCAAATTGATGAAGAGCTCGAATTGCATCTTGTCCATAACCTTTGTGCTTGGCAAAACCGTGCCCCGGAAACTCTTTGTCGTAGGCGATCATTTGTCGGTCGCGAGTCACTTTAGCCAAAATGGATGCGGCGGCGATGGCGGCATCCTTTGAATCGCCCTTTACGAGAGTTGTTGCCGGGCATGGGAGATTTTTAGGCAACTGGTTTCCATCAATAATGGCCTGCGTCGCCTGGACTTGCCGAAGTGTTTCACTCATGGCAAAAAGAGTGGCGTGGAGGATATTGGTTTTGTCGATTTCCTCGGCGGGCACAGAGACAATCGCGTGCTTTAGTTCCTTGGTAATTCTTAGAAATGCGGCTTCTCGCTGAGATTCTGTGAGTTTTTTGGAATCTTGAAAACCGGTTGTGTCATATCCATATGGAATGATGACGGCAGCAATGACAACTGGGCCAGCAATTGGGCCTCGACCGGCCTCGTCTACTCCGGCGACATCCGGGGTGTAATTTAATGGGAGCATGGCTTTTGTCTTTGGCGGTGGGTTGGTCCTTGAGTTTGGATTGGTTGATCGGCTAGACTTTTAGTTCGACGCGGCGGATGTAGCTCAGCGGTTAGAGTGCCTGACTGTGACTCAGGAGGTCGCGGGTTCAAATCCCGTCTTCCGCCCCATTTTTACTCATCACCAGAGTTGAGTTGATCGAGGGAACTTCCTCCGGCATTGACTGCGGCTTTTCGAGCGCTATCTTTAGCGGCTTGATTGACGCCACCACCGCCACCTTGAAGCGATTCTGTGCCAGTAACGGGGGCCATTCCGCCACCGGTTGTATGAATTTGAACAGATCCGGTTGTGCCGCCTTCAGGAGTTGGAACGGTTGATGATTGGGTTGCAGTTGTGTCTTCCGTGTTGGTCTCAGAATTCTCGGCCGGCGCAGGGTCACACGCTATGAGCACGAATGCTAAAGGGACGAGGGCAAGAAAAGACTTCATGCGAACGAGAGTACCTAGTTATGACTTTAGTTCTGGTGTTGAAATTGCTCCATGACTGGTTAAGTTTTCATGAAGATCACAGGATTCACTGATTCGCACTTCGCGCCCGGCTTTAAGTGCTAAATTTGCCATTTTGTGCATTTGGCCGTTGGGAGTTACGTGGACAAAATCGAGATATAAGGAGAGAGAAGCGACCAGTCTGTCTCGGATCCGATTTGAGTTTTTGTGATAATTTTTAAGTGGGTTTACGGCGGTTAGTGCGAGGTCGGTTAGAGGGTCGAATTGATAGCGCCATAGCCGGGCCGACGCGAATGGTTCTTCCTTTAGATCTTCGCCGAGGGCAGTAAAAAGTCCAGTATCAAGAACTAGGATTCGGGGGGCGCCCCAGCGAAGGGCGGTGACAGCTGTTCTTTGATATTCGGGAGTATCGTGACCAGTTACGGTTGTGCGACCGAGAAGTATATGTTCTTCGGCGAGTTGCTCCATTTCTACGAGTTGGGAATCGGTTGTGTTTCGGCTAGAGAGAACAGAATAGGTGACCATATCAAGGAGCTTGTGATTTCCGTATAAATACAGAAGTCCGGGAGGGTCGGAGTCCATGGTTTCAATTCGGCGCGGATAATGAGCATCGGCAGCGGTGACAATTTTTATATTGTGAGCTTCTAATACTTGCGCTAGTTTTTCGGCTTCTTGGAGCCATTGTTTTAAGTTTGCAGTCCACTCCATTGCGACTTTTTCTTTGAGTTTGTATTCTTCTCTGAGAGCTTCTGCACCAAGTTTTAGAAAGTCATCAGCTGACCGCCCAAAAAGGTCGTTTCTTGTGTGGATTTTTGTTATTGTTTTGCCGCCAATTCCGGGACATTGGGCAAGTGCGTATGTTAATTTTCTTCGGCTGGTGGCACTCATGATTTAGTCGTTCGCGATGTTTTCCGCGACCTTTAGAAGGAGTTCGACAACTTTTGGTCCAGTGACTTCCATGACGTCGGTGACTTCTTCGTGGGCGAGTTCCGCTTGTCCCATTCCTGATGCGGCATTAGTGACGATTCCGACCAATGCATAGGGAATGTGTGATTCTCGGAGGGCAACGGCTTCGGTAGCGGCGGTCATTCCTACGAGATCTGCACCGAGAGTTTTGTAGGCTTTGATTTCAGCAGGAGTTTCGTATCTTGGCCCGTTTACGCACAGATATGTGCATGGCGATTGAATTCTTAGTCCAATTTGGCTGGCGGCATGGTTGACTCGTTCATGAAGTGGGAACGGGGTTGTGAAGTCTCGATGTTCGACATCGGATTCAAACATTGTGAGGTTTCTTGCCGTGGCGTCTATAAAATCGGTGCAAACCGTTACGGTTCCAATTGGCCACTCTGGTCTTAGACAGCCACTTGCGGCCGTAGAAATGCACCCTTTCACTTCCATTTGGCTTAACCCATGAGCGATGGCTTTGTAGTTGACCGCATGGGGGGGAGTTTTGTGTCCGGCGGAATGCCTTTGTACTAAAAATGCCGTTTTTGTGGAATGAGGAAGAGTGATGATTCTGCCTCGGAGATTTCCATATGGGGTTGGAATGACAGCAGCTTTTCCGCCAAGAGCAGCGAGCCGGTTTCCGATTCCCGTTCCTCCAACTAATGCGACATCAACTTTGAGCACGAAACGAGGATACCGCGCCATACTGTGACCGTATGTCATCTCGGATTACCTTTCATGGAGCAGCGGGAACGGTTACGGGTTCTCGCCATTTGATTGAGACTGGCGGCAAGAAGATCCTTGTCGATTGCGGAATGTTTCAAGGCGGCAAAGCCATGCGAGACAAGAATTGGGAGCCTTTCCCGGTTTCTGTTCACGAGATTGATGCGATTGTTTTGACCCACGCTCATACGGATCATATTGGATTTTTGCCCCGCCTGATTCGGGAAGGTTATCGAGGGCCGATATATGCGACTCCGGGCACGATTGGCCTTTGTCGGGTGAGTTTGCCGGATGGTGGACGACTTCAAGAAGAAGAAGCTAAATTTCACAATCGGCATCAGACGGCTCGGCATAGCCCCGCGCTTCCATTATTTACCGAAGCCGATGCATATGCAGTCTTGAAATTGCTTGTGCCAATTCATTATTTTCAATGGCAAGAATTGCCAGGAAAGGCGACATTTCGATATATGCCGGCTGGTCATATTTTGGGATCGGCGTTTGCGGAGATTTACTTTGAAAACGGCGAAAGAATATGTATGGGTGGCGATTTAGGGAGATACGATCGGCCGATTATTAAGGATCCTTCTGTTGTAGATGGTGCTGAATATTTGGTAATTGAAAGCACATATGGAAATCGATTGCATTCCCACTTGGATGCAGAAGAAGAGTTAGCGAAAATATTGGAGCATGCGGTTGAAAATCGATCGGTTGTCATTGTTCCGAGTTTTGCAATTGGACGAACACAGGAGATGTTGTGGTTTTTGCATAAGCTGGATGAACAAGGCCGGTTGCCACATATGCCTATCTATGTAGATTCTCCGATGGCGACGGCGACTTCTTTGCTTTATTTACAGCATGAAGAGGATCACGATAAAGATATGAAAATTGATCTTTCGGAGGGGAATTCTCCATTTCGATCAGATTTTGTGAAGTTTATTCGCGATAGTCATATGAGCAAACAATTGAACAATTCGCCAGGACCGTTTATTGTTATTGCAGGTAGCGGCATGATGACCGGGGGGCGCGTTATTCATCATGTGAAGGCTCATATTGAAGATCCTTCGACCATTTTGATGTTTACGGGATATCAGGCAGAAGGCACAACGGGGCGACATCTTTTAGATGGTGGAAAGACGGTCAAGATTCACGGGCAAGAGTTTGATGTTCGAGCCCAGATTCATCGGCTTGATATGCTTTCTGCGCATGCGGATTATGAAGAAATGCTTCGTTGGCTAGGAGACTTTAAGGAGCAGCCTAAGCAGACATTTATTGTTCATGGAGAACGGCCGCAGCAAGAGGCGATGGCGGGGCACATTCGAGAACGTTTGGGCTGGGATCGATTGACGATTCCGGTTGAAGGCGATTCTTTTGAATTGAGTTAGGATTATTGGATGCCTCGATCTTTAGTTTTAGGCAATGGCGAGTTGTTTTTAGGGATTGATGATGTTGGCGTTGTTCGGGAATTTACTTGGCCGCAAGTTGGCTATCCGAACCATCTTGTTGATGGCTGGATCAAATGGGGGGTGTTTGTTGAAGGTCAGTTTTCATGGCTTAGTTCGGCGGATTGGTATCGAGAATTTGAAGCCATTAGTATGAGAGTGGGGGCTCGGTCGCGGTTCATCAGCGAGGGCTTGGCTTTGGAGATTTTGGTCGAAGATTGGCTGGAAGACGGAGGGCGATGGCGTCGAGAGATGACAGTTTTGAATCGGCTAGATCGGGAAAGGGAGGTTCGGATTTTTCAATCTCAACTGTTTAACATTGACGAAAGTGAGTTGGGGAACACGGCTTTTTATGAACCTCAGATTGAAGGGGTTGTTCATTACAAAAATGGTCGTTGGATTTCAGTTCGTGGCGAGGGATATAGTCGAGTGGAATGGTCTTGTGGGTTTGCAGACTGGCAAGAGTATGAGGGCACTTGGCGCGATGCGGAAGATGGCTGGTTAACGGGCAAGCCGATTGAACAAGGCAAAGTTGACTCGACACTTGGTTGGGCTCAAAACGTAGAACCGGGACAAGCCTGGAAATTGCAGATTGCCGTTTCTGCTTTTGGAGATGAATGTGGAGTGCTTGTTCCCATGGAATGGTCGGCGGATCGACAGAGGTGTTACGATGCTCGATTTACGGATGAAGTTGACTTGGGATTTGGGCTTGAAATTGATGAAATTATCGGAATGTCTCAGAGGTATGTCCGGGCCCACTTGGATCGATCTGGGGGAGTGATTGCGGCGGGAGATAGCGAAATATTGAAGACTGCCAGGGCGAGTTACGCTTGTGTTTGGTTTAGAGATGGAGCTTTAGTTGCGGATGCAATTGGGCATGAAGCGTTTTGGTCGTTTTTCTTACAGTGTGTTGGGGATGGGAATTGGGCTCATCAGAAATATTCGGTTCAAGGCGATATTGCTTCGGGATGGTTGCCAAGAATTTATCATGGCAAGAGTGTGCTGCCCATTCAACAAGATGAATGTGCTTTGCCGATTTGGTTTGCACTGAAACATGGTCTTAATGAAGGACGAGAAACTGTTATTCGGTTCCTTGATCATATGTTGGAGTTTAGAGACTCGGATGGTTTGCCACTTCCGAGTTGGGATTTATGGGAAGAGCGATATGGTGTTCATTTGTGGACGGCGGTAACGGTGATTTCAGCATTGAATCGTGGAGGAGAATCGGATTTGCCACGGGCGAAGGAATATGATGCGGCGGCAAAGAGAATGGTGGATGCGGTTAAAGCGAAATTTTGGAGTCATAAATATGATTGTTTGGCAAGAGGATTGGTTCCGGATGAAAATGGCGATCTGCATCAGGATGTGACCCCAGATGCCTCGCAGTTACTGGCGATTCTTTTTGATGAATCGGGCAGCTTTTTGGATTGGTTACCGGGCATGGTTGAGCGGGTCAGGAATGAGCTTTGGGTTGATTCGGAGATCGGAGGAGTTGCCCGATATCCGGGTGACTATTACTTTAGAATTGATGACCGCTTTCCTGGAAATCCATGGGTGATTTGCAGTCTTTGGCTAGCCAGAGCGGAAATGAAGTTATCGCAATCGAGAGCAGAGTTGGACGAAATTTTTAAGCAGGCCATGACTTGGTGCGCTTTGAGGTCATCTTCAACATATGTGTTAGCGGAGCAATTTCATCCAGTGACGGGTGAGCAATTGAGCGTCGCGCCATTGACTTGGAGCCATGCGGAAGTTGTCGAAACTTACGAATATTGGAAGATGCGACGCTCTGAGTTGTAACTATAAGCTAGCAATTAGGTTTGGTGTCTCTTTTGCCGCGGCTTGAGCGAGGATCAATTGGCCATCTGAGTTGCCACCTTTGAGTACATAAGTCATTCCACCGGCACATTCCCAACCGATGCCGTCTTTTGTTTTGTAGAACGATTGTTTGGAATCGCACTGATCGGCGGGGATAGGATTAATGCCTTCAAATGATTGGCTTTCATGTCGACCGTAGAGTGTGTATTCTTCGTTTTTGTACTTAAACTTATAGGCGAGCCAGCAATATCCACATTCGACCTCTTCTAAAGTTGCTCCAGGTATAGATGCCAAGCTGACAACAGGCACAGATCGATGAAGTTTTTCTGCGGCAAAATGTGCAGCAAGCTTTGAATCTGGGGTCGACTTTCGGGCTTGGAAAGGAGATTTTCTCAGATCGATTACTCGGTTGCTTCTTGTGTTATCTTGCGCAGTGACCGTTGATGGAATTTCTAATGGGCTTTGCTGGGGGCTGAAAAGCACAACAGCCGAGGCTAGTGCTACAGCAGCGATGGCCGTTGGTACCATAAACATTGGCTTGGCATACCAAGGAACTTTGTTTGCTTTTACAGTTTCATTTAAAAACCGATTTAGGTTGGAGTAGGGAACGACTTCTTCTAAGCAAGCACTCTTTAGGCTATTTTTGAAGTCTATTAAGCCTTGTAGCTCGCTTTTCGCTTTGGGATCTGAAAGTAGAAGCTGTTCAGCAATTGCTTGATCTTCCTGAGATAGCGACCCATCTAGATAGGCTTGCCAATTGATTTTTTTCATACGACACCTCCTGGTTGGAGATCGATGTACGGAGCAAGATTCTCCCTGAGCATGGCTCTGGCGCGGAACAGTCTGGAGCGAACTGTGCCGACTGGAATATCCATTGATTCAGCGGCTTCTTCGTATGTGAGTTCCTCAACATCGCAAAGGTGAATTGTCATTTTATAAATATCGGGGAGCTTTTCAAGCTCTTTCAAGACCGATTCGGCTTGGATTTTGAATGAGAGATCTTCCCAAAATGGTTCATCTGGAATTTCAAATTGTTCTGATTCGTCGAGCGACGAGTGGAATTGATCTTTGAACCGAAGCGTCATGAGTCGTTCATTGCGAAGAATGCGTATTAGCCAACTTCGCAGATGCTGTCCATCAAATTTGTTCCATGCTCGGAATGCCTTTACGATAGTCATTTGGACGACATCTTCGGCTTCTTCGTTGGTGCAGCCCATGCGCTTTGCGACTCGGTAAAGCACGGGGAGTTGATCTTTGATACTGGATTCAAAGTCTCTTGGCTGCGATAGCCACTTTACGGATTCGTTGGAATTCGCGCCCATTGGTACTGACCAAGTCTGGGTAAAGATCATCTCGACCTTCGTAATGATTGTAATCGCTTTTTGGTTCCCAGTCCCGATTGATAAACTTTTTACTCATTTGCCCATTTGTTTACAATCCACCAACATCCTTGGTCATGCGGCATGAACCGTGGATTTGTGATGACTTCAAAAGCTGGAATGTAACCGAGGGCACCGTCTCCATAAGTTCTGATCCTGTGCATGACGGTTTCAACATGTTTTTTTGCGGCGGTGCATCGCTCCATATCGGCCAGTGAACCTCCGATTCTTTCATGGTTATGGCGAGCGATATTGTGCAGAGTATCAAAGATGTATCGGGCAGGAGTGAGGGCCGCGATTGCCTTTTCCGTTTCTCCCCGGGAGTAATGTTCATCAGCAGTTTGTGAAATCCTCACAAACTCGATAGCGGATCTCACAAAAATAGTTGCGTTTTTAGCGGATTCGTTTGGCGCGCACTGTAAAGCTTTATCGCAGATTACAAGAGCAGTGTCTCCATCAGATCCACTGAGCTGTCCATGATGGTGCATCCAGCAAAGAAATGGGTTTGAATACAGGAGAAGTCTGGCTTTGAGTGGATTTCGGAGCTGTCGGAATTGGAAGACTCCACCAATTTCTTCGAGTTCTATTCCCATCAGTTTTGCCCAACTTTCAGCATCGGTTGATTCTTCTTTGTAAAAGTCGAGGATTGTCTT
Organism: uncultured Armatimonadota bacterium; assembly: GCA_963800805.1. Lineage (GTDB taxonomy): Bacteria > Armatimonadota > Fimbriimonadia > Fimbriimonadales > Fimbriimonadaceae > UphvI-Ar2. The sequence goes on along the minus strand of CAWDCK010000012.1, from coordinate 43,927 downwards.
ACTGGTGGAAGGTTCGGTTATTGCTTCTCTCGCCCATTTGATAGCGGGAAAGAAACTATCGTAAGCTCCGAAGAGTCCACCTTCCCATAAGGTTATACAGACACCATGGAGACCTTGATCTTGTACGTCTCGGGAAACTTCGCGGATGTTCTTCTCTGTGCCTTCTAGGTGCATCCATGGCGCATTATAGACATGGAGAGTGGGGCATCCGAAGACTTTGTGATCTTTGAATTTTGGAGCGGTTTCGGCGACACCTTTCATATACTGCCAATCGAAAATGACAGTTTCTTGGGGAATATCGGTTAGGGCATCGGGATGATCGAGAAACATGTCGCCCCAGATTCCGGGTGTTCTTTTGGCTTGAATGACTTGATTGAGGATCGGCTTGTAGAATTGATGATAGAGCCATGCTTTTTGGTCTGATGTGTTTTCTGGCACGGAAGATTGGCACCGTGGGCACTTATGAAGTTGGTAGGTTTCGTCGCCTCCGATGTGAATGAGATCGGAAGAAAACGCCTGGATAACTTCATCAACCATTTTTTTGGCTAGGATTTGGAGTTCTGGATTTGATGGGCAGGCTTGCAGACCAGTGAAAAGTTCTTCGCGGAGATGTCGTCCTTGTTGAGTGTAAATGAAGCCCTCCATGTGACCTAAGATGTTGATGAACGGAACGATTTTTAAGCTGGGGAATTCGCTTTGCAAGTCTTGGATAGTTTCGGCGGTAATTGCTCTTTGACCGTGACTCCACGGTGTACATTCAAATGCGAACCGGTGTTCGAGATATAGTCCGAGAGATTGGTATCCGCTGGTATGGGCGAGTTTTGCGTATGTAAATAGGTGGTCTCGTGTTGGCATTTGCTCTCGAGCAAGGTCGAGCATCAACATGGCTTGGGACATGCCTGATTATGACGTTTAGCGTTTGGGGATAGGGCAGAGTGTCCGGGCGTTGTAGAATCCGAGATTGGCTATGCAGTTTGTCAACAATTTTTCTCCATTTCTGTTTAAATTTCCGGGAACGGAGTTTGGATTGAGATGGTATGGATTGGCCTATTTATTTGGGTTCTTTTTGGCTTACATGTCTTTGAAGAAAGCGGTTGCTGAGGGCCGGATTCCGAAAATGGAACCTAAGCATCTTGAGCCTCTTCTTTATGGGATAGTGGCGGGAGTTGTTGGTGGGGGACGACTAGGATATTGCGTTCAGCATCCAAAGAGATTGATTGAAGATCCTTTATTCTTGTTTAAATTTAACGAGGGAGGAATGGCGTTTTTTGGCGGGCTTGTGGGCGTTATTATTGCTCTCACAATTTTTTGTAAAAAGTCTGGAGTTAAGTTTTTTGATCTTGGCGATGTGGTGGCACTGCCAACGGCATTAGCTCTTGGATTTGGAAGGATCGCAAACTTTATCAATGCAGAACTTTGGGGGATTCCAACAGGATCAGATTGGGGCGTTATCTATCCGAAAGTTGACCAGCAATTGCGGCATCCTTCTGAACTTTATGAATCGGCTTCACACTTTTTACTTGCTGGACTTTTGTATATTGCTTATCGGCGTTTTGGATTTAATGTTAAGCGTGGTTGGAGCACATGCTTGTTTGTAGTGGGTTACGGGCTTTTAAGAGTTGCAACAGAGCATTTCCGAACGGCGGATCGATACGTTGGGCCATTGACGAATGGTCAAGTTGCAAGCCTTGTCATTGCTGCCGTTGGGGGGATTGTGTGGATGTTGGTGATTCGGAAGGGAACTTTGCGTTCAGATTTGCTAGAAAATTGACTTTTTTGATAAATTTTGAACAAGATGTTGTTTTTTGGAAACATTCTTCGTACAATATGCGTTTGAAATTAGGGGACTTTAGTCCCTGCTGTATATGGCGGATATCTCCCGACTTCTGAGCGCTGTTCATTTAGCGACAAACAAACTGGCTTCCACCGCAGACACCAAGACTGTCTTGCGCGAAGTTTTGGAGATTTGCGTCGAAACAGTTGGTGCAGTTGGCGGTTCGATTTACATTCACGATCCAGCTAGCCAGACGTTGCGATTTTTGCACGTGATTCCGGATGAGATTGAAAGGCGACTTGAGCGTTTAGATATTCCGGATGACTATGGAGTTGCTGGGGAGGTTTTTCAGACGGGTAAGCCGATGATCAGTGAATACGGCGAGAAGGGAGATCCTCATCGTCGTGCAATTGTTAGGCGTACGGGCATAACTGTTCAGTCGATGTTGACAATGCCGCTTCAGATTGAAGGGCAAAAACCGATTGGAGTTGTGCAGTTAGTCAACAAAACTCATGGTTCGTTTGATGATACTGACACTGCTGTTTTGGACACAATCAGCGATGTTGCCACGTTGGCGATACTGAATAGTCGGCTGCTAGAGCGTCGTGCTCATGTTGCGGCTTTAGAAGGAATGGGGCGAGTTGCTCATGATTTAGCAAACAAAGCTGGCGTTTTAGTTACGTTTTTACCGGACTTTGAGCAGAGTCTGAAAGGCTTGCGGAGGACTCTTGAAGAAGCAAAGTTAGAAGGTGAAGCGCGGTTTTATTTGGAGATGCTGGAAGACACTTTTAATGATGTTTTTGCTCCATATAGCGATCGGGTTTATCGATATGCTCGCCTAGTTAACGATTTAGCCGCAGGAAAACCACTCATTGCCAAGAAAAAGATCGGTGACTTGGCAAGTGTGATCAAAGAAGCCGCTTATTATATGGAATCTCAGGCAAAGCGCAATTACGTAAAGCTTGTTTTAGAACTTCAGCGCGATGCTCCGGAATATGCCTTTGATGATTTGTATGTGATTCGGTTGGTTGAGAATATTTTGGGCAACGCCATTAAAGCTGTTCGTGATGCGATTCCGGAAGAATGGTTGCGCGATCATGCTGGCGAAGAAGATTCCACTTTTGGAAAAATTGTGCTGCGGTACAAATTTGCTGGTGATCATCACGTTTTGCAAATTGAGGACGAAGGGCCAGGTCTTTCTCCGGTTCAAATTCGTCAGTTGTTGAGTGGAAGAGCGGTTTCAAAATGGGATTCTGAATCGGGCAGTGGCTTAGGTTCTAAAGTTATTGTTGATTTAGTTTCTTCTCACGGTGCGAAGTTATCTGTTCGTTCGAAGCTTGGAGAGGGGGCACTTTTTGAAGTTGATTTTCCGGTTGAAGTCAAAGAAAAAGAAGCGGTTAGTCAGTTGAGTTCTGTAGAATAACAAAATACCTTTTAACTTGAATTTGTGGTAAAGATTGAAATTGGAGAGCTTTGGAGTTAAAAGGTTATGGATTTTTCACTTTTTATAGCAAGTGCGGCGGATGCTGCGACTTTGGCCGCCGCAGGTGGGGCGATGGTTTTTCAGTTTATTCTGAGCATTATCGGCTACCTAGTTGTTTCGTTTTCGATGTATACAATTGCCAAAAACCAAGGCGTTGAGAATGCATGGTTTGCATTTGTTCCGATTTTGAATATCATCTTGCTTTTGAATATGACAGGCAAGGAACTTTGGTGGATTGTTTTATTCTTAATTCCATGCGTTAACTTAGTTGTTGCGATAATTGTTTTGATGAAATTCGCTGAAGTTGCGGGCAAACCAAGTTGGTGGGGAATTCTTTTGGTTATTCCTTGTGTGAACTTGATTGCATGGCCAATGATGGCGTTTTCTAAGTAATTGCTGGGAGATTGAACTTACTGGGCGAGACCTTTTGGGATTTGAATGGTCTCGCCCGGGTACATTTGTGAGATGGCATTTCAACCGGTTGTTGGCGACAAGTATTTAGTGACTTGGTCTGATTTGGGCAAGCCAACCGTAATGGGAAATTACAAAATTCCAGGATTCGGAACAGTATTTTTGGATGATGCGGATGTTTTCTATGCCAAAAACAATCCACTCGATGCTGCTTTTTTTGTTCGTACCTGTAAAGCATTGGGAGAAGGGTTCTTTGTGACCGTTTCTCGGATTCAATCGGCATAATTGTTTCTCATATTGTTCGTCTGATTATTATTGGCATTGGTTTTGTGACTAGTGTTATTTGAGTGCAATCATGCGATTCTTGATCTTAATACCGGTTTTGTTGCCGGGGCTCGCCTGGTGCGATGTGACCTACACGAACATTGATGGCAAGACTTTTATTAGAGGTGAACTGGAACGCCCCTTGGTTTTGCGTGATTTGCAGAACTTAGAAATTCAAGTTAAGGGAGAATTTCCGGTGAGTTTAGAACGGGTAGAGAATGCTCGTATTGTTCAATCTGAAATTCGGTATTTTGGAAAGCCGCTTGAGATTTCATTTTGCAAAGACATTGTAGTGGAGGATTCGACTTTTGATGCTTTGGGGGCAGATGCAGATGCAGCAATTGTCCACGGAAATACAAAACTTCATCGTTGGCAGCATAGTTTTAGTAGTTATGATGATGTTTGGGGGATAGAGAAAAAATGGGATGTTAAAAAACTACAACAAGGTCGCCCAAGTTTGGTTGACAAGAATCCCAGTTGGAATTGGTTAACAACGAAGAGCTATCGAACCGGTAGAGAACTTTGGTATGGCTTTGATGTATCGGCATATAGTCGGAATATTACATTTCGACGATGTAAATTCTTGAACGCTCGACGAGCTGGATTATTTATTCATCATACATCCGGCTTTGTTGTAGAAAACTGCTTTTCTGATCATGGTGCAGTTCAGACCGAGGAGTATGACCTTGGCGCGGAATGGAGTTTGAATGGCGTGTTTAGGAACAATATTGCTACTGGTCCGGGGATTTGGTCGCATTACCATGCCATGAATCTCCGATTTGTTGGTAACCAAGTTAGCTCGGGGACGATTCAGATAATGAGTCAGGGTGAGCCGGTGAAGGACATTTTGATTCAGGACAATGTAGCCCAGGGGGTGCGGATATGGAATGGTCAGGTTCATGATTGGAACGCAGCGGCGTGGATCGATGGGGTTACCGTTAAAGGTGGGCGATACGGCTATATATGGATAGCGGCGGGGCAGGTTAATCACAGCGGGCCGGAAGTTCTGATCAAGAATATTGAATTGTCTAAGGTCATTGTTGATTGGAAAAAAGAACTTTATCCGGTTGCCATACGGACTGAAAGTGTTGATGGGTTTTTGATGGATCGAGTTGAGATATTAGGCGGGGGTGTTTATCAGGACTTTGATTCTGGCGGTCGAGTGAAATCGAAGTTGAAGAAACGCGATGGAGAAAATTGAAAGCAAGATCTTGTCGGCACTTCAGAGGTTAGGTGTTGAAAGTTAACTTTTTGGCAATTGTTCATTTTCGGATATCGGTGCTTAGTGGTGATGAATTGTATGTTTGTTTTGCGAAGGGTTTAAAAAAGCAGCTCAATAGAGAAAAATTTCTGAGATCAGAATGTTTTGAAAATGATGCGATGCCCAAAGTGATCTTGAAAAGCAATCTTGTTTCGACTTTTAGGATAGAAATTCCCAGGGCCATATATTGAAAGGGGTATTATTTGCAAGTCGGTTTTTGACATACAAGTTGACATCCTTTTTGACATACTTGTGAACACCCGATAACCTCCTTTATAGGTGGTTTTGAACCGTCGAGGCGTAGCTCAGCTTGGTAGAGCACCTGCTTTGGGAGCAGGGGGTCGCATGTTCGAATCCTGTCGCCTCGACCATAATTTTCACCAGTCAAGAATTTGTTCTGGAGTGTTTTTTAACCCTGTATACTGAGGCCACTTGCGTGCCCGCTTTTTCTTCTGATTTACAATCCTTGTCTGACCTTGTTCAACCTGCTCTTAAGAGTCAGTACGGTCAGTTTGTTTTTGTTACCGGGCGAGCCGGAACTGGGAAATCAACATTGTTGCGAGAATTTGTGGGAGCAACAGATGCGGCTAAAGTTGTTGTTGCTCCGACCGGCTTAGCGGCGGTTAATGTTGGCGGGCAAACGATTCATTCATTTTTTAATTTTCATTTGGGTTCGCTTGAGCGTGATCCAGATCAGATTCCGATTTTCAAAAAGAATGGCCCAAAACACAAACTGATCAAAAAACTGGAAATTTTGATTATTGATGAGATTTCCATGGTTCGAGCAGATCTGCTTGACGCCATTGATGCTTCTTTGCGATGGAACAGAGGAGAAGACAAACCATTTGGGGGCGTTACTGTATTGGCGGTTGGTGATCCTTGGCAATTAGAGCCGATTGTAGGAAGTCCGGCGGAAGCAGAGTTTTTGGGTCATTTGTATGCAAGCCCATTCTTTTTTGATTCGCATGTTGTGAAAGAGACGGGGATGGATATTTTGGAATTACATACGGTTTTTAGGCAAACTGATCCGGAATATCTTTGGGCACTTGATCGAATTAGAAAGGGAGATACGAGTGAGCTCGATTTTTTTAATGATCGAGTGGGAGCGGAAATCCAAGGCGATCATGCTTTAACATTGACAATCACTAATGCACGGGCCCACTCCATTAACTTGACTCGATTGAGTCAGATTGCGGGGCAAGCTCGGCAATATTCTTCAACGATTGAAGGAAATTTTGGTCGAGAATTGCCTACAGATCAGACACTCTCTTTGAAAGTAGGCGCCCAGGTGATGTTTGTGAAGAATGGAAAGAATTGGGTGAACGGAACATTGGGGTCTGTTGTTAAATTGGAAGATCATTCACTTGAAGTTTTGACTCAAGATGGAAAAACGGTAGAAGTTGAGAGGGAGACATGGGAGAAGACTCGATATGCCTGGAACAGAGCAACTTTTCGGATCGAATCTGAACCAGTTGGCTCGTTTACTCAGTTTCCAGTGAGATTGGCTTGGGCAGTGACAACCCATAAATCTCAGGGGTTGACTCTAAATAATCTGATTGTTGATTTGGATCGACCAGCATTTTCTCATGGGCAGACTTACGTTGCGCTTTCCCGTGGTCGCACTCGTGAGGGGCTCTCGTTGAGGCGTCCGGTATTGCCGAAAGATGTGATTGTTGATCAGCGAGTGTTGGAGTTTGCTTCTAGTTCTGGACTGAGTTTGTTAAAATAGGAGCAGGCCTCGAATTTTTGTGGATCAATTTTGCTGATTTATTAGCAGAATATTTTATTTCACTGTTCTTTGAGATTGATATTTGAGCATCGAGTCACCGAAACTTGGCGAACACTCTTATATTGTTAGTTGAAATTTCAAGTAATTCTTATGAAAGTAAATGGGAATTGACGATAAGCTGTACAAATCATAGATTTATGTAGACAAAGATTTAGTATTTTTTATGGGTCATTGGTACTGTATATTAAGATAGTCTTTGGAGACACATTTCTATGCGAAAATCAGCATTTACTCTTATTGAGTTGCTTGTTGTCATTGCTATTATTGCAATTTTGGCGGCAATTCTATTCCCGGTGTTTGCGCAAGCTAAACAGGCGGCCAAGAAAACTGGCGACCTTTCAAACGTTAAGCAGCTCAATACCGCTTCTCAGATCTACATGACCGACTACGATGACATGATGCCAGTGCTATTCACTCGAATCACTGGTGGCGTTTGTAGTCCAGTAAGTTCGACCACTTGTGGATTGCGATCGATGTGGCAGAACCACATGTATTCTTACATGAAGAACTGGCAAATTTTGACTGCTCCAGATGATCCAAACTTTACGGCACCTGACCAAGTTTATTCAAACATTTCTTATGGCTATAACTATGGTTATTTGAGCGTTTTGTGCCCAATCAACTTTGGTGGAAACGGATGTCCTTTGACAGATCCTGGTTCACCGGCTTCTGCTAGCTTCTTTATTGCTAAGCCAGCCACTTCGGTTGTTCGCCCAGCGGAAATCGTAATGTTCGCCGACAATGGCGGTAAGGACTTTACATCGGCTACTATTTTGGGTTCGATTGTAAACGTTCCTGATGCTTGGCCTTCGGATCACTATTTCTATGGCCCGGTCGAAGTAGGCTGGGGCGATGGATGCCAAAACTACTTTAACGCTACGGCTTCTGGTGGTTTGAGTAAAGGCAAATGGGAAGACACCGATGGATTTGCTCCACGATACGGCAATGGCGGTAACGTGAGTTATGTAGATGGACATGCGAAGTTCCAACAAGTTGGGGCATTAGCGGCCGGTACAAACTGGAACAAGAACATTAACTGTACGACTATTGCAGTCACAAACGCTGCGAAATACGCTTGGGATCCAAGAAACTAGTATGAAAAAGCTACTTGCCCTGGTTTTGATGGCAGCAATGAGCCTTGTGATTATCGGTTGCGGTGAGCCTGCAGCTGACCCAAAGGCTGAAGTTAACCCTACGGCCAATGAGCCCATGACTAATCCTGCACCAAATGCTGGCACGAAGAACACTCAGAATGATAATGTTAAGAATGCTATGACTGATGTTGGGATTTCTGAAAACTAGATCAGTAGCCTCCAAACCGCCGCAAGCTTTATGCTTGTGGCGGTTTTTTTGTACCTATTGATCTCTCTTGGCCAATTTCACAGGAGTAGAACTTTTTTGGTATGTTTCAGTACGCGCTTCAATCTATCAAAGAGAGTTGGCAGCGTTCTTTGCTGTGTGGAGTTGGGGTTGCAATTGCGTCCATTGCAATTATCTTGCTGGTTTCAATAGGGCTTGGTGTTCAAAAGGACGTTACTTCTCAGGTCGACGATTTGGGAACTGGAATTCTGATAATAGTTCCAGGCAAGGTCGACTTAAGCATGTCAAGTTTTAATCCCAATCTTGCGGGAAAGTCATTTTTAACAAATGAGGCGGCTACAGGATTGAGATCGGTAAAGGGGATTACAAACACGGCAACATTTTCATTTGTTGGCGGATATATCAGTTATCAAAAGAAAGAAGCATATCCTTTGCTGATTGGAGCATCTCCCGAATGGTTTGAAATATATAAGTTTAAGCTTCAAAGTGGTTCGGTATTTACGGAAAAGAATAAATCGGAGTTAGTTTGCGTGATTGGGTCGGTTGCAAAGGAACAGCTCTTTGGAGAATCTGAAGCCATTGGCAAACAGGTTTCGATCAATGAGCAGCAGTACAAAGTGATTGGGGTTACCGAAGATAAAAAGTCTGAAAATTCCATGCTCTCCATGCAAAGCATGGCTAATGTTGTTTACGTTCCAATTTTGGCCGTTCAGCAGAATGAAAAAGATGTGCAGATTGACCGTATTTTTGCCCAAGTCGATCCTCAGATCAAACCAGAAAATGTCATCAAGAACGTTGAAGCCAACTTATCAAAAAGCTTAGATGCGCGTCAGTTTTCAGTTTTAACTCAAGAGGATTTACTCAATCTGGTTTATCAGGTTATGGGAATACTTGGGACGCTCGTAGTAGGCCTGACTAGTATTGCACTTGTGGTTGGAGCCGTTGGGATTATGACCGTGATGTTGCTGAGCGTAGGTGAGCGCACAAAAGAAATCGGTGTTCAAAAAGCATTGGGAGCTAAAAATTCGGATATCTTTATGCAGTTTTTATTTGAGTCAGCCGTAATTGCGTTGACTGGAGTATTGATTGGTTTGGTAATTAGTGTGATCGTTTGCCAAATCATTGCTACTCAAACTGCGATTCAGCCTTTGATTACTCCCGGTACGGTCGTTATGACCTTTTTGGTTGGAATCGGTGTGGGGGTTGCTTCTGGGCTTCTCCCGGCATCAAAGGCTTCGCGCCTCAACCCAGTTGAGGCGCTTAGACTTGAATGAATTATGGGGTTGGTGCCGGGTTAGAGTGAACACTACAACTTGGCTCAGTTCCGATTGGTCCATATGAATAAGTTCCATTTTCTGGACATTTGGGTTCATTTGTCATGAATTCTGGAGTTAGATCTGCTGACACAGGTACATCGCCAGTACCTTTTTGTTTATCAAGGGCCCAATGTTGCTTGGCATCTTCAATGACACGTCGATTTTCTTTGCAAGCCGTTTCACGACTGGTTTGTCGGATTTTCATCCAACCCGGAATTGCGATCATTGCGAGCATGCCAATTATGAGCATGACAATTAGAATTTCCACCAATGTAAAGCCGCGACGTTTCATTTCAACACCCAAACTCTGTATTCCATAGAATTCTAAAAGTCAATACTGGTTTTATGAAAACCCTGTAATAATGCCAAAATAGTTTTAGTGCTAGCTCACCTTGTAGTTTTTATTGCGGCTTCAAATACGATTTACCCATTGACATATGTTTCGACAACTGGATCTGTTGTTGTTGCGCTCAGCGAATCTGAAAAATTTGCGCTTGGAGAAGGAATGGAGCCAGACCTTTCCAACGATGGGAAATATGTTGTCTTTAGAGTTTCTGGAACAGAAACTGATCAATACAATCTTGTTTTAGTGACTTTGGCAAGTAAGTCGCGAAAGACAGTAGCCGAGGGGAACTACCGTTCACCAAGTTTTTCATTGGATGGTCGATTTGTATTGGCTAATCAATACGATGGGAATTCTTGGAATCCGGCCATTTTTTCCATGACCAATATATCGGAAAAACGGAGATTACTGACCGATGATGGAGCTTTTCCTAGGTGGAATCCAGATATGAAGACTATAACTTACACAACATTGCTGGGTTATTCTCATTTGACAGTTGAAGGAGTTGAAAATTGGTCGAAACCAAAGTTGATTGCGGAAGACAGTGTCGTCAGTTGGAATGATGAGTATGTTCCGCACCCCCTTTTGATTGATACCTATTTAGTTTCTCGATTTGAAGTTGGCCCGAAGGGAGAACTTGTTTCAAGAATATCAATTTTAAAGGCAAATGGGGTTCTTTCTGCAATTGATTCAGGGGGATTGGAAGCGAGAAATCCGACTTGGATCAAGGATGGATCTGGCATTTTGTTTGAAGTTACAGGGCGGGATGGAAAATCATATTTGGCCCAAGCTCATGCCGATGGAACAGGGATGAAAATCTTGTTTGCGGGCTCATCCCCAGAAATGTAGGCTTATACTCGGGCGGTTTTCCATCGCCCACGATTCCACAACCACATAGCGGCTAATCCTTGGACGGCTTGGGTAATGGCAAGTGTTAACCAGCACCCATCTGCTCCCATTGCAAAGTTACTTGAGAGAATAGTAATTGTCTGGCCTCCAATGGTAATTTGTAGAAGAGGCAGAGCTAAAATGGCAGCAAGCGGCACTCTCAGTATCCACATACAGAAGAAGGTCAACCAAAACGGGGCTCTAGTATCGCCGGCTCCTTGCTGAGCGCTGATAAGAACCATTCCGTATCCGAATAGGAACTCTGTTACTGAGACATATCGAAGATAGCTGGCGGTCATGGCGGCAAATTCGATTTTGTCGGGTAGTAATAGACCAGCAAGAGTATCGGCAAAGACAAAGGTAAAGATGCTGGCGATGAAGCTGATTGCTCCCGCCATATGAGCCGCCATCCATCCTAATCTCGATGCTCGATCTGGATCTCGGGCGCCTAAACTTTGGCCAACTAAAGCCGAGGCGGCAATTGCTAATCCAAATGACGGCATAAACGCCAAAGCTTCGATTGAGAAGCCAGGTCGGATTGCTCCGATAGCAACATCTCCATCTGGGAGTCTCCCCAGAATCCAGCTAAATGCCATGAGAGAGGTGACTCTGACAATTGACATCATTCCAGCCGGAGCAGCGAGCCGGAAGATTCGGTTGATCCAGCCTAAATCTGGCAATTGAATTCGCCAGACTCTCCCTAGTTGGGTTCTAGTACACCAGCCCAGATAAATGAAAGCCGAAATCCAGGCAGATATCGTCATTGCCCATGCTGCGCCATCTAATCCGAGGTCGAAACCTGGAATTGTTATCCCATTTATCGATCGGGATGGAAAGATGAGAATGAAGTTTAAGGTGATATGAAGAATGATTTGAAGCCCACTGACCCACATCGGTGATTTTGTGTCGCCAATCCCTCGTAGTGATCCCGCTAGACTTTGAATGATGAAAATTGCGGGCATCATCCAAGCAACAATTCCCAGATATTGGTGCATCAGTTTTGCTGCAAGCGGCTGCCCAGGAGGAATCATAAAATCGGCAATTGCCGGGGCGAGAAAGAGAGCAAGTGCCGTAATGAAGAGGCCAGCAACTAGGGAAAATCCTAAACACTTTCTGTTCGCATCTTTAAATCCTTCCAGATCTCCGGCGCCATAGGCTCGGCTGACTAAGGCAGTTGCGGCGACCCCGATTGCCATAGACATGGAATAAAGCAAAAAAACGGTGGTCAGAGCTGAGCCGATAGCTGTGAGAGCTGCTTTATCTAAATGTTGAACAAAGTTTGTATCGAGTAAGGAATTAACGGTTTGCAGTGCATTGAGCGCAACCGCGGGCCAAGCCAGAAGCAGAACTGTCTTAAACAAGTTTTCTTGAGCTTTAGGCTCTGGATTCAGTGATAGTTCAGACAGGCTTTTAGTTTAACCGCCTTAACTGTATTCAATTAGGGCGGAACGTTACATTCCTGAATGAAAAGGAATCACTTCTAATGGCAAGATTTACAGACCGCCACCTTGTGGCAGTCCGATGCTGATTGCTTTAGCCGTGGTTGGCGGGACAAAAGTGAAACGAGTTGAAGCTGGATATGTATTTCTTTCCACAACGATTTGCCAATCGATTTGCTTTATTGAATTTCGTTCTTTTTCTTCTTGATAAGCTCTGACTTTGAGTAAATAGTAGTCTCCGGGTGCTGGGTTTGATATGTCGTAATACATATCAACAAATCTCGGACTTGATAACTGGGCTCGGAATCCGGCAGTGGCATTAGAAATCACGGATGTTGGCATCCAAGGATTCCATTGCGAGTAGAGACGGCTAGGATCTATTGCGGCTTCTTCACTTTCGATCAGAGTTTGCATTGCCATGTTTGCACCAAGCACGCTTTTATTTTTTGCGGCTCGAAGGAGATTCATTGCCGCTTTTTCTGGCTGTCGATTGATATCATTGGTTTCGAGATCATAGCCATAAACTGAGTATTCATTTTTAAGAATGTCGTAGACCCACATTCGTTGACCATCGCCTACGATTCTTTGGGTTTCAGTTGTGCCGCGCCAATTTCTGATTTCCAAAAAATAACGAATTGTGTTGTTTGGTTCGGTTCTTCGATGTACAGAAACTTGAGTGAAAATGTTGGTGGAGACACCTCCGATTGTTTCAGTTCCGTTCAGCAGCAGCGCGCATTGTTGCATTTGACCAAGATCTCTGAGGGCAGGGACGTACATGTCTCTGGCCTGTTGAGCTGGGGTTTGCGCAGATGCCAAAAGTGGCAAAAGACACAATCCGATCATGGCTGACATTTTCATATTGAATTAGACACAGTTCCTTGGCAAAAGGTTCTGTTTTTTGTTTTGTGGTAGATGGTTGCCTTTATTTTTGGGGCCAAATATGATTGACGCTGATTAGGTACCCTGAATACGACAACACGATCCCATTGTCTGGGAAGGGAATTTTATGCACGACAATAACTATTTAGAATCCAAGCTTTATCGCCTGCGACACTCAGCCGCACACCTCATGGCGCAAGCAGTTACAGAGTTATATCCACAAGCAAAACTTTCGATTGGGCCGCCAATTGAAAATGGATTCTATTACGATATTGAGTTTGCGGAGCCACTTAGAGAAGAGGAGTTAAAAGGCATCGAAAAGAAGATGCGTGAACTTTCTAACCTCAAGCAACCAATTACTCGAAGATTGGCTTCGGACAAAGAACAAGCTCGGAAAATTATTTTAGAGGAGACGACCAATGGTCAGGGCTCAGAAAATGCGCTTTATAAACTTCAGTTACTGGATGCGATTCCTGAGGGTGAAGAGATCAGTTTTTACGAGCAAAAGGGAACTGACAAGAAAGGTGAGGATCATGTGTTCATTGATTTATGTCGGGGTCCGCATATTGACAATACGGAAGAGATTAAGAATTTTAAGTTGATGTCATTGGCCGGTGCATATTGGCGCGGAGATGTTAAGAACAAACAACTTACAAGAATCTACGGGACGGCATTTGAGACAAAAGAAGAATTAGATCTTTATTTACATAACCTTGAAGAAGCTAAAAAGCGAGATCATAGGAAACTGGGTCGTGAATTGGGGTTATTTATGTTCAGCGAAAATGTCGGCCCCGGGTTGCCACTATGGTTGCCGAAAGGTGCCGTTTTGCGAGACACTCTATGTGACTTTTTAAAGACGGAACAACTTCATCGTGGCTATTTGCCGGTTGTTACGCCTAACATTGCCAGCAAACGTTTGTACGAAAAATCGGGGCATATTCAGACTTACAAAGAAAAGATGTTTCCTTTTATGGAGGATGAAGAGAAGGAAACATTTATTTTGAAGCCAATGAACTGTCCATTTCATATTGAGATTTACGCTTCTACCCTTCGCAGTTATCGCGACTTGCCGATTCGCTATGCAGAGTTTGGGACGGTTTATCGATATGAGCAGTCGGGAGAGTTGGCTGGCATGCTTCGCGTTCGTGGTTTTACACAAGACGACGCACATTTGTTTGTTCGGCCCGATCAACTTCTAGAAGAATTTTGTGGTGTTGTAGACATCATGATGACCGTGCTCAAAAAACTTGGTTTGAGTGACTATAAGGCTCGAGTTGGGACACGAGATCCGCATTCTGACAAGTATGTCGGTCACGATGAAAATTGGGAACTGGCAGAGAAAGCCATTATTGATGCGTGCAACACAATGGGGCTAGAGCACTTTGTGAGTGTTGGTGATGCGGCATTTTATGGCCCTAAACTGGATTTAGTTATTAAAGATGCGCTTGGAAGAGAATGGCAGATGGGAACGGTTCAAGTTGATTACAACTTGCCGGAACGTTTTGAGCTCGAATATATTGGAGATGACAGTAAGCCTCATCGTCCCATCATGATTCACAGAGCTCCTTTTGGATCTTTGGAAAGAATGATTGGATTGATTACCGAACAATATGCAGGAGCTTTTCCTTTGTGGTTAGCACCGGTGCAGGTTGCAATTTTGCCAATTGCAGATCGGCACGTGGCGTATGCAAAAGCAGTTGCAGAAGTTCTACAAGGATATGAGCCGGACATTCAGCCAGAAGATGAGCAAGTTGAGTTTGCAGAACTGACAGGGATTGCTTCACCGGGCGTTCGAATTGAAGTAGATTCTAATCGAAATACACTTGGTAAGAAGATTCGGGAAGCACAAAAGCAAAAGGTTCCCTATATGCTCGTGATTGGTGACCAGGATGCAGAGAATGGAACGGTCAGTGTTCGCTCTCGAGAAGATGGTGATCAAGGGGCAATGACCTTGCACGAGTTTATTGCCAAATTAGTTGGAGAACTAGAATAAAAATTGGGCGGAAAATTCCGCCCATATCATTTCAATCGCAGCGACTATATTGCTTTTTCCTCTCCGAAATAATGGATTTTGCTCACTTCGGTCGCTGACAAATTTATGTTACACAGCTTGCCGTGCCAATGGGTTATTTTTTGGAGAAAACCGGTAACTTTATCACTTTTATATGGATAAATTGCTGGTTACTTTCGTTCTAGTTGATCGATAATATTTTCTGCCATTGGCTTGAAAATTGTGTATTCGGCAATTGGTTTGAGGCTTGCAACAACGAGAGAAACGACAACGGTGGCCCCAACTGCCGCGCCAAAGCCTCGGACAAGTCCGGCGTAGAAGAGATATTTGAACTTTGTTTCTACATCGATCCGCTTTTGGAGTAGTCGACTATTTTCGAGAATTTGCTCTTCCGGGGTGAGGGTAGGTTGCGTTTCTGATAATTTGTTCCACGGGAAGACTGGTTTCACTCAATCAGTATGACAAATCAATGAGTTTCTAGGGAAAGATCCCTTAAATGAATTCTTTAAGGGATCTTTGAAATGTATATTGACTTCTCGACCAGATTATTGCTTTTTGCGCTTTCGCAGAAGAGCGAGGGCACTAAGGCCGGCTAAGGTCATGGTTGCAGGTTCTGGAACTGGGTTGAGATTCACATTGTCTGTTTGCGTTTGGTCGCCACCACCAGTGATGTCGGTCGAGATTCCAATGAATTGCAGGTCATTGAGTACGCTTTGGATTTCAGAATTCGTAGCGAAAGCTGCGGCTGTACCTTGATAGTATTGTGAAGAGTTGAAATACCATCCGGTCGAGTTATCCAGTTGGAAGTTGTAATTATTGACGGCACTACCGGGAATGAGAAGTTGCTCTAATACAAGAAATGAATTTGAAGACATCAAAACAATGAATGGATCTTCACTAGAAGTTCCGGTGTAGGAAAAGTCTAAGCTGATTGTTCCGCCGAAGAGATCGCCATGGTTTCCCCCCAAATTGGAACTAAAGTGATATGCATAACTAGAATGGTCGATGCCATTGATTTGTCCAGGCGCACCCCAAGTTGCGGCTCCCCCTGAGCTAGTTTGGATATTAGAGTAGCCATTGCCAAAGTCGCCTCTAGTCCAACCTTGGTTATCGTTGTCAAAGGTAAATGATATTGGGGCAGCTGTTGCTAATCCCACTACTCCAATTATAAAACATGTAAAAGTTAAACGCATTACCAACAAGTATACATAAAAAGTAATTAAGCGACAAAATTTCAGCATTTCTTTCTAACAAGTTTAATGACTATGCCAAGACGGGATGTTGCTAATCTGGAGTATGAAACAGATTTGGATTTGAACATAGTCATCAAGATTGAAAGTCTTGTCCATATTAAAATATTGGACTTTCTATTTTTATAAAATCCGGCTTCATAACGAAAGTGGATCTGCCTTCCCATTCCAAAATCCGTTGTCTGTAATTCCGTCTCCGTTAAAGTCATCAATTTGATCGAGCTTCAGTGCCTTTGCATGCGTGTCAAGAAAAAGTACGATTGTTTTTTTTGCGTGCCTTTCTGCGGGCGTCGACCTGCAGCCTGTTGGCGTCGTTGCACATTCAGATCCGGCTCCATAGTATCCACTTGTTTTGCCGGAGCCTCTAGCGCTCGTTAATGGCGGGTCGATTGTATATTCTCCAGCTGTAATTTGATTATTATCGTTAACGACACCACCTGTATCTGTGATGCTTATTGTTTGGCTGGGAAACGCAAAGGCAGAATCATTTGACGTAAATGGGAAGTTTGAGTTTTCAGAGACTGTTCTTGAATTTCCCAGATATTGATAGTTGTAGCCATATCCGCCATAAAACAGATTTTGATTGTGAGCCCAGGCTTTACCGTAAACTTTTAAGTCGGCATTCGGAGCAACAAAAATGGCTTCTGATTTAATGTAAGGGAAAATGTAATCTGGCCACCGTGTACGAGGATTAGTGTTGCTTGGACTGGACATGGTGGGATATCCTTCTGAATCGTTATGATATAGTTCCAACGCTAATCCTACTTGTTTTAAGTTTGAAATACTACTTGTTTTCTTTGCAGCGACTTTAGCTTGGGCAAAAACTGGAAAAAGAATTGATGCAAGAATTGCGATGATTGCAATGACGACGAGAAGTTCGATCAGGGTGAAAGCCTGGGAGCGCTTCATAGGTTAGTATTTTAGAAATACTTGAAGTTCAGTCCCAACAGCTTCCATGACGATATTTGATAATTCTAACTACAACCTCTTGGAAGACAAGAAGATTGAGCATTTTAGAAGATATCTAATCGTAACTTCTATTATTAAGCCAAGACGGGCTGTTGCCAATCTGGAGCTAAAGCAATGGCCTCTGGTGAATTCACCATAGATTTGCCGTGCTTGATGTAATACTCAAATTCTTCGGGGAATACTCGAAGGGCGGCGGCAACTGGCCATGCGGCCGCGTCGCCAAGGCCACAGAAGGATCTTCCGTCAATTTGCTCAGTGATTTGTAGGAGAAGTTCCATGTCGCCTTCTTGTCCTTTGCCTTCAACAATTCGGCGGAGAATCTGCTCCATCCATTTGGTACCTTCTCGGCATGGAGTGCATTTACCACAACTTTCATTGGCATAGAAGAGTGCAGTTCGCCAGATAAAGCTGACAATGCATGTATGTTCATTCAGGAACATACATGCTCCAGAACCAACCATCGATTTGACTTCTGCCATTTCTTCGTAGCCAATTATTGCTTTTTCGACAGCTTCGGCATTGATTATGGGAACTGAAGATCCGCCAGGAACACAAGCCTTTAGTTTTCCGCCTTTCATTCCTCCAGACATTTCAAGAAGTTCTTTTAGTGTTGTTCCAAATTCGATTTCGAAATTTCCGGGATTGTTAACATGACCTGAGACACTGAAGAGTTTTGTACCGCGACTCCGTTGAGTGGATGCGCCTAACGTGTCGTACCAAGCTCCGCCTTTGCTGACAATAACTGGCGCACATGCATAGGTTTCTACGTTATTGATAACGGTAGGTTTGTCCCACAAGCCTGCTACAGTTGGCAATGGAGCATGAGGGAATTTCAACCGTGGCATTCCTCTTTCTCCCATAAGAGAAGACATCAAGGCTGATTCTTCTCCGCATTCGTAGGAACCCGCTCCTAAATGGATATAGAGTTCAAAATCCCAACCAGTACCGAGAATGTTTTTACCAAGTAGGCCGGCAGCATAGGCTTCATCAATGGCTTGCCTTAGAGCACGAGCGGCGTCTACAAATTCTGCGCGAATATAGATGTAGCCCGCATCGGCTAAAGTTGCAAAACCCGCAATAGTCATCCCTTCGATCAAGAGAAATGGGGTTTCTTCCATTAATTGTTTGTCTTTGAAGGTTCCTGGTTCGCCTTCATCGGCATTGCATAGAATATAGTGAGTGTCTGACTTTTCTTTTGGAATACCGTTCCATTTGATCCAAGTGGGGAAGCCGGCACCACCACGACCGCGCAATCCGGAAGCTTTGACTTCATCAATGATTGCTTGCTTTTCCATTTTGACGGCTTTCTTCAAGCCTTCGTATCCGCCGTTAGCTTGATAACCGGCAAGGGTCTTATACTCTGGTTTGTGAGCGTGTTCGAAAAGCAGTTTGTATTCCGCCATAGCGCGGAATTATTCTACCGGTTTTAGTCCGTTTTGATCTTGGGGAGTAGGCTTGGTGACAAAAATCGCCAAAGAGGATCTTCCACTTTGGCGAACAAAATTTGAAAGCAGGATTTACTATTCTTTTCCGTTTTTAAGGTGAACTTTTACAATCTCATCCGCTAACTTTATTGTAGTTGCTTCCTGCTTTTTGAGATCTTCAATCAATTTGTCGACATATGCGTGGTCAACCGGCCCGTGATATTGATCACCAATTTGCAAGAGTGGGGCTCTGTCGCAAGCATTAAGACATTCAACTTCATGCAATGTAAACATTCCGTCTTCTGTTGTTTCTCCGAAATTGATTCCGAGTTTAGACTTGAGATAATCGCCGATTCGATATGCTCCGCACATGTGGCAAGTCAGACAAGTGCAAACTTCAATCATGTGTTTTCCGACTGCGTGATCGGTGTTGTACATAGAATAATAAGTCGCGACGCCTTCGGCTTCGGCATAGGGTCGATTAAGTCGGTGCGCGACTTCGGCAATTGCATTTGCCGTTAAAAATCCCCCATATTCTCTTTGAGCGATCCAGAGTGCCGGCAGCATTATAGATTTGAGATCTGGGTAATGACCTTTCAGGGCATCGAGTTGGTCGATTGCAGTTTGAGAAAACTTGAGATCAAGTTCTTCTGGCCGGGGTGCTTTTGGCCGCTGGTTTATTGCTCCGAGTTGGATGAGGTCGCTCATCGGTTGTTTATTTTACTTGATGAGAATGGGTGAAGTGGGGGCCAACCCGCAAACGAGTTGACCCTTACTATTTACAACTAGCTTTTAGCCTTTTTTCTTTTGCATGCAAGTGCAAGAAGAGCAAGAACCGATAGTGTTGCG
This sequence comes from uncultured Armatimonadota bacterium, assembly GCA_963800805.1. Classification (GTDB taxonomy): domain Bacteria; phylum Armatimonadota; class Fimbriimonadia; order Fimbriimonadales; family Fimbriimonadaceae; genus UphvI-Ar2. Next base: position 24,197 of record CAWDCK010000012.1, on the reverse strand, counting down.
GGTTCAGGAACTGCTTCAAAATTAGCGTCGTAACTTTGTCCGTTTAATGAATAGCCGACGGTGTCAACTGCACCATCAAATGTCCCCCATCCGGATCCAACTCCGAAACTGAATCCCAGAATTGCGGAATTTCCGGAAACGGTTGATCCACTGAATCCGTTAACCCAATCGCTGAGTGACTTGTTGTATCCGCCAGTTGCCGTAGCCATTCCTCCACCAAAATTCCAAAGAAATGTATTTGCAGTGATAGATTCGTTAACCCAAGAATCTGTTGCAACGGGGGTTGAAGTTGATCCACCGTTGTAAACCGTTTCAAAGACAAGGCCGCCTCTATCGTTTGTTGTTGCCAGGTTTCCATCAGCATCAATTAGAATTCTGCCCGCAACCATAAGGTGTTGGTCAGCAGTACCGCCTGATGCTCTGTACCATTCGTAACTAAGACCGGACAGTTGACCTAAAGTGCCGAGGCTGGATCCGGCGTAGAAGTTTCCGCCAAGATTAGTTCCGCCGGCCAATAGCTCGATGTCGGCTTTTGAACTTGAACCAGTTGGCCCGACTGTGGTTTGCAACCGAGCGGATCCATTGCCATTGCGAGCGAAGGTTGTATCGATTCCGGCAATCCCACTGTTTCGGACATTGTTGTAATACCAGTTTGAAGATCCAATTGCTTGACCTTGGTTTGAACCCGATGCATTTGTAAAAGTATCTCCACCAATGTTATTTGAGAATACGGTGGTTCCAAAACTCAGCGACGAACAAGTAATCGCAGTTACTGCGATCAATATGCGTTTTTTCATTTATATTCCTCTCCGGGGAAAACTCTCCCCAAGCAAAATCAGTTTATGAAATATTGAACTCAGAATTCAAATTTCACGAATAATGCAACACAATCTAGAAGAATTACCTGGAATTGTTACTAGGCATTTTTTCCAAAGAAAGTTAGCGGTCGATTTCGCCAAGAACAATATCGATTGAGCCAATGAGAGCAATGACATCGGCAAGTTGTTTTCCAACCGACATGACTTCTAATGATTTGAGGTTCATAAAGCTTGAAGGGCGTTCGTGCCATCGATATGGGCGATTTGTGCCATCGCCTACGACGTAAAAACCAAGTTCGCCTTTTGAGCCTTCGATTCCGGCATACGCTTCTCCAATTGGAGCGGTGAACCCTTCTGTATACAATTTGAAATGGTGAATAACTGCTTCCATTGAGTTGTCAATCTCATGGCGTTCTGGCGGAGAAACTTTTTTGTCGAGTGAGTTATAGGGGCCATCGGGAAGGTTATCAATTGCTTGACGTAGGATTTTGCAGGACTCCTTCATTTCCGCGACTCGAACAAGGAAACGATCATAGACATCCCCAACTTTACCAACCGGGATATCAAATTCGAAATCTTCATAGCTACAATATGGGCTAGCCTTTCTGAGGTCAAATGCAACTCCTGAAGCTCGTGCAATTGGGCCGGAACAGCCAAGTGCCAAAGTTTCTTCACCACTCATGATGCCGATATTTTGAGTTCGTTCTTTGAAAATGGGGTTCTCGACGAGTAAGTCTTCGACGACTTTCAGTTCCTTTGGAAATTCAATCAGAAACTTGTTTAGTTTGTGTTCAAAGCCTGGAGGCATATCGCCTCTTAGTCCTCCTGGGACGATCCACGAGGGCATCATTCGGACTCCGGAGAACATTTCAAACAGATCGAGAACCATTTCTCGCTGTTGCATGATGTAAAAGAATGGAGTCATTGCCCCGAGATCAAGGGCTCCTGTGCCAAGCCAAACACAGTGGCTTGCGATGCGGCTAAGTTCGGCTAGGATGACTCGAAGATAATGGCCTCTTTTTGGAACTTCGATTCCTAGAAGTTTTTCGACAGCTAATGCGTGGGCGAGATTATTGCCATTTGCATTGAGATAATCCATGCGATCGGTCATTACGACGCATTTATGATAGGTTTGGAATTCGGCTTCCTTTTCCATTCCCGTGTGGAGATATCCAATGACACATTTGCACTGAACAATAGTTTCACCTTCAAGTTCGCAAATGACGCGAAGTACTCCGTGAGTGCTGGGGTGTTGCGGCCCCATATTGACGATCATCGTATTTTCGCCGACTCTTTCGAATACAGTTTCAGTTGACGGAATGAAGGTTTGGCTCATGATGAAAGTTAAATATATTTTAGCTGATTTCAAATTGCGGTTGTCGGAAGGACATGAAAAAAGCCCCCTGCATTATGCAGAGGGCTTTTTGGTACTTGCTTTTGAGTATTAATTACTCGCCGGCAGGCATAGATGCTGGCTCAGCACCACTGCCTTGACCAGATCCGCCAAGGGATATGTTTTGTCTCAGATCAGCATTGCTGCTACTGGTCGGAGCGTCCCCAGCTTTTTTGCCGGTTGGCGTTTCGGTTGCTGCCGCATCTCCTCCGCTGCATGCTACGAGAGCAAGCGAGCTGAGAGCGACGATAGCGATGATCAAGGATTTAGCCAGATTTTTCATCTTCTTTACTATACTCGGCTTAGAGACCGCGTGGGTTCAGGGCCTTTGTTACGCGATAGGTCGTTGCACCCGAAACGCTTGGTTGTGGAGCCCAGAAGTAGGTTCTGAAGTCAACAGCTTTAGCTGAGGAGTCAGTTCGAACGTAGGTGGTTAGACCATCTGGGAGCAAACAAGTGGTTGAGTTGTAAAGACCGGATCGGCTGTTCTTATATCTCGTAGTAGCAGTGATACCAAAGAGGAATCCACCGTTATTTGAGTTGTATACGTCAGGTACCCATCGGACGCAGACGCCCATTGGGTTGTCGAATAGTGAGAACCAACCATCCCAGTTACCGCCTTCGGTGATGAGTGCTGTGGTGGACACATCTTCGATGGAGGAGGTGGAATAGGAGCTAGCAGCGGATCGTCCCAGCCAGTCACCTTGTGATGGATCTAGGTTATAGAAACCAGAAACACCTTCGTAGCGGACGGATTGGGATTGAGCCGTGTTGGTGTAATAGCCTACGGTCAAAGCTGGTCGAACAGCAGCTCGAGTTGGCATTGCCATGTGTTGTAGTCTTTGCCAATCATAGTAAGCACCAGCAGCTGGTGTTGGTCGCTTATTGTTGAGCGTAATGGTTACGTTCTTCATATAAGGTTGGCTAAGGTCTTGCCATCCAAGATCGATCGGGCTGACTGGGTGGCTACCCATGGATGGGCAGATCACGTCGTCATAGTCGGTCGAGTAGATCATTTGAGCTGTACCGTTTTGCTTCACGTGGCTGAGAAGCTGAGTGTTCTTTGCAGCTTCTTTAGCTTGCGCGAATACTGGGAACAGGATAGCGGCAAGAATTGCGATGATTGCGATAACCACAAGCAGTTCAATTAATGTAAATGCATTTTTGCGAGAATTATTCATAAGTTCAGTCTCTAGATAAATGATGGGCCTAGCGGAAATCCACTTGGCACTGCATCTATCCTACAGCGAAAATGGGGCCAATTCCCTAGTGAATAGGCCTAAAGCCTCATCAAAAGTGTTTTGGGAACTCAATTCCGCTCTTGGATTTTAGAATTTTAGCCGATTAGGGCTAATTCAAAGTGTTTGATGTCATCTGATTTGAAATGTTCCCAGGTTCAAAATGTTGATTTAGGTTGTTTTGAACTTGGAATATCTGGAAATCGAGAGATTTCCGAGGGGACGCAATCCAAGTGTTCTCTGTCATCACTTGATAATCCGAATTGAAATCGCTGATTGATGGGGCTTTATACAAGGACGGTATTTGACTCATTTACTCATTATCAACTCGTTCAGTGTTTGTTTATCGTTACTGTTACAAATTGTATAAACACTAATTGTGAAACTTGGGAACTTTTGAAAATGCAATTTTTAAGTTTTGAAGAATTATTGTTATTGGTAATTGTCTGATAAGTTTTCCTGATAAACCACATCAAGTTTTGGAAAATTGAATCTATCATTGTTGACAAGTTTTGATTCTCAGTTTTGAGTATGTTGCTGAGTTAAAGAATAGTTGTTTGTGGTCTGGTTTTTTTAAGGGCTTGTAGAATGAATGACTGAGGTTTGCCAAGCATGAAAAAAGCCCCCTGCATTATGCAGAGGGCTTTTTGGTACTTGCTTTTGAGTATTAATTACTCGCCGGCAGGCATAGATGCTGGCTCAGCACCACTGCCTTGACCAGATCCGCCAAGGGATATGTTATTTCTCAAATCAGCATTGCTGCTGCTGGTCGGAGCGTCCCCAGCTTTTTTGCCGGTTGGCGTTTCAGTTGCCGCTGCGTCTCCTCCGCTGCATGCTACGAGAGCAAGCGAGCTGAGAGCGACGATAGCGATGATCAAGGTTTTAGCCAGATTTTTCATCTTCTTTACTATACTCGGCTTAGAGACCGCGTGGGTTTAGGGCCTTTGTTACGCTATATCCTGTTCCACCAGAAACGCTTGGTTGTGGTGAGTAGAAATAGGTTCTGAAGTCAACAGCTTTAGCTGAGGAGTCAGTTCGAACGTAGGTGGTCAAACCATCTGGAATGAAACAGGTGGTTGAAGTGTAGAGTCCGCTTCGGCCAGTCTTTGGTCGAGTGGTAGCAGTGATACCGTAAAGGAATCCGCCATTGTTGGAGTTGTATGTGTCTGGGGTCCAGCGAATACAAGTTCCAAGTGGGTTGTCGCTCAAAGTGAACCAGCCATCCCAGTTACCGCCTTCGGTGATGAGTGCTGTGGTGGACACATCTTCAACTGAGGAAGTGGAGTAGGAGCTAGCAGCATTTCGGCCGAGCCAGTCAGCTTGTGATGGATCTAGGTTATAGAAACCAGAAACACCTTCGTATCGAACTGGTTGTCCGCTTACGGTTGCAGTGTAATAACCTGCAGTCAAAGCTGGTCGGGTTGCAGATCGAGCTGGCATAGCCATGTGCTGTAGTCTTTGCCAATCGTAGAAAGCACCAGCAGCTGGTGTTGGGCGCTTATTGTTGAGCGTAATGGTTACGTTCTTCATATAAGGTTGGCTAAGGTCTTGCCATGCAAGATCGATTGGCAAGGTTGGGCTGCTTCCCATTGTCGGTACGAATACGTCGTCGTAGTCGGTCGAGTAGATCATTTGAGCTGTACCGGTTTGCTTCACGTGGCTGAGAAGCTGAGTGTTCTTTGCAGCTTCTTTAGCTTGCGCGAATACTGGGAACAGGATAGCGGCAAGAATTGCGATGATTGCAATAACAACCAGCAATTCAATTAGAGTAAATGCTTTTTTCATTTTCTAGATTTCCAAATGCCCTTATTTAATGTATTTGACGATTGCAATTGTCAATGTCTAAGGATTAGGGCAATACCTTATGACATTATTATAGAATCGTTTTTTATTCCAATTGTTCCCGTAGTGTTTATTTTTAGTGCACGTAAGTGTTAACTATTAAACAACAATAGGGAGTTTGGAGTGAGACGATAATAGATATGCAAAACGTTTGCCGAAAGTTCCCTAATTCATTTATGTAAACACTTTGCAGGATTAAGTCCCAGTGTTAGTCAATAAAGACAGCAAAAAGCCCAGGTTTTGAGCCTGGGCTTTAACATTGAGAATTGAATAGTGTTAGGTTGTTGGGCGGGTCGGGGACCCAGTTTTGCCTTCGAAAGATTCTCCAGCAAATGGCGATTGAACGTCTTCAACGGCGGGACCTTCGGTGCCATTATGGAAAACTACGTCTTCTCCACCGAGCGGAACATCCTTTCTTAAGGGGAATCCGACCCAGTCATCCGGAAGCAAAAACCTCATTGTTGGGTCTGGCCCGTTGCCATCAAACATTACGCCGTAGAGGTCTTGGATTTCTCTTTCTGGATATTCGGCGCCTAAGAAAACATTTTTACACGTGGGGACGAGTTGGCCATCATTCACGCCAATCTTCAAAAATATCCTTCGGCTGTGCTTAACGGAGAAGAGGTTGTAGACCACTTCGAATCGCTCTTTAAAATCTCGATCATGTTTCCACGTGAGATAATCGACTCCTAAGCATTCGACAAAGTAGTCGTATGATAACTCTGGGTCAGTTTTGAGAAAATTGATAACGTTTGCAATTTCTTCGGTTTTGATAAAAAGATAGGTCTCACCTCGGAATACTTTTGAACCTAAGATGACATTTCCACAAGCGGCAGTTATTTTTTCTTGCTCTGATCCAATTGGGCCATCAACAGGATAGGTGTTCACGCATTCACCTCGTTTGAAAGTTCAGTTTGGGCAGAAATCATGTTTGCGGGCGTATCTCGGAGTTTTTCCGGAGCGAGGCTGGTGGACTCGTCCCACTCGATTGCTTTGACGCGGAGAACATATGCATCGCCAATAATCCAAAGCACCATATATATAAGGAGGGCTGTTCCGGTGAAAATCTTAAAATCGAGTGGAGAATTCTTGAAGACACTGAGCCAGCTCCATAGAAAAACAACCTCAATATCGAAAAGTACAAACAGAATTCCGACGAGATAAAACTTGATGGGGACTCTTTCTAGGGCATCTCCCAACGGGGCTACGCCACATTCGTACGGCGATTGCTTGTATGTTGTGATCCTCTTTGGTCCGAGAACCCAACTTAATGTGACCATTGCAGCACAGATTATTGCCGCAACTCCCATGAGAATGATCACAGGTACGAAATCGCCTAGCATGGACGGATTTTACCCTTCTCGTGCTAAGTTACGCAGTAAACTTGGGCCATGACAGTTAGAGATGCGCTCGAAGCAACATTGGGAGGACAAGACTTGACTGAAAACCAGGCCAGCGAAGTGATGTCTCATTTGATGTTTGGTGAGGTGCATCATGGTTTGTTAGGTGGGTTTTTGGTTTCCATGGCGGCCAAAGGAATTGTAGGCTCAGAACTGGCGGGGTTTGCCAGAACCATGAGGGCAAGGGCAATACCACTAGAATTTGGAGCAGGAAATTTGGTGGATACATGTGGAACTGGTGGTGGTCGTTCTACTTTTAACTTATCGACTGGGGCGGCTTTGTTGGCATCAGCTTCCGGGGCAAAAGTTGCTAAGCATGGAAATCGGGCCGTTACGAGTCAGTGTGGTTCCGCAGATGTTTTGGAGGAGTTAGGAATTCCTATAGAAAGCAGTCATGAAGAGAAGCAAGCAATGTTAAAAGAATTTGGATTTCTATTTTTGTTTGCGCCCTCTCACCATCCGGCGGTGAGACATGTTGCGCCAGTGAGGAAGGCATTAGGAATTCGTACGTTCTTCAATCTGCTCGGGCCCCTTGCAAATCCGGCCGGAGCAAAACGGCAAATGATTGGAGTCTATGACCATGAATTCTTGCGTCCAATGGGCGAAGCTTTAGCGGCATTGGGTGTAGAGGATGCGTTTGTTGTTCATGGTACAGACCAGCTAGATGAAGTTTCTCCGCAAGCGGAGACCAATTACATTCGAGTGCGAAGCGGAAAGATGGAGGAAGGCAGTTGGAAACCGGAAGATTTTGGTGTGACAAACGTCAGCGACTCGGATATGGCTCCTGGCAAGACGGTTGCTGAGTCCGCAGAAATCCTTCGAATGGCGCTTTCGGGAAAAGATCAGGGCAGAGCGGCAGCATTGATTCCCAACACCGCCGTAACTTTGGTTTTGGCAGGTTGCGTTGAAACGATTGAAGAAGGCTCAGAATTAGCATTGGCGACTTTGGCAAGTGGATCGGCATTGAAATTGGTTGACGCGTTGGCGGCACGAGAGTGAATAAACTCGACGAGATTTTTGCATACAAGCGAAAGCAGTTAGAGAGTGGTTTTGATTTATTAGAAGCCAAATCTCGAGCACAAGATGCACCAACGCCTAGGAAATTTCTATCATCGTTACAGAATTCAAGAAACGGATTGGGTTTGATTGCAGAAGTCAAGAAAGCCAGTCCTGTTTTTGGAGTGATCCGCGAAAATTTTGATCCAGTTGAAATTGGACGGAGTTATGAAAGAGCAGGGGCTCACTGCCTAAGTGTTTTGACTGATGAACCATTTTTTGATGGCTCAGAACGGAATCTTAGAATCGTGAGGGAGGCCGTTTCGTTGCCAATTTTGCGAAAGGATTTTACGGCAAGTCTTTTCCATGTTTACGAATCCAGAGCAATGGGAGCAGACGCAATCCTTTTGATTGTTTACGGGTTGAGTGATCAGGAACTAACTGAGTATCGAGAAGTTGCTGAGGAATTGGGAATGGATGTTTTGGTAGAAGCCCATTCTGAAGAGGAATGCGAGCGGGCTTTAAATAGTGGTGCGAAGATTTTGGGAATAAACAATCGTGACTTGAGAACTTTTGAAATCTCTATTGATGTTGGTGCAAAGTTGATTCCTCAATTTGTAGATCAAGCCTTTGTCGTAAGCGAGAGTGCATTACACTCTGCGGAAGATGTTGCTCTGGTCAAAATGGCAGGAGCGAATGCGGTTTTGATCGGTACGGCATTTTGTTCAAAGCCAGATGTTGGAAAAGCGGTTCAGGATGTGATGGGGTGGTGAGAGTAAAGGTTTGCGGAATCACTCGGCTTTCAGATGCATTAGAATGTGCAAAGCATGGAGTTGATGTTCTTGGATTTGTGAGGGAAAAAACCAGTAAGCGATACTTTTCTGGTGAAAAATCGGAGATTGAACGCGGTCTGAGTATTTTGAAGTCGAGTTTGCCTTGGATTCCTTTTTGTGGGGTTTATGGGCACTGGTATGGCGATGAAGCAAGTGAGTGCTTTGACATTTTGCAGGGCTTTGACGTTCCGGAAGAGAAAGGCGAGCGACGTGTAAAAGTCTTACGCGTATCCGCGGAAACCTCAGTCAATGATTTGATGCAAGAGTCCTTTGGTCACGGATTAGTCTTACTAGATGCGTTGAGTACTGACGGGTACGGAGGGACGGGAGAGCCACTTGATTGGGGGCTGGCAAGTGAATTTGTATCTGCTTTTGATGGCTGGGTTGTTTTGGCGGGAGGATTAAATCCGGAAAATGTTGGCGAAGCGGTTCGGAGGGTACGGCCGTTTGGAGTAGATGCCAGTTCTGGTCTAGAGATTTCTCCTGGAATTAAAGATTTGGAAAAAGTGAAGGCATTTGTTTTGGAAGCCAAAGGAAGTTGAATGTATCAGATGGGGATATTCGAAAAATGTTAGATTTCTTGGCACGGAAATTGAACTGAGTGTGTTGTGTATGTTGGTGTTATCGCAATCATGCCCCGGCCCTCGCTGGTTCATGCAATTTGTCGCGGTATAATTCACCCGCAATTTTCTCGGAGGAACCCCTCTTTTGGCTTTAGCTATACAAACAAAAAATCTTACAAAAACCTATAAAAGTCGCGCTGGTTCGGTAAACGTCGTCGATGACCTCAACTTAGAGGTTGAAGAAGGCGAGATCTTTGGATTTCTTGGTCCAAACGGTGCTGGCAAGACAACCACGATTAAAATTTTGTTGGGGGTTATCTACCCAACATCTGGCGATGCGTCGGTATTAGGAAAAGAGGCAGGAGATATGGAGGCTCACAAGAAACTGAGCTATCTGCCGGAAAAACCTTATTATTACGAGCATATGACCGGCATGGAAATCATGCAGTTTTATGCGAGTTTATTTGGTATAAAGGATCGCAAACATTGCGAAGACTTGCTGAAAAGAGTGAATTTGGCGGGCGATATGAATCGTCAAATCAGCCAATACTCCAAAGGTATGCAACAAAGGGTTGGATTGGCGCAAAGCCTGTTGAATGACCCTAAACTTTTGTTCTTAGATGAGCCAACGGGCGGTCTTGATCCAATTGCCCACATCGAAATTAGAGACTTGATTTTGAAATTCCGTGAAGAGGGGCGGACAGTTTTCATTTCTAGTCACGAACTTTCAGATGTCGAACGCATTTGCGACCGAGTGGCGATTATTAACAAGGGCCAACTTGTTCACCAAGGGAAATTAGACCAATTGCTTTCTGGAGGCCGACTTGAAATTACCGCTAACAATGTTAAGGCGGAAGTTGCAGATCGGTTTAGAGAAGGCGATAATGTTGTTTCTTTAGCTGGAGAACGGCTGATTGTTGATATGCCAGATTCTGCAGATGCAAATCAGATCATTGATGCAATTCGAGGTTCTGGAGGTCAAATTCTGAGCTTAATTCCGCGAAGAAAGCGACTTGAAGACTTGTTTATTGAATCTGTATCCAGTGATAACGTCTTGAAGGGACGACAAATGGGGCGGATGACCGACGTAAATGCTTCTGAAAATGAAGAGGTGCAATCATGAATGTAATTTTATCTATTGCACGTACGACGATTGGAGAAGCGATCCGTCGGCGCGTGTTGCTTTTAATCTTGTTAATTGGCGTTCTGTTTTTGGTTATTGCACCTGGATTAAACGTTCTCTCGGCACGACAGTCTTATGCTGTTTTGACGGGCTTCACCCTTGGAATCATCCAGCTAACAAGTGCGGTCATCGCAATAATTTTGACCGTTTATTTGCTTCCAAATGAAATTGAGCGGAGAACCATTTATACGATTCTTTCAAAGCCAGTTTTACGTTGGCAGTTTTTAGTCGGAAAATACTTAGGCGCAGTGGGATCGCTAGCTTTGATGATGGCCTTAATGACCGTTACCTTAGTTGCCGTGTTTAAGCTCATGCACTCTGATGCTAGTGTTGAAGACGTGGCATTACTTGCCAAAGCTCCGCTAATGTTTTTCGTTCAAATGAGTTTGCTCGCAGCAGTAGCTATCTGCTTCAGTACGTTTGTTCCGCCAATTGTCAACTTTTTTACTAGTGGAGGCGTTTATTTGGTTGGAACATTGTTCTCTCCAGTATTCCAAGACCTTGCTGGTAACCAGGGTTTATCGCCAGTGGTAAAGGGCGCGGCGACAATCATTCATACGATAGTTCCAAACTTTGCCATGTTCAATGTTCAAAATACAATTATCAACGCTCAGGCTACGGCTTCGAACGAAATGATGTACTACATTCAGATGGCAGTTTATGCCTTGGTTTACATCGTGATCTTGTTAATCTGTGGCATTTTGATTTTTGATCGTCGGGAGGTTTAACAATGTTTAAGAGTCGAAAGCTATTGTTGATTGGGCTGATATTGCCATTGCTATTGGTGCAAGGGGTAATTGTCAGATCTGCTTTTCCGACGTGGGAAACAAATTACGCGCCTAAGAAAAACGCAAATATGGACGGTCTTTCCGGGGAGCAGCTCTTTTTTGCCTTAGCGGGTTTTAGAGAAATGGTTGCCGGCATCCTTTGGGTTCGTGCTGATACGTTTTTTGATGAAGGAAACTACGATGCAATTTTGCCAATTATTCGGCTTGTCACCATGCTTGATCCACGGCAAATTGACGTTTATGCAACGGGAATGTGGCACATTGCTTATAACTTCACGGACGAGCAGTCTCGTTCAGATCGAAGATATATTAGCAGTGCGCTAGCTCTTGGAAAAGAGGGGGCAAGGAACAATGATTACACCTATGAGTTGTTTTTTGAAACCGGTTGGCTTTGGTATCACAAAGTTGATGACGACTATAACAATGCTGTTTCTTGGTGGGAAGAAGCTCAAACCAAGGAAGATATGCAGACGGCGCGTCAGAATATCTTGGCGGCGGCATACATGCGAGATGGTCGTTTAGAAGATGCCATTAAGCTATACGAAAGACTTCTGGCTGATTCAAAGAAAGTTATTGCTGATCAAATTGAGAAAGATAAAGCAGCTGGGAAACCAGATTCAATCGGAGACTTTGCTTCTAGACAGCAACGGGACACAGTTGAAAGCAATTTGGATAACTTGATTGTTCGAATGACTCAAAGAGGTTCTTTTGCCATAGAACGTGGCGATTTTGGGAAAATTCCGAAATACTACGACACTCAACCGCCATTCGATGTTGGATTTAGTGCGCAAGTCACTGTTGTTGAACCAATGGTGTTGCGTGTAACTGGAACTTGGGGTGTTCAACCCGTTGGAACTCGAGTTCGGTTTATTCTCCGAGATGCTGATTATCCGGGAGCCGTTCCAGGTGGAATGGAATGGGATCGAAGTAATACCGTTGACTTGGATGTTCCGGCAGATAAGACATTCTTGCAAGATCAATTGTTTGTGCGTAATCAGGTGTTTGACCGCGAAATTGACATGAGTCATGACCCAACGGTCTATCCATTGCTGAGTGAAAAGTATTTGATAGAGTTCTATTATAATCCTCGCTCCGCTCCTCCACACATTCAAGACCGATTTGGTTTTAATGGTGAAGGAATGACTGATTCCAACTTTTTGAATACTGAGGTTCGAAAAGGTCAGCGAGTTGTTTATACAACCTTGGAAATCACTCGGGATCAAATATTGCGATTAGGAGAATGGTCAATGAGTGGAGCGGCGCCAGTTATTCAAACCAAAAACTATGTTTCAGTTGGTCGCAAGATTACAGACGACGTCATTACAATTCCTGGGCTTCGCGATCAATAAATGGTCCGGGGTGCATAGGTTCTATCCGAGTAGGATAGAGAGCAGTTGAGGCCGGGACTTGGCGAGAATCTGATTTAAAGATTCTCGCCGGGAACTGCGCGACGAAGTGTGAGTTGAACTCCGCCAGGGCCGGAAGGCAGCAACGGTAAACGCATTACTTTGTGCGCCGCATTCTTCCCGGCATTTCTCTTTTTTATGAACCATCTGGCAGTTTGCCGGGTAAGTTGTATTCACTAAAGTCATGTCTCACTTGGCCCTGTATCGTAAATATCGATCCCAAAATTTTCAAGATTTGGTTGGGCAGGATCACGTAATTCGAACGCTTAAAAATGCAATTGACCAGGGAAAAGTTTCTCAAACATATTTGTTTACTGGGCCCCGGGGTACAGGCAAAACTTCGACCGCGCGGCTATTGGCCAAGGCGTTGAATTGCACTGGTGGGCCAAGTTCCGTTATTCCAGAAGATTGTCCTATTTGCGAGGATATCACGCGTGGAAACTGTATGGACGTCATTGAAATTGACGCTGCAAGTGAGTCTGGTGTTGATGACGTTAGGGAGCACATTGTTCAGGCTGCGGAATACAAGCCGACTTATTGTCGATATAAAATTTTTATCATTGACGAAGTTCATGACCTTTCTTCAAAAGCTTTTGACGCTTTGTTAAAAACAATAGAAGAACCGCCGGATCATATTGTTTTTATCTTGGCTACGACTGAGTTTCATAAAGTTCCAGCAACGATAAAGAGTCGTTGCCAAAAGTTTGAATTTCATCGGGGCAGTCTTCAAGATTTGATTGGGCGTCTTGATTTTGTTGCAAAGCAAGAGAACGTAAAAGTAGAACCAGCAGCTCTGGCAGCAATTGCTCGGTTAGCAGATGGTGGCTATCGTGATGCTTTAACGTTGTTCGAGCAGGTCATGATTACCAGTAATGATTTAATTTCACTGGAGCATGTGTATGACCAATTGGGACTGATTGCAGATGAAACCGCTGATCAGCTGTTAATGGCGATAGTTGAGGCGGATATTGTCAAAATTCTAAATATGGTCGAATCTGTTTATCGAACTGGGCGAGATCCGGGTTCAATTGTAGAATCACTTTTACACAGATTAAGCGATTTGACGCGTGCAGTATATGATTTGAAAGATGGTCTTGAGTCGGATGTCGCTCTCGCGGCAGCGGCAAGCGCAGCAGCTCAGCGTATTGGCGCGGAAAAGATTTTGAAGATCCGCAGCTTGCTTGCCGAGACACACAAGAATTTGCGCGAAGTTAGTTTGCCTCGAATTTGGCTTGAGGCAGAGTTTATTCGCGTTTCACAAGTCCTCAATCAACGAGTTATTGCTCAAATAGCAAATCCTGGCGAATTGGTTCAGAAAGAAACTTCTCATCGCGTGGGTGTAGAACGTCCAAAAGAAAAGTCCACTCCAGCAAAGACAGCGACTGAGATTAGTGTCACAACTCAACAAGTTGAAAAAACGAGTGAGGTCGCGGTCGTTTCTCCTACTATTACTAAGGTGCCGGGGGGCCATCCTCGCTCGGGCACCTGGGAACAAATCGTATCAACTTTATCCAATGTCAGCAAGCTAGCGGCAATGCGTCTACCGAAATCAAAGCTTATTGATGTCACAGCTGGAATTGTAAGAGTGAGCTATCCCAGAGTTTCGGATGCCGAATGGGTTGGAGAAAATCCTAAGATTCAGGCCGCATTAATAGAGGAATGGAATCGATTGACAGGCGAAGAAGTCTACTTTGAGCATGTCGGACCAGAAGAAATAAAAGTCAAACCGGCCCCGGCAGCAGAGAAGGCTTCGGTAGAATCGCCATTAACTGGTGAAGCTTTAGCAGAAGAGGTCTTAAAGACCTTTGAAGTACAAGAAGAAAGCAAAGGAAAAGTATGAAACTCCCAAAGAACTTTGGAACTCAAAATCTCGGCGATATGATGTCTCAAGCCCAAAATGCAATGGCTAGAGCTCAAAATCTTGATGCCGAATTGGCGCTAGAAATGATTGAGGTCGATAAGGCCGGGGTCAAAGCGGTTTTTAATGGAACCGGTGAAATTCAATCATTGAAGATTCAGCCAGACGTGGTGGATCCTGATGATCTAGAAATATTAGAAGACATGATTATTGCTGCTGTTCGAGATGGCTTTGCGAAAGCTACAGAAATTAGAGAAGCAAAAGTGAAAGAAATCATGCCTAACGTACCGGGCATGGATAAACTCGGCTTCTAGTTGCTATGCAATTTGCCAAGCCTCTGGCGGAGTTGGTTTCTCAATTCGAACGATTACCAGGTGTTGGGCCGAAATCGGCACAGAGGCTGGCTTTTCATGTTTTAAGAATGGCAGACGACGATGTTCGCCGATTTTCGGAGGCATTGCTTATCGCCAAAAGATCATTGCGGCTGTGTGAAATATGCCAGAACATCAGTGAAGGCGAACGTTGCGAGTTCTGTTTAGACCCAAAACGGAGAAGCGATTTTCTGTGCGTTGTTGCGGAACCACGAGACATTGGGGCAATTGAGAGAATCAATGATTTCAAAGGTCGATACCATGTCTTGCATGGGCTGTTGAATCCGATTGAAGGAGTTGGGCCGGAGAACCTTAAGGTTCGCGAACTGATTGATCGACTACGGGATCCAGTTGAGGAAGTGATTGTGGCAACAAATCCTACTATTGAAGGTGATACTACTGCGCTGTATTTGGCAAAGCTGATAAAACCACTTGGCGTGAAGGTCACTCGGCTAGCCCATGGAATGCCAGTTGGAGGGGAACTTGATTACGCAGACACGGCGACTCTGTTAAGCGCCATGGAATTTAGGAGAGAATTATGAAGGCACTTATTCTTGGTTCAGGTGGGCGAGAGCATGCGATCGCCTGGAAGCTCTCGAAAGAAGGTTGGGAAGTTGTAGTTGCTCCTGGAAATGGTGGAATTGCGCAGGAATTTAGTGTTCTGGATATTCCATCACATGATCGAATGAAATTGCTGGAGGCATGTCAAGCTTTTCAACCTGATGTGATCGTTATTGGCCCCGAAGATCCATTGATAGCGGGTATCGCGGATATGTTCAGAGAGAATGGCTTTTCTACGTTTGGGCCGGGTCTAGATGCCGCTAGATTGGAAGGAAGTAAATCGTTTTCAAAAGACATGATGAAACGCGCTGGAGTGCCATCCGCGGACTATCATACTTTTTCACATTCAGGTGCTGCAAGTGAATATATTCGTGAGCAGTTTTCTGCAGGAAAGCAAGTGGCAATCAAGGCAAGTGGAGCGGCACTAGGAAAAGGTGTTGTCGTTTGCTCAGATGAAGATGAAGCGATTGAATCGGCAGTTTCGATGCTAGATGACGGCATTTTAGGTGATGCAGGGCGATCTATTGTTGTTGAGCAAAGGCTTTTTGGTAGAGAATTTAGTTTGTTAACAATTGTTTCTGATCAAGGGATTTTGAGTTTGCCGGTGGCTCAAGATTACAAACAGGCATACGATGATGACTTAGGTCCAAATACGGGAGGAATGGGGACTTACTCGCCAGTAGATTGGTTGAGCTCGGACGTTGTTGCGGAGACTGAGGAGGCCGTTGTGAAGCCCATTTTGAACCTATTTAAGGGAATAAATGTGGGTTATCGGGGGGTTTTATTTAGCGGATTAATGGTGACAAGCGAAGGTGTAAAGTGTTTGGAATACAATGTCCGATTTGGTGATCCAGAGACTCAAACAGTGTTGAGAAGGGTTGAAAATGGGTTTGGAGATTGTTTATTGGCGGCGGCGCGGGGGGATTCTCTACCCGGTTTGGTGACCTCAAAACAGGCCGCGGTGACCGTAATCTGTGCTAGTGGGGGGTATCCCGGGGGTTATGAGAAGGGGCAACCGGTGACGATTGGTGATTTGCCGGAGGGCGTTAAGGTGTTCCATTCGGGAACTGCCTTTGGTGGAGATGGTGGTCTTGTCACAAATGGGGGACGGGTCTTGGGAGTTTCGGCAATTGGATCAACTTTAGCCGAGGCGCGGGCAAGTGCTTACCTTGGTGTAGAGCAGGTCGAGTTTGAAGGCAAAATGTTCCGAACAGATATTGGTTCTGCGGCAATTAGGTAATTAGGCGATTGGTGGATTTTGCATAGGGAGCTTTGCAAATTTTTTCATTTCACGCTTTGGCCATTTGCCTTGATTTGCGTGAATAGCTTGGAAAATTGACTGAACAAAATTAAAGATTGCTAGCGTTCCGAAGATAGCAACGGATATGAGAAGGCGGATACCGACTTCACTCCACTCAAATTGTTGAAAATTTGTGGATAAGTGTTGGAAAAGTCGAATGACTGTCCATGTGAGCGACCCAATCATGAGAATGAGAAGGATAGCTTTCCACACGATTCCCTCAAAAGCGGCTTGTCGGGCGTGAGCTTTTAAGAAAGGCGTACTGGTCGCTTTTGCGCCAGCCCATACGACAAAAGGAAACCAAAGAGGCGCAAAGATGCTGGCGATATGCATTGCCATGGCAAGTTTACGTTCGGACATTGATACATCTGGAATCTGTACAGCCAAAGTTTCTTTGGTCATGGGTTATGAAGAAGTAGACGCAGAGCGAATTATTGAGGTTGCGACGATCGTAGGCCCGAAACGAAGAGGGCGGTAAATTGGGAAGGTGATTGATCGCTATTCAACATCAGAGATGGATGCCATTTGGAGCCGACAGGCCAAATATGAGTGCTGGAAAGCCGTTGAATTAGCGATATGTGAAGCCCATTTTGAAGCAGGTACGATTCCAGCGGAGGATATGGAGGCCATTCGAGCCAACGCATCTTTTACTCTAGAGCGATGTGACGAGATTGAATTAGAGACCCGTCATGACTTGGCAGCATTTGCTCGTTGCCTGGAAGAGACGGCGGGGAATGCCGGACGATGGATTCACTTCGGAGTGACAAGTTACGATGTTATCGACACCGCGCTGGGAATGATGATGCGAGATTCTTGTGGAGTTTTGATTGACTCTGCAGAAGATTTGCTTTCAGAAGTGAAGCGGTTGGCGGTTGAACATCAGGACACACCAATGATTGGTCGAACCCATGCTATCCATGCCGAACCGATTACTTTCGGGGCGAAATGTGCAAGTTGGGCAAGGGAGATTGAACGGAACATTGATCGATTGAAAGATTCGAAGGAGCAGATTTCCTTTGGTAAGATTAGCGGCCCGGTTGGTATTCATGCACATGTTTCACCGGAAGTTGAAGCTGGTATTTGCGAAAAGTTGGGTTTGAAGGCAGAACCGATTTCGACACAAATTATCAATCGAGATCGTCATTCTTTTGTATTAAATAATTTGGCTTTGCTGGGAGCGGGACTTGAGCGAATTTCAACTGAATTGCGAAACCTCCAACGAACTGAAATATTGGAAGTGCAAGAGGCCTTTAAAGCTGGCCAGACCGGATCGAGCGCGATGCCACACAAGCGAAATCCTTGGAATAGTGAAACAGTGGTTGGCCTGGCGAGATTGCTACGGGGAAACTCTCACGCCATGCTGGAAAGCGTTTGCACTTGGCATGAACGAGATTTAACTAACTCTAGCCTTGAAAGAATTATATTTCCAGATTCATTTCACTTGGCGCACTTTATGTTGAAGCGGGTGAAATCGGTTTTGGCCGGGCTGGTTGTAATGCCCGAGAACATGATGAGAAATATGCGGACTATGGGCGACTTGGTTTATAGCGAGCATTTGATGACGGCACTGATACGAAAAGGTATTGGTCGTAAACCTGCTTATTACGTGGCGCAGCGACATGCCGCAGGGGCATGGGATGGCCATGATTTTAAGAGTTCGGTTTATGCAGATCCAGAAGTTAGAGCCGCTTTGAGTGAGGCTGAACTTGATGAAGTCTTTAGTTTAGAGCATCACTTGCGGTACGCCAGCCATAACGTTCCCTAAATAACCGGGTTAGTCTTCTTTTACAGACGACCGGCGTCCGATGATTCGAATTGGAGTTCCGACCAACGGATACTTCTTTCGAATTTGGTTTTCAATATATCTTTGATATGAAAAGTGGAACATATCGGGGTTATTGCAAAACATGATGAACGTTGGTGGTCGGGTTTGCGCCTGGGTCACGTACTTGATGCGGAAGTTGATTCCTTTTCGGTTGAGCGGTTTGCTGAAAACGGCATCTTGAACGAGGCGGTTGATTGGGCCAGTTGAGATTCTTAATGACCAGTTTTCAACGCATTGGAAAACGCATTTCATGATGGCGTCCATTCCTTCGGCTTCTTTTGCGGAACTGAACCGGACAGGGGCGTAGCTCATTTCTGGCAATTCGTCGCTGATGGTTTGCAGCATTTTCTTTTTGGCATCAGATTTTTTGCCAATATCTCCGGTTGGGGGTTCGATTAAATCCCACTTGTTGACGACAATAATGAGTGGTTTTCCGGCTTCGAGGCTGATTTTGGCGACTCTTTTGTCGCCGTCGGTCAATCCTTCTTCGCCATCAACAATGAGGACGGCACAGTCGGAACGCTCGATGGCTTTTTGAGCTCGGAGTACCATGTAGTACTCCATACTGCCTTGGTATTTTCCTCGGCGACGAATTCCGGCGGTATCGACTAATCTGATTTTTTGACCTTTGAATTCGATGAGAGTGTCGATTGCATCTCGGGTTGTTCCAGGGATATCGCTGACAATGACTCTTTCTTCTCCGGTAAGTGCATTGAGCATGGATGATTTTCCAACATTGGGACGACCAATTAGAGCGAGTCTCAGTTCTTCTGGCCGGACGCTATCTTCGTCTTTGTTTTTTGGGAAACCATCAAGAACTTCGCTTAGCATTTTGTCGAAGCCTTTGTCTTGAAGAGAACTGACGGAATAAACTTCGCCTAGACCTAGTTCGTAAAATTCTGCGGAAGAGTCGACGCGGTCTTGGTTATCGGCTTTGTTGGCAACGACGTAAATTGGACGCTTGAATCCACGCAACGAATTTGCAAGATCCCAATCTGCGGCATGGATGCCATCGATCGCATCGACAACGAAGAGAACAGAATCGGCCTCGGCCATGGCGACGTTGGCTTGGGTTCGGATTTGTTCTACAAGTGGATCTTCATCGCCAAAGAGGATTCCGCCGGTGTCGACGAGTTGAAAATGGTGTTTGCCGTAATTGCATTCGGCGTAGAGTCGGTCGCGGGTTACTCCAGGGGTATCTTCAACGACAGCAATACGTTTTCCCACGATGCGATTAAACATCGTGCTTTTACCAACGTTGGGGCGTCCAACTATAACGAGCGTAGGCAGGCGATCGGCCATGGGGAATGGGACGGACTGTACCTGGTTCTGTTTGGTAGATTGAGGGTCTAAATGAACCGTTTCCTTTTCATAGTTGCACTTTTGAGTCTGTTTAGCTTCAGTTTTGGTCAATCTTCGGATTGGTCGAAAGGGACTTATCGCATTGGTTGGACGGCCGCAGGTTTTGGCCAAGATGTTTTGGGAAGTGAAGATGTTCGACGTGGCGGTACTTATGCGATTGGGATTGCTCGCCCGGAAAAGCGATTTACTTATAAGGGCAGTGAGGCTCAGATTGTTTGGAGTGGATATTATATGTTCACAAAAGGAGCTGGATTTGAAGGGGTGGCGGTGGATCATATGCACTCCTATGGCTTTAACGTAGGGGCTCGATATTGGAATCACTTTTGGAAAGGTGGCAATACATTTGTTGATATGGGTTGGGGCCTGGCTTATAACAACAAATCCACTCGGGATTTAGATACTCGCTTGGTTTCGACACCATATTTGGGGATTGGAGCGGCATTTGAGATTGGAAGTGTTCCGGTTATATCTGGGATTCGGTGGTTTCACATGTCAAATGGGGGCACTAAAGGAAATAACCAGGGTTCGAATCAGATTCAGTATTGGGTTGGCGTCCGTTTTTGAGGCATTGAGTCTGGAATGTTAAAGTACGAATTACTAGCGGTATGTCCGCATACAGGGGCCCGGCGAGGTCGAATTACGACTCCGAGAGGCACGGTTGAGACTCCGGCGTTTATGCCGGTAGGGACTCAAGGGACGGTTAAGACGGTTGGAAGTGAAGACTTAGAAGCGATGGGCTTTGAGCAAATCCTTTCGAATACTTATCATCTTTCTTTGCGACCGGGTGAGGAGTTGATTAGTAGGTTTGGGGGCTTGCACGAATTTATGGGTTGGAAGGGCTTGATATTAACGGATAGCGGTGGTTATCAAGTTATGTCTTTAAGCGATTCCAATGTTGTTTCGGATGAGGGGGTTTCTTTTAAGTCTCATTTGGACGGGAGCAAAGTTTTTTTGACTCCGGAGCGTTCGATTGAGATTCAGGGCAAACTTGGGGTTGATATCAGCATGATGTTGGATGTATGTCCTCCTTATCCTTGTTCAAAAGATGAGGCAGCAGAAGCGATGCGCCGAACTCATTTGTGGGCACCTCGAAATCTTTCGGCTCGTCGCGACGAAGATCAGAATATTTTTGGGATCGTGCAAGGTGGGGTTCACGAAGATTTGCGGCGAGAATCGGCGGCTTTTATATCTGAGTTGCCCGTGGAAGGGGTAGCGATAGGAGGGGTGAGTGTAGGGGAACCAACAGAAATGCAGTATCCGGTGGTGGAGTTTACGGCACCATTACTTCCGGCAGAAAAACCTCGGTATTTGATGGGGGTGGGGCATCCGAGGGATATTTTGCATGCGGTGGGATGCGGCGTGGATCTGTTTGACTGTGTTCTGCCTACTCGTCAGGCGCGACATCATTCGATATATACGCTTGAAGGGCGCGTAAATGCCCGTTCTGCGCGTTTTACGGAGGAACAGGGCCCTTGGGATGAAGACTCTGTATTCCCGGGGTTAGAGCGCTATTCGGCGGGATACATTCGGCATTTGTTTAAAGCTCAAGAGTTTTTAGGGTTGCGTTTGGCGAGTTTGCATAATCTTTGGTTTTATGCTCGGATGATGCAGGAGATTCGGGATGCAATTGAGCAAGGGACTTGGCCGGAGTTAATGGCACGGTATTCCCGGGCTTAGATTAGGATTGATTCTGGTTCTTTGAGGAAGAATTCGGGTTTCACGCAGTTGTTTTCAAATTCAATACCTTCGGCGCGAAGTCGGGATTCTTGTTCATTGGCAATATCTGGTCCTCGCTTGTTGGTTTTTAGTGAGCCATCGGCGCCAATGACGCGCCACCAAGGGAGATCGGTCGGACAGTTTGCCATCCACTTTCCGATTAGGACTCCAGAAACTGGGTTTGATAAGCATCTTCCCAGGGCTCCGTATCCGATGACAGTGCCGGTTGGGATTTTGCCAACAAGTTCATAAAGTTCCTTGAGAGTTGGTGACACTAGGCTAATTATGGAGGGGATTGGCAGATGGGCTCCGGTATTCTTTGGGAGATGAATTATCGAAAATTAGGGCAATGGGGAATGAAAGTGAGTGAGGTGAGTTTAGGCGGATGGCTGACTCATGGTCGTTCAATTGAAGATGCGACAACGGAGCAAATTGTTCATCGTGCCTTTGACTTAGGGGTTAATTTTTTTGATACGGCGGATGCTTACAACGCTGGTGAAGCGGAGAAATCTTTAGCGAAGGCTATTAAATCATTCCGGAGGATGGATTTGGTATTGGCGACCAAATGCTTTTTCCCGATTAGTGACCGACCGAATGATCAGGGTTTGAGTCGGAAACATATTGTTGAATCTGTTCATCATTCTCTTGAGCGTTTAGAGACGGATTATATTGATTTGATGCAGTTTCACCGCTTTGATCCGGAAGTGAGAATTGAAGAGAGCGTGCGGGCGGTTGATGATTTGATTCGGCAAGGCAAGATATTGTATTGGGGGGTTAGTATGTGGAATTCGGCTCAGATTACAGAAGCGGTTCATGTTGCTAGGCAATTGAATTGTTGTCCTCCGGTGAGTAATCAGCCGCTTTATAACATGTTTAGTCGTGAGATTGAGGATCGGGTGATTCCGGCGAGTGAAAAGCACGGATTGGGTCAAGTTGTGTTTAGTCCGCTGGCGCAGGGAGTGTTGACAGGAAAATATAAGCCAGGTTCAAAGGTTCCTGAAGGAAGTCGAGCATCGGATGATAAGTCGAATATGTTTATGGGTGGTTATATGTCTGATGATCAGTTGCGGTTAGTTCAAAAATTGACGGTGATCGCCCAGGATCATGGATTAACAATGGGGCAGTTTGCTTTGGCTTGGTGTCTTAGACAATCAAATGTGAGTTCGGTTATTGTTGGCGCTACTAAACTTTCCCATATTGAAGAAAATGTTGGGGCATCGGGAGCAGAAATTGATGCCGAAGTTTGGGAAACGGTTGAAGGCTTGCTCGCGATGGAATAAGGCGGGCCCGCTCTTGTTTTTTTAGGGGAGATAGAATTTTGAGAGCGTTGAATCAACGCTGGGATTGAGCGGAGCAAATTGAATTGACCCATTTTGATGAATCAGACAGTTTTGATCGGCCGTTCGGACACGAATTGGCCGATAAGCAACTCGACGTGCCGGAAGTGTTGGCAACTGATTTTGAAAAAGCGCGAGGGGTCAACCGGATTGATTTACGGAGCGGTTTTGCGGGAGTCCAAGTTAAGAAGCTTGGGGATGACTTGAGTTCGGGGCGGTTGAAGGTTTTGAAAGCAATTCGAGATTCAAAGATCAGTATTGATTTTTTGAAGCTGACATCAGATGGCCTTTCGTTTTTGGCGAGTTCTGATTATATTGGTGAAGTGAAATCCGCATTGTCGAACTTGGATTTGGAAATTGAAGTTTGGGAGAATCGGATGATTCTGACGGTTCATGCGGTGAACATGAGGGATGAGGAAGGGTTGGTGGCGCGGATTGTTAGCGACGTGATTGCGAGTGGGGCGAACATTGACCACTTAGGTGATATGCATGATCGGCTATTGATGGCAATGTCTAAAGAAGATGCTTCCCTGGCGGAAACTTATTTGCGAGATCGATACTTAGAGGCAGGGCAATGAAATATAAAGTGATGAAGTTTGGGGGGACTTCGGTTCGCACTCCGGAAGCTCGCCACGCGGCGGCATTGAAGGTAATTTCGGCCAAAGAGCAGGGTTATTATCCGATTGTTGTGGTCAGTGCTATTGGTCGAAAGGGGATGCCTTATGCTACGGATACATTGATTGAACTTTTGAATGAAGTTGACCCCAGTTCGGGGATTGAGCCGCGAGAGCTGGATATGGTGATGGCATGCGGGGAGATTCTTTCGAGTGCGATTTTTTCACAAACGTTGAAAGCTTTGGGTTGCCCGGCGATGAGTTTTAGAGGTGGTCAGGCTGGGATTCGCACGGATGGAGTTTACGGGGCGGCTCGTATTGTGAGTATCAATCCTTTGGGTTTGGTTGAATCTTGTAAGCGAGGGTATGTACCGGTTGTCTGCGGATTTCAAGGCGTTTGGGTGAAGGGCGGATTGCCAGGTGCGGAGTTGACGACTCTTGGACGGGGCGGATCGGATACGACGGCGAGTGCGCTTGGGGCGGCTTTAAGGGCGTCGGCAGTTGAGATTTTTACCGATGTTGATGGCGTGAAGACGGCTGATCCTGATTTTGTCGAATCAGCGCCAACTTTGGCAAAAGTGACTTATGATGAAGTTGCCGAGATTGCCCACTTGGGAGCGAAAGTTCTTCATCCGCGAGCGGCCGAAATTGCGATGAAGTTTGATATTCCGCTGTGGGTGAAATCGACCTTTAGCGAATCAGCCGGAACAGAGATTTTGCCAGATAAGGCTCTTCCGGGAAGACGGGTTACGGGCGTGACCCACTCTGGGAAGTTGGTTTATATGTCGGTGAG
>CAWDCK010000011.1:0-33540 GCA_963800805.1 uncultured Armatimonadota bacterium | reverse complement strand
TTCGCCAGAAGGCCGAGTGCATCGATTATGGGTCGCATTGCGCTTTGGAGCGAAGGTGATCAGTTTTAGGGGTTCTGGGGAACGCTCTCGCGCCAATGGAGGTGGTTACGTTTTGAAGTTCCATTTCTTTGGTTGGCTAGGGCATCATTTACGCCACGAGGGGCGACATCCCAAACCGATGAATGCGACACCGCTTTTAACAAGTTGGCACGATGACGTTTGGGACATGGCTTCCAGAAAATGAAGTTTGAGAGAGGGTGAAAAATAAGTGGATGGGTGGGAAACGAGGAGTTGACACTGGTTTTGTTCGGCAAATTGGGCGGCTGCCAGTGATGAATCGAGACTGAGGGAACTCGGGTTACGGGGAGTTTGGGTCGCCCACTTGTAGGCCAACTTTATCAAAATCAAACGCCCAACTTTCGAAATTTTTCGAGGGCCGCTTGGAATGCTCTTTAACCCGGAGCATGGTTGGAAGTTACCCGTTATGGAAATTTGGTTGGGTTAAAACAGCCGCGGAGGCGGGAATTATCCCGCCCCACAGAGCTTTTTTTGTTGCGCTAGACCGATATGATTTAACGATTGCGTTTGATGGAGCACCGTGGTAGCTTTGAACAGCACATTCGGATGTGTGATCTCTGAGCTCTATATGGCTTGACATAGCAAGCGTTAAGAGCGCGAACGCTTCTCATCCTCAGTAAGCTCCAACCGCTGAATATTTTCTCCATATGGTTGTTCCTTACACTGAGCGTTTCCACCCAGTGATGTAATTATGACATAACATTGCGAATTGTTCCGGTTGTGGAAAACTTTTCGGACTGCGAGGAGAAATATAACTGTAGTACTAAACCGGCAGGCAAGGACGCGGAGTATTTGACAGTTTGGGGGATCTGGCAGTTCCAGAAGGGGTGATGATGTGTTCTCCGAACATTATTTCGGTTGCATGTCGAGTTCCAATGGCGAGATTGTTGTTAAGACAAAGCTCTGGAAAAGTCATGCTTAAATTGGTTAAAGAAGCCGTTTTTGCGTGGAACTTTGGCGATTTTGACACGATGGCTTTTAGGCACGAAAGCTATGAATTGGGGGCGGAGCGTGCATTCGGATCCTCAGTATCAGGTTGACGATCCGCTAGAAAACCAGGACAAAAAGAAGGATTCGAAATTCGGGGAAAGCAAACTCGAAGTTGTCGGAATCTTTACAAATAGTGGGGCAATTTTAATTTCGCTTGTTTTTGGTTTTGTAGTTTTCAAAGCCGTTCCGGAGATGATTGGGGAAGGCGGAAAAATGTGGGTCATGGGGAAAGGAAATATTGTCTCAGCGTGTTTGGACTAACTTTTTTGCGGGCATTTGTTAGATTGGGTCCCTTATTTGGTGTATTCCGTCATTGATGGCGAATTCCGGCAGTCTATGAAGTTTTTCGATATCACGGAGCAGAGCATCAGGTGATCAATTGCGTTGAGAATGAGGTTCCTCTTTCGAGAGGCCGCGTTAGCGCAAACGCGATTGCATCCACGATGGGGCGGGACAATTTTGCAATTATTGTTTTGGCGATTGGCTTTTTGACTTTGCTGTTTATTCCTCGGTATCCGATGATTTTTGGGCACCAGGTTAAAGGATTTTTTGAAATGAGTTCCTCGAGGATTGCATGGGAATTGGTTTTGCTACCGACCATTGCGGGGGTTAGTTATGATATTTTTCAATGAGGGCAGCGGGGAAAGCTAAATCTCAGCGGTGGGTGAATGTGTTGTTAAAGCCAGGTTTGGCTACTCAGTTGATTATCAGGGTCTACCGGGGATCTAAAGCATATCGAAGTTGCGCTTGCCAGTTTGGAGGCGGTGATGAAAGCGGAATGAACTGGGAAACTGCATAACACGGAAAGCACTGAGCCAAAGGCGGCGATTGACGCGGAATTCCGTTGAAGATGTGATAACTTGAACGACTGATTTAGGCCATAAATGTGCCGGCGGTAAACCAGGTGACCCAAATGAACATGTAAGCACATGCGCCGACGATGGCAGCTTTACGGACAAATTGGAGATTGACCTTGCAGTGTCGCCACATGACGAGCCACGCAATCTCATTAGCGTTCCGCCTTTGACAAATGCAAAAATGCATCGCTGATGTTCGATAAGGGGCTTCATGACGGGATTGAGTTCAACGATAAGGCCCTGTTTGTGCAAGCACGTGGCGCTGTTGCGATTAGGTCGACGAATCCGATTGCAAGGAGCAGGAACAATGCTCGGGTTGGAAAGATATTTTCCAGAGGGCAGCACCATTCCATTTCAATAACAGTCCACAAATCACTTATTTTGCGAATTTCACCTGATGGTTTTACGTGATGATTCATGATTATAGAAAATATCACAGGTTCACCAGATTTCATTACATATCCGGATAGGGAGCAGGCTCCGCTGAGAGTGCCAGTTTTAGCATAAACGGGCATATCTTTCAATCGGTTCGCCATGGTTCCTTCACCGGGTTTTGGTAGTGCTTCCAAGAACAAATCTTTGAGATCGCTCATCCATACATGACGCAAGACCTGTGCCATTGACCGGGCAGTGACCAGGTTGTGTCGTATAATCCGCTACCATCGGCGGCGGAAATTGTGAATGGTTCGACGCCTACTGTTTCAAAATAAAAGTTATGAGGTGGGCGGCGGCTTGAGAAAATGGATTTGATTGTAGGGGCTTTAATTTGTTTGCGGCAAGTAAGAGGAGATGTTCTGCGATAACATGATCGCAGAACATCTCCTCTTACTTGCCGCAAACAAATTAAAGCCCCTACAATCAAATCCATTTTCTCAAGCCGCCGCCAGCCTCAACAACTTTTATTTTGAAACAGTAGGCGTCGAACCATTCACAATTTCCGCCGCCGATGGTAGCGGATTAAGTCGACACAACCTGGTCACTGCCCGGTCAATGGCACAGGTCTTGCGTCATGTATGGATGAGCGATCTCAAAGATTTGTTCTTGGAAGCACTACCAAAACCCGGTGAAGGAACCATGGCGAACCGATTGAAAGATATGCCCGTTTATGCTAAAACTGGCACTCTCAGCGGAGCCTGCTCCCTATCCGGATATGTAATGAAATCTGGTGAACCTGTGATATTTTCTATAATCATGAATCATCACGTAAAACCATCAGGTGAAATTCGCAAAATCCAGGATAAAATCGTTCAAGAGATCTACTCAAACTTAAAGTGATTTGTTAAACTTGGACTGTTATTGAAATGAAATCAAATGGTGTTGCCCTCTGGAAAAATATCTTTCCAACCCGAGCATTGTTCCTGCTCCTTGCAATCGGATTCGTCGACCTAATCGCAACGGCCGTCTTGCACAAACAGGGCCTTATCGTTGAACTCAATCCCGTCATGAAGCCCCTTATCGAACATAGCGAATGGCTCTTTGCATTTGTCAAAGGCGGAACGCTAATGATTGCGTGGCTCGTCATGTGGCGACACTGCAAGGTCAATCTCCAATTTGTCCGTAAAGCTGCCATCGTCGGCGCATGTGCTTACATGTTCATTTGGGTCACCTGGTTTACCGCCGGCACATTTATGGCCTAAATCAGTCGTTCAAGTTATCACATCTTCAACAGAATCCGCGGAGTCAATCACCGGCTTTGGCTCCGTGCTTTCCGTGTTATGCAGTTTCCCAGTTGATTCCGCTTCCATCACCGCCTCCAAACTGGCAAGCGCAACTTCGATATGCTTTTCATCCGGTGGAGCCGTAGTAATCAACTGAGTAGCCAAACCTGGCTTTAACAACACATTCACCCACCGCTGATCTTTAGCTTTCCCCGCTGCCCTAATAATCTCATAACTAACCCCCGCAATGGTCGGTAGCAAAACCAATTCCCATGCAATCCTCAAGAGAACTGGTTCAAAAAATCCTTTAACCTGGTGCCCAAAAATCATCGGATACCGAGGAATAAACAGCAAAGTCAAAAAGCCAATCGCCAAAACAATAATTGCAAAATTTGTCCCGCATCGTGGATGCAATCGCGTTTGCGCTAACGCGGCCTCTGCCGAAAGAGGAACCTCATTCTCAACGCAATTGATCGCCTGATGCTCTGCTCCGTGATATCGAAAAACTTCATAGACTGCCGGAATTCGCCTAATCAATGACAAATAGCCAATAAAGAACCCAATCTTAACAATGCCCGCAAAAAAGTTAGTCCAAAAGCCCGCTAAGTAAGAAAGCGAATCTCCTTTCCCCATAACCAGCATTTTTCCGCCTTCCCCAATCATCTCCGGAACGGCTTTGAAAACTACAAAACCAAAAACAAGCGAAATTAAAATTGCCCCCGCTATTTGTAAAGATTCCGACAACTTCGAGCTTGCTTTTTCCGAACTAGAAGCCTTCTTTTTGTCCTGATTTTCTTGTGGATCGTCAACCTGATACTGAGGATCCAAATGCACGCTTGCCGCCCAATTCATAGCTTTCGTGCCTAGGGCCATCGTGTCCAAAATCGCCAGAGTTCCGCGCAAAAACGGCTTCTTTAACCAATTTTGACGACCAATCCATGACTTTTCCAGAGCTTCTGTCTTAACAACAATCTCGCCATTCGGAACTCGACATGCAACCGAATAATACTTCGGAGAACGCATCATCACCCCTTCTGGAACTGCCATCCCCCCAAACTGTAAATACTCCGCGTCCTTGCCTGCCATGAACTTATTAGTGTACCTATCGGTATATTTCTCCTCGCAGTCCAAAAGTTTTTCCACAACCGGAACAAAGATTCGCAATGTTATGTCATAATTACATCACTGGGTGGAAACGCTCAGTGTAAGGAACAACCATATGGAGAAAATACTTCAGCGGTTGGAGCTTACTGAGGATGAAGCGTTCGCGCTCTTAACGCTTGCTATGTCAAGCCATATAGAGTTAGATCACACATCCGAATGTGCTGTTGCAAAGCTAGCCACATACTGCCGTCAAACGCAATCGTTAAATCATATCGGTCTAGCGCAACAAAAAAAGCTCTGTGGGGCGGGATAATTCCCGCCTCGCCGCTGTTTTAACCCAACCAAATTTCCATAACGGGTAACTTCCAACCATGCTCCGGGTTAAAGACATCCAAGCGGCCCTCGAAAAACTTGCCCCCGAAAGTTGGGCGTTTGATTTTGATAAAGTTGGCCTACAAGTGGGCGACCCAAACTCCCCCGTAACCCGAGTTTGCCTCAGTCTCGATTCATCACTGGCAGCCGCCCAATTTTCCGAACAAAACCAGTGTCAACTCCTCATTTCCCACCATCCACTTATTTTTCACCCTCTCTCAAACTTAGTTTCTGGAAGCCATGTCCAAAACGTCGTCGTCCAACTTGTTAAAAGCGGTGTCGCATTCATCGGTTGCCATACCAACTGGGATGTCGCCCCTGGTGGCGTAAATGATGCCCTAGCCAACCAAATGGAACTTCAAAACGTGACCTCATTTGGCGCAAGCGTTCCCCAGGAATCCCTAAAACTGATCACCTTCGCTCCCGAAGGCGCAATCCAACCCATAATCGATGCACTCAGCCAAATAGGTTGCGGCAAAATCGGTCAGTACGATCGCTGCGCATTTTTCCAAGAAGGAACCGGCACATTTTTAGCGGGAGAAAACTCAAATCCAACCGTCGGACGCAAAGGCATTCCAGAAAACGTCCGGGAATTTAGGGTGGAAATGCTCATTCCCTCTCATCTCAAAGATCAAGCCACAAAAGCACTCATCGAAAATCATCCTTACGAAGAGCCCGCATTTGATTTCATCCCGCTCCTTGCCGCTCCTGGCCCAAAACTTGGGCGAATCGGTGAACTCCGATTTTCTCTTTCCGGAACCGCCTTCAAATCTCACCTCGATACAAAGTTAGATTGCCAATCCGAAGTCTGGCTCCCAGAATCAATTGGCCCCGTCGAAAAAGTCGCTGTCATCGGCGGAGCTGCTGCCAGCGAATGGCCCGCCGCTCTCAAAGCCGGAGCCCACGCTTTCATCACCGGAGAAGTCCCCCAACACATCGCCCTAGAAGCCACCGAAGCTGGACTGATTATCGCCGCCGCCGGACATTACAACACCGAGCAACCCGGCGTCGTCGCCCTTGCCAAAGCCCTAAGAACCGAAACCCGCGTCGATGTCATTGTCTACGAACCAGAACCCGGTCAAGCCGGACGACCACTTAGTTAAGTCGATCCCGCAAGGCCGTCGCAAACCGTATCGCCGACTCCGGATTCTGATTAAAAAACAGCGAAGGCTCAACCAGCTCAAGCTCACTGAGAAGCAATTCTCCGCTTCCATCAACCATCAAATCCACTCGGCCATAAAGTAAATCGCCCTCAACGGACTTCATCACTAACTCACCCATCTCAAGTTCTTCTGGCAAAATCTCAATCGAAGAACTCACCGATTCTTCTTGACCTATAAACCGGGGCGACTTAACAATCTTATGCGTGAACTCACCATCTATCCAAATCAAAGACCGTTCTCCCCCCACATCCACCGAATCCAAATAAGGCTGCACCAAAACATCCCCTTCTCGCAATAACTCTTCAAGATGCACCTGCGCTTCCCCCCATGCTTCTCGTTCAAAAAACTGTGTTCCCATCGAACCCGCTCCAATCGCCGGCTTCACAACAATCTTCTGCCAACTTTTCCGGTTGCAAATCTCCACAATGTCCCCGCGTCCTCTAACCAATTCGGTCGGAACAACCGGTATCCCTTTTTCTTGCAATTCCAACAAATAGCTCTTGTGCAGATTCTTTTGCACCACTTCTAAAGGATTCCAAAGTCGCGTCTCCGTAGACACCCTCCGCAAAAACGCCTCGAATTCCACCGGAAAATCCGGATAATTCCATGGAGAACGCAAAACCGCGCCATCATACTGCTTCCAATCAACAGATTCGTCATCCCAAGCCGCCAGTTCTGCTTCAAAACCAACTCCCCGCAAAGCATCAAGCGTCAACTTTTCATCTTGGTCAATCTCCGGAAGCTCACAACAAGTAACAATGGCAACTCGAATCACTCGATAAACTTACCTAACAACACCAAACTCAAAAAGTACCGTCAATCAATCCTCTCCTCACATGAAAAATTTCAATCCAAAGTCTTTTCCTAAATCGCTGCAAAACCTCATCACGAGAAACAACTTCGTAGCCAGTGAAGAATTTACAAACGGATACTGCTCCACCGTATTTGCCGATCAAAGTCGAGTCCTGAAAATCCCAAACCAAGGCGAAGAACTACATTCAGGATATTGGGCAACCATGCAAATTCAATCCGCTGGCGGAGCAAAAGTCATCGACACCGACCAAAAAACCTCCGCCATTCTCATGGAACGAATCCTGCCCGGAACACCGCTAACAGAATGTTGGCAAAAATCCGATGACCTCGCCATCTTCCAAAAGATCGCTTCGCAAATGGCAGAACTACCAATTGACAACACAATCAACCTCCAAACTTACTTCGGAGCACTTCCAAACCATCTCCAAACCCTCCTTCAAGAACTGACTCAAAACCAAAAAATCGTGTTCCTTCATGGCGATCTGCACCACGACAACATCCTGCTCCACAACAAAGCATGGCGACCAATCGATCCCAAAGGCTTACACGGAGATCCCGCGTTTGAAGCCGCTGCTTTCTTAAGAAACCCAATCGACATCATTCCCACTCTGCCAAACCTAAAGACAATCACGCAAGAACGAATCAATCGACTCCATCAACTCACTGGTTGGTCCAAGTACAGAATGTCCGCCTGGCTCTACCTAGATCGAGCCGAAGCCGTCAACGATGAACCTAAAACCTCCACCTGGATCTGCGCCCTTCCCATCCTAAAACAAATCATGGAAGAACACTTGGCCAATGAATAGCCAAAACCTAAACAATTGACAAAATAAAATTGACTAATCCAAGACGATATTTGGCAAAATAGCTAGATCAATGCGAAAAATGCCACTGATCTTCTGTTCCGCAATGTTAATTGCCGGACACGCCGCCTACGGACAAGCCGATTCCGCCACGATTGAAAGAATTGTCCAAGAAGGCAAAACAAATAGTCAAGCCCCCGCCCTTCTTAAATATCTCAGCAAAGATATTGGGCACCGACTCACCGCTTCCCCAAATTTAGACCGTGCTTACAAATGGACTGTAAACAAATTCAAAGAATTTGGATGCGTCAATGTACATCTGGAAGAATGGAGTGAATGGCCAGTAGGATTCCA
Organism: uncultured Armatimonadota bacterium; assembly: GCA_963800805.1. Taxonomy (GTDB): domain Bacteria; phylum Armatimonadota; class Fimbriimonadia; order Fimbriimonadales; family Fimbriimonadaceae; genus UphvI-Ar2. The sequence continues at coordinate 25,348 of CAWDCK010000011.1, read as the reverse complement.
CCGCGGAAAGTCAACCGGTTCCATGACAAAACCCGAATCCCGACAGTTCGAATTCACAACCGCATCATGGTTCGCCGGAACAAATGGCCGAGCCAAGGGCCAAGCCATCATCGCCCCAAAAACCATTGCCGAATTCAATTCCGCCCGCCATTTATATAAAGGAAAATGGCTCATTTATCCCGAAGGCGTCCCCCGTCCTCCCCGAGCAAGAGCCGGACAAGAACCACCAACAATCAGCGACGAGCTCAAAGCCCGACTGGAAGTCGAACAAATCCTCGACCAAGCCCAAATTCTTGGCCGAGTTTCCGGCAGTCGCAACGAACTCGTGCTAACCAGCGGAAACTTTCGCGATCTAGATTTTGAAAATCTTTCCCCACAAGTATCCATCACGGTCCGAAAATCCGATATGGATGCCGTTATGAATAATCTCTCCGCCGGCACCCCCGTTGAATTAGCGTTTGATCTCAACCACAAGTTCTTCAAAGGACCAATCAAAAACTACAACGTCATTGCCGAAATTCCTGGCACCGATCTCAAAGATGAAGTCGTCATCATGGGCGGCCACTTAGATACATGGGATGGCCCCGGAACCGAAGGCGCCGCCGACAATGGCAACGGCATTGCAACCGCCCTCGAAGCCGCCAGAATCTTAAATAAAATCGGTGCAAAACCAAGGCGAACCATTCGATTCATTCTCTTCACCGGAGAAGAACAAGGTCTCTTCGGCTCCGTAGCCTATGTCCAAAAGCACAAAGATGAAATGGACAAAATCTCTGCGGTTTTCATTGAAGATGGTGGCGCAAACTACGAAGGCGGAACCTATGCTCTCGAATCCATGCTTCCCGAATTTCAACCAATCGTCGAAGTCATGAACAAAGCATTTCCCGACCTCCCTTATAAAATGAGAACCGTCACCGCTATGCCAAGAGGCGGAGGAAGCGACCACGTTCCCTTCAATGCTGTCGGAGTTCCTGGATTCTTCTGGGATGAAGTGGGCCACGTCGATTACAACTTCGTTCACCACACCCAGCACGACACCCTTGAGCGAGTCCCAAAAAACTTCCTCATCCAGTCCGCAACCAACAATGCCGTGACATGTTTTATCTTAGCTATGTCCCCGCAAATGATGCCAAGAGCGCCAAAACCAGCAACTCCCGCGCCAGAACCAGCAAACACCCAATCCGGTCACGATCACGACCATAACTAAAATCAGGAGCAATTGAGTCTCGGAAATCAAACTCCGAGACTCAATCAATCGCTTCGGGTCCACTGTTTGCCACAACAACTTTTCAAGATATAATGTAAGCCTTCCCGTGGCGATTACTCACGTCAATTCCGTATCTCATACCCCTCAAATTCAAGTTGATCGAAATCTCGGTCAACCACTGGATCTCGATTGGGTACAAGGATTAACCATCAACCGCTCTGCAATAGAACGCCGAGTTGCAACCTTTTCCGGTCGAAGAACTGTAAAAAAAGCTCATCAAGCGGCCTGGCTTCTGCGGGCAATCCAATGCATGGATCTCACAACGTTAAGCGGGGATGACACCCCCGGAAATGTTCGCCGACTATGCGCTAAAGCAAAGCAACCACTCTCCCCCGAAATGCTTCGAGCCCTCGAGCTCAAAGAGCTGAGAGTCGGTGCCGTCTGTGTATATCATCAATATGTTGCCGAAGCCGTCGCTCAATTAAAAGGCTCCGGAATACCCGTCGCTGCTGTCAGCACTGGCTTTCCCGCCGGACTCTCCCCATTCGCCCAAAGACTCCAAGAAATCCAGGCGTCTGTCCAAGATGGAGCGGCCGAAATCGACATCGTCATCACCAGAGCCCATGTTCTTCGCGGAGACTGGACGGCACTATATGAAGAAATGCAGCAATTCCGAGAAGCGTGCGGCGATGCGCACGTCAAAGCCATTCTTGCCACCGGCGAACTCGGAACATTAACAAATGTCGCCCGCGCCAGCGCTGTTTGCATGATGGCCGGGGCCGATTTTATCAAAACATCCACCGGCAAAGAACCCGTAAACGCCACGCTGGGATACGCTCTTGTTATGGCCAGACTCATTCGCGAATATCAAGAACGCACCAATTTTAAAGTCGGATTCAAACCCGCTGGCGGAATTAGAACCGCAAAACAAGCCACCGAGTATCTCATGCTCATGAAAGACGAAATCGGAGATGATTGGCTCTCACCGCAACTATTCCGATTAGGAGCAAGCTCCCTTCTCACTGACATCGAAAGACAACTCGAACATTACATTTCCGGTCGATACTCTGCCAATTATCGGCACGCCATGGGCTAAACCCCCAAAACCAAATTCAGAAGTATGAGCAAAGTCACCGAACTCTTAAAAACACTTCCTTATGGCCCCGCGCCGGAAGAAGCAAAGGCCGCCGAACAATGGCTCGCCAGCCACGACCATAAATTCGGAATCTTTATTGATGGAAACTGGCAACCCGGCCAAACCACATTCCCATCCATCAATCCCGCAAATGGTAAAGAAATCGCCCAGATCGCGCAAGCATCTTCCGATCAAATCGATCAGGCCGTAACCGCTGCCCAAAATGCCCTTAAACCATGGCAAGATCTAGGAGCAAATGGCCGAGCCAAAGTCCTCTACGCCATCGCCCGAAAAATACAAAAGCATTCCCGACTTTTTGCCGTTCTCGAAACGTTAGACAACGGAAAACCAATTCGAGAAACCAGAGATATAGACATCCCTCTCGTTTCTCGACATTTTTACTACCATGCCGGATGGGCCAAACTCATGGAAACCGAGTTTCCAAACTACCAACCCATCGGCGTTTGCGGACAAATCATTCCCTGGAATTTCCCGCTCCTCATGCTCAGCTGGAAAATTGCTCCTGCACTCGCCATGGGAAACACGGTTATCCTAAAACCTGCCGAATTCACATCTTTAACCGCCCTCCTCTTTGCTGAAATCTGCGAACAAGCCGGAGTCCCAAAAGGGGTCGTCAACATCATCACCGGAGATGGGGCCGTTGGCAAAGCCATGGTCGAGCACCAAGGGATCCAAAAAATCGCATTCACCGGATCAACCGAAGTAGGAAGACTCATTCGCCAAGCCACAGCCGATACCGAGAAAAAGCTCAGCCTCGAACTCGGTGGCAAATCTCCATTCATCATTTTTGAAGATGCCGACCTAGACAGCGCCGTCGAAGGCTTAGTTGATGCAATATGGTTCAACCAAGGCCAAGTCTGCTGCGCTGGTTCCAGACTGCTCGTCCAAGAAGGAGTGGCCGAAAAGGTATATGCCAAAATCCGTGCCCGAATGGACACCCTCCGCGTCGGTAACCCACTCGACAAGGCCGTAGATCTCGGCGCAATAGTGGACCGCTCTCAACTCGAAAGCATTACCGCATTAGTCAAACAAGGCGTCGAAGAAGGCGCTACCAGTTACCAATCCAAATGCGATCTCCCAACCGACGGATTCTACTACCCGCCAACTCTTCTCACCGATGTTGAACCCGCTTCAACCGTAGCCCAAGTAGAAATCTTTGGGCCTGTTCTCGTCGCTATGACTTTCCGAACTCCTTCGGAAGCCGTACAATTAGCCAACAACACGGTATACGGGCTTGCCGGCAGTGTTTGGACTCAAAATCTCGACATCGCCCACGATATCGCCGCCCAAATCAAAGCCGGAACAATCTGGATCAACTGCACAAACCAATTCGATGCGTCATCCGGTTTTGGCGGTTATCGCGAATCCGGATACGGGCGTGAAGGGGGACGCGAAGGACTCTACGAATATCTCAAATGGAAACCTCAAACCAGTTCGGTATCCGAACTAAAATCATTCGAAGTAACTTCGCCAATTGATCGCACCCACAAGCTATACATTGGCGGCAAACAAGCCAGACCAGATGGCGGATATTCATTCACTGCCGTTGGTCAAGAATTCGCCAAAGCCAATCGAAAAGATATTCGTAACGCCGTCGAGGCCGCCACATCTGCCCAACCAAGTTGGAGCAACACCTCTGCCTTTACCCGTTCCCAAATTCTCTACTATATTGCCGAAAACCTCGAAGGTGCCCACGCTCAAATCATAACCGCGCTCGGAGATTCCTCCCAAGCTCAAATTGAATTTGACCAAGCCATCGATCTCATTTTCCACTATGCCGCCTGGGCCGACAAATATGATGGGCAAGTCCATCAAACGCCATCAAGAACATTTGTTTACACCAGAAACGAAGCCATCGGTGTCATCGCCACCATTGCTCCCGAATCGTCCAGCCTCCTTGGATTCCTAGCTGTCAATCTTCCGGCAATCGCCATGGGAAATGCCGTTGTCTCCGTAACGTCCGAGGCCAATCCGTTACCCGCGATCGAACTCATGCGAGTCCTCGAAGCTTCCGATGTTCCCGCTGGAGTCTGGAATATCATCACTGGCTCTCCCGCCGAACTTGAACCCGTACTTGCCGACCACTTAGGAGTCGATGCAATCTGGCACTTCGGTTCGACAAACCCAGAAGCAATCCAAAAATTAAGTGCCGGAAATCTCAAACAAACTTGGACACTTTACGGCAAATCCGTCGACTTCACAAAACCCGATCAAGAATTCTTACGCCGAGCAACTCAAGTCAAAAACATTTGGGTTCCTTACGGATTCTAAAAAACAAAACAAAAATTGCCCGCCAGATCACTCTGACGGGCAATTTTTTTCGCTCTTATTTTCCGCCAAATGGGCGAGTGCGATACTTATCGTACAACTCAGTCTGCTTGCTGGTCAAAGGAACCTCGCGTCCCATAATCCAAGCCTTCAAGACTTGAGTCTTCATTTCCGTCAAGTCCCCATCCGTCAAGATCATAGTCCCGTCTCGACCAACCTGAATTGAACCAAGCCTGTCCGCAACTCCCATAATCTCCGCCGGACGCAAAGTAATCAGCCGAATAGCCTCTTCTCGATCAACTCCGTAAGTACTTGCCCATCCCGCCAAGTCTCTCAATTGTCGAGTGTCTTTGTCATCGTTAGTAGTCAGACAGAACTGAACCCCGGCCTTAGTCAATCGTGCTGGCAGATTATAGTAGTAATCAACCGGCTGATCCGCTCTTGGCATCGCGTAAACGGCATTCAAGCAAATGGGTACTCGTTTCGCCGCCAACCACTCGGCAATTTCGCCCGCGCCCGAACAGCCATAAAGCATAATTTTGATGCCTTCTTTTTCTGCCCATTCCACGCATTGCTTAATCTCATTCGCGCCATTCACGTTAATCAAAACCGGCAATTGACCAAGTGCAACTTGCAACATAGCTTCCTGCGCCTGATCCCGAGCAACTGGCTCCAAAGGCGTGGCCAATCGCCGATTGCGACTATAAGCCCGAGCATCTTCTAACATTTTGGAAAGGCTCGCCAAACTACTGTTTTGCGACGTTGGATCTCGCTGAACGCCTGCCCTCATCTCCTCATCTTCATGTTCGTGATCTTCCTCCCCAAAATTCTCACAAACACAACGCTCTGCAAACCGACCACCGCCGCCACCAACGCTAAACGCCAAAGCAACTCCTCCCTGAATGGTCATATCCTCCCACGTATAACCTTCGGTATGAATCAAAGCCGCCTGCCCCGGAACGCCGCCACCCGATGGTTTAGTCAAAACCGTCAGCACCCCTTGGTGCCGAGCAACACTCATGGTCTGCCACGCCGGGTTAATGGTTCGCTCCACTCGATAATCCGGATGGAAATTCCCACGCTCCGAAGAATCATCACTTGCCGGAACCTGACCAATTTCATTCAAGTCCAATTCCTGTCGCCGGATCAATCAATCCCGGATACAAGTGCTTTCCTCGCGCATTGACCCGTTCCGCTCCCGCTCCGCTCAAATTCCGACCAACTTCAACTATTTTTCCGTTTGAGTCAACAAGCACATCTCCAACAAATGGCTCACCAACCATGGGATGAACTGTAGCCCCCGCAATCAATACGGCTTTTCGTGGATATCGAATTGTCCCCGCTCGTTCCGTAATGGTTGCAAGCCCAAATTTTGCTGTTGTTGGAGTCAAATCTTCAGCTTCTGCCGGCTTGGCTTCTGCGCCAGTATCAAATGGAGAGTTTGTCTTAACTTCTGTCAAAAGCTCCTTCGCTTTTTTCAACTCCGCCTCTCGATTAACCCTTTGCGCGGCATCATTCGCCCGATCAAACCGTTTAATACCGTCAACGTAAGTTTCTAAACAAACGGCACGCATACTCATTGGCTCATCGGTCCAAATGACAACATCTGCATCTTTTCCAATTTCAAGCGATCCAGTTTGACCATCAATTCCAAGCTGCCTGGCTGGTTCAATTGTCACAAAGCTCAAAGCTTTCTCCGCCGATACACCGCCGTATCGCATCGACTTCGCACCTTCCAAATTCAATCGACGAGCATGATCTCCGCTATCGCTATTAACACTAACTGAAACTCCTCGATCCGACATCAATGCCGCATTAAAAGGAATCGCATCATAAGCTTCTAACTTAAAGCCCCACCAATCAGAAAATGTAGAGCCGCCAACCCCTGCCGCTGCCATTTCGTCCGCTATCTTATAGCCTTCCAAAACGTGCTGAAGAGTTTTCAAAGTTGCGCCATATTCCTTAGCAATTCTAATCAGCATCAACATTTCATCAGATCGATATCCATGGCTATGAATCAATCGCGTACTAGAAACAATCTCGCCTAAACCCTCAAGCTGCAAATCAGTCTTCGGCCGAACCGTCGTCTTTCCAGATCGGAAATCCGCCCAGCTTTCGTTGTATTCCTTACCTTTTTGCAACGCAATCCGAATCGCTTCCTCTACGCCCATCCGTGTTCGAGGGCGGAAGGTCAGCAATCCACTTCCCACAACATTAGAACTGCCTCCATCTTCCCGAATCGGGTTCTGACCCAAAGCAAATTTCACCCCTTCCGGCGAACCAGTAACGTGGAATTCATCCGGCTCCATCCCCCAACGCCACTTAACAGTATTCGATTGGCCACCAATAGCATTTGCCGAACCGTGTAACTGGTTCGCTCCAACCGTCCCGCCGGATAACTGCAGATATACATCGTTATCCGTATGATTCACAACGTCCCGAATCCGGCACTGAACGGTAACCATTTGCGAACCCTCATTAACCCCGCCGCTAATTGCTGTATGGCTATGACAATCCCAAATTCCCGGTGATATATGCTTACCCGTGGCGTCGATAACTTCAACTCCCGCCGGAGCTTTCAAATTCTTACCAATCGCTTCAATCTTTCCGTTAGAAATCAAAATGTCCGCGTTCTTCAAAGTCCCGGCCGAAGACATAGTCCAAACCGTCGCGTTCTTATAAAGTCGCTTTGAAGGAGTGCGCTCCGCCGGCTCCGGAAACAGCCGAGTATTAACCGGCATCGTTGCCAAAGCCGCCTCCGGAGCAAACTCTCCGGCTCCGAGTTTTTTCGGCATTTCAAACTCAACTCTCTTTCCATTAACAATCGTGGCCATCACTTGGCTTTTCGAATGGAACAAGTCTCCTTCAACCAAAACAATATCGCCTTGCTTGCCTTCTTCAATTGTCCCCGCTACACCATCCACCCCCAAAAGCTTCGCCGGAACGGTGGTAATCGAAGCCAAAGCAACATCGGGCGACAATCCCGCTCGCACGTAAGTCTTCAACCCTTCCAACGGTCGATCCGAACTCCCCGGCGCATAAGAAAACTGAACACCAGATTTCGCCAACTCCGCGCCAGATTGAATCTCATTAAAATAAGCCCGAACCCCATCAACGGAAACTCCCGAAAGATCTGCCCCAATCGAAGGCTTATTAGGAATAACACCCTTCAAAACAACATCCGCCGAGCCGCCCTTCAGATGCCCCAATACCGCAACCGCTCCCGATTGAAACGCATAAACTGGCTTCAAAGAAAACTCCGCCGAAATTCGCTTCGCTTGGAAAAATGAAACATCATTCAGCCCATCAAAATAAACTTTGCTCTTTCCTTCGGTTGCCAGTTTCAGCCGACCAAAGCCGTATTTGTCCTCCCCGCCCGTAAAGTCTTTGGCTCCATACAAACATTGCCGAATAAAAGCAATCGTTCCCATTGTCGAACCCGGATATCCACCAAAATTTCGACCTCCTATATTCAATCGAGTCATTGTCGATGCTGCCGAATCAGTTCCGCTAACCTTAGATTCGCCCGTGCCAAAAACTCCCGATTCTGCTCCAATCAAACCACCAGAAGGATTAACATCAACTTTGGTATATCCGGCCTTGGCAAAACTACTCAAGCTCGAAATTTCCGTTTCTTTCACTTCGCGCAAAGATAAATTTAAGCGAGAATTGGATTCAAAGCCAAATGGATCAGCATCTCTTTTGCGCTGCGCCTCGGCCTGATCAGCCGTCGATTGCGTATTTCGGCTGCCTCTGCCGCCGGCGGATTCTTCTGGAGAAAGGTTGCTAACCGAAGTCGTAAAAAACGGGTTAATAAATCCCGCATAGGCCGTCATTCCTGCCCCATCAATAACCTCGGCGTCGGCTGGAGCCGTAAAACCACTGCCAACCCGAGAAATCTTGCCGTCAAGAACCAAGATATTCCCTTTCTCAATCACAACTCCCGGACGAGAAACAATTCGGACATCCTTAACAAAAATCGGCTTTGTTTCAAGTAAACCGGCATGAACCGTAATTTTGGATGCCGAGACAAGTGCAACCAGAGCAACAAATGACATGCAAAAATCATACTCTAGCAAACAATGTGTTTGAGCGAATCAAGTGTTAACCAAACACTGATATTGCCAAAGCAAATGATCTTCGAATTCAATTTTTAACAAGTCAAGAAAGAAATTGTGCACTCTGCCAAGTCAGCCTGGCCCCAATTTCCATCCTCCATTCGGAACTTTTTCAAGCTAAACGAGATTCAGATAAATAAGAGATGCATAGCCATGCAATTCTCTGTAAAAGGTATTGATCCGTAATGAATTTTCTTAAAAAGGCATTCGCCGTCGAAAATCAGTCTCAACTGGCCAGCATTGGTCTCCTGTTGCTAAGAATAGTTGCTGGCCTTGCCATGGTCATGCACGGAATGGGCAAAATTCAGTCTCCATTTTCCTGGATGGGGCCAGATTCCACAATTCCCGGATTCTTCCAACTCTTAGCCGCCGTTTCCGAATTCGGCGGTGGAATCGCTTGGATTCTCGGTTTACTCAATCCTCTCGCTTCCTTGGGAATACTTTCAACAATGGTTGTTGCTGTCTACACTCACATGATCAAAAATGGCGATCCATTTGTAGGAAAAGGCGGCCCATCTTATGAACTCGCTGCCATATACTTGGCAATCTCTATCGTCTTTCTGTTTGTCGGTCCCGGAAAATTTAGCTTAGATAGTCTAATATTCAAATCCAAAGATAGCTCATAATCTGGTGGCTCGCAAGAGAGAATATTTGAAGAGATTTTTCAAAATCAGTACTCTCCAATCGGTCAGGATCTAAGCGAATTGCTTATAAATTTGTCCGAACCAGAGTGAATCTGAATAAAATCTAATCATATTCAAAAAAGGACGATGACAAGTGGATCAGGATATTGAATCGCCAACAAATTTTGAACTCAACCGAGCAAAAATTCGTCGCGCCATCGACGTGCAATCGCGATTCAGCCAACAATATCTCCTAATGAACACGCTGGCAACAATCGTTGCGGCATATGGTTTATTCACAAATAGCTCGGCGGTCGTCATTGGCGCCATGATAATTGCTCTTCTCCTTGGGCCAATCATGGGATTAGCTTTAGCCATGGTCGATGGAGATGAAGCCCTCCTCCAACGGTCTCTTACCGCGGAATTTGTCGGTGCCGCGCTTGTCCTCACAATCGGATTTATTATTGGGAAAATCCACTACAACCTTCCCATGACCACCGAAATCCTATCACGAACTCAGCCCACAATTCTAGATCTCATGATTGCATTGGCCGGTGGAGCTGCCGGTGCATATGCCACAATCTCGCCCCGAGTCTCCGCCGGTTTAGTTGGTGTTGCAATTTCAACCGCGCTTGTTCCCCCTCTCACCGCCAGCGGAATCCTACTCTCCCATGGCTTACTTTCCCAAGCCGCCGGCGCTTTCCTCCTCTTTGCCACAAACCTCGTGGCAATACAAGTCGCATCAAGTATTGTCCTTCTTGCATTCGGATTCCGAAAAGTAACAGTCCGTGACCCCGATGAAAAAGGATTCATCCGCCGAGTTGCAATTGACCTGGCCTTGATCCTTGGTCTTGGAATTTTTCTCTACATCCAACTCTCGACGACCATTCTCAGACACAATTTTGAAGAAGAAGTCAAAACCTATCTCACCAAGGCTTTAAAGCCAATTCCTGGCGCATATCTGGCCGAAACTCGCTTTGTCGATCAAGGAGACACGCAAGTAATTGTCGCCGTTGTCCGAACGCCAAATTCCCTTTCACCCGAAAAAACGGCAGAAATCGAAAAGCAACTTCCTCGATTCAAAAAAGCAAATAACGAACTTCATATCCGGTCTTTGATTACAAAAGAAACCATCTCCAGCGGTTACCTTCATGAAATCGATCCAACAGCCCCTCCAATCGAACGGATCGATGAACACAACTCCCCAATTCAATCTGACCTCAATGATGAAAACTTAGAACCACAACCAGTTCTGCCTGCTCCGGTTACTTCCGATGGATCTCAATCCGAAATACTCCCCAGCCCACTAAAGCCTCACAATTCCACCGACCCGCAAAAATCAAATGAACAACCGCCAAACGATCAATTGCCAAAAAATCCATAACGGCTTAAATTGGAACCCTTCTTTTCGTCTTAAAGTAATAAGAACCAATCCGAACAATGATTAAAAACTTCGTGGTAACTCCCGATGCAACGGTTGCAATCTATCAAGCCGACCGAGGAGAAGAAATGCAACGGCACAATTGCCCAAAAACCCAACTCTGGATGATTCTCAGTGGTGAGTGGACAGAAACTCAAGGAACAGAAAGCAAAAAAGTCCGAGCAACAAATCAGTTGTGCTATCTGCCAAAACAGCCGTGTCGAAGAATTGCAGAAACTCCAATTCGCGCCCTCTCAATTACCACAAGCAAAAACATCAAAATCGATTCTTTCCAGGAGCATCTTTATTTACCCCTGTTCCTCAATCTCGCAAATCTGTTGTCAAAAACTCATCCCGACCCCTTTCAAATTGAAGAAATCCTCAGCGCCCTCCCCCACCCCCCCAAAACAACCCCAACTCAACCTCTGGAATATCTAAACCAAACCCTGGAACTACTCCACGACTACCCCGAAAAGCTCACTTTAAGAGAATTAGCCCTCCACGTCGGCATCTCTCCCAACCACCTTTCTACAGCATTTCATCGACATTTCAAAATCTCAATCAGCCGCTATCGCCGCCTGATTCAATTGCAAAAATCTCTACAAAACCATTGGACCGACGGCGGATTCTATGACCAATCTCACTTCTACAAAGCATGCAAAAGTGAATTAAATCTCACCTCCGCCCAAGTGAATGAATTACTTAAAACATCGTAATTTTTTACAAGATTTATTCCCGAATCAAACTGTATTCTCATCGCAGAATGTTCCCCCTTTTTCTTTCCGCAGTCTTCCTTCCCCAAACAATAGAATCCCCTGATTCCAAAGCTTTTGAACCTATATACCGGCATTTTCAGGCAACCCTGGATTACACTCCGGAAGTTTTAGAGCAAGTTCTTCACAAAGAATATATTGAAATTTCGCCGCTGGGAGACATTGATAATCGCGAGAAAACAATCGGCTACTATCTCCCGGAATTAAAGAGCAAATCCAAAAACCCCGACTCTTTCAAAATCTCCGAAGCTTCAATTCGAAAAGCATCGCCCGAGTCGCTCGTCGCCATATACAGAGTCACTTACTTGATAAAATCCGGTGAGAAAACGGTAGAACTTCCTATTCGGGTGACAACCGTGCTGGTCAAAATTGGAGAAGAATACAAAATCTTCTCCAATCATTTCACCGGCATCCGACCAAAAACAAAGCCATTGAACGGCAATTAACTGTGATACATCGAGTTAAATGAAGCCTGAGCAAAGCTAACAGCATCTCGCATAATGTCCTCAACTTCAGCGGTGTTTCTGCTTGCCATGGCAGAATCCATCGCTGAAATATCGAGTTGGGAGGCCGCTCTTTCGCATGCTTCCCAGCTCAAAATACTCCTAATCACCCTGTCCACCGCTTGATCCGCATTATCATAAGGTCGAGGCTGCATATCATGGCCATACCACCGTTGATAACCAGAGTCTTGATAAACCCGCGCTAAAGCAACATTGAATCCATTCACTCTAACTCCAAAGTCAATGTCGAATTTGCCCGGCCCTCCCATCAGAATTCCATCGTTATATCCCTGGCTATTCAGGTGAGTATGAAAGAGCGTTTTCGCATCAACCTCTTCAATCGTATCGTAAATGGCATCAAGTCCAATCATTTCGCTATGACCAATTTCTTTGTTCACACCTAACCGACTTTTATCCAATCCGAACTGCTCGGCTACCCTTTGCCATAGCAAAATTGCACTTGCCGTCGTTGGCGGCATCATCGCCGGATGCCCTTCATTTGGCTTAGGTTCAATACAAATATACATTTCACCCCCCGCCTGCTCTTCGTATTTAACCAAATCCGCCAAGCCTTTCTTGAGGTTTTCATAAATCCCTCTAATCGCCGGAGTCCCCATGTCGTAACCCCATGAACCATTCCAGACAACCAAGGTAGGGGCCTCCTTTTCATCCCAGACTTTACGGAAGGCACCATAGGCTAAATCGATCGTAATTTCGCCCCATTTTCCCGCATCTATTCGTTCTTTCGGGTCAGGAGAGGAAATCCCTCCGTATCCAAATTTGGCATGGGCTCCCGGTGTAATCATGGCTAGAGGAAGCTGATTTTCCCCCATCGAATCCGCCACCCGATCAGAATTCTCTTCATTAATTTCAAAATCATAATGAACTTCAAATCCCAAGCGAATATTCTCTGGAAGACGAGGGCGAATCCTCTTTGCAATCAACTCTGGAACTTTCTCCGTCGGCAAGTTATCGTTACTCCATTCCGGACGAATGTTTCCCGGCACAAACCCACCTTTTCCAGAGTTAAAAGTCCATCGGCAAATGCTATGTAGTCGTTCTGTATTCATAAATTCGCAAGCTTAGAAAATAAGCCCTCTTTCCAGTTTTCAAAAATCAAATCGTATTCTGTCACTTTATCGGCTTGCGGCGAAAATCTCCTTATGACCTCTAAACCAAGAAAAACATCTTCAAGGTTTTTTACTAAACCCATTCCAAAAACCGCCCCCCTTGCCGCACCCAAGGATCCATCAGTATTAAATAACTCAATTTCTTGGTTCAAAACATCGCTACACATTTGACCAAAGACATGACTCAAAAAGAGATTCGCTTGCCCGGCCCTGATAACTTTTTGTCCAACTCCGATTGATCTCATCACATCAGAACCAAAGCGCAAAGCAAACACAATCCCCTCCATTCCACTTCGGGCAAAATCCGACTGAGAATGTCGATTAAAGTCCAAATTCTCTATCCATGCTCCCGGTGAACGATTTCCTAATATTCGTTCGGCCCCATTCCCAAACGGATAACTTTGTATCCCTTGAGATCCGATCGGAGCAGACTCTGCCAATTCATTCAGAGCAGAAAATGATTCAATGCCTAAAATCTTTCTTTGCCAACTATAATATGACCCCGTTCCGTTGACACAGAGAAGAACCCCAAGTCTTGAAACTTCTTCTGTCGAATTTACATGTAAAAAAGAATTCACTCTCTCTTCCGAATCTCTTTCAATTTTTTCTGCTACACCATAAAGAACACCACTAGTGCCAGCTGTTGCGGCAGTCTGGCCAGGCTGCAATACGTTAAGCGACAAGGCATTATTTGGTTGATCTCCCGCTCGATAAGTGACGGACGCACCCTTTGGCAATCTCGTTTCAATTGACGCCGAAGTTGTCACTTTTCCTTGTTCGCCAAAAGTTAGTAAAAGCTCCGGCACCAACTTGCGTCCACCATCAACATAGTCTAAAAGATCGTTTGCCGGTTGATGATTCACGAAATCCCAAGCTGCCATTTCGCTTAATCCCGTCCGAGTTGTTCCCACTACTCCCGTCAACTTGGCTGCAATGTAGTCGCCCGGTAAAACAGCATATCGAGAGCGAGCCATCGCCTCCGGCTCGTTTTCCGCAACCCACTTCAATTTAGAGGCTGTAAAGTTCCCGGGCGAATTTAGTGTTACATCCGTCAAAGCGTGGCCAAAAAAAGCCTCCAATTCTGTTCCAACTTGCACCGCGCGGGAATCCGACCAAATAATTGCTGGCCTCACCGGATTGAGCAAATCATCGAGCAACACTAATCCGTGCATCTGATATGCAATACCAATTGCAACTACCGATGAAACCATCTCAATTGGAAGAGATTGAATCGCTTGAATGGTCGCTTGCCACCAATCTTCAGGATTCTGCTCACACCAGCCAGTTTGAACAACAAGAATTGGAATTTCTTCTGTACCAATTGGCGACGTCGCCAGACACTTTCCAGTTTCAGGTTCAAAAATCGAAGCCTTCACCGAAGAAGTCCCAATATCTAAACCTAAAACTAAACTCACCGCTTTACTCTCCCCAATTCAGGCTTCAAATCGCAAGCCTAATGCCAAAAAAATTTGCGAATTCAACAATCCGACAACCTTATCTTGAAGCTTTAACCTTCGACTTTTCCGAAAGAGTTGCTGAAGAAGTTTTTACGAATAGCGGAATATTAGCCACAGCCGCTCCGCCTTTCCCATCGTAAATCGTTGCGAATATTCGATACCCGCCCGGTTTAGTGGGCATTTTAAATTTTGCAGTTTCCAGGTTTCCGGCTACAAATGCTTCTGGATAGCTATGAGGAACTTTCTCGTCCTGACCCGCAGACAAATACTCAACCGTTTCTCCAGTTAATATCCACTTCACTCGCAATCGGTCATTTTCCGGGTCGGAAACTCTCAACTTTACGCTCACAAATGCGCTGCCATTGATTTCGTTTTCTCCATCTAATACAAACTCTAGAATTTCTGGACACCTGTTAGCAGGTGGTTTGCCACTCCAAAATTCAGTCATGACGTCCACAGCCGCAACTTTCGCTCCATCTGGAAGAAGCATTCCAAACCAGGTCGAAGTTGCCTCCTGTTTATTTCCCCATAAAAATGCGAATGAACCTAAACAATGCCCTTTCTTACCAAGTACAGAACTAAGATAAGCCTTTCTGTAGATCTCTGCTTTTGCCGTACTCGTCATTTCAATAGGGGCATCCCACTTTGTTTTGCCAACTTCCCATTGACCTAAGGGGCCAAACTCGGTAATGATGTACGGCTTTTTGCCGCCCGCATCGACATATCGCTTACCTAATGATTCTGCGCCACCGTAACTATTAATCCCAAGAACATCTATATCTGGACAGTATTTGTGGACAAATGGGACTCGCGAACCGCCAATTTCTGCCGTAACGGTCATAGTTGGGTGATCGGGATCAATTCGTTTTGCTTCTTTTGCGATGTCATTGATTGCTCTGTAAACATTTGGATCATTGGCATCACCATATCCTTCCATTTCATTTCCAAAGGCCCACATCAAAATCGCTGGGTGATCTTTATACTTTTTAACAACGGCTATCGATTCTTCGAACTGCTTTTTAACATTGACTGAATGGGAATAATCAAACCCGGTTGAATGCTGAAGCCAAATCCCCGCAACGACCTTTAATCCGTGCTTTTCCGCTTCCGGTAATACCGTTTCGAGTTGCTCAGCTCCCCAAGTCCGTATCGCATTTCCCCCAGCAGATTTCAGCATTTCTCGAGATCCATCTCCTCCTGCTCCTTTGACAAAAAAGGGTTGACCATTGACGGTCAATGAATACTGCCCAATTTCACCTGCGATTCTGACAATAGATGCCTTAGAGTCAGAACCCATATTCATGTCTCCAAAAAAAGCCGAGTTCGCGAGTACTAAAGATAGCCACATAAATCACCTGAGAAACGTTTCTCAAACTATTCTACAGCATGAATATCCTAAAAAGTTGCTTTCATATATTTTCGATACTTCTCATGCACGAGTTAGTTTTCTTTTGCAAATCCTACGATTCCAATTCCGAGAAAAAGTGCCACCTTAACAATTTCAAGGCAAATATAGACAAGATGAATCGAACTCGGCTCAGACTGGATTCCAGAAATAAGTGCCATTGTCCTTCTGTCTAAAATTGGCATGAGCAGAATCCACTGTATTGAGAAAATAGCAACCGGAAGAAATCCGACCAAAAAATTCTTGGGACGTCTCCAAATCAATAGAAAACAAAGAAAGACAGATAATAGAAGTTCAAAAAAGCCCACATACCTAAAGGTAACCATTCCCACTTCCAGAGCGGTTGTTAGTGGAAGATTTTCGACTCTAAATTTTGCAGTCGGAGCAATCATGTTTCCGCCGATGCAAAGCCCAGATAAAAGCAGTGCAATTCTTGAGATCCAGTCCAACCCAGCTCCTCTATTTAATCGACCAAGTTCATTGCAGAGGATAATCGAACTGCCATCCGCTCTGCATACGGCATGAATATCTGAGTAATTTCATCAGATTTTCCAATATCATCAAGAGTCGTTTTAAACATTTCTAACCAATGGTCAAAATCTGCCGAAGAGACCCCTTCCAGTCTTTGGTGAGCTGGCATTGGCTCACCTTGGAATCGATTTGTCCTCAACACAATAGTGGACCAAAACGCTTTCATTTTTCCCAAATGAGGTTCCCAGTTGTCTTTCACCACTTTTTCAAAAATTGGGCCAAGTCTTTGATCTTCGCGAACGCGACTATAAAATGTTTCTACGATGACTGAAATCAAAGCTTCATCAATTCCAAGCCTTTCCATTTCCAATCGATGAGACTCTCTGACCTTTTGAACATGTTCAAGATTCTGGATTTTCATAATTTAATTTGGAATTCAATGTCCCAAGTTTAGCTAGTTTCGGTTCTAAGCAAAACCTGATTTCTACCTATTCAAAAATGAATCTTCTAAGAGTGACTTTGAATGACCACCTCCGAAAGTATTGTCAGCTCGCCTGCAAAGGTATATGATTCCTATCATATACCGCTATACTGAGAATAGTTTCGAAATGAGCACTGCCTTTGTTTTAACTTCAATTGAAATCCTTCGCAACAGTACGTTGATTGGTTCAATTTCCGATGAGAACCTCGAACAACTTGCGGGGAATTCCAAGATGGCAAGAGTAAAGCGAGGTGACACAATCTGGAGTCAAGGTGAAAAACTCAGTTTCTTTTGCGTTATTGGTGCCGGATTCGTGAAAATGGTGCAATCCACGGCTTCCGGTCAAGACATCACAAATGAGATCCTTGAACCAAGCCATTGCTTTGGATTACTTGGAGCCCTCGATGGGCATGGCTGCCCACTTTCTGCAAAAGCTGTTTCGGATGCTGTGATATTAAAAATTCCTATTCAATATTTTCAAAATATTTATAAAGCGGATGTTTTCCTAAAAGATCGAATAAGCATTGCCGCTACAAAAAGAATTCGAGAAAATCAAAACTTGCTAAAAGCATTTGCCATTGGTAAAGTTGAAGAAAGAATCGCCGCTGTACTCATAACACTCTCAAATTCGTATGGTGTTAAATCAAACAACAATGTTGCAATTTCCGTACCCCTCACAAGACAAGATGTTTCTGAAATGACTGGAACGACAGTTGAAAGTACAATTAGAACTCTCAGTAAACTTCAAAAAATCGGAGTACTTGAAACGCAAAAGAAGATTATTGTAATCAAAGACATCGACTATCTACAGAAATTAACAAGTCAACTTTAAGGTTTATGCATGACTTCTTGCACAAGCATATTCAAAGAATTTAAAGTAATTCTTCTGTTTTGAGTAGTAACAAAACCGGCAACTTCCCACTTTCTCAAAGTTCGAATTGTACTCTCAACTGTGGTGTGAGATAGCTCTGATAATTCGCGTCGAGTCAAAGGAACATTGAGTGAAACAAAGTCTTCACCTGACTCTCCGAATCGTGATCCACACTCGATCAATGTTGCAAGTATTCTTTGATCGACTCTTGCATAACCAAGTTGCGTGAGTGTTCGATAAGCTAGGGTAAGTTGCTCCGAGAGTTTTTGAGTTATGACGTGTAAAAATCCTATATTGTTTGCCAAGACTTTATCGATAACTTGAATAGGAACCCTGACAACAACGACATCCGATATTGCCATAGAATTCAACATGAAGGTTGACTTATTGGTTACACTCAGGAGACCAAGAATTGCCCCTGGACCAAGTAATGAAACATTGACCTTTTCGCTCTCGCCAAATAGTCGTGATTGCTGAACATAGCCATCCAAAATGACATAAATGCAGTCTCGTTTCGTCCCGCTTTTGTATACTTGGCTCTTTCTTTTGAAAGCAACCACTTCACATGAATGCTTCATCAATGAAATTTCCTGTTTGTTAAGGTGACCAAATGGTTCTCCTGCTAACCAAACAGAAAGTTCTTTTTGCATACTAAATCCTTCAATCTTCGCTGAGTTCCGGTTCCTCTTTCTTCGAAATCTTCACAACTGATTTCTTAAACTCAGGAATCTTGCTGATCGGATCAAGAAATCGTCCGGTTAGGTTGTTAGCAGCTTTCTTTCCTGGCCAATGGTAAGGAATGAAGATTGTGTCTGGTCGAATTGTCGTTACCACTTTGGCCTGTAATGTAACACTTCCCCGACGACTTTCGACCCTCATCCAATCCTTATCTTCAATTCCATATTGAATTGCCAGATCGGGATGGATCTCTACGAAGGGCTCATCACACAAATCCATTAGTCCACCTAGTCTACGGGTTTGAGTTCCACTCAAGTAATGCATGACTACTCTTCCCGTTGTCAAAATAATCGGATATTCGTCATCCGGCTCCTCAGCTGAAGGTCGATAAGGAGTAGGATTAAAAACGGCTCTTCCGTCAGGTTTTGAAAACTTTAGGTCTTCAAAAAACCGTGGAGTGCCGGGGTGTCCAATTTCAGGACATGGCCAAAATACTCCGAACTCATCTTCAATTCTCTGATAAGTAATTCCAAAGTAGTCTGCCGTTCCGCCTTTACTTGCAACTCTTAATTCGTTAAAAATCTCTTCGCTAGAACTATATGAAAAGTATTTTTCGCGACCTAGTCGTCTGGCAAGTTCCAAAAGAATTTTTGTATCTTCTTTTGCATCACCTGGGGGAGTAACAGCTTGCCGAATTCTAATCACCCGACCTTCCGCGCTCGTACTGGTTCCTTCTTCCTCTTCATGCAATGAACCAGCCATGACGATGTCAGCGTGATGAGCAGTTTCACTCAGAAAGAAATCAATTGCCGTGTAATGCTCAAGTTTTGACAAAGCCTCCCTTGTATAATTTGAATCTGGCAATGATACTAATGGGTTAAAGCAAATAGAGATTAGAGCTTTTATCTCTCCTTCATGAATCAAGTTCATAATTTCTTGAGCACTGTGGCCCTTAACAGGTAGATCAGCTTCTTCAATTCCCCAAACATCCGCTATGTACTGGCGATGCTCCAAGTTTTCAATGTCCCTGTTTCCAGGTAACTGATCGCATTTGTGCCCATGCTCTCTTCCTCCTTGCCCATTGCCCTGGCCAGTAATAGTGCCATACCCACATCCGGGGCGACCAATTCTGCCTGAAGCTAAAACGAGATTGATACAAGAAAGGACATTATCCACTCCTTTTGTGTGGTGCTCAATTCCGCGGGCATGCAGTAAAAAGCTCGTTTTCGCTTCTCCCCACATTCTTGCGGCCTTAACAATATCTTCAACGTGCACCCCACAAACTTTACTTGCATCTTCTAAGCTTGTGGCTAATGCAACCGCCTTAGTTTCTTCCCATCCATTCGTGTGGTTTAAGACAAAATCATCGTCAACAAAACCTTCTTCAATCATGACCCGCAACATCGCCGTCATCAGCGCGGAGTCGGTACCAGGTCGAACTGGCAAGTGCAAATCACATGTTCGCGCTAATGGAGTTACCCTTGGATCAATCATGATCAGCTTTGCGCCTCTATCTCTAGCTCGCCATATGTAATCTGTAGTGATTGGGCTACATTCTGCAACATTCGTTCCCGTGCATAGGATTACATCAGCCAACACTATATCGGCCCACGAATTAGCAGCGCGGTCAATTCCAAACGCCTTCTTATTTCCCGCGCCAGCACTAACCATACAAAGCCGACCATTGTAGTCCAACTCTTTAGTTTGCAATGCTACACGAGCAAACTTTCCAACAAGATAGCTTTTTTCATTTGTCAATGACACGCCGGAGAGCATTGCAACTGAATCCTTACCAAATTTTTCTTGAATCCGTTTTATTTCGTTAACGGTTGTTGAATATGCCTCCTCCCATCCAATTTTCAAAAACCCTTTTCCTTCTACTCGCTTCAACGGCGAAAGCAATCGATCCGGATGGTTGTTTTGCATGTATCGCTTAACACCCTTTGGACAAAGTTTTCCTTCATTAAAGGGAAATTCTTCCCAAGGCTCGAATCCAATAACCTTGTTCTCCCTTACTTTCAGTTGAATTCCGCACTGTTGCCCACAAAAACAACAGTGGGTTTTAACAAGTTTTTCGGGCTCCCCACGACCTCTCCACCCACCTGCTGGTTCATCATTTCTTGTTGGACCAAATGACTTGATCAATTCTGTAACCGGCACCGGTGGCTTTGCCATACACAAATCTTATTTCCAAGTGACTTGCAAAACTATGATAGAGGTCATATGAATAGATCTCTAAAACAACAACTTCCATGCAGCCGATAATAAGACAATTCCAAGAACACTCTTAATCCATACTTGGGGCAGTTTTTGAGAGCCGACATATCCTCCTAAAATTGCACCAAGGATACACATCAAAATAAACCCAAGCAACCCATTTGCAATCTCAAGTGTGCCAGCAGAAATTCTTCCGCCAAGCCCCGCCAAAGAATTCGCAAAAATAAAAATTGAACTGGTTGTCGCCGTAGTTTTAGGATTCCCCCACTTGAAAAACAAGATAACTGGGCTGAGGAATATTCCACCACCAACTCCAACCATTCCCGAAATCAAACCAATTCCAGCACCAATTACAAGTGCAATCCCAATCTTCGGCAATTCAGTTTCTACGACCGAATCGGCTCGCCATAAAAGTCGTACGGACGCTAGAACAAGTACTAAGCCCAATAAAACTGAATATGAGTCTTCAGGCAGTCGAAAAACACTGCCAATAAAAGAAGCCGGAACCGCAGAAACCAAAAATGGCCAAGTTAGTTTCCAAGACCTACGGGTCGTCGTGCACACCGATCAGCCGATGGGGGAGGAATATTTCGAAACGGCGATCCGCCGGGCCGTCGCGCTGCGGCGGGATATGTTCAAACTCGACGAAACGACCAGCGCCTACCGGGTCCTCAATTCCGACGGCGACGGCGTCAGCGGCCTGACCATCGATCGCTACGCCGACACGCTATATTGCGACGTCTATTCCCTCGGCATCTTTCAGCGTCTGCCGAAATGGCTGCCGTTGCTGCACGGGCTGCTCGGCACGAAGCACGTCCGCGTGCACGTCGACCACGACCTCGGCAGCCTCGAAGGCATCAAGCCCTCGCAGATGAAGGAGATCACCGCTTCGGCGCCCGACCAGGTGAAGATCCGCGAGCAGGTGCGTGAAGTACGAGGTGGATTTCGCCGAGGGCCACAAGACGGGCTTCTTCTGCGACCAGCGCGACAACCGGAAGCGCTTCGGCACGCTGGTGAAGGGCACTCGCGTGCTCGACCTCTGCAGTTACACCGGTGGCTTCTCGATCAACGCCATGCTCGGCGGCGCGACCGAGGTCACGGCCGTCGACCTCGACGAGGACGTCATCACGCAGGGCCGGCGCAACGCCAACCTGAACCAGATTTCGCCCGAACAAGCTGAAGTGGGTGCACGCCGACGCCTTCGCCTATGCGCGGCAGATGCAGAAGAACGGCGAGCAGTTCGACGCCGTGCTGTGCGACCCGCCGAAGTTCGTCATGACCCGCGAACCCGCCGGTGCGTCCGAGGGCATGCGGAAATATTCCGACCTGAACCAGATCGCCGCCAGCCTCGTGAAGCCCGGCGGCCTGTTCGTCACCTGCTCGTGCTCCGGCCTCGTGTCACTGGAGACCTTTGAGGAATGCGTCATCAAGGGCGCGCACCGGCTCAACCGCCGCCTGCAGATCTTCGACCGCACCGGCCCCGGCATCGACCATCCCGTCTATTCCAACTGCCCCGAAAGCCGCTACCTCAAGGTGCTGTGGGCGCGGGTGGTGTGAAGTGTGCTTGCCGGACGCAGCCCCTCCGGTCACCCGGGCCGGAATCCAATGGGCAATGGTGGTGGCTTTTGTGACGCACTCCGTCCTGCGGCCTTATTTGCCATCACTCGGCAAGATTGGTGGCGGATGGTGAGACTGAATCGCCGTTCACTTTTAAGCTGTGCGACAGCCGCCGTCAGAA
Organism: uncultured Armatimonadota bacterium; assembly: GCA_963800805.1. Taxonomy (GTDB): domain Bacteria; phylum Armatimonadota; class Fimbriimonadia; order Fimbriimonadales; family Fimbriimonadaceae; genus UphvI-Ar2. The sequence goes on along the minus strand of CAWDCK010000011.1, from coordinate 2,832 downwards.
AATTTTGTGCTTCGGATGTGTAAACGATCCTCCCCATAGCCTCAGCTAGGACAATACCATTCTGTCTGGCTTAACAAGGTCATCAGAACCAGCAAGCATGAAAAAATACTTAAGCGAAATTCCGCTGTTTTGACCGGGAATCGAACGTATATCCCTTTCCAAAGCGGTGTTACCTATGGCTTCTGTGATGTCTTGCAGGTACTCAATGTTGTACTTCTTTAGAACTGTAGCAAAGCGATACGCAGCGGCGATGTTTTGTTGCTGTTCATCTACTGGCTCAGTTCGTGTTCTGCTGCTCCTTCGACCAGGTCTTTCAACGTCTACACCTCGACGATCCTGGGCTTCATGGCGTCGCTGCCCGCCGGGCCGGGCATGAACCTGACGTGCGCAGAATTTCCTGACCGATGCGCGGCTCTACGCGCGGCAGATCTGCGAATGGGCGGGGATTGACGCCTCGGACGCCGCCATCGAGCGGATGATGCGCCCCGAGGAGAGCCCCTTTGCCCGCAAGGGGCGGAGAACGCCAAGGGCGGGGATGTTCTGCACACCTTCCTCGAAAACCCGCATTATTCGGGCAAGCCGATGACGGTGAAGCCATTGACGCATCAACGCCGCGGAGCGACGCTGACGCGAACCGCCGCAATATGGCGATCTTGGGCGACCGGCTGGGCTATCTGTTAGCCGAACAGCCGCGCCATCGCCCGGGTTTCGGCGTCGAATCCGGCCGCCTCCCACCGGTCGTCGTCAAGTCCGGGGCCGATGGCGCGGTGAACAGCGCGTGCAGGCCGGATCGGCGACCAGCGCCGGATCGACGCCGTGCAGGGCGGTCCGGCCGGCCCGGGCTGGCGAAAGCCGGGAGGATGCCGGGTCCAGCATGTCGGCCAAGGCGCCTGCAGCATCCGGCGGGGCGGCAAGCCAGTTCCAGAAGCGCCGCGAGGCGGGGCTGCGGATCCGCCGCCAGCCATTCCACGCGCAGGCGCAGCCAGTTCAGCGGCGGCTGCGGCGGCCAGAAACGCATGGATGCGCAGATGCGGGCGCAGCCGGGAGCCTCGGCGCTGGCGCGGGCCTGGTCGGGGCTGGGCAGGACGGCGGCGGGGTGGCGGAGGAAATGGATGAAGCGCGCGTTGCGGGAAAGCGGCGATGATCCGCACCAGCGCGAGGTCATCCACCGCGTAGAGAAAGCTCGCGTCGACCAGAGCGCGCGGCGCGGTGGCGTTGGCGAGGGTGGCGAAGAGCTGGGCGCCGGACTTGCCTGGCGCGGTTCTGCGCCAGCCAGTTCGGCCGCCTTGCCTCGTCGGTGATCAGCGCCGCGACGGCGCGCACCGGTCATGGTCATGACCGTCGAGCCTGCCGCCCCATTGGCGCGGCCAGAACGGCGGGCGTGTCGCCCACAGCAGATAGGGTGGCGGGCAGATTGGCGAAGGAGGGTGCTTGCCGAGCGCCGCCGCCAGATGCGCGCCGAGGCCAAGCGGCGGGGCGAAGACCGGCGAAAGCTCAGCCATGATCCGCCCCAACAGACTTCCAACCCGCCGAGAGCCTTGACTTGCCGGTCGAGGCGGTCCCGATGTAGAAGCCCGCGCGGGCTCGGCTGCAGGAATCGCGCCCCGCCGGTTTCTATATTCTTTTCAAAGCCGTTGACGGCGCTGCAGGTGACGCCGTCACAGGCTGCACCGAGGCGGAAAGCCGCCCTCATAGGCCGCATGATCTCCCAGCATCGCCTCAATGGCGTCGTCGGGCAGGCGGCTGTCTTCGGGCGGCAGATGGTGTAGGAAACAGCCAGTCGGCGCCGCCATCGAGCCAGCCCTCGCGGTCGCCCATGTGCCGATGCCGCCGGGCCAGCGGTTCGTCAAAGGAGGGCCCCATGCCCGAAATCGGCGGCTTCCAGCCCTGATCGGTGGTCCCGGGTCTGGCCGCAGACCAGATCCAGCAATACGTAACTCGCGCACTGTTATGTCTCATTTACTCGTTCAGGTTCGTCGTCTTGCTGTGAGTTCCACCCCGGCGAAGGAAACATCAAAAAGAGCGAGATCAAGGCCAAGCTGGCTCAAATGCTGAAGTCTAAGGATGAGAACATCACCGTCTTCGGTCTCAAGACCAAGTTCGGAGGTGGTAGATCAACTGGATTCGCTCTCATCTACGACAACCTCGATTCAAAAAAGAAGCACGATAGCAAGAACAATTTGAGAAGAGTATGTCTTTGCCAAATATTTAATTATTAAATATAGGACAAAATCCTAGTTAAAGGAAAGACTGGCAGAAAGCAGAGAAAGGAAATCTGGGGCAGAGTCAAGAGAGCAAGAGGTGTTGCCAGAGCAAAGGCACGAACATCTGGCCCTGCCAAGAAGAAGTGAGAGTCTCATCGCTTCTTTAAATCTTCAAAACTCCATTCTTCTCTTTATAAACGACTCTAATTATTTCTCTCACTCACTCAAACAGCAGCAGGGGTTTTGGGGTTTTGGGGCCCAAATCCTTTCGGGCTAGCAATCGTCCTGAGGAGCGCACGCTTGTCAAATGGGTACGCACCATCAGCGCCTATCCTGAACCTGATGCTTATAAACAGACAAGAAGGTAAAAAATCTACGGGCTTTGTTGTCCATGCCCCTGACCAGCCCGACAATACATTTCTACTGACCCGCTTTGTGATTACTTGCTGCGCTGCTGATGTTTACCCTGTCAGTCTTCCGATAAAAGCTACCGAAAGTAGTTACCAATTATCCACCCGATCGCTGGTTACAAATAGAAGGTCAAGCGGATGTGGAAACTACAAATGGCAAGCGCCAAGTAAGTATCACCAAGATAATATTACAGGCAATAGCCGAACCTAAAAACCCT
>CAWDCK010000010.1:0-123961 GCA_963800805.1 uncultured Armatimonadota bacterium | reverse complement strand
GTTTTCCAGTATCCTGTCAAACATAAATGAGCGAAAACATGGAAAAATTCCGGCACCTCGATGGTAACGAATCAACAATCGAACTGCCCCATATCAAAATCGAATTCCAACACGGAGACCCAAATATTGAAGGGATCAACGGCTGCAGAATTGAAGATGTCCTCGATGTCATCACAGAAAAACTGCTCGACTTCCAGGGCCGAGATCTCAACTGCAAAGAAAATGCCGAAGCCCTCATGCAAGTCGACAAAGCTCGAGAAATTCTCATCCTTCGCCGAAGAAGAAGAGAACAACAAGGACTCATCGGCAAACGCAAAAAGCACACTTCTTAAGAACCAAGAAGATTAAGAAACAAACTTATAACCAACGCCACGAACAGTCAAAATACGCGTTGGTGACCCCGGTTCAACTTCGATTCGCTCCCGTAACCAGCGAACATGAACGTCTACCGTTCGATTAGAAACATAGGCGTCCTGTCCCCAAACTCGGTCTAGCAAGGCTTCCCTACTAAAAACTTGACCTCGATTCCGACTCAAAAAGTACAAAAGTCCAAATTCTTTGGGCGAAAGATCAAGCGCAGAATCGCCTAAAAACACTTCGTGAGTTCGTGGGTCAATTTTCAGATTGCCAGTTTCAACAGTCTCATGAGGCTCGTTGCCCGTGGCTCGGCGCAATACCGATTTCACCCTCGCCATCAGTTCCGCCAGGCTAAAAGGCTTCGTCACGTAATCATCACCAAGCTCCAAACCTTCAATCCGGTCATCCACACTCGCGCGCGCGGTCAAAAAAATCACCGGAACATTGCTGTCGCGACGAATTGCCGATGCAAGCTCAAACCCCGATCTTTGCGGAAGCATCACATCCAAAATCAGCAAATCAGGCTTTACAAGCCGGAACAACCGCATCCCATCTTCGGCAGTTCCGGCCGTAAAAACCGTATATCCCTCTTTTCTCAGTTTAAGGTCAATCGTTTCTAAGATATTTTCTTCGTCGTCAACAACCAATATTTTCATGATGTAGCAATAATCTCGACATTAGCTCGGGGTACTGTTACCTCCGAACCATTGTCGAGTTTTGCCTTCAAAACTCTTACTTCTGCCCCAGAATCAACAGTCTGTAATTCAGCTGGCAAACTTGTAACTTGGCCCAAAAGACCAAAATAAGGTTCGCGAATGATTCGGATCGGAGTCCCGGCAACAAGCTCGTTTCCAGAATGCTCCGGAATATTGCTCGCTGTGTCTTCATTCGAAGGAGCAATTAGCTCCGGTCGAATAACTCCAGCTCGGATTTGTGTCGCCCCATTCAAACTTGCGCTTCTTCCCTCCAGCGACTTTAACAAGTTGAATGTCCGTTTTGCCATACCCAATCGACCAAATCCCTCCGTAACAACCAATGTGGTCGTCACTTCTTCTTGACCAGTAATCGCAACTCCAATGTCATAACCCAACAATGTTGTCAAGTCAACATCGCGCACTGCACCAACAATCAAGCCAGTCACGCCAACTTCATTTGCCTTTTTCAAAGCTTCAAAAGTCACACCACTGCCACCAATAAGGATCTTCCCCGCATCAGAGTCACTAATAGCATTCTCATCTAAGAGATCCTCATCACTAGTAACCGCCATTCGAATCACTCCGCTGCGCTCGCCACCAATTCCAAAAATGCCTTGAACGTGGGCTCCTCTTGTTTCCACAATCGCACCTTCTTCTGGCATGACATCCACAACTTTGCCTGCAATGTAAGCAGTCATATCAACGGGTATCGATGCTTCCCGAACCAGAATATTGCCCGTGACTTCTGAAATCGATTCAATCGTCCCTGAATAATCTGAAACCACTTGATTCTTAAAAAAACGACCAAGCAATCCTTTCGTTTCCGCAATAACCTGATCCTTCTCAACCGGATCACCAATCTTGAGCTGCGTCATTTTTGGAGCCTCATTAGAATCAACTCCTAACTTTTCCGCCAATCGAATCGTTTGCAACAAGCCGGGCAACATCGCCCGCGCTACAACCGAATCTGGTTCAACATGATCTCCAACTTTCACCAACACTTCGCCTTTAATGGGCAAGCGCCGTACGCGCTGGACAATTGTATCGCCGCTAACAGTTAGACCGGGTGTATATGCACTCACTGATTCAAAACCTCCGAAAAGACATTTAGTTCTTTAACGTAACTACAAGTTTAGCACCATGACAAAACGGGTTTTCAATTTACTAAAGCCCACACGGGGCAAACTCAAGGTACTCAGTGCTTATTAAGAAAAAGTTAACAAATCACCCAGGTACGATTTGAACCGTGAAGGCCATTGCCAAAACTCAGTCCGCTCCCGGATTAGAAATCATCGAAGTAGACGAACCCAAGATCAAACCCGGGCACGTCAAACTTAAAGTCGAAAGAGCATCACTTTGCGGAACAGACCTTCATATCTACAACTGGGATCAGTGGAGCTCAAACCGAATCAAGCCCGTCCGAATCATTGGACACGAATTCTGTGGCACCGTTATCGAAGTTGGAGAAGGCGTCACCGACCGAAAAGTTGGAGACTATGTAGCAAGCGAATCACACATCGTTGACGAAAACTCTGAAGACTATAAAAATGGATTAGGTCACATCGACCGAACAACCTCCATTCTCGGCGTCGATGTTGATGGAGGATTTGCCCCTTTTGCCGTCATTCCTGCAATGAATGCTCGACCAATCCCCGCCGTAGTGCCAAAAGAAGTTGCCAGCATGCTCGATGCCCTCGGAAATGCGGTTCACACCGTTATGGATGGCCCCGTAGAAAACAAAACTATTCTCATCACCGGACTCGGACCAATCGGACTCTTTGCAGTCGCCATCTGCAAGGCACTAGGCGCAAAGAAAATTTATGCCACAGAAATTAGCCCCTACCGAATCGCAATTGCTAAACAGTTAGGAGCCGATCACATCTTCAACCCCCTCGAATTCAACGTGCAAGAGTCATTACAAGAAATGGAACCATTCGGAGTCGATGCCACCTTAGAAATGTCTGGGCACCCGTCTTCCTTGCCAATAGCCATCAACTCCACTTCCCCCGGAGGCAGAATCAGCTTGCTTGGAGTCTATCCCGACAAAATTCAAAATCTCGATTTCAACCAAATCATTTTTAAAGGACTTCGACTCAACGGAATCGTTGGTAGAAAAATGTGGGAAACATGGGATCAAATGAACTGGCTACTCACCGAGAAAAACCTCGATGTCACCCCAGTAATAACTCATCAAGTTCCATTTGAAGATTTTGAATCGGCTATCACCGCCATGAAGAGTGGACAAGCCGGCAAAGTCGTCCTTACGTTTTAAGCCATAAGGTGAGCCCGAAAGTAAATTCCAATCATCTTTCTCAGCGGTACACTACCAGGCCATGCGTATCGCCGTACTCCCGTTGAATGCCGGACCAAAAACCGATCAACGTCTTGCCCGCCAGCTCACTAATTTTGCGGCAGAAATCGTAAACCAAGTTTCAGAAAATGAAGTCGGATCTGCCAATCTCATGGCTCAAATTCAAGAAGGCGCCGTTGTCAAAGCTGCCCTCATCAACCCATCCGAAGAATTAAACGACGACCAATTCATTGAGCAGTCTCTCGCCCAAACTGAAGCCGATTTTGTCCTCGAAGGCCTTCTTCTCCAAAACGAAAACGGTGGTGGAACGGCTACTATCCGAATTTTTGATAAGCCAGGAACACCCGTCGCCGAGCAAACCCTCAACTTCCTCCCAAACGGACTCTTTGGCGTAGTTCGCGGAATCATCGAAATGCTGCTCGAACAAGCCGGCGGAAAACTAGACGAATCTCTTGAAGAAGACATCAACCTATTTGGAACCGAAGATCCAACCGCTTACACCAATTTCCTTCGAGGCTACGATGACCTGCAATACATGGAGAGATCGCAAGGAAATGTCCTCAGCACCTTCGATACCCAACTCGGCATCGATGCACTTCTCTCCGCCGTAGAAGCTGATACCGACTGGGAAGCCCCATTTATTGTTCTCATCCAATACTGCCGAGCAATGACCGCTTTTCGACTTGGTAACGCTGAAAATATTCAGCAAGCGCTAAATAAACTGGTCACTATTCAACCGCAAGATCCAAATCCACATATCGCCTTGGGCGAACTCGCCGCTACAATTGGCAACGCCGAAGCTGCAACCAATGCTTTTGAGCACGCCAACCGGCTGAATCCCGATGATCCCGGTGTCCTTCACCGACTTGCCCAAAGTCAACTCTCCCAAAACATGCCGGTAAACGCCGAACGCAATTTGCGAAGAGCTGTCGAACTCGAAGACGAAAACAAACCGAGCTTAGATCTCCTCAGCCGAGTCCTCATCAACACCGGCCGAGCTCACGAAGTACCAGAACTCTGGAACGATATCGTCCGGCAATTCCCCCAAAACGGACGCGCTCACGCCAGCTACGCCTTGGCCCTCATGAACACGGATCGAAAAGAAGAAGGCTTAAAAGCATTTGAAAATGCATTAGAAACCGTCGACAACAAACTCGAAATAAAAAGAGCCTATGCCCCCGTCCTCGCTCACGAAGATGACCTCGACCGGGCCATGGATTTTTATGAAGATGTCATTGAAGAAGAATCCAGCGATGTCACCCTCTTGCTCGAATACGCCCAAACCTTGCAAAAAGCCGACCGCGCATTCGAAATCCCCGACGTCCTCAAGCAAGTCTTAGCTCTTAATCCCGAACCCAATACCAGAGCCCAAACCATGGCCTGGATGATTGAACTCGAACAACCAAAACGAGCTGAAGCCGTTCAAGAAGCCAGCAAAAAAGCCGAATCCGGCGATTTTGAAGGCGCAATCCGAGATCTCAAGCCGCTCAAAACGTGGTTAAGCGATTATTGGAAAATGTTTATGGTGCTGGCAACGTGCCATAACCAAACCGAAGAATATGTGGAAGCCGAAAAAGCTGCCCGATCTGTTCTAGAAATGTTCCCAGCTTGCGAACCCGCATATGTCGAACTCAATAATGCCCTTGGCGGTCAAGAAAAGTTCGAAGAAGCCTTCGGGCTCATGGAAGTCGCTTTAGGCAACATTCCAAACTCATTGCCAATCGCAGTCAGTTATGGCCTAGCCGCTAAAAGAGTTGGCCAACCCGAAGTAGCCCGCAGCATTGCTCGACAAATTCGAGAAGCTGTTGGAGAACAAGAAGGTCTAACCGAAGTGTTAGAAGAACTAGAAAAATAATTTTTTCAAAATCAAAAAGAGAGTCGAATACAAATCTGTATTCGACTCTCTTTATGCCAATGACCTCACCTTCTATAGAAGATGAAACAGAAAGCCCCGAACGGCGTAAGTCAGAGCGGTACCCTCAAGAAAGAATATGACAAAGCGTGAGTTCAATTTATACGACACAATGTCGCGACAAGTCAAACCCCTCAAGACTGTCGAACCCGATCATCTTCGCTTTTACTCATGCGGCCCAACGGTCTACTCTTACGCCCATATTGGCAACTTCCGAACGTTTTTAACCGCCGACCTCATTGTCCGCACGGCTCAGGCTATTGGTTGGAAAACATCCTATGTCAGCAATATCACCGATGTCGGACATCTGACCGAAGACGATATTGCCGATGCCGCCGGCGACGACAAAATGGCCAAAGCCCTCGCCAGCAAAGAAGGAGATAACTTCTCAAATGTCTGGGATCTAGCCCGCTATTACAGCCAAGCGTTCGATCAAGACTGGAAGACCTTAAACCTCAAGGAACCAACGGTTCGGCCCCGAGCAACCGAACATATGAGAGAGCAAATCGTAGCCGTCCAAGACCTCATCAAAAACGGTAATGCTTACGAAACCCCATCGGGCGTTTACTTCAAAGTCGATTCTTTCCCAGAATACGGCAAACTTAGCGGAAATCGAGATCGAGAAAACCTTCAAGTCGCTGTCCGAGATGTTGTTCAAGATGACAACAAGCAACATCCTGCCGATTTCGCCCTCTGGAAAAAGGACGATAAGCATCTCATGCAATGGTTCTCACCCTGGGGATGGGGATTCCCCGGCTGGCATATCGAGTGCAGTGTCATGGCCAAAATGTATCTGGGAGAAACTATTGATCTCCACGGCGGCGGCGAAGACCTTAAATTTCCGCACCATGAATGTGAAATCGCCCAGTCCGAAGCTCAATCTCACAAACCGTTTTCAAACCACTGGATGCACGTAACATTTCTCCAAGTTGACGGAGAAAAAATGTCCAAATCTAAAGGGAATTTCTATACGGTTAGAGATATCTTGGAGCAAAACACAGATCCTCTCGCCCTTCGTTTTGCCCTCATTTCAGTTCCATATCGCAAACCATTGAACTTCACAATGCAAAGTCTAAAGGATGCCGAAGGAAATATCCGACGCTTCCAAGAAAGCATCAAGAAAATCGAAGCGGTCTTGCCAAACGCTTTCCTAACGCCCCAAACCCACGCCGAATCATCCCTCAATGAAATCCTCGTGCCCGCCTACGAAGCCATGCTGGATGCGATGCTCGATGATCTCAACACATCAATTGCTATAGCAAAAGCCATTGAAGGGGCAAAAGCAATTCTCCGATTGCCAGAATTGACCGCCAAAGACGCCCAATCTGCAACTTGGTTTTTGCAAAAAACAAATGATCTCTTAGGAATCGTCATCAACACGGAAGGATTTACGGTTAGCAAAGACGAACAAACCGAACCAGTCATAGAAGGAAAAACGATCACAGAATGGATCGCTCTTCGGGCAACCTCAAAACTCAACAAAGATTATGAAGGTGCCGATCAAATTCGCAAAATGCTAGATCTAGTCGGATTTGAATTGCGTGATAATCCAACTGGAACCGAATGGGCCAAAAAATAACTAAATCCGTCGGTACAAAACTTCCTGACTCGCAATCGGATGATTAGGATCAAGTTTCAATGCTTCTTTAAAGGCCGATACCGCCTCTGTATCGCGATCTAATCGGCGCAAAACCACTCCGCGCAATGCGATCGCTTCAACGTAGGTCGGATTCACTTTACTTGCATGGTGGAATTGTTCAAGCGCAGATTCCAATTCATTCAATTCCAACAGTGCCTGACCTAATCGAACCGAAACATCAGCGTAATTGGGGGCAAGTTCCGCCGCCTGGCCATAACTCTCCTTTGCCATCTCCCATTGGCCCTTTTTCGCAGCAGAATCACCGGCAGATACTAAATCGTGAACATTCGTCGGTGCTGGTCGCACTTCCTTAAAATTCTTCAGTGCCAAAGCCATATCACCAGCGCTATAAGCCTCTAATCCTTCCTGCCAGTCTTTGGAATCCAATCGGCGATCCTCAGAAACTGCTTTTTTAAGTTCAGAAATGCCCTCCGTAAACTTTTCTCGCTTAAATTGAATCAAACCAATTAAAAACTTCGCCAAAGAGTATCCAGGATTGATCTCAAGTGCCCTTTTCGCCGAAGCTTCTGCCAAGTCAACATCCCCGAAAATAAACTGAACCCGCGCCAGACTCAGCCATAAATCAGCAAAATCAGGGCGCAATTCTGTCGCCTCATAGAGGTAGTTGAGTGCCGATTCAAAATCTCTGGCTTGAACCGATTCCGCCGCCAATTTGCCTAAACTCCCCGCAACATAAGATCTAGCTCGATCCTTTATGGCCCGATCATTGGCCCCTTGGACAGACTCTTTAAACTTCGCCAGTGCTTCGGCAAATGCTTTCTTTTCATAAGCACGAATCCCATCATCAAATGCCGGATCTTTTCCGAAGCCAAACCATTTTCCAATGAAACTCATATTGCTACTCTTGTAAAAAAGGAAGTAGCCGTCCATGGCCATTCGCCCGCCACTCCTTTGGCCACACTTCCAGACGATATTATTGGTCTAAAAGGCTCCGGAATTCAGAGCAAATCGGCCTGTCCCGCTTACTTCTCGTCTCTACGGGTAGAACAAAAAACATCATGAGCCCCCTCCAACAACTCACAAACTTTGGTCAGTCCCCATGGCTCGACTTCATCCGTCGAGGCTATGTCCGGGATGGAAGCCTCCAAAAGCTGATTTCAGAAGACGGAATCCGAGGCGTCACTTCAAATCCTGCAATTTTTGAACAAGCCATTGCCGGCAGCAATGATTACGACGATGAAATTCTAATGTTGACTGGAGAGGGCCTTTCCGCCGAAGAAATTTACGACAAACTCTCCATTGATGATGTTGCCGAAGCCGCTGACCTTTTCCTACCAACATACAAGGCAACAAATGGACTCGATGGCTACGTTAGCTTAGAAGTCTCACCACATTTAGCCCGAGACACCGAAGGAACAATTGAAGACGCAAAGCGACTTTGGAAGGCCCTCAATCGCCCAAACGTCATGATCAAAATCCCCGCCACGGTTGAGGGCATTCCCGCAATTCAAGCCTGCATTGCCGCCGGAATCAATGTCAATGTCACCTTACTGTTTAGCGTTTCAAGATATCGAGCCGTAGCCGAAGCCTATATTGCTGGCATAAAATCATTGCGGGAAAATGGAAAAGACTTAAAAGTGGCTTCTGTAGCCAGTTTCTTTGTCAGCCGTGTTGACACACTCATCGACCCTCAACTGGAAACGGCATCAAACCCACTTGCAAAAGAATTAGTCGGGAAAATTGCAGTTGCCAACAGTTTATGTGCTTACAAAGTCTATCAAGAACTTTTTGAATCAACCGAATTCAACGATTTAAAAAGCAATGGGGCCTGGACTCAACGTCTTCTTTGGGCTTCCACCAGCTCAAAAAACCCCGCCTTTAGCAAAGTCAAGTATGTGGAATCCCTCATCGGGCCCGATACCGTAAACACTCTCCCTCTCGACACAATTGATGCCTACCGAACATTGGGTAAACCTCAAGAACGAGTACTGGATTCAATTTCAAGCGCAGAAATTACAATGAACAAGTTCCAAGAATTTGGATTCAATATCGAAAATGTTGCAAATGAGTTAGAAGATCAAGCCATCCAAAAATTCGTTGAGCCATTTGATAAACTTATGGCAGCAATAAACACAAAACGAGAATCCTTGATCGGCTAATTCCATTGGCGCTTGGCCCGATGCCTCACCCTCGGCTTGGATGAATCCAAGCCTCCGCCCCCAAGCGCCAAAACTCACTCTCATGAATAACGCAAATCTCCAACCACTCATTGAAAAAAGAATTCAATGGCTCAAATCAATTCAGTTTGAATCCCGATTAGCCAACCGAGATGGAACACTCTGGTCATCAGAACCAGAAACAATAGAATTTTGTCACCAATTTACCGGCTGGGTGGATGTTGCCGAAAGAACGCTCGAGCAAGTTCCAATATTCCAAGAACTTAAAGCCAGTTTAGAAAGCCAAGGCATAACGGATGTTGTTGTTCTAGGAATGGGTGGCTCAAGTCTTTCCGCCCTGATGTTTGCCCAGGATTTTCCAAATCAAAATGGATTAAAACTCCACGTCCTCGATTCTACAAACCCCGAAGATGTCCGAAAAATAGAGTCAAAAATAAATAAAGAACAAACAGTCTTTATTGTTGCCTCCAAATCGGGATCTACTGTAGAACCTTTTGCCATGGAAGAGTATTTCTTCCATAATCACCCATCCTCAACTCCAGAAAACTACTTCATTGCAATTACCGATCCCTCCTCAGAAATGGAATCCCGGGCAAAGCAAAGAGGCTACAGAAATGTTTTTCTAGGAGAACCAGAGGTTGGGGGTCGATTCAGCGTGTTTTCTCCATTTGGAATAATTCCCGCAACCCTTGCCGGCTACCCAGTTGAAAAAATGCTCCTTGCGGTCATAAAACGCCAACCCAATGCCAAGAATTCCGGAGCTGGCATTGCCCTTGGTTCGTGGATGGCCGAACTCGCTATTTCTGGAATCAACAAAATCACCGTTTTAACCGAGCAAGAAAAAGCTTTTGGGCTCTGGGCAGAACAACTCGTTGCCGAATCAACCGGTAAATCCGGAGTCGGCATTCTTCCCATTGCATTAGAACCTCAAGCAATGGGCCAAGCCTATGGGCCAAGCCGTGCTTTCTACTTTTGCGGAACTTCAGAATTCATTGAAAAATCAAAGCTGCAGATTCAACTCAGTATCAATCAACCATTTAAAGAACGAATAGTCTTAAATGAAATTGAACTTGCCGAGCTTCTTTTTGATTGGGAAATTGCAACCGCCGTCGCCGGAGCAATCTTAGAGGTCAATCCATTTGATCAGCCAAATGTTCAACAAGCAAAACTCATTGCTAAATCCAAACTCGAAAAAATTCAAGCGGAAGGCACCGTAGAAATCGGAGAAGTGACTTCTCAGAAAGACAACCTCCAAATCATTAGCGGAAATTCCAAAGAAGTTGAAACCGAACTCAAGAGTTTCCTGGGCACGTTTAACCCTGGCGACCATATCGGAATTCTTGCGTTTCTCCCCGAAACACCAGAAACAACAGACCTCATTCAAATAATAAGGTCAGAACTTCTCATAAAATTCAAAGTCGCCACCACTCTCGGGTACGGCCCGCGCTATCTCCATAGCACCGGACAATTTCACAAAGGTGGACCAAACGATCAAAAATTCTTTATCCTCACTTCAAATGACCAAAATGACTTCGAAATCCCAGGGTTTGGTGCCACCTTTGGTCAACTCAAAACCGCCCAAGCACTCGGCGATATCGAAGCCCTCCGTCAAAGTGAAAGACCTCTTGTTCATGTCCATTTATCCCCGGAAATCAATTCCGGTTTAAAGCAACTTGGTCAAATAATACAAACAAACTAGAACTGGTATAATCGTAACATTAGTGAAGCTAATTAGCTTCTACTAAAGTGAGATCTACTCACAAAGTCTCAATGTTTTGATCTACCTTCAGATCATGAGTTTTTAGGTTTTAGACATTAAGTCAATCCCCAAACCTTTATATGCCGGCAAAACACGCAACTCAAGAAGAACAACCTAAAGTCTTTGTTGTTCATGTCAACCCCGATCAAGATCAAGACAGCTATATGGAAGCCGAACTTGAAGGTCTTGTCGATGCTGCCGGAGGCGTTGTTGTGGGTTCCGCTAGACAAAGGCTAGAAAAGCGATACAAAGCTCATTACATTGGAACCGGAAAAGTAATTGAAGTCAAAGAAGCAATGGCCGAAGTCAATGCCGATATGGCCGTGTTCGATTGCGAACTCAGCGGAATACAAATCCGAAATCTAGAAGCCAAAATTGAAAAGCCAGTTCTCGATCGGACTCAGCTGATCTTAGATATCTTTGCATCTCGGGCCTTCACTCGAGAAGGCATGCTACAAGTCGAACTCGCTCAATACACTTACCGATTACCCCGATTGATGAGCGTCTACACCAAGTTTGAACGCCAGCGCGGTGGAATTGGTATGCGCGGCCCCGGTGAAACAAAACTAGAAAGTGACCGGCGTATGGTTCGCGACCGAATTTCAAAACTCAAAAACGATATTGAAGTCGTTAAAAAGCAAAGAGATCTTCAAAGAGCCGGCCGTCGCGATCAGCCGTACCCCTTAGTAGCAATTGTTGGCTATACCAGCTCCGGCAAGTCTACATTGATGAATCAAATTGCCAAGACCGATGTTCTCGTCGATGCTATGCCGTTTGCAACTCTAGATCCAACAACAAGGCTAATTGATATGCCAGAAGGAGATCGGTTTTTCCTCTCCGACACTGTTGGTTTTATCCGGAATCTGCCGACCCTCCTGGTCGCCGCCTTCCGCGCAACCCTCGAAGAATTGACTTTCGCTGACCTCCTCCTCCATGTTGTCGATATTAGCAATGAAGATTGGGAAGTTCAGGTCGATTCTGTACTAGAAACCATTGAAGTCGTCGGTGGTTCAAAAGTACCGATCCTCACAGTTTTTAACAAAATTGATATCGCTGAAGATCCAGTCGCCGTGAGAAAAATTGTAGCGGAATGGCCAGATTCGATCGCAATTTCGGCCCTAACCGGAGAAGGATTGCCCGATCTATTTCCTGCTATCAATCGAATGCTCTCCGATCGGCTCAATGTCATCACGGCGCTAATCCCATATTCTGAGGCGAGTTTGGCCGAAAAAGCCCACGATTACGGCCTTGTCACCAAAAAGGAATACCGCGACGATGGTATCTATTTGGAAGCCAATTTAGTCGCTGAAATGCGAGGAAAGTTAGAAAAATACGCCGTCGAAAGAGTCAAAAAACCAGATTGAAATGACCAATAGTATTGGATCCTGGCTAAAAGAATCGACTCAAGCATTAGAGGAAGTCGGAATACTATCGCCCCGACTAGATGCTGAAGTCTTGCTTGCCCATTCTCTCGGCGTAAATCGAAGCTACATTCTCGCCCATCTCGCCGACCCACTACCAAATCCTCCTAATCAACTTCTGTCAAGAAGGCTAGCTCGCGAGCCACTATCCTATATCACCGGTTCCGTGGAATTCTATTCACGAGATTTCAAGGTCAACTCAAATGTCTTAATCCCCAGGCAAGATACAGAAACAATCATTGAAACCGTCCTTAAACTTGGGCTAGCTCCCGATTCCTCTATTCACGATTTAGGAACCGGCTCCGGGTGCATTGCCGTAACGCTAAAATCTGAACGGCCAAGCTGGAATGTAACGGCCTCTGATATCTCTCCCGAAGCTCTCAACGTTGCCATAGTCAATGCCGAGTCTCACCAAGCTCCCGTCAAGTTCTTTCAAAACGATGGACTGAGTGGTCTTAATTTCAAAATAGACTGCTTAGTCTCAAATCCACCTTACATCGATACCCATGAACAACTCATGCCTGAAGTCGGTGATTTTGAACCCAAGTTAGCCCTTTTTGCTGACAACAATGGTCTGGCATTTTATCAGCGCATTGCCGAAGAAGTCCCAGCAGAAACAAAAACAGTCGTTTTAGAAATCGGAAAAGATATGGATAAAAGCGTCATTCAAATTTTCATATCCAAAAATTGGATTTTAGCAAAGGAAGTTAAAGACCTTTCCGGAATCCTTCGAGTTCTAGTTTTCAAACGCTGAGAATTTCATTTCTCAATAAAGAAAGCGCCAAGGCAACGACCCTTGATCGAATTGTTGAGCGGTCACCTTTTAATTGATATCGATGAACCGAAGTTTGCTTTGGTCCAGATATCCCAATATAAATCATCCCGTTTTCTTTCTCAATTCCGTTTTCAATAAATTTTTCCGAGCCGGCAATTCCGGTAACAGATATAACAAAGTCCGCGCCAAGTTTTTGTTTGCCCCCGTCTGCCATTTCTCGCGCACATTGCTCGCTGACGGTGCCATGTTCCGCCGCAAGCATTGTCTCCCACCTCACACCCACCAAATCGTGCTTCATTTCCCCCGAATATGTCACCAAAGACCCCCAAAACACCCCCGAAGACCCCCCAATTTCAGTGATTTCTGCCCCAATTAAGCCGCCAGTACAAGACTCAACCGTCCCCACCGACATCTCCCGCAATTGCAGTTCTTCGACAATCCAACCCGCCAAAGTAGTATCACCTTCGGCGTAGACTTTCTCCCCAAGCCGCCCCTTAATATCACGAGCAACTTGATCCAAAAGTGCCATTGCTTTAGCTTCATTTTCACCCTGAGTGGCAAGGCGGATATGCACTTCACCGGTCTTCGCATAAGTGGCAACCGTGACCTCATTCCCCCCCAGTAAATCGGTTAATTGAGTTTCTAATAGCCCTTCCCCTATTCCAACAACACGCAATGTGCGACGAAAGATTTGAGTTAACTGAAATTTCTCGCAAATGAGTTCTCGCACCGGCCCATTCAGCATCGGAATGAACTCATTTGGAGGACCCGGCAAGCAAACAATAAGCTTCTCAGATTGCCACCCCACCAGTCCGGGAGCCGTACCATTCCCGTTCGGTAACAAGGAGCCCCTGGACAGCCTGTACGCCTGCCTTTCTTGGTTCAAAGTCATCTTTAATCCCCTCGAATAAAAGAGCGAATTCAAGTGTTCCAGCGCATCAGAATCAATGACCAATTCATCGTTAAGCAATTTAGAAACCGCCTCACGAGTGATGTCATCCTGAGTCGGCCCCAGACCTCCAATCACCAAAACAATCTGAGAGCGAGCCAATGCTTCTGCTAAGGAAATGAGTAACCGATCCAGGTTATCACCTACCGTTACCCTTCGATAGTGAGTCACCCCGATGTCTGCAAAAAGTTTTCCGGCAGCGACCGCATTCGTATCGACTATTTCTCCCAACAAAAGTTCTGTTCCCACAGAAACGATTTCGGCCACAACCATTAACCTATTGTGACCGAATCAATTTGCCTAATTTTCAAAAGTTTGAACTTAATTTAGAATCCGCCACCACGAAAACCACCAGTTCCAGCTGGAAACGGAGGACAGATTTCTGGTGCGCGATTCGTTGCTCCTCCAATGGATTGAGCTGCAATTTGACCAGCTAATGAGTTTCCTCCACCGCAGCAGCCACATTGGCATGTACAGGTTCCCCCAGTATTAACGACCGACGTTATCCCGCGCTTGTATGAAAAATCGTAGTTGCCGGTGGTTTGATCAACTGCAATGACGACGTATGGACTTGTTAACTGCTGAGCCAAAATCAAACCGTTCGGAGGCGATGTCAGCATGACTTCTATCAACTTGATATCCGCCCTTGGTCGACTGATAGTGCTGACATAAGTGCGAAATCCTGCCGTTGATTGCTGCCCCATATGGATGACAATCAAGTGCTGCTTAGAAAAATCAGCCAGCCTTGGAACCAAGTTAGGATTCACAGTCTCTAAGCCAACCATTTGCGCATAGAATTTAGCCCAATCCGATTCAGTGGTCAAAATTCTTTGGTCAAATTTTAGAATTCTAGAATTGACTCCTTCGGCAACGGTTCTCCATTGTACAGGCGGACCATTAGGATTTGTTCCTTGAGTAAAGCCTCCCAAAAGCTGGGCAAAAGCTGAGACAGAAAATCCAACTGCCAATACTAAACTGAGTCCAAATTTAAACATAATTCCCTCTTTTGTTTAGACGCACTATGTTGGCTGGTGTTTCTCTTAATAAAAGATAAAAGGTGGTGCCGGGGGCGGGACTCGAACCCGCACGAGTTTTGGCTCAGTGGTTTTTGAGACCACCGCGTCTACCATTCCGCCACCCCGGCGTGCGAAGCGAGAGAATACCCGTTCAACTTAAGCGGCAAACCAGGTCCTTAGCGGTTTACAATCTCCGTTCGTGTTGATTGAAAGAAATCAAGGATCACATCTCGACGACCGATTTCAGTTCCGTTAGTCGTTGCCGTTGCCGTTCCGGCTGCTAAGCCATATCGAAATGATTCTTCCAGTGTCTTCTGAGTTTGCAACCCATATAGCAAACCTCCGATCAAAGAATCACCCGAACCAATTGTCGATTTAGATTCAATTTCTATGGGAAAACCTCGTAGGACGGTTGAAGAAGTCGCCAATATTGCTCCATTTTTTCCTCGTGAAATGACGACTGTGGGTTCGGAACTTCCATTGCTTTGCAGAATGGACACGAGTTCAAGAGCGGCTTCAACAATTTTGGATTCATCGCCTTCAATTTCTCGACCAAGAATTCTTTCAGCTTCCTTGACGTTTGGCTTTATCAAATCGGGTCCAGCTTTTATTCCTTCCAGCATAACCTCCCCATCGGCATCCAATGCGAGCATGCAGTTTTTTTTCTTAGCAATTTCTCCCAAGGTTTTAAATGCATCAACTGGCAATCCTGGAGGTAGCGATCCTCCTAGGGCGACCCACGTTGCGTCTTCTGCTAATCGTTCAACCCTCAATTGAAGTAGTTCCCATTCTCGTTCATGAACGAGAGGGCCTTTGGCATTAAAAGTCGTAGGTGGGCCATCGCCACTTTCTACATTTAAATTCGTTCGAGTCTCATTTTCTATCTCGACGAAATTTGTTACAACTCCTTGCTTTTGCAGTGCATGAGTGATAAAAGCCCCTGTACTACCACCTAAAAAGCCGGTGGCAACCGACCTGGTGCCTAATTCGACAGCAATTCTAGATAAGTTGACTCCTTTTCCGCCCGAATCCGTTTGCATAGATTGAACTCGATTCGTATCATGGGCTTTCAATCCATTGATAAAAAAAATGTGATCGACAGCCGGATTCAATGTAACAGTCAATATCATAGGATTAGCTCAAGTTATTGGGACATTACATCCACAAGTAATAGTTTTTCAGGGTCGATAGACCGTTCGGTCGAGAGAACATAGCTCAACGGATGATGAACAAGTTTTCCACCGTCAACTCCTACCATTTCGCCACGGAACCCTGAAATCAATCGATTTGCCGCCAAGGCTCCAAGTCTTAAAGCGAGAACGCGATCAAAAGATGTTGGAGCGCCGCCCCTTTGCATATGGCCTAAGATAAGATATCTCGTCTCAAAGCCAGTATTCTTTTGAACAAACTCTTTTACATCGCTGGCCCTTGCTGCCCCTTCAGCGACGATTATTATTGAACTTCGTTTGCCACGAGATCGAGCTTTTCTTAGATTGTCACATATTTCTAAGAGTGAAAATGGAACTTCTGGAACTAAGACCGCCTCGGCTCCACTGGCTAATGCCACTTCTAGGGCGATAAATCCTTGCGCTCGGCCCATAACCTCTATTACAAAGACTCTTTCGTGGGAATAGGCGGTATCGCGAACCTTGTCAATGGCTTCTAAAGCCGTGTTTACAGCCGTATCAAACCCGACAGAGAAATCGGTGCCTGATATATCGTTATCGATTGAACCCGGTACTCCAACAACTGAATATCCAAATTCCTCGTGTAGCATTCTAGCTCCGGTTAAAGAACCATCGCCTCCAATAACGACCAATCCTTCCACCCCTGCTTCACCTAATACTTCAATAGCTTGCTGCCGACCTTCTTTTGTTCGAAATTCTTGGCTACGAGCAGTTCGTAAAATCGTTCCGCCTTGATTGATGATTCCACCGACAGTTTCACTGACCATTGGCAAACTTTCATCAGAAATTATGCCTCGGTATCCATGAAGATATCCTGTAACTTTAGAACCTCGACCAATCGCGGCCCGAACAACTCCCCGAACGGCGGCATTCATTCCGGGAGAATCGCCACCAGATGTTATAACGCCAATGTGTTTCAGATAAATTCTCCAGGGTATTTCAATCTTCGATGTTCAAAAAACGAAGAACCAAATTCGATGATGCAGATACACCAGCGTCATTGCAGGCCCTGCGGAGATACTAATCAATTAGTATTGGGTCAGTGAACAGCCTGACTATTTGCATAATGAGCGCTTTTGCGCACCCATTGAACAAACATGTCGTAGTTGTCCAATACGTCGATTGGCATCCTGACATACTCCTTCATAGGAGCTGATTCAGGATTTGGTCGCATATCTTCGGCACCATCCATAGACATTGCCTCTTGGCGGTCGTCTGGAGATAGTTTTAAACCAATCTCTTCGCCTACTAAGTAGGCGAACATCTTGTCGCCGGAGTAGATAGCCATCCCGTCAAACATTCTGCGGGCGCGGACGTCCATCCCTTCTGCGGCCTTCATCATTTGCTCGTAGCGAAGTGGCCGGTAAACCATAGTTGAATCCTAAAAAAATTGAGTTCCGATTACTCAGAATCCTCAAAACACTTGGGTGGGAACCCAATACTATGATACCTGGATTCGTAGCCAAAAAAAAATCCAAGTCTTTTTGGCAATGAAACCCAGTTGCTGCAAAATCGTATGTTTACATCACGTACTATTTGCAATCCAAGCGTTTCATTTTAAAAGCTGCACTACTATGAATACATCAATTCGCACTCTGGCGATCATCACTTTACTTTGTTGGGGCGCTTGCGCAAATGCTCAAACAATCCCAGCCGTGACCCTTACGGCCGCCCCTAATATCAACGGAATAATTGAGCCCGGAGAATGGGAGGGTGCCCAACAAGTAACCGGTTTCGTCGATCTCAACACCGACAAAACGGTTAGTGAACAAACTAAAGTCTATGTTGCCGTCGACGAAAACTTTTTGTACGCGGCGTTTCTCTGCTATGAGCCAGATCAGAAAAACATTGTCTCGCAAACAACCCAAGCTGGAGTTATTCTCTCAAATGAAGATTTTGTCGGGATTATCATCGACCCATTGAATCGGAAAACATGGGATGGATCAAGTCAATTCAGAGTCAACCCTAACGGTTTTCAAAGTGAACAAATCTCAGGCGGGAGGACATCCAAAAGGGAATGGCGCGGCGAATGGCAGGCGAAATCGAGTCGGTCTGAATCCGGTTGGATAGTGGAAATGGCAATACCTTGGCAAATCCTCAATTTTCCAGATGGAAAAACCGGCGACGTACTAATTAACTTCATTCGTGCTCATGAAAAAA
Organism: uncultured Armatimonadota bacterium; assembly: GCA_963800805.1. Lineage (GTDB taxonomy): Bacteria > Armatimonadota > Fimbriimonadia > Fimbriimonadales > Fimbriimonadaceae > UphvI-Ar2. Next base: position 105,642 of record CAWDCK010000010.1, on the reverse strand, counting down.
GAAAACTCGCTTCATTCTGGTCAAACATCGGAATTCAACAGTTTGCCGACCGAAACGGCACCCTTACCGGCGTAAAATTTCCCCAAAGCAAAGCGACAAAAACAAAAGTCGAACTTCTTGGGTACATCTCACCAGAATACGATCCTGACGCGTCACCCAAATCCTCTCTCCGAGCCGGATTAGATATCCGCATTCGCCCAAATGCATCGACAACGGGTGTCCTCTCACTCAATCCCGATTTTAAAAATATTGAGCGATCCATCGCGGGAATTGAATTCACTCGTTCCGAAAGAAGGCTAGATGATGTCCGCCCATTTTTTGCCGAAGGAAGCGGATACTTCGCAACATCTTCTCGATTTGCCATTGGTACAGTTTTCTACAGCAATCGAATTGAGGATTTTGACCAAGGGGTCAAACTTATTCTCTGACATCAACTCATCCACTCGCTTTGGGTTGCTCGCGACTCGGGAAGACGGTGATAAATTTCGAGGAGTATTCAACTTTTCAAAAACCCTTGACAGCGAAAGTTCACTTAGGTTTTACGGCACTTCAAGCAATACTCCGGGAGTAAATAATCTCGTTCTTGGTTCATCAGGAAATGTCAAAAAAGGCAATTACGATCTTGCCTATGACTTTGCCGAATCGCGGACTGATACGAACTATGGACAAGCCGGTTCCCTCGGCTTAACCTACTCAATTCCAAAGTTTTTCACTTTAGTAAAAGGCGTATACATCCAACCTAGTTTCGACGCTAAGCTCGGGTTGATCCCTTTCACCGACAAACGGGGACTTTACTCGTATTCCGAATACAATTCGGAATACAGAACCGGTCAATTCGTGAAATTTCACGCTGATCTCTATGCTGAATCCTTTCAAAAATTTGATAATTCAAATTTATCTCGATCAATTGAAGCCGGAACATCCTTGGCAGCCCGTAACAACATTAGTTATTCACTTCGAGCAGGCACAGATACTTTTGAAACCGAAACCAGTCATAGTTATTCCGTTGGAGCCGATTTCAACACGTCCAATCGATTTCACAACTACGGCTTAAGCTATTCCATGGGTGATATTGCCGGACAACCCACCTCATTCATCTCGGCACGAGGAACAACAAGAATTGGAAACGTCGATCTTGGACTCAGACACTCAGTTTTCAAACTCGGATCAAGCACTGACCAAACTATTTTCACCGCCGGATACGAAATTGATCAGTTCCGAAGCATCACAGCCCGTTTTGTCAAGAACAACCGTGATCAAAATTGGTACGTCGCCTACCGAAATGCCGGTGGTAAAGGACTTGAGTGGTATGTGATACTAGGCGACCCAAATGCAAAATATAGCCGCGAACGATTCGCATTGAAAATGGTATGGGCTCAGTAGGTTCCGCTTAACAATTGGACATTTTTAAGTTTAGTAAATGTGAATTAACAATTCTTACTTTACAAACCTAATTTTGGCCATAACTCATCAACCTTCAACTTGACATCTTCACTCATGCTAATGAGTTTGGGGTAGTGGCGGTTAAATCCGTTTTCGCCTGGCCATTTATGAGTGCAATCAAATCCAATTTTGCCCCCAAATCCTTCAGCCAGCGATGCATGATCAAGTTGATCGACTGGTTCGCGAGTATGCATGACATCTCTCGCGGGATCACAGTTTGCTCCAATTCGGAATAGAACTTCATCAATATTTTGGACATCGCAATCTTCGTCAAAAATATAGACAAATTTTGTAAATGCCAAGCCACCCAGCCCCCAAATTGCATTCATAACTTTAAATGCGTGCCCTGGATATTTCTTTTTTATCTTTACAAATGCCATGTTGTGGAAAGTTGCTTGAACCGGCAAATTCATATCCAAAATTTCAGGAGTAGTTAGCTGAATCATTGGCATAAAAATTCGTTCAACGGCTTTTCCCATCCAACCATCTTCCATTGGAGGTTGGCCAACAATTGTGGCGGGCCAAATTGCTCGTTCCCGCATAGTTACCGCGGTGACATGCAAGACTGGAAATTGCTCGGCCAAAGAATAGTATCCAGTGTGATCTCCAAACGGGCCCTCTAAGCGACGTTCTGCTGGATCAACATATCCTTCAATAACGATTTCACAATCGGCCGGTACGCTTAAGCCAATAGTTTTACACTTGACCATTTCTACTCGCTCGCGCCTTAGAAACCCACAAAACATCATCTCATCTAAGCCAGGAGGCAATGGCGAAATCGCGCCAAAAGCATAACTTGGGTCTCCGCCAAGGCAGACAGCAACTTCAATCTTTTGCTTTTTCTCTCCTGCATCTTCCATGTGGCGCATGCCCGTTTTGTGCATTTGCCAATGCATTCCGCAAGTATTTTTATCATAAACCTGCACTCGATACATCCCAACATTGCGTTTGCCTGTATTAGGGTCATGAGTAAAGACAAGTGGCAAAGTAATGTAAGGACCGCCATCTTCGGGCCAACAATTTAGAATCGGGAAATCGGTTAAATCTATCTCGTTTCCTTGCAGAACAATTTCTTGACAAATCGCCCTTCCAACTCTTTTGGGAGGAATATTTTTGAGTTCTAGTAGTTGAGGCAACATCTTCAGTGCTTCGGCCGCACCCTTTGGAATCTCGGGTTTGAGTAAGGCACCAATTCTCTCGGCATGCTCTTCAAAGTCATCGCAACTTAAAGCTAATGACATTCTTTTGCGAGTCCCCATGGTATTGATCGCAACAGGATATTTGTAGGATTTACTATGAATTGGTCTTGAGTTTGGATCGATGCTGGCGTGACCAATGACAGCTGACATATGGTCTGGAGTACCATTTCTTTGTGCTGTCCCGCTCGGATTCTTGAACAATAATGCTGGACCACCCGCCTTCATGACGCGATCGGCAATTTCTGTAATTTCCAAATAAGGAGAAACTGGTTCAGAAATTGTCTTCAATTCACCTTTACTATCCAATACCTCAAGAAAATGCTGAAAGTCGCGGTATGCCATTGTCGTTTGTTTTGATTCTACGCAAATTCTATACTTAAGAGTCGACCATGGCCCTTTCGCTTTTTAGTCTCTGACATACTCAAGATATGGCTCGCTTTTATGAACGCGAAGACTTCAACCTGGATACACTTTTATCTCAGAGAATTGCGATTATCGGCTACGGAAACCAAGGTCGAGCCCATGCTTTAAATTTACGTGATTCCGGATTTGATGTTGTCGTGGGGGCTAGACCAAACGGGAAAGCATATCAACTATCAGAATCCGAAGGATTTGCAACTTGGACAATTGAAGAGGCCTCGTCGATGGCCGATGTTCTTATGATCTCATTGCCTGACGAAGTGATGGCAGAGGTCTATCAAAAAAAGATCTCACTATATTTGAGTCCAGGAAAAACAATTTTGTTTGCTCACGGATTCAATATTGTGTTTGGTCTTATCAAACCTGATCAATCATTAAACGTTGGCCTAGTTTCTCCAAAAGGCGCAGGTGCAAAACTTCGCTCCGAGTTTCTTCAGGATCGCGGGCTTGCTGCGCTCGTTTCAGTTCACCAAGATCCAAGTTCAACTACTCAAGATATTGTATTGGGATATGCCTATGGCCTCGGTGCTTTTCGAAGCTTGGTTCTTGAAACTTCCTTTCGCGAAGAAACTCACACCGACTTATTTGGAGAGCAGGCTGTACTTTGCGGAGGAATTCCCGAACTTTTAAAGGCTGGATTCGAAACTCTTGTCGCCGAAGGATACTCGCCGGAAGCCGCCTATTTTGAGTGCATACATGAAGCCAAATTGATTACAGATCTTATTTATGATCGCGGCATCGCAGAAATGCGATTAGCAATCAGCAACACCGCCGAATGGGGAGGATTTCAAACTGGACAATCAATTATTAACAAATCTTCCAAAGATGCTATGGCCAGCACTTTGAAAGATATCCAAAACGGAAACTTTGCAAAAGATTGGATGATGGAAGCAAAATCTGGTCTAGACAACATGAAAAGCTTAGAAAATGAAGAGCGCAAACATCCAAACGAGGAAGTTGGAAAATTACTGCGATTGAAAATGGATATTCAAAAAAACTAAAACAATTTTCCCAATCCCCGCGTATGGAGATCAATCATAATTGAGCTTGAGATATGGATGTTGTTGTCCCTACCGAATATGCACACTTGTACGAGTTCAATGAAGATCGTCCTGTTGTAAAAATTCCCAATCCGATTTTGCGTCAAGTTGCAAAGGAGATTCCTAAAGTCAACAAGCGAATTCGCAATATTGGCGAAAATATGGTGACAATTATGCGAAAAGCTAACGGTGTTGGCATTGCTGGGCCCCAAGTTGGTGTTTCTGAACGAATCATAGTGATTGCGCCAGAACGCCGGCCAATTGTCCTTATCAACCCAGTTATCACAAAAAAGAGTGGAACTCAAATCTCTACAGAAGGCTGCCTCTCTATTCCAGGCTTATATGGTGAAGTGGAAAGAGCCGAAGAAGTCGAGATAGAAGCTTATGATTTGAAGGGTAATGCCGTAGGATTCACGATGGATGGCTATGCTTCAGTTGTAGTCCAGCATGAGATCGATCACCTAGATGGAGTTTTGTTTATCGACAAAGTCAATACTGCAACTCTACATTGGCAAGATCCCGATGAAGATCCGGAGGACTGAATGAAGATTGTCTACTTTGGAACCGCATCTTTTGCTGTACCAGCGCTTAAAGCCCTAGCACCATACATTGTGCTTGTCGTTTCACAGCCAGATCGAAATTCTGGCAGAGGCCTCAAACTCCAATCTAGTCCGGTAAAACAAGCCGCTGAAGAACTCGGTCTGCAAGTCTCAACTCCCGAAAAAGCGAGAGATTCGGAGTTTATCGAGTATCTAAGCACATTGGATTGTGATGTTTTTGTAGTTGCAGCGTATGGCCAGATATTGCCCCAAAGAATTTTAGATATTCCTAAGCAAGGATGCATCAATCTCCATGGCTCGATTCTTCCAGCTTGGAGAGGTGCAGCTCCAATACAGCGAGCCATAGAAGCAGGGGACTCGGAAACAGGTGTAACCCTCATGCAAATGGATAAAGGCATGGACACTGGAGACATCATTGCCATTTCAAAGACCAAAATCAATAGCGATGAGACTGCAGGCGAGCTCTATGAACGTTTAAGCGAAATTTCAGCAAGCCTCGTTACGGAATGGATTTCGAAAATTTCGACAGGATCTTACGAAAGAATTCCACAAAACAATCAACTGGCTACACATGCTGCAAAGCTTGAAAAATCACACGGGATCCTCGACTTTGAGCTTGATGCACTTACAAATTACAATCGATTGAGGGCCGTGACTCCTTCACCAGGGGCTAGTTTAGAAACAATTTTCGGAACAATAAAAATTTTGAAAGCAAACTTGATCCAAAATGAAACGGGGAAACCAGGAGAAGTGCTGGCAACAAAACCCAATTTAAAAGTTGCTTTTCAAGTTGGAGCTATTGAACTCTTAGTAGTTCAGCCAGCAGGGAAAAAGAAAGTTTCGGGATCAGATTTTGCAAATGGGGCACGAATTGATCCGGGCCAACGTTTAATCTGAAACAGTTTTAGTTTGAAATTTGAGAATTTAGTATGCAAAAGCAAATCGCCATTCGATTAATCATTGGGCTTCTCGCCATTGCTGGGCTTTTCATTGGTTGGCAAAAATTTAGTGAGTTTGCAAAAGATCCCGATCTTGGAAACTATAACTCTGTCGGCGAGATTGTGGCTATTGACCAATCTGGAACAAACAGTAAGGCTGTGATTTTTAGTTCAGACGGCAAAGCGAAATATCCAAAAGAAAAAGACATCAAAAATAAAAACTTTAGAGATTCAGAGTTATCTTGGAGCGCAGATGGTCAACGAGTATTTATATCTTCCAATCGAATGTCAAACTCTTATTCAGTCCACAGATGGAATCCCGAGACTGACGATATAGAAGTAAAAAGAGAAAATAGTCGATTTCAGTCTGCGCCATATTTTGATGCGGCAAACGATCCTCAAGCTGATCAAAACGGACTCATTACATCTGCAGGTTCGGTCCTGGATTACAATGTGAGATCGGGGATTACTCGACAAATTCTCCCACCAGTTGCGGATAATCGAGTCGTCACAGATGAGGGTGGATCTGCCAGTCCAATGTCTCAAATGTTTGATAAGATTGGGTCTTCATTTAAAACTGCGCGTTGGACAAAAGACCGCATGGGGATGTTTGCAACGATGAAAGGCGATGCTGCGGAAGCAGCTTTAGTCGTTGACTTTTCTAAGGCAGAAGCTTCTCCACCAATGGAAATCGTTCGAGGTAACAGAGTTAAACTGGATATGTCTACCGATGGCCGGGCGGTGATCATGGTTCAAGGCTTTCGTTTTCCGGACAGTCCAGATGGTTCGGTCGCAAACGTTAAGCAAGAAAAACCATTTCTTAATGCTCTGATGATTGTCAATTTAGACAGTGATGGAAGGCCAAAACCTACTTATATCATGGCAAGCGCTGATGATAAGGTCGTTGTTGGTGATTTTGCAATTAGTCCTAAAGGCGATAAAATCGCAGTTGTCGTAGGCACAATTGATGCTGATTCGGGGTCATTTATTCCACAAGGTCTGGCAATCATGCCATTTGAAGAACAAGGAGCTGTGCAAGCGACTCCTATTCTTTTAGGTGAAGTTGGAGAGATTTCATTTAGTCCGGACGGTGCAAAACTAGCCTTCATTAAAAGAGAAGGATCTTTTAGCAATGTGTATCGAATCAATGTTGATGGTTCCGGTGAAACCAAGATTTCACCCGATGGACGATACGCATCTCCAATATTCAGTCCACAGATTGCCGGAGCTTCGAAATAACATTTGTTGACGATCGCCCAACTAAAAGTGGCATAATTACAACCTTTCCGCCATAGCTTTCGATAATTGAAGTTTCTGGCAAATCTTCTGGATTGTAATCTCCGCCTTTTACATGAATGTTGGGTTGAAGTTGAGAAATGATCTTCACAGGAGTATCTTCTGAAAATGAAACGACATCATCTACGCATCTTAGAGCTCTAATCACTTGCATTCGATCTTCCAAAGAATTTATTGGGCGTTCTGGCCCTTTCCCCAATCTTCGAACGCTGTCATCTGAGTTTAAGCCAACAACAAGGAAATCGCCAAGCGCTCTTGCTTGTTCTAAATAACTAACATGACCGGCATGCAAAATATCGAAAACGCCATTTGTAAAGACAAGAACTTTCCCAGCACTTTTTTCTTTTATTTTATTGATTGAACTCATACCTGGGCCTCTAAAATACTTATCACATTGTTAATGACCTCATTTTTGTCAGTATCTCGGCATCGACTTAATTGTCCAAACGCACAGCTTCTTTCAGGTCGCGTGTGAGTGTAAATTCCAACGCAAGGTCGGCTCAAGCCAGCCGCAATATGTAGAGCTCCTGTATCACCAGCAACTACAACCGAAGCCATGCTTAAAAGCGATACTAATTCCCGAACATTGGTCTTTCCCAACAAATTCATCGCATTTCCGCCTCCAGCATCAGCGACGGCAGAAAACGCTGGCTCATCGGCTTTAGTGCCGATAAATCCCATTTTTGCTCCTGTGCTTTCTACGGTATTAACAAGTGCTGCATAGTTCTCCGGAGCCCATCGCTTGGCAGCCCAACCTGCTCCTGCATTTGCTAAAACTAGCCTTTGTTTACCATCCCACCCAGCGTTTTGCAGGACTTCTTTTGACTTCGACAAATCTACTGAATTAGTATGCAATCCGAAACGAATATCATTTCCTCCTCCGGCAGCACGGGCAACATCACAATACTGCTCCACAATATGAATTGAACTTGCAGATGGCATGACAGGACTCACAAGTAGCCTTGCTCCTTCACGTTGCCAATGATATCCAAACTTATTCTTAGATTTTGAAATAGCGATTGGCATGGCGGACTTAAGGAGACCTTGTAAATCCAATCCAATATCAAACTCACCTATATTTCTGATTTGATGAATCATTGCATTCAGCCCCTTTTCTACAATGACAACTTGGTCTACAAAACTACAGCATTCAACTAAACCAGAAAATCGACGATCCACAAGCCAAGTAATTTTAGAATCTGGAAATGATTGTTTCAATGCTCCAGCTGCGGGGAGCGAGCAGGCAATGTCGCCAAGTGCACTCAAACGTGAAATTAGGATTTTCATTCAATACTTTTCAGTTGCATTAGCACTGCCTCCACAATATCAGAAGCATTGATCGAATTAGGATTTTCAGAACTTCGGAGAACAATTGCGTTTTCGCCCCAAGGCCTATATATAGCCGGATCTGTGGGCCCAAAAACACTGACAGTCTTTACGCCATAAGCGGATGAAATATGTCCAGTTCCCGTATCGCTAGCAAGGTGAACTTTTGAATTCTTGACAATCCCCATTGATCCTAGCAAGTCCAATTTTCCAACGAGGTTTTTCACGCCAGTCATTTCAAAGTGAGGGTCATTTGGAGCACCAATGATAGCAACAGATTTTCCAATCCTCGACAATTCTTGGGCAACCGTCTTCCATACTTGCGTATCTACTTTTTTATCGGGATGACCTGCTCCCATTTGAATTGAAATATCAAAACTCTCTCCGATAGTTTCTGGCATGAACGGAAGTGCTGGGAGATTAGCATTTGGATACGAGTACTTCACGAGATTCATCGCAACTTCAACTTCGTGATTTTTACCAACACCGCAATTAACCAAATGGTTTAACCGACGCGCAAAACCATCTGTTCCACGGCTAGCAAACCTTTGTTTTGCACCAGATAACCTCAAGCAAAGTGCCGTTTTGCTGTGCCCTTGAAAGTCGAGACCTACATCAAACCTAACTTCCCTCAAACGCGAAAAGACGGCAAGCTGAGACTTCCAAGTTACCGGCGACCAACGCTTTGTCTTCCACGCATTCATATCGCCCAATACGACACTATGAACCAAATGGTTGGTATCAACAACCGACGCGCACCTTTCTTGAATTGCCCAATGAATTTGAGCTTCTGGGTAAGCGATTCGCAAACCAGATATTGACCATGCGGCCATAACACAGTCTCCAATTGCAGAAAACCTAACAACTAAAACTTTAGGATTCTTCACTGAATCATCCCTTGTTTTTTTGCATTTCTCCACCGATCATGAATCCACAACCATTGATCTGGATACTCTCTAATAACCCCTTCTAGCCAGGAGTTGATGGCTCGCATCATGCCCTCACCTTTTGTGCTATACCCTTGTTCGGGCTTTTCAATCTCTCCAAATTCCATGCGCCAATTGTTGTTTCCTACATAAACACAAACTACGGTTATAATTGCCGCCCCAGTTCTAGCATGCAACACGCCTGGCCCCAGAACAGTTCCAGCAGGTTGACCAAAAAAAGGCAAGAAAATATCATTGGCATTTTGATCAGGAAGTATTCCTACAATCTCATTGGCTTTCAGTTTTTCGAGAATAGTGCGAGCAGAATTTCCTCTCGCGACAACCGTTGTTCCCGAATCAGATCGCAAGTTATTAACCTTTTGGTTAACATCGTCTTGATCCGCATCTCGGGCAATGACGGTTAGTGGATAGCCTCTCAAACTCAAATACGAAGAAGCTCGTTCCCAATTGCCCAAATGGCCAGTTATCAAAAGTGCGCCTTTTCCACGTTCCAGTGCATGATCCATATACTCAAGGCCAATGATTTCAGTATTCGATTCAATATCCTCTTTAGTTCGTCCGCTGGCAGCTAGGAAATCAAATGCAGCTCTTCCTAAATTGGTTAATGTTTGATCCGCTAGTAATTCTCGTTCAGCCAAAGAAAGATCTGGCATTGCCAATGCTAGATTCTCGATTGCCCTCTCTCTTCTTGCTGGTGCAACCTTTCCAATCAATCGACCAAATTTTTCACCAATTTGATAAACTTTTGAAATGGGCTTGCGACTTAGCCATTTCCCTACAAATCGAATCGCCGCCGTGGCTACTTTGCCTTGGAACTGTTTACGCTTGGATTTCATTCAATTTCTGTACCAGCCACGAGCGAAACTCCTCGCGCTTATCAATTCTAACGCCATAGTCGGCAACAATCAAATCAAGTCCCTCTAAATCTGGACGAATCCTAAGTTTAACAAAGTCTTTTGCTGTCACAATTAATGGCCGTTCTTCACCAATATTATCAAATAAATCTGGCCGAATCAAAGGATCATGATCCGACAAAACTCGTTGATTTCGAACGATCGTACCAGCAGACTCAAGTGACCGGATAAAACGGTTCGGATTTGCAATTGCGCACAGAGTATCGGCTTCGGCAACATTTGTCCTAATTGTTCCGTCTGGCTCCTTTAAGATCACTCCACGAGCAACAAAGTCTTTTCCTAATTTGAAAATTTTGGTGGCTCTAGAAAGTCCATATTTTCGTGGCTCCCGATATGGCCCGGCCGGAAAACATAACTGATTTGGCCCTTCAACATCAACGACAATTGTTAAATCTTTTGAAAGTGGAAGATGTTGAAATCCATCATCCATCAAAAAGACTGAATTTGGAAATTTCTCTGCCGCTAGTTCGGCGGCCTTAACGCGATCTCGGCCGACAATTAATGGCAATTCTGGACGAAGCCAACGCAGCATCGTTGATTCATCTCCCCAATCTCTTACATCCAATTGACCTTCGGGCGCAATGTTTGCAGAATCTGATTTAGGCGAACCATAGCCAGAGGTACTTACCACAACTGAGATTCCAGCTTCAATGAGAATATCCGAAATGGCCAATGCCAGGGGAGTTTTTCCAGATCCTCCTGCGACTAAGTTTCCAATACAAATGATTGGAATTGGAAATCGCTTGGCTTTCTTAAATCCTAGGCGGTAGATCAGTAAATAACTAATCCAACCAATTGAATACAACAGCGAAAGCGGGCTCAAAATCCAAGCAATTATTCCTCCACTTTGCCAGATTTGCTCAATTCGATGCTGCAAATTCGTCTCCACAAATGTTTACCAAGTACGTGTCACCGCATAACTTGCTAAATCGCGTAAACCATCGGCTTCTGAACCTATGTCGGCGATCGAGTCCATTGCCAGTTCCAAGCAATGATTTGCCATTCTTTTAGACTCTTCTAAGCCAACTAAAGCCGGATAAGTCAATTTTTCTAGTTCACGATCACTTCCGGTGGCTTTTCCAAGCTGCTCTGGAGTCGATGTTTCATTGAGAACATCGTCGGCAATCTGAAATGCTAGACCAACTTTTTCTCCAAAACTACAAAATTTCTTAGATAAACTTTCTTCAACACCAGTCAAAAGTGCCCCAATTTCGCAGCAAGCACCGATCAACGAACCTGTTTTTCGAGCATGAATCATTTGTAGTAATCCAAGATCACCTCCTGATCCCTCCGCGAGAATATCTAATACTTCTCCTCCGACTAAACCTCGTGAACCGGATGCTTCAGCCAATGCTTTCACGACTTTGGAATTAATTTCTAAATTTGAACTGGATGATGCAGCAATTTCAAAAGCCAAGGCAAAAAGAGCATCTCCCGCTAGAATTGCAAGAGCCTCACCATATTCAACATGGCAAGTTTTTCTACCTCTTCTCAAATCATCATTGTCTATAGCGGGCAGATCATCATGGATCAAAGAAAAACAATGAATCAGTTCAATCCCGCAGCCAGCATCTAATCCAAGCTTCCAATCCCCGCCAGCCGCCGCAGAGGATGCCATGCACAATGCTGGCCTCAATCTCTTACCGGGTGCTAATGCCGAATATCGCATTGCGGAGTGCAATTCCTGGGGAACAAGCTCCACCATTGGTAAAAGCTCATCTAACCGAGCGTCAACCAACTCCCTATAGAACTCCATCCGGCCAGCCTTTTCCACAGGTTCAATCTTACCTGCGCAATTTTTAACAGTCCCTATGCCCACAGGGCGCAGCTTCGTATAATCGCCCCAACTCCATGTCCAACGTTCGTCCGTTCTGTGCGATATCTCCAAATCCCGACAAAATGGATATTGAACAGTTTTTATTTGATCGTGATTTTGAACAAGGGTTTCTCCAGCTTGCTTTTCCGGTTAGTGAAAAAGATGACCGTAGCAAATATGTGAAATATGCGAAGACTGCAAACCAGCTTTTCAGCATGTTTGCTTCTGGTCAAATCCAAAGGCATGCCATTCCCAGCTTTTACTGTATTGAATCGAATGATTCCAAGCATCTCTTAGCCTTGATTCAAATTGACTCAAACCACAAAACTTTAACCAAGACTAATCATCGTGAAGTAACAGAACGAACTTGGCTGACAGAAGCTACTTTAACTCAATTTCACAGCGTAAGCACTATCCACAAGACTTCGGCACTTGAAGATATAAAGCTTTCTTATCCTGTCTTTTCCTATAATTCGGGAAGCAAGGAATACTATTTATCTTCCGTTGAGCAATCGGAAAACCAACGCATACAGTCAATTCTTGAGCCAATGACAACCTATATAGTTGCTAATCATGAACTCATTTCTGGTGTTCAAAACTATTTTGAAAATCGTCAAAAGAGGCGACCTGGTAATCCTAGTGGTCATTTCTTAGCAACTTTCTCCCTAAAATCAGAACAACAGGCAGTTCAGTTCCGTCCGATAACTATTGATGGTTCAGGACTAGGACCGGATGGGGGTCAGGCGAAGTTTAGGGAACACTTTCACCTCACCCAGCTTTCTAAAGAGGAAATGATGTCGAAAATGTCACAGCAACATGCTAACAGAGCCACAGGAGTATTTGGGCTGTCCCTACCCGGTGACTATACATTTGTAGCGCAAGCAAAAGATATCGATCGCTTAGCAAGCGAAATTGGTGCAAATCCTGCACATCTATCAAATTCTCAGGTTTTGCAAGGCTTTGTGTTTGAGAAACTCTTTGGTTTAACCGGGATGGATGTCTTTTCGTACACAAAGGCTGTCGAAACAGCCGCCGAAGCTAAAGCGAAAGATCGAGTGACCTTTTTCCTCGGTGACGAAAATATTGAAAGTCTCGAAAATTTAGCCATTTCAAGCGGTGTCTTCCCTCCCCGATCTGTGGATATTTCATCGGCTCCGCCACAAGGCATGGCCATGTGGTCACTTCTTGATTTACAAGCATGAATATCCGACTACTAGGAACAGGTGGTGCAGATGGGGTTCCAGCTTTCTATTCAGATTCAAGAGTCAGTGTTTATGCCCGAAATCATGGCGGGAAAGATATCCGTAGTCGATCCTCTGCAATTGTTGATGGAACTTTAAAAATTGATCTTGGACCGGATACTTGGCATCAACTTGTACAAAACGGTTTAGATGCTCGGGATTGGTCTGCACTTATATTTACTCATTCGGATGCCGACCATTTTGCTCCAGATGAGCTCATGTACACCTTATATCCGTTTAATGATATGGAGTTTGGTGGCTTTACAGTCTATGCAAACGAAAAAATTTGTCGAAGAATTCTAGAAAAGTTCCCCGAATGGCCCGTGGAAATGGTTATGACACAAAGCTTTAAATCAGTGAATCACGGCGAATACGTCATTACCCCAATTCGAGCCCACCACTTACCAACCGAGGATGCTCACAACTTTATCATCCAAGACTCTAAAAGCACTTTACTTTACGGAACTGACACGGGAATTTGGGATGCGCCAACATGGGAAGCATTAGAGAATTTTAAGTTGGATTGTTTAGTCCTGGAATGTTCTGAAGGATTTGCCAGCACAAACTACGATGGGCACCTGGACAAAGAAGAATTTGTCAGTGTTCTTGATCGCCTAAAATCAATCGGGTCTGTTAACAATAACACCAAAATTTGGACAACACACCATAGTCACCAAGGCGAGGCAACTCATGCAGAACTAGAAGCGTTTTTTAATCCGATTGGTGTTAATGTAGGCTATGACGGTGCTCTTGTTGAATTTTAACGAAACGCTTTAAGAAACTCCAAATCCACCGAGTGGCTCGCCGCCCAGTAAATGAACGTGCAAATGATCTACAGTTTGCCCAGCATCTGAACCTTGGTTGATAACTAAGCGGTATCCAGATTCTGCAATTCCCAATTGTTCAGCAATTGTTTTAGCCGCATTCAATAAGTGCAAATGGTCTCCGTCTGGCGGCAAAAACGCAACCCCAGGGATCTCAGTTCTAGGAACGATAAGAACATGAATTAGTGCGGAAGGCTGGATATCTCGGAATGCAACGACAAACTCATCCTCATAAACGATGTCAGCTGAAATCTCTCGATTGATTATCTTTGTGAACAAAGTGGGCATCGCTCATATTTACCAGAATAAAAAAAGGCTTAAGATTGCTCTTAAGCCTTAGACGTGAAACAACTTATTGTTTGTTGGCTTGATCGAGTAAAGATTTTAAGTCCAGGATCATTCCGCCCCCACTTGTGCCTCCGCTGGAGACTTGAGGTAATTTCCCGTCCCACTTTTCAATCCACTCACGAGCAACGACCAACGAGCCACCTTGAGCTTTTAAAGACTCGGCATTCAGCTTGGCAGCTTCTGCCTCTCCTTTTGCTCTAGCAATTTTTGTTTGTTGCTCAAGCTCTGCTTGTTGTAAAACATATTTTTGCTTTTCAGCATCTTGCTGTGCCACTTGCTTGGCTTCAATCGCTCGATTAAATTCAGGTGAAAACTCAAAGTTTGTGATACTGAGCCCATCCGGCTCCACGAGTAAATTGTATTGAGACAAGCGTGAAGTAATTTCCTGCTCTACATCATCTTTTACTTTTTGCCGTTGACGAATCAAATCTTCAGCGGTGTATTTTGCCGTCACAACTTTAATCGCTTCTTGCACTGCCGGATCAATAACTCTGACTTTGTATTCCTTTCCAACTTGTTGAAAGAGAACGTCAACTTTCGATTTATCAACTCTAAAATTCAGTGCAAGATCTGTCGAAACTGTTTGTAAGTCTCGACTTGCCGCGGTTGCCTTGCTTTCTTCCTTTTGAGTGCGAACTTCCATAAGTTCAATTCTCTCAATTCCAGGAACAACTACATGAATTCCTTCGCCTAAGCTGCCAGCAATTGCGCCTAACCTAAGCTTGACCCCTGCATAACCGGTTTGAATTATAACAACTGAAGAAATCAGTAATCCAATGAAAAACACAACCGACCCCCCAACCATCATTAGCCACGAGGTCGGTTTGAGATTGGATTTTGGAGAAGTTTGTTTATCTAATCCACGTGCTACTATCCCCGCAACAAAAACTAAAATTCCAATTACTGCTACAAACATTAATTTTTCACTCCTTTTGCAAGACGAAAGAAACGTCTTAGAAGAAGATACGATTTATCACTTTGCAGGTTTTAAAGCCCTATCGGGCTTGTAAAGAAAGCTGGTTTGGCATACAGGGAGTTGCTAATTCTCCATAAACTATTCCATCACGTTCCTCATCAAGCCTTACCCACTGCAAACTTCGGCCTAAGTTTGTCGGCCCTGCGAATCGAACAGTGAGCCAATTATCAGTAGTCCCTTCTAATAACCCACCTTTTGGTTTACTTTCAACGAGGACTCGCATAGTTCGACCAATGAACCTTTCGCGTTGTCTTTTTCCAGTTTGCTCAGTCACTTCTGTCAATCGCTTGGCCCTTTCTTGCTTTTCAGGCGGCGAAACCGGGTCGCCCCACTGGTCTGCTGGAGTTCCAAATCGGGGACTAAATCTAAAAACGTGAGCTTTTAAAAACTGGAC
The DNA here is from genome assembly GCA_963800805.1 of uncultured Armatimonadota bacterium. GTDB lineage: Bacteria > Armatimonadota > Fimbriimonadia > Fimbriimonadales > Fimbriimonadaceae > UphvI-Ar2. The sequence goes on along the minus strand of CAWDCK010000010.1, from coordinate 89,960 downwards.
ATGCTCACATACTGAGATGCTTGATTGAAATCGCTCTTCGGTCTCTGTCGGAAATCCGACCAAAATATCAGTCGTAATAGTCAGGTCGTCAAGCTCAGAGTACAAACCATCACAAAGCTTAAGAAAATCATCTTTTCCATAGCGTCGATTCATGTCGCTCAGTACCTGGGTGTCCCCAGCTTGTAAAGGGATATGGAAGTGAGGAACAACATGACCATGTTTAACCAGTTCAACAATTGGTTGGGTGACTTGATGCATTTCGATACTGGAAATACGAATTCGTTCCAATCCGCTTTCCTCACTTAAAACTGTAACGAGTTCTTCAAAGCTTTTGCCTTCACTACCGGTCTCAGGCCCATATGCTCCAATCAAGACGCCAGTAAGGATTGCTTCGTGGTATCCCATTGCTGAAAGTTTCTGTGCTTCCTCTAGAACTTCTTGCCATGGCCGACTTGTCATGACTGGCCGTGTAAATGGAATAGAGCAATAGCTACACATCACATTGCAGCCATCTTGAACTTTTAAGGTCGCGCGAGTCCGGCCATCCGGGCCAGATTGTTTAACTGGCGCAGGATCTCTTTTTGCCCATCGTTCAAATTCTGGAAACTCGTCAAAAAAATATCGAAGAGCATCAAGTTTTTCAGGATTAGGAACAACAACATCAGCCCCATCCAACAATTCGACTTTGTTAAGAGTCATTTGAACCGCACAACCAGTAACAACTACCTTTGCATCGGGATTATTGCGATTGGCCCGACGAACTGTGTATCTACTTTTACTTTCTGCCTGACTGGTTACCGAACATGTATTGATAACGTAAACATCGGCTCTTTCACTAAATGGAACGACCGCGAAACCCGCATTCTCAAAATCCTCCAGAATGCGCTGAGTTTCATACTGATTCACCTTGCAGCCAAGGGTTGTAAAGGCAGCGGTTGGCATAAATCCGATTCCAATCTACCATTTTGAACTCAAAAGCAACTCAGACCAACTAACCTGAACCTAATCTTTTAACAAGGTAAAATCAGTTCAATGGCCAAAGTCAAAGAAGGCGATCAAGTCAAAATTGTGACTCGAAATGTCAGCGAGCAAGATCGTGCCGTCCACAAGTTCTTTGAACATATGCAAGGTCTAACGGGAACGGTAGCAAATATTTATAACAGCGAAGAAATTGCTATCAAGATCGATGTCAACTCGCTTGGGCCAATTCCTAAAGATGTTCATAAAGTTGCAACTGATCGCATGCAAAATGCTTTCCAAGATAACTCTACGGAAAATCAAAGAAAACTCCTTTCAAAGGATGAAATGAATTTCGTGCCTAACTATGTTGTTCTTGTCAAAGAATCTGACTTAGAAAAAATCTAATTCTATACCTACTAAAATTAGGTATAGAATAGAATTATGCTTCTTTCCCAAGGTCTAGATCCAGTAACTGGCGCAGTTGGGTTAATGATCACATTGTCAAGCATTGGGATTTTTGGCTTTGTCGTGCTTGTGCTCATTTCTTGGATTCTAGAGGAAAAGATTACCGGCGGTCAAGGAATAGCCGGAATCGCCGCTTCAATTACCGCATTTGGAATCTGCATCATTGCGGGAAGTAGTCTCGTGACCGGTAGCATAGTAGTCGCTACAATCGGACTTATTCTGACTTATCCATTTGCCAGTCGGAAGTTAGTTGAAACCGAACTGTGCGGATATAACGTGGAGCTGATTGATCGAGGATATCAGGAATTACATTTACGACCCGGAAATTACCCTGCCGCGTTTCAATTGGCAAGGTCGCTATTTCACTTTGGAATGAGGGGCCATGCTATTGCATTGAGCGAACAAACTTTAAAAAAAATCTCGACCAACATCGATCCCATGAGCCAAAAATCGTTGCGAGACTCCTTTAGAAACGAAGAATACGAACTTAAAAACTGGAAGCTTATCTCGCAAGACCCAGAATTCTTTAAACCAATAGCTTGCCCAAATTGTAAACGTCCCAATGCACCGGGGTTCATTGCTTGCCAAAGTTGTCAATCTCCATATCTCTTAGAGGTTGCACGACAAACAGATCCCAGAATACGGATAACAGGAAAACTGATCATGTCTTGGGCAATTATTACCCTCGTAGTGCCGGGAGCGACATTTATCGGAACTCAAGTACCCGGATTTATTGCACCCATCGGAGTTGTACTTTTTGCCGTCGCCATAATTGGCTTCATACTTTGGCGTCTTTTTAAGTCCGCTTATGGACAAACTGGCGAAGTCCGCACATCGGCATAGTCCCTCGTGTCAAAATGATTTTCGCATATGGCTGGCCACAGTAAATGGAAAAACATTCGCATCCGCAAAGGCAAACAAGATGCAATTCGCGGAAAACTATATACAAAGCTTGCTCGTGAAATCATTGTAGCGGCCAAAATGGGTGGCGGCGATATTGCGCTCAATGCTCGATTAAGAGTTGCCATTGAAAAAGCAAAAGAGAATTCCCTTCCGAAAGAAAATATTGAACGTGCAATTGCTCGTGGCTCCGGTGAGGTTGAAGGTGAAAACTATGATGAGCTTGTGTATGAAGGTAAAGGGCCAGGGGGCTCAGCGTTCATGGTTGAAGTCTATTCTGAAAACAAAAATAGAACAGTTGGAGAGCTTAGACATGCTTTTAGCAAAAATCACGGTGCTCTAGGTGAAAACGGATCAGTAGCATGGCAGTTTAACTACTGCGGACAGATTCTGGTTGATCTTGAATCAACTGACGAAGAAACTCTCACGCTTGCGGCCTTAGATTCAGGCGCAGAAGACATCCTTGTTGAAGAAGAAGGGTTTACGATCTACACGCCAGTAGAACAACTTCACGCTTGCAATGATGCACTCAATGCTAAAGGAATTGCCACCCGGGAAGCGTCTTTAACAAGAATTCCGACTACACTTGCCGAACCTGATTTAGACGAATTGAAGCAAATTATTAAATTGATAGATGCTTTGGATGATCTTGATGATGTAAAAGAAACTTACGTCAATGTGACAATTCCTGAAGAACTTTACGATCAAGAATGATTTCCTTGTAAGCTAAAAGCAAGTTAACCCATGGCAAACCGCCGAATCCAAAGAATTCCGATTCTTACTTTGTTCCTCATCTTCGCAAATTTATTTGTGGCGTTTGCCGTGTTTATCCAGCCGCAATTGTTGGATACCCTTGCATTTAATCCGCAAGAACCAAGCTTAGTCAATGCATTAACTTGCCTATTTGTCCACGTTAATGTCGTTCATCTTCTTGGTAACCTCATTTTCTTGGCTGCAGCTGGGCCAATAGTAGAGTTTTCAAAAGGCTCGTGGAAAACTGCGCTAGTTTATTTGTTGTCCGGGATCTGCGGAGTCATCGCTTATTGGACTCTCGCCGGCAGATCAGTTGCTCCATTACCACTTGTGGGAGCCAGCGCTGCCATTGCCGGATGTGTCGCCTTTAGTGCAGTTCGATATATGCGCACAAAAGTTCCGGTATTCGTTAATGTAGCAATTCCGGTTGGCGTATTGGCTTTAGCATGGCTTGCCCTTCAAATTGTTGGTGCATTTGTAAGAATTGGAGATGTCACAGCAGCAGATTCAGGATTTTGGCCCCATCTTGGCGGCATTCTTGGTGGTCTAATTCTCGCCGCTATTTTGGGAGCAGATACGGATGCAAAACGAGCGTTTGGTCACTCAGTTCTTGATAAAATGAATGAACGGGGGCCAGCGGCTTCACTAGCCGCAGCTAAACAGCATCTTGTCAATCATCCAAACGATATAAAAGCCTTATGGCAACAGGCGGATGCAGAAATCGATTTAGGCGAAAACAACGCCTCGGTCACTCTTTTAAAGTTGCTGACACTTGAATCCTCCGCAAACCGGGCCCAAGTCATAAAATCACTTCAAAAAATCCGCAAATTGCACTTAATAAACTCTGCAGAGCGCTTAAAATTTGCCGATGAATTGTTACCTACCAATCCTTCGATGGGCGAAATCCTGATCCGATCTATCGTAGATCAAGAGTCAGATGATAGAAAACCAGAAGCGATCCTTGCATTGGTTGAACTCATTAAAGATCAAAGGCCAGAAGAGGCCCAACTTTTGGCAAATCGATTGAGCCGAGATTTTGAATTGCACCCCGCAACCCAGGCGGCAAAGTCAAAGGGTTTGCTACCGTGAATTTTAAGCAGTTTTGGAGAAATATTCGACCTCGCATTTTGGCACCACTGATTTATCATGTAGTGAGCCTGTTAGGCAAAACTTACAAAATTGAAACTATAGGCTTTCGAGAATTTGAATTGAACCCAAAGGGAAAAATCATGGCCGGATGGCATGGACGGTCGTTGCCGGGAGCAATTCGGTTCCGCGACCTAGGTTATTGGGCACTCATCAGCCATTCAAGAGATGGCGAAATGCAAAATATCATTTTCAATCTCTTTGGGTATCAAACAATCCGAGGTTCAACTGGACGCGGAGGCATTGAAGCTTTGGTCGAGTCCATTAGAAAGCTGAAAAAATGTGGAGTGATTGCTTTTACACCGGATGGCCCGAGGGGGCCGAGTGGAATCATTCAACCTGGCGTTTTAATGATGGCAAAGAAATCTGGTGCATTGATTTACCCTGCTGCTACATCGTGCGACCGACGATGGTTGATTAAATCGTGGGATCGCTACATGATCCCTAAGCCATTTGCAAAAATAAGGATTATCATCGGAACGCCTATTTCGATTCCTGCAAATTCTTCTGAAGCACAAGTTGAAGAGTATCGTATGATGTTGGAAGCAGAGTGCCATAGGCTGGAACGAAAAGCAGAAGCTTTTTATGGTCATTGTTGTCCAGATTGGCACGACTCCAATGCTAACTTCGGCCCATAATAGAAATATGTCTGATGAGGGCCTTTACAAGCTTTATAAACTTCACTTAATTGATTCAAAACTCCATCAGCTAAAGTCAAGAGCTTCCGCGCTCGATGTTGGCAACAAAGAAGCAGCAGTTTTCAAAAAACTTCAAACTGAATCAAAGCCAATCCGAGACCAAGCAAGCGATTTAAGTCAAAAATTAACTGCGCTGCAAAACCGCAAAATTGAGTCCTCGCAAAAAGCCGATACTTTTGAAGAAAAAGCGTATTCCGGAAAGGTCGTCAGTCCTCGCGAACTTGAAGATCTTGGTGCCGAAATTAAGATGCTGAGAGAACTGGTTGAAAAAAGTGAAAATGAAATTCAAGAACTAAAGCCTCAGGTTGAGGCGGCAGAGTCAGAAGCGCAAATTGCAATAAAGCATCTGGCTAAACTCAAAAAAATTGTATTAGAAAAACAAGAAAACGCAAAAGTTGAACATGGAGAACTAGAAAAGCAGTACAAAGACATTAAGACTCAGCGAACAGATCGTGAAAAACAAGTAGATCCGTCCTTGCTTAGAGAATATGCCGCTGCAATCAAAAAAACAGGAAGTACAGGAGTCGCTCTTATCACTGACGATGATAGATGCGAAGTCTGCGGAATCGCCGTTCCATCAAAAACTCAAGAAATGGTTCGATTAGGCAAGGCTATTCACTGCGAAAGTTGTCGGAGGATCTATTTTAAACTTATGCCGAACAATTGATAAACCTATGCCTCGAATAATTGTTTTTGTATTGATTATCTGTTTTGCTTTGCTCATTACTGGATGTGCGAAATTCCCTGATTCTGGTGGAATAGGTTCAACAAAGCGACTCGTATTTACAAGCCGAGTAAAAGGATCTCTAAAAACGGGCCTAGAATCAGGAGGCACCGGACTACCTTATGTCTATCTAATTGCACTCAATCTTTCAAAGGATGATGTCCCCATTACTCAGGGCCCAATTCCAATTGTCGTTCCAGGCGGAAATGGAATTGTTGCGGGAGATGCAACGCATTTCATACTATGGAATCCGTTGGCTAATCCACAATATCAAATTTACAAGTTTCGAAATTCAAATCTTACGGAGTACTTTCAAACCGGAATTCCAATCATCTCAACTCCAACGAGTGTTGGGGATCGAGATTTAGCCTTCGAAATTGATTTATCTCAACTCATTCCGGCAGCCGAAGTAGCTGACTACAAAAGTGTCCAAATCAATTTCCTTTCAATGAACAATACAAATACATCGGGTGGAGGAAGACTTTGGGATGCGCTTGGCAATAGCCAGCTTTCAAGCCAAATCAACTCACCAATAACAATCAGACTCAATAACGCCCAAACATATAACAATCAGTCCACTGGTTTATTGGAACCTGAAAACGATACTCCTGATCCAGACCTTGATTTTATCGATTTTAGCGTCGAAGTTCGAATTCAATAGTTATGCCACGTGTCTCTATTCTTCTAACCTGTTACAACCATTTAGATTACTTGCCAGCGGCATATCAATCTATCAAAGACCAAACTTTCTCAGACTACGAAATCATTGCTCTCGATGATGGATCAACTGATGGGACAAGAGAATGGCTCCAAACAAATGCCCCCGAGGCAAAACTTATATTTAACGAATCAAATCTTGGAACCTACGGAACCCTCAATGTCGGGCTAAAACATGCAACTGGAGAATTCATTGCTGTTTTCAATGACGATGATCTTTGGGGAAAGACAAAACTAGAAGCTCAAATCGACCTAATGGAGCGATTCCCAAAAATTGGCCTCGTACACACGGACGGATATTTTATTAACGGTGCAGGTGAAGTTCGCCATGATTCACCTCTAGGATTTGATTTTCCAAAAACGGAAACCGGTGACGTCCTGCTTTCTTTGATTTACCACAACAAAATCATTGCCAGCGCAGCACTAGTTCGCAAAGAGTGCTTTGATACCCTAGGGAATTTCAACGAAAACTATTTTGGCTCTGGTGATTGGGAAATGTGGTACCGAGTAGCAGAAAGCTATCAAGTTGGATACGTAAAAGAGCCCTTGACAATGTACAGAGTCCACGGAAAAAATGCCAGCCATAAGCTCGAAAAAATCTGGCAAGACGATCAAAAACTTCGGGAATGGATCTCGCTCCGTATTGTCAATTATAAAGAGAGATTCAACCCTAAAAATCTAATAGCCGCCGAAGCCCATAATTTCGCCTGTTTAGGAACAGTTCTAACTCTCAATGGCGACCCGCAGAAAGGCAGAGAGGCATACAAAAAAAGCCTCAAACTATTACCAAATAGATTCAAATCCAGACTTCGCATGGCCGCAACTTACTTACCAAAGCCTTTATTCAGAAAGTTGCTCTAACAATCGAATTGGTTGACATAAATCTCAGCTTAGATTCCTTTATGGACAATCTCAGTTTCTGCGGCAATTTCTGCTCGCTCTCTAGCCAATCCATATCGCGTGAAAAATAGTGTCCACGCCGTAAATGCGATGACTGCGGCCAACGCTTTCAGCCATAAAGGAACAAATGGATTAAAACTAAAAAAGCCTTCAATTGGTGCCGCTAAAGCAATCATGATTAATGCTGTTACAAAAAGTGTGAATCCCTCCTTGCCTGCCTCTTTGAGAGCCAGTGATCGTGTTCGACGTCCGGGGCATAAAATAGCAATTGCAAAAACAAATCCGACTGCTGAAGCAACCAAGAATCCGCCAATTTCACTAACTCCGTGCGGTGCAATTGAAAAGAATAAATAGTGCAGCAATCCAACAGATGCCATGTCGGCTGCAAGCGCACCTGTTCCTAGCCCGTTTGTCCACAAAACATATGTCGTACCAATTCCGGCAGTGGCTGCACCAATACTGGCCGACATCATTCCCGCTCGCGGATTATTGGAAGCATAAAAAGCAGTCATTAACATTCCTTCACCGCCACTTCTAGGGTCAAACTTCCCTTCCATCCAAGATTCATGATTGGCCTCCGCTGCTGCCGGCACAAAATGATGCCTTAAATCTGGTCGAGCAGACATTACAGCAAAACTAAAAAGAAAGCCAGCCATCAAAATTCCGAAACTTAGCCAAAAGAGTCTTTGATGTTTTCGAAACGTTTTTGCCGAAAAATAGAGCCCATCGAGAAAACCTTGTAAAAAAGTTTTTTCAGGAGCTCTATACAATTGTGCATATGCTCGGCCAACCAACCGATTGAGGTGCTCGACAACATCAGCGTTGCTTGAATGAGTCATCAAAAATGCCAAATCTGCACTGGTTTGACGGTAAAGACGAACATATTCGATGACTTCCAAACCTGAAAGTCTTCTAAATGAACTTTCAGCCTTAGAAACTAAAGTTTCAAGCCTTTGCCATCCTTCAGATCGCTTTCCCAAGTACGATTCTTCGTTCAACATTCCCAATATCTCTGAAACAGATTCTCACACCTATCATAAATATTATACGGTGATGAAACAGTGGCGAATTGAGAACACTCATCAAAACAAAGCGTCTAAATAAATGAAGAGATTGATTCCCTTACTCTGAAAAACTAACTGGCATGAAATATGCGTAAAAATCATCGAGACCAATTAGTTCAAAATTGAATCAGAACCATGGCAAAAAGAGAACAAAGCCAGTCCGTAACTTCAGAAGGTTATCTTGACCGACTGACTCGGACTCCACTTCTTACTAAAGAAGAGGAGGTGACTCTTACACGCCAAGCCCAAAAAGGTCAAGATGCCGCCAGAGATCGATTGGTGGAATCAAACATTCGGCTTGTCATCAATATCGCACGGGCTTATCGATGCCCAACTATTCCGCTTGAAGACCTTGTCCAAGAAGGCGTCATTGGTCTGATGCACGCCATTGAAAGATTTGATCCCGAAAAAGGATTTCGGTTCAGTACTTACGCAACTCATTGGATCCGACAGGCCGTTGGTAGAGCAGTAGATGGCAAATCAAAGACAATTCGACTGCCAGCTCACATTACTCAATCTTTGAGAAAGGTTGATAAAGCCAAAAGTGAACTACTTAGTCAGACAGGACAAGAGCCAACTGCCGAACAGATCGCCCTTCATCTTGGCGTCAGCGTTCGAAAGTTAAAAACACTTCTACAAGCATCGCAAGAGCTAATTAGTTTAGATGTTAAAGTCGGCGATGGTGATGCCACGACTTTGGGTGCAATGTTGCAAGATGAAAGTGCGGGAGATCCTGAGGCGATCATTCTTAATAGCGAAATAGTCGAAGAACTTCTCGAAATAATTTCTCACCTCAACGAACGCGAAAGAAGAATAATGATTTATCGGCTCAAAAATGATGACGGAACGGCAGATTTCCGAGAAGAACTCAGCGACGAAATGCATATAAGTCGAGAAAGAGTTCGCCAAATTGAAACTCAAGCAATAAAAAAACTAAGATTAATTGCCGAACAACGTAGAGTTCGAGACTCATTTGCATCCGATGGCCCGATGGTCTCGTAGAAAAGAAACTAAAATGAGTTAATCTAAAATGGCCGAAATCATCGACCTCTTTTTGAACATTGATACTCACCTTGAGAACTTGATTCAACAGTACGGCATCATGGTGCATGCCCTGCTCTTTCTCATCATTTTTTTAGAAACAGGCTTAGTCGTCATGCCATTTCTTCCCGGAGATTCACTTCTCTTTGCGGCTGGACTGTTTGCCCAGCCTGGCCAAGGCATAAATCTTTGGCTCTTGTTATTTGGTTTACCAATTGCATCGATCGTAGGCGATTCTGTAAACTTTTTTATGGGAAAGCATGTTGGCGGAGCGATGATTCGAAAAGGCTGGATCAAAGCCCATTGGATAGAAAAGACAAGAGTATTCTACGAAAAGCACGGACGAAAAACTATTATTCTTGGACGATTTGTACCAATTGTCAGAACAATTGCACCTTTTGTTGCGGGAATGGAAATCTATCCCTATCGAAAATATTTGCCAGTTTGCGCCCTTGGAAGTGTAATTTGGGTATGGGTATGCGTTGGCGCCGGATATCTGCTTGGCGGCATTCCAGCGGTTCGACATAATTTTGAATACGTTATCCTTGGAATTGTGGCTCTCTCGGTTGTTGGCATTGTCCGAGAATTCTTAAAAGAAAGAAAACATATCAAAGAGGCGCAGGTCGCCGAAGAAAAACAGTCATAATCGGCATTACGGTGCCATGAATATAGAAGAAATCATGCGGTACTTGCCGCACAGATACCCAATGTTGTTGGTTGATCGCGTCTTAGAAATTGAAGCGAGAACCCGTTGTAAATGCTTAAAAAATGTTTCCGGAAATGAAGCCTATTTTCAAGGCCACTATCCCGGAAAACCAATAATGCCTGGAGTCTTACAACTCGAAGCCATGGCTCAATCGGCAGCGGTTGTTCTCCTTAGCGATCCTGAATTTATTGGTTTAGTCCCTGTTATTGGCAGTATTGATAAAGTTAAGTTCCGTAAGCAAGTAGTCCCGGGTGACCAACTCATAATGGAATGCGAACTCGTCAAATTCAAGGGAAGAGTAGGAATAGTCCATTGCCAGTCTTTTGTAGACGGGCAAGTTGTTTCTAAAATGGAAATGACATTTATGCTCGTTGACCCGGAGAATTGATTGCCCACTATCCATTCCACCGCTGTTGTTGAAAATGGAGCTGACCTGGCTAACGGAGTCATTGTTGGCCCGTTTTGCTATATCGAATCCGGCGTAAAACTTGGCCCGGGATGCAAATTAGACTCTCACGTAACCATAAAGCGAAATACAACAATTGGTGAAAACAACCTCTTTGCGCAAGGTGCGATTATCGGCGGGGATCCTCAGGATCGAAAATATGAGGGCCAAGATACGTTTCTTACAATTGGAAACGATAACGTTTTTCGCGAATATGTAACCATACATCGTGGTTCAAAAGAGGGGCAATCCACAACGATCGGTGATCGAAATTATTTAATGGCCATGGTTCACTTGGGCCATGATGTCAGCGTGGCGAACGACGTGACCATTACGAATAACGTAGGGATAGCTGGCCATGTGACAATTGAAGATATGGTGACAATTGGTGGGATGACCGGAGTTCATCAATTTGTGAGAATTGGCAAGATGGCAATGGTGGGTGGAATGAGCCGAATTGTTAGAGATGTTCCACCATTTATGATTGTAGAAGGCGCAGAACAAATTGTGCATGATATCAATGCGATTGGGCTAAGAAGGATGGGAGTTACCCAGGAGCAGAGATTAGCGTTGCACAAGGCGTGCAAACTGCTTTTTAAGAGTCAAATTAACCTTAGAAATGCGCTTGAGATTGTTCGCCGTGAAGTTAAATTGACAACCGAGGTTGAATATCTTCTTGCATTTGTAGAGCGCCTTTATCAAGGAAAAAATGGGCGTGGAGACCAACGATAAGCCTGAAATTGGGGTGAATGTTTTCTTCTCGGCGGGGGAGGCATCGGGTGATCGTTATGCGGCTGAATTGGCGGAGAGGATTCAAAAAAAGATTTCCTGTAGGATTTGGGGAATTGGGGGTCCGAAGCTGCAATCTCAGACCAGTCATGAAGTCATTTCTTCGGCAAATTGGGGGGCTTTGGGGGTTTTAGAGTCCTTAAAAATCGTTCCCAGGGTATTCCGGGGGTATGTCCGGGGGAAGCGGGGGTTGAAATCCATGTCTCCGGGGGTGTTTGTTCCGATAGATTATGGATTTCTCAATATTTCGTTGTCAAAATTTGCCAAATCGAAAGGATGGAAGGTTTTTTATTTTATTCCTCCCGGAAGTTGGAGAAAAAATAAACAAGGGTCGGATCTTCCTATTGTTACGGACTTGATCATTACTCCTTTTTCCTGGTCGGCGGAAATCCTCAATAAAATGGGGGCCAATGCTCATTTTTTTGGGCATCCGCTCAAGCAAATGGTTTTGGAAGCAAAAGAGGATTCTATTAAGCGAGCGGGTATTGCGATTTTGCCGGGCTCTCGAAAGCATGAAATTGAAACTAATCTTCCGGAGATTGCCAAAGCTCTTTTGGACTTCCCAGATGAACCCATTACGTTTGCCGTTGCCAGCAACCTCCAACCCCAAGATTTAAAACAATTGTGGCAAGCGGTGTCGAACATTCCTGCACAATTCAATACTAACACCTACCAAGTCCTTCAGTCAGCGCGAGCGGCGATCGTTTGCTCGGGAACGGCGACTCTTGAATCGGCGCTTTGCAATTGTCCGACGGTTGTTGTTTATCGGGCCACGAAAGCGATGGTTCTTGAATTCAAGATCCTTAAGCCAAAGTTCGACTACATTTCTCTTCCCAATATTTTGTTAAATCGCAAACTTGTGCCCGAATACATCCATGATGATGCTAACGCCAAGACTATTTCTCATGAGCTCTCGTTGTTACTGGCAGAATCTGAGGAACGTAAGAATCAACTCCAAGGATTTCAGGAACTGAGTGAAATTCTGGGGCCATCAGATGCGATTTCGCAGTCTGTTGCATTGATCCTTAAAGAAATTCAAAAATAATTTTTTTTGGCCCTAGTCTTGGGAACGAAAAATATCTTGTGTCTGTTACTCAATTACAGCAGCGGCAAGAAAACAAGATTTCAACGCCAAAAAGAGAAAAGCGAACTTTGCGGTTCAGATTGCAGAATCTGAACCGCGTTTTTTTTGTTTGAATTCTATGAAAAATACTAGCTTTTGCGGCGCGAGCCTAAAGAGATCTCCATTTGTAACCGTCATCTATTCTTGGAAGGCGCCCGAGCAATCAAACGACGTATGAGCGTTGAGTGACTCGGTCATAAACCACACCAACGCATATTCGCCGGCCGGGATTTGTCCTCTCCTTCCCTGCCGGTGCTTTTTCTTTTTTCTCCCACCAATTTTAACTTTGCGTTTGCCGGTAATCTGAACTATGGCTCACGGTTGGGAAGGTAAGAATATTCGTCTTGTTCCGTTAGATTACGACTTGCACTTTGAAAATGTTTGTCGTTGGATCAATGATCCAGAAATCTCAGCCAATTTGATTGTTGGCGACTTTCCGCTTTCAAAACTCTCCCAAAAACAGTGGTTTGATAGTCATCTTCAATCGGAGTCACATCGAACTCAAATTATTCTAGCGATTGAGCTTTTGAATGGGACGCATATTGGAATGTCTGGAATCCATGATATTGACTGGCGAAATGGATTTGCGACTACTGGATCTTACATTGGTGACGCCACTCAGCAGAACCTTGGCTACGGAACGGAAAACGCAAAACTTCGGGCTTGGTACTGCTTTCATGTTCTGGGACTTCGTTTGCTTAAAACGGAATATTTTAGCGGAAACGAGCGAAGTAAGCGGATGCAGGAGAAAGCGGGTTATGTTCCCGCGGGGAGAATGCCGGAGCGATTTTTTAAGCGTGGTCGATTTGTTGATGACATGACGATGATTTTGACCAGAGATAGATGGCAGGAATTGAGCAATGGAGAACCGGCATGGTAGAGGCGAATCCATTAGGCTGGACTTCGCATCGGCTTAGATTGGTGCCTTTGGAGCCGGAGAAACATCTTGCGAACACTCTGAAATGGATCAATGACCGCGAAGTGACGGAGTGGATGCACGAGGGTTTATTCCCGGTTTCAAATCTTGAAGTGGAAGAATGGATGAGCAAAATGCAAACTCAATCTTCGGAGGGAAAAGGGGCTTGGTTTGCGATTGAGTTGCTGAATGGAACGCATATTGGAGACACGGGCTTAACTCGGATTGATTGGCGAAATCTTTATGCAAATACGGGCAGTCTTATTGGCGATGTTTCGCTTCATCGGCAGGGCTTGGGCACCGAAGCTTGCCAATTACGAGCTTGGTATTGCTTTCATGTGTTGGGTCTTCGGTTATTGGAATCTGGCTATATTGACGGCAATATTGCCAGCCAGAGAATGCAGGAAAAGACTGGTTACCAAGAAACGATTAGAATTCCGGAACGATTTTGGATCAATGGCAAGTATCGTGATGAAGTCCGCACTTATCTGACAAAAGATATGTGGTTGGAAATGAGTGGCGGAAATCCACACTTCTGAATTGTTTCTTTCCTGCCCCTTTTCATCGATTGTTTTCGTCCTTACCCTAGAGTAATTCTGCAGGTACAATTGAACCTGTATTTCTGACCCGATTTTTGCGGGTGTTGAAGTTTTAAGAGATCGAACAACATGGCTGAAGATATCACCCTCTCAAACGACCCAAATGAAGAGCAAGAAGAGCACTTTGAATCTCGGGCCGCGACTGAAGAAGATAGTCTTAACAAAAAGATTGAAGGAAGCTACGACGCCAGTAGCATTCAAGTTTTAGAAGGTTTAGAAGCTGTTCGAAAGCGACCGGGAATGTACGTTGGTGACAACGGCAAGAAAGGTTTACACCAACTTTTTAGAGAAGTTCTTGATAATGGCATTGATGAAGTCTTGGCCGGACACGCGGATTACATCAAAGTTGTTTTATGTAAAGATGGCTCGATTATTCTGGAAGATAACGGTCGGGGAATTCCTGTTGATATGCACGCCAAAGAAGGCGTTTCTGCGCTGACGGTTATCATGACAAAGCTCCACGCGGGGGGCAAATTTGGCGGCGGCGGATATAAGGTTTCGGGTGGTTTGCATGGAGTTGGTGTTTCTTGTACCAACGCCCTTTCCGAATGGATGGTTACTACCGTAAAGAGAGACGGCAAACTTTATGAGCAGCGATTTGAAAAGGGGATTCCTGTTTACGATGTTAAGGTCATTGGGAAATCGGAAGGTACGGGGACAATTCAGCATTGGCTTCCGGACAAGACCGTACTGACTCATGTTGATCATGATGTTCATATTCTCAAAAAGAGAATGCGAGAATTGGCATATCTTAACCCCAGCTGTACGATTGAGTTTATTTCAGAAATCAATACCGACGACACGGAAACCTTTAAGTTTGAACGTGGAATTGTGCAGCTTGTAGAGGATGTTAGTGATGCGGAAAACCCGCTGCACAAGCCGATTTATTTCCACCGAGTGAGAGAAGGAATGGAAGTAGAAGTAGCCATGCAATATAGCACGGGTTACCACAATACAATTCTTGCTTATAGCAACAATATTCATCAACCGGATGGCGGAACTCACGTTTCTGGTTTTGGCCAGGCACTGACACGAGTTTTGAACAGTTATGCCCGCAAAATGAATCTTCTTAAGGAAAAAGAGAAGAACTTTACGAGCGATGATGTTTCGGAAGGATTAACTACCGTTATTGCCTTGAAGCTTGAAAACCCGAGTTACAACTCTCAAGACAAAGTTAAGTTAGTTACTCCGGAGGCTCAGGGCGCAACAAACTCACTAGTTGGCGATGGGCTTTCTACATATTTGGAAGAAAATCCGGCAGTTGCGAAGCGAATTATTGAGAAATCTCGGCTAGCCCAACAAGCGCGAGAAGCAGCGAGAAAAGCGGCGGAAGCAGTTAAACGAAGTTCGGCAATGGAAAGTTTTGGCTTGCCGGGCAAACTCAGTGACTGCGTCAGCAAAGATCCAACAATTTCTGAAATCTATATTGTTGAAGGTGATTCGGCGGGCGGTACGGTTAAAGGGGCACGAGATCGTGTTACCCAGGCTTTGCTACCATTGCGAGGCAAGATTTTAAATGTTGAAAGGGCTCGGATTGATAAAGCTCTTGATAACGAAGAAATTAAGTCTTTGATTGCGGCCCTTGGAGCCGGGGTGGCGATTAATACTTCTAGAATTGAAGATTTTGATCTTGCGGCAGAAGAAGAGGCGGAAGCGAACGGGAAATCTAGAGAAGATGATAACTTTAACATCGGCAAACTTCGGTATCACAAAGTCATTATCATGACGGACGCGGACGTTGACGGAGAGCATATTCGTACGCTGCTGTTAACCTTCTTCTATCGTTATATGAAGCCACTTGTGACTCAAGGCTATATCTACTTTGCTCAACCGCCACTTTATGTTGTTAAGTTTGGAAGTAGCGAACGACATTATGCGATGACTGAAGAAGAAAGAGACGAGATTATTAGGAATCACGCTAAAAAGAGACAGGCAGTCATTACTCGGTTTAAAGGTCTTGGTGAAATGAATCCGGAAGAACTGGAAGAAACGACGATGAATCCGGAGACTCGGAACCTGATTAAAGTTCACTATGATAAAGAATTTGAAGCGGAAGTTGAGCAAATGTTCAGCCGGTTAATGGGCGACAAAGTTGAGCCTCGGCGAGACTTTATCATGAAGCACGCGAGAGATGCCAACGAATTAGACTGGCATTATTGATGAGACTAAAGTTTTTTGAAATTGATTAGTTGAAAGCGTCTGGACTTGAGATTTCCCTCTATCTGAGGGATTTTTCTTTGCATTGGATGCTAAAATTCGAATTTAATAGATTGCGAAAATCTTTATCTGTGAAATACGTCTGACCAATATGATATCGGCAATTTTGATTCTGGCTACGCAATCTCGAGCTCCTATTTACTTGCCAGACGCCAATTTAGAGTTTACATTTCCGGCGACATTTACGCCTGAAATTCAAACTGAAGAGGAAAAGAAAGCTGACCGACAAGCTTTTGGAGGGCTTTTTTCCAATCGATGGATGGCCGACCTTGGATTTGCCCATTTGAGTGTGAAAATTATTCACTTTGACCAATCAAATCCTCCAAAGTTCTCTGCCGAGCAACTCTCTCAATTTATGTTTGGACTTTCAAAAGGAATGGTAGATCTTGGGCCAGAGTTTGTCGACATGCATAACCTTAAATTTACTGATCGGAAACTTTCAAGCTTTACAATTCCGCCGGACATCACTTTGTATGGTGACTCGCATCGAGACTTAAAAACAAAGACCAATCGAAGACATATTGCATGGCAGAACAAGGATCATCAAGTTTTTTTTGAGCTTTCGATTGATTCCGATGCACCGCGAATAGCGGAAGCCATTGGAATTATTACTAGCTCGATCAAGCTGAAAAAGTTTTCGAATGAAGAGGCTCAGACTAGACCGCTCAGTCCACAAATTCTTCCTGAGTCTGGTTTTTCGATCCTGGCTCCTGCACCTTTTACTCCGGGAACACCCCTGGATGGTAAGACTCCGACTTACTCACTCAGACTCAATGATGGGTTTTCTATCGATCTGAAGCCGGCTTCAAAACTAAATATTGAGAAAACGATTTCGTCTTTTGCAGAGACTTACAAACTAGATGACTTTGAAGTTAAGGCAACAAAAACTCAGGACTTTAAGATTGGGCGTTATCAAGGAAAGCTGATGCGTACTGACCTCTTGAATTTTGGTCGCCGAGAGTATGCGATTCAGTTTGCGATTAATGATACGAATTCTGGACTGATAGGTCATATTATCATTTCTAATGATTGTGGCGGAAAAGTTAAGGCTGATGAGATTTTGCAGAGTATCAAATCTCTTGATTGAATCCGCATTCTGATAGACTCATTTTATGACGCTTGGATGGTTGGATGTTTGCTTGACAGTTTCCGATGTGTGTCGATCGCGTGAGTTCTATGAAGAGTTGGGATTTGCACGAGTTGAGGGTGAAGACTCTGAGGGCTGGGCGGTTATGGTTAACGGGGAATCTCGGATTGGGCTCTACCATAAGGAGCATATGGGGGAATCGACTCATACTCTCAATTTTCGAGGTGGGAATGTGACCGAGATCGTTCGGTCTCTTCAAGAAAAGAACATGGAGTTTGATTCTGGGTTTCAGGCAAGAGAAGATGGAACAGGGTCAGCGTTTTTGAAAGATCCGGATGGGCATGCGATATTTTTTGATACGGCACCAGGGGAAATCAAGAAAATTCCTGGCTCAACCATTTAGGGTGCTTAAGCTAAACTCTTTTCTATGAGCGACCAGAAGAGACTTGTCATTATTGACGGATACTCCTTGCTATTCCGAGCATTTTATGGAACTCGGTTTTTGAGTACCAGTGATGGCCGGCCAACCAATGCTCTTTTTGGATTTACATCGATGCTTTTTACTCTTTTTGAGAATGTAAAGCCAGATGCGGTATTGGTTGCTCTTGATGCTCCGGGCAAGACTTTCCGTCATGCGGAATATGCCGAGTATAAGGGAACTCGAAGGGATACTCCGCAAGAGTTGATTTCGCAGTTGGATGGATCACGAGAACTTATTCACTGCTTTGGTATTCCACTTATTGAAGAGATTGGCTACGAGGCAGACGATGTGGTTGGCACCATTAGCCATATCGCCGAGCAAAATGGCTATGACACGACAATTGTGACGGGTGACTTGGATTCATTGCAGCTGGTTGACAATTGTATTACTGTCATGACGACAAAACGGGGAGTTACTGATGTTGTGATGTATACGCCGGATGCAGTTCGCGAACGGTATGGATTTGGGCCGGAATATGTGACGGATTACAAAGCATTGGTTGGCGATACCAGCGATAACATTCCTGGCGTTCCGGGAATTGGTGACAAATCGGCCACCCTTCTTATTCAAGAGTTTGGGCCAATTGAAGAGATTTTGGACCGGATTGATGAAGTTCCGGAAAAATTTCGGAAGAAAATTGTTGGCAACGAAGAGCAAATGAAAAAGTCAAAGTGGCTGGCAACAATTCTGAAAGATGCGCCCATTCAGTTTGATTTCACGCCATTTTCAATCAATGCTCAAAAGCTTGAAGAATGTCGACAATATCTTCTTAACTTAGAGTTTCGTTCTCATGCTCGTAAAATAGATCAAGTGTTCTTGAATTACTTTGAGGGCTCCGAGGATTCTCGTCCGATGGCTGCTCAAGTTGAAATTGAAGATATTGAGGTCAATTTCGATCCCAGCATGGTCAATTTAGATCAATTGATCAAATTTGTTGATGGTTCTCCTTTTGGCGTTGTGTTCCATCAAGGAAAAGATCAACAATCGATGTTCGATGATGTAGATGGGCACGCTTACATTTCTGTTGGTTCAACGGTCAAGCTAACATCGAAGTTGATTGCAAATCAGCTTATATCGAAGGCGCCGCAACATTTTCGCGCGTTGGATACCAAAGCAAGCTTGCGAGAAATTGGAGGCATTTCAGAAATTCCAGATTTTGATATTATGCTGGCGGCTTACGTGTTGCAAAGCGCCCGCAGTAACTATGATTTGGCCGAGATTTCGACGGCTTATTTGGATGTCAATCTCCCACAATCTCCTGAAAAATTAGCCGCCAGCATTAATCTTTTGCAGCCAGTCTTGACAGAAAAATTGCAAAAGGAGGATCAATATAAGGTCTTTAGCGAGATGGAATTGGCCCTTGTTCCTATCCTTGCAGAGATGGAGCGGACGGGGATCCGCCTGTCATCAGATGAACTTCGTGAGTTTAGCAAACAGCTCCAAACTGATGTTGAGCAAATTGAGCTGAAAGCTTACGAGATAGCCGGCACAGAATTTAATATGAGTTCGCCGAAGCAAGTGGGTGAACTTCTTTTTGAGAAAATGGGAATTTCCGGTGGCAAGAAGACAAAAACCGGATGGGCGACGGGCGTTGAGATCCTGGGTGACCTTGCCGCAGAACATGAAATTGCTCATTTGATCCTTAACTATCGGGAGCTGACAAAACTGCGAAGCACTTATGCGGAATCACTTCCTAAGCTTGTTGCCGAAGATGGGCGTATTCACACTACTTTTAATCAGGCGGTGGCCGCAACCGGGCGATTAAGCAGTATTGATCCGAACCTTCAGAATATTCCGGTTCGAACAGAGTTAGGCAGGAAGATTAGGAAAGCTTTTATTGCCGCTGATAACCAAGTCCTGGGGGCATTTGACTATTCACAAATTGAGCTGAGAATCTTGGCTCATATGTGCGAAGATGAAAATCTTGTCAATGCATTCCAAACTGGGATTGACGTGCATACAGTTACGGCATCGCTGATGTTTAACGAACCGACCGAAAGCGTTTCGAAAGAGCATCGTCGACTTGCGAAGATGCTGAATTACGCGGTTCTTTATGGCGTGACTGGTTTTGGACTTAGAAATCAGCTTGGGCCGGAGTTTACAGTTGAAGAATCCAATAACCTCATCAAACAATACAACCAGCGATTTCCGAAAGTTAAAGAATTTACGATTGGGATGGTTGACGAAGCCAGAGCAAAAGGCTTTACAAAGACCTTGCTGGGCCGCCGGAGATACTTCCCAGATATCCATGCTGGAAACCGGATTACTCGAGCTTATGCCGAAAGACAGGCGATGAATGCGCCGATTCAAGGAACGGCAGCCGACATGATTAAGGTTGCCATGCTGCACGTTGACCAGATTATTAAAGGATCACAGACTAAAATGTTGCTGCAGGTTCATGACGAACTCGTATTTGAATCTTCGGACAATTTTGCTCAGCTGAAACAACCGATCAAATCCAAAATGGAAGACGCTATGAAGTTGAATGTTCCCATTGAAGTCGACTCAAAATTTGGGACGAATTGGATGGAAATGACTCCCGAAGCCTAGTTTGTTTTTGCAGGTCTCACTTTTATTTCTGACAAATTGACTTCAGTGCTTCCGGAGTTGATGATTCGAACGTATCGCGATTGAACGGATGCGGCTTTGTATGTTAGCGATGACCCGGAATCGAATTTTTGACCGAACAGTCCGCTTGTTACCTTAGCACGCAAGTCACGATAAAACGGCTTGGCTTCTGTTGGATTTTGACCAGTTTTGAAGCTAAACATTTCAACGGCTTCAAAAAATGATCCGACTGATGACAATTCGATTGCGCCAAAAGTTCTGTCTCGAGAAAGATCCACTTCAATCCACGATCCTGGTTTGAGGACAAGGCCAGTTTTCGGGTCGCCATCGATTAAAACCGCAAGTTCTGCAGGAAATCTTCCGTCGGAATCGGTGATGATTTTGTCGGTGCATAAGTTTGCAGTTTCATCGATAGATGTATTGGAAGCCATTAAAACTACATCGGCTGATGCCGCGACCGTGTTTCCGCGCGAAACCCAATCATAGAGATCCCAAATACTTACCAGAGCCCGTTCTTTGTCGCCACCTTGGTTGATTTCGGTAACTAGCCAGGGAGATTCTAAGCTAATTTTGCCATCAATTTTGGCGGCTAAAAATCCTCCGCGTTCTAGTTTTGAAGTTACAATTGGCTTGGCGGCTATTTCTGAACCGTTCAGTCCATAAATGGATGCGGAGCCCGATTCAATTGGATTTCCTTGAGTATCTAAGAATCGCACGACGAGACCGGTCGGCAAATTAATAGATTTCCAGCTTCGATTCTTGCCTCGTTTGCCAATGTTTGCGGTTAAGAATCCGGCTTCTACTCTGCTTAAGAATCCTTGTTCCAAGTAAACCGGGTCGATGGGTCGCGGCAAATACCAATCGATATTCGGCATTGTCAACCCGGCAAATCGCATTCCATCGTCTCTGGTATCGGGCAGGATTCCTAACTGTCCCCGGTTGATCAGAGGGCTTCTTAGTCCTTCAATTTCTGAGTTTAAGCTTTTTGCGTCGATTGGAACTAGCGACTTGACTAATCGGTCAATAAGTTGAGAATTAGCGGATGGCCAGGGCCAAGCTAGGTTGTTTTGTTTTGCCGAATCAGACCGCACAACGACGTCTGCTCCTTCATGTTTTGAAACTAATCGGAAACGTTCGGCGACACCTTCGGGTGCAAAGCCAAACCGACTAAACGGCAATACAACCGTATTAAGGAAGCCAACAGCCTTTTGACAAGAACTTATATCTTCCCCTGATCCAAAGAAAACAGATGCCCCATGGACAGGCACGACTAAGACGTTATCCGAGTTATCAGAATCGCCGGGCGCAGAAACTTTTATTGTTAACAAGACTCGGCGAGGATCGCCGTAGCTTTGAAAAGTTGGAAGGTTGATTGTGGTCTTTTTTGATTCGCCGGGCTGGAAATCGCTTCCAAATTCGATACTTTGGGTTTTTCCATTTGGCAAAAGCCAATCGCCGGTACCGCTTACCGAAGTTGATCCGACATTCATGACCGTTGCTTCCCAACTTGATGGGCTTTGTTCGCCTTCATATTTGGTGGGCTCGAGCAGAGTTACGGCTAAACCGGTTTCAGTCGTTTGGACTGACTCCCATTCGATATCGAGTTTCGGGCCATTTTCGCCATTGTCGGCAGAATAGAATGCGGCATCTTTTGAGAAAGTGAGTCTTAGTCCTTGGTTATCCAGTGGCCGGTCTATCCATGACTGGGCGACTTCACCGAGCGCGGATAGTGTTAGACGTGCTCCATTTTGTTCGGCAGTAGCTCCTTCAATGTCTCTGGCATCAGATTCATGACTAGCTCCGGCGAAAGCCCATTTTCCATCTGTCACGCCATTTTCTGCCCATTCCCAGCTTGAGTTTCCGAAACTCAGCGGATCCCCGGGCAACGACGACACATTAGGGACTGATCTTCCTCTCCCTTCTCCCCAAGCTTTTAGCATTCGCTTTACTGAAACTTTTCCGACCGAGTCTGGACGAAGCAAAGTTAGGGTCAAGGTTGCGGATTTGACCTTCATTCCGGCGGGCTTTCTATAACCAATATCTGGGAATTTTAAAAGCGCTACTCTTCCGTCGCCGCCCAGAATATATTGTTCTCGGCCAAAATTTTCGCGAGATCTAGTTTGAATTAAGGTGGTATCTGCCACTACTGGCCGAAAACTGATTGTGGACAAGGTGATTTCTTGCGCGGCAAGGAGTAGGGCCAGGGTCATATGTTCAGTTTATCAGACGCTTAAACAAAGAGATCGCTACTCGCCTTTTATTGCCACATAGTGAGTTCGATCTGATTCGCTATCGGGCGGATCTAAAGTGTAACTGTCATAAACTCGGACCCAATCGAATCCTCCATCTCTTAAGGCTTCTTTTATTTCTTCGTCGTTATGAGCGCGTTGGATGTGTGTTTCTACAAACTCTGAATCATTGCGCCAAAACTTCATATCCACTCGAATCATTCGGCTGGCTTCATCGTAGTTTCCAGTCCATTCGTAGTTGATTAGGGCGCGCTTGCGCTTGTCTGACTGATTGAACATTCTTTGTTCAAAGGCGTAGGCGGTGTTGACATCAAAAATGAAAGAACCTCCCGGCTGTAGATGATTTCCGACGCTTTTTATGGCGGCTCGTAATCCTTCTAGGCTAGCGATGTAGTTGAGGCTGTCGAAAAATGAGTATGCGGATTCAAATTTTTCGCCTAAGTTTAGGGAGCAAGCATCGGCAACTTCGTATCGAATTCCTCGGCGATGTTCAAGTTCCTTTCGCCTGGCTTCTAGAATCATGGGTTCGGACAGATCAAATCCGACTACTGAATAACCAGCATCTGCCATTAACTCTGAAACCGTTCCGGTTCCGCAGCAGACGTCTAGAATTCGATCGGGGTCGGCATTGATGGTGGTGAGCAAGAGCCTGTAGTATCCCGCCCACATATCATAGGGAACATTTGCCATTAAGACATCATAATGCGGGGCAACCAAACCAAAACTAGACATTGCTGGATATCAAATTATGCCTTTTTCTGGGATCGGGCCCGGATAATAATGGCGGCGGAGTTGAAAACTAACAGAGTTCCGATTAACACTATGATGGCGGCAGCAGCATTGGCATGAAATTCCGCTTGCGGTCGTGAAGACCACTCATAGATTTGGATTGGCAGGACTGTAAATTTATCGCTGATATCTCTGGGAGGATGGAATGTAACGGTAACGGCTCCGACCACGATTAGCGGTGCGGTTTCGCCGATTGCGCGGGAGATGCTGAGAATGATTCCCGTAATAATGGCGGGAAATGCATTTGGCAGGATTTGTCGATAGATTGTCTGCATTGGCGTTGCGCCTAATGCTAAAGAACTTTCGCGATATGTTGCCGGAACGGCACGAATGGCTTCTTGGGAAACTACGATTATTAAAGGCAAAATGAGAAGGGCCATTGTGCAAGAAGCGGCAATGACAGATCGACCGAAGCCTAGAATGGTGACAAA
Source organism: uncultured Armatimonadota bacterium (assembly GCA_963800805.1). Classification (GTDB taxonomy): domain Bacteria; phylum Armatimonadota; class Fimbriimonadia; order Fimbriimonadales; family Fimbriimonadaceae; genus UphvI-Ar2. The sequence continues at coordinate 66,192 of CAWDCK010000010.1, read as the reverse complement.
AACAGATAGACCGAGCAGTCCATAAACAATACTTGGCACAGCCGCTAAGTTGGCAATGTTTAGCTGAATCATAGAGGTCCAGCGGCTTCTTTTGCTGGCAAATTCTTCGAGATAAACGGCGGCGGCAATTCCAATTGGAACTGCTAAAAATGCCGTTAAGACGATTACGTAGAGGGTTCCTAGCAAGCCAGCTTTTATGCCGGCTTTGGCTGGATTTCTAGACGAAAAACCTTCTAAGAATTCCCAATTCAGTCTTCCGATTCCGTCTTTTGCGACACTGGAAAGTAAGTAGATCAGGAAGAAAACTGCAATCAATGCAGAAAGTAGGCAGGTGATTTTAAAGAAGCGGTCTGAAAACTTCCGCTTTGCACTACTCGGGCTCATGAATCGATGTTGAACGGTCATTAGTAGCTGATCTTGTAGCGCCTCACGAGCTTTCTAGTCCAGATGTTGAGCAACATTGTGATGAAGAATAAGAGGGCACCGACGGCGTACAGAGTTAAGTATGCGGTTGAACCTACGGGAGTATCGCCTTTACTAATTTGGACAATGTAGGCCGTCATTGTTTGAATACTTTCTGCCGGATTTAAGGTCATTTTAGGATTAGCGCCAGCGGCTAATGTGACCGCCATTGTTTCTCCGACGGCTCTACTAACGGCGAGGGTGATTGATGCTGCGATTCCGCTAAGCGCGGCTCGAAGTAGGATTTTTGTTGTGACTTCGTAAGATGTTGAGCCAAGGGCTAATGCCCCTTCTTGTAAGCCCCTGGGAACGCTAGAAATTGCATCGTCGCAAAGGGTTGTAATGAGAGGCAAGATCATCACTCCGACTACAATGCAACCAGATGCGGCATTAAAAACTTCTACATTCGGGAAAAACTGGCGAAGGAGTGGGGTGATGTGAAATAAGCCAAAGTAGCCGTAAACAACGGTGGGAATTCCAGCCAGGAGTTCTAAGACTGGTTTTAAAATGCTTCTCGCCTTTTTTGAGGCGTATTGAGTTAAATAGATGGCCGTTAATATGCCAAGGGGCGCGGCAATGAAGAGTGAACCGACGGTAATAATGAGAGTGCCATTGACCAGGGGCAAGACGCCAAACTTTGGGTCGGCAAATGTTGGGCTCCAATTTGTCGTCGTAAAGAACTCTCGTAATGTAATTTCTGGTCTTTGAAAGAAGGAAATTGTCTCCTTCATTAGAATTGCGATTATGGCAATGGTTGTTACAACAGAAATAATCGCACAAACAAAACATAGAAACTTAACAGCACCTTCTAGCTTTCGCCAGAAGGTGCTTTTTGCAACAAACCGGTGAGCTGTTCCCAGCTTCGATATTCCAATTTGCGCCATTGATGTAGATTACTTTGCTTCGGCGGCTAAAATGTCTTCCATTTTCAAACCGACTTCTGCGCCATGGAATCTCGTTCCGACTTTGCCTTCTTCAACGAGCTTCCAAACTGCATTATTGAGTTCAGTTGTCATCGGAACGTAGCCAGTAGATGCGATGTCGTCGCCGCCTTCCATTAATAAATATTTGACTAATTCTTTAATGGCAGGGCTCGCTTCCATTTTTGCTTTGTTCACATAGATGAATAGTGGTCGGGAAAGTGGTTGGTAAGTTGCATCGAGGATGGTTTCTTCACTTGGAGCAACGCCGCCTTTTCCGCCATCAATTAGAAGGGCCTTCAAAGAATCTTTGTTTTCTTTGTAGTAGGCGTAACCAAAGTAACCGAGGGAACCAGCATCTCCTTTTACGCCTTGAACAAGCACGTTATCGTCTTCGCTTCCTTGATAATCCGTTCGGCTTGCACCAGATTCTCCACAAATGGCTTCAGTAAAGTAATCAAAGGTTCCAGAATCTGTTCCTGGGCCATATAATTTGATTTCGGTATTTGGGAATCCGGCTCGGACTTGGGACCAGGTTTTGACTTTACTATTTGGCTCCCAGATTTTTTTGAGTTCCTCTACCGTTAAAGTGCTTGCCCAATCATTTTTGGGGTTAACAACGACGGTTAAACCATCAAATGCAATTGGAACTTCAATGAATTCGATTCCTTTTTCTTTGCATTCATTGAGTTCGCTTTCTTTGATTGGCCGTGAAGCCATCGTGATTCCAATGTCGCCAGAGATAAATTTCTTGAATCCGCCACCGGTACCGGATGTTCCGGTTGTGACGTGAACGCCAGAGTGCATGCCAGAGAAAGATTCGGTAATGGCTTCCATGATTGGCGTAACGGTACTGCTACCATCGATAGAGATGTCCCCAGACAATTCGGCAGTTGCCGAGGAGGATTGACCGGTCGCATTTGCCTTGTCTGTTCCACCACTGCAGGCAATCATTCCGGTTGCAATTAACGCTAAAAGCGCCATTTTTGATGCAAAATTGAACTTTTTCATTGTGTTCACTTGTTTCCGAGATCAACGTTACAAGTAGTTTGTTAAAGAATTGTTAAAGATTGAGGATTTTCTTAACAATCCCTTTCAACCACGGCAAATCCGACCGCAAACCCGGCGTCATGGGAGATTGAAATGTGAGCCCGAAGCCCGTTTTCTATGTTGCTGAGTAGGGCAGGTGCGCCATTCGGCTCTGAACCAATAACATAGTCGGAAATCACCCCTCCCAGGCATTTGACAAGGGCTTCTTTAGCGGCCCATCGCCCCGCAACATATTCGGGAGTTAAAGGAGTTTTCAATTCTCGGTCATCCAGTACCTTTTGCACAAACTTAGGATTCTGCATTGACTTACGGATTCGTTCGATACTGACGAGATCAACTCCTACTTTGACGATCATGAGTTCGCATCCTGCATGAGTTCGGCGAGATCGATGATTTTGATGTCGTCATTTGATATCTGCTTGATGCTGGCATCGAGCATGATTCGGCAAAATGGACAAGAAACGGCCACAGTTTTTGCGCCGGTATCTAATAATTCTTGCGCTCGTTTGTTTCCTGGACGTTGATCTGGCTCTTCATCCATCCACATTCGACCACCGCCGGCACCGCAGCAAAGTGTTTTTTTGCCTTTGTGTTCAGGTTCTGCGAACACGGTTATGTCCTCTGAACTTTTCAAAGATTCGGTCACCATAAACGGAACATCGGAGTCTAAATCAGATTTCACTCCAACCAATGCTCGTGGTGCATCGGAAATATTATTCACTCTGGCGAGATAGCAGGGATCGTGGTATGTGACTTCGCCGGGACGTGGCAAAGCCGACTGCAAGCGACCTTCTGAAACCAATTGCGCCAAGAGTTCCGTGTGATGAACTACTTCGATTTCTGTCCCAATTTCTGGATACTCATTTCTTAAGGTATTTAAGCAATGAGGGCAAGCGGTGACGAGCTTTTTGATTTCATAGCGTTCAAAGACTGATTTGTTTTTGCCCGCCTGGTCCAAATAGGTTGCTTCGTCGCCTAGCCTTCGAGCGGGATCACCGGTGCAGTTTTCTTCTTGTCCCAAACAGGCAAAGCTGACTCCGGCTTTTTTGAGAAGTTTGGCAAAGGCTTTGGTGGTTTTTACGGCAGCAGGATCGGTTGAACCGGCACACCCAACCCAGAAGACATATTCATATTTTCCTCCATCCCGGAAAACAGGGATATCGAGGCCGACCATCCATTCTTCTCGGGAATGTGGCGCTTGTCCCCAGGCGTTATCGGTGCTACCAATTTGTCGCAAGACCGTTGTGGCTGATCCTGTTAACCCACCATTGGAAACGAGGTTTCTTCGAGCATCGACGATTAGATCCACATGACGAATTAAAACTGGGCAGGCTTCGACACACGCATTACAAGTTGTGCACGCCCAGAGAGATTCTTCAGAAACTCTGGCGGCTACTCCGTCGCCAATGGTTAGAGTGCGATGAATATCTTGGACGACTTGCTTTGGGTTCAAGTCTTTACCGGCATTATAGGCAGGACACACTTCCGTGCATCTTCCGCAAGACATACAAGCATCTAGTGACATCAAGTGCCATCGAGAATAATCTTGGGCAACGTTGGCGCCGAGGTCGCCGGAAGCATTAACATGGGCCGGAAAAAGTTGACCCATTGCTTTTTCTGGCGTGCCAGCCGCAGTTAATGTTGCCGCAACAATATGTTTTAGTCGCATTTGCGGAAGCAAAGCAAAAAATCCCCATACCCATACCATGTGGAACCACCAGATCACTCGATATCCATCTGGAGTTAGGGTTGGCAGGATTTTTGCGAGTCCGAATCCCACCCAAGAATAATGATCCCATGGCTGAGGGTTGACCGAGATTCTTCCGGCTTCTAAAAAATATCCAGTTAATCCCAATAGAAAGAGTAATGCGAGCGCGCCAAAATCCTTCCATTCCGTTGTAATGGGATTGAGAGATCGAGCTAGTTTGCCAGTTTTAGCATCAACAGTTGGTTCACCGAGTTGGCTAGACATTCGGTAGCGGCGAACAAATGCCCAGACAACACCAGCTAAAAAGACCAGTCCAACAAAGTCAAAAACGGCCTCGTAAATTAAATAGTAAGTGCCTTGATGGAAGTGTGGGAGCCCAACTTTTCGGACCATAGGTTGAGACGGCTAATAATGTTGTGGCAAGGAATAAACCGAGGAATCCGTAGAAAATCAGGAGGTGCATCGGCGCACCTGATTTTGGTCGGCTGCCCATTACTTTTCTTTGGCCCAAAACATATTTAACAATGCTTCGTAAGTATGTTGGGCTCCAATCGATTTTGCGTCCTTGCATCCATAGGCGGGCGCGTCCGAAAAACTGCCAGGCCATGTATGCCACGCTCAAAAAAGTGAGGGTGTAGAAAACCGCTTTAGGAAAAGGGGCATCTAAGAATAGAAACTCTTGTCTAGTTGGAATCACTCTTGCTATTCACCTTTAGCGACTGGCTTTGCCCCGCTTACATACACAAAATCCCCAAGTCCTCGCGAGACTTGATTATCGGGCGCGCCTTCGATACAAACAACACTCATCGAATCAGCTCCAAATTCTTTTAACCGGTAATTGACACCTTGATCGTACATGACGTGACCGCTTCCGACAACGATTACCATCACCCAATTATCTGAAAACTTGTCGGCCATGGCGTGAACTGCGGAATTTGCCATTCCAACATCCCATGAGACTTGGGCAGCGTAGACATTGTCGGCTTGCGGCCCACTCATGGGATGCCCGCCCATTAAGCCAGAAAAAACTGCTTTATGGTTTTGATTTCCTAATTTATTTTTAAGATTTGGCACCCATGGTTCGCGGGCTGATGTCACGGCTGAAACTCCTTGACGTCCAATTTCTCGAACCCAATCCCGAGGAATGTTTAAGGCATATAACGGCGACTTTAACTCTCGAACAGCATCAAAAACTGGCTTATAGAGGTTAAAATCGAATCCCCATTGCGTTTTCCAGTTTGATTTTTCAATGAATTGTTCATCGGACCAGATACCGCGTGAAAATGGAGTGACATTACGCTGATTGTCTCTTGTGAACATTTCCATTCCAACGGCGACGTATCGTCCCGATGCGGACAATGCTTTTATAATGTCGGCTTGCATTTGGTGATGGTTCAAATCATCGTGGGATTCTCCAACTAATACAAACCTCTTGCCTTCCGCAGCACGAACGATATCATTTAGGGTCGCAGCTTTACCTGAACGCAAATCTGCTAATCCTGATTGAACTTGGGCAAAACCATTTCTACCGATTTTTAGCTGGTATGGATGGTCTGGTTCTTGAAATGCAAGAACTGCAGCGAACAATGCGGAAAGTGCCATGACTCCATGCTACGCGGAAATGATCCAAAATTGCCCAACCAATTTACAACTTTGCCCGCAAGTCACAAAACATGAAATGCTGGCCGATCTCCCATTTGCGCTCGTGCAGCTATAACGATCGGTTGAACTTCGGCTTCAATTTCTCCTATTAAATCCAAGAGATCGTTATGGGCGGATGAGTCTATTGAGCGTTCTCCGCTACCAATTCCTACAAAACTGAGAACGAGCCAGGATTCTGGGCTGATGCACTGTTCTACAACTTGTGTGATCTGCTTAGATGTTAATCCTACGATTGGAAGACACTTAATTTTTAAGTTTGGGTCGCCAAGCAAATTGGGACCAATATCTCCCGTGCGATAAACCCAATCATGGGGCAGTTCTTTGAGGTAATCCGAAGAATCTGCGCATTCACGATTGCCTATTGGTAGACCCACTGATCGAATGTTGTTTTCTAGCAAATCGCAAAACAGATCTTGCGAAGACGTGACTTCGTCATAGATCATTTCTTTAGTCCAGGCTGGAAATGATCCGTCGGGCAAACAATCTGTCAGTAAGGATCCGTTGCCAACTTCATGGCCGCGATTGCTGACTCCGCGCCAGGTATCAATTTCATCGAGTAGACAAGTCGGGTCGATATAAAAAGTGCCGCGCAACCCTCGGGATTCTAATGCCGGGCATACAGTTTCCAGATGATCCGGTGTTCCTCCATCATATGTCAGTGAGATTTTGCACATTTCAATTTCACAAGGGCCAATACCACTACAATACGATAATTTTGGCGAATCTCGAAAGAAATTAAGTGCCTTTTGTGTCTCCGAACAAATCGATTTGAAGTCGAGGGCAAATGCGCCACCCTTTTTTCATTGCAATTGGCACCAATGCTCTCATGCTCTTCCAGAGTTGAGTTGAATCGCGGCCTTCGGGCATGAGCATGATTCTGTCGGGCTGAATATGTGGGAGTTGAGACAGAATCTCTTCTATCTCTTTTAAATCGATCTCTAGATTTGAAACAACAAATTTCAATTGCACGGAGTATCGGTTTATGAGTTGAGATAAAACGCCGAAATTTAAGCGGGTGGTTTCGTGTCGATTATGCCAATTCCCAGGAGTTTCAATGGGTGGAGCGGAATTTGAAAGCTTGGGACTGATTGACATTAGGTCGGCATCAATCTCGCGGTAGATCGTGCCGGCGGTTTCGATCGTTATTCGTTTGCCGAATTTTTTTAATTCGAAGATCAATTCTTCAACAGAATCGAACAACATTGGTTCACCGCCCGTAATGACGACATCTTGGATTTTTGAATTTTCTGCCAGTTTTAAAATTTTTGAAACGCTCCACATGTCTCCTTCTGGCGCCCAACTTGCGTAAGGGGTATCGCACCAAACGCATCGCAGATTGCAGCCACTGAGGCGAATAAACAGAGCTAGGAACCCCGCTCCACATGCCTTCGCCTTGGACACTTTCAAATGTCTCCGAGATTTTTAAGTTAGGCATTTTTTCACTTCATGCAAGGGTCTACCATGCCGAGTTCTCCGAAAGCTTGAATTCGAATCAGGCACGAGTCGCAGTGACCACAAGCTCGACCGGTTTCGGATGGATCGTAGCAAGAATGGGTTAAGCCGTAGTCAAGACCAAGACTTAGTCCTTGTTGGATGATTTCAGGTTTTTTTAACTCCATTAAAGGGGCGTGAATTGTGATTTTTTGCCCTTCTACGCCGGCCTTCGTTGCTAATTGAGCCATTTTTTCAAAGGCTTCGATGAATTCTGGTCGGCAATCGGGATATCCAGAATAATCGACAGCATTGACTCCACAGAAGATGTCCCATGCACCTAAAGATTCGGCATATGCCAAAGCCAGGGATAGCATGACGGTGTTTCGAGCAGGAACATAAGTAACGGGAATTCCATCTCCGATTTCATCTTTAGGGACGGCGATATCGGCAGTCAATGCGCTTCCTCCGAATTGTCTTAAGTTCACAGCCACGATTTCGTGGGCAGCGGCTTTAAGTGACTTCGCAATTTGTTTTGAACTGTCCAGTTCCACTTTATGTCGTTGCCCATAGTCGACAGTGAGGCAGTAACACTCATAGTTTGAGGAAGTTGCCATCGCAAGAACCGTTGCGGAATCCAATCCACCACTTAACAATACAACTGCTCTTGACATCGGTTCTAAGGTACCTGCCAATAGAACCTTCCACTCCGACTCAGTCGTCAAACCATTGAAGTCATGCTGGCGACAACACTATTTTTAGTCATCAATCAATCGAGAACGCTTTTTCCGATTGCGATTGAGCGATCAGGGGAAGTTTTGGTCATCAAAGCCCCAAATGAATCTTCAGTCAATTTTGGGGCAGGAACGAATCCGGTGGTTAGCCCAGATGGAAGAAGAGTTGCGAGTACACAGCTTTCGAGCCAAGGTGAAGTATCGGTTACTGTTCATCAGATTTCAGACAAATCCAAATTAGCTGATCTCAAGAGCTTGCCAAAAGGAACAGTGAGGGGTTTAGCTTGGTCTCCGGATAGTCTAAGCCTGGCATTTGAGCACGATTTTCCGGAAGAAGGTAGAACTTTATATGTTTGGAAAGTTCGTGAAACGAGAGCAAATGGGCTTTTTAATGTCACCGATCACGAAGAGCCGATGTCTCCGGCATTTAGTGGAAATAACTCTAAAGTTGCGATTCTTTGGAAGGGAGTTGTACGCGAGCTAGATATTTCGACAGGTTCAATTAATTCCTGGACATCTGTGAATCTGACAGAAGGCTTGCCAACGGGATCAAAAGTTTTGGAACTTGCTACCGTTCCAGCTACTCAGAATGATTATTTTTATACAGTCCAATTCTCGGATGAAAAGGTTAAACCGGCCCTTTTCCTTTATCGATCGGGCACGAAATCGGTTTCACGGATCTCTCCAGTAGGTCTGGGTGTATCTAAACCGAGGCTTTGTCCGGATACTCGAGCTGTTGTATTTGAGGGCGAAAGTGAAGGTGAACATTGGCTAATGTCTCTTCCAATACAGGGCGGAACACCCACAAAATTGGCCCAACTATGACCGCCAGACTCAATGCCTCTCTTGGACCCGGTAAAATGTCCGATTCATTAGGTACGTAGCCATGATTTATGTAAAGGTCCAACCCAACGAATCCATCGATCAAGCTTTGAAGCGATTTAATCTCAAGCTTCAGCAAAGCGGTCTTCTTCGTGAGCTTAAAGAGCATTCACATTACGAAAAGCCGAGCGAAAAGAGACGACGACGCGCTCGACGACGTTTTACTCGCCAATAATTGAATGTAAAGCGGATCCCATCCGCACACCATGGCCGACCTAAATCTAAAAATGCTCACGGATTGGGGCTCTACTGGACGCAAAACGGTTCAGAAAACAGCTTCAAGAATCGCGTGGCGAATTGCTGCCATTATTCTGATGGCAGCTGCCCTTTCGTTAAATCAATCTTTTCCTGAAGCATGGCGAATGTTTTTTGGCATGTTGGTGCTTTCTACAGTAGCCGTTGTTATGATGCGGGCGCACATTCAAAGCACCGCGCATAGCGATTCGGAACGTTATTTGTATGAGCGCGTCATTTGGGCTACATCTATTGCCGCTTTAACGGGAGTCCAAGTTGGAAATTTAGCGATTAATTCTGGCAATTCTGGGCCGCTCTTTTATCTCTTTCTTGCTCCAATTGTTGCGCTTGGCATGCTTGTATCGGCTTTGTCGACTCCTTCGTTGGGGTTGGCAACGCTTTCCATGAGCGTGATTATGCTTGGCATTGCGGGAGTGCTTCCGCCTGGAATTCTAGCCGCCGCTTGGCTGAGTGGTGCCGTATCCACACACGTTGTTAACCCTATGAAACAGCGTAGTGATTTATTACGTGCCCTATCTTTACTTTTAGTTGCTCAGATAGTGATTGCAGCTTCGATTTCCCTGATGAGCAAATGGCCGATCACCAATGTACTAGAAGGTGCGACTTGGGCCGCAGTTGCTGCGATTCTTGCAACATCAATTTTCTGGCTAGGCGTTGCTTTTTTGGAAAAGCTTTTTGGAATTGTAAGCGACTGGACCTTGTTGGAGCTTTGTAGCCCAGAACAACCGATTTTAAGAGAGCTTGTTTTGCGGGCTCCCGGGACTTGGGCGCATTCGGTTGGAGTTGCTAACCTTGCAGAATCGGCGGCGAGAGAGGTCAACGCTAATCCACTCTTGTGCCGAACCATGGCCTATTACCACGATATTGGGAAATCGTTGCGACCCAACTTTTTTATCGAAAATCAACTCGATGGGAATATTCATGATGATCTTTCTCCAGCGCTGAGTGCCCAGGTCATTGCAAGTCATGTTACGGATGGAGTTGCCCTAGCGAAAAAACATAAGCTTCCTCAAGTCATTATTGACGGTATTGAGCAGCATCATGGAACGAGCCTGATTACTTATTTTTACGTCAGGGCCAAAGAAAATCAATCTCCTCACGAAGAAGATATTTGTGAGGAGAAATATCGCTATGCGGGGCCAAAACCTCAAACCAAAGAATCTGCAATTTTGCATTTGGCGGATATGGTGGAAGCCGCTTCCCGCGTCCTTAAGAGCACGAAAGAGTTGCCAGAGTTCATTAGCAGTCTTGTTGAAAAATCGCGGGCTGATGGTCAATTGGATGAAGCTGAGATTACATTCAAAGAAGTTGGCCAGATTTGCGATTCATTTTCAAAATCTCTTTCTGCCCTAAGACATGATCGAATTGAATATCCGGAAAAAGTTCAGGAGGAAAAAAGTGGAAACGCCAATCACAATTCTACATGACCAATTCCCGGATTTAGATTTGGAACCGATACATAGGGCGGTCGAAACTTTTGCCCACCTCTACAAAGTTGGAAACAACGAAATTACAATTTCTATCGTCCGTAACGATGAAGTGCAGCGCGTTAACCGGGAATTTAGGAAAATTGATCATCCAACAGATGTTCTTTCGTTTCCGGCGCCAGAAAATATCGAAGGTCAGCTTGGAGACATTCTGATCAGCCTTGATTTTGCGACTATTCAGGCATTGAATCGGAAGGTAAAAGCGGAAGATGAAGTTGCCATGCTCGCGGTGCATGGATGTCTTCACCTGATTGGATTTGATGACGAGACAGAACAAGATCGGGTTGAAATGATTCACAATATGAATCGCGTGATGTCTATTGCTGGCTTACCAACTGATGAAAATTGGTCGTCACTTCCGCACGAGGTCAGCTCAAAGTAATGGCGAAAAGAGACGTTGTCACGCCATTTAAGGTGGCCTTTAACGGCATAGTTCATACTTTTCGCACGCAAAGACATATGCGGATTCACCTCTATGTCACGTTTTTAACTGTTCTGGCGGCACTCTTTTTTAAGCTTAACATTCGTGAAATTCTTATTTTGCTGTTTATGATCACGTTTGTTTTGGTTGCAGAAATGTTTAATAGCGCGATTGAAGCCACAGTCGATTTAGTTTCTCCAAATTACAATCCGTTGGCTAAATTTGCCAAAGACATTGCGGCCGGGGCAGTGTTAATTACTACAATCATGGCGATTATTGTAGGCTCGCTGATTACCTTGGGGGATGGGCGATGGGAGAGGATTCGAACTAGTTTGACTTCAGAATCCATTGGAGCTCCCGTAATTGTGAGAATTATTGCCGGTGTTTTTCTGGCAGTTATTGCCTCAATCATTGGCAAGGGCTTAGGAAAGCACGGAACTGCCTTGCAAGGTGGACTTGTTTCTGGGCATGCTGCGATTGGATTCTTTTTTGCAACTTGCGTATTTTTTGTTACAGATAATGTCCTTGCTGGCGGAATTGCCGTAATGTTGGCCGGAATTATTGCCCAAAGTCGATGGGAAGCAAAGTTCCACTCTATATTTGAGTTGACGCTTGGTGCTACAGTTGGAGTCTTATTGGGGGTGATCCTTTTTGGAATTATCCCGAAATAGTAGAATAGAGAAGCTCTTCATATGAAAAGCGACCCTATTGAACCTGGGCGGTGGATGAAGTCGACTGAAAAGTCTGGCCATAAAAGACTGGGATTTGCCAGTCTTTCGGGATGGGTTTTTGTTCCTTTGGGAGCAGGAATTCTGACTTTAGCCACTGCGACACGCGTATTTGCTGCATGGGACTTCACCAGCAGCTCTTTCTTCGTCATTGCTGCCGGCTTGTTGATGATTGTAATGATCGTCAATGCTATATTTGTGGCGGGAGAAGCGGCGTTGGATCTATTAAGGATCAGCTACGCACACGAATCTTCTGATGAATCTCCATCCGCATCGGAGTTGAGCTTCCCCTTAGATAGGAAAGAAAGCGTGGTTGCCGCTTGCGTATTAGGGGCACAAACCTGCCGAGCATGGCTGGTGCTTTTGAGTTTCTTAATGGCTCCCTCTTTGCTCGGGCTTTTAGGAATCGATCTTGCTAAGAATCCACTGGATTCAAGCCTTGTTCAGATTTTTATTGCGGCAACGGCCATTTCTATTCCGGTTATGTTTGCCAATGTTGTCATTGATTTAGTGGCCAAGAATCATGCCACCCGGCAACCCATTGCCGTTGCGACAAGGCTCGCCACGATATTAAGATTTTTTGATATTGTTTTTAAGATTCCAGCGTTTTTGGCCACTCGTTTGGCCTCAATGGCTACTCGCAAGACCGGCCCATCGCCATCTTTTGCCACGGATACTTCGCGAGCCGAAGAAGAAATAAAAGAGATTTTAGATTCATCGGAAGGGACTGGAGAAATAGAAGAATCGGAAAGAGAGCTTTTGCAATCTGTCTTTGAGTTTGGTGACAAGACAGCAAGTAAAATCATGACTCCCCGAGTCGATATTGAGGCTATCCCAGTTGATACTAAATTAATAGAGATTGCAAATCTTGTTGAAAGTACGGGCCATTCTCGGTTTCCGGTTTTTGAAGATACCGATGACATGATTATTGGAATCATTCACGCAAAAGATGTCCTTCAAGCCATGTCTCGTAGCCAGACAGACCAACCTTTGCGAGAGCTCATGCGTCCTGCTCATTCTGTTAATGAAACGAAAGCTCTTCATGATCTTTTGGCATTTATGAGAAACCACCAAGCGCAGATGGTTATTGTTCAAGATGAGTACGGTGGCACATCTGGTTTGGTAACAATGGAAGATATTGTTGAGGAATTGGTTGGAGACATCATCGACGAGTACGACACGGCCGATTCAGAGTTTGTTTCGCAAGATGATCATCACATTGTGAGTGGGAAATATCACTTAGATGAATTGAATGATGAACTGGGGACTGACTTTGATTCAGAAGAATTTGACACGATTGGCGGATTTCTTTTTGGTCTTTTTGGAAGACAGCCAAAAATCGGCGAGATTATTGAACACGATGGATTTAAGTTTACGGTTCAAAACAGTGATGGTCGGCGAATTCAAAGCGTTAAAATTGAAAAACTTGATCCAAACGATAATCTTGCCGGTTCTTTTTAGCGAGATGATCGGGGTTTGCCATGGCGCGAAAGTACAACATTTCGGCGGTCGATGAGGGCTTCTCTATAATCGTTATACGCACATATTGATCGGATGCCAAAAATCTGAATTGCTTCGGAGGCCAATTGGTACGATTTGGGATTGATCTTGCCATCTCGGCACTTTTCCCCCATTGCGTCATATCTTGGACAGTCTGGACAGTTCATACTTAATTCACTATGGCAATTGGATCGTTCGTCGCCAGCTTTATTTTGGCTCAAACGTCTTCCGGAACTCTTGAATACAAAAGTGGGGAGTTCCTAATTCCTACTGGAGCTGAACCCGTTAAAGTCGCCATTGATCCGGGCGTTGTGCCCATGAACACTTCTACGGGGAGACTTTGGCTCCCAGTTGGTAGAAAAGTTTTGACCTTTGATAAGAATGGAATCGGGATTCGATTTAACAATAAAGCTACTTTTTACAAACTCGAAGGCATTCCTACAAGTCCCAAAGTTTTTTCGATTTCTGAAATAAAGAGCGTGGTGAAAGACACAGAAACGAATTCAAAAAAACTCTCGCTTTCGGCAATTTCAGGTTGGGTTAAGGTTGGAAACAAAGTTTATCTCTTGGCACGATGGGAAGATTCGTCGCTGAATCCTTGGCTAGAAACATTGATTGAGTTTAATCTTAGTGACCAGAATCCTAAGCCAGTGCTTCTTGGCAAGTTTAATGGCTATTCCAAAGCTCTTGGGCAAGTAAATGATAAATTGGTCTTGCAAGGTGAAGATCTTTCGATTGCAACTTTTACGGATGACGGGCCAGCAATTGCTACCTATTCGATTCCTAATCGAACTTTTGGTACTCAATATCTGAAAACAGAAGATACGCCACCAACGGAAATGAAGCTAATTGAAAACAGTCGTTTTGGGATTAGTTTTAGAAAAACTGCAGCCAACACTATTCTTGTCGGCGTCATCAATTCTGAGGCGGCCACACATGAAATTGCAGCCGAAGTGAGAGGTTCGATCATTGATATATATTCTCCGACTATGCTGGTAACGGTTAACGAAGGCCGAAAGAACATTACGAACCTTCTTACAGGAGCTCAGATTATTATTCCTAATGATGCAGGTATTGCTTCCACTTCTCAGGGGTTACTGCTGTGGACGCCAAAACAAGCTCCCAGCCAAGCAGCTCTCTATACTTTTGGCTCGTTTAGAACTATAAGTCGATGGAGTAAGTAATCGATTTAATGTAATTGAACAACAGAGCCACCATTTGCAACGCTCTCGTATCCGGCAATTGCCACTTTAGAAGCCCAGATTCCATCTTCTAGAGTAACAGATGGCAACCTTTTTTCTTCAATTGCAGAAATAAATTCGCTGACCATCAAGCCATCTAAACCACTACCGGTTCCTTGGCGTTGAGTTCCCGTTTCTCTTGTGACATCCATTCCTTGAACAAATAAATCGGCTTCTGCCATTCCGCCAGAACCCACAATGTTCATGGTGACGTTTCCCCAGGTCTTGTAGCCTTTTGGTTTTGACCAGCTTGAGTCTATCGTGGCAAAGATTCCTGACGGAAAGCCGACGGTGACCATTGCTACATCGTCCCAATTTTGACCATACATATTGTTGCCGGTTTGGGCTTGAACACTCACAGGATTTTCTCCAGTTATTCTGCGCAGGAGATCCATGACATGCACGACATGGTCTATCATTGCTCCTCCTCCGGAAAGGCTTGGTTCTACAAACCATCCGAACGGACATGTTCCTTGGTTTGTACTGCACACGCTGAGAACCTTACCAATTTCACCGGATTGCACACGATGATTGAGAACTTTAAAAGTCGGCGAAAATGGACAAGGAAACGCAGTCATTAAAACGGTTCCCTCTTCAAAAGTTAAACATGCCAGTCGATCTAAATCAACTTTACTGGCGGCAATTGGCTTTTCGCAAAGCACGTGTACATTTGCTCCTACCGCTGCTTCAATCAAATCGACATGTTTAACATTTTCGCTGCAGATGACAACGGCATCACACTTTTCTAAAACGGTTGAAAGCTCAGATTCGAATCGGATATTGCGCTCTTTGGCGAAAGCCGCTCCTCTTGCCTGATCATCATCCCAGATGGTCAGTTCAGAGACTGATTTGTGATTGCGAAATGCACTCACGAAACTGGGGGCATGCACATGAGCTGTGCTTAGAACACCAACACGTAATGACATAACTCAGTATGACTTGCTTCCGGGCTCGTTGACAATTACTCTCCGACCTTCCCCCGCGAATTCCAATTGAATCTTCCAAGTTCTTGGCAGATTTTGCAAACTTGGCATTCTGTCTGGCCACTCTATTAGAACTACATGGTCTTCTAGATATTCCTCAATTCCCAATTCTTCTCCGCTTGGAATACGGTAGAGATCGGCATGCAAGACTGGAATTGGCAAGTTGTAAACATTAAAGAGTGTAAAAGTTGGAGATTTAACAGACCCCAGGTGTCCGGCTTTTTTAATGATTCCTTTTGAAAGGGTGGTCTTTCCCATTCCGAGGTCTCCTTCGAGGAGAACAATATCGCCCGGTTTGAATCTTTCCCATAGGCTTTCGCCTAATGCAATCATTTCCTCTTCTGAATCTGGGAAGTATTCTTTCACCACAATTGTTGTACCTCTGTCTTAAAAATTTGATGTTGTAAAAAGGAAGACGGCCCGGGCACGAGGCCCAGGCTGTCTTTTCAATTGACGGGAAGTGTCAGGCTCCCCGTTTTGCGGTGGAATTATTATTGGAGAAGTGAAAGTACGGCTTGTGGAGCTTGGTTTGCTTGAGCAAGCATTGCCAATCCGCTTTGTTGCAGAATCTGCAGCTTTGTGTAATTGGTCATTTCTTCTGCCATATCAACGTCTCGTACATTCGATTCGGTTGCGCTTAAATTTTCCTTAGCAATTCCTAACGATCTCACGTTTGATTCGAGAACGTTTCGCATGAACGAACCGATTTCGCCTCGTCTTCGGTTAAGATTTGAGAGTGCCGCATCGATTTTTTCTAGTGCGGTTTGGGCACCAGCTTGGGTTGTCATGTCCAAGTTATCAATATCCAGAGTGGCCGATGTGAAACTTCCAATATTCAAAGTTGTGCGATTGTTTGCGTTCGGACCAGTTTGGAATTGGGCAGATCCGACTGTCAAGTAGCCAGCGTTTGCAATCACTCCA
Source organism: uncultured Armatimonadota bacterium (assembly GCA_963800805.1). Taxonomy (GTDB): domain Bacteria; phylum Armatimonadota; class Fimbriimonadia; order Fimbriimonadales; family Fimbriimonadaceae; genus UphvI-Ar2. The sequence goes on along the minus strand of CAWDCK010000010.1, from coordinate 49,807 downwards.
GTTGTAGTCGCCGGTTGAAGCTTAATGACGTTGCCATCAAGATCGGCTAATGATTGACCGTCGTATCCAAATTTTCCACCTTGGAAAGTTACCGTGTTGCCTCCGATTGTTACATCGGCAACGGCGTTAACACCGCTTGCAGACGTTGTGCCAGCGGAAGACTGTAGTACTCCAGTATCGCTAAGATCAAAATCCCCGGCTGAACCATATTTCGAAGAAGTTAATCGGATTGAACCAGCTCCACCACCATAGACACTGTCGGCCGTGACTCCAGTTGTTTCTGCAACCAAATTGATTTTCTTGATAACATCATCCCAAGTATCAGTTGCAGATGCAGTGATGACATGACCATTGATGTAGAAGTTGCCGGCAGAAGTTCCCACAGCAGTCGATAGATACGTTGCTTGATCAGCCGCAGTTATGGCGTTGCTACCCGTTAAAGTTGCCTTTGTTGCAGCCGTAGTAACGTTGACACTTATAGCTCCTGAACCAGAAATCGAACCACCATTGAATGTTCCGCTTAAATTGATAGCAGAGATTTTTGAGGCGTTGGTAATAGAAGCCGTAACACCAGAGCTGCCATCAAGGAGCTTTTTGGTCCAAATTGAGTGTCATTAGCAATTCTGTTGATTGAACTGACCATCAAGTTCCATTGGGTTTGATTGGCTTGTAGTTGGTCGGTACTTAATACGGCGGTGTTAGCGGAAGCCACGGAAAGAGCTCGGCCTTCTCGGAGAAGTCGGCTGATTTCATCGAGGGCGCCTTCTGCTGTCTTTGAATAGTTGATTGCATCTTGATTGTTTCGAACAGCTTGGGTGATCCCACCAATTTGTGCTCGGAAGCTTTCGCTAAAAATCAATCCGGCTGGATCATCGGCAGCCGATGTGATGCGAAGACCAGTGGACAGTCTGTTGACTGATTGGGAGAACGATTGGCTCACTTGGTTGATATTGCGAAGTGCGGCCATTGAAGTCGAGTTTGTGTTGATTCGAAAAGACATTTTGTTTTCTTCCTTGAACCCCCGGGATGGATCGCCAATCCATGGCTACCATGCATTCCCGAGGTCTGACACTACTCTTATTCCCTGTTAGAAATACCATACACCTAGTATAATTACCAGTATTCAGTATTTTTACGAGTTTTTTTTGAACCTAGTAATTACAACAGGAGAGATTTATCCAAAAAGGATCTTTGTCAAGAAGAAATCTGCGACATAGATCAGGGCCATCGAAATCACGACTGTTCTTGTTGTTGATTTTCCTATTCCGACTGCCCCGCCGGTTGTTTGCATTCCTTGCTGGCAAGCGACAACGGAAACGATTACTCCAAATACAAGAGCTTTTAACATCCCATTAAAGATATCTTGAGGAGTTACAAACTGTTGAATGGAGTTCCAAAAGGTGCCCTCTGGTACGCCACTGAGGAATACCGCAACTGCGTAGCCCCCGAGAACGCCCGCATACATTCCCATTAAGCTTAGAATGGGAACCATAAAAAAGCACGCCGTTAAGCGAGGAATAATTAAATAGTTTGTCGGATGAACATTTAATGAGCGCAGAGCATCAATTTGTTCAGAGACAACCATTGATCCGATTTGAGCCGCCATTGCCGATCCACAGCGGGCCGCCACCATAATTCCCGCAAGTACTGGGGCCATCTCTCGAATGACGGTTAAACCGATGGCTCCACCAGCAAGTGAACTTGCCCCATATTCGACTAAGACTTCCGAAGTATATAGAGCAATGACAGCGCCCGAGCTTAGTGTCGTCAATACAACTACAGGAATTGAGTTCACTCCAACAAAAGCCATTTGATGAAGTGTCTCTGCGATTTCTTGAGGTCGAGTCAATAATCGCTTAAGTACGTCTCCCACTAAAACGACGCATTCGCCCACAAAATTGAGGGTTTCGAATAACCAGTTTCCTGGTCCAAAAGAACTTGACCTCGGTTTGACATGTTTTGCAGTCTCCAACTCGGCCATTATAGAGTCCATTTTACCGACCATTCTTAGCCGCTCAGATATAATCCCATCGAAACCATGAAGAATCCCCGGGCATTTCTCCTTCCCCTTATTCTTCTGATCCTAGGAGTTTTTATTTTTTGGATTTTGCCTCTTATAAAAGGTGAACCCAAACTCGACTTATCAATTCGTAAAGAAACTCCGGCTACTTCTCCAAAATCACAGTGAATTACAACTTTCTCAAGTCTCTACTCTTTCGTCTTGACCCAGAAACTGCCCATAATTTGGCGATGAAAGGGATCCAGAAAGGTCTCTTTAAAGCAGTTTCGGCCCCTAAACCAATTTGTTTATTCGGTTTAGATTTTGCTAATCCGGTTGGGTTGGCCGCCGGTTTTGATAAAAACGGAATTGCGCTTAATCACTGGAAAGACCTTGGGTTTGGCTTTATTGAAGTAGGGACCGTGACGCGTCATGCGCAGCCGGGGAATCCCAAGCCACGACTATTTAGAATTCCTCAACACCGAGCAATTGTCAATAGAATGGGATTCAATAACGAAGGCGCAGATGCGCTTGCAAAGAAGCTAGAGACAGCAAATGCCGGAATTCCAATCGGGGTTAATCTTGGCAAGAGTAAGATCACACCTCTTGATGAAGCCGCCGAAGACTACGCTTATTCATACAAACTCCTTCAGAATCTTGGCGATTATTTTGTGGTCAACGTTAGTTCTCCAAATACACCAGGGCTTCGAGAATTACAAGACAAAGACCACTTAACAAAAATCTTCTGGCGACTTAAAGAGATCAATGAAAAGAAGCCTCTTTTTGTCAAAATTGCACCGGATCTTGCGGAAGAAGCACTTGACCATGTTATTGAAGTAGCAAATGATTTTTCATTGACTGGAATAATTGCGACAAATACTACTATTGACCGATCGATGCTGCCACAAGATCCTGAAATTCAAGGTGGATTATCCGGCGCGCCATTGTTTTCAAAGTCTAACGAAGTTCTCAGTTATCTCAGAAAAAACTGCGCTGCGGAAACGGTGCTGATTGGTGTTGGAGGCATTTGCTCTCCGGATGATGCAAAAATCAAATTGGAATTAGGCGCAAACTTGATTCAAGTTTATTCTGGCTGGATTTACTCTGGACCAAACCTGATTCGAGAAATCGTTGAAAGCCTTTGATTTTCAAATGAAAGTTATCTTTCTCCGGGGAGAACGATTCCTTTCATGATGACATTTTGAGCTCCTAGAAACACCAAGACAGTTGGAATAGCGGCCAAAGTTGTAGCGGCCATAATCACAGGCTTTGGTGCCATTTGTTGAAGTTGATAGATAAAGACAGTCAGTGTCCACATACTTCGATCTTGCGCGACTAAAAACGCAAACAAAAACGCACCATAAGCTCCCATAAATGCTAGGAGCGCCAAGTAACCAAAAACAGGTTTACTCAATGGGAACGCTAGTTTCAGCATCATTACCCATTCTGGGGCACCATCGATTTGCCCAGAATCGAAGACTTCTTGCGGCAACGAGTCAAAGAATCCTTTCAGTAAAAAGATCATATATCCGCTGGCAGCGGCGGGCAGAACCAAAGCGGCGAATGTGTTTAACAATCCCAAATCTTTTAATAAAAGGAATCCAGGAATCATTGTGACTTCGGCAGGAAAAGCCATCGTGGCTAATAAAAACAAAAGTATTTTGCCAGTTGCTGGCATGGGATACCGACTGAGGGCATAAGCCGCCAAAGGATTTACGGTGAGTTGAAGCAAGATTGCTAGACCACAAAAAATCATGGTATTGAGCAGTGCCCGACCATTGATAACAATGTAATCAAACACGTAATGGTAATTGCGCCATGTAAATTCTTTTCGAATTGTGCTGGCATTGACTTTTACAAATGCGGATTCATCGCTGAGAACTGGAATTTCTTGTTTACCACCAGAGTTTCTCCATAGTTCTTCAACCATAGGTTTATCTTTCAGCGCAATAGGAATACCGGTCGCTTGAAACTCGCTCCAATCTGGACGAAGTTCATTTGCGGATTCGACAGACATCATTAACGGATATCCGGGAATCGTTTCAAATGATTTTGCGCCTTTAGAAATGGCAGTTGGAACAGCATCTATTTGGTTTTTGTATTTGGTTCGCAGGAATTCCTGCCATAGCCGACGTTCTGTAATGGGAATTCTAAATTCGGCAGGCAATTGGGATTTGAACTCGCTCCAGTCCTTCCACTTTTGGTCTCCTTTTGGTTGCCAAGTCGGATCCATTAAGTTTTCTGGAGTAACAGTGACGAGTTGAATTGCACCGTTGATTTCTCCGTATGCCTGATTGATAGCATCAACTGAACCATATTTTTTATGCAAGAATTGCTGCCATGCCAGAGTCAATCGACTTGTGACCTGATTGCTCGGCGTTTTGAATCCGGTTATCCAGTACTCGGAAGGCAGAGTTTCTAAAAATTTGCGATACCGATCTACGGTAGTTCGGCCTTGGTCTTTGCCAATCTCGTAGGCAGCTAATAAGCTGGCATCTCCGGCAAACTTATCGTCACGATATTTTTTAAGGAGCTCGTCGTCTTCGCTCCAATATGCCGGAAGGACTTTGCCATCAGTTTGATCCGTCGGGCCTTTAAAGCCTGTGGTCACCATTAAGATAAATGGGAAAAGGGTTGTTGCGGCGCCAAAAGACAGCAACAGATACACCACGGCCATTGCAAACCGAGCTCTAAAGCGATTCCTTCCAACTTGCCCAACAATTGGCACAGTGGAAGTATAACCGGCTATTCCAACTCGTGATCCAAAAATTCTGGTTCTTGCCCAAGCTCGGCTTCGGCACGCATCAATTCATCGAGCCTTTTTTGGGTCTTTACGAGAATCGATTGATTTGTTTCTTCTTCGCCTTTTATATTTGCCGCCAAGTGTTCAACTTCTTGAACAATGCACTCGACAGACTCGAGGGCCCTTACGCCGAAATCTGGTTCTGCGCACCGGCGTGCAAAAGTTTCCGAACGGTGGCCCTTGCGCCGGAATAGATGGCGACCAATCCAAATTGCATCATATACAGCCTCGTCGGCAGTTTCAAAACATCCTTTGACAACAGATTTCCAAGGTTCACTTTTCGATTTATCTAACCAATCAGATCTATTTAGGGCGGAGATTATTTCATTTCTGGCTAACGATAGCCTGTCTAACTTTGCGATTAAACCCGGGTGAGTTCGTTCTGTCAGATTCTTTCGGCTGTTCATCCAGGCGAGTTCTAGCACGAGTTCGCAAACGTTAGCATCGATTTTCTTGGATTCTTGGATTTGGAGATTCTGTCTCCCTTGCCAATTCCCCATGATAAAGACAAATAAGCCCATGGTCATGGTCATGAATACTTGGGCGCCAAACTCAATTTTGCCAATACCAAAGGCAAGTGAAACCACCATAAGAATAGAAACGCCCGCCTGCCAAAACCTTGGCTTTTTTGGTGCTAAGCCCGAAGCGATTTCCAGTAGTACCCGTGGGAAGTGATTAAAACTAGCCAATGAATCCCTTATTGTGGAGCTCTCGGGCCCGCCATGGCGAGGGGCACCAGCTTTCTCCGGTTAGGCTCGAACCCTTTGATATGACCGTAAAGGTCGTATTCCTTCACTTCTGTGACCTCAACATCGACGAAGCTTCCGAGTTCAGCAATTCCTTGCGCATAAACCCATCCATCGATTTCAGGAGCGTCTCTAAAGGAACGACCTGCTATCCAACCATCCTTTGCTTCATCAACTAAGACTTTGATTGATTTGCCAATCCAAGTTTGATTGATGGCTAAACTGATGGGCCGCTGAGTGCGCATCAGTCGGTCATAACGATTTTGTTTTGTTCTAAACGGAACCTGCCCACTCATATCATAACTGGGGGTTCCAGGTTCGCGAGAGTATGTAAATGCTCCTACTCGATCTAGTTTTGCGGCTTTCACAAAGTCGATCAAGGCTTCAAACTCAGTTTCTGTTTCTCCCGGAAAGCCAACGATAAATGTGGTGCGAATTGCGACTTCTGGAATTGCAGTTCGAACTTTTTCAAAGAGCTTAAGATATCTGTCACCATCCCATGGGCGCTTCATCCTTCGCAAAGTATCGGGATGAGCGTGTTGTAGAGGGATATCGATATACGGAATGACATTTTTGAGGTTAGCCATTGCTTCAATTACTTCATCCGTTAGTCGATTTGGATAGAAGTATAGAATCCGAATCCATTCGATGCCATCAATGGCATTTAACTCTGACAATAGCTTTGGCAAAGTAAATTCTTGATAAAGATCGTATCCATACTGCGTGACATCTTGCGCGATGAGGTTGATTTCTCTGGTCCCTTGGCGAGCCAAGTGCTTTGCTTCGGCTACGATTCGCTCAATGGGTTTGCTGGCATGATTTCCCCTGAAGCTCGGGATTGTGCAGAATGTGCAACGGTGATCACAACCTTCGCTTACCTTTAAATATGCGCTCCAGGGTCGACCGCTTCTGGCTCTTGTTTCAACATCCGCCCACATGTGATGCGGAGCTTCGAGTTTCATTAGCGGTTCTTCTCGCCCAAAAACGCCGGCAACGATCTTGTCGAATTCTCCCATATGCCCGACTCCAATATAGGCGTCAGCTCCTGGCGCAAGTAATTGAAGTTCTGATCCCAATCTCTGAGCTAGACATCCGGCGACTATAACTTTGCCAGATCCTTTTGCCGCAACTGCTTTTTTGATAGCTTCAATCGATTCTCGTTTTGCCGCATCTAAGAATCCACAAGTATTGATTATCGTGACTTGGGAATCCTCAGAATCACCGATGGTATGCCCTTTTGATCGCAATACTCCCGCAATCTCTTCACTATCAACCTCATTTTTTGCACAACCTAATGTAACAATTCGAATGTTGGAAGGATTCTCTGGCACATCTAATTTTAGCCGACCACCACACTCTTCGCAAATCTAACAGTGCCGATGGGACAGTGAGACAAAAAACTCTGTACGATTTCTAGTCAGACAAGAAAAAAACCACTCGCTCAATCCGCATTTGAATCCGGACCATAAGGTACAACCTTATCCATGGCTCGGTTCGAGATTGACGTCCAATACCTCCAGCAAGTCCTTATAGACCTCCTCAATACTCCAAGTCCAACCGGAGATACCGATTGGGCCATTAGTTTTGTTGAGCAAGAACTTGCCAATATGGGCGTTCAATCGGCACGCACAACAAAAGGGGCATTGATTGCTACTATCCACGGTTTGCAAGACAACGCGCCCCGAGCATTGACTGCCCATGTTGACACTCTTGGTGCAGTCGTGAGCGAAATAAAGAGTAACGGGAGGCTCAGACTTTCTGCAATTGGAGGGTTGAATTGGGCTTCTTGCGAAAGTGAAGGTCTCACGATTACGACCCGTTCAGGAAATGGGATTCGGGGCTCTTTGGTTCTGGAAAATGGTGCCGCCCATGTCAATAAAGAACATGGATCTAAGGAAAGAACGGCCGAAACTTTAGAAGTCAGAATAGATGAGCGGACAACCAGTGCCGAAGAAACTCGCTATCTTGGAATTGAAGTTGGCGATTTTGTTGCCTTTGACCCTAGAGTCGAAGCGAACCAAAGCGGATATATTCGATCTCGATTTTTAGATGACAAAGCTTGTGTCGCTTGTGCACTTGCTACCGTGAAATCGATGGTTGATGCCGGAGTTAGTCCGGCCCAGAGAACACATATTTTGATCAGCAATTTTGAAGAAGTAGGGCATGGCGGCATGGATTCACTTCCGAGCGATTTACATGAACTTCTTGTATTAGATATGGCAGTGATTGGAAAAGGGCAAAATGGCGATGAAACCCTTTGCTCGATTTGCATCAAGGATTCTTCCGGCCCATACAGCAAATCACTGACTAATAAAGTTAGAACAATTGCGGAGCAAGCAGGAATTGAGTTAAAACCGGATATCTATCCTTTTTACGGATCCGATGGGTCGGCTTATTGGAGAAGCGGAGGAACCGCTCAAGTTGCTCTGATCGGACCCGGCGTTGATACGTCACATGGTTACGAAAGAACTCATATCGATGCATTAAGGGACACCAGCACCATACTTGCTGAATATTTAGTGAGTGAGTAAAAGTCTGCTCCCTTCCAATCTTTTTTTCGAATGGAAGGGAATCATCCTTTTTTATTGCTTTGGTGTTACAGTGTGTATTTCAACGTTGTCGGTGGCATTGCACACAATCAAAAAGTTACCATCGCCGGAAAATGCCAGTGGCGAACCAACGTACGACATTTGCTCAATGGTCGCGATGGGCTTATAAGTCTTGATATCCCAAACAATCACCTTAGAATCGACACTTGAACTGGCCAAGAGTCGGCTGTTTGGAGACATTGCCATTCCCACTACGATATCGGAATGCCCTTTTAATGTTTGAACACGGGCTTTCTTTTTGAGATCCCAAAGCATGACATTAGAATCACGACCGGCAGTCGCACCAAAAGTACCCGCAGAGTTCATTACAAATCCATTTGCTCCCTGACCACCAGGAAGTGTTAAGGTGAGAGCTTTCGCACCAGTTTTGGTTGAATAGTATCGAACACCTTCAGCCTGCGTGCCCGTAATGATTGATCCGCTTGTTGAGAACTGAGCTCCGTAGAAATTTGCGGGTTCGCCGACAACTTTCCATAGTGGATTTGCACCATTGATTGCCCATAAACAAATTGCATCATCCTTACCAACCGAAACAAAGCTTTTTCCATCTGCGGCAAAAGAAATTGACTGAATACCCCGGGTATGGCCCTTAACTCGCGAAAACTCTTTTAATAGTTTTCCGGATTTTGAATCCCACATGAGGATTCGAGCTTGCTCGTCACCAGAAATTACCGTTTTGCCATCTGGGCTCCATGCAACAGCGTAAGCGGCTTGATTGTGGCCAACAAGAGTTGGAGCTGCAACTTTACCGGCGGCATCGATCAGTCTGATCTTGCCAGTTTCTAAGCATGCTGCAAACAATGTGCTATTCGGTTTTGCTGCCAAAGCCACCGCTCGGGTATCCCACATTGTCTTTCGCCGAGAGATCGTGGCTATTGGTTTCGAAGCAGCCTGAATTGGTGCCGGTGAAAGAGGGCTTAAAATTGCTGATGTAATAATTGCTGTTGTGATTGTCAACATCCTGTGTCAAATCTCCAACTGACTAGACGAACATCTTCTTCTGTGGATTACAAAAACTTTTGAAATCTCGAGAGTCATTTGACTTTTGGATGCGCAAACTCAGATTTATCAAATTGCCCATCGAACTGCCACTGCGCTGTCCAGAGCTGACTGAGTACCGCTCCATCTTTACCTTTTACTGTCGATCTGATTGTGACTGGCACATATCTCAAGCTATCAATAACAAGTTCGCACTCAAATCCTGAATCGTCTTTTGAAATGAGGCGATAGAACATTCGCTCATCGCTATTGACTGCCATTTTTTGCTCTGATATTTCTGTTTCAAACCCAAGAGAAGGATTATTTAGTGCTCGAATTAACGATTCAAATGAGCCTGATCCGGTTCGAATTGAATCGTAAACTCGATATGAAGCTTTCCCAAACCAACTGAAAACTTGGTCTTTGGTTTTGATTTCGGCCGGCGCTGACTCGACGGCTTTTATGAATTTTCCACCTGCTAACTGGACGGCGGCATCGCCATTTTTCACGACTCGACCCACTTCATCGGGAAATTCTGAATTGATGTATTGAATTAAAAAATGAGATTTATCAAGGATTTTTGATTCTGGCGTAGACGAAGTCATTCCGTCGCCGACTTTTAACTCGACTCTTGCTTTTATCCATGCGCTCCCCATTTTCTCCATCGCATCGTCTACTTTTGTGCCTAAGTTTGTAGAGACTTGTGGATTGGAAGCACTATAGCCAAGTTCGGCGTTAGTCTTGATTTTGAGATTCTTGGTTTGCTCTTCATTCATTTTTGAAGCAATTTCGCCCAGACGTTCTTTGGATGTTGAATTGGGAGCAGTTGGAGCTGTTGAGCTTGAATTTGATCCTTTTTCAATTGGCAGTCCGCCACCTTGAGCCGTGGGAATTCCTTTAGAATCTTCCTTTGCGCATCCGAAAAGCACAAGGGCTCCAAGGCTAATCAATATCCATTTGAACTTCATTCTCTTACTCGACGCTTCAATAACCTTCATTCATTCAATCTCTATGGAGTATAGATTTGATTAGGCGGAACCAAAGGGTTATCCAATTTTGCCCAATACTTCAAATCAATGTTTGGGAATGCCGCATCTTTCTGCTGGCACTCTTCATAGAACAGTTTGTCTTTCTCATTCAGTTCCCCACCCGACTCCACTTTCAAAACCAAACGAACAAGCTTCTCAAAGCGATCTAAGTGATCGGTAATTCTTTCTTCGGCGTAGTCTTTAGCAGAGAATGTGGAAATCAAAAACTGCCAATCACTTGCTTCAGCGAGAAGAATTTCTCGGGCGGCTTGCTTCAAAATTTCTTGAGCCTCTGAGTTCTTGATGTCTCTGCACAATTCAGCAAATTGCTTTTGCAAGGGATGCAATCGTTCCCATGTCCATACATTGTCTTCGTTTAGCCAAACGGAGTGATAACCACCTTCGCCCCAAGAGCCCTCTGGCAGATGAATTGCATGTCGAGCTGGCGTTTCATCAACCACATCACCGCCGGAAGACATGACGATTTCCGATGATTGCGACATTCGTTTTGCTACTTCATATAAGAACTCCGGCCCTTCCCACCACCAGTGGCCAAAGAGTTCCGTGTCATACATGGCTATTACTGTTCCCTCTCGATCAGACCCGCCTTTATAATCGGCAAGAGTTTTGATAACCAGGTTCTTAAAATCTTCAGCATGAGCAGAAACTAATTCGTGAGCGGCCCATGGATCATAAGGCTGTTTTGAGCCTAAATTTGCTTTATCTTCGCTGATCCGCCAATATCTGTGTCGTCCGGGATACAGCTGCTTATGAAACTCTAGGTAGGCAGGATTGCCCGGATAACCGACATCGCCCGACCAGACTTTTGTTGTTGTGTAGGGGTCACGAGCAAAAACTGTTACGTCACTATCTATCAGATAATGTTCATATTCTGATCTCTCTTGATCGGGAGGAGAAAATAGGCTTTTGCTTCGACTAAACATCTCAGCGAGTTGAGGAAACTTTTCCCAATATGTGCCCAATGGTTCTCCTCCACGTAAGAGATGAGAATCGACAAATGTGTACTCAATCCCATTTTCTCTAATGAACTCGTCAACCCCTTTTCGATCCCAAACCTTTTGCTCTTCTACCGGCGACTTCCAACCGTATGACGGGCGATATGCACATTCCGGCATCCAAATGCCTCGGGGCTGTCGTCCGAATCGTCGCTTGTGGCTATCAACGGCCAATTTGACCTGTCCTTGTACCGATTCATCTGTACCTAAAAGTGGAAGATAGCCATGGGTTGCACCGCATGTGATCAACTCGATTAAGCCAGCTTCTTCAAAACTTCCAAACCCACCACAAATCGACCGAAGCCACTTGTACTTAAAAGCATTTAAGGCATGTGTAAATTTGCGCTCCCACATTGCCGCTAAGCCAGTCATCCATAATTCGCCTTCTTGCTCAAACTTGATTCGATCTGCCCTTGCGTATTCTATTTTTTCTTGGCAATACTCCTCGAATCCACTTTTGAACGCGGGATCATCAAGTTGCTCACCGAGAATCGGAGTGATATTGATTGTCCAACGGGGCTTAACACCTTCATTTTTCAGCCTATCCAGTGCATCTAAAATCGGAAGATAACATTCCACAGCACTTTCAAAAATCCAATCTGTACCGTGGGGTGATTTTCCATGGCTCAGCACGTACGGCATGTGGGAGTGCAAGACCAACATAAACCTACCGAGTGCCATTGGTTCAGTTTAGCTCCTAGGATTCGATTGTTTTTGAATTGTCTAGATTTCTTACGGCTTTGCGCTCTAAAACCCTTCGTTCGTACCCACGGTCGCTTGCTTCATAATAAGGAGTGTTAAAGTCTCCTTCTGGTAAGTATTCTGATTTCACCCATGCCCCGGGATAATCGTGCGGATAGAGATATCCATTGCCGTGACCAAGCTCTTTTAACCCAGAATGAGGAGCGTTACGCAATGCCATGGGAATGGGAGGGATTTTGCCAGACTCCACATCGGCTATGGCTCGATCAATTGCCAAGTAACTTTTATTGCTTTTTGGTGCCTCGGCAAGGAAAATGGTTGCCTGCGAGAGCAGAATCCGAGCTTCTGGCATACCAATTCTTTCTACGGCAGCAAAGGTCGACATCGCAACCACTAGACCTTGCGGCTCGGCATTTCCCACATCTTCGCTGGCGAGGATAACGAGTCTTCGGGCAATAAACCTTGGGTCTTCTCCAGCAACAATCATTCGCGCTAAATAGTGAAGTGCGGCATCGGAATCTGAGCCACGAATCGACTTTATAAAAGCAGATATCGTGTCGTAATGATTATCGCCTTTGCGATCATATCTAACGGCAGGTCTTTGCATAACCTGCTCAACCGTTTCTAGTGTGATCTCAAGCCCAACTGGAGTCATTAGGGCAGCAGTTTCTAAAACATTTAGCGCCATTCGCGCATCTCCCAAAACGACATTGACAATATGAGATTTAGCTTCTTCTGATATTTGCTGTTGATACTTGCCAAGTCCCCGATTGGAATCTAGTAGTGCATTTTTGATCAAATGTTCTATATCTAAATCTTCAAGGGCTTTGAGTGGCAAAACCCTCGCTCGACTTAGCAATGCCGAGTTTAAAACAAAAAATGGGTTTTCTGTTGTTGCGCCAATCATAGTGAAAACACCATCTTCTAAGTAACCCAACAAACTATCTTGCTGAGATTTGTTAAAGTGATGAATTTCATCGATCAGAATCACAGTTGATTTACTATCTAAGTTTCTTCTTTCTTTTGCCGCCTGGGCTAGTTTTCTGACTTCGGCTACACCGACGGTTACCGCGCTAACTACCTCCAGAACTGCATCCATGTGAAAAGCAATGATATGAGCAAGTGTTGTTTTTCCGCACCCCGGCGGTGCCCACAGTACAACTGAACCCAATTGACCTTCTTCTATGGCTTTTTTGACTGGTTGGTCAATTCCTAATATGTGCTGCTGACCGACAAATTCTTCAAGCGTTCTTGGCCTCATTCTTGTCGCCAATGGCGCCAATTGTGTCTGGCCTGTCTGGTCAAACAAACTCAAGTTAATCCTCCGTGCGTATTACCCAGGGGCCAACTTTTCGCATCAATTCTTCGTGCTGCTGGCTTCCTTCTTCCACCGTTTCTTCCTCTTCATCAACGTCCTCTTCTAGAGCGAGGACTTCGTGGTCGTCTTCCAAGACTTCTTCCATATCTGGAGTCCAATTTGCTTTTGGCGATGAGAGCAAAATCTGACCTAAAACGCCGTTGACGAATGCACCACTTTCTTTAGAGCCGTATTTCTTTGCGAGCTCAAGAGATTCTGATATCGACACTTTAGGGGGAATTCCAATTCTAAAATAGAGTTCAAAAACTCCGACTCTCAGGGCTGTCAAATCACTGATCATTAATCGATCAATCGTCCATCTTTCCGATAATCGACCGGAGATCAAATCATCAATCTGATCCAGGTTATCCAAAACGCCCCGAAGTGTATCTTCAAGAAAATTGTGAGCAATTGGCTCTAAAGCTTGCCGATCTAGCACAGTGGCCATGGCTTCTCGCCCAGAGCTACCGCCGACCTCTATCATGTAAAGAGCCTGAAATGCCATTTCTCTGGCAACGCGGCGAGATCGACTTGGTCGGATGGACACTTTCGATCAACCTTCCTTTGTCAATGCAAGTTCTTTCATGAACTGAGGGACAAAAGCTGTGCTGACATCGCCGCTTATATAATCTGGATGTCGAACAAGTTTTCTTAAAAATGAAATGTTGGTTTGGATTCCTTCAACATTGAATTCATCAAGGACTACTTTTAAGCGATGAACGGCTTCGGCCCGATCCTTTCCGGTAACAATTAACTTTGCAATCATTGGATCGTAAAAAGGACTGACGGTAAATCCGGCGTAGACATGAGTGTCAAGTCGAACATGTCCAAACCCTGGTGGATCCCACCGGGTTATAGTTCCGGTACTTGGGGCAAAGTCGTTTTCTGGATCTTGGGCCGTTATTCTCGCTTCGATGGCATGGCCCTCTAAAACGACATCCTTTTGACCAAAAGTCAGTTTTTCTCCAGCAGCAATTCTGATTTGCCATTGAACCAAGTCTTCTCCGGTGACTTCTTCAGTGACTGGATGCTCAACCTGGATTCGGGTGTTCATTTCTAAGAAGTAAAACTCTCCATCCTTGTCAAGCAAAAATTCGACGGTACCGGCATTGGCATAGCCGACTCTTTTCGCAACTCGAACCGCCGCCTCACCCATTTTCTTTCGAATTCTTGGATCCACTACAGAACTAGGGGCTTCTTCGACGATTTTTTGATGGCGTAAATTTTGGATCGAACATTCTCGTTCTCCAAGATAAACTGTGTTTCCATGTTCATCGCCGAGAATTTGAATTTCAACATGGCGAGGTTCCAAGACGCACTTTTCAACAATCATATCGCCGTTTCCGAAACTTGCTTGTGCTTCTGAAGTTGCCATTTGCCAAAGCCTCAACAGGTCTTCCGGTGAATCGACTCGGCGAATACCTCGGCCACCGCCGCCCGCCACCGCTTTCAACAAAATGGGATAACCAATTTTGTCTCCCCATTTGAGTGCATCTTGTTCCGTTGGTACTGATCCTTCTGAACCAGGAACAACGGGACATTTTGCTGCGATTGCGGCTTCTTTTGCTTTGGCTTTATCGCCCATAGCTTCGATTGCCGAAACGCTTGGGCCAATAAATTTGACTCCTTGGGCTTCTAAAGCTTCGGCAAACCGAGCTCTTTCTGAAAAGTAGCCGAAACCAGGATGAACGGCTTCAGCTCCACTCATTTCAACGGCCATTAAGACATTGGCTAGGTTAAGGTAGGAATCCGTGTTTTGGGCTTCTCCGACACAGATCGAGCGATCTGCAATGTGGACATGACGGCTATCTTGATCTGCTTTTGAGTGGATTGCAATAGCTTCAATTCCAAGTTCATGAGCGGCGCGAATAACTCGGCAAGCAATCTCGCCTCGGTTTGCAACTAATATCCTTTTAAACATTAGTATTTTTCGTGTCCCAAATGTGGGCAAGAGACTTTGCCGGTAGTAGAGTCATAAACATATTTTTCGCCGCCGATTGGGCAGATGTAAAATTGCGCGCCAAGCTTTGTATCTTCGATTGTGGCTGGCTTTGTATCATCAATTGGGTCTGTGTTTAGTTCAATTGAACCCCGCACTTGATCTAGATTGCTGCGACACTTTGTATCTTTTCCGGCTAACAGCGATTTGCCAACAACCGTTTTGCCTTGTCCATCTTTTCTTTCTGGTGCTTTATCGCCAGTGAGTGAAGATCCAAAAATAAAAAAGACTCCGGCACCAATTGCCACGGCACAACCGACTAAAATTCCAACCAAACTGCGGCCAAATTCTTTTCTCATAATCGCTCCAATGTCAAAATATTTTGTCCAAACTCTAACGCATCGCCATCTACTGCATGTACTTCAGCAATTTGTCCGGCATGCTTGCTAACGACATCATTTGCAATGCCGAGCGCAACAATTTCTCCAACCACGTCTCCAATTTCAATTTTTTGACCAGGCTCAAATTTCTTTTGGGTCCGTAAATATCCCACGACAGGTGAAGTAATTTTTAGCGCAGTTGGCTTAGAGGCCACCTCGACTTCGACCACTTCCTCAACTTCATCCGCTTCACCCAAAACCGCAGAAAATGAAGAATCCGCAAGTTTTAATCGAACAACTCGCAATCCTGTTTTTTTCGCGGTGGTTACTGCGTGTCGCAAAGTATCCAAATCTAACTGAGACATAGTTACCGTTGAGTTTACCGCTTCCGAAATTCGGACCTGAAAAAGAAAAAAAGAGATACGACTGGAGAGGAGCAACGTCGTATCCCGAAACTTTGAAAGAAGCTTTTGAGACGCCGTCCTGAGTTTTGTAAAACCCTGTCGTCGACTTTGACTTCGAAAAAAATTATAACTGAGAATTAACCAAAATTTAACAACAATAACGATATTGTGCAAAAAATAGCCATTCCAAGTGATTCGAAAATTACCAGCCTAGTAAAAATATCTGTTCGATACGAGAAAAAATACGGAACAAAACCCCCGGTCGCTCATCACATTTGAAACGAGACAGCTAGCGGGCAATATGGCACTCAATGGACAAAACAGAATTTTTTATGTCTCTCTGTTCCAGCAAAAATTGAAGTTTTAGTCGAGAAGATTTCAATATCAAGGAATGCCTCAATTGTTTTCTAACCGCAAATGCTCTTTCCCGATGAAGGTGTATGCGTAGCCAATAAATCTCATGGCAGTATTAAATCAAGTTTTAGTTGGCAAGTCGGAGATAAAAGTCATTCAGGGAAAAGGTGTCCTTTCTTGTATTGGCCAAGGATGTTGTATTGGGTTGATTGCATTTGATGCTGAAGTCAGTATTGCTGGAATGATTCACATCATGTTGCCCGAGGCATTTAAGGACAGGCCGGTTGACAAACTTGGCAAGTTTGCGAATACTGGAATACCAGAACTCATAAAAATCATTGAAAAAGAAGGTGGAAACCGCCGAAGATTAAAAGTAGCCTATGCTGGCGGTGCACAATTTTTTACAAACAAGGTCGATACAACCAGAACCTTTGATATTGGAGCAAGAAATGCAGATGCTGTGGAAAGGATTCTGCAGGAAAGTTCTATTCAAGTTTTGGCATCTGATACTGGCGGAACATCAGGCAGAACAATTTCACTTGACGTTGAGACCGGATTGGTTACAGTTCGCTCGGTTCAAGGTGCCGAAAGAACAATTTGTAATCTAAGAGGGACATAACTGATGAGCCATACCGTCACGATTGAAGATATTGTTAGTAAAACTCCGGATTTACCGACAATTCCCGCAACTGCTATTCGGGTTATGAAGGAAACCCAAAATACAAACGCGTCAGCGGCTTCAATCGCAAGAATTCTCGCAACAGACCAAGCGCTATCGGCTCGAGTTTTAAGATTAGCAAATAGCGCATATTACGGACTATCAAAGAGAGTTAACGAGCTTCAAGATGGCGTTGTCATTCTTGGCATGCGAACGGTAAAGAACCTGGCAGCGGTCGCTGCAACCTATCCGTGGATGAGCAGGTCAGTTTCTGGATACTGTCTTGGGCCAGAACAGCTATGGAGTCACTCCTTTGGAACAGCTGTTGGTGCTCAACTTGTTGCTCAGCAGTCCAGAAAATGTGCGCCTGATGTCGCGTTTACTTCTGGGCTATTGCACGATATCGGAAAAGTTGCTCTCAGTATTTGGATAGAAAACAAAATTCAAGCCATCAAACTTTATGCAATTCGTGAAGGAATTCCGTTTGATGCGGCAGAGCGCAAAGTCCTTGGATATGACCATTGCCAAGTGGGAGCGTATTTAGCCCAATCTTGGAATCTACCGGAAGAGATTGAGCATGCTTGTCTATTCCATCATCGACCTGACTCTTCGGAAAACCCTTCTTTTGTGACTGACTGTGTCCACATTGGCGACTATCTCACTTCTTCAATGGGGTTTGGCCTTGGAGGAGACGGATTGCATTATTCACTTTCAGAAAATGCTTTTGCAAGATTGGGAATCACAAAGGCAGATTTGGATTTACTTACTAGTGACTTCGTGGAAGAATTTGAAAAATTTGAACTTCTGTTTTCGGATTTAAGAGCGGCTTAAAGAGCATCAAATTCAGGCTCGCTTATCAAATGCTGACTTTTGCACTAGAAACTACCAACTATTAAGAACAAGCGGAAATCTACTGTTTAGGAAAACGCAAGGGCTTTTCTGCCAAGGCTTTAGGTTAAAAATGGATCATCAGTAACTTGACTAAATCTCAATTCATTTTGAAGGTAAAGGAGAATCTTATCCCTTCTGATTACGATTTGCCAATAATTCGCATCCATTCTAAGGACATCTTGACTCATGACAGTTGAGGAACGGAGGGCAGGTTCTAACTTCTACGAGGTTTAGTTGCAGAAAAAATGAAAGTTGAGTATGTCACGCCATTTGTTTCAGGTTCTGTTTCCGTTATCCAATTACTGACCGGAGTGTCTCCGAAACGAGGAAAGCTATCGATTCGCTCAGAACACTTCACATCACAAGAACTCAATATTGTATGCGGCGTGACTGGCGACATTGTTGGGCAAGTCATTTACGGTATGTCGATGAAGACTGCAAACCTGATTGCCAAAAAGATGATCGGTCAACCTGTGGTTACATTCGATCAAATAGCGGCCGCTGCGATTGCCGATTTTGGCAAAAAAATTAATGAAAATTCAGTCGCGATGCTTGCCCAGCAAGGATTTACATGTGATATCACACCTCCGACAATTATCAAAGGAACCACTGTGCAAATCTCATCAACGGTTGCTCCCGCACTCATTATTCCTATTGAAATTCCGGCACTGGGAGAATTGGAGATTAATGTTAGCCTTAAAGAAAATCGTTCTTCAGTCGCTGCTTAGTTTTTAAATATCAATATGTTCTCTAGACTTGGGGAGTTCAGTCGCATATTTAGGCCCCAAGGTAACCTGAGTTATCCCGAGCAGAAGATAGCTCACTGCATTTATGAATCGATTCCTCCATAGTCTTTTAAGTCGAAAGCATCTTTGGGGAGAGAGTATCTGGGTGATTGTTGGGCAAGCCCTTTTTGTGATCGGTGGTTTAGTTTCTACCAAGGTCACTTTATTCTTTATCGAGCCCGGGCCATATGGAGCTTATTCATTAGCTCTTTCGTTTGCAATCTTGCTACAGATGACAGCATTTGCGGGCATTCCTGAGGCGGCAGGAAGATTCTTTGCCACGTCATCAGAAAAGGGTCAATTTTTAGAATTCTATAGGGCATCACTGGCGTTAACTAAAAAGCGACTTCTGATTGCAGTGCCAGTTGGCTTTGCCCTTTTCATTATTTTTGTTTTTCTACAAAAAGTCGAATGGGCAAGTCTCACATTAGGTGCTCTCGTCATGGGAGTCAATTGGGCTTATAACGAGTTACTTTCGCAGATTCACCTTGCCGCCAGAGATAGAATTGCCCACGCCATACAACAAGCACTAAAAACGTGGCTCAATGTTCTTTTCTTGGTAGCAATGGTTCCACTCATGGGCACCGGAAGTGGAGTTGCAATGTGGAGCGTTGTGGCGTCTGCCGTGACTGTTACTGCTATTCAGCTTTTCGTTTTCAGAAAGAGAACATTTCAAAAGGAGATTCGGCAAAATTCAGACCCTTCAAGCCGTGAAAACTGGCCAAAACTTATTCAAGACTATGCAGTTCCGCATATATATTGGGGATTGCCCTTATGGCTTCAAATGTCTGCGGGAAGGTGGTCTTTGGAGATTTTTTACACTACCGAGGATGTTGGAAAGTATTCGGCGGTGCTGAATATCGGAAATGCTTCGATCGCAATCCTTATCCAAATTTTAATTCAGATTTTGTCTCCATATGTTTTCAAAAGAATTGGCGATGCTACTGATAAAACACGAATCCAAAACGCATGGCGATTGAATCTAAAAATGATTCAAATCGGAATCACATTCATTGTTATTGCAACTTTTATTGCATGGGCATTTTCGATGCCGATCATGCAATTACTTTCCGATCCAAAATACTACTCAGTTGCGGGTTTCCTCCCCCTGGCTGTATTGGCTGGCGGAATGAGTGGCCTTTCAAATGTTCTCGCAATCGGAATTCTCAGTGGAAACAACTCTCATCTGCTGATTAAGCCAAGAGTTGTCTTGGGAATTGTCGGCACGTTAGTTACAGTGATTCTTACGAGCCAACTGGGAATGATCGGAACATTCATCGCCATAACGATCTATGGTTTTGCGCAGAATATTGTCACATTGATCATTGTTAGATCGCATCTTAAAACTCAATTACGATAGCCTATTCGGAACCTTCTGTCTATAACTCCGTAAACTATATAAAGATGACGCGACAACGATTCCCTGGCTTATCAGCCGATGCTTTTATGTCTGATGCTGATAAAAAGGCACTTGACGGTCTAAAAAAAGTACCGCTCCTACCTGCCGTCATTAAAAAATTTCATGAAGCTGGAATTGACCGCTGGATGTATTGTTGGAACATGGGAATGAACGTTCGCTGTGGACCAAAACAGTACGGTTCAGTTTATGCCATTCTCCGCGAATGTTGCCAAATTCTGGATATGCCAGAACCAGAATTGTATATTTCAAATAACCCCTTTCCTAATGCCTTTGCGGGCGGAGTGGAAAGGCCATATATTGTCCTTCGGTCTTCCATTATTGACACTTTAGACGACGCCGGACTCTACCATTTAATCGGGCACGAACTCGGTCACATTAAAGCGGGTCACCTCCTTTACCTAACTGTTGCTTCTCAGCTCATCTATCTTCTCAATCTCATGAATCGGCTAGTCATTGGCTTAGGCGATGCCGCCGCTATTGCTTTGGCCGCTGCATTTTACGAATGGATTCGCCAGGCTGAGGTGACTTGCGACCGAGCCGGCCTCTTATGCTCGCAAAGCTTTGACGTTTCGGCCGCCGCAAACATGCACCTTGCTGGAGGGCCGCATCGTTATTCTCATGAGGCAAATCTGGAAGCATTTATGGATCAAGCTCGGAGTTATACGGACATGGATCTTATGGACAGTATCGGAAAGGTTCTGATATGGCTCATGTACGGAATGGTGGCAACCCATCCCATGCCCATTCATCGGGTGCAGCAATTAGACCATTGGGTTCACGAGGGCGAGTTTGATAAGATCATGAAAGGAAGTTATCTTAGGCGCGAAGATCTTATTTAGCTTTAAGTCGATATTCTTCCCGATACTCGCCTTCTGGACTTTTACGTCCAAAAGTCATCGTACTTTTGTTGATTTCAAATTCTTTAGCCGGCACAATTTCTTTTTTTATGCCAGGATCTTTGATTTGATCGAGAGGCTTACTATCGACTTTTTCAGGTTGCAATTTCAGAGAGCCATCCTCAATTTTCCAGCGACCTTCTACGGTAAAAAACATCACTCTCTCCCGATAGCTTCCATCTGCCTTCAAACTCAAAGAAAGAGACATGGCTTCAGAGAGTGCTGTTTCAATCTCTTTGCTTAACTCATCTCCATCTGGATTTTGAATTTTTACTTTTCCCACCCAATCTCCCGCTAAACTCCGATCTTGAACGCATGCGACCAAAGCAATGGAGACTAAAGAAAACACGAATAGAGATCCAACCTTCACTTGACTTTGTCTACGAATACTAAAGACTTACCATTGCAGGATCACTTTCCAATCAGCTAGTCTTCAAGGATGACACCGGCATACGCGCTTCACAAGTGGGTAACTACAACCAATGATTTTCCAGAACACAAAATAATCCAACACCTTGGAATCGTAAGAGGAATTACAGTTCGCTCCCGGTCTGTTGTCGGAAACTTTGGCGCGAGCCTACAATCTATTGTGGGTGGGAACATTTCAATCTACACAGAACTCTGCGAACAAACTCGACGCGAGGCATACGAGCTTATGATTCAGCATGCGGCAGAACTTGGAGCCACCGCAATTTTAGGAATGAGATACGACGCAAATGAAATTGGCCCCGGAATCACGGAGGTTCTTTGCTATGGCACAGCCGTTGTTCTTCATTCACCAGATCGAACGGTATAGCGATCAGGACTATTCTGAAATGCCTTGTCCTTAATAGCATCGTTTATAGTGGCTGGCAATGTTTTCACAATGGCCTTGCTATCCCAAATTGTGAAAAATCCAAATCCGCCCTTTGCCATGGTTTCTGGCATTGCTACTTCATATGTTTTGTTTAAATCAAATGATCCGGAATCGGATTCCACTTTCAAGATTCGATCTGAAAACTTAGTCGGGTCGTAAGTAACTTTTAATCCCGATATTTGCAAGAAGCTTGGATTTGAACTAGGTAGCAAAGAGACAGATCTTTCTAAAGATGCGAGAATGAGCTTTCCTGTGAGCTTAACAACCGTAAGTTTTTCATCCTTTACGCTCAGATATTGAGAAAGATTGGTCGATTTATTAGTGCTCACTTGCAATATCCCGCCTGGGATAAACGCAAAATCTGCCTCGGCTAATTGCCGAACTTCATCTGCAATCACTTGTCCCGGACCAAATGATCCGTCCTCAGGACCAGCCGAAAGGCTAAATCCTGCCATCGCCATTAAGGCAAAACAACTCCACAACCTCATTATCAAATCTCCAAACTAAAAAATTAGCTGCTACTTCCAATTATTGGACGTAGCAGCCTTTTCTTATAGTTTTAATGGCCTAGCCTATTAGTCGAAATCGGTATCAATGCCCATAGATCGTGCTGTACCAGCAACAATTCTAACAGCCATGTCCATATCGTCGGTATTCAAGTCAGCCATTTTTAATGTTGCAATGGCTTCAGCTTGCTTACGATTCATTCGACCAGCAACTTCCTTGCTTGGGTTATTACTACCTTTTTGAAGTCGAAGTTCATTTTTGATTAAGTCGCTCATCAAAGGCTGCTTAACAATAAACGAATAAGATCGATCTTCGAAAACTGTGATAGTTACTGGCAATGTGTAACCCATTTGTGATGCGGTCATTTCATTGAATTTCTTCAAGAACTCCATCATATTAATCCCGGCCTGACCCAATGCCGGTCCTACTGGTGGCGATGGGTTACCCTTCCCTGCGGGAATATTCAACTTAACAACTGAAGCGATTTTCTTTGCCATTTTTATGGTCCTTGCAAAAACTCCGTTTTTTTGAACCTAAGATCGATGGAAGCAGTCGATACTCGGACTCACGGAAGCACGAGCGAAAATTATACCAAGCTAATTCCCTCCGTTCAAGGCAAGGACCCGTTAGACAAGTCCACCCAGCTCATCTGATCCTTGTGCCAAACTCACTACACACTTCCAAATAGGTGTTTTCATGCCGGAAATTCAAGTCCAATTACCAGCCATAGGAGAAGGTCTCCAAGAAGCCAGAATCGTAGCGATTCTCAAGCAACCCGGTGAGTTCGTTAAAAAAGACGAAACCATTTATCAAATGGAAACCGATAAAGCCGTGATGGATGTCGAGTCTCCCTACGAAGGAACGGTCGTAAAATGGCTCGGCGAAGTCGATGAAGTCATGCCCATTGGGGCAAATGTTCTCGTCATGGATGTTGCTTCAGATACTGAAGATTCCAAAATTGCTCCTTCTGAAGAAGCGATAAATGATAATCAAGGCGGTTCATTGGTATCACTAGCTATTCCGCAAATTGGAGAAGGACTTCAAGAAGCGCGGCTGGTTGCAAAGCTCAAAAATCCTGGAGACAAAATTGCAAAGGATGAAGTGATTTACCAAATGGAAACGGATAAGGCCGTAATGGATGTTGAATCCCCATTTGCAGGAACGCTTGTGAGATGGTTGGCCGAAGTCGATGACCTCCTGCCAATTGGAACGAACGTTCTCGAAGTCGAAACAAATGAAAAAATACAAGGTGTTCAGCAAGAGAATAAACCAGTCACCCAGCAAGACACCGCAACAAAAGCAGCCAGCCTATCCACTTCAGGCGAGCGACGGACGGACATTCCACCTCGAACAAGAGCCCATGCCAAAAAACTTGGTTTAAGCGATTCCCAACTCAATAGTATTCCGGCAACTGGATCAAAAATTATGCCCGAAGATATTGATGCCTACTTGGCGTCTGGAAGCCAGGCCGTATCTAGCGAAAAATCGCAGGTTTCCTCAAGTGGCAAATCATTCAAAGAAGTTCCTCTAGGTAGCAAACAAAGAATTCTTGCAAGCCGACTTCAGCGAGGATCTCAACTTGTAGTGCCTGGAATGATGCAGGTTACGGCAAATTGGGGAGAACTGGAAGCTCTGAGAGAAGAAGTTAGAGAAAGCGGTGCGGAATTCCAGCCTTCTTTGTTTACAATGTTTGCATTTGCCGTGGCAAAAGCCGGTACTAAGCATGCCATCATCAGATCAACTCTCATCGGGGATTCAACCGTAAGGACTTATGAAAATCTGCAACTAGGCATTGCAGTTTCTTTGCCCGGCGATGAGCTAGTGATTGCGGTAGTACAAGATGCGAACACGCTTACATGGCAGGAATTCGCTAAGGCAACTCGCGATAGTATTCACACGGCTAGAGCTGGTGTTGATCAAGCCAATGAATCCGTTACGCTAAGTATCACCAACATGCAAGGGCACGGAATAAGAGATGCGATGGCAGTTGTTGTTCCTCCCGGGATTGCAACAATTTTCCTGGGTGAAGCGCATTGGGGAGTATCAAATGACAATGATAATCCGAAATTTATTCGTTGCGCTAACATCGGAATTACCATTGATCACCGACTCATCAATGGTGTCGGTGGTGCAGATTTCCTAAACGCAGTTAAACACAATGTTGAAAACATACGTGGATTGATTAACTAAATGGTTAAGCCTCTCATTGGAATTTCGTTAGGGGCAATGACAAGCCCCACAAGTGGCAAACCACATTGCCGATACTATTTAGAACGCAATTATATTGATCGGTTAAACGAGGCAGGCGCTGCTACTATTCTCATTCCACCAACTACGGATGTTGCCACAATTGCGCCTCTCATTGACGGATGGCTAATTCCAGGCGGAGATGACTTCAACTCCGCGCTATGGGGAGAAGAACTCCATCCAGCTGCAAGTGTCGAGTCTCAGGATCGCTTTGAAACCGAGCATGCGCTCTGGCAACTGATCCCTTTCAATCTTCCAGTATTTGGGATCTGTTATGGATGCCAATTTATCAATGTCATTCAAAATGGATCTCTCCACCAGCATCTGCCTGATATTTTGGGTGACGACAAACATCGTGGATATCCAGTTCATGAATATAGCGTGGTACCAAATTCCCTTTTGAATCAAATTGTTGGCAATACAGCTGTCGGTGCAAGTTCCCATCATCAGGCCGTTCACCAAGCTGGAAATGGGTTAAATATTGTTGCAAAACACGAAGACGGCACCATTGAAGCCATAGAATTGACTAATCGCCCGTGGGTCGTTGGAGTGCAATGGCATCCCGAGCGAACAGAATCTGAAACTACTGATAAACTCTTCAACTCTTTTGTTGAAGCGGCACAAAAATTTAAAGTGGAACGTCACAGATGAAAGTTATCATCAATCAATCAGAATACGATCTTCAACCAAAAGGTTTAGAAATTCGTGAACATGGCGATAGGATTTTAATTAAAACTGATCGTGGATTGAAGTCTGCGCTCGTTGTCAAAAGAGGCGATTCTACTTTCGTTTCATTTGAAGGCAAGGTTTACGAAGCTATCAAGCCAAAAAGAGGTGGTCAAGGGTCAGCGCACGGGGGATCTGGCGAATTGCGTACTCCGATGCCTGGACAAATAGTCGAAATCTCTGTCAAAGTTGACGATCTCGTGGTAATCGGACAAAAAATTGCCGTGCTGGAAGCCATGAAAATGCAACAACCGCTGATTGCGGGCATAGAAGGAACTGTAACCGAACTGAATGTAAATGTCGGAGATCAAGTTGATGACAGTCATTTGGTTGCAAGGATTGTCCCCAACGAATGAGTAACGTTCAGATTGTAGAAGTTGGGCCACGAGATGGCCTGCAGAATGAGCAAACTCCAGTGCCTACTCAACTCAAAGCTGAGTTTATCGAGAATCTTGCTGATGCAGGATTAACGGAAATCGAGGCTACTAGCTTTGTCAATCCAAAATGGGTACCTCAATTGGCAGATGCGAGTGAGCTCTTGAAGAGCCTTGCACATCTGACTGAATTGAAGATATCGGTTCTCGTTCCTAATCTGCGTGGCCTTCAATCCGTCAAAGAAAACCAGGTCGATAGAATCGCTTTGTTTACGGCAGCCAGCGATGCATTTACAAAAAAAAACATCAACATGACAGTTGATGAGTCTTTAAAAGTATTCGCCGAAGTAGTCAGTGAGTTTAAAGCACTTAAACCAAATGGTTACATAAGAGCTTACGTATCAACAATTGTAGAGTGCCCAATTTCTGGCCCTATTTCTCCCGACGTTGTTTGCGAAGTAGTAGAAAAACTTTTAAAGCTACGCGTTGATGAAATTGCACTTGGCGAAACCATTGGAGTTGCCGTACCAAATCAGATCAAAGCTCTTGCACAGCCTTTGCAAAACTTTCTACCAAAAAACAAAACTGCTTGGCATTTTCACGATACAAGAGGAACGGCAATTGCAAATGTAGTCCAGCATGGTTGAACAAGGCTATTACCGTTTCGATTCCAGCGCAGCTGGGCTGGGTGGTTGCCCATATGCTCCAGGAGCTGGAGGGAACTTGGCAACCGAAGATCTTGTCTATTTCTGTGAAAAATCGGGGCTCAAAACTGGCATTGATTTGCAAAAACTTAGCGTTGCAAGTTTGCCGATTCTGAAGCATTTGGGGCGGAATCCAATGGCAAAGACTCAGCTGGCTCAACTGGCGGCTTGTAAGTAATCGCATTATATAGGCCAAAACCAGCAAGGATCATTGCAATGATTGCGACACCAATAGTCGCCGCTTTCTCGTCTTTTGCCAACTTAAATTCTTTGATATTAACAAGCAAAACAGTTGCACCAATGGGGACTAGCGCAGGTAATCCACCTATTGGTGAAAATATTGCGAGAAGCATATAGCCACCCATTACTGGCATCAGCCATATTGCTGATTGCTTCATGCGCATTTTATGTCTGAACATCACGCTGAACAGTGCCGCCGTAACAAAAAAGTCTGCCGGGCCAACATATCCAACACTGTCAATTTTTGCGCCCTCCGATGCCGCTTCAGGAGTGTTTGCCCTAACGCCCGGAACGCTTGTACCTATTGCCCCAACAATTTCAGGATTCTCTCGGACAATTCTCGCTTGCGGTGTTGTGGGAGTGAGAATCAAGAACATATCAAATCCTGCTAAAAATATTGCGACTGGAAGAAGCAAGTTCTTTTCTCGGATCAGTTTTCCAACAAGCGCGCCTAAACCAAGTGTCCATAGCAAAACACCTGAATCCATTCCTATGCGAGATGCGACTTCTCCAATTCCTGAAAGACCACCGGATCGTAAAAGTAAAAAGGATCCCAAATGCAGCACAATGCCTGAACCCAAAAAAAGCCAGGCTTCTTTTGAACTCCAAGCCCGCATTGAGCCAACAATTAGTCCATAAAGTGAAAAGCCAATAAAGAAGAAAACAGAAACAACAGATAAAACCGGAGCGATTGAAGGGGGAACTAGAATGAGTCCAACTATGAGCTTGAAAAGTGCCAAGACCACGGTGATGATTCCAAAAATTGCCAGTGGTCGGCGAAATATTCCTTCAGTCGTCATACTTTATTCCAGAGGCGCAAAAATTACTGATCACGCCACGATAGACATCAATAATACTTTGTGCCATGTATGGAATACTCAATTCCAATGCAGCAGATCGCGCCCCTACCCCAAACTCTAACCGCAGCTGTTCGTTTTCTAGGATTCTTAAAACGGCTCCAGATAGCTCAGCTGGACTGTTAGACACTCGATATCCATTTACTGAATCAGAAACTGCTTCAGCTGCACCTCCGGAATTAACAACGACAGCCGGTAGACCATATGACATTGCTTCCGAAACGACGAGACCCTGAGTCTCAGTTTGAGATGCAAACAGGAACAGATCAGCCGCCGCATAGAACTGATCTACGTCTGCCCGAGGAACAAATCCAAAAAATGTGGTTCTATCGCCTATTCGCAATTCATTTGCCATCCTTCGATACCTCTCCTTGGCGGGGCCATCACCAACAATCCATAAAACTGCATGGGGATTCTTCGACATCACGACTTGCGCCGTAGCAAAAAAAACATCTAGGTTTTTCTCGCGGGCTACCCGGCCGGCATATAGGATTACTTTTTGATCTGGAGAAACTCCCAATCGTGTTCTTATTTCTGAACGGTCTAAGTTTTTTGCAAGCGGAATGCCAGTAGGAATGACCGAAACAGGCTTTCGAACCGCATGTCGTTGAAGCCACTTTCGACTAGCTTCACTGGGCGTGACAACATGATCAACGCTGTTGTAGTAGTAATTCAAGTGTTTCGCAATCTTGTATCGAACATATGCCTTGGGAAATACTGGAATATAGTGTTCGTACTTGTCGTAGTGAGTGTGATAGGTTGAAACAATCGGAATCTCGTGCGATTCTGCCCACCTTAACCCTACAAATCCAACTGTAAATGGAGTGTGAGTATGAACAATATCAAAATCGTGACGACGGAATTCTCTTAGCCAGGGATAAAACGGAGGCAATGATAGAGGATAATCTCTCGCAAATGGCGTATGAGCCGCAAAAAAACGGTGAGTGTTGGGATCAGTTTCAGAATGTCCCGGATATCCAGATGTAAAGAGATGAACAGAATGACCAAAGTGCCGGAATTGCCGGATCATTTGGTCAATACTCACGCTGACGCCATTTAAAATCGGAAGCGCACTATCCGAAAAAACCGCAATCTTAAGCGGCCCATCGGATTTCAAGTCATTACTCCTCGGGGAGTCGACCGTGTTCCGCAACAAACTTTACAACTCCGCTTAAGCGGAATCGTCGCTGACCGCCTTTGGTGCGGTGGTGACCAAGCCATCCACGATTAGTGTACCGACGAACGGTTGCTGGACAAACACCTAATAACCGAGAAGTTTCTTCTAGTGTTAATTCCGGATCCAATAATCTTCGGATCAACTCTTCTCGCGACTCTTTAAATTCGCCTTGGTAATACTTACTTGTGACACCATCGCTGAAAAATTTGCCCAAAAACTCAATGTTCTTTGGCAACATTTCTAATAGATCTGTCAAGCCAGAATCAAGAATTGGTGCTGATACGGTCTTTTTAGATCGTCGCGGTCTTGGCGCACTCAATTGGGTTTTGCGAAATTTAGCTTTGTCGCCATCAACTGGTTTCTTGGCCTTGCCATTCTTGCTGGTTTTTGTGCCGTTTCCGCCATCTACAAAAGCGTTTTCAATATATTCTAACGGATCGAATTCCTTGGTCGTCGACATAGCTGCAGGCCAAATGATACATGAAGAAAGTAACTACATCGGGCCTAACAGTCACAAAATGAGCATGGAATCTCCAAAACTTAAGAATCGATACCGGGCTAACACTGCTTCTCGGTAAGCATTTATAACAGGTTCTTGCCCCGCCATGGCTGAAATCATCATCAACATCGTGGTTTTTGGTAAATGAAAATTTGTAAACATTCCATCGACCAATTTATAGGAATATCCTGGAGTAATAAAGATTTCCGACCTTGTTTCGCCACTTTCTATTGTTCCAGTTGAATTCGCAAACGTTTCTAAGGTACGCACCGATGTCGTGCCAACCGCGATGACCCGACCTTTACGACCATTGATTGTTTCTGCCGCAATTTCCGAAACTCGGCACGTCTCTCCATGGATTTTATGATCTTCAATGTTCTCAACATTAACTGGCCGAAATGTGTCTAAGCTAACATCCAAACTGACTTTGGCTATTTCGATTCCCTTTGCCAAAATTCTGTCCAGTAGCGCCTGAGTAAAATGTAATCCCGCCGTCGGCGCGGCGGCGCTGCCTCCGCCGTGAGAATAAACAGTCTGATAGCGTTCACCATCCTCTAGTTGAGTTTGAATATATGGTGGCAGAGGCACTTGTCCAACCAAAGCAAG
Organism: uncultured Armatimonadota bacterium; assembly: GCA_963800805.1. Classification (GTDB taxonomy): domain Bacteria; phylum Armatimonadota; class Fimbriimonadia; order Fimbriimonadales; family Fimbriimonadaceae; genus UphvI-Ar2. The sequence continues at coordinate 20,049 of CAWDCK010000010.1, read as the reverse complement.
AATAGATTCCCATTGAGGCGTATTGCTAAAATCAACAAGTCTCCTGCCAATTGAATCCACGTCCAACACTTCACATTGCAATCCACCTTCGAATTCAATTCTCGAACCTCGATTTAGCCTCCTTCCTGGCCTTGCCAGACACCAAAATTTCCCAGAAGAAAATGGCTCTAGCAGCAGAAGTTCAACTTCGGCCCCGGTTGATTTTTTTCCATAAAGTCGAATTGCCGTGACTCTTGTTTCATTAACAACTAATACATCTCCCGGTTCGAGCAAATCTATACAGTCAGTAAATGATCGATGAAATATCTCGCCTGTGATCTTGTCGAGGTGCAATAGTCTTGAAGCACTTCGATCATCAAGCGGAACCTGCGCAATGAGCTCTTCTGGCAGTTCATAATCAAATTCTTCCAGCCTCATAATCCGACTAACTCCGGCAAATCGCGCAAGTCACACAAAACATCGCCTTCCGACTCTAATAAACTTCGATCAATCTTAATCCCGCGAATTCCTACTCCGGCTGCCCCCAATATATCTGCCACCGGATCATCTCCAATATGCCAAACCTGTCCTGCGTCCAATCCCAAAAGTTCAAGTGTATGATCAAAAATCAAAGGGTCAGGTTTTTCGACTCCAAAAATCAAGCTCGCAACCACAACTTCAAACCTCTCAAATATTCCAGCTGCTCTCAAGGCTGGTTCCAAAGTGTAGTCCCAGTTGCTGATCATGGCCAAACGAATTCCCTTCTGATCGCAATAATCTAGTACTGGCAAAACATCATCATAAAGCTGAAATACTTCTTGGTTTTCCGCAAACATTCTTGATTCAACGACCCTCACAAGGTTCTCCGCCAAGCGGATATCGGCCCCCAATTGATCAAGCCAACTTTCGGTCAAATCAACCCAAAATTGACGACATTCACTGAGCGAACCATCGCGATTGATGATTTCGTATTGTTTGCGACCACCTAAGAGCAAACGACCATAAACTTCGCTGGCAACCTGCGGGTCCAGTTCAAGATTAAGTGCCGTTGCACCTTCCAATGCAAATCTAACCGGATCATATTGCACATCGACAAGAGTCCCTGCTGCATCAAATGAAATCGCCTTCAGTACACCCATTCCACTTCCATTTTGACTCTATTCTTTGCATCTGTCCAAACGGCCCATTATTGAAACGGATATCAACCGTAAATGTCTAAGTTTAAGTATAGATTCCTAGATTAGGAGATTAACCATGCTCAAAAACTCATTTTTGCTAATGCTCGTTGCTGCCTCTTTAGCAGCTTCTGCTCTCATTGCTCCAACAAAAATATCTCGTGATGTTAAGGTTGGCGACAAGCACAAATCCAAACTTTCAGTAGAACTCGATTTCAGTGGACAAACCATTAATTATTCTGCAGATGCTCTGCAGGAAATCAAGGCTGTGAATGAAGACGGATCCCTTGTAATTGCCGAAACTTCTGAAAATTCAATGATTTCGATGGACGGAGCCGAGCAACCTGCCGGTAACGATTCAACCGCTACGAGCACCTATAACAAGAAAGGGCATCTCACAAAGATGGAAGCAGAAATGATCGACGAATCTAGCTTCCGATTCTCAAATCTATTTATCTTTATTTTCCCTGACAAGGAAGTGGATAAAGGTACGACTTGGGAAGACACTTTAGCGACGAATACTACAAATTCAACTCCAAAAACCATCTTCAAGTACACCTGCGAAGGGTTTGAAGAAGTAAAAGGAAAGCAAACTGCGAAAGTCAGTTTTGATATCAAGGAGCTTGAAGGAAGTCAACCAGCTACAAGCAAAGGAACCATGTGGATCGATATTAAAACCGGATTTGTCATGAAGTCTGAAGGCAATATGACCAATGCACCGGCTGCCGGAATGGTCGTCGATGCAAAGTTCAAAACGGAAACTGTCTAAGAGTTCCGATAATAAATTGCCGTTAGCTATTTTGCTAACGGCTTTTTCTTTTTGGATCGCAACATTTTATGACAGTGTCGACATCTGGCTTCGTAGCTTTCAGTAGCTCCAATCAAAACAATCGGATCATCCCAGCCTGCCGGTTTTCCATCAATAATCCGTTGTGTATGGCTCGCCGTGCGACCACATTGAATACAAATTGCCCTAAGTTTGACAACGTCATCAGCAACCGCTAACAATTGCGGCATTGGGCCAAACGGCTGCCGACGAAAATCTTGATCTAGTCCCGCACACACAACTTCAATCCCCGAATCCGCTAATTCGACAGCAACATCAACAATTGAAGGATCAAAAAACTGCACTTCTTCAATACAAACATAGTCCGTGTCGCAGTCAATCTGCTTCACGAGATCCGAAACACTCGCAACCGGGACTGCTTCATGTTTTACACCCATATGAGTCACCACCATTTGCTCATCGTAACGAGAATCAATTGCTGGCTTAAAAACTTGAACTTTCTTTTTCGCATAGAGCGCCCGGCGAGCTCGACGAATCAATTCTTCACTCTTGCCGGCATACATACTGCCGCAAACAACTGTCAACTGACCAAAGCGTTTACTCATCGGTCAACTCCGGATTATCCATATCAAATTCAAACATCTCTTCCATTTCATCCGACAAATCGTCATCAATTGCCCGCCCCATTTCGCGCACCATGCCCCGCATCGCCGATCCAGAATCCGGATCTACCATGGAATCCAATCGATCCGCCATTTCATCAACTCTGGCATCTTCATTTCGTCCCTGCCGAAAACGAGAAACAAGTCGATTCAATTCAACCGATCCACAATGTGGGCACACCTCCTCATCCGGCTCGGCTGTCATGCCAATGAGCAAACTGCACTTTTTACCGCACTTAACACACTGGAATTCAAAGACAGGCATCCTTGTCCTAACTATACCGATCCAGCCTACAAACTTCTTAAAAGGGTACAATCAAGTTTCCGGTGCGGGATCCAACCCAGTCGCGTTGAGCAATTGACCATCCGCCCAAGTTGTCGAGCCCCCGGTAAATAAATTGTAGGTTTACTAAAAATTGAAGAAAAAAGCACCAGTGCGAACACGTCGCACCCCATCAACTCGAATCGCTCCGGCAACCCAAAAGCCCAACTCAGTAGATATCGTCGTCAATTGCTCTAGCCGAGAAACAAGAATCGCACTCTTAGAAGACCGCAAACTCATGGAATATCGAGTTGAACGCGAAGAGCGCGTTGTCGGCTCAATTTTCAAAGGAATTGTTCAAAATGTTCTGCCCGGAATGGATGCAGCATTTGTTGATATTGGACTAGAAAGAAACTCATTTCTCTACGTCGGAGATATTTTGCCCGATGAAATTGGAGACTCTAGCCCCGCAAGCATCCGAAGAAGTGAACTTCGACGCCGAAAAATAAAAGAACTGATCAAACCGGGGCAAGAACTCATGGTCCAGGTTACAAAGGGGCCAAGAGGAACCAAAGGCGCAAGAGTAACGACAAGAATTTCACTTCCTGGAAGGTATGTCGTCCTTATGCCAGAAGGTAATCACCTCGGGGTAAGCCGGAAAATTGAAGATCGTAAAGAAAGAGAAAGACTCAGAAAAATTGGCGAGAGACTCATGCCAGAAGGGTTTGGCTTGGTACTCAGAACCGAATGTGAACAAAGAACAGAAGCTGAGTTAAAAGCCGACATCCAATTTCTAGAGCAACTATGGGCTCAAGTCATGGAAAGCGCTAAAAGACTCCGTGCGCCCTCTGTTGTTCACCGCGATCAAACTCTTCTCTACCGAACAATTCGAGACGTCTTTGGGGATGAAATCGATCGGTTGGTTATTGATGATCCAGAAGAATATGAAAAAGTCAGTCTGGTCGCCAGCATGGTAGCTCCAAAGCCCCAAAACCCCAAAACCCCAGCGACCCAATAGAAGGGGAGAGAGCCCTGATTATAATTATTATAGAAATGAGCCAATGAGAATCGAGTATTTCCGAATGTATAGGCTCCTGTTAATTCTATGAGTTTGTGAATTAATTATTATAAACAACCAAACTTAATGTCCTTACAACGATAAAGACTAAAGTCAGACAAGACTTATACTTTCCTCAAGAGCACCAAGGGATTCCCACATCTCTAAGCTCTTATACTTTTGCTGCTGGCATTCGCCAACGCACAAAGTAAGTCGTCGCCCCTTACCGGCTCGCCATTGGCTTTCTGACTGACATCAGGAGTCAGCGGCCTTCCCATTTGGCTTTCATGGCCATTTTAAACCTAGGAGTCTAACCCTTGCTGTAGCAACCCCCGCAGCCCCTCCGCCTCCAACATGGCAGAGCTATGCTGCCTCGGTCATTACCTTCCAGTGGCCAAGTGTCCCTTCAGCTGTTTCCTACCAGTTCCGGTATACAGACAACGTAAGCCTTCTTCCCCTACTCAACTATCACATCCTTGACCTCCTCCATTTAGGCTGGCACGACCTTCGGCCCAACATCCACAGGTGGAACCCTCTCAGGACAAATCAACTGCGCTCCCACAGGTAAGGCTCCAACCCTAACTTGCCCTGCTCACCTTTTTATTCTCTGCGTAGACGACGGAAGAACCATGGATGTCGAATTAAGTTACATCACAGCCTTACCAGCCACCTCGGACTGGAGTATCCCTGTGACTTTCATCTGTGCCAACTTCCCCAACCCTCCTCCTATTCCTACGCTTGTGCTTGCCTCCATTCCCCTCGTCATTGTTGACGGCAGCCTCCTGCTTCAGATGGAGGCTCCCCCATTCTTGGATACACCCTCTACATGAGATTGAATGGTGCACCTACCTTCACCCTAATCTACGATGGGAGCCAAAACCCCACCACCAAGACCCAGTTCATTACCAGCTTCAGCAGCTCCCCACTGACCGCCACTTCCTACGACTTCAAAGTAAACGCGTTCAACTGGGTGGGCTAGAGTGCAGATTCTCCAATCCTCACCATGTCCATCTCCGTGGAAACCTCTCCCTCCTTCTCGCTGGTATCTGGGCCGGGCATCACCACTTTCCCCGCCAACGTCGACACTCAAATCACGGTCAATGCCTACGACACAGCCAACGTTGCCCGAGTGACAGGAGGAGACTTCTTCTTCGTGACTGTCCAGGACCGCTGCACAGTGACCTCCAACTTTCACTGTGATGAGTCTGCCACTTCCTCCCACATCCTCACCAATAAGCCCTTGATCAGACAGATGACAGACCTAGCCAACGGGATGTACACCCTTACCTTCCAAGTCCCATCCAATGGACTTGCCTCTGTCGATGTCTTCCTCGCCAAGAACGGAGGGTTTTACGGACAGTACTTCGACAACGCCTTCCTCGATGGAACCCCAGAGTTCTCCAGGTACGACTCCCAGATTAATTTCAACTGGGGCCTGGGTCTTATTACTGCCAATGCCGCTGACTTCGTAAGCATCCGATGGTTCGGAAAGATCAGAGCTCCTGCCACTGAGGAGTTCACCTTCATTGTTCATGCTGACGACGGAGTGCGACTCTACCTCGACGGGATCCTAGTCATCGACCGGTGGGACACCTGCTGCAGTGACATGACTGCCTCGAAGGCCCTCATCCTCAACCAGTTCTATGATGTGGTCCTCGAGTACAAGGAACTCCAAGAACAGGCCTTCGTTTCCCTGGTTTGGACATCTCTCTCCATCCCAAAACAACAGATTCCTCCCCTCTACATGTACTACCCTCAGCGAGTCGCCTCGAGTCCTTACGCTATCACAATCACTCAAGGCCCCAGTATCCCCACATTCTGCACAGCTACGGGCACAGGACTTACCAAAGCTGTTGCAGGCAAGACTTCCCAGGTGACTATCCAGAGTCGAGACTCCTAGTCACAACCGATCAACAACCAAAACGACAACTACCTCCTTTCCTTCGTGGGTCCAGGCATCACTCACGCTGGAGACTTTTCCGTCACCGCAGTCTACCAGACAGCCTCCACCGGAGTGTACTTTGCCCAATACGTCCCTCAAATTGCAGGGACCTATCAACTCCAGATCTCTCTCCTTGGAACTCCAATCATTGGCTCTCCTTTCACACTTGTTGTCACCCCAGGAGACATTGATCCCTCCAAGTGTACGACCAACCTCCCCTCCCCAATCACGGCAGTCGCTGGAATCACCTAGTTCTTCACGCTCACAACAAGGGACATGTTCAACAACCCAGAGCAGGGATCAGTTCCCAACACCATCACTTCCATAGTTGCCAACTACATTGACAACCTGGCCTGGCCTTCGCCTCTCGGCCTCCCTGATGTCACCAACTGGCAGCAACTCTATGGCCAGAACATTGCTGGGATTGCAGTGGACAACTCTGACGGGACCTTCAAGGGCCAGTTCACGGTCTACAGAGCTCTGGCCGGCTCACCGACCAGCAGGCTCAACGCCTCGTCCGCCTGACGCACGGCGTACACGTGGAACTGCCCGGCGCGCACCGCCGCCAGGACCTTTTCGTCGAGCATCAGCGTGGCGACGTTGGCCTGCGGAATGATCGCGCCCTGCTCGCCGGTCAGCCCGCGTGCTTCGCAGAGGCGGAAGAAGCCTTCGATCTTCTCGTTGACCCCGCCGACCGCTTGTACTTCGCCAAACTGGTTGATCGAACCGGTGATCGCGAAGCACTGCTTGAGCGGGGTTTTCGACAGCGCCGAAATCAGCGTGCACGCCTCGCCCAGCGACGCACTATCACCATCGACATAACCGTAGGACTGCTCCAGGGCGATACTCGCGGAAATCGCCAACGGGAATTCCTGCGCGTAACGGCTGCCCAGATACCCGGTGAGGATCATCACGCCTTTGGAGTGGATCGGCTGGCCAAGGTTGACCTCGCGCTCGATGTCGACGATGCCGCTGCCGCCCGGGTACACCGTGGCGGAGATCCGCGCCGGCACACCGAACGCCGAATCGCCGACCTCCAGCACGGTCAGCCCGTTGCATTTGCCGACCGCTGCGCCGTCGGTGTCGATCAGGATGATCCCGGCGAGCATGTCGTCGAGAATCCGCGCCGACACCCGCCCGGTACGCGTGGCTTTGGCTTTCAGTGCGCGCTCGATATGCCCGGCGTCGGTCATTTCATCGCCGGCCAGGTGACGGATGAAATCCGCTTCGCTGACCAGTTGGAACAGATCGCCGATACGCGCCGACAAACGTCCCTGATGCTCGGCCAGCCGCGCGCTATAGGTCGCCAGACGGGCCACCGCATCGGCAGTCAGCGGCGCCATGCCTTCTTCCGACGTGCGGGTTTTCAGCAACTGGGCAAATTGCTCCAGGCTTTCGTCGACCATCGGGATGTCTTCGTCGAAATCGACCAGCACGCGGAACATCTCCTGGAAGTCCGGATCGAGATCCTGCAGCGTGTAATACAACTGCCGCGCGCCAATGATGATGACCTTGACCTGTAGCGGAATGTGCTGCGGGTTGAGGGTCATGGTCGCGAAACGGCCCATCTCCCCCAGAGGCGACTCCATTTTCAGCTTGCGCGATTGCAGGGCGCGTTTCAGCGCATCCCACACGAACGGCTCGCTGAGCATTTTTTCCGCTTCCAGAATCAGGAAGCCGCCATTGGCGCGGTGCAGCGCCCCCGGACGCAACTGCCGATAGGTGGTGTAGAGCGCCCCCTGATCAGTGGTGTACTCGATGCGGCCGAACAGGTTTTCGTAGGTCGGGTGCGGTTCGAACACCACCGGCGCACCGCCGCTGGCCGGATGCCCGACCACCAGACTCGGGGCGTATTGCTCTTCGAGCAGCTTGCGCGCAACGGCGTCGGTCTTGCTGTCGTCGACCAATTGCTCGACCACGGTTTTCAGCAGATACACCTGCATGGCTTGCAGGTAACCGCAGACCGCAGCGTTCTCCGCGTATTTCTCCGACAGCGGCGATAGCAATGGCTGCAAGGCCAGGGTGATGGTTTCTTCGTTGAGCTGACGCAGTTGATTGTTCGATTCACGCTTCCACTGCGGCAGGCTGGCGAGTTCTTCGTTCAGGCGCTCCTCGAGGCCGGAAATGTCATCGTGGAAACGCTCGCGCTCGGCTTCCGGCAACTGCGCGAACTCCGCCTCATCCAGCGCCTTGCCGTCGAGCATCGGGGTGAAGGCGATGTTGCTGCTGTCGCGGTACAGGGCGACGTCTTTTTCCAGAGCCAGACGCTCGATGATGTCGAGGGCCTTGTCATAGCGCTGATTGAAAGCGCGGTCGATGGCGCTTTTCTTTTGCTGGTAGGACGGGTGCTCGAACACTGCCGGAAACGTCGCCAGCAGGTTGTCGATCAGACCGTTGATGTCGCCGATGAACGAACCGGCAGTGCCCGATGGCAACTCCAGTGCGCGGGGCTCGCGCGGCTCATCGAAATTGTTCACGTAAACCCAGTCCGCCGGGGTCTGCAGGCGTTTGCCTTCGGCTTTCAGGTAGCGTTTGACGAACGAGAAGCGCCCGGTGCCGGGCTCGCCCATGACAAAGACGTTGTAACCGGGGCGTGGCATGGCCACACCGAACTGCAAGGCTTCGACCGCGCGTTCCTGGCCGAGCACACCGCGAAAGGGCTCCAGATCATTGGTGGTAGTGAAGCTGAACTGTTCAGCGGAAAACGGACGAGTCAGCGCTTCGGGCGCTATACGCAGGCTGGCAGCAACAGGATCAGGCATCGGACTTCCTTAACAATCAGGCGGGGCAGATAGCGGCATTCTGGCGCCGCCCGTGCCCCACTGGCAAGGCGCGCCATCTGCCAAAGCATAGACAACCGGCCCTCTGCGCAGCATGTTCCCTGAAACCGGGGCTATTACCGAATCTTTTGTAAAAAATCACGGAACCGTTAGAACGTGCCTAAACTCCAAACTGCGCGGCTGGAACTAATACTGGCCCACTGGCTTCGTTTGGGTCTGTTTCGTACAGAGCTTGGGGGGCCAGAACCCTGTCCATTGGTATGCACACAAAGAGAACAAAGATATGAAACGGATTCTTCTCGGTACTCTCTTCACCGCTGTATCCATCAACGCAATGGCGCAAGCCCCGGGCGGCCCGGATTGCGGTTGGGGCAACATGCTGTTCGAAGGTCAGCGTGGCACCCCGGCGCACTTCCTCGCTTCCACCACCAACGGCACTTCCGGTAACGCCACGTTCGGCATGACGTCCGGGACCAACGGTTGCTCCACCAACGCGTCGCTGACGTACGGCGGCAAATCCTGGTTCGCCATGAATGGCATGATGAACGAACTGTCCGAAGACATGGCCAAAGGCAACGGCGAAGCGCTGACGACTTATGCCGTGGTACTGGGTGTGGCGCCGGAAGACCGTGCGCACTTCGCTGCCGTCACTCACGAACACTTCCAGCAGATCTTCAGCAAGGCTGACGTGACCGCTGAAGACGTGCATACCAACACTCTGGCCGTGCTGAAATCAGACCCACGTCTGGCCAAGTACGCGACTCAGGCTTAAGCTCGACCCCGCCCGCTTCCTTCGGGAAGCGGGTTTTGTTTTTGAATGCAATCAGTCCGCTGTGACGCTGAACCTGTGGCGAGGGGATTCATCCCCGTTCGACTGCGAAGCCGTCGCCAAACCTGTGCATGCGCTGTATCTGATGCATTGGGAATACAGGTTCCGGGGCCGCTTCGCAGCCCAACGGGGATGAATCCCCTCGCCACAGGGTGGAGTGATTACACCCCGATCCGGGTTTTATTTTCTTTCGACTTAAGTTGCCACCTATGCTCAAACGCCTTGCCTGGCTGGCGCTCTGTGTCTGCGCCCCGCTATCCGCCGCGCCTCACATCGACCCTCAACGTTTGCAGCAACTGGCCAACGATCGTTTCTGGATTTCCCTCGGTCACTACGAAACCGCCAAGCTTGGCGGCTGGCGCAGCTATGTCAGCGACAAGAAGTTCTTCCTCGCGCCCGATGGCAACGAACACCCCGATCGTGAACTGGCCGCCACCGTGCAAGCGCTGTACGCCCCGGCCAGTCTCGGCGAGCAACACGCGCAGTGCGTCTACCCGGCGCGCACGCGCTGGCTGAAGGCACAGCTCAATCTCAGCGATCTGCCGACGCCGGAATGCGCCGAATACAAAAAATGGTTCAAGGATGTCTCGCCGCACAGCGCGGTGATGATTTTCCCGGCGGCTTATCTCAACAGTCCTTCGTCGATGTTCGGCCACACCTTGCTGCGCATCGACCAGGCTGATGTGCAAGCCGACAAGACTTCACTGCTGAGTTACGCGATCAACTTCGGCGCCTACATCGAAGGCTCGGACAACAGCATCCTCTACGCCTGGAAAGGCTTGATGGGCGGCTATCCGGGGCTGTTCGCGCTGGTGCCCTATCAGGAAAAACTCTCCGAATACCGCAGCCTGGAAAACCGCGACTTGTGGGAGTACCGGCTGAACCTGACGCAGGAAGAAACCGCACGCATGGTCGAACATGTGTGGGAGCTGAAGCAGATCCAGTTCGACTATTTCTTCTTCGACGAAAACTGCTCGTATCGCCTGCTTGAGCTGCTGCAAGTGGCACGGCCGAGCCTGCGCCTGACCGAACAATTCCCGTTGACCGCCATCCCCACCGACACGGTCAAAGCGGTGAAGGAAGCCGGGCTGGTGGAAAGCATCCAGTACCGCCCGTCCCGCGAGCGTGAACTGCTCAGCCGTGCCGAGCCGTTGAACAGTGACGAACAGCAATGGGTGCTGAAAGTCAGTGCCGATCAACAGGTGTTGCAGGACCCGGCGTTCAAAACGCTGCCCCGTGACCGCCAAGCATTGATCATCGACGCGGCATATCGCCTGGAGCGCTACCGCGCCAACGGTCAGGAACGCGACTCGCAACGGGCACAGCGCAGCTTCGAACTGCTGCGGGCGATCAACAAGAATCCGGCGCCGGAGCTGGACATCCCGCAACCCGGCCTGCCCGAGGACGGCCACGAATCGCGCACCTGGCAGGCCGGTCTCGGCACCCGAGGCGACCGCGCCTTCGGCGAATACGGCTTGCGCATGGCTTACCACGACCTCAACGACAACGCCGAGAGCTTCCCGCTCGGCGCGCAGATCGAGATCCTGCAGATGAAACTGCGCCAGTACGAAGGCAACCAGTGGCAGTTCCAGCAACTGGATCTGGCGACCATCCGCTCGCTGACCCCGCGCAATGAGTTGTTGCAGCCGTTGTCATGGCAAGTCACCGGCGGCCTTGAGCGTGTGCCCGGCAAGCACGATGACGAAACCCTGGTCAGCCACGTCAACGGTGGCGGTGGCGGCACCTGGCAACTGGGCGAAGACATGCTCGGCTTTGCCCTCGGCACCGTGCGCATCGAGCACAACAATGACTTCGCCGGTTTCATCACCCCGGCGGCCGGTTTCAACAGCGGCGTGCTGTGGAAAAACCCGCTGGGCAATCTCAGCGTCGAGGCCAAGGGCGATTACTTCACCAACGGCGAAGTGCGCCGCAGCCTGAGCCTGAACCAGCAGTGGGAGCTGTCGCGCAACCTCGGTTTGCGTCTGAGTGCGCAGCGTGAGTTCAGCCATCTCGCCACGCCGGAAACAGAGGTCATGCTTGAAGTGAAGTGGTATCACTACTGATCTGAAGCCCGACAAATTCCACCTGTGGGAGCGAGCCTGCTCGCTCCCACATTTGGTCTTGTGGTGTTAATGGATTTTTCACGGGGCTTCGACAGCCGTGTCATGAATCAGCTTCTAGACTTTCCCCATAAGCCGGACAACCGGCGCGGGAGAGTGCGATGTGGCGGTGTGCGGGACTGTTGGGTGTTGTGCTGTTACTGGGCGGTTGCCAGACCACCCATGAAGATTTGATCGCCAGAGGTTATCCACCGGCCTTCGCCGATGGTTTTGACGATGGTTGCGTCAGCGGACGGCAAGCCGCCGGCTCGATCAGTGGCGAGTTTCGCAAGAACGTGCCGCGCTATCTCAAGGACAAGCAATACGCCGAAGGCTGGACCGACGGCTTTCGCCAGTGTCAGGCGATGCTGGAGAACAAGGATCGCGAAGAATATCGCAACGAGCACTGGGACGAACGCGAGCGCGCCTGGCAGCAGCAGAAAGATCAGGGCGCCGGACGAGCCTATCGCTCGCAATAGGTCGTTTCCAGACATCCAGTGAAACCAAATGCCGGCGACCATGGACCAATTCCTATCACAGGAGGACACCATGAGCCGCGCTTTCGTCAACGAAGACAACGCCGCCGCGCAAGCCGATCAGCCCGTCGAACGGCAGGTCAGCGCGCAGCCCAATTACGTCACACCACAAGGCCTGGCACAGTTGCAGGCCAAAGTCGCCGACTTGCAGACCCTGCACGCCGAACAATCAGCCAAAGGCGAGCAGGCCGACAAGCAGCGTCTGGCCGATCTGGAACGGGATCTGCGCTATTTCAATCAGCGCCTGAGCAGTGCGCAGGTCGCCGCCCCTGCGACGTCTACCGACAAGGTGCAGATCGGCAGCTGGGTGACTTATGCCGACGAACACAACACCGAACGCCGAGTGCAACTGGTCGGCGAAGATCAGGCCGACGCCAGTCAGGGCCTGATCAACTGGGCCTCGCCGTTGGGCCGGGCATTGCTCGGTGCCCGGCTCAATGACGAAGTGCTGTGGCAGCGCCCCGCTGGCGATCAGATGATCGAAGTGATCCGCATCGAAGCGGGTTAAACCACGCCTTGGGCGAGCATCGCATCGGCGACTTTGACGAAGCCGGCGATGTTCGCGCCTTTGACGTAGTTGACCTGGCCGTTCTCTTCACCGTAATGCACACAGGCGTGGTGGATCGACTGCATGATCGCGTGCAGCTTGCTGTCCACCTCACCCGCCGTCCACAGCAGGCGCATGGCGTTCTGCGACATCTCCAGACCGCTCACCGCAACCCCGCCGGCGTTGGACGCCTTGCCCGGCGCAAACAGAATGCCGGCCTCGATGAAGATATCCACAGCCGCAAGCGTCGTCGGCATGTTGGCGCCTTCGGCCACGCACACGCAGCCGTTGCGCAGCAGGGTTCGTGCAGCCTCGGCGTCGAGTTCGTTCTGGGTGGCGCAAGGCAGCGCGATGTCGCAGGCCAGCGACCACGGCAGCTGCCCGGCGCGGAATTCCAGGCCAAACGCGGTCGCCAGCTCGCTGATGCGTCCGCGCTTCACGTTCTTCAACTCCAGCAATGCCAGCCATTGCTCTTCGCTCAGGCCGGACTCGCAGTACAACGTGCCTTCGGAGTCGGACAAGGAAATCACTTTGCCGCCGAGATCCATGACCTTGCGCGCCGCGTACTGGGCGACGTTGCCCGAACCGGAGATCGCCACGCGTTTGCCTTCGACGGCCTGCCCGCGGCGCTTGAGCATTTCTTCAGCGAAATACACACAACCGAAACCGGTGGCTTCCGGGCGAATCAGGCTGCCGCCGTAGGTCATACCCTTGCCGGTCAACACGCTGGTGAACTGGTTGCTCAGGCGTTTGTACTGGCCGAACAGGAAACCGATCTCCCGCGCACCGACGCCGATATCGCCGGCCGGCACGTCGACGTCGGCGCCGATGTGGCGGTACAACTCACTCATGAACGCCTGGCAGAAACGCATGACTTCGGCATCGCTCTTGCCCTTTGGATCGAAGTCCGAACCGCCCTTGCCGCCGCCCATGGGCAGCGAGGTCAGGGAGTTCTTGAAGGTCTGTTCGAAGGCGAGAAACTTCAGCACGCCCATATTCACCGAAGGGTGGAAGCGCAAGCCGCCCTTGTACGGGCCGATGGCGCTGTTCATTTGAATACGGAAACCGCGATTGACCTGGACCTTGCCCTGATCGTCGACCCACGACACACGGAACACCACTGCGCGCTCCGGCTCGCAGATGCGCTCCAGAATGCCCGAGGTCAGGTAACGCGGATTGGCTTCGAGAAACGGCCACAGACTGCGCAAGACTTCTTCGACGGCCTGGTGGAATTCGGGTTGATCCGGGTCGCGTTTTTTCAGCCGGGCGAGGAAGGATTCGACGGATTCGATCATGGGAAAAGTCTCGGCAAATTTATTGTCGTTGGAAGCGATTGAGCCGGACTGTAGCAAACGATTTGCGCACAGGAACAGCGCAAAATGTCGCATTTATGAAATTAAATGGTGCACAGGATATAAATCAGGCGGTTTTTTTGGGCTTTTTGCACCTGTATGGTGATTCTAAATTTGAGTTATGCACCAACAGTTATACCGCCTTCGCGCGCAAGCTCGCTCCCACATTTGAAATGCGTTCCCCTGTGAGAGCGAGCTTGCTCGCGAAGGGGTCGCGACTCGGTCCCGCTGACAAAACCCGGGCAAAAAAAAACGGAGCCCGAAGGCTCCGCTCTTTATGCAACCAACCCGAATCAGGCCAGTTTTTTGTGGCGTACCCGGTGTGGCTGGGCAGCCGCTTCGCCGAGGCGCTTTTTGCGGTCGGCTTCGTACTCGGTGTAGTTGCCTTCGAAGAACACCGCTTGCGAGTCGTCTTCGTACGCCAGGATGTGGGTCGCGACGCGGTCCAGGAACCAGCGATCGTGAGAGATCACAATGGCGGCGCCCGGGAAGTCCAGCAGGGCTTCTTCCAGGGAACGCAGGGTTTCAACGTCGAGGTCGTTGGACGGTTCGTCGAGCAGCAGGACGTTGCCGCCCTCCTTCAGGGTCAGCGCCAGGTGCAGGCGACCGCGCTCACCACCGGACAGGTCCTTGACGAACTTCTGCTGGTCGCCACCCTTGAAGTTGAAGCGACCGACATAAGTACGCGACGGGATCTCGTAGTTGCCGATGCGGATCTGGTCGGAACCGTCGGAGATCTGCTGGAACACCGTCTTGCTGCCGTCGAGGTCTTCACGGCTCTGGTCCACGCAGGCCAGTTGCACGGTTTCGCCGACTTCGATGCTGCCCGAATCCGGCGTTTCCTTGCCCATCAGCATGCGGAACAGGGTCGACTTACCGGCACCGTTACCACCGATCACGCCGACGATGGCGCCTTTCGGCATGGAGAACGACAGGTTGTCGATCAGCACTCGATCGCCGTAGCCCTTGGTGACGTTCTTGAATTCGATGACCTTGTCGCCCAGGCGCGGACCGGCCGGGATGTAGATCTCGTTGGTTTCCGAACGCTTCTGGAATTCCTGCGACTGCATTTCTTCGAAGCGTTGCAGACGTGCCTTGGATTTCGACTGGCGGGCCTTGGCGCCTTTGCGCACCCACTCCAGTTCTTCCTTCATGGCTTTTTCGTGAGCCGACTGCTGCTTGGATTCGGCCGCCAGACGATCGGACTTGGCTTCCAGCCAACCCGAGTAGTTGCCCTCGTAAGGAATGCCCGCGCCGCGGTCGAGTTCCAGAATCCAGCCAGCGACGTTGTCCAGGAAGTAACGGTCGTGCGTGATCGCAACCACGGTACCCGGGAAGTCGTGCAGGAAGTGCTCCAGCCAGGCTACGGAGTCGGCATCCAGGTGGTTGGTCGGTTCGTCGAGCAGCAGCATGTCCGGGGCGGACAGCAGCAGGCGGCACAGGGCCACACGACGCTTTTCACCACCGGACAGGAATTCGACCTTGGCGTCCCAGGCCGGCAGGCGCAACGCATCGGCGGCGACTTCCAGTTGGCGATCGAGGTTGTGACCGTCGCTGGCTTGCAGGATCGCTTCGAGCTTGGCCTGTTCGGCAGCCAGTTTGTCGAAGTCGGCATCTTCATCAGCGTAAGCGGCGTAGACCTCGTCCAGGCGCGCCTGGGCGTTCTTGATCACGCTGACCGCTTCCTCGACCACTTCACGCACGGTCTTGGTCGGATCCAGTTGGGCTCTTGCGGCAGATAACCGATGTTCAGGTCCGGCATCGGACGGGCTTCGCCCTCGAACTCGGTGTCGACGCCGGCCATGATTTTCAGCAGCGTGGACTTACCCGAACCGTTGAGGCCGAGCACGCCGATCTTGGCGCCGGGGAAGAACGACAGCGAAATGTTTTTCAGGATTTCCCGCTTCGGCGGAACAACTTTGCCCAGCCGATGCATGGTGAAGACGTATTGAGCCATGGAGAACCTTGGGTCAGTGACAGATGAATGATTGGAGCGCAGGCGATGCCCGGCCAGACCGATGCGCGTCGTTCAGACTTGATGGTCATCAATGCGTGCGCGCTGAAAAAAGTCTGATGTCTAGGAGCTGGAACGCTCCCGCGTAACCGGCAAAGCTACCTGAATGACCGATGGCAGTCCAGCCGAGCGGGGCTGGCACTTCGCCACAACTCAAGGCATGCTAGCCGCCCTTTGGGCGTCCGGCTTATAGTGCACGTCGCGCCAGTCCAGCCAAACCGCAGGATTACAGCTTGTCCAATGTCACTCCGCCAGCCTCTGTGAGCAGCACCCAACCGGCGCCCGGCTCGCCCCTGCGCGGGACATTAAAGGGTGCGCTGGCGACGCTGGTGCTTTTGCTGCTGGCCTTGCTGTTCTGGCAACTGCTCGATCAACTGCGCGAAACCCAGAAAAACCAGCGCCAGTACACCATCGACTACACCGCCGACCTCGCTTCACAAGTCAGCCTGAACATGGCGCTGAACGCGCAAATCGCCCTCAACCTGCTACCGATCGTCGAGCAACCGCAAACCGCCGACGAACAGCAGGCGCTGCTGCGCAAACTTCAGCAATCGCTGCCGGATCTGCGCAGCATCGCGTTGCTCAGTCCTTCCGGGCGAATCATCAGCGACAGCGCCGCCGACAGTCACGACGCCGATTACCTCACCGAACTGGTTCGGCGCAGTCGTGCTCAAGCGCACTACTTCAGCAACGCCGATGACGGCTCGGTGGTGCATTTGTTGCTGCATCAGGCCAGCGGCAGTTCGCGCGGTTATTGGGCGCTGCGCCTGACGCCGACCTTTTTCGATTCGCTGACCAAACAGGGCGAAACCGGCCTGCGCCCTTTGTGGCTGGTGGAAAACCGCATCAACCATCAGATCGTCAGTCGCGATAAAGCGCCTGCCCTCGGCCAAGCCCGGCGTGCTTTCCCCTGACGATCTGGCCAACACCGTGCTGACTGTGCCGCTGAGCAGCAGCGACTGGCAGTTGCGCGGTCTGTTCGACCGTCAGCGCGTGCTCGAAGAATTGCTCCCGGCGTTTATCGGCAAATGCCTGCTCGGTCTGGCCTTCTCGCTGCTGCCGGTGATCGCGCTGCTGAACATGCGCCGCCGTCAGCGCCAGTTGCATGAAGGTCGCCGGCGTTATCAGGATATTTTCGAAGGCACCGGCGTGGCCTTGTGTGTATTCGATCTGTCTGGCCTGAAACAGGTTTTCGAGAAAGCGCAGATCCAGACCAGCGACCAGCTCAAGGCCTGGCTCGACCAACCGGCGCAGCGCCAGCAATTGCTGCAAGAGTTGCGTGTCACCGAGGTCAACCAGGTCGCGTTGCAACTGCTCAACGTCAATTCCTGCGAACAAGCGTGGCAACTGTTGATCGACGGTCGTCCGCACCGTCAGTGCGCGATCGGCAATCAAATGCTCGACGCGGTGCTGACCCAGCAAAAGCAGCTGGAACTGGAAATCAAACAGCCCAACGACATCGCCGCAATCAACACCTGTGGATGGTAAGCGCCTGCCGACCAGCAGCACGACTGCGAGGCGGTGATCCTCAGCATCAACGACATCACCAGCCGCAAACTGGTCGAGCTGTCGTTGCTGGAGCGCGAAGGGTTCTGGTCGGACGTGGTGCGCACCGTGCCGGATCATCTGTATGTGCAGGACGTGATCAGCCAGCGGATGATTTTCAGCAACCACCACCTCGGCCAAGACCCTCGGCTACAACCGCACCGAGCTGCACCAGATGGGCGAGTATTTCTGGGAAATCCTTCTGCACCCGGAAGACGCCGATTATTACAGTCACCGCTCGCGTCAATCCCAGCGCCATGCCGGTTACAGCCAATTGCTGCAGTGCCAACTGCGCTTCCGCCATCGCGACGGCAACTGGCGGCGCTTTGATATTCGCGAACAGGCACTGGCGCGCGACAAGCACGATCAGGTCACGCGGATCATCGGCGTAGCCAAGGACATCGCCGAGCAGATTGAGGCCAGCGAGTCCCTGCGCGACAGTGAGCAGCGTTATCGCATGCTCGCCGAAAGCATCAGCGACGTGATTTTCTCCACCGACAGCAAGCTCTCGCTGAACTACGTCAGCCCTTCGGTGCAGGCTGTGCTGGGCTTTGATGCCGAGTGGATTTTCCAGAATGGCTGGCAATCGATCATTGCCAACCCGCAGCAATTGAGCGGCATCTACACGCTGATGGATCGGGTCAGCAAGTCGCTGAATAAACCCGAGCAACTGGCGCTGTTGCGCAGTCAGGTGCAGACGCAGTTGTTCCTGTTCGACTGTCTGCGCGCCGATGGCCGCAAGATTCCAATCGAACTGCGTCTGGTCTTGGTGTGGGATGAGCATGGCGGTTTTGAAGGCGTGCTCGGGGTCGGTCGCGACATCAGCCAGCAGCGCCGCGCCGAAAAAGACCTGCGCATGGCTGCCACCGTATTCGAACACTCGACCTCGGCGATCCTGATCACCGATCCGGCCGGTTACATCGTTCAGGCCAACGAAGCATTCAGTCGCGTCAGCGGTTATGCGGTGAGCGAAGTGCTCGACCAGTTGCCGAACATGCTCACGGTCGACGAACAGCAGGACGCGCATCTGCGTTACGTGCTCAAGCGATACCATCAGCACAGCACCTGGGAAGGCGAAGTCTGGATGAAGCGCCGCAATGGCGAGCATTATCCGGCGTGGGTCGGCATCACCGCGGTGCTCGACGACGAAGGCGATCTGGCCAGTTACGTGTGTTTCTTCAGCGACATCAGCGAGCGTAAGGCCAGCGAACAGCGCATCCACCGCCTCGCTTCTACGACGCCCCCTGACCCACTTGCCGAACCGCACGCTGTTCCAGGATCGCCTGCACACGGCGCTGCAATCGGCTGAGCGGCAGAAGTCGTGGGTGGTGCTGATGTTCCTCGACCTCGACCGTTTCAAACCGATCAACGACTCCCTCGGTCACGCCGCCGGTGACCGCATGTTGAAAGACATGGCCACGCGTCTGTTGGCCTGCGTCGACAACGACGACACCGTCGCGCGCATGGGCGGCGATGAATTCACCTTGCTCCTGCAACACCGTTCCAGCCGCGAACTGGCACTGAACCGGGCGATTCATGTGGCCGAGCAGATTCTCGCCAGCCTGGTGCGACCGTTTGTGCTGGAAGGCCGCGACTTTGTCACTGCGAGTATCGGCATCGCCCTGAGTCCGCAGGATGGCAACGAACTCAGCCAGTTGATGAAGAACGCCGACACCGCGATGTACCACGCCAAGGAACGTGGCAAGAACAACTTCCAGTTCTATCAGGCCGACATGAACGCCAGTGCGCTGGAGCGTCTGGAGCTGGAAAGCGATTTGCGCCACGCCCTTGGAACAAGACGAATTCGTCCTGTATTACCAGCCGCAATTCAGCGGCGACGGCAAACGCCTGACCGGCGCCGAAGCCCTGCTGCGCTGGCGTCACCCGCGTCGTGGACTGGTGCCGCCGGGGGATTTCATTCCGGTGCTGGAAGAACTCGGTCTGGTGGTCGACGTTGGCGATTGGGTGATCAGCGAGGCCTGCCGCCAACTGAAGACCTGGCACCAGAACCGTGTGCGCGTGCCGAAGGTGTCGGTGAACATTTCCGCGCGGCAGTTCTCCGACGGCCAACTCGGCACGCGGATCGCCACGATCCTGCGCGAACCGGCCTGCCGCCGGCGTGTCTGGAACTGGAGCTGACCGAAAGTATTCTGATGCGCGAAGTCAGCGAGGCGATGCAGATTCTCGCGGGGCTGAAAAACCTTGGTCTGAGCATCGCGGTCGATGACTTCGGCACCGGTTATTCATCGCTGAACTACCTCAAGCAGTTCCCGATCGATGTGCTGAAGATCGACCGCACGTTTGTCGACGGTTTGCCGTCCGGCGAGCAGGACGCGCAGATTGCCAGGGCGATCATCGCGATGGCGCACAGCCTGAATCTGGCGGTGATTGCTGAGGGTGTGGAAACCCATGAGCAACTGGATTTCCTGCGCGAACATGGTTGCGACGAAGTTCAGGGCTATCTATTCGGGCGGCCGATGCCG
>CAWDCK010000009.1:0-11567 GCA_963800805.1 uncultured Armatimonadota bacterium | reverse complement strand
CAGATTCAAGAAGTTTTGGAGCAAGTCGACCGCCAATGTATCCGGTTGCCCCCGTGAGAAAAATTCGGGGCAATTGAGGTGGATCTTCTATCGGTGGATCAAGTGCCGCCATATTAAGTTTCTACGCGTAATATGAAACCCTATTGCTCTCACCCAACACAATCCGAGATATTAGATTATAGAAAGTATTGAAATGCTATGGTGATCCTCAATCGACTGATGCGCATTCATCAGAACCCTTTGTCCTATGTATCAAGTAATTCTATTGTTGACATATAGGAAGGTGAAGGAAACGAGTGAGCCAGGAATAACCGGCTTAATTTCAATTTTTTTGTCAGCTTGGGCAATCGATTTGACAAGTGCCGAATACTTTTTTTTCGCTCCTTTCAAGAAGGAGTCTGTTTTAGTTGGGCTTTTGGGCTAGACAACGACTTGCTATACATTCCAGAACGGTCGAAGCAGCAGGCACGCTTTTTTCCTTTTCGGAGCATGTCCATAGCGGTGTCAATTCTCTTAATTCGAGTCTCGGCTTTTTTTCCAGAAGTGATCCAATGAATCCAGTCTCTTCGGGAAACGGCTGTAGTTTTGAGCCAAGTTTCCATTGAATCTGGGTTCGAATTTAATGCAATTTGAATATCCTCTGGGATTTCGGGCTCCGGCTCAATTTCAATTGCCTGAAATCGAAACTCAATTCTATCATGAGGTTTTAACAGAGCAACATTGATAATTCTAGATTCAAGTCTCAGCCAATGTCCACCTTGGCCATCCGGTTGAAGAGTTGTTGAAAATGCGTGTTGATTGATCACACAATCAACGGTTACAAGTCCACGAGAAGATAGAGACTCGCTGGCAGATTGTGGCAAATTGGCGAACAGCCAATCCGGATTTTCACCCTTGATATCAGGCTGATAAATGATGATCTCGCATGAATTCATCTTGATCTAATTGTCCACCGTTTCATGCCCTAGAATATGCCGAATGGAGTATATCTGTCCAGTGTGATAGGCAAAATGAAATGCCATGTATTCTAAGGCCGAGCCCCAAGTCCATTGATCTCGAAATGGATTCTTATTTTCAGAAACTGGTTGCATTTTATGAAATGCTTCACGGCATTTTTCATGAACAGCCTTAATTTCTTCATAGAATTCACTAGGCGCAATGTCAATTCGAAAGGCACTTTCGATATTGTGCGGATAGTATCTGCATTCTTCAATTATGCATTTGTGATGGAATTCTGGACCTAAAAACACTGAAGCTTCGCCGTTCATCAGGTGGGCTAATATTTCTCCCGTACTTAGCAATTTCGGATGTGGACGAGTCCACAATTGATCGTCGGGAAAGTCAGTCATTGCCTCGCCTAATTCCCATACGGCGGTATCAATTGCTTGGAAAAGTGTCGGAAGATCACGCACACAATTATTATACTTATTGAACTCAAAAGTAGTAGACATCAGGTATCTTTTTGATATGGATTGTATCGAAATGCTATTGGACTCATGGGATCGGCAATGCCAAATGGTCAATGCGGTTGCCGGATTAGTTGATGAGGATAATCGCCACGCGAAACCATCGGTCGATGGATGGGGATTGGATGCGCAATTAGCTCATATTCATGGCGTAAGGAGATTTTTTCTTAGTCAAGTTGCGCCCGAACAGAGTGCACAACTAAAGTCCGCATATGCAGATTCAGAAGGCACACCCATACAAGATTTAGAAGCAATAAAGTCGCATCTTCATGCAAGTCATTTGGCCGTTAGAGAAGCTGTCAGCCAAGCGATGGCAGGTGGTGGAGGGGCCATGAAGAGTGAAAATGTAACTTACGACAATCCAGTTTTACTGCTTCAACACATGGTTTGGCATGAGGGCTGGCATGTTGGTTTGATGATCTTAGCTTTGCGATTAAACGGCCAAGAGCCTCCGGAAGAGTGGGAAGAACCAAATATCTGGGGACGCTGGAGAACCGAAACTTGGTGATTTAACATCGAGAACGATCAATTGAGATTTGGATCAGCGGGCAATCATTGACCCCTAAGTTTTCCGCTTTTTGAAGAACCATTTTGATTGGAACTAGATACGTTTCATTCCTTGGCATGAGCGATGAAGTCGTGCTGGTTAGATTGATCTGAACAATAATCGGAATGCAACCCCAACCATATGAAAGATGTTTAGACTGCGACTTTATATCTTCGTAAACCGATTTTGGAACTGGAGCAAATAGAAAAGGTGCTGGTTCACGCCACTCGATAAGAGTGCTTTTAAAACTCCATTCCATGATTCAATTATAACAATGTCCAAGTCGTAATAGAGCTGACAGACGTTCAAATCCTTTCTGCGAACAAGTCGTGAAATGACACTAAATCTATGACGTCGATCATATGAAATGAAATCGAGCTTGACCAGAATGGAGTCATGTCCATTCGAGGCTCGTTTTGAGCGAAAGGCAACTCTACATTGATCCAAGTCGGTGTATTGGATGCAATGCGTGCGTTGAAGCTTGCGCCGAATGCGATACTCACGCCGGAATCTCTATGATTCATCTTGAAACAATCCAGCGAGGAGATACTGTTCAAACCACTCCCGTACTTTGTATGCATTGTGATGAACCGGCATGCGCCGCAGTTTGTCCCGCTGATGCCATAAAAAGAACCCCCGATGGAGTTGTACACACTTCATTAAAGCCTAGATGCATTGGTTGTTCAAACTGCGTTTTCGCATGCCCATTCGGAGTTCCTAAATATCACGCCGGATTTGATCAAATGATCAAATGTGATATGTGTTACGACCGAACTTCTATTGGAAAGAAGCCGATGTGTGCCACCGTTTGCCCTTCCCAAGCCATCATGTTTTGCACTCCCGAGGAATTGGCTTCAAAACGTCAAGGCACGCCGATCAATGAGTTTATTTTTGGAGAACGGAAAATTTCTACAAAAGTCCATCTCATGATGCCGACTGGCAAAAATGAACTCAAGGTCAACAGTTCGGCGTTGATCAGAAAGTCAGATTTACTTTCGAATTCGAGGTTAGATTAATGGAAGATCGACTAAAAACGAGTTTCCCAGTAGATTGGGAAGATGACAATTATGTCACGCGACGTGAATTTCTAAAATTTGGAACTATGGCTAGCGGAGCCTTCGCAGTGGGATCTGTCGGATTGGCGGGATGGAGTCAAGTCAAATCCAAAGGGCCAGTATTTGAACCTCAACTCATTGCTTTGATTGGCGACTTAGAACCAGGGAAGGCCATTCCATTCAATTTCCCGAGAGCAAAAGATTTAGCCATTCTCATTCAAAAACCAGATGGCGAATACGTTGCATACGGACGACGATGCACACACCTTTCTTGCCCTGTAGTGTATGAATCTCACAACAGCCGATTGTTCTGTCCGTGTCACAACGGCGCGTTTTCAGTGGAAGATGGTTCAGTTTTACAAGGACCTCCACCTCATCCCATTCCGGCAATAGAAATCGATATTCGAGATCAAGAGATCTGGGCAATTGGAGTCAAGCTCCACGGAGACCATTCATGAAAATTGAGCAGGTCGGTCGGCTAAGACGTCGGCAAAAGAGCGCAGTTTTAACCGGACTCCAGGTATTCCAATCAGTTTTGATGTTGCTACAACTCTATTTATTTGTCAGCGTTTTAGAATCGATTCTGGCGGGGAAAATGTCCACCGCAATCCCGGCGGCAGTTCTTAGTATTGTCATTTTGGTTGTTAATTTTTGGATGTTTCGGGGAGTTTCAAAGTTGGACCAACAATCATGAAACAAGTTCCAAAGAGATTTTTAAAGTTTGTTGCCGATTACCCAGAAGTCGGGAAAGCATATCAAGAATTAGGAACGGCGATTGCTTCTTCCGGCCCACTTTCCGCTCGCGAGGGCGCACTGGTCAAAATCGGAATTTCAGCCGGAGCCCGTATGGAAGGCGCCTTGAAAAGCCATGTTCGTAAGGCGATTCATGTCGGGGTGTCAATGGAAGAAATCAAACACGCCATTATGTTAACCACAACAACAATCGGTTTTCCAAACATGATGGCCGCGCTTTCTTGGTGCGATGAGTTTATTGAGGACAAATCAAATGAATAGTCAGGCATTTCCCAAAAACTCCCAATTCAAGGCCTTTTTTGCAGCCTCCATTGCCGGACTGATGGTAATTTGCGCGATCTATTTCGGCTCGGGGCAACTGACCAGGTTTGATTCTCCATTGGCCGCCTATGCAGCCGCTACAGTCCTTGCTGCATTTGCCATCACATATCGTTATGTGGAGTGGATCCAGCGACCGGCAACTTGGATCTACTTCTTGGCGGGATGGCGGCTATTTGTTCGGCCCCAAAAACTGATTAAAAACTTGTTGAAGCTAGTGAAATTGATGTTCGATAACATTGTTTTACAAAAGTTTATTGCTAACCGTGGCAGTAGTCGGTGGCTCGCACATATGGCGCTGGCTTGGGGATGCTTATTAGCGTTTGCCATTACATTCCCGTTGAGTTGGGGTTGGGTTCAATTCGGAATAGCTGGCAATGGAGTTGATTATTTGGTCGAAGTTTTTGGCAGACCTGCCTTTTCATTTCCTCACGATAGCGTAATTGCTTTCCTCTTCTTTAATGGCCTTAATTTCAGCGCTGTTTTTGTATTAATTGGAGTTGGCATGGCCATGCACCGACGCTTGTTCGAACACGGGGCGCAATCTGTGGAAACATTTACAAATGATTTTATGCCGTTGTTTTTGCTCTTTGCCGTTTCTGTTACTGGGCTTATGATTACCGCCAGTTACCGACTAATGGGCGGATCTCACTTTTCATTTATCAGTATGTTGCATGCCTTTACCGTGATCGTTTTGCTGTTATGGATGCCATTTGGTAAGTTGTTTCATGTGATTCAAAGGCCCGCGCAATTAGGAGTCTACTTTTACAAAGAAGAGGGCCGTAATGGTCAACAAGCCTTATGTTTACGGTCAGGAGAGCCTTACCAGTCACAAATGCACCATGATGATCTAGTCGTTGTTATGAGAGAAATCGGATTGGATTTTGGCACGCATCAAGATCTTTCTCCGCAAGAAAAAAGGCGACTGATTGCGTTGAACCAGGCAGCCGCAATTGATGGCGTTCCGTATGTCGGTTGATTGGGAAGTCGTCCTTCTCACCGGAGGTGCCAGCCGACGAATGGGCAATGACAAATCCAGTTTATTGGTTAATGGTGAATCGATCGCTGATCGAATTGTCAAGCAATGTCGCAAGCTTGATTGTCCAACTACAGTTTTAGGGAGAAATCCAGTTAAAGGGGCTGAATTTTTAGCAGATTTGGATGAGTATCGGGGTCCGTTAATTGCCCTATCTCGATACGTTCCCAAAGCTCAATATATAGCGGTTCTTTCGTGTGATATCCCTTTCTTCGATTCATTGGTACTAGCAACGCTTCGGTTTCAATTTGAAGTCGGTACCGGGGCAGTTATTCCGAATATACAGAATCGCCTCCAACCGCTTTGTGCCATGTATCGGCGCGAGAGTTGGAACCAGTTGCAAACATGTGTTGAAAATGGAGAAATGAGGATTATGAACTGGATTGACAAACTTCAAGTGAAAGAATTGAACGAAACTGAATTGATTAAACTCGATATTTCCCCACATTCAATTCGCAGTGCAAATACTCCTCAAGAATTGGAATCACTGATCTGGAATGAAAAGCAGAGCTAACTCCTCAAATGCGTTATCTGAGGCGTCAGCTTCTATTTTGGGATTAGTTTAACAAGGTGTTACTGCATTCTTTCTTGCATAGAACCACCAATTGATGACAAAGTTAATCACAAAGAAGATTCCAGCAAACATAAAGAAGCTTGTGGGATGACCATCTTTTGCAATCATTGCCCCAATTGGAACCGAGAAAATAAACGGGCCATAAGCCGCGATAGCAGAAGTCCAGCCAATAACGCCGCCAGCTTGTCGAGGTGGGAAAATCATTGGCATTTGCTTAAATGTGCTGGCATTGCCAATCCCACTAAAAAAGAATATCCCTAACATACATGCTAAAAACCCGGGCCATGCTGCCATAGACTCCGGGTTTGTGAAACGAGTGGCCGCAAGTGTACAGCCGATCAGCCCAAGTGCGGCAAATGATGTCACTTTGCCTCCGCCGATTTTATCGGCAATTGGCCCGGCGGCTGCACGGACTGTTGCGCCAATGAGTGGGCCGAGAAAAGCAAATTTCAATGGCTCCGGTGCATTCTCAAATCCACCAAACATTTTTCCAATCATAGTTGGGAAGGCTGCTGCAAAACCTGAAAATGACCCAAATGTCATCACGTAAAGCGATGTCATTAGCCACGTGTCTCGATTCTTAAAGATATCAAGTTGTTGCCTGAAATTTGCCTTTACTGGTACTGATTTCAACCCGAACCAAGCGGCAAGCGCGCCAATAATTATGAATGGAATCCATATAAAGGCTGCATTCTGTAGATAGATGTTTGCCGAACCTTTCTTATCCGAAAAAGTCTGACTACTCCCGAAAATGGCAATTCCTAACATTGCCGGCGTTAAGAACTGAACGAGACTGACTCCGAAGTTGCCAATTCCCGCTTGAATACCAAGAGCCGTTCCTTGTTTCTTTTTAGGAAAGAAAAGAGAAGTACTTGGCATAAATGAACTGAAGTTGCCACCACCAAGTCCCGCCAAAAATGCAAGAATCAAAAACGTTTGAAAGCTTGTTTCGGGATTCATCACGGCCATTCCCCATCCAATCGCAGGAATCAGTAAGAGAAGGGTGGAAACGGCAATCGTCTTTCGTGTTCCAAATATCGGTATCAGGAATGTATGGATTATCCTTAGAGTACCGGCCGCAAGGCCGGGCATAGCGGTCAACCAAAAGAGCTGCTGAGTATCAAATTTGAATCCAATGCCAGAGAGTTTTACAACCATAGCACTGACCATAAACCAGGTCGTAAAACTAAGGACAAGACAAAAAGTGGTGATCCAAAGAGTGCGCCACGCCAGTGGCTTTCCATTGTTTTCCCAGTGATCTAAATCTTCCGGATTCCAATTGGAGACGGGAGCCGAATTGGCCGAAATTGAATTGTTGTCTGACATTACATTCTCGCTTTTTGCGACAACTCAATGATTATATTTTAGGAGTTAAACTTCTATGATTGCGGTCATACATTTTCACTTTCTTGAAGAGTTTCAGTTTGACCTTTTACCATTTTTAAAATCACCATGTGCATCCAAACAAGACAGCCAATGGTAACAACTGCTAAAAACAGCCAACAGGAAGTCCAAAGCCCAGTGCCTTTTAACAAGTATCCAAACAGTATCGGGCAAATGAACCCCCCAAGCCCCCCCAGAACCCCCACAAGCCCCCCAACAACCCCTATATCGTTAGGAAAATAGTCCGGAATGTGCTTATAAACAGCTGCTTTTCCAACCCCCATCATGATGCCCGCTGCAAAAACAAGGAATGTGAAAACCCACATATTAGCTTGAAAATATACGTGGGTTTGACCGCGAGCGAGAATCTCCTTTTTGCTGACGACTTGTCCTACCGTAACGGATGGCTCTTGCCAAGAAGTGAATGTCGGCAAGATAATAGCTTGTTCGTCTGTGCTTGTTAGGGGCCTATTTGGCTGGGGATTGAGTTCATAAACCTTTTCGTCAACTCTTATTTGACTTGCATTTACAGAAGTTACTGTTCCTGCACTATCTGCCATAACACCATCTCCTGGGGAGCGGATTTCCATTTTTGGTGCGATCAAAAGCAGGAAGAATACAGTGCAACTAGCCAATACCCAGTACATCGTTGACCTCGCTCCAAACTTATCAGAAGCCCACCCGCCAAGAGCTCTGATGAGGCCAGAGGGCAGGGAAAAGATTGAAGCCATTAACCCCGCTTGCGCCAGGGTCATTGCATATACATTGAGATAATAGGGGACTAGCCATTGGGCCAGGGCTACGAAACCTCCAAACACCAAAAAATAGTAGAAGCCAAATCGCCAAACTCGAATGTCTCTTAATGGCTTGAGGCGGTCAGAAATGGACTTTTGTGCACTGGTCTCGACGGTTTTGTTGACCGCAAAGAAAGCAAAAACAAAGCACATTATCACCAGCGCCCCAGCGTAAACAAGTGGAAGTTTTCGCCATCCTTCAATATTCTGACCTGAGTTTGTGAAGGCCTTTAATAGAGTTGGAGCAAAGAGAGTCGTTATTGCAGAACCGGCATTCCCAACTCCAAATATCCCAAGGGCTGTTCCTTGCTTCTCTTTTGGGAACCAGACAGAAGAGTATGCAATTCCAACGGCAAAAGTTGCGCCGGCAATTCCAAAAAGTAGCCCGCAGATCAAGAACATAGTAAAGCCACTTGCAAAAGATGTGAGGAATAGAGAGGCCGCCGCAAAGATCATTGAGCCGAGAAAAACTGGTTTTCCACCAATTTTGTCGGTTAATATACCAAGAGGAAGTCTGAGTACGGATCCTGTAAGTATTGGAATTCCTATGAGCCAGCCGATTTGTGCTTTGTCGATTAGAAGTTCTTTGTTATCGACTAAAAACGTAATTAAGACTCCATACATAGTCCATACGGCAAAACAGATTGTGAATGCCAGTGTATTGAGGGTTAGCATTCTCCCTGGCAGCCTGTCTTTTGACATAACGTAATCTTTTTCTTTTTGCTATGCAAATTCTATGATGACCATCATAGTTTATGAATCTCGATCCAATTATGATGACCATATGTTGGCGCCACTCTTTGATCTTCATGGTCGTGAGCATCGCTATTTGAGAATTTCACTGACTGATCAATGCAATTTTCGTTGCGGATATTGTATGCCGGTAGAAGGGTTTGTCTGGGAGCCCAAAGAAAACATCTTGACGAATATTGAGATCTTGCGGATTGCTGAGATTTTTTCAAAAATGGGAATTCAAAAAATTCGATTGACAGGTGGTGAACCGACTTTGAGACCGCGACTGCCAGAACTGATTAGGCAGTTAAAAGCAATTCAAGGCATTGAGAGTTTGGCGATGACCACGAATGGGACAACTTTGCACCGGAAGTCAGCGGAGTATTTTGATCATGGTTTAGATGTTCTGACCGTCAGTCTGGATTCATTAGACTCGGAAAAGTTTGAGAAAATCACTCGAAAGAATCAGTTTGAACTTGTCATGAAAGGAATTGGCACAGCTTTGAATTGCGGATTTAGGGAAATCAAGATCAATGTGGTGGTAATGCAAGGAGTCAATGAAACTGAGATTCTGGAATTTGTAGATCTAACTCGGGAATTAAATGTAACGGTTCGATTTATTGAATTTATGCCTTTTTTGGGAAATTGTTGGTCGAAAGCCAGCCTATACCCCTATGAAAAAATGCTTTCAGATATCAAGGCTAAACATGTGTTGAATCGAATTCAAACGGATAGTTCGGCGGTAGGCAAGGATTACTATATTCCTGGACATAAAGGAAAAATTGGATTTGTGACATCTATGACAGAAACTTTCTGCGGAGATTGTGATCGCGTTCGGCTCACTTGCGACGGTTCAATAAAACCGTGCTTGTTTTCACCATCAGAAGTGAATTTACGAGATGCTATTCGTTGCGGAGCAGACGATGTTGAAATCTCAGAGTTGATAAGAGAAGCCGTCAAAAGAAAGCCGAAGGAACATCAGCCCATGATTCAGTTATCAACGATTCAATCCAGGAGTATGACCCAAATTGGCGGATAAAAATGTTCCTCAGCCTGGAATGCGAGATGTTTCGCATAAACAGAATTCACTTCGAATTGCATCAGCCTCTTCAATTGTGAAAATGAAGGCGGAAACTGTTCAATTAGTCAAAGAAGGACGGGCACCTAAAGGTGACCCAATTGCAGTTGCAAGAGTTGCCGCTACTATGGCAGCGAAGAACACTCCAGATTTTATTCCTTATTGCCACCCGATTCCAATTGAGCACGTGGTAGTTGAATTTGAACTTCGAGAATCTGAAATTGAGTGTACTGTAACAGTAAAAACCGTTTATAAAACAGGAGTTGAAGTTGAAGCTATGGCGGCGGCAGCGATAGCGGCTCTTAATCTGTACGACTTATTAAAGCCAGTTGATGATGAGATATCAATCCATAGTATTCAATTGCTTTCGAAAACTGGGGGAAAAACAGATTGGGAGTTTTCACAAGCATTTCGTGCCGCGGTTATAACAGTTTCAGACCGGTGCTCGCAGGGAGAAATGGTTGACTTATCTGGTTCAGTTCTTGAGGAGGGGATGATTGGCCATGGAGCAAATCATGTTTTGCGTATAACTGTTCCTGATGAGATTGAGGCTATTCGAGAATCAGTTCAACAAAACGATGATTGCAATGTCATTTTGCTCACTGGAGGTACTGGTGCCGGGCCAAGAGATTTGACACCAGAAGCAATTATCCCATTATTAGGAATTCGACTTTCTGGAGTTGAAGAGCAATTTCGAAGCTATAGCCAGGAAAGGATTAATACTGCGATGTTGAGTCGTTGTGTAGCTGGAATTCTGGGGAAAACACTTATTATCTGTTTGCCAGGGTCTGTCGGAGCATGTCGAGATGCTTTGTCGGCCCTGTTTCCACATGCTTTACATATTCTGTCGATGTTAGAAGGAGCCGGACATGATTGACATGATGAATTGGCAAGACGCAAGAAAAAAGCTTGAATCATGGAAGAGGTGTGGGGGCACAGTATCAACTCCGTTACCAGCTCGACCGCGACCGCGAGCTGCCGGGCCGCGCCGCCGAAGCCGCCGGTGCCGACCTTCGCGGCCAGGGCCACGCACATCGGCCGCAGGTGCTTGCCGCCGAGGTCGAGCAGGTGGTGGGCCGCGGCCTGCACCGCGCGTACGCCGCGCGGCACGGTGGCGAGGTCGTGCTCGAAGTCGCGGAGCTCGGCGGCGATCCAGCGGTCGAGCTCGTGCAGCCGTCCGGCCAGCTCGCTCAGGCCGCGATGCCCGGCCACCACGGCGAGGCGGCCTGGAATCGGGGCCACGGGTGGCGGCGCGGTGATCGATGGAGACGTGGCGGGAACGGCGACCGGCATGGTGGCTCCTTGAGGACCCGCCTAGGATGACATCAGACATTTCAAAGATTCATGAAATGAGTGAGTGATATGAACTTTCTTCGCTGCGGAACGATCGACCGAGTCGTCGTAAGTATCTGTAAATACTTGATGGTCGCACCGGCCTGCCCACACGTGGCTACCCCGGGTCGCCCCGACGCAAGCTTGGGCGCGAGGTAGGCTTCCGCCAGTGTCGGAGTACCCCGCCCCCGTGACCCGCTCTCGCCAGGTCCGCTATTCCCGGGTCGTCGCGCGGTGCCGGGTCGAGTTCGAGCGCCTCGACCGTCGGGTCGTGGCCGAGAGCGAGGACCTGTCCCGGCGCGGCCTGTTCTGCCGCACGGACGAGCTCCTGCCCGTGGGCGCGGTGGTCCGCCTCGATTTGACGCTGCCCGACGGCGTGGTGTTCCGGGTCTTGGCCCGGGTCGCGCACCTGCTGCCGCCGTCGGCGGCGCGCGCCCTCGGTCGCCACGTCGGCATGGGCCTCGAGTTCATCGACAGCGGCGATGGCAGCGTCGAGGTA
>CAWDCK010000008.1:0-502624 GCA_963800805.1 uncultured Armatimonadota bacterium | reverse complement strand
GAAGATGAGGTCGAAGCGGATCTCCTCGCTTTCCTTGACGACGAATGCCGCGCCCCAGAGGACCAGCCACAACCAGGTGATCACGGTCAGCTCGGAAGTCCAGCCGACGGGAAGGTTGAACAGGTACCTGAAGACGATCTGCACGATGAACGCGGTGAACATCACCGCGAGCAGGGCCGCGGCCACGTCTTCCGCCCGGCGCCGCAGCCAGGCGCCGGTTCGTTCGAGAAAAAGCTTGATGGGTGCGCCCCTGGAAATAATGTGGGCCCGCCGACTTCGAAAGCGGTCGGCGGACGTGTTGCCCTTACTTCAGGGCGCCGATCTTCTCGAGCATGCCCTTCGGCCAGTCGCGGGCCTGGTCGGAGGCGAGATAGATCTTCTGCGCGTGATCGCGGAACGCCCTGACGTCCGGCGCGTAGATGTTCCAGGCCCTGCTTTCTGAAGCCGTCGAGAAGCTCCGCTTCGCGCTTCAAGTGCTCGGCGGCGCTCCAGTCTATCGCCTTGTCGACTGCGGCCTGGAAAACCTTCTGCTTGGCTGGCGGCATCGCATTCCATGTCTTGAGGTTCACGGTGAGCAGGTCGTAGCCGATCAGATGCGATGTCAGCACGACCTGCGACATCACCTCATAGAACTTCATCGCCTGGACGTTGGGGAGCGGATTGTCCTGGCCATCGATTGCGCCGGTCTGGAGGCCGGTGTAGGTTTCGGCGAACGCCATCGGCGTCGGGTTGGCGCCGAGCGACCGGCCCAGCAGTTGCCAGGCATCGCCGGGCGGCATGCGGAGCTTGATGCCGGCCATGTCCGCCGGTGTGGCGATTTTCTTTTCGAACGCAGGTCCGACCTGTCGTGTGCCGAAGAAGGTCGGTCCGAGGATCTTCACCTTGACCTCGTCCTCGGCCATCTTCTTCATCTGCGCGCCGAGGTCGCTGGCAAAGAAACTGTTCAGGTGGTTGGCGTCCCGGAACAGATAGGCCGAGGTCAGGATCGACCAGGCCGGCACCTGCTTGGAAATGTCCTGCGGTGCGATGTTGCCCATCTCCAGGTTGTCGCGCTGCAGCGCGACCAGCTCGGTGCCCTGCTTGAACAGCGTACCGTTGTAGAAGGGCTCGAGCTTGAAGTCGCCTTCGACGTCCTTGGCGAGCATCTGCACCATGCCGGCGCGAATGTCCTTGTCCGAAAACACCGCCGCGAAGCGGATGGTCGGCTTGGCCTGCGCCCAGGCCGGCATGCGCCAGTGGCGGCAAGGCGGCGCCTGCCTTGAGCGCGGAACGGCGATCGGTATTGATTGTCATGTGCATGTCTCCTTGTGAATGAATGGAATGGTCCCGCTGACTTGCTGCTGCTGTTGTTATCGTTTTCCGCCCTGCTTTTCAGTCTTGCGCAAAAAGCCAGAATCATCTCCGTGACCATGTCGCAGCGCCGGCCGACATCGCCCCTGGCACCCATGTCGCGCTGGAAGATCGCGCCGAAGGTGTACTGGTTGGTGACATTGAACATGCCGAGCGCCGCGATCGACATGTGCACGTCCACCGGGTCGATGTCGCCGCGGAACACGCCGTCGGCCTGGCCGCGCGCGATCACGCGCGCCAGGGTGTCGATGACCGGCCGGTTCAGCGAGCGCATCGCCTTCGACTTCTTGAACTGGCGGCCTTTCGACTGGTTTTCCGCGACCACCAGTTGCACGAAGCCCTCGTGCTCGACGTAGTAATGGAACGAAACGCGACGATGCGGCGAGATCGCCTCCACCGGCGCAAGGTGGTCGAGGTCAAGCTGCCTTCTCGGCGTCACGGATCTCGGCGTAAACCGACTCGAGCACCGTCAGGTAGACCTTCTCCTTGTTGCCGAAGTAATAATTGATCATCGCCCGCGTGGTGTGGGTGCGCGCCGCGATCGCGTCCATGCTCGCGCCCTTGAAGCCGCGCGAGGCGAACTCGTTCATGGCCGCCTTGAGGATGCGCGCGCGGTTCGCGTCCGGCGATTTGGCTTGCGCATCGCCGCCAGGCGGCCTGCGTCCGGTCTCGCCGGGGCCTTTTGCTCATTGCGGTCTCGGAACTGGTTGCAAGGCTCATAGCCGGCCTTATGTTATTGGCGGACTTGTGAGAAATATGAGCAGCCTGGATAGTAGTGTCAACGCGCAATGGAGCTGTTTCGGTGTAGCAACGCAACATGCCGCGCGCGGTCGGTGCAGCGCGATTGGACATGGGGTCGTGTCAGGCGCTGCGCGGGCCATGCGACGGGCCGAGGTGAGGCACCGGTGCGGCGAGATCCAGCCGTGGGATCGTCGACTTCAGTCGCGCCCGAGGATGCGCACCAGTGCCTCGCGCAGTGCGGCGCGGGGGATCGCCGGCAGGTCGGCACAGCGCCAGGCGACGTGCTGGTCCGGCCGCACCAGCAGGGCGCCGTTGTCGGTGGAGTGGCGCTGGCGCCGCCACGCATGGTCGCGGTCGATCACGGCGCCGCTGTCGCCTATCGCCAGCGCTTCGAGCGGCACGCCGAGTTCGCGCGCCACCTCGGTGGCGGCGGCGATCCAGGGCGACGACGGCTGGCCCACCAGCAGCACGAAGCGGTCCGGTGCGACCAGATCAAGCGTCGAGACGATCGCGCCCTGGCGGCCGATCCAGGCGTGCGGCAGCCGGTGGCCGGGGCGCGTGGTCGGCATATAGTGCAGGCCCACCGGGTCGCGCTGCGGCGCGGGCGAGCCGTCCGGAATCACGGCGCCGTGGTCATACCAGAAGCCGATTTCCAGGTCGTTGGCCTGGAACTCCGTGCGGTTCACCAGCATCACGTGGGCCAGGCGGGTGCGCCGCGCCAGCCCTTCGTCGTCGTCGGCCAGCAGGGCGCGAAAGTTGGCGCGGCTTTCCACCGGATTGCCGGGAATGATGCCCATCGCCGGGCCGGTCAGCTGCGCGTTGGAAAATGCGAACAGCGCCCAGCGCACGTTGCGCTGCGCCACCGGGCGGCGCTCGCTCTCGTAGGAGTCGAGCAGGCGGTCGCTGGCGTGGCCCTGGACCACCATGGCGAGTTTCCAGGCCAGGTTGTGCGCGTCCTGGATGCCGGAATTGAGCCCCAGCCCGGTCGCGGGCGGGTGCCGGTGCGCGGCGTCGCCGGCCAGAAACACCCGGCCGAAGCGGTAGCGCTCGGCGAGCAAACCCTGCCCGGTCCACGGCGCGCTGCCCAGCAGTTCGACCGCCAGGTCGGGAATTTTCAGGAGTTCGCGAATCCGCGCGATCAGGGTCGCGTCGTCGAATTTCTCCGGGTCGCCGTCGCGCACCGAACTGTGCAGCAGCCACTCGCGGCAGGTGCGGTCCCAGGGCGGGCCGATCTTGCCCAGCGCGCCGCTGCCCCAGAAGGCGGTGTCGCCCTCGGGGTTGACGAAGATCGTGGTGGAGAGTTCGTCGTTGTCCATGTACTGCGACAGGTCGGCCCTGAAGTAGACCGTGATCATTTCCTTGAGCACTTCGGTGCCCTGCATGCGCGAGCCGACGATCGGCCCGACGGTGCGCCCGGCATCGGCCGCCACCACATAGCGCGCGCGCACCAGGGTCTCCTCACCGCTGGCGCGGTCGCGGATCACGGCGCGCGCCCCGGTGTCGTCCTGCGTCAGTTCGGCAAGTTCGGTGTTGAACAACATGCGTCCGGCGTTCATCGCGTCGCAACGCCGGCGCAGGAAGGGTTCGAGGCGCACCTGCGGATACATCAGGAACTTGCCGAACGGGCTGCCGGCCTCGTATTCCGGCGCCAGGCCGCCGCCCCCGAAGGACTCCATCTCGTGGAGGGTCTTGCGGTCGATGTCGCCGGTGCCGCCGAGGCTGGTCATCCAGCGGATCTTCGAGACATAGCCGCCGGGCATCGCGCCTTCGCGCAATTCATCCTCGAGCCCGTACTGGCGCATCACTTCGAGGGTGCGGCGGTTGAGGGCGCGCGCCTTGGGCATCGGCGAAGGCTTGCTGTGGCGTTCGACCAGCAGGCTTTCGACGCCGAGGCTGGAAAGAAACAAGTAAGTCGACAGGCCGCAGCCGCCACCGCCGACGATGAGGATCGGTACCGTGATTTCACGCATGCTGCACGTCTCCCGAAACTTGGTTTTATCATTTTCAAAATCGCCGGACGGCCGGGAAAGTATACGCGCACGCCGCGACTCACCGGTTCCACGGCGCGTCACACAGGTCGACGAGGCGTTCGAGGCGATGTACCCGCGACGCAAGCTCGTCGGGCAACAACCGAGGCGCGTGAACCGCGTAGACCGTCATCCCGGCGGCAACGCCGGCAGCGATTCCGGTGATGCTGTCCTCCACCACCGCGCAGCGCGCCGGCTCCACGCCCATCGCCCGCGCTGCGTGAAGAAACAAGCCAGGATCAGGCTTGAACGACCCCACCTCGTAGGCGCTAAAGACGCGGCCCTCGAAGTAGCGCGTCAAGCCGGTGAGACCCAGCGTCAGGTCCATCTTCGCGCGCGGTCCGTTCGAGGCGATGCAATAGGGACGCTTCATGCCGGTGATGGTTTCGACCGCGCCGGGCAACAGTTCCAGCCGCTCGCGAAACGCACGCGCCATCGCCGCCCGAAGGGTCGTCTCGTAGCCCTCAGGCAGCGGCCGCCCGAGCCGCTGCGTAAGTCCCGCCAGGGTCATGGACATCGCCTGGCCCTTGAGGTCGAGCATGTCCTCGTCCGGGGCGAAGGTAACGCCGAGTTTCTTGGCCTCCTCCAGGATGGCGCCAAAGCCCACGGTCTCGCTGTCGATCAGCGTGCCGTCGCAGTCGAAGATCACGGCGTCGATGGTCGGGTTCATGGCGCGACCAGCATCAGCCGCGGAAAATACCGCTTGTAGGGTGCTGGGTCCCGAGTCAGCACGCTCAGATTCGCCACCGCCGCGTGCCCTCCTATATAGAAATCGGGCAACGGCTTCTGTTTCAAACCGCCTGCACGCCGGTACGACGCGAACGCAGCCGCTGTCAGCGCCGCGCTTGCCCAAGGAAGAGGGGTGCGCAAGGCGCCGTAGACATCCAGCAGTGCGTCCAACGAAGCGACATCCGGTCCCGGCACCAGCAGTTCGGTATAGATGATCAGGTTTACATGCAATGGCGAGCGTTCGCCGCACACTTGCAACTGCT
Source organism: uncultured Armatimonadota bacterium (assembly GCA_963800805.1). GTDB lineage: Bacteria > Armatimonadota > Fimbriimonadia > Fimbriimonadales > Fimbriimonadaceae > UphvI-Ar2. Next base: position 497,514 of record CAWDCK010000008.1, on the reverse strand, counting down.
CAACAGACCACTCGTGCCAAGCGCTGGCTTCGTCAATGCAGTCGATCCAGACATTGGTATCAACCAATGTCCCGGCACTACCATCGTAATTCGCGAGACTAGCGCCGGCCACGGCGGGAAGTGGCCGGGGCGGCCGCGTCGCCGCGGAGGAAGGCCATGATTTCGTCGGCGCCCAGTTGCCGGAACTCGGGACTCAGACTGGCGCGAACGCGAGCAGCGGCCGCGCGCAGCGTTGCGCGACGGTCATCCTTGACGCCGGTACCAATTGGCGTAATCACGATCTTGCTGCCTTCCAGACTGAACGAAACTTCGCTGCCCGGTGCTACGCCCGCCGCGACACGGATGTGCTTGGGGATGGTGACCTGCCCTTTTTCGGTGACATGCATGGCCGGGCCCGAAAGTAAGAATTGAAAGTAGGAATTTTACGCCGATTGCGGAGGGCAATGCAATCCATCACCCGTGATCGTCGTTGACAACGCGAATCGGTTCAAATTTGCGTTGTTGAGCGCCGAACCCTGGCTACTGCAAAGAGTAGTCGTTCGGGATGGCAACTCTTGCCAGCACCTGTCAGCGTCGCTTTATTCTCGGCATTGGGCGGGCACAAACTTGCTTGGGTAGCCCCGGCACTGCCTGGAACGTCGGAAATCAAACGACGGCAACGCAGTTGCCGGTCGGGTGGATTGTGAGGTTAGACGGCCCACGTAACCAGCGCCCCCAACAGAATGAAGCCGAGAATTATCAAAGGCAAATGGGCATATCGCACGAAACCAAACATCCGAAGAGTTTCCGAGGGAAAGATAACGCCACAGTTAGGACAGCGAACGGTAAAGCTTTGCGCGACTTGTGTACTCGGCATTCGCAATGAGAGAGCTTCTTTCGCGCCTCCACTGTATCGGTGCTGTTCTGCATCGAAATCATGTCCGCAAGTGGAGCAATGTTCGAGCTTCATCGCCGCCTAACTTGAAGTCCCCGACAGATATCCATCCGAAACTGCGACGCGCGCTTCGCCTATTCGCCGAGAGAGTTGCGCAAGCGTCTGATTCATAAGACCTCTAAGATTCCGCCATAGACTGGGCGACCAAAATTTCCAGAAACAACGACATCCGGATTGAGCGCGGGCGGTGGGAATGCGACGATGCCGAATGCACGAAACGATACCGCATGCTTCTCGAATTGCGACACTCTCTTCTGCGCTCCTACAGGAATCCGTCCACCGCTTCAGCGCGGCAGCCCGAGCCCGCGCTGCGCGATCAGGCTGCGCTGGATCTCGTTGGTGCCGATGCTGATCACCCACATCAGCGAATGGCGCAGGTTCTGCTCGAAGCGGCCATTGCGCGAGGCGCCGGGCGCGCCCTGCGACAGCGCGGCGCGCATGCCCGAGCATGTCGAGCGCGGCCTCGCCGAAACGCTCCATCAGTTCGCCGGAGAACACCTTGCTGATCGCGCCCATCTCGGGCGGCGTGGTGCCGCTGGTGGCCAGTTCGGCGCAATGCATCATCAGCTGGCGCCCGACCTCGATCTCGGCGGCCAGCTGCGCCGATGCGGTCGCGCACCAGCGGGTCGTCGCGCAGCGGCCGGCGTCGGCGCCGCAGGTCGCGGCACAGCAGGTCGAAGGCATGCGCCACCTTCAGCACGATGCCGCCGCCGACGCAGCCGCGCTCGTTGGCCAGCGCGTCGGTCAGCACCTTCCAGCCGCCGTTGACCGCGCCCGACAAGGCGTCGGCCGGCACGCGCACATCGTCGTAGAAGATGTTGGCGAAGCTGCCGTCGTACATCGTGCGCGACGGCTTGCACCGTGATGCCGGGCGTGTCCATCGGCACGATGAACATGCTGATGCCGGCGTGCGGGGGCTTGGCGTCGCGGTCGGTGCGCGCGGCCAGGAACATGTACTTGCCCCAGTAGGTGGTGGTCCAGATCTTCTGGCCGTTGATCACCCAGTGCGTCGCCGTCGCGCACCGCGCTGGTGCGCAGCGCCGCCAGGTCGCGAGCCGGCGTTCGGTTCGCTGTAGCCCATGCCGTGCATGGCCTCGCCGCGCAGGATCTCGGGCAGGTAGCGCGCCTGCTGCGCCGGCGTGCCGTACATCATCAGCGCGTTGGCCTGCACCGCGGCGCCGATGCGCGGCGCCTCGGCGCGCTCCATCACCTTCGATGAAGGCGAGCTGCTCGAGCGGGCGTGCGCGCCTGGCCGCCGATGCTCGCGCGGCCAGCTCAGGCCGAGCCAGCCGGTGCGGCCGAGGTCGAGCGCGAAGCGCGGGTCGAACTCACGATCGTGGAAGGGCACGCGGTCGAACGCCGCCTTGCGGTCGCCGCTCCAATGTGTCTGCAGCCAGGTCGCGCACCTCGGCGCGAAAGGCGTTGCCGGCCTGGCCCAGGTCGTACTCGGGCAGCGTGGCGCTGTCGTCGTCGAGCAGGTGGGCGGCCAGTTCGCGCCGCGCCTCGGCGCGCGCCGCCCAGCGGCAAGCGTAGTCCAGGTGCACGCGGCGGAAGTGGCGCGGTGCCTCGTGCTCTTCGGCATAGCCGATGGCGCCGAAGGCGTGGTGCGTCTCCAGCGACACCTGGCGCAACGCGGTCGCCGGCGAAGGCCACGGCGGCGGCGCGAAGTAGCGCCAGTCGACCGGCCCCAGGTCGTAGGCTGCGCGGCCGCGTGGTGCAGCGTCAGCCGCACGCCTTCCAGCGCGATCAGGCCGTTGGCCAGCTTGTGCTGCACGGCCTGGAAGCGGCCGATCGGCTGGCCGAACTGCTGGCGTTCCTTCGCGTAGTCGACCGCCATCTCGAAGGCGCGCCGCGCCGCGCCATGGGCGCGTGCCAGCAGGCACAGGCGGCGCAGCCGCTGCAGGTCTGCCAGCAGGCCGGGCGCAATCGGTAACAGCGATCGCGGGGGCACCAGTGAAGCGACAGTTCAGCCTGGCCGGCCATACCCATGGCACGAGCAGGCGTGGCCACGCAAGCCGCCCGGCGCAGGAAAGCAAGGTCACCGCCCCTGCGTCCGGGCCCGGCGTCAGCACATGGGTCGCAGCCATGTCCCGCCATCGACGAAACGCAGACGCCCTCGCGCACGCTACCGCGCACCGTGACGCGCAGCCAGCGTTCGCATCGCCATCCGCCGCGCCAAAGGCCCACGCCAACCTCGCGTCTCCCGAATGCAGTGCGGCCAGAGACGTGGCCGTGCCTGCGGTGTCGTCCGAGTGCGCCGCAACGCCAGGTTGGCGAGCACCGCGTCCTGCAGCGGCACCGGGCAAGCGGCTCGCCCGAGTTCCTCCATGACCACCAGCACCTCGGCCATGCCGCCCATTTCGGGGTCGCTGCCCAGTGCGGTGAGACCCTGTCCGGCCAGGCCGCGCCAGATCGCCGCAAGTGCCTGCGCGTCGGCGTGGCCGCCGACGCGCTGTCCACCGGCCAATGCTGGCCGAGAAAGCCGCGCACCGAGTCGCGCAGGAGCTCACGCTCCTCCTGGCCTGGGTGAGCGATCTGGCTCATGGGTACCAGGTACCCCGCATCTAGTCGGCGCGGATGTTGTTGTCGCGGATCACCGGCGCCCAGCGCGCCACGTCCTCGGCGATCATGTCGCCCACGCGCTTGGGCGTGGCGGTCTTGGCGACGCACGCCGAAGCCGGTGAAGCGCTGCTGCATCTCCGGCGTGTCGAGCGAGCGGTTGATGGCGTCGTTGAGCTTGCCCACCACGTCGGGCGGTGTGCCGGCCGCGGCGATGAAGCCGAACCAGGTTTCGGCCACGTAGCCCGGCAGCACGCTGCCCACCGGCGGCGCGCCCGGCGTCAGCGGCGACGCGTTCGGGCGCGGTCACGGCCAGCAGCTTGAGCTTGCCGTTGGCGATGAAGCCGTTCATCGCGCCGGACGCGCGTGGTGATCAGCAGCTTCACCTCGCCGGCCACGCACCGCGTTGGTGGTCGGCGCCTGGCCCTTGTAGGGCACGTGCGTCATCTTCAGCCCGGCGGTGCGCGGCGAACAGTTCGCTGGCCAGGTGGCCGAACGAGCCGACGCCGGCCGAGGCGAACTCGACGCGGCTCGGGCTGCTTCTTGGCCCATTCGATGAAACCCTTCGAGGTCGGTCACCGGCACGTCGGCCGGACCACCACGAACAGCGGCGCCATCGACGCCAGCGCCACCGGCGCGAAGTCCTTGACGCCGTCGAAGCCGGCGTCCTTCTGCACATACGGCGTCACCGCGACGATGCCGCTGTTGATGAACAGCAGCGTATAGCCGTCGGGCTTGCCGAGCGCGCCACCTCGCGCGCCGCCAGCACGCCCGAGGCGCCCGACTTGTTCTCGATCACCACCGGCTGGCCCAGCGCCTTCTGCAGCGGCTCCTGCAGGGCACGTGCCATCAGCGTCGGTGGTGCCGCCGGCCGGGTAAGGCACCAGCGATCCGGATCGGCTTGGTCGGGATAGGCCTGGGCCAGCGCCGGCAGGAGCACAGCGCGCAGCATGCGCCAGCAGCGGGAAAAGTCGGCTTCATCGTCGGTCTCCGGTTCGTGTGTCGTGTTGTCAGTCTGCAGCAGGTCGCGCGCGATCACCATGCGCTGGATCTGGTTGGTGCCTTCGAAAATCTGCGCCAGCTTGGCGTCGCGCATCATGCGCTCCACCGGGTAGTCCTTGGTGTAGCCGTAGCCGCCGAAGACCTGCACCGCGTCGGTGGTGACCTTCATCGCCATGTCGCTGGCCGAAGCACTTGGCCATGCTGGCCAGCACGTTCAGGCGCTTCCAGTCGCCTTCGTCGCCGGCGCGCGCACATTCGTAGACCAGGGCGCGCGCGGCCTCGATCTTCATCACCATGTCGGCCAGCATGAACTGCACGCCCTGGAACTCGGCGATGGCGCTGCTTGAACTGCTTGCGCTCCTTGGCGTAGGCGACCGACGCGTCGAGCGCGCCCTGCGCCAGCCCGACGGCATTGTGCGCCGATGGTCGGGCGGTTCAGGTCCAGCGCCCGCATGCGAGGCGCGGAAGCCCTTGCCTTCTTCGCCGACCAGGTTCTCGACCGGCACACGCACGTTGTCCAGGAAGATCGGCGTGTTGGGTGCGCCGCGCCAGCCCATCTTGCGCTCGTGGCGGCCGAAGGTGATGCCTTTCATCTTCTTCGGCTCGAGCACGAAGGCGCTGATGCCGTCGGCGCCCGCGCTCGTCCGATGGTGCGCGCCATCAGCGACGATGTACTCGGCGATCGACGCCGTAGCTGCACCACTGCTTGCGGCCGTTGATGACGTAGCTGTCGCCGTCGCGCACGGCGCGCGTGGTCATCGCACTGACGTCGGACCCGGCCTGCGGCTCGGAGATCGCGATCGCCGTCGACGACGCCGCCCTTGGCGATGACGGGCAGGAAGCGCTGCCGCTGCTCCTCGCTGCCGAAGTGCAGCAGCGGCATGATGAACATGGTGTTCAGCCCGGCGATCGAGCCGCAGGCCGGCGAGCACCCGCGAGATCTCCTCGCGCGCCATGCACATCATCGTCAGGTTGCCTTCGGGGCCGCCATACTGCTCCGGCACCCACAACTGCATCAGCCCCATGTCGCCGAAGATCGGCAGCAGTTCGGTCGGGAAAGCGGTCGGTCTCGTCGATCTCGGCGGCGATCGGCGCGACATGCTTGCTCGACCATGCGGCGGATGCTGTCGCGGAAGGCCAGTTGCTCTTCGGTGAAGTTCATGTGATCGACCCGCCCGTTTTGGCTCTTGCAATTAATGGTAGGACCATTTAGCATAATGCCTGACCATGCACTGTCAAGCCATCATGACCAGCAAAGCCGCCATCGACTACTCCCGCTACGAGTGCCTGAAGATCGAGAAGGAAGGCAAGCTCGCCATCGTCACGCTCAACCAGCCCGATACCGGCAACCGCATCGCGCACCAGTTCCATGTCGAGTTGCAGGACATCTGGGCCGACCTGGCGCGTGACAAGGAGGTCAACGCCATCCTGCTGCAGGGTTCGGGCAAGTACTTTTCGGTGGGCGGCAATGTCAAGGGCATGCTGGAACGCCCCGGCGGCGACGTCTTTGAAGAGGGCGAGATGATCGAGCCTTCCGGCGGCATGCGCATCGTGCAGAACATCCTCGATTGCCCGCAACCGATCATCTGCGCCATCAACGGTGACTGCATCGGCCTGGGCGCCACCGTCGCGCTTGTTTTGCGACATCACCGTGGCCGCCGAAAGTGCGCGCATCGCCGACCCGCATGTGAAGATCGGCCTGGTGGCGGGCGACGGCGGCGCGGTGATCTGGCCGCTCCTGGTAGGCCCCAACCGTGCCAAGGAGTTCCTCATGCGCGGCACGCTCATCAAGGGCGCCGATGCCGCCCGCATGGGTCTGGTGAACCACGCCGTGCCGGTGGAAGAGGTCTACGCCAAGGCCCGTGAGATCGCCGAGGAATTGGCCAACGGCCCCACCTGGGCGATCCGCTGGACCAAGCTCTCGGTCAACAAGCAGTTGAAGGCGCAACTCAACCTGATTCTCGACACCTCCTACGCGCTTGAGATGGTGACCTTCCAGACCGAAGACCACAAGGAAGCCGTGCGCTCGTTCGTCGAGAAGCGCAAGCCCGTGTACACAGGGCGCTGACCGCCAAGAGCCGCCACAGCATGGCCGAAGACTTAGCCACCGTCGTGCATTTCGAGCCGATCCACACCCGCCGTGCGTTCGAGGAGATCTGCCAGCGCATCCGCGACCAGCTCAGCAGCGGCGCGCTGAAGCCCGGCGACAAGCTGCCGGCCGAACGTGAACTGGCGCAGCAGCTCGGTGTCGGCCGCAACGCGCTGCGCGAGGCGCTGCGCAGCCTGGAGATCGCCGGCATCCTGCGGCTGCAGAAGGGTGTGAAGGGCGGTGCGTTCATCAACGAAGGCGACGCCGGGCGCATGAACGAGGTCGTGCGCGACATGTACAGCCTGGGCTCGATCACCGTGGCCGAGCTGACCGAGGCGCGTGTGCACATCCAGGACCTGGTGGTGCGGCTGGCCTGCGAACGCGCCAGCGCGGCCGACCTGGCAGCGCTGGAGGCCAACATCGACCGCACGGCGCAGATGTCCACCGAAGGCCGCTATCTCGACCGCGTGGAATGTTCGCGCGAGTTCTACCGCCTGCTGGCTGCGGCCACGCACAACCAGGTGCTGGCGATGATGGTGCATTCGATCACCGAGATCGTGATGCAGTTCGTCTACGCACGTGTGGCCGCCGGCGGCAAGCCGCAGCCGCGGCTGGTGGAGAAACGCCGCGAGTTCGTCGCCGCGCTGCGTGCGCGCGATGCGACCGAAACCGCGCGGCTGATGCAGAGCCACCTCGCATCGGTGCACCGCATGCTCTGCCGCTGCAGGCCCGACACGCCAGCAGCACGCGTAACATGCCGGCATCGACCGTTTCAGACCCAGCGCGCTGCAACGCGTTCGTGTGCTCGACTTCTCGATTTCACATGATGGCCGGCCCCTACTGCGCGCGGCTGCTCGCCGACGTCGGCGCCGAGGTGCTGAAGATCGAACCGCCAGAGGGCGACGACATGCGGCAGCGTGCACCGCTGCGCAACGGCCACGGCTCCTACTTCGGCCAGCTCAACGCCGGCAAGCGCAGCCTGGCGCTGGACCTGAAGCACCCCGAGGCGCTGGCGCTGGTGCAGCAACTGGTGGCCGAGGCCGACGTGCTGGTGGAGAACTTCCGCCCTGGCGTGATGGACCGGCTGGGCCTGGGCGCGGATACGCTGCGCCGCATCAACCCGAGGCTGGTCTACTGCTCGATCTCGGGCTACGGTCAAGACGGCCCGGCGGCCGAACGTGCCGCCTACGCAATGATCGTGCACGCCGCCAGCGGCTTCGACCGCACGCTGATGCGCTACGCCGGCGACCGCGACCGGCCGGCGCCACGGCGCCGTCTTCGTCGCCGACGTGCTGGGTGGCATCTTCGCCTTCTCGGCGATCCAGACCGCGCTGCTGCAGCGCGCGCGCACGGGCGTCGGCCAGCAGGTCGACGTGGCGCTGATGGACTGCATGCTGAACCTGCTGGTCTACGAACTGCAGGAAGCGCAGCTGCCGCGGCCGCCGCGCGCACCTACGGCCCGGTCCGCGCCAGCCGACGGCGACCTGATCGTGGCACCGATCACGCAGCGCAACTTCCTTTCCCTGTGCGACGCCATCGGCCGCCCCGAACTCAAAACCGACGAGCGCTTCGCCACCATCGCCATGCGCAGCCGCAACTGGCGCGACCTGATGAATACCGTCGAGGCGTGGTCAAAGGTGCGCACCGTCGCCGAATGCCTCGCGGCGTTTGACGCAGGGGGCGTGCCGAGCGCGCGTTACAACGACCCAGCGGATGCGCTTACCGACGAGCAGTTGCTTGCGCGCGGCACTTTCGTGAAGGTGCGTGATGCGGTGGGTGAATTCACCGGGGTGAATCCACCGTACCGACTGTCCGGCTCGAAGGCCGATTTGCGCTCGCCGGTGCCGCAGGCGGGAGAGCATTCCGAAGCTGTCTTGCAGGGCGTATTGGGACTCAACGCCGACGAGCTTCAGTTCGCAAGGGAGAAGGGCGCCTTCGGCACTTGAGCGCCTGCGCCGGCTGAATGTGTTTGCTTCGGCACCCGCATCGGCTTGCCATCATTTCAAAAACGCCTGCACCGGCACAAGGGAACGCCCAGCATCTTCTTCCTGCGGCACATGCGCCAAGCCAGGCAGGATGACGACCTTGCTGCTCTTCAACACCTTTACATAGTCCTGCGCATTGGCGGCGGGAATCATCGCGTCCTTCTCGCCCCACAAGAGCAGCACCGGTGCCTCGATCAGCCTGAGCAGCGGCTCCGGCGGCTGCAGCACGGTCTGGCGCATGCGCACCAGCATGGCATCGCGCACACCCGGCAGCAGCATGAGCTCGTGGTAGCGGTCCACTACTGCGTCCGAAAGGCGCGCCGGGTCGGCATAGGCCGGCTCCAGGTTCATGCGCATGATGGCCCGCGGGAGGATGTAGCGCATCGCGGTGAACACGGATGGTACTTCGGGCGCCTTGCCATATTCGAAGCCCGGGCTGGCGAACCCGTCGGGCGCCACCAGTACCAGCTTGTCGACCCGCGTCGGATGCTTCGCCGCGAATGTCCAGGCGATACGTCCGCCAATCGAGTTGCCCACCAGGCTGGCGCGGGCGACACCGAGACGGTCCATCAGTGCGACAAGTATCCCCAGCGCACGGGTGTCGGTGTAGTCGCCTTTCGGGTCGGGCCCGGTCAGTCCGGAGCCTGGCAGATCGAAGCGGATCACGCGCATGTCGCGCGACAGGGTCTGCGCCCAGTCTTCCCAGGTGTGCAGGCTGGAGCCGAAGCCATGCAGCAGGATCACCGCAGGCGCGGACTTGGGCCCGCTGTCGCGCACATGCAGGCGGATGCCGGCCACCTCGATGAAGTCGTTTGGCGAATTGGCGTACTTCGCTTCCAGTGCGGCCCGGTCGCGGTCGGGGGTCCACAACCAATACGCCAGAAGCGCAAGCAACACCGCCACGATGGCGGCGAACGCCTTCACCGCGATAACCCGTCGTCGAGAATCATGGGCGACGGGCCAGGCGACGCGCTAGCGCAGCACCAGCACCGGAATCTTGGAGTGGGTCAGCACTTTCTGGGTTTCACTTCCCAGCAGCAGGCCGCTGATGCCGCGCCGGCCATGGGACGACATGACAATGCTGTCGCAGCCCTGTTGCTCGGCGGTTTGGATGATGGCTTCGAACGGGCTGTTTCCACTGACCACCAGCGTGGTGACGGCAATGCCCGCTGCCTTGGCCGCTTCGGCCAGCGGTAGCAGGCGCGATTCGGCTTCCGCCGTTACGCGCGCATCGTAGTGGGCATGCGATTCGATCGGCGTATGACCCGCCATCTGCGTAAGGGGATAAGGTTCCCGGACGGTCATGCCCACCAGGCTGGAACCGAGCTTCTTGGCCAGATCGATGGCGCCATGAACCGCCTTGAGTGACAACTCGGAACCGTCGGTGGGGACCAGCATTTTTGAAAGCATGTTCTTCTCCTTGCAACCCGATGTCTTGATCTTGCCGCCAGCGCGAATCAGGCGTGACCCGCCGGAGGCTGATTCCATCCAGTATATGCCCGATGGGATGATTATGATTCCCGTTTCGCTCGCCGCGCACCGGCCGGCGGATGACAAGCTAAAGTAAACACATGATCGATTTCTACTTCGACATCTCCAGCCCCTGGACCTTCCTGGCCTTCCACAACATCCAGCCACTGGCCGCCGAAGCGGGGATGGCCATCAGTTGGAAGCCGATCCTCGTGGGCGGGGTGTTCAACAGCGTCAACCCCAGCGTGTACGCCTCGCGCGACAACCCGGTGCCGGCCAAGGCCGCCTACCAGTTGAAAGACATGCAGGACTGGGCGCGCCATTGCGGCATTGCCATCAGATTTCCACCGACAGTGTTCCCGGTCAACAGCGTCAAGGCCATGCGCGGCTGCCTGTGGCTGGCGCCGCAAGGCAGGCTGGTCGACTTCGCCCGCGCGACCTTCGAAGCCTATTGGGGCAGGGATGAAGACATTTCCCGGGACGAAGTGCTGGCCGGTATCTGTGCAAGCTGCGGCATCGACGCCGCGGAATTCCTTGCCGGCATCGCGCGGCCGGAGATCAAGGATCAGCTCAAGGCCAACACCGAGGAACTGATCCGCCGCGGCGGTTTCGGCTCGCCCACGATGTTTGTCAACGGTGATGACATGTACTTCGGCAACGACCGCCTGCCGCTGGTGCGCGCCGCGCTGATGCAGGGAGCCGCGCAATGACCACACCTTTGCTGCTGAAAGGCCTGCCGGCCTCCCCCTACACGCGCAAGATGCTGGCGATACTGCGCTTCCGCCACATCGACTACAACCTGCTGTTTCCGGGTTCGGCGCGACTGAATGACCTGCCAAAGCCACGGATCGAATTGCTGCCCACCTTCTTCCTGCCGGATGCGACGGGAGCGACTCGAGGCGGTGACCGATTCCACCCCGCTCCTGCGTCGATTCGAGGACATGTTTCCCGGCCCGCGGGTGCGGCCGGCTGATCCGGTGGTGCGCTTCATCGACAGTGTCCTCGAGGACTATGGCGACGAGTGGCTTACCAAGGCGATGTTCCACTATCGCTGGCACTATGCGGCCGACATCGCCAAATCGGCCGCCATCCTGCCACGCTGGCGCAACCTCGCAGCGTCGGACAGCCTGGCCGCCGAACTGGGCACGCAATTTTCAGAGCGGCAGATCAGCCGCCTGCATTTCGTCGGCTCGAACCCCACCACCGCGCCGGTGATCGAACAGGACTACCTCGACTTCCTGGGCGCTTTCGAGGCGCATCTACGCAGACATACCTTCCTGATGGGCGCACGGCCAGGCGCAGCCGATTTCGGCGTCTACGGCCAATTGACCCAGCTGGCGCACTTCGACCCGACGCCCGCCGCAATCACGCTGGAGAAGGCGCCGCGCGTGCACGCATGGGTGTCGCATGGTTGAGGACTTGTCCGGGCTGGCGCCGGCGGAAGACGACTGGTTTGGCCGCGACGGCCTTCCCGCGACACTCCTGGCCATACTGACCCTGGCGGGCAAGACATACGTTCCGGTGATGCTGGCCAACGCGCGCGCCCTTGGGAACGGCGCCGCCAGGGTGGAAACGCACATCGACGGCAAACCCTGGGTCCAGAACCCCTTCCCCTACCAGGGCAAGTGCCTGGTGTGGCTGCGCGAGGAGCATGCCGGCCTTGCATCGGCGGATCGCCAGGCCGCCAGCGACATCCTCGAGCGCTGCGGCTGCGGCGCATTGATCCACGAACCTGTCTGAGCCCCCGCGCCATGTCCGCCACCATCGATTTCTACTTCGACTTCCTGTCGCCGTTTTCCCACCTCGCGCGCGGTGAAATGGTCAGGATCGCCGAAGCTCACGAATGCGGCATCGCCTGGCATGCGGTCGACCTCACCGTCCTGAAGAAAGCCGTCGGCAACACCGGCCCGGGCAATCGGGACATGCCGGTGAAGCTCGCCTACATGAAGATCGACATCATGCGCTGGGCGGCCGAATACGCGGTGCCACTAGCGTGGGTAGGCAACTACGCATCGCGCCAGATGAACATCGGCAACCTGTACGCGCGCGCCCGCGGCGCGGAGGCTGCATATGTGCGCGACGGATTTCAAGCCGGCTGGGGGTCGGGCGGCAAGCTCGACGATCCCGAGGTCCTGCTTGGCCTCGCCCGGGCACAAGGCTGGGACGCGGAAGACTTCCTGCGATACGTCGCTTCGCCCGAGGCGTCGGCCGCATACGAAGCCGAAACAGCCGCGGCGATTGCGCGCGGCGTATTCGGCGTGCCGACCATGATGGTGGACAGTGAGATGTGGTGGGGCAACGACCGCCTGTTCATGCTGGAAAAGCATCTGGCGGCGCGCAAGCCGCGCAAGGCAAGTAGCCGCCTCAGCCGCTGCGGAACATCACGCCGAAGCCGGCAATCAGGTCCGGAATGGCGCGATACCAGCGTTGCCGCGTTGTCATCTGTGCGCCATCAACCGCCGCATAAGCCGCCAGCCAGTTCTTGGTTTCATGGGCGGAGCCGCCGCCTTCACGCACGATCTCGTCTTCCCCGATGGCGGCGATGCCGGCCCAATCGCCCGCTTCCAGCATGGCCATCACACGCTGGTCCCACTGTGCATTAAGCGGCCTGCGATCGGACTTGCCGGCCGCCATGTCAAGCCCGGCCTGGATCACGCGGGTCTGCCGCACGGCGCGCTCTTCCGGCGTGTAGACATGGCGGGCGATGATGCGTTCCCGCACGCCGGCGTCCGGATGGTGGAGGGTGGGGATGGGCGGGTCGTGCGACAGCCCGCCCGAGCCGATATAGAGGATGCGCCGCGGATCGTCCGAGAAAAAGCGTCCGACCGCCGCACCAAGCGCCACCACACGCTTCACCGTCGGGATGGCAGGCGGGCCGGCGGCATTCAGGAAGATCGGCACCACCGGTGGAGAATCGAGCCCGCCGAACAGCAATTCCAATGGTTGCGCCACGCCGTGGTCGACCACCATGCGCCGCGATACCGCGATGTCGAACTCGCCTGCAATCAGCTTGCTTGCCACCGCCAGGGCATCGTCCGCGGCCACATTGACGCGGCCTGCTGGCGTGCCGTAGTCGCCCACTGCCTCCGCCTCGGTGCCGATGCACATGGCCGGCATGAGGTCATGGAAAAAGCCGTTGAAGTGATCCGGCGAGAACATCACCACCAGTTCGGGGCGAAAGGCCTGCACATGGCGCGCGGCTTCAGCGAGGGCGCCGCGCAGATCGGCCGTCGACCTCGGCCGGCAGGGGATTCAGGCCCAGCAACGGGGTGTGTGACAGACCGAGTACGGCGCGATTGCTCATTTGGACATCCTGACTTGATCTCGACGAGCCTTACTGACAATGCCAATTTCATCTCGCCACCGGCGACCCAGCCAGTGCCAGCGCGGCCTCGACCAGTTTCTCGCACTCGTGCTTGTAGGCATAGCTGGTGTAATTGCTCGCCACCAGGCGGAACGGATCGCCCGCGTAGTAGCGCTCGTACTGCATGGCGCGCATGCCGAAGGCGTCCCCCGCCAGGTCCCAGGCCAGCTTGAAAATGCGCACCCGGTCTTCCGCGCTGATGTCGCCGGCGCCCCGATAGTAGCGGCGCACGTCGTCACCCACTTCGCTGGCAAAGTCCGCCGCGGTCGGCATCATCAGAGGCCGCCGGCGCCCACGGTCTGCAGAATTTCGATGATGCGCGGATAGGCCTTGGACATCAGGCCGCGCAGGGTCTGCAAGGGCGTGAAGCCGGCGCGGATGGTGCCGGCCGCGGTGGTCTCGAACTCCACCTCGGAGCGGATCACGCAACTCTTGGCCAGCTCGATATAGCCGATGGCTTCGCCGAGCATTTCCTGCACATGCAGGAAGCCGTTGGCCTTGACGGTTTCCGCCACCCGCATGGCCACCCCCACGGCCAGCTGCATCTTGGCGATCGCCCGCGCGCCGGTCTGGTGCGCGGTGTGGTTGCGCAAGGCCGTTTCGGTGTACATGCGGTTGGCGAGGTCCACATTGCCATGCAGGAACACCCGCTCCCAAGGCACCAGCACGTCATCGAAGATCAGCAGTGCATCCGGTTCCTCGAAATGCGTGGCCAGCGGATGGTCGTAGGCAGCGCGCGCGCCTTCGTCGAAAGGCTCGCGGCAGATCATGCGCACGCCGGGCGCATCCACCGGAATGGCGAACGCGGTCGCGTAGGCCTCCTCGCCGGGCTTGACGCCCGGCAGGTGGTAGACGATCACCTCGTCGGCGATCGGGCCGTGGGTGGCCAGCATGCGCGCGCCGCGCATGACGAGGCCTTCCGGCGTTTCCCGCACCACCCCCATATGCATGAAGGCGTCCGCCTGGTCCTTGGACCCTTTCGAGCGGTCGGTCTGCGGGGTGATCAGCGCATGGGTGAGGAAGATGTCGTTCTCGCGGATGTACTCGTAGTACTTGCGCAGGTTCTCGGCGAAGCGCGGGCCCATCTCCTCGAACACACCGGGCGATTCGGCAAAGGCCATCACCGTGGTGTTGAGAAAATCGGGTGAGCGGCCGAGCAGTCCAAAGGAGCTTTCCGCCCAGACCTGGAAGGCCTTGCGCCGCTTGACCAGGTCGCGACCACCTTCTATTGAGCGTCCCCAAAAGTTTTCGTCAATTGACCAGATTTTGTCTCGGCTGATGCCGATTGGAGCTCCTACTTTTTCGGCGTATTCAATCTCCCACGTTCGGGTGAGGTTTCCTTCTCGAATTGGGGCAATGATTTCGATTTCCGGAGCAAACATGCGGAGACCAAATTCGATTCGGAATTGATCATTTCCTTTTCCAGTGCATCCATGAACAAAGCAGTCCGCGCCGACTTCTTTGCCTTTTAGAGCAGCCAGTTTTCCAATGATGGGCCGAGCAATTGCCGTGGAAAGGGGGTAACCAAAATAGTCTGCGTTAGCGTGGATTGCGGGCATGCAATGATCGGCTGCAAATTCTTTTTTGGCATCGATGACAGTGTGGTCAGTTTGCATAATCCGAGCTCTCTCGGTGGCTTGGTCAATATCTTCTTGAGGTTGACCAACGTCGATGCATACAGTGGAGATTTTTTCGTATCCGCGTTCCCGCATGAGGGGGACGCACACCGTTGTGTCAAGCCCTCCGGAATAGATGATTAGCGCGTGCTTCATGCTGTCCTGCAGTTTGGCACTTGATTGTGAAATCTATTTAGGCGATATCGGGACGACCAGCAACTCCGTTTACGAACAGGTTAACGAGATGTTCTGCTAGCTCATCGGTTGATATGGCGTCTCTGGCCCACAGAGGATTTTCGTTTGTAAAATGGTGGGAATGTTCTCCCATTGTGTCGATCAAGACAAAGAAGGCGATGGCCGACATTCTGTTTGCAGTGTCATTGTCATTTGATCCTCTGATTTCGACAATTGATTTTTGGATTGCGTCAGCGCCGGGTCCCCAATAGCTGCTGACCAGTTCCCAATCGGGGTTATCTGATTGGAGTTCATTGATGAGGAGTTTTGAGTACCACCTTGGGTTGTTTCCGGGCTTGTAACCATTAAGAATGTGTTTAGCGATTACCATCATTCTTTCGACTGGATCTTCGAGAGTGAGTACCGCTTCTTTTTGTGCTTGATCGGCGGGGCATGAGATTGCCTTTTCTAACGCGGCTCGGTAGAGTTCCTTTTTGTTACCAAAATGGTAGTTCACCAGGGAAAAATGAACGTTTGCTTCGGCGGCAATTTCTCGAAGGCTTACGGCGGTGTATCCAAGGTCGGCAAAAAGTCGACCGGCGGCATCCACTAATCGATCTTTTGTATCCGGAGTGGATTCCATAAATTGTTCTTGTGGAATTGGCATGCTTTCCTTCTGCAAGACTATACAGCCGTATAAAACATATGTCTGGGTCTTTGGGGCAGAACGCTGAAATTTTTAGTTTGAATCAGGGATTATGATGGTGAATGTTAAGGAGAGGGAGTTTGTATGCGTTACCCGCGAGTTTTAGAATTAAAAGATTTTAGAAATCTTTGGTTTGGACAGACTATTTCTCAACTTGGAGATAGTGTGTATTTTCTGGTCTTTTTGTTTATGGCAGAAAAGATCAGTCAGAGCCCATCTATAACTGGAATCATCGCGATGTTGCAAGCGATTCCATTTGTGATTTTTAGTCCGATTGCGGGGGTTGCGGCGGATCGGTTTGATCGCCGAAAAGTTATGCTTTTTGCCGACTATTCGAGCGCAATTATTGTTGGCTCATTTGCAATTTACACCGTTTTTGTTCCGATGCCTCCCGTTTGGATATTGGGGATTGCAGCATTTTCATTGTCGACAGTTAATGCGTTTTTTATGCCGGCAAGATCGGCTTCTATTCCGCGTTTGGTTCCACGGGAACGACTAGTTGAAGCTAATGGTTTTGCAATGGCTTCTCAGCAAGCAACGGGATTGATTGGTATCGCATTTTCTGCCGGAATATTAGGCGCAGTTTATGCTGTCTGGCCAAATATGTTCTTTTTAGGAGCGCTGATAATTAATGGATTGACTTTTTTGGGGTCCGCAATATTTATCAATCGGTTGCCGAGTATTGTTGCTGTTCAGGATGAAGCAACGAAGTTTAGTATTCGGGAGATTAGAGAGAGCTGGAGCCAAATTCTGAAAGATGTTCGGGTTGGATTTGATGCGATAAAGGGCGATACTTTGGCAAAAATTGCCTTGCCGATGAATGTACTTTCGACACTTTCTATGTCTGGTTTTTTTGTGGTTTATGTTGTTGTTAACCGCAAATGGTACGGCGGTGAATTTTGGACATTGGCATTGATTGAGCTTGCTTTTGCTTTGGTTTCTCTTGTTTGCTCGATTTATGTTAGTACCTTGACGATTAAGAATCCTGGATTGCATTTTGCCGGGGGAATTGCAATTATCGGGTTGCTCGTTGTGGCAATGGCATTTGCAAAACCGTACTTGATCTTTTTGCTTTTGAACGCCGCTTGCGGTTTTGCTTTTCCGAGCATCGTGATTCCGATTGGTGCTTATTTCCAAACGGCTTTTGCTGATGAAGTGAGAGGACGAGTCAACAGCACTTGGTCTATGGTGAGTATGGCGGCTCAACCATTAGGATTGATGCTTGTTGCATTCTTGCTGGCAGTTGCCGGACCGGAATTGAGCCTGATTGTGATGGGAGCGGGGATGACTCTGGCCGGTCTGTTAGGCTTAAGCGTACGTTCTGTTCGGCAATCGGTTATGCCGACCTAAGCAGCATAGATTTGTGCTTGCTGAGCGACTTCTCTTAGAACGAACTTGTAGGCTTCAAACTCACTGCTTAAGAGTGTAAAGAGTTCTGATTCCTCTTGATATGGAGCATGTTTGAAGGTACTGACCACATGATAGCTGGACTGTGCCTGGCGAGAATAGTTACAGGATAACTCGCCAGTATTGATTTGAAACTTAGCAAGATAATCGGGATATACGCCGCTCCAAAAGAGAATGAAGTCGCCGATATGCTTGTGCACCTGTCGCTCTCGATCGAAACTAGAGGCATTGAGGCGAACATCGGCTTCGGCCATCATTTCAAAAATTGATCGGATAGGCGTTCCGTTTGCGTCTTTAATTGCGAATACATTTTCAGTTCGGACAAAGTCTATGAGTAAGTCTGTTAAGTAGAGAGACACAGACTCTCGGCCATGAGTTGAGACATGTTTGCAGACCTGGTTTTGAACCAGATCGGCGAACAATTGGAAAAGAGGATGCTCGCGGCTGATATGTTTCATTGGCTTACCTGTTGGACGATTTTGGGGCGTATTCGTTCCTAGAGTTATTCCATGTTTTGGACGGAAATCACGCATACATCTTAGTTTTGAACTGAGTTGACTTTATTCTCCAAAAAGGATTGTCCAGTAGTTTTTAACGTTGACTTTGCCCGGATCGTAGTCGAGATAGGCAAAACCTAATCCAACATATTTGATAGCCTTGTCGTTGAGAATATCGGGGTAGGACGCGATCATTTCTTTAGCCACGCCGGCAACGGAATCCTTGCTGGAGATCAATGCACGTACTCTTGCTTTGTAACCGGCTCGCTTTGCGCCATCACCGGCGGACATTCTGGATTGTGAATCAAACACATCGAAAAAGTCTCCGTCCATCATCCGAATTGAGAATTGCAAAGCGGTTTGGCTTAGAGTCTTGTTAGCAGTAATGAGCGGAAGGTTTTTGTTGACGCGGTAACTATTGAGTTCCTTTAGGAGGGCATCGGTTTGATGATCTGACGTAATTGCGTTTTGTCCTCCAGTTGGCGTATTTCCATCGGTGCGAATGACAATCGAGTTCTTGGTTGAGTTGTCTGAACTAGGAGTTTTTGTTGCTTGAGTATTTGATTTTTGGTCGACCGGAGTGTTTGGCGGGGATTGCACCCAAGCTCTGGCTAAAACATGAGCTTGACCAGGAGCGGCGTCTTCTACGAATAAGGTGACCCTTTGACCGAGACTGAGATTTGCCATTTTTAAGCTTTCACTCGAATCAAGAACAGCGAACTTTGGATTATCAGAGCATTTTATGTATCTTCGGGTTGGTTCTTGAATGCTTGATGGAGGGTTTTCTTCTTTCTGTTGAGCGATGATGTCTAGGATCATTACGTTGCGGTCTTTATCGAGTCCTTTTACGTAACCATCGAGACGAACCATATCTTTACCGGCAAGCATATCGGGATAGGGCAGGAAAGTAAGGGGTTCTTCAAACCTGGTGGCATTGAATAGGCTTTGAGTTGCGTTATAGCAAGCTTTTGTATCTTGGTGCCAGAGTTCAAAGTGGAGATGCGGGGCGGTGCCTTCGGCGTTGCCACTATCGCCAAGCCATCCGACGAGTTGTCCGGCCAGGACTCGATCGCCTGTTTTTAATCCAGGCGCGAAGGCGTAATCGGCGGTGCCTTTTCCATCATCAGTATTTGGGGAATCGTTGTTGAGATGGTAGTACTGGGCGGTGTATCCGTTGTCGCCGATGATTGTGACCACATTTCCGGCATTGCCTTGATTGATTTCTACGATGACTTTGCCATCGAAACAAGCAACGAGTGGTGTTAGTTTTTTACCGAATATGTCCTGTCCACGATGCCTTCTTCCGCCGCTTCGGCTGGCGAGGAAGGTGTCGTTCCAACTGATTTTTCCGGCAACGGGGAAGATCATAGGAACTTTTAAGACCTCGGCGGTTACTTTATCAGAATCGATTGGCAAGAGGTTTTGGGGATACGGAATGGCTTGATTTGGTTTCGTCGGATCTGGAAGTTGAATAAGAAGGTTTCGGCAGATCCATGATTTTGCGGAATTTGATTCTTGTCTTACGGTTAAAGTAATTGGTTGTCCTGGTTGGACTTCGCGTAATGAAATCCAACGATCGAGATTGTTTTGAAACTGGAGCGCGGTGGTTGCGTGGATTTCAATTGATTGTTTGTTGTTTGTGTTAAAGAAAAGTTCGCCGCCTTCGATTGTTCGAACAGATGAGACTTCGACAATTGCTAGCCTCTTTTTGAAATCGACAGAGATAACCTTAGCTTTGGCGATGCTGTCTTGTCCGACTGGAATATCTATGTTTGCGAGTGCAATTTGAGGTTGCATTAACGCAAAAGACAAGCAAAGGGCCAAGTTAGCAGGAAAAAACTTCACTGATTTTTGGGACGAATGAAAGATGCTCGTCGTTTTATTTTTCTTATTATGTAGAATCAATTTTCGGTTTTGCGGTTGAGTGGTAGACATAAGATTACAATTTTACTTTTTGATTGAAAAAAGTGGGGTCCAGTGGAATAATTTTAGCAAAAAGTGGGGTTTTGGGGTTGTATTTGTCAAAAAAGCAATCTATACTCTTTTCATTCAGGAATTTGATCCAGGATGGAGATTTTTCTTGGCCGGGCGGGGCTGTCCGGAGAATTTGGCGATCGGTCGACCTAAGGATTGGGTCGGCCGGTTGCACAGAAGTCGATTGGAATTTCAAGCATGTCAGGCGAAGGTCAGCAATCTAGACCGTATTTAAAGCCACTCGTCGGTACGCACAACACGACCGTTGATGAAAAGTTTCGTTTGTTATTTCCTCAAGTTTTTCGCGATCGGTTAGGGCCTGACTTTGCCATGACTTTGAGTGAATATGGCTGTATTGTTGCCATGACCAAAGAGGCTTTTTTGCAGACCTGGGAAGAGATTCAGATGGTAAGTAGTTTGAATCCTGATAGGCGTAGATTTAGTCGCGAGTTCATGAGATTTGCCGCAGATGATCTGAATTTTGACAAGCAAGGTCGGGTTGTTATTCCTTCCTATTTGAGAGATAAAGGCAATTTGAAAAAAGAGATTGTCTTGAGTGCGGCGGGGGATGTCATTGAGATTTGGGATCCGGAGCAGCTTGATTTGTACGAGTCTGATGATGAGGGTTATGGTGGTGATCGCAGTAAGAAGATGCGAAATGCTTATAACCACATGACCGTGGTGAAGGGGATAAGAAGTGAGTGAATCGGGGCACGTGAGCGTGATGCTTGATGAAGTTCTTGAGTATTTGCCGCTAAAGCCAGGGGCGGTTGTGGTGGATGGAACTTTGGGGTTGGCGGGTCATGCCATTGAAATGGGGAAAAGGGTTTCTCCTGGTGGGATGTTGATTGGCCTAGATTGGGATGAAGCCATGTTGTTGCGGGCTGAGGCAAAGTTGCAAGAGCTTGCAGGCGTTGATATTCACTTATTTAGAACAGATTATCGAGACCTTTCTGGCCGATTGGCTAGTGCGTGTGCCGGGGCAGGCCGCGATCCGGTTGCGGACGCGGTCCTGCTCGATTTGGGTTTGAACAATGCTCAGATTATGGATTCGGAGCGAGGGATTAGTTTTCAGCTAGATGGGCCGTTGGATATGCGGATGGATCGGAGTAAAGGCAAGCCCGTATCTGATTTGCTTGCTAAGATGTCGGTATCGGCAATCGAAGAGATTTTATTGGAATATGGTGGCGAGAATTGGGCTCGGAAAATTGCTCAGATCATTGTTGATCGTCGAAAAACTAAACCTCTTGAAACAACTTTTGATCTTGTAGATTGTGTGATGGCGGCAATTCCGGCGGCTAAGCGAGATCGGCGGATTCATCCGGCGACACGAACATTTCAAGCCTTTAGGATTTATGTAAACGAAGAGTTGGATGGTCTTCAGGAAGCGGTTTCGGATGCAGCGGAAGTGCTGGCTTCGGATGGTGTTATTGTTGTTTTGAGCTACCACTCAGGTGAAGATCGCGCTGTTAAAAATGCTTTCCGGGATTTAGCAAAAACAAAGGCATTTGAGGTTTTGACGAAGAAGCCTTTGGTTCCCAGTGCAGCAGAAGTTTCTAGAAATTTGAAGTCGCGAAGTGCAAAGTTTAGGGCGCTTCGCCGAGTTAGCCAGGAGAAAATCGCATGAGTGTAAGACGTCAATCTTTACGCGGGCATGGAAAAAGGGTCCGGAGTCGAAAGTATCGCCAAGCGGTGGTTGATACAGGAAAGACAACTGTTCGTAAGCGGAGTTCGCGTGCCTCCAGTCGATCTGGTTTAAGTACGTCCCAGTTTTTCTTGACTCAGGCAATTGCGTTTTTGTTTGTATTTGGGACTGTTTATGGATTTTCAATCTTGATGGGTAGTTCTTTAATGGAGAACGCTCGGCGAGACAAAGTCCGAGCGGTTTCGAGAATGAAAGTTGCTCGTGAAGATATGACTAGATTGCGGAATCGTATGGACCGAGTGACGACAATGACGGCGATAGATACTTGGGCTCGGACTCGTGGATTTGTACCGCCACATGGTTTGACTGAAAAAACACAAGGAGATAGTCTTGTCGCGCAAAACAACTGACTTTACGCGTAATGCCTTTGTTGGCGGAGCTTTGACGATATTGTTTGTCGGAGCTGGTCTGACGCAAGCGAGAGTTCAGGTTTTTGATCGAAAAGAGATTATCAACAAAGCTATAGAGACGGGAAGATATAACGTTGAACTTGATGATATCGCTCGTCGCGGGACAATACGGACGAGTGATCGGAAAGTATTGGCTCAGAGTCGAGACGCTTATGAGTTTGGGATTGACTACACTAGATCGCCAAAGACTCCTTCTTTCTTTTTAGCTTTAGGTCAGGCCAGCGGATACAGTCAGGCCGAGTTGATGAATCCGGCATTGCAAGGGGCACGATCTCGATATTGGAGTGAATCGGTCAATGCGGATCAGGCAAAGTTGATTCGAGCAGTCATGCGCGAGTGGAAGGCTGATGGTGTCAGCTTAAAACCGGTTTTGAGTCGGGCTTATCCTCTGGCAGAAGCTGGAGCTGGTCTTTCGGGGATGATGCGCGATGGAAAGCCGATTAGCGGACTTGAAAAAAGCTTTGACAAACCGCTTTCTGGCAAAGATGGCTGGGCAAAGGGTTATGTTGACCGAACTGGCGTCTTTATGCCAATTAAGGGCGAGGACGTTATTGATCGGATTAATGGTCAAGATGTTACTTTGACCATTGATTCTAATTTGCAAATTGAAGCGACGCAAAGCTTAAAGGTTGCCGTGGAAGCGAATAAAGCGACTTCTGGATCAGCAATTGCTTTGGATCCATTAACTGGAAAAATTCTTGCAATGGCGAACTGGCCGAGTTATGATCCGGCGGGGATTATTAAAGTTGGATCCGATTTAAATTCTACTTATATGAGTCGATTTGAACCAGGTTCTACTTTTAAAACTCTTATGATGGGTTTGGCTTTGGATGAGGGCGCAATTGGAGAATCGACGTTGATGCATTGTACTGGTGCATTAACAGTTGGCGGGCACACTATGGGTTGTAGTCATGGAAAACATGGCACGATTCCGCTTTCAGAATGTATTGCTAAAAGTTGCAATATTGCTGCGGCACAGTGGGCAATGGAAGTTGGGCATGATCGGTTTGTAAAGTATATCAAGGATCTTGGGTTATTGGATAAACCTGATCTTGGTTTACCAAATGAGATCAGCGGCCTCTATAATTTTAAAGATCCGTCTCAGCGATTGCAATTAGCAAATAATGGATTTGGTCAAGCTATGAACGTGACTCCATTATCGATGGCGAGCGCATTTGGAATTCTTGCGAATGGTGGACTAAAAATGAAGCCCCTGTTGGTGGAATCGGTTGGTGACCGAATGATTCAGCCAAAGGCAGAAAAACAGATTTTGACTAAGAAATCTGCTGACTTTGTGCTGAATGTTATGATAGATACTATCGAAAAAGACTACGGAACTGGAAATAAACTTCGAGTTCCTGGATATGTTCTGGCGGGAAAGACGGGAACTGCACAAAAGTTAAAAGCCGGCGGAGAAAAAGGGCATGTTGCAAGTTTTGTTGGATTTGTACCGGCTCATCATCCTAAAGCAGTTATTTTGGTTATGATTGATGATCCGAAAGCTGGTTCTTATTACGGTGGTGATGTTGCGGGGCCAGTATTTAGAGATATTGCCATGGCAGTCATTAGGCGGTTTGGGATTGAACCGGATTCTGGGCGGTAGATTGAAGTTGTGGAATCTGTTTGCTTATCGCAATTGATTGAGTTGGTGGGCTTTCGGCCAGAAGAGTTTTTTTTGGGTGACAATCCAGAATTAGGTCGAGTTTCGGCAGATACGCGAGACATTAAAAGTGGAGACCTCTTTGTGTGTATGCCAAGCGCAACTAGAGATACCCATTCATTTCTTCCGGAAATTCAATCCAAAGGGGCAAAGGCAGCGGTTGTGCACTCGGCAGCAGCATTACTTTATGCCCGCAACTTGAATCTGGCGGCTTTGTATGTGACTCCTACAGGTTCGCATTTTAATTTTGTTCTGGGCAAGTTGTGTCGAGAGATTTTTGGTGACCCTTCTTCGAAATTGCGGATCTTAGGGGTGACCGGCACCAATGGGAAGACTACAACAGCGTGGATTTTAAGGCATGCATTGTTAAATCTTGGTCGCAAAGCTGGCTATCTTGGAACGCTCGGTTTTATTTCCCATAATGAAATGGAAGTTTTGAATAACACCACCCCTTTTCCGGTGGAACTTTGGCAAATGCTTTCTGCGGCGGAAAAGGCTGGAATCCAAGATTTAGCGATAGAAGTCAGCAGTCATGCGCTTTTTGAGCGAAGGCTTAGCGGTGTTCAGTTTGATGTTGGGATGTTTACAAATCTGACGCAAGATCACCTGGATTTTCATGGTTCGATGGAAGAATATGGCGCAGCAAAGCGATTGTTCTTTACGGAATATGCAGCACTTACGACAAAACCTTTTACGGCTTGCATGAATGTTAATGATGATACTGGGAATACTTGGTCGAGAGAATTGCCGTGCCGGGTGATGACTTTTGGATTGAAGAATGCCGATTTAGTTTGTGGGGCAACAGCGGTAAATGTTGATGGGATTGATTTTGTTGCAGTCCTTGAGGGTGATCGAGTTGAACGAAAACTTTTGTTAGGCGGAGACTTTAATGTTGAGAATGCAGGAACAGCTTTAGCCGGGTTAGTTGCTTGCGGATATGGACTTGAAGAATCGCTGGATGCTATCGCAAAAGTTGAACCGGTACCGGGAAGATTTGAATCGATCTTGAATGAAACTGGCATAGGAGTGATTGTTGATTACGCTCACACTCCGGATGCAGTTGATTCGCTTTTGCGTTCGGCAAAGGGGCTGGGGCCGAAAAGGATTATTACGATTTTTGGGTGTGGGGGAGATCGGGATAGAAGCAAGCGACCCTTGATGGCCGCGGCGGCAAGCGCGCACTCGGACATTGTTGTTGTGACGAGTGACAATCCACGAACGGAAGATCCGGAGTTGATTCTGGATGACGTTTGTCTTGGATTGAAAGAGGGCGTTGAAGTCCATCGGATTCTAGATAGAAAAGAGGCGATCTTCTTTGCCGTTCAACATGCGGAACCAGGCGACTTGGTTGTGATTGCGGGCAAGGGGCATGAAGATTATCAGATTATTGGGAGAACAAAGTATCCCATGGATGATCGGGTTTTGGCGAGAGAGGCACTAGCACTACGATGAAGTTATCTGAACTTGCTTTGAGGATGGGCGGGCGACTGATTGGATCTGATGCGGAATTTAATGGATTCATCACGGATTCCCGAGATTTAGCGGAAGGCAATGTCTTTATAGCAATCAAGGGGGAGCGTGTTGATGGTCATGATTTTGTTAATGCCGTTATTCAGCGGGGAGCCATTGCCACAATTTGTGAACGCACGGTTTCTGGTCGGCATATTCTTGTTGATGATCTTGTTACTTCATTAGCTCAATTTGGCCGGTCACTTCGCCATGAGTTTCGTGGGCCAGTCATTGGAGTTACGGGCAGCAATGGGAAAACGGCGACAAAAGAGTTTGTTACTGGCGCTTTGTCTCCTTTGGGTTTGATTCTAAAAAATGAAGGGAACAAAAATACCGAATATACATCTCCGCTTTTGTGGCATCGATTGACTTCTGAAACTCGGGGAGTAGTGGTTGAAATGGGGATGAGAGGTTTTGGTCAGATTAAAGATTTGGCGAAGATTTCGGAGCCGACAATTGGCGTTATTACTAATATCGGAACGGCTCATATTGAAATGGTTGGTGACCGTTCGGGAATTGCGAGAGCTAAAGCGGAACTCTTGCAGAACTTGCACGGCGATCAGATTTCTGTTTTGCCGGCAGATGATGGCTATTTCGAATTTCTCAAAGGCATAGCTCCAGGAAAAGTTATCTCTTTTGGATCTTCGCTTGAATCGGATGTTCGATTGATTGGGTATCGACCCGATGGATGGACCGGTTCAATTGTTCGTGGGATTGCATTTGGGACGGAGTTTGAATTTCGGATTTCGGCCCTTGGACGGCATCAGGCTATGAATGCTATGGCAGCAATTGGAGCCGCAATAGCCTGCGGAATTGATCCTGGATTGGCTTGTGAAGGGCTTGCAGAAGTTGAGGCGTTACCCATGCGAATGGAAGTTTTGGAGTGGAATGGCATCACGGTTTTGGTTGACACTTACAATGCTTCGCCGGATTCTATGAAGGCAGCAGTTGAGACTTTAGAGCTTGGACCGGTTATGGGTAAGCGGGTTGCGGTTTTAGGGGCAATGCGAGAACTTGGGGATTACGAAGAAGGCGGACATCGGCTTGTTGGCAAGCTCTTGGCAGGCTCAACGATTGACAAAGTTTTTCTGACGGGTGGGCCAACTCGTTTTATCAAAGATGAGGCTTTGTCGGCTGGTTTTCCGTCCGAAAAAATAGTTGAAACCGACGAATTGGATCTGGATGCTGTTCGCCTGTTTTTGAATGAATTGAACCCGGGAGATGTGGTTTTGCTTAAAGCATCACGGGCTCTGGGGTTGGAGCAAGTATTGAAATGAATCTCGGGAATGTTTTTACTAGCTCTTTGGTGGCCTTGGTTTTTGCTTCGATAGCTGCTCCATTTGTATTTCGATTGCTGTTGGCTATGAAGAGTCGACAAACGATTAGCCAGCATATTCAGGAACATGCTCATAAACAAGGAACGCCCACAATGGGCGGAATTATTGTTTTATGCGGGCTGATTGCAGGCATGGTTTTTGGCTGGCGAAGTGAGCTATTAGCGCCATTGGTTTTGGTGGTTGGATTTGGTGCCGTTGGATTTCTAGATGACTATTTGATGCCTCGTTGGAAACCTGGCTCTAGAGGTTTAGGATGGATGCCGAAACTGGGATTGGAAATTGGGGCGGCGGTTTTGGCAGCATTTTTTATGGGTTGGCAAGATCCGTTTATGATGGGATTCTTTGTTTTTATGGTTTTGTTTTTAAGCAATGCCTATAATTTTGCCGATGGCCTTGATGGATTGGCCGGTGGACTTGGCATGATTTTGTGTTTTGGCCTGGCGTTGCATGGTTTCATCGCTTTGGGTCTTGGAATCGGTGCACCCCAGAATCTTCTGCCAGCCGTGGTTTTGACTATGTCGATACTTGCCGTGAGCTTCATTCCTTTCTTGATGCTAAATGCTCCTCCGGCAAAGGTATTTATGGGGGATGTTGGTGCGTTACCCATAGGTGCAGTTTTAGGTTGGGCTTGTGCAGTTGGATCCGCTGTACAACCACTTAAAGGTGAGTTGGCTTTGTCGCCATTGATGTTGGGGACAATTTTGATTTTCCTTGGCGTGATGTTTATTGAGATTGTTCCGGTGCCATTGCAAATTGCTTCGGTGAAGTTGAGAAAGAAGCGACTCTTTAATTTTAAGACTCCAGTTCACCACGCATTTCAGGATCGGGGATGGCCAGAAACTAGGATTGTCTGGACGTTTCATTTGGTGCAAATTGGTCTATTGATTTTGGGTTTTGTTTTTCTTTTTCAGGTAGGAAGCAGTCTTTATCCGGAGAACTTTAACAGTGGGATTTTTGCAGAAGCGGATCAATGGAGTTCGCACCGATGAGTCGAGAACAGTTTAGGGATAAGCGCATTGCAATTGCGGGCATGGGAGTGAGTGGAATAGCAGTGGCTCAAGCGGTTGTTGCTTGTGGTGGTTCTCCCGTTGTTTTTGATCAGAAGCCAGGGGATGTTCCGCGAGTCTTGGAAGCGGTTGATCGATTGCACTCTTATGGAATTGAATCCGTGACGGGTTGGCATGGGAGATTAGATGCATCGGAGTTTGACACGCTTGTTGTTTCTCCGGGTTTGCCGATTGAGCATCCAGTAATGGAAGATATGAAGGGCAAGACCATGGGTGAAATTGAATTTGCCTATTTGGTCGCCGAGGCTCCCATTCTTGCGATTACGGGTACTAACGGCAAAAGTACATCAACGGTTATGTTGTGGCTTGCTTTGCATGGGGCAAATTTAGAGGTTGCACTTTGTGGGAATATCGCGGGATCTGGCTATCCAGAGCGAGTTTTTACGGAGGCCGCAATGCAGATTTCAGCTCAGGGATTTTTGGTTGCGGAAGTGAGTTCGGCGCAATTGGAAACAGTATTGCAATTTCGGCCGAAAGTGGCGACGATTACAAATATTACTGAAGATCATTTGGATCGATATGGCTCGATGGAAGCTTATCGATCGGCAAAACTGAATCTTTTGAATCATATGGGGAAGGATGATGTTGTTGTTTTGAATTTGGATCATCCAACGGTAACGGAGGATATGGTTCGAGATCGAAATTCGGACGTTAGGATTATTGGATTTTCGGCCAGTGGGAAAAGTGAAGGGAATGGAGTTACTCGTAAAGACGGTGAGTGGCTTGTATTAGGTGAAAAGCGAGTCAAGATTTCAGAACTTCCGTTTTTTGGGGAGCATAACATTGTCAATGCCATGTGCGCTTATGAAATGGGTTCCGTTGTTGTCAAAAGTAGCGGGCTGGTCAGTGGTCTTTTAGAGTTTAGAAATTTGGAAAATCGAATGGAATTGGTTGGTTCTCATCATGGAGTAACCGTGATCAATAACTCGATGTGTACTAATCCGGAAGCCGTGGTTGCGAGTAGTCGCTCAATGCCTGGACGGCAACATTTAATCATGGGTGGAAAAACTAAGAATATGGATTTTGGTCCGGTTCAGAACTACTTAGCAAATAGTGACCATAAAGTGTATTTATTTGGGCCGGAACCTGAGAAGATTAACGGTATGATAGGGGGCAATTGTTTGATCTTTGATCGACTGGAACAGGCATTTTTAGCAGCTGTTGAGAATGCGGTTTCGGGTGAGGTGATTCTGCTCGCGCCAGGATGTGCAAGTGCAGAGCCTTTCGCAAATTTTAGAGAACGTGGAGATGCGTTTAGAAGAATAGCCAAGGAGTGGCTGGGCAATGATAAGAAAACCGAATCCTGATTATTTGTTATACGTTTTAGCGGGTATTGCAACCGTAATTGGTTTGCTGGCTATATGGGATGCAGGTTATGCTCGGGCGGCTGTCAATGGATTGGTTTTGCCTAGAGAACTCACAATGCAGGCGGTTTTTTCCATTGTTGCGGTTAGCATTGGGTTTGCCGTAGGCAAGGTACCGGCAAAGACTTGGAAGACCATCGCGATGCCAGGATTTGTCTTTTCCCTTATCCTCTTGTTTTTGGTTGAAGTGCCATTTCTTGGTAAAGAGATTGGAGGGGCGAGGCGATGGATTGATCTGAAGTTTGTAACGATTCAGCCAGCGGAGTTTGCCAAATTAGCTTCAATTTTGGCATTGGCATTTTTGCTTTCCGTACGAAAGCCGTGGTTGGAACCCAAGGTTAGAAGTTTTGGAGACCGTGTTGATCGGGTTTGGATTCCGAAATTGATGCGTGGCTTGTATTTGCTTTTCCCAATAGGAGTTGCCGTTCTTATGATTGAAATGGAACCGGATTTGGCGACGGCAATGGTGATTGCTTTTACGGCATTTTTCATGATGATATTAGGTGGAGTGACTTGGAAATCGATTGGAACATTGACCATTTGTGGAGTCGCATTAGTCGGAGTTTTGGTTACTAACCAGGGTTACCGAATGGAGCGAATTACTAACCACGCGGATCGGTGGTCTTCGCAGAATTTAGAGACAATTGGATATCAAACAACTCAATCAGAAATGGCACAAGCTGCGGGAGGATTGATTGGAGTTGGAATTGGCGAAGGGAGAGCGAAGCATAAACTACCAGCCCCGACAACTGACTTTATAATTGCAACAGTTGGAGAAGAATTTGGCTTGATTGGTTCGTTGATTGTGATTGGGATTTTAGGTTTTATGGTTTTTAGACTGATGCAACTCGGATTGGCCCGGTCAGATCAGTTTGGAAAGTTAGTGATTTGTGGTGTTGCCTTGTGGATTGGGGTGCAGACCACTACGAATGTGATGATGGCGAACGGATATGTGCCTCCGATTGGGATTCCACTGCCGTTTTTTAGTTATGGCGGTTCTAGCTTGATTTCTCTTTGGGCGGCATTGGGAGTTTGCCAATCGATTTTGAGTCAGCCGGCGGCTTCGGAAAAGGCATTGGTAGAAGTTGAGCGTTCAGTTGGTCGTGCTCGATCGAAGTCTCAGGGAGTAGCAAGAATTCGATCTCAGGGAGTTGCGATTCTTCGATGAAGTTAGTGGTCACTGGAGGCGGAACGGGAGGTCATATTTTTCCGGCACTTCAGGTTGGTTTGCAAGCCAAAGCTTCCGGATGGCACGTTGAATATTATGGAAGCGAACGGGGTCAAGAACGGAAAAACTGCGAACACGCCATGATGAGCTTTACAGCTTTTCCGTCGGGTCCAGTTTATAAGCCTTTTAGTCCGAAAGGGATGAAAAGTATGGTGCAGCTTTTAAAAGCAACAAGCTTAGCCATGCAAACCTTAAAGGTTCGTAGACCAGATTTGATTTTTGCTACGGGAGGGTATGCGGCGGCTCCGGTTTTGCATGCAGCAAGTAAGTTAGGAATTCCGACGGTTCTTCATGAGCAAAACTCCATTCCGGGAAGAACGAATCGATTGGCAGCCGGGCATGCCAAAGCAGTTTGTACGGTATTTAAAACTTCGTCTCAGTATTTTTCCAGTGCAAAAGTTCATCGAACAGGAATGCCGATTCGAAAAGAGTTTCGGAAAAACGGGCAAGGAAGTTTGATGCTAGGGGCGGAGGCTAATCACTCTGATCCGATGGTGTTGGTGATGGGGGGCTCCCAAGGTAGCGCAGCCCTGAATGACTTGGCACTTACAACAGCCGTGAGAATGGCGAAATCGGAGGTTCAGTGGTTTCATTTGACAGGATTAGGTCACTTTGAAAGTACGATGAACACGCAGGTTCGATTGGGAGTCAATCAAAACTACGTTATCAAATCTTATTTGGAAGCGGAAGAGATGGCCTCGGCAATGTTTCATAGTTCGGTGGCGATTTGTCGCAGTGGAGCGGGAACTATTTCTGAACTGGCAGCCGTGAGGCGACCGGCACTATTTATTCCTTATCCACACTCATTTGCGGGGCACCAGGAAGCTAACGCTCGAGAAATTGAAAGTATTGGTGGTGGAGATGTATTGGACGAAACAAAAGTTCAGCCCATTGACCTTGAAGGGCGAATCCTTTCTTGGTTAAATGATAGAGATCGGTTAGTTGCGGCCGAGGAAGCGTTGGCGGAATGGGATATTCCGGATGCGACTGATAGAATTTTGGAAATATTACGCGAAGCGGTGCATTGAGATTTATGCGGACACAACAGGAAATTGAATCAGAATTTGCTCCAACTGACGAACTTGACGGTAAGCGGTCTTTTTTCCTTGTTGGAATCGGAGGAGCGGGGATGTCGGCAGTCGCGAGAATGTTAGTGGCCCGGGGATTTGAAGTTAAAGGCACTGACAGTACGGATTCTCCTTTGATTGGTTTGCTGAGAGAACTTGGCATAAAAGTAAGAATTGGACACACTGGGTTTGATTTGACTTCTGAAGATGCGTTGATTTTGACGGATGCAATTGATTTGAATGCTTCTCCCGAAGTTATCCGGGCAAAGGAATTGCATGTACCTCTGTTTCGTCGTTCCCAAGCTTTGGGTTGGTTACTACGAGGCAAAAAAACGATTGCCGTAGTTGGAACTCACGGAAAGACCACCACAACTTCGTTTTTAGGATTGGCGATGCGGGCCTCGGGCTATGATCCATCGGTAGTTGTAGGGGCGGAAGTTGTTGAGCTTGGCGGATCGGTTACGGAGGGTGACGGCGAGTATGCAGTCGTGGAAGCCTGTGAAGCTTATAACAGTCTTCATGACTTTGACCCATTCATTGTATTGCTTAATAACTTGGAGCCTGATCACTTGGACTTTCATGGCAGTTGGGAAAATTTAAGGGATTCTGTTAATCGTTTCGTCTCAAAAATTCCGGAAGATGGAGCCTTGATTTATGCTTTGGAAGATACGGGGGCGGCGGAAGTTGCTTCTCGATACTCTGATTTGAAAATTGGCTTTCGGCTGAAAAGTGGCGAAGAACTAGCTAAACATCCGCTTGAATTGAAGCAGAAAGGTCGGCATAATATGGCAAATGCGAGTGCCGCATTGTCGGTTTTGGACTATCTTGGTGAAATCGATTCGGCTTCAATTGAAGCTATAGAGAACTTTGGGGGGGCTCAGCGAAGGCAGGAGCGGATCTATGAAGGAGATTTTCCGGGAGGAGTAGGGAAACTTACGATTTTGGATGATTATGCTCATCATCCAACGGAAGTTTCGGCGGCTCTGGATGCGATTCGAGAAGGCTGGAGTGGTCGGCTTGTTGTGGTGTTTCAACCTCACCTATACAGCCGGACTGAACCTTTGATTTCTGAATTTGCAGAAGCTTTATCTGTAGCAGATTTGGTGGTTATCACGGATATTTATCCAGCGAGAGAAGCCCCGATTCCGGGAATAAGTAGCTTTTTGATTGCTGAAAAAGTAACAAAGCCTTGTCGATATGTTCCTTCGCGGTTTTTGTTGCCAAGAGAAGTTGCAAATCTTGTTCAGCCTGGCGATGTTGTCGTTGGCATGGGGGCTGGGAATATTGAACAGTTTCCGAAAGAACTCTTAGCCGAAATTCAGCGACGGAAGTCAAAGCCGATCATCGGAGTGGCCTACGGGGGTGACAGTACGGAGCGTGAGGTTTCTTTGCATTCTGGAATTGCCGTAGCGGCGGCAGTTGAGAGGCTAGGGTATCGATGCGAATTGATAGATGTTACATCGATGCTGTTAGGTAACGGATCCGTTGCTAAGTTGATTGGTGTTGATCGTCCGGAGTTTGTTATATTGACTACGCATGGTGGGAATGGAGAAAATGGTGCGATTCAAGGATTTTTTGAATTGATGCACATTCGACATTCCGGCCCTGGCGTATTGGCGAGTGCCCGTGCCATTAGCAAAGAAGCAACAAAGATAGTTTTGAAAGCATCAGGATTACCAGTGCCAAATGGTGTCCTTGTTCGGTCAGTTGAAGACATTCCAGACTTTGATGGCCCTTATGTTGTGAAGCCCAATACGCATGGATCCACGGTTGGTTTGAGCTTTGTTGATAGTCGGGATGGACTTAAAAGGGCGGTTGCTCGGGCATTGGAATACGATTCAGAGGTTTTAGTTGAAGAAAAGCTAGTTGGAATTGAAATTAGTGTTCCAGTATTTGGTGACCGAGCCATGCCGGCCGTTGAAGTCGTGCCGAGCAGTGGACAATATGATTTTGCCTCTAAGTATCAAGCAGGAGCGACGGAAGAGATTTGTCCGGCTAGAATTTCCAAAGATCAAGAACAATTGGCTCGAGAATATGCATTGTTAGCGCATCAGGCTTTAGGTTGTAAGGGAATCACGCGGACGGATATGTTTGTTTTGGATGACAGAATTGTCATTTTGGAGATCAATACGGTGCCGGGAATGACCTCAACAAGTTTGGTTCCGAGAAGTGCAAAGGAAGCAGGGATGAACTTTGATGATGTGGTCAAATGGATAATTGAAGATGGCATCGCGTAAACGAAGGAAATCGAGAAGTAAGGCTTGGATTTTTACCCTTGGCCCGGTGACTTGGCTTTGGATTTTTGCAATTGTCAATTTTGGGGCTGGGCTTTGGTTTAGTCCTATTACGGCACCGAGAAAAGTTGTAGCGATTGGTATGAGAAAATCGGACTTGGGAGGGGCGGCCAAGGTGATGGAACAGACTTTAGAAACCCCTTGGTTGCGCTTGAATGTATTTACGGTTGGCGGGAAACTTTCTCGACCAGATTGGGTTGAATCGGTTGAGTTTTCGCCCAATATTTTTGGGCGGGCTGAGTTAAAAATGAAATATCGCCAGCCAGTTGCAAAAGTAGTTATGGATCGTCCTATTTATCTAGATGATCGCGGAAACTTATATTATGATCCGATGGATCATAAAGTTCCTAAAATACAGCTTCCAGCCGATTACTTGAAGGAATCGGCTTGTATAACTGGAACATGGCCGAGAGTTGGTGTTTTAGAAACAGTAAAAATGATGCGGAGTCGCCTTCCGCAATCGGACTATTCACTTGAACTGGATGGGAAATCCGTTCTATCCTTAGACATTACGAATGGTCCAAAGGTAATTTTAGGCCCGGCCAGAGAAATGTCTAAGAAAATGGATGTTTTGGTTAAGGTTTTGAACGATAAGGATCAGAATGTTGGAACGGGGACAATTTTGAATTTGACTTCGCCAACTCGGCCTGTGCGATCCAGTCGGTAATATTTGCGATAAAACTATGATTAATCCATTCCCTGAAAGACAACAACCACGAGGCTGGGTTTTATCACTTAGCGTTGTGATGTTGTTTGTTGGGGCATTGGTTTCGATGACTTGGATCACAGAGCAGACTCGACAGGATAGATTGAGTCGATTAAGTCCGGATGTTCGCCAGCGGTTATCTTACGGAGACTTAGATTTGAGTGATGAATACACCAAATTACAAACTGAAGTTACAAAATTAAGGGAAGAGAACACGAGACTGCAAGATGTTGCTGCCAAGGGAAGCAATGCGAGTGAAGAAATCAATGCCAGTTTGAAGGAGATGAAACAGTTTGCTGGCCTCACTGATGTTGAAGGTCCGGGCATAATTGTTACACTTTCTGACAGTCGAAAAGCGGGGGAAGAACTAGGCGATTTTTCGGCAGGGATTATTCATGATTTAGATGTTTTGAAAGTTGTAAATGAACTTTGGAATGCAGGAGCAGAGGCGATTGCGATTAACGGAAGGCGGTATGGTCCAAGTTCCGATGTTCGGTGTGTTGGAACGACTATTACGATTGATGAACGGAAAATTGCAAGTCCGGTAGTAATTCAAGCCATTGGCGAAGAAAAAACTTTGTTTGGAGCAATGAATATGCCGGGTGGGGCATTAGAAGAAATTCGTGATGTTGATCCATCCATGGTGAAACTTGAACCGGCTAAGAACTTATATCTGCCGGCATGGACAGGGGTTACGACTTTAGAATTTGCAAAACAACCTGATAAAAAATCTGGAGCTAAAAAGTGATTTTGATTCCGTTTTTAGCTTTAGTGATCGGGCTTTTACTTGGTACTTTAGTGGCGGCCGATTTGCCGGCATATATGACTCCTTATATCGGAGTTGCGGTTTTAGCCAGTTTAGATTCTGCAATTGGAGGAATCCGCAGCCAACTTGATGGCAAGTTTCAGACAGATATTTTTGTTAGCGGCTTCTTTGCAAATATCTTAGCGGCTATGTTTTTAGTCTGGTTAGGGGATAATATTGGAATTGGGCTTTTGCAGGTCGCTGCGGTAGTTTTTGGGATTAGGATATTTACTAATTTAAGTCTGATTCGTCGATTTATGATTACACGATATCATGACAATAAAGATCGCAAAAAGCGCATGATAGAGCAGAACACCCTTGTAACGGAAGATAATCAAGAATGAATGATATGGTAATCGCAGTTGATGTCGGAACATCGAAAGTTGCTTGCTTGGCCGCTGCCGTAGATAAAAAAGGCCAAGTTGAGGCGATATCTTTATCTTATTCTCCGGTTAATGGGATGGATCGAGGAACCATAGTTGACGCGGAACTTGTGACTCAAACTGTAAATTCTGTTATTGGAAAAGTGGAGCGACATTTAGGTCTTCAGGCGACTTCAGTTTTTTGCGGTGTTGGTGGAGCCCATTTGACGAGCATGAACGGTCAAGGAATTCAGCCTCTTGTTCCATCAAATCGAGCCGTAAAGCGACAAGATGTACATCAAGTTGTTGGACATTCGCGACAAATGTTATTGCCTCCCAGTCGGGAACAGATTTTAGCAGTACCAAGAGAATTTGTACTTGATGGGCAGCGTGGGATATCTGAGCCAGTTGGTCTGCGAGGAAGTCGTTTAGAAGTAGTAACTCATATTGTGACGGGGGCTTCGGCTGAGATTGATCGCATGGAGCAGGTGCTTTCCAATGGGGGTACTCGGAAAGTGATTGGAATGATTCCGACGGCAATGGGAAGCGGTTTGGGGGTTTTGAGTGCGCACGCGGCTGAACTTGGTGCAGTAGTAATTGATATCGGAGCGGGAAAAACTGATGTAGCAGTTTTTGCAGATGGAGTTTTGGCTTATCAAGGCGTAATTAAGATTGGAGCTGATCATTTTTCTCATGACATTTGTCAATTGCTCAAGACGAGTTTTGATGAAGCTGAACGGTTGAAACTTGAACACGGCTTGGCATTTTCGGCAGATGTTTCAAGCGACGAAATGATTTTGGTTTCTCAGGAAGGAGTTGCCGAGCAAAGGTCTATGAAGCGAAAAATGCTTTGTGAGATCTTGGAAAGTCGAGGAAAAGAGCTTTTTGCGCATGTTGGGCAGAAACTAGATGAGAGTGGGGCGATAGGTTCCGCAAAACAATTGGTATTGACGGGAGGTGGTTCGCTTTTGGGTGGATTGGATCGGGTGGCGGTGGAATTGTTACCATTTAGCCAGGCAAAGTTGCAGTCACCGAAGGTGTCGGGCAAGTTTTCTAAACAGGTCGCTTCGCCTAATTTGAGTACAGTGGTAGGAATTGCGCGGTACGCTATGGAGTCTGGAGAGGATGATTTAGCTCCGGTCTCGGGTTTTTCGAGTTGGAAAGACCGAATTAGTACGTTAAGAAAATCGATAGGGTTAGGCGGAAAAAGCTAAACTCTGGGCTTGAGAAAAGGAAAAAGGAAAAAGGCACATGGCAGATATTAATGGTGCAGTCATAAAAGTCATCGGAGTTGGCGGCGGCGGTTGTAATGCAGTTAACCGCATGATTGAATCCGGAATTCAGGGGGTCGAATTTGTGGCCATGAATACGGATATCCAAGTTTTGGATAAATCTTCGGCTAGCAAAAAGATTCAACTCGGGGCAAATTTATCTCGTGGACTTGGAGCGGGCGGTGATCCTGAAATTGGGAAAGCTAGCGCAGAAGAAACCAAGAACGATGTTAGAAAAGTTTTAGAAGGCTCTGATATGGTTTTTATCGCAGCTGGAATGGGGGGCGGTACGGGAACCGGTGCGGCACCCGTTATTGCCGATTTGGCTCGTGAACTTGGAGCAGTAACGGTTGCAATCGTTACCAAACCATTTGGATTTGAAGGTCCTCGTCGACGTCGCATGGCGGACAATGGTGTGACTTCTTTGATTGGTCGAGTTGATACGTTAATCACCATTCCTAATGATCGACTTTTGGACGTGGTTGAGCGAAAAACGACATTGGCGGATGCTTTTAGAGTGGCCGATGATGTTTTGAGACAAGGCGTTCAGGGGATCAGCGATATTATCACCGTTCCCGGGCAGATTAACGTTGACTTTGCGGACGTAAAGGCCGTAATGGTAAACGCTGGGCCAGCATTGATGGGAATTGGCTATGGAATGGGCGAACATCGCGCCATACAAGCCGCTCAACAGGCTACTTCTAGTCCTTTACTCGAACAGACAATCAATGGCGCGAGAGGCTTGCTGGTCAATATCTCATCTGGGGAGGATTTGACATTGAGCGAAGTGACCGAGGCCATGGACTATATTCACAGTCTTTGTGATGATGAAGAAGCAAATATTTTCTTTGGTACAGTCACTGACCCAAGACTGGAAGGCGAGGTTCGAATTACGGTTTTGGCGACTGGCTTTGACGAACTGGCTCCGACCGAGCCCCGGAAGCGAGTTGTTCCGACATTTGAAGCAGTTAAAGAAGAGCGAGTTGTAGAAGAAGCTTCTACCCCGGTTGAAGATTCTGAAACTACGACAGATCGAATTAAACGAGCGCAAGCGCAACCGCATAATCCAATTCGAGATATTTGGAATAAGCATTCGGCGGCACAACGTGATGCGGTTACTCCGGCGGAGGAAGTTTTCGATGATAGTGAGATTGATATTCCTGCATTTTTGAGAGAGCATCGCAAGAAGAAAGAAAGTCAGTCTTAATATTTGATTTAACAAGAAAACACCAAGATTATTCAATCTTGGTGTTTTCTTGTTTGTATGGTGAATCCCCAGTTTTTAATGAACTGGGGATATTGTCTTTATTTTGGTTTGTTAGATTCCGCCGCCGCCACCTTGTCCGCCGCGTGGCGGGGTTGGCTTGCTGAACTCGAACTTATCTCCGAGCATGGAGTTCCAAGTTGATCTTTGCGAATTTGTGAGAACCGCGAGGATCTTTTTATTTAGCTCGTCTTGCTTGGCTTGCATTTTTGCAGGATCGAATCCGCCAGGCTCACCCGGGCCACCTTGCTGACCTTGTCCACGCTGTCCGCCTTCGCCTCGAACTCTTCCATCACCTTGCCCACCAGGACCGCCTGGTCCAGGCTGGTTATCTCGAATGATTTCGCGAATAGTTTGCAATTGAGTTTCTGATAATCCCAGTTTTTCGGATATATCAGGTCGAGCAATTACAATGGCTCCAGCTTTTTGTAATGCAAGTTGTTCGAATCGCGAGAACTGGTTAGCGTTTAAGATAGTCTTGATCTTAGCCATCATTTGCTCATGCATTTGTGGGCCGTCTTGTCCTGGTCCTCCAGGGCCACCTTCGCCACGTCCATTGCCATCACCTTGTCCACGTTGTCCGCCTTGTTGGCCTTGACCGCCTTGTCCTCTTTGTCCACCTTCGCCTCGAACTTTGCCATCACCTTCGCCGCCAGGACCGCCTGGGCCACCTGGTCCGCGCATTGGAAATGCTTCATTGATTTGTTCAATTTGGTTTTGTGAGAGTTTTAGGTGTTGTTGAACTTTTGGGTCTCGCAAGATATCGACTGGTCCTTGGCCCATTCGCATACCGCCTCGCATTTGGCCTTCTCCGGCACCACCAGGTCCGCCTTGGCCACGTTGTCCACCTTGTGGGCCAGCTTGTTGTGCCAGTATCGAGTTAGTTACGGCTTGGGTTTGAGTTTGTGCGGAAACGATGACTGCCATAGCGACCATCAAAGTTAGAGCTGAATACTTGAGCATTTTCATTTTCTTTTCTCTTCGTCCCTTTTGCGAGTGTAAATCGCGATTGGATCTATGTTTAATTTAGGTCATTGATATTTGGAATTTGTGAGGATTTGCGACAAATCAGCGGGGAAGAGATATTTTTACTTGAGTTCCTTCATTGAGCACGCTTTGAATAGCAAAGTCACCTTTGTATTGCTTAACCAGCGCGACAACGATTGGTAATCCTAACCCATATCCTCCGGATGCTGAGTGTCGTGAGGAGTCAACTCGATAAAATCTTTCCGTCACTTTTTGTAAATCTTGTCCCGGAATTCCTTCGCCTTGATCTTCCACTTGGATTTCGATTGTATTATTGGTTTGCTGAATATTCAGATTGATTTTTTTGTCTTTTGGAGTGTGTCTAGCTGAGTTTGCTAGCAGGTTTGTCAAGATTTGAACAAAGTGCTCCGGATTAATTTTTGCGACAATATCAGCGCTTGGCAAATCGATATTGAGCCTGGGATCATTTTCTAGTCCAGCATTTGAAGTGCTTTTTGCAATTGCCTGAGTTAATGATTGACTTTTTATTTCGCTATTTTCTTGATTGGCATCTTGCCTTGCAAGTAAAAGAAGCTGATTGACGAGATGCGACATTGATTCGGTGGCTTGATCGATGACTTTTAAGGCGTGATCCTTATCTTCAGTATCGGCATTTGAATCGAGGGCGTTTCCCGTTGCTAATCGAATTCTTGTGAGTGGAGTTCGAAGTTCGTGGGAAGCATCGGCAGTAAATTGCTTTTGGTTTTCGAGCAGAGTGTTTTGCTTTTGGAAGGCTTCTTGGAGTCTAGAGACCATTTCGTTAAACTTTTTTGCCAATCTTGAGAGTTCGTCATCACCTCGAATTGGCAGTCTTTCATCGAGGCGGTTTTCATCTATTTCTTCCGCAGCTTGAGTCATTTCTTGGATGGGCTTGAATGCGGTTTTGGTTAAAAAGAGTCCGGCAATGGTTGCTAGAGCGAGGGCAAGCGGGACAAAGAGTACCAAGAGAACTGTCTGGGCATTTGTGATTCTATCAATTGCGGTTAGGTCGGTTGCGACTTGCACAATTTCGGGATCGCCGTTTGCATTCTGAATTTGAATAGTTACGACTCGAACAGGGACATTTTCGAGCCGGATATCTGAGAACAAAGTTTGGTTTGGTTTTATTGACTTAATGCTTATAAAGTCAAGAGGTGGGTTTGAGTTAGGTCCTCGGGCAATGCCGTCTTTGTTAAATGCTCTTGGTCGCCGGAGTTCGTAAAGTCTTCGGAATTGTGGGTCAAAGTCTCCTGAAACGAGATCTGGCAGTCTTGGCTTTGGCTGTTCTCGATCTGGATTTCGTAATTGGTTACCGTTTGGATTTTGGTTTCCCATTGGACCTCTGCCTTCTGAGATTTCTCGGCTAAATTGGTTTGCCCTTTCCACCAGTTCCGCGTTTATGGATTGGTTGACATTTTGTCGGGTTAGAGTGATAATTCCAAATGCAAATGCGAGTAAGGAGAAGGCCAGAATTCCGACATTCCAAATAGTTAAGCGGACTCGAAATGACCCAAACATTGTTTACTCTGGCGATTTTAGAGTGTAACCCACTCCGTGGATTGTATGAATGAGCTTTATGGGAAATGGAGTATCGATTTTTTTGCGTAGAGATGCTAAATGAAAATTGACCGTATTTGGCATTGATTCTTCGTTGTCCCAAATCCGCTCCAAAATGACTTCTCTTGAAAAGACCTGCCCAGGATTTCGCGCAAGAGCTTCTAGCAATGTGAACTCTCTTTTTGTGAGCGAGATATTCTTGCCATCTCGTGTGACGGTATGGGTGCGAGAATCTACGATGAGATCATGGATTTGGAATGTATCACTTTTTAGCGCCACGTCGCGGCGAGTGAGGGCACGGATTCGAGCGAGAAGTTCGGGGAGCGCAAATGGTTTAACAAGGTAATCATCGGCGCCGGCATCGAGTCCGTTAACGGTGTCGTCAGTGGTGTCTTTGGCGGTAAGCATGAGGATGGGGGTGGAATTTGCGGCTTTACGAATAGCTTTGCAAACCTCGTATCCATTCATGACAGGCAACATCACATCAAGCAGGATAACTGCGTAGTTGTTTTGGAATGCGAACTCTAATCCAATGTATCCATCTGGGGCAACATCGGGGAAATAGCCTTGCTTTCTGAGCGCTCTTTCTAGTTCTGAAGCAATGATGTGATCATCTTCAACAATCAGAATTCGCATGACTCTATTGTGGGCCATAGTTATGAGGTTTTTATTAGGAAGTCGCCCTAGAGAGTGGTTAACTATTGAAATGAGTTTGGAATTACGTAGAGCCACGAAAGAAGATGGTCGAGCTATTTTCGATTTGATCAAAGGATTAGCGGATTACGAGCGGCTTTCGGACGAAGTGACAGGCTCGGTGGAAAAGCTTGTGGAAAACCTGTTTCACAAGCCACTCTGTGGGGAAGTTATTTTGGCAATTTGGGAGGGTGAACCGGTTGGGTTTGCCCTATTTTTCCACAACTTTTCCACATTTCTTTGTCAGCCGGGTTTGTATCTGGAAGATTTGTTTGTTCAACCTGAGTTTAGAGGAAAAGGGATTGGGCTTGCGCTGATTTCGGCAGTGGGGAAAATTGCCGAAGAGCGGGGATGCGGGCGAGTGGAATGGAGTGTTTTGGATTGGAATAAACCTTCGATTGAGTTTTATCGTGAGTTGGGAGCGCGGTCCATGGATGGATGGACTTCGATGCGGGTGGAAGGCAGCGGAATTTCTGGACTGGCATCGGCTTCTTCCGTTGGAATTACTTGAGAGTGATGAGGACTCCGGTGACGATGAAGGCCGAACCGATAAGAGTTTTTGGTTCGACTTTTTCGCGAAGGATGATAAAGCCAAGGATGACGGCAATGACAAAACTGAGTTTATCAATCGGGGCGACTTGGGCTACGTCGCCGAGCTGGAGCGCTCGGAAATAGCAGAGCCAAGAGAGGAACGTGGCAAGGGCACTGGCGGCGAGGAAAATCCAGCTTTGTTTGGTTAATCCGGAGAAGACGGCTTGCTTAGTAATGCCGGCAAGGATTGCAGCGAAAAGGGTGACGAAGATCACCCGGATGAGGAGAGCAGTATTAGGAGGAATATCTTCAACGCCCTTTTTGGCGAGGATGGCGGTGATTCCGGCGAACAGTGCGGAGAGGAGAGCCCAGATGCGTGCGTCCATGCTTTGATTGTGGCTGGAAAATTGAATTTTATGCGTCAATTAGTTTGGAGAAACGCCTGCAAAACTGTCTCGATGATAAAAGAAATAGTAGTTATAGAAATACTCTGCAATGTGTTAGCTGCTTTTGAGAAAACAAGGAAATCTAGTGCTAGTACTTATATTCCCATGACTTTGACGACGACTCTTTTTCGGCGTTGGCCATCGAATTCGGCATAAAAAACCTGTTGCCAAGGGCCGAGGTCGAGTTCGCCATCGGTAATGGGGAGGATGATTTGGTGGTGAATAAGGAGGTTTTTGAGGTGGGCTTCGCCGTTATCTTCTCCAGTTTGATGATGCCGATAGTTGGCGCGAGGGGCGAGTTCATCGAGCCACTCTTGGATATCTTCTAATAAACCCGATTCCCAATCGTTGACAAATACGGCGGCAGTGATGTGCATTGCGGAAACGAGAACCATCCCATCGGTAATTTCTGAGCGGTTCACAATTTCTGTGACTTCATCAGTGATTCGAACGTATTGCTCTTTCTCGGGAGTGTTGAACCAGAGGTATTCGGTGTGGGCTTTCATGGTTTTGTTACAGTTCTAGACGGCGGGATCAGGTGTTTTGACTTTGGTGACCTTTGTTTGAGGTTGAATAGAGGAATGGGCTTTTCTGTTCGATACGAGCGCGTTGATTTTCCGAAGGCAATGGTTCTTGGCTTTTATGATGACTTGAAGATTGGAATTGGGGCATTGCCAGAAGTATTAGAGGCGGTGAATCGACCGGACTTTGAAGGGAAAGCGGGAGAAGTGGTTCAGGTTTTTCCATCATCGGGGCCAAGAGTTTTTGTGTTGGGATTGGGAGCTCGAGGTGGCGATGGATTTAAAGCGGCGGGTTATGGGCTTGTTTTGGCCTTACAAAAATCTAAGATTGATTCCGTTCATTTTCAATTTGAAGAATCGGATGATTCGGGATTAGTCGGGGAAGAAATTGGGTTGGCAATCGGATTGGCGGGCTGGTCGGCAAAAGCGTTTTCAGG
This sequence comes from uncultured Armatimonadota bacterium, assembly GCA_963800805.1. Lineage (GTDB taxonomy): Bacteria > Armatimonadota > Fimbriimonadia > Fimbriimonadales > Fimbriimonadaceae > UphvI-Ar2. Next base: position 454,498 of record CAWDCK010000008.1, on the reverse strand, counting down.
TTCGGGCACAGAGGATGACGGTTTTGTTGATTTGGCAGTAGCAGGGATTGAAGAGGGCTTTGACAAGGGATTGCGTAGAGGTCTGGGGATTGCCGCCGGAATGAACGAGTGTCGACGATTGCAAAACACTCCTCCCAATATTGCTACTCCATTTTGGATGGCGGATCAATCGATGGAGATGGCATCAAAGTTTGGTTTGGAAGCCCGCGTTATTAGTGGCGATGAATTGAAAGATGAGTGGTTAACGGGTTTGGTTACCGTGGGTAAAGCCAGCGAGAATAAGCCATGTTTGATTCGCCTGGCTTATGTTCCGGAAGGTGGTTCGGATCAAGCTCCGGTTGTTCTTTTGGGCAAAACAATTACTTATGATACGGGTGGTTTGAGCATTAAGAGCAAGACGGGAATGCCGGGAATGAAATATGACAAAAGCGGGGGATGTGCAGTTTTTGGAGCTATGCAAGTTATTGCATCAGTTATTAAACCGAGTTTTCCTGTTATTGGGTTGCTTGTTGCGGCGGAGAACTGCATTAGTGAAAATGCATACCGACCGGATGATGTAATTACCTATCGTAATGGCGTTACCGTTGAAGTAACGAACACGGATGCGGAGGGAAGATTGGTCTTGGCAGATGGACTTTGCTGGGCAGAGGAAGTTGAGAAGGCAGCCGCGATCCTGGATATTGCTACATTAACGGGAGGAGTTGTTACGGCCTTAGGTTCGGTCTATGCGGGTGGGTTTACTCGGCATGATGACTTGTGGAATCAAGTATCGGATTGTGGTTTATCTTGCGGGGAAATGTTGTGGAGATTGCCTTTGCATAGCGATTATGAAAAGATGATGGTTTCGACGGTTGCAGATTTTGTGAATTCGGTTCCGGGTGGATCGGCTCATCCGGTACAAGGCGCGACATTTTTGAGCCAGTTTGTTACCGATAAAACTCCATGGATCCACATTGATATGGCGGGTAAAGGAAAAAGCTCGGGGAGTTCATTTATGGCCGATGGTCCGAGTGGGTTTGGTGTTCGATTGATGTCGAATTGGGTTGAAAGTTGGGCAAAGAGTTAAATAGTTAAAAAGGGTTTACATTGAGTTTGTATATCTTGCATGGGTCATGAAGTATTGTGAATCGATGGCAGGTCGTGTGAATGGCAAACGTAGTAATTGAAACCCCACTTTCCTATGCAAAAGAAGAGAATATGCGTTGAGCCAGTATATTTACGGTCAGTTGGCAAAAGGGATTTTGCTAAACTAGAGATTGCTTATGTTACGTTTAGGATTGAGGTCGAGAGGGGTTTTGGTGCTTGGGTTGGTGGCTTTTGCAGGAGCCTCGCAAGCCCTGAGTTTTGCTGGTAACGACTGGTTGTTTTCGCACGATGCGGTTTTTCATGTGCGAACAGGTTTAGGGAACAGCGATATTCCATCGTTTTCAGCAGGTGACCCGGTGGATGTGAGCCAATCGGTGGAGGATCAATTTTCATTTCCGTTTGCATTTGGTGGGTTATCGGGGCAGGGTGACTTTGTTGTGACCGGAACGACGGTTACGGATATCAATTCTGGTCAGACCAGTGATCCTTTTGATGTGTTGATTGGATCGACAGTGCAGACAGTGCGGATTACTTATCCGACGTGGCTGTTAATCGGGACGGTGACGGGAATTAATCCTTCGGTGACCGGAAGTTTTGGAGACCGCGCTTTTGCAATTGATGGCGATTCGGTAACGATTAGCAATGTGAAAATTGAGATGCTCTTGGCAGGAAACTGGTTGGATTTGGGTTCGCAATCGAGCATTGAAGTGAACGACTGGGCGATGAACCGAGAATCGGTTCCCGAACCAGCTTCTATGATGCTATTGGGCGGGGCGGCATTGGTGGCATTGCGACGTCGTCGCAAAGTCTAAGCTTCATTTCTATTAGCAAGTAGAATAGAACTTGCATGAAGCGGGTTGTTGTTTTGGGTTCCACGGGGAGTATCGGAACTCAAACTTTAGATATATGTCGACAGCATCCGGATCGTTTGGAAGTTGTTGGGCTTGTAGCGAATCGATCTGGCAAACAAGTTTTGGAACAATCTCAATCACTAGGTGGTTGTGATGTTGTTTTGATGGATGAGAAGTCCGCTCGAGAGCATGGAGTTCCAGGCGGGATGTCTGCAGTTTGTGATTTAGTCACTCGTAAAGATGTTGATTTAGTGGTTGTTTCTGTAGCCGGGGTTATTGGCTTAGAACCAACAATTGCGGCGATAAAGGCGGGCAAGAACATTGCCTTGGCCAGTAAAGAAGTTTTGGTCGCGGCGGGCGAAGTCGTTATGCCGTTGATTGCGGAAAATGGAGTTTTGATGACTCCGATTGATAGTGAACATTCCGCGCTATTTCAATGTTTGCAGGGTTACTCGTCGGATCAAGTTGATAGTTTAATTTTGACGGCAAGCGGGGGCCCTTTTAGAGGAAAGAAGCGATCGGATTTGGAAGGCGTTACGGTTCAAGATGCGCTTGCCCATCCGACTTGGGCAATGGGGGGAAAGATTACGATTGATTCCGCAACAATGATGAATAAGGGGCTGGAGATGATTGAAGCTCGTTGGCTATTTGGGTTAGGAGTAGAGCAAGTTGAAGTGGTTTTACATCCGCAAAGTGTGATTCATTCGATGGTGCGTTTTCATGATGGATCGGTATTGGGGCAATTAGGGTGGCCAGATATGCGATTGCCAATTCAGTATGCACTCTTGTATCCGGAACGAAAGGTTAATGAATTGAATCGTTGGAATCCGGTTGAGACTCCAAACTTGACATTTGAAGAACCGGACTGGGAGACTTTTGCCGGACTACGACTTGCGAAAGAGTCGGCGGCAATTGGGGGAACAATGCCCGCAACTTTTAATGCCGCTAATGAAGAAATTACAAATGGGTTTTTAAGGGGACAGTGCAGCTTTTTGCAGATTGCAGAAGTAGTAGAAAAGGTTATGGATCGCCATGAAGTGGTGTCAGCCAGTCTTGACTCTATATATTATGCCGATGCCTGGGCTAGGGGAACGGTTCAAGAGATTTTGAAGGTTTAACAAAGAGAAAGTATGCCAATTTTTGATACACTCCGTGAAGTGCTCGTCACTGGTTCAGTTTTTTTACTGGTGATTACAGTATTAGTTTTCGTACATGAACTTGGTCACTTTTGGGCAGCAAAAGCTTTTGGTATGCACGTGGACGCTTTTGCCGTCATGATGGGTGGAATTAGAAAGACTGATCTGCGAAGCCATCTGGAAAAGCCGATGGTTCCGGCGTTTGTTTTATATCTTGTTGGCATTGTTTCTACTGTTGCCCTAGCGATTGCTGGCGCAATAAACTCCCAATTACTTTTTATCTCGGCGATGGCGATTTTGTCTTTCGCCTTACCAGTTTGGGTGATTCTGAGGCTAGCCGCGCTTTATCATCTCCCATTAGCAATGGCGTTTAAAAGTTTGGCTATTTGTTGGATTTCGGTTTTAGTTATTTTAGGAATTGGATCTGGGTTTAGGAATTTAGATCCAGCTTATTTTGGTGGAATGTTATTGGCGGGATCTTATGTGGCGATCTTGTTGGTCTATTACCATCCCGTATCTCGCAAATCGGATGATACACCTCAAGGTTATGGAGAAATAACAATTGACGGCGAAGATGTAGATGTGAGGTTCCGTCCCGTTTTTTCGACAATGAGTAAAGGAGGAACTGAATTTTCTTTTCTTGCACTTCCACTTGGTGGCTTTGCGGCGATAAAGGGAATGCATCCCAAGCCAGATGGGAGTGAAGTCAACATCGATAAGGGATTCTATAGTAAGCCAGCATGGCAAAGATTGGTCGTGCTTTTTGCCGGTTCCGGCATTTAGTTTGTTACTAGGGTTTGGGTTGATTGCAAGTTCATTGAGCGGCCGAGGGCTACCGGAACCTATTCCCGTTGTTCAAGCATTTGCAGAACAGTCGCCGGCAGAAGCATCTGGTATGAGAATTGGTGATCGAGTTACGGCAATCAACGATGAGCCGGTTAGCGACTGGGAGACTTTAGTTGGGAAAATTCAATTCAGCTACATAGAGTCAGAAAATGAGAACACTCCAGTGCCTTTGTCGGTAACTGTAGATCGAGAAGGTGAGACTCTGTCGTTCAACATCCTGCCGACTCTTACGAAGGGCCCAGAACCAGTTTTGAATAGCGAAGGTGAGGAAGTAGGAATAGCTAAAGTGCAAGCGAGAATTGGGGTTGCACCAGATATTGGATATCGGCCAATTTCTTTTGGAGATGGATTGAGTCGGGCAATGAAAATGCCTTTCTTGATGTTAACTAAACTCGGCGAAACTGCGACGAATTACGATGTTGCAAAACAAACCGTTGGGGGCCCTCGGGAGACCGTTAAGGGTTATAGTCAAGCCATTGCGCAAGGGCCCTGGGAAATTCTCTCTCTGGCGGGAATGCTGAGCATTTTCTTAGGAGTTTTGAATTTACTTCCTGTTCCTCCATTGGATGGAGGACAAATGATGATTGCTACGATTGAAATTTTTCGTGGGGGAAGGCGGATTAGTCATTCATTGCAAAGCATGTTGCATGCAGTTGGAATGGTATTTGTTTTGATTATTTCTTTAGCTCCATTTGTGATTGACTCTAGTCGGCGGTCGGATGAAAATGCGGCAAAAGCAGTTGAATTGGACAGTGAATCTTCGAACTTGAATTCGATTGAATAGGCACGAAAATTCCAGCCTAAATTTCCAAATTGATTTAGAATTTGTTAAGGCTGGGTTAAAGAGGATATTGTTACACGGTAATGAGATCGAAAGCGTTTATTGCAGAGTTGCTGGGGACAATGATCTTGTGCCTTGTTGGTGTTCTTTCTATATGGTTTTCTGATGGCAACTTGTTGGCAGTTTCGACTGCTTTCGGATTTATCGTAGCAGCATTGATTGGTACTTTTCATCATGTTAGCGGTGCGCATTTGAATCCGGCAGTTACTTTTGCTTTGGCTCTGACAAAACGTTTGAAATGGCGAGATGCCGTTGCTTATTGGGTTTCGCAATTCTTGGGGGGTGGTTTGGCGGGGATATTGATTTTGCTCTTGATGGGAACTAAAGCCATTCAAAACGATGGCGTTTTTGCCTTAGGAACACCCATATTGGGAGAAGGGGTAGGGCAGTGGCAAGGATTTTTTGCAGAACTTGTTGGTACTTTTTTGTTGGTTTTGATTATCTTTGGATCAGCAGTTGATCCGCGTTCGAAGTGGAATCCCGCGTTGAGTATAGGCCTTGGTCTGACTGCAATCATATTGGCAACTGGACCAATTGCTGGAGCCGGGTTGAATCCGGCTCGCTTTTTGAGTCCGGCAGTATGGACTGGAGCAAATCCGTTGACGTGGTGGCCATGGATACTTGGACCAATACTTGGAGGAGGACTTGCTGCGATTATTTATGACAAGTTAATCCTTGAGGACCCAAAAAAGTCAGTTTAATATCGGTAAATCCCGATATGTGGTATCATATCGGTAAAGCACGATATGAATTCGCAAGATCTTGTTGCATTTGGAAAAGGAATTGGAGACCCAACGCGGTTAAGAATTTTAGCCTTGTTAGCGAAATTTGATTCCCTTTGTGTGTGTGAATTGGCTGATGCTATGGAAATTGCCCAGAGTAGCCTAAGCACCCATTTGCAAACGTTGCGATCAACTGGCTTGGTCACATTTGACCGTTCTCATCGATGGATTCAATACGCGATTGATCCGATGTGGCGGCGAATGGTTGATCAGGTGGTCGAAGAGTTGACACCAGAATCGGAGCATCGCTTGACTCGAGATCAGGTTCGAACTGAGATTAGAACTGCATTAAGAAAAGAGAACTGCTGCGTTGAGGGGTTTGGAGCGTTGCGAAACTTTGAGAAGGAGGTTGTATTACGCGTTATGAATGAATGTAAATGTGAATGCTGCAGCGGTGGCTGTGGTTGTGGATGTTGCGGTAAGTGACATGAAAAAATGTGCCTTGGTGCTAGCCCAGGGCAGATTCACTTTTCAGTAACTCTGTAACTCTAGTTTTGATTTCGTCGCGGATGGCGTTGAACTCTTTTGCTGGGAGATTCTTAGGGTCCTTAAGCTGCCAATCTATGCGGTTTTTTGTTTTGAGGAAAGGACAGTTATCACCGCATCCCATAGTCACCACCCAATCGAACACTATGTTTGGAAGTGAGTCGAGTCCGTTGGATGATTGGTTGGAAATATTGATTCCACATTCTTCCATTGCAATTATTGCTTTAGGATTTACAATTCCAGATGGTTTGGAACCAGCGCTAAAGACGTTGACACTTTGATCCGCGAGATTTCGTGCGAAGCCTTCAGCCATTTGTGAACGGTTACTATTTTCTATGCAAACAAAGACAATATTCAAGACTGTGGTTTACCTGGTTTGTTTGTTTCGATTGCGTTAAGACATTCATCCAGTCCAGACCAGAACTCCGTGGGTAGGTCGGATTGAGGAGTTGAACTGACCGGTAAATTGTCGAAGTAGTCTTCTAATGCGCGCAAGGTTTTGGTGCACTGTGGGCAGTTAGAAACGTGAATTTTGGCGTAGATTGCCCACAAGTTTTTGTTAAGTTCGCCTTTAGCCATTTTTTCAAGGGTTTCTGCCATGAATGGACATGGATTGAGTTCGGACGCAGTATTCATTGTGTTGCTTCTAATTGCAGAGCGATGAAGGCTTCGGCAATTTTCAGCCGAGCCCGGGAGAGTCGAGAGCGAATGGTGCCGACTGGGACATTGAGTTGTTCAGCGGCATCTTTATAGTCGAGTTCTTGAAGATCGATGAGAGTTATGACTTCTTGATGTTCGGGAGAGAGACTGGCAAGAGCTTGGTAGAGGAGCGAGATGTTTTCGTTTTGAATGAGGTGCTTATCGGCGGGTATAGCTTTATCAATTGTGAGCTCGATTTTGCCAGGATCATCGTTCAGACGTTTGTCTTTACGTAGTCTTTGGAGGAAATCGTTGGTTAGGGCTTGGTTGAGCCACTTGATTGTTCCTGGTTCTAAATTAAGCTTGCCTTGAACAGCAAAGGTATATCCTTGCACCAAGGCGTTTTGGACGAGATCGCGAGCCGTGTCGGGATCGTGGGGGCAGAGTCGGCAAGCCGTTTTGTAGAGGATGGGTGCCGCGGACTTTGCCAGTTTATCAAACTCATCACGTAACGAGTTGACGGCAGAACGAGCGCTTTTTGCTTGATTTTGTTCGGCCATCATGAGGAGCATCAGTGGTGTAATGCGCAACCCTGTGGAAACGTTCCCTCGGTCCTGATTTTGTTTTTCTTCGTTTTTGATTGGAACTTTGATGATTTGGCGATCACTGTTTAAGTGCAAGAACTCAGGTGTGAGTTTTTGTTTTCATCGAAATTGATGGAGAAGAAGTAATGATTATAAAACCTCTTATTCGCTTAAGTTTTGTCGCGGCCGTGGCAACGGTTTCGGCACTCAGTATGGCACTTGACTTGAAAATTACTGTCCACAACATTGCTCCGACCAACGGTGTGTTTTTAACGCCAGTTTGGTTTGGGATTCATGATGGGAACTTTGATTCTTTTAGCGTTGGAACAGCGGCCACGGCCGGTTTGGAGAGCATCGCGGAGGATGGGAGTCCGGCATTGATTGGAACCGAGTTTATGAATTCAGGCTTTGGTTCAGTTGGTGGAGTATTGAACGGAATAGGTCCGATTGGGCCAGGTTCAATAACCAGCAAGATTGTTTCGGTTGACCCTAACGATGCTAAAAGCCGATATTTCTCGTTTTTGAGCATGGTGATTCCGAGTAATGATGCTTTTGTTGGCAACGACAACGCTCGGCAGTACTCTTTGTTTAATGAAGCAGGGCAATTTATTGGAGCCGACTTTATTGTTTTGGGTTCGAGAGTATTTGATGCTGGTACTGAAATTAATGACGAGATTCCGGCAAATACCGCTTTTTTGGGACAGACCTCTCCGAATACAGGAGTGACTGAAAACGGATTGGTTAGTTTCCATAATGGCTTTAATCCTGGTGGAAATATTCTTTCGGCTTTTCCGGGTGCAGACTTTACTTTGCCCGATTATCAAATTGCGAGGATTAGCGTGGAATCGGTTCCAGAACCATTTAGTATCATTGCTCTGAGTTTGGGAGCAGTCGCCATGTTGAGAAGAAGGAGAAAATAAACCGTATAATTGTTTCCTCTTTTTTGGTCGCTGGAGTTATATTCAGCGACTTTTTTTTTGAAATAAATGTTAAAAACCCCAGCTCATATTGAACTGGGGTTTTGTCTTTGGAAGAGGTCAGCAGTTAGTTAACTGGGGTTACACCATCAGCTCGGACAATTGTTCCATTACCCGCAGTGTAAGCTCGTTTACCCCACTGGAAGTTGTTTGGATTCAGCGTTGCGTTTAGGTTTGCGAATTTAGCATGGGTATCTGTGTAGGTGTAGTTTGCACCTGTACCGTAGCGATCGGGTTGGCTATATACGATATGAGCATATGCGGTGCTTGTGACGCCAGCCTTACACTGGGTGTAGTCTTGATTGTACCGATCTGCAGTTACCGCCAAATATGTTGCATTTCCAACTTCGGATGGTGCTTCGCCTTGGAATTTGGTTGCCGTAAGTGGGTTACCGGTATTGAGCAAGATACCATTGGCCGGTCGGTGAGATTTGAATGCAACACCGGAGGCGGTTGAGCCATCGTTAATACAGCTTGGGTAGTGAGTTTGCGCCGCAAGCATGATAATTCCGCTGACGTCATCAATTACCGTTGATGGAATAACATTCATTGGGTCGATAGTTCGTCGCTTTCTTGGAAGAACCAACGCATTTGCGGTGTAACTAACGCGTGGAGCTTGGTTATCTTGCAAGTTGTACTGGGTTGTTTGACCAGATGGTGCGCCATATCCATTGTTGTTTCCAATGAAGTTGGTTGGAGCAAGGCCGCCAGTTGGGTCGGAAGGGCTGACAAAGATTTGTACGTTTTTGGTGTACGGCTGGATGATTCCAGTCCATTGTGTATAACCGCCAACACCATTGCCATCAGGTGCTGAGCCGCTATCGTTGTTGTAATAGTAGGCTGATGGGTAGGTGTCATCGTAATCGGTGATGTAGATTTGCATCGCGGTTCCGATTTGCTTCATGTTTGAGAGGTCTTGGGTTTTCTTTGCAGCTTCTTTAGCTTTTGCGAAAACGGGGAAGAGGATTGCAGCGAGAATAGCAATGATCGCGATGACGACCAAAAGCTCGATCAGAGTGAATGCACGGTTTTTCATTTTTAGCACCTTGACTGCGGCGAGTCTGCTCGTGGGCAGCTGCGCTCTTGTTGTTCAAGGGCCAGAGTGTATTGGTCTAAATTTGTTCTTAAAGATTTGTTAACGTGGCTATATAGATTCTTAATTGAATGTTAATGATTCACTAAAAATGGCTTCATGCTTTTTGGTTCCACCTCGCCTTTGATACGAGTAGGATAAATGTAGTCGAGGTCACCACATTTCTCAAATGAAATTGATTCTTTTAACTCGAGCTTTGATGTAGTCTTCTTCCCAAGCTTTTGGGCCAGGGAGGGAAAGGCCTTTTTTAGCGCACTTAGTCTATTGGGGCTATCATTGGTCACTATTTTTCAATGATTTGCTTAAGTTTTTTCACTTCCCAAGTTAGCAATTCAGGAGAATTTATGATTTTAGATGAGATTTCTTTCGATTTTTTTAAATTTGGATACTCATTCATTATTGCAATAATGTACAAGGCTCGTGCGTTTTGAGTCGATTTTGAACTTGCTTCTACTGCAAAGTTGAGGGATGCTTTGGAATCAATTGGGCACGACTTTGTGCCGAATAAATGTAGTAATGATTGGTATAGGGCTAGGTTGTAATCATACTTTTCTTGTTGAATATTGGATGCCATCGATCGAGCGATGGAGTATTCTTGAAAATACTCCATCGCACACATTTTCATTAGTTTTTCAGACTTTTGACTGTAGTTAAGCGCTCTAAAAGATTCGAGCATCTTGAAATGGAAAATGGGAGTACTGTAGTCTGGCCATTTCATGTGCATTTGATCTTGACTTAGAGACTTTAGGCTATAAAGATAACCATACACCAAAAACTCTTCTGCTGATACTTTACTAAAATTGACCGGACCGTAAGTAATCTTTATCTTTGTAGCTATTCTATTTTCAAACTCTTCGATAGCTTTGTTTAATTTTTTGGCCCGGAATGAAATCACAGCATATCGTTGCCATCCAGTTAAACTAGGCTTACTTTGATTGCGGATATGCTGACGTATATTCTCCCATTGCGCAACGGTCTCTTCTAGGGAATCTGGTTGTTGCCGGATTGCATCTACTTCAGTTGGTTTCGAAATGGAAATGTATCCAAATCGGTCAACAGAATTATTTTCAAAGTAGTACTTGGAGTTCAACCCTAAGCTGATTTGGGCGGTCAGACTCAAAAGAAGCAAAGAACTGATTCTCATTCGACTCAAAATGGACCTACCCATGGCTCCCAATGGAGAGTTGTCTGTTTATCTTCTTTTTTTGCCAATTGGTTTGTACCTGACTCGAAGTAATGGACCTCATAATCTGTTACGCCACCATACCCTTGCTGGTCATAGACATGACAAACTCCTAAATTTACACGCGATTAGTGATCAAGGTACCTCCCACCGATTGAGCAAAAAGACTTTTCTTAATGTAACGCTTGAAATTTCATCTTTAGTTCTGGAAAGGTTTGCAGTAGCATCTTTTCTTCCCATACTTTCGTATCTGGTAAAGATAGTGCCAACTTGGCATGTATGAGTGCTCTGTCTCTTTGGGCAACCGCTCTAGCCAGGAGATAATGGGTGCGTCCTGAATTTGGCCATTTTTTTGATGCTTTGGTCAAGTACTCTAGCGCAACATCGTTTTGAATGGGTATTTCATTAACTCCGTTCTTAGTATAGGCAGAAATGCCACGTAAGAAGGAACGTGAGCAGATAAGATAGTGTCCGACTTTTCCAGCTTTTGTCTGTTCGACAGCAAATTTTCTGAGAGAGTCCAAATCATTGTAAAGCATGTCGTAGATTGCCAGTTTAACATCTTTTTGAACTTGACTCTTTAGTAACTTTTTATTAAGGTGGATTTTAATTTCTCGGTATACATTTGATACTTGGGGATTCTTTAAGTAGTCCTGATTTTCTCGTTGGAGAAAAGTTTGAACTCCTAGTGCGTATTCAATTGCCAACATGTCTTCTACAGGTGCCGAAGCGTATCCTGCATTGTTATTCTCTTCAATATACTTGTTGTAAAATTGCTCTTGTAATTGCTTTGCTACGATATTTGGTTTATTGATTAGGTAGCTTTATCTTGATAGGTTGCACATGTAGACTAATCGGTCAGTGAGTGATTTGATCTGCTCCGATTGTTTTGTATACTTAATAATTAGTTGCTCATTCAGATGGCTGTGATCATAAGTCTTTAACGGTGTGTATTCTAAGTATCCACGCGGATCAAACGCATTATCTGAAAAGTAGTCAGGACTAGTTGCGAGATTGCTTGCGACCACAGTGAATGCTATTGTTGACCAAATCATTTTAGTGAACCACCTCTAAGTTTAAGTAATCATCGAAGTCATTTTTTGCAGCCATTATTGGATTCCCTAAGCTGAAATTTACTCTGCTAAGCTTTCAAGTAGTTTTTTTGCATGAATATGCCAAGTACTATTCGGTTTTGAAATTGACATTGCTTTCTTGTAGGCCGTGCGCTTATCATCTTTATTCGTTTTGAAATAGTGCCTGATGCTTTTGCTTCAATGTGATTAGAATTAGGAGCTTCATTTTTAGCAGCATCATCATATGGTCCGACGGGATTCCCCCACTGGTATACCTTAGTATAATTTTGATATGTTCCGGGTGATGTTTCTTTGACTCCAGAGAATGTAGTATTTCCATCGTAAGTGACTTCGTAGTCGCAGTTCCAATTTAATGGGTTAAATGGGTTTGAGTCGATTCCTCCGCCATCACCGGGGAGTTGAGCGGATACTCGAGACGTTAAAGTTGCTAACACTAGAATAGCAAAGAATTGAAATGGCTTGATAGAAACACCCCTTTTCATAGAATGTATTTTACAAAAAAAAACTATTTTGTCAATAGTGTATTGAACAAAATAGTTTTTTGATTTTGAGTTATTGTTAGTTAGTAACGATTTCTGGTTCGGCTTCTTCTTTAACGATTTCACCATTTTTGCGGAAGATGACGTTTCCATCACCATCAACATCGGCAAGAATCTTGTCGCCAGATTTGAAGGTTGTTAGAAGCATGTGCTCGCTGAGCGGATCTTCAATAAACCTTTGCACAGCCCGGCGGAGCGGACGCGCACCAAGATTTGGATCGTAGCCTTTTTCAACCAGAAGGGTTTTGACGCCTTCACTGAGTTCGATTTCGATTCCAAGTTCCTTCGCTTGTTCGTTAACTCGCTTGAGATAAAGATCGGCGATTCGCAAGATTTCTTCTTTTTGAAGATGTTGGAAGACAATGATTTCGTCGACCCGGTTCAGGAATTCTGGTCGGAACGATTTTTTCATTTCGTCGAGCATCTTTTTCTTCATGGCTTCGTAAGTTCTAGGGTCGTTAATATCGCTCTTGATATCTCGGAAACCGAGTCCTTTTTCTAGCTCGATTGGTTTTACACCAACGTTAGAAGTCATGATGATGATGGTGTGCCGGAAATCGACTGTTCTACCTTGGCTATCTGTTAACTGACCATCTTCCATGACTTGGAGGAGAAGGTTAAAGACCTCAGGGTGAGCTTTTTCAATTTCGTCGAGGAGGACAACACTGTACGGATTTCGCCGAACTTGTTCGGTTAACTGTCCACCTTCGTCGTAACCTACGTATCCTGGAGGGGCACCGACTAAACGGCTGACAGAGAATTTCTCCATGTATTCCGACATATCAATGCGGATCATTGAGTTATCTTTTTCGTAAAGGTATTCCGACAGTGTTTTTGCAAGTTCGGTTTTACCAACGCCGGTTGGGCCGAGGAAGATAAAGCTAGCAGTTGGCCGCTTTGGATCTTTTAAACCGCTACGAGAGCGTCGTATGGCACGAGAGACCGCACTGACGGCTTCTTGTTGACCAATCAATCGAGCATGGAGATCATCTTCCATGCGAAGTAGTTTTTTGCTTTCGGCTTCAACAAGTCTGGTAACAGGGATACCGGTCCAGGATTGAACGATGGAAGCAATTTCCTCTTCGCCAACGATTGGATGTGGCTTGACTTCATCTCGCCAAGCTTCTTCGCGAGTGATGATACTTTCCTCAAGTGTCTCGGCATTTTGTTCAAGAGTTTCTAAATCGTAGTCTCCGCTGTGCCGGCGGGCGTGATCTAGCTCTGCTTTTAATTTATTGAGCTTGAGTTTGTCTTGCCGAACATCGATTGGCGGCATAGACAATTGCAGGCGAACTTTACTTGCGGCTTCATCGATGAGATCGATGGCTTTGTCGGGCAGAGTTCGGTCGGTGATGTATCGCATTGAAAGCTGAACCGCTGATTTGATGGCATCATCGGTGATTTCTGCATCGTGATGAGCTTCATATCTTTCGCGGAGTCCCATTAAGATTTCTACAGCTTCTTCTTCATTCGGTTCTCTGACTTTTACGCCTTGGAACCTTCTTTCAAGAGCTGCATCTTTTTCAATATATTTTCGGAATTCATCTTGGGTGGTTGCACCGATGCATTGAAGTTCGCCCCTAGCCAATGCCGGCTTCATGATGTTGGAGGCATCAATTGCACCTTCCGCAGCACCTGCACCAACTAGAGTGTGGAGTTCATCAACGAACAGAATGACTTCGCCATCCGCTTTGCGGACTTCTTCCATCACCTTTTTCATTCGTTCTTCAAATTCGCCTCTATATTTAGTTCCGGCGACAAGTCCTGCAATATCAAGTGCAACAAGTCGTTTGTCTTTTAAAAGATCAGGGATATCGCCACTGACAATTCGTAAAGCAAGGCCTTCTGCAATGGCAGTTTTTCCAACTCCGGGGTCGCCAATTAAACATGGATTGTTTTTTGTTCGACGAGTGAGGATTTGCATGACCCGTTCAATTTCTTGTTGGCGACCAACAACAGGATCGAGTTTGCCTTCGCGAGCTAATTCTGTAAGATCTCGACCAAATTCGTCGAGAGTTTGGGTTTTTGCTCCGGCTCCACTTTCCTTTGAACCACCCTTAGCAGTGGATCGGGGAGTAGTGTCGTTATCTTGTAAAGCTCTGACTTCTGCTCGAGCCTTTTCGAGTTCAATTCCGAGTTTAGCAAGAATTCGACCGGCTAAGCCATCGCCTTCGCGTACCAAGCCTAAAAGTAGATGCTCGGTGCCAATATAGTTATTACTTAGGTTTCGTGCTTCGTCGTATGCCAGATCAATAACTCGCTTTGCTCTTGGTGTAAGAGCCATTTCTTGAGTTTTTCCGCCTTCTCCACGAGGCAATGCTTTCTCAACTTCAGTTCGAATTTTGTTGAGACTGACGCCAAGTTTTTCCAGCACTCGAGCAGCCACGCTATCGGATTCGCGAACTAGGCCCAAGAGGAGATGTTCAGTTGACACATATCCTTCACCAAATTTTTGAGCTTCTTCTTGTGCGAAGAAGACCACTTTTCTCGCTCTTTCTGTAAATCTTTGCCACATGCTGGTTTTGTAGTCCTTTGATCCACCTTACGGGGTGAACTATTTGTTAGACGTGTAAATCTTGGCTAAGTTGCCGTAGACCCACATTTCACCTATAGTTTGGATTGTCGGTAACAATACCGGGGAATTCACCCCAAGTGTGGTGAAAGTGACCTAGAAATTCCGTCTAGAATGAATATATGCAGTCTGCGTGGAAAGTCGGGTTGTTTGTAATTGTGTTTGTTGGGATGCTTATTGGGGTCTACGCAACGTTACAGGCCAGCGTTTTTGCTCCAAAAAGAGATAGCTACTACGCACGATTTGCCGATGCAGGAGGGCTGACTAAGGGATCAACAATCTTGTTTTCTGGGGTCAAAGTGGGAGAAGTTGAATCGGTTGAGTTGGCGGAAGATGGTAATGCCCTTGTCATGATGCAAGTTGACCGCTCTCTTCGAATTCCAGTTGGAACTACAGCAGTCTTACCCTCTTCATTTATCTCAATTGGTGACTATAAGTTGCTTTTGAAGCCACCGAAGCAGCCATCGGCGATCCTCACTCCTAATAATTTGGAGTCGCCGATTGAAGGCAGCTTGATGGGGCCACTAGAAGGGATCTTGCCAGATGCTGGTGAGACCATGAAGGAACTTAACAAAACCATGGTTGCATTTCAAGAGCTTTTGGGTGATGAAGAGTTAAAAGGTGGCCTTGTCGGGTTAATGAAAGCAACGGAAGGCACAATGGTTGAAGGTCAGCAAACCGCAAAGCAATTTGGCAAATTAGCCGGCAGATTAGATGGCGTTGTGGCATCAAATGCAGGGAAGGTTGGATCAATGCTTGACTCTATGGCAGTTAGTTTGGAAAGTTTGCAAGCTATTAGCTTAAAAATGAAAGAAGTTGCCACGGATGGGAAGTTAGAAGCCCAAGCGAACGAGCTTTTGGCAACTATAAATAGTGCGGCAAAAGAAGGAGAGGGTTTAGTGAAAGATCTTCGTGCAGTTACAGGTGATGAGAACATGCGCGAATCGATGAAAGGCACTTTGCAAAACTTTGAAACTATGAGCGAGAGTGGTGTCAGAATTGCAACAGATGCTGAAGCTATGGCAAAAAATGGAGTTGCCATCAGCGAGGAGACTAAGAAGCTTTTGGAAAAGGCCAATAAGCTAGCAGACGAAGTTGGAAAGGGGCTTGAAGATTTGAAAGGAGTAGTTGCGAAATTCAGTGATGGAACTGGGCCAGGATTGCTTCCGAAGATTGAAGTTGAATCCGAAATCGTACAAGAAACGAACCCGGGAAGACTGCGCACAGACTTTAACGCAAAAATTCCAGTAGGTAAAGATAAGTTAGTTTTGGGCATGTATGATGCCTTTGAGTCGAACAAACTCAACTTGCAATTGGAACGACCGATGAACGGAAAGACGGACCTTAGGTACGGGGTCTATGCGAGCAAGCCCGGCCTTGGGGTATCTTACCGCTTCGCACCGAACCTATCGATGCAAGGAAATCTGTTTGGATTGAACAGTACTCAGTTTGATTGGAAACTGAAATACGACAATCAGACTGGACTTTATGGATGGGTTGGAATCGAGCGATTGTTCAAGCAGAATTCGCCAGCAATCGGAATCGGGATCAAGCGTTAAAGAGGTTTTTGATGAAAGTCATTCTATTACAAGCCGTGCCTAAATTGGGCAAAGAAGGGCACGTTGTTTCGGTTAAACCGGGCTATGCTCGGAACTACTTGTTCCCAACAGGATTGGCTACTGTAGCCGACAAAAGTCAGCTTAAAGTGCTGGAGCTTAAAAACTCTAGAATTGCAGCTAAGTTGGCCGACACCCAAGCCGCAGCTGAAAAGGTAAAAGAAGCTGTTAACGGCAAAGAGATTAAGATTCAGGTTAAAGCTGGAAAAGAATCTGATCGTCTTTTTGGTGCAGTAACTTCAGAGCAAATCGGTGAAGCGATCAAAGAGCAATTGGGGCATACCTTTGAAAAGAGACAAATTTTGCTAGTTGGTCCAATTAAGAGATTAGGTCAATATAAAGTTGAGCTTGATATTCATCGCAATGTAGATATTGAAGTAAAAGTCAATGTTTTTGATCCTGAGCATATTGAAGCAGAGAAGAAGCAAGCGGCAGAAGAAACCGCCGAAGTCATTTCAGAAGAATTGACATCTGATGTTTCGACTTCAGAAACTGTCGAAGCATAAGCGCTTTATTCTAATATTCAATCTAGCATTATTTTGTACACCAAAATGATGCTAGTTTTTTTTGTTTTTTCTGAGCCTTGCAATCAAAAGCTCCGACAATCTACTAGGTCGGTGAAAAAACCCGTAATCTGAAATGGAATTTGTAGCAAGTATCAATATCTGGTTTTGGATTTTATGCCTTCTATCGGTTTTAGGTTGGGTGGCAGTTTCTTCATGGGTAATTCGAAAGAAGCGCTCGTGGAAAATAATTCCAATTCAGTTTGCGCTTTTGAGCATGGTTCTAATTTTGACCTTTTCTCTTTCCGATTCTTCGGCAGAACGAGAACTGAATCGAATGCAGGAGTTAACTTCATATCTCTCTTCACTTTACGCCTTAGAAGTCAGGGAAGATGGTCATCAAGATGTTGTATTGAGTGGAGATCCTGAAAAGCTTCACTCTCTCAATCAGTTATCGAGCAATTGGATGAAGACTCTTGGACAAGTTGAAGGCGCCATAACCGTCAAGCGGAATCCGGACAGTTCTATTGCCGGTGTGACTGGGCAGTATCGATTTCAAGATTCTATTGTTGGTATTACCAAAGGCGCGGGAATTCCATTTTCTGCAACACCATTGCAAAAAGTTTGGCAAGGTAAACAAGTTTTCTTTTTGAGTAGTGTTGAGGGCCCAAAGCAGTATGTTGTTTCTGCTGCACCAATAAGAAATTCAGTTGGAAAAATTGAAGCTGCAGCTTGCATCTTGTTGTCAGCTGAAATATGGCAGCACGCTTTGGAAACGGCTGAACAGGGAACTACTCTAATGGGATTGTTTCTTTGCTTTCTGGTGTTATGCGGTGGTTTAGTTGTTGTTGAATCAAACCATAGCTTGCAAGAATCTCGCATGAGTAAAGCGGAATTGACTCTTCAAAAAGAACAGATTCAACAGCAAGTTCAGGCTGTTTCGATTGCAAATCAGCTTATGGCAGAAAGTCGTAACAAGCTTGAAATGGCTAATCAGAAACTCCATGCTTTAGCAACTCTAGATGGCTTGACAGGGGTTATGAACCATAGAACTTTAATGGAATTCCTTTCTGAAAACTTGAAGAGAAATTCTATTATTGGGAGTCCTTGTTCTGTGATTCTATTGGACATTGATAACTTTAAACAGCTCAATGACCAGTTTGGTCATATGGCAGGTGACGAGGCCCTGCGAGTTATTGCATATGTCATGAAGTCTTGTACTCCTCAAGGTTGTGGAGTGGGTCGATATGGTGGCGAAGAATTTATGGTTATTCTGCCTGGTTATACTGAATCAACTTCGCTTGGTGTTGCGGAAGAGATTCGGAGGCAAATTCAGCTTGCTCCTATGACTTCCCGGACCTGTACAGCGTCCGTTGGAGTCTCGACCGTGTACAGCATGAATAAATCGGAGCAGACTTTGATTGATGAAGCTGACAGGGCCATGTATCATGCTAAGAAAACTGGCAAGAACAAAGTTATTCACTTTGGTCATGGACTAATTGGTGAAACTGCTTAAGCACCTTGAGCTTTACTTTTCGAAGGCTTTCTTACAGTTATTGGTGTTTCAATGACTGCGTACAGATCGATCGAACCTTTAGACTCTTTTTTATTCCGAAACATTCTGTTATCGGCAATATCTATCAGCGCTTCCAAGTTGGTTGATTCTTCGGGGAAGTGAGCAATCCCAGCAGACAGTCGGATTGGTAACGGAAGATCTTTTCCAAACTCTAAAGCTAAACTTCGAGCACGACTCAGAAAAATGTTTGCTCCAATGGAGTCTGATTCCTGTAAAAACACGACAAATTCGTCACCACCCAAGCGGGCGACTAGGTCATCTGGGTTAGCAGCACGTTTAAGGGCTTTTGCAACAGTTTTGAGAGCCTGGTCACCGACTTTGTGGCCATATTGATCATTGATCTCCTTAAACTTGTCGCAGTCGAACAAAACTATACACGCCGAAGTTTGGTTTAGACGATGGATGGAAAGTGAGTTTGCAACTTGCTTGCTGAATCCGTTCCTTGTCAACAATCCAGTTAACGGGTCGGTTATTGCTTGTTTTGCAGATTCTGAAATTCGTTTCTCAACAGAATAAAGGCCCTGGCATACCGCGGTCAGGAGAATGAAGTTTATGAAGAATGCTTGTGGAGGGACATCTCCAATTGCAGAAGCATTTAATGCTATTGCCGACAAAAAGGCAGTAATCAACCCGGTGGTTCGATTACCAAGTTTAACACTCAGCCAGATTGGAAGATAGACAAGGAAAGTTAGCCCAGATTCAGGAAGGATATAAGGTTTTACGGCATTTTCAATGAGCAGTATTGCGAATAGAACAATGGCCGGACAAACCACGGCAACTCCAAATTCTTTACTGATCCATGTTCCAGAAAGAAAATTAGCTTTATATTGCCTAAATTCAAATTCGAGATTTTTTCCAAGCATTTTTACTATCCTTGTTAAAGATAGTTGGTTGAATTTGATTATGTTGTAGTGTTTTGCCACGCAAAACTTGCTTTTTCAAGAGCAATAATAGGTAGTTGGTCAGGTCTTGTGGAAAACTTGGAAGCGTAACAAGATTTCGAGCGTTAGATAAAGTACGCGATTCCTCCTCAAGTAAAACGCGTTTTGAATCAGATCTCCCAGACTGACTTCAAAAATCCAAACCAGCCCTCGTCTCCCAGCGGGGGCTTTTTTTATTTGCCTTTGAAGAATCCGCCGAGGATTCCGCGAAGAATTTTTCCGCTGTTTTTCGTTAGTTCTCGGCCAATTGTTGTCCCGGCTGAGCGCATCGCCGACTTTACCATTGCCTGAGCTGCCGAATCTGATCGTCTTGACCTGGAACTTGATGAGACCCGTTTTTCCCGCTTTTCTTGTTCAGCTTGTTTTGCTGATTGCTCTAGCTTTGCCTCTTCTTCTTCTCGTTTTGATTCTTCAATTGCTAGCTTTTCTGCCCTATCCTTTAACAATTCGTAAGCAGACTCTCGGTCAATCGTTTTGTCGTAGTTTTGGCCTATAGGGCTGGAACTTCTGACTTGAATTTTTTCTTGGTCATTTGCAGGTCCTAGCCGGGACATTGGTGGTCTTATCAAAGTTTTTTGGACGACGATGGGTGTACCTTTTCCTTCGAGTGTAGAAACTAGGGCTTCTCCAACTCCTAATTCAGTAATGACCGTTTCTGTGCTAAATAAAGGGTTGACTCTAAAAGTTGTGGCAGCGGCTTTCACAGCTTTTTGGTCGCGTGGGGTAAAGGCGCGCAATGCATGTTGGAATCTATTGCCAAGCTGACCTAGAACTGAATCTGGAACATCCAATGGGTTTTGAGTTACAAAGTAAATGCCCACTCCTTTTGATCGAATGAGCCGAACGACTTGTTCAACTTTTTCAATAAGTGCCTTTGGAGCCTCGGAAAACAGGAGATGTGCTTCGTCAAAAAAGAAGACGAGCTTAGGTTGCTCGAGGTCTCCAACTTCAGGGAGTTCTTCAAACAACTCACTTAATAACCAGAGTAAGAACGTGGCATACAGTTTTGGAGTCTGCATGAGTTTATCAGCGGCAAGGATGTTGATATAGCCTTTGCCATCTGTAGTTGTTCTCATGAGATCCGACAGCTGTAAGGCAGGTTCGCCAAAAAATTGATCGCCGCGTTGCTGTTCTAGTACAAGCAATTGTCTTTGAATAGCTCCAACGCTTGCAGATGACACATTTCCGTATTCAGCTTGAATTTTTTCTGAGTTCTCCGTTAGAAAAACGAGCATCGAACGAAGGTCTTTCAAATCAAGGAGCATTAAGCCTTCATCATCCGCTATCTTAAAAGCAATATTTAGAACTCCTTCTTGAGTTTCATTTAGATCTAAGAGTCGAGCTAATAGTAGCGGTCCCATTTCGGAAATCGTTGTTCGAATAGGATGTCCTTGTTCACCAAATAGATCCCAGAAGATTGTTGGCAATGCTGTGTAATTTAGCTCTCCCAGTTCAATTTCTTTTGCTCTTTCTTCGAGCTTAATGTTTCCGCCACCTGCCTGGCACAATCCTGATAGGTCGCCTTTGACATCAGCCATGAATACCGGAGTTCCCATTAAGCTGAATTGCTCGGCAAGGATTTGTAAGGTTACAGTTTTTCCAGTTCCAGTTGCCCCAGCAATGAGGCCATGGCGGTTACTGAGCTTTGGCAAAAGAAAGACTGGCTGATCAGATTTTCCAACAAAAATTGGGTCGGGCATATATGGTTTTAGGTTACCCGCGCAAATCGATGCTCCATATGAATCTGATTCCGAAGAGAATTAAACCAATACTGGTAATTATGCTCCTAGTAGTGTTGCTAGACTTGCACATATCAGTATCGCTTTAGGGAATCTCATTGCCAATAAGAGTTACAGGTCAGTTTCATTTCGGTCTAATTTTTGACTTGACATGAAGTGGACGAGGACCAAGGAGGGTCGTAATGGACTCGGGCAAGGAAGATCAACAAATCAAGCAACTGAAACAAATAAAGCTGCAGTTACGCTGGTGGAAAAGCGGGCTGTTTTTCGCGGGCGTGATGGTAGCAATGGCGACTATAAGTACGGTACAGAGTTCCGTGCAAGGACTGGTTTCAAAAGGGCCAAAACAAGATGCTTTTGTCAAGGAAATGACGGCAGCGTTTAAATCTGATATTGCTCCAGCAGTACAAGACTTGGCTCGGCAAACTGTCAATGAAGTTCGTCCTCAGATCCAAGCAAGTTTTGAGAGAGTTAATTCTCGATTACCTGAATTGGCACAGGCTAGCTTAAAGGAATTGGATGTACTTCAAGAGAATTTACCAAAGCGTGGGGAAGCTGTTTTACAAGAAACCTTTGGTCAAATGCTAGTGAAGAAAGAAGCCCAGCTTCAAGAAATGTTCCCAGAGGCAACTCACGAGCAAATAGAAAGACTCTTGACTAACTTAGGTGAATCGGCAGGTCACGAAGCCGGAGAGGCAGCAGTAGAGCTATTTGGTCGGCACCATGAAGTCCTACAGAGAATTCACATCAATCTTTCAAAGATGGCAGCCAAGGAAAAGAATTTAGATGCGGTTGATCCATCTTGGGAAATGGGATTGTTAGTACTGGATCTTTTCAGAGATGATCTTCATAAAATGCGCCCGGATAAGGCTAGTGGAGAAGAACAGATGGCGAGTTCAAAAACTACGGTGAAATCCGCAATTAAGGCAGCACCAAAAACAGAAAAGAAGAACAAAAAGGTGGCAAAGAAGTGAGCGATCAACCAATAGAAGAAGTAAAAGTTGCCGAAGTTTCTGCACAGACTTATGTTGAAAATGAACTGGTAGCAGTAGCCAAGGCTTTACAAAACACTCAAATCTGGGGAACAGTTGTTCTTGTTGGAATTTCGGTTTGGATGTTTAGCATTGCTGGCGGATTTGCTTCAAATCTTCAGCCAAAGGAAGCTGCAAAAATTGCAAATGGCCTGATTTCCCAACGACTAGAAGAGGCTCAGCCACAGGTGAAAGACTATTTATCTACGGAGATTCCGAAGATTATTGAATCTGTTCCTGAATATGCGTTGGCACAAATGCCAGTGTACAGAGAAACAATCGAGCAAACTTTGGAAGATCAGCTTCATGCATTGGCTTCAGATACTAGCCAACAGCTAGATTCTGCACTTGATGCTTTCTTGCTAGAACAAGAAGATGAGTTCAAAACCATAATCTTGGCTGGGCAGGATAAGGAGACTACAGATGAAGTGGCCGCTCATATGCGAGAAATGTTTGTGGCTTATCTAACAGAAGATCATGGTCAAGGCGAATCCATCCAAGAAAAACTGGATGAATCGTTCAAAGCATTGATGGAAGTTGAAGCAAAGACAAAACGACTTGCAACGGCTCCAGACTTGAGTGCTAGCGAGAAAAAACAAAGACGTGCAATTGCATGTTTGTTCCATACGGTGCAAACGAATCGGGATACAATTATTGCTCCGATTCAGCAATTACAAAACAATGCTCAAACAGCTGTTGAGCAGGTTTTGACCGTAAATCGCCCATAAAGTTAGGCTAATAACGATAAGAAGTCCGTTTAGATCTTGTATCTGACGGACTTCATTATTATCAGTTCCATATCCTGCTCTTTTCAAGTGATACACTGTTATTTATGTCTTGCACAATCGTAATTCCTTCGAGAATGGGAAGTACTCGATTTCCGGGTAAGCCTCTTTGCGATTTGATGGGTAAGCCAATGGTTCAATGGGTTTACGAAGCGGCAATTCGAGCAGAGATTGGAGACAGGGTCATTATCGCTACACCGGATCAGATCATTTTAGATGCTTGTATGAAGTTTGGCGCAGAGGCAATTTTGACACGTGAAAGTCATCCCAGCGGAACGGACAGGATTGCGGAAGTTTCAGAGCATTTGGAAGCGGATATTTTTGTAAATGTGCAAGGAGATGAGCCGCTCGTTCGACCAGATGATATTCGGGCCTGTGCATTGCCTTTGATTGAAGATCCGATGATTAGTATGGGGAGCGTGATGGCAGAATGCCCTGATCATGAGATTGAAAATCCATCTGTCGTAAAAGTTGTCGTTGACAAGGATAATTTTGCTCTTTACTTCAGTAGACATGCGATTCCATATCAACGTAATCTGAGGACTGGTCCAGTTATGAAGCACATTGGGCTCTATGCATATACAAAAAATGCAGTTCAGGCGTTTTCAAATTGGACTCAAACTCCGCTAGAGCAAGCAGAAAGCTTAGAGCAGCTTCGGTTTTTAGAACATGGAGTTCGAATAAAAATGTCCAAAGGGAGCGGTTCTGCAATTGCCGTAGATACACCAGAGCAAGCAGAAGAGGTTAGACAATTACTGGCTTCTGGATACTCGAACTAAGATCATAATCATGGATGTCGCAATTTACCAAAACCTACATTGGAGGAGGGCCATAATATGAGTTCTTCTTCTGACCCCGTAGATATTGGTTTTGAGTGCATAAAGGCGTCATTTCTTGAGCATTACCCAGAATCGGATACTTCTAGAATTGTAAAAGGGTTCGAGGTAGCAAAGCAGGCTCATCAAGGTCAAGAACGCAAGTCAGGTCAGCCATATATTATTCATCCCGTTGAAGTTGCCAAGGTTGTTGCAGATCTCGGGATGGACGAAGATAGCATCATTTCCGCGCTATTGCATGATGCCTTTGAAGATACGACAATTAGTAAGGAGTTGGTCGAATCTGAGTTTGGAATTGAAGTTGTGCAGATGATTGAAGGTGTTACTAAGCTTAGCCTTCAAATTGAGCCCGAAGCAAATGCTAACCAAAAAGCAAAAGCGGAGAGCAATCGAGCCATAGAAAGCTTGAGAAAGCTGCTGATGGCAATGGCCAAAGACTTTAGAGTCATGGTCATCAAATTGGCCGATCGACTTCATAACATGCAGACGTTAGGAAGTTTGCCACCGCACAAACAGACTCGCATTGCCAACGAAACTCTCAGCGTTTATGCCCCTCTTGCCGCTCGACTAGGAATATGGCAGATTAAATGGCAATTAGAAGATTTAGCTTTTAAGACCTTGCATCCCGACGAGTATTTGCAGATCAAAGAGATGGTGTCGAAATCGCGCGGAGAGCGTGAATCGGAGATGAACGAGGCCATGTCGATGATATCAAAACGACTTGCAGAACAGGGAATGACCAATGTCTTAGTGAAGGGTCGACCAAAGCATCTCTACAGCATTTTTAATAAGCATGTTCAGCAGAAAGTGCCTTTTGAAGAGATTTACGATCTCATTGCGGTTCGAATTGTTTGTGAAGAAGAATATCAATGCTATTTGGCATTAGGTTTGGTGTACGAAATTTTTAAGCCAATTCCTGGACTATTTAGCGACTATATTCAAACTCCTAAGCCAAACGGATACCAATCTTTACACACAAAGGTTGCAGGGCCGAGTGGTGACCCAATGGAAGTTCAGATAAGAACGAGGAAAATGCATGAAATAGCAGAGTTTGGTGTTGCAGCGCACTGGACATATAAAGAAGGCCAGCCCTCCACAAGCACGGTTGATGGGCTTGCGGGATTAAGGAAGCAACTCTTTGATTTCACAGGAGATAACTCTACAAGTAGCGATTTTTTGAGAAATGTCTCTACAGATTTGTTTAGTGAACAAGTTTTTGTATTTACTCCAAAAGGAGATGTGATTGATTTGCCTGCGGGATCGACAAGTGTGGATTTCGCTTTTCGTGTTCATTCTCGAATCGGAGAAACTTTGGTTGGTACAAAAGTGAACTCAATCATGGTTCCACTTTCCACACCTCTAAAAAATGGAGACGTTATTGAATTGGTGACTCGGCGCGATGCGCAGCCGAGTTTAGACTGGTTAGAATTTACAAAAAGTGCTCACGCAAGGACAAAGATTCGGACGTATTTCCGAGCGAAAAACAGAGAAATTACAGTATCGCGAGGTAGAGACGCGATTGACAAAGAATTGAAAGCACAAAACTTAGATCCTCGTACTTACATGGGCGAAGAGCCAATGAAAGAAGTCGCAGGAAAACTGCGGGATTGCAAAACAGCCGAAGATGTCTTTGCGCGAGTTGGAGAAGGTCTGAGTAGCGTTCAATCGATTGTCATTAAATTACGAAAGATTGTTGCACCAGAAGAACCTGTTATTTCGGCTCGACGAGCAAAAGTACCGGAAAGAGATACAACTGTCGTTTCTGGCGGAATTGACAACGTGATGCTAAAGCGAGCAAGATGTTGTCAGCCGGTTCCAGGTGAAGAAGTTATGGGTTTTGTCACAAGGGGTCGCGGGATAATGCTGCACCGAAGGCTTTGTCCGAATGTACAGCGCCTTTTGATTGATGAGCCAGACCGAATCCACCGGGTGAAGTGGACTCCGGACGGAACAGCATATGCCGTTGATTTGAAAATTGTGACGATGAATCGGCAAGGCTTGCTCATGGACATTACAACGATTTTTGGGGAAGCTAGAACAAATGTATCGGGAGCAAAAATAAAGACGCTTCCGAATCAGACGGCAGAAATTGAGATTACAATTGATGTTTCCGATAACATTCAGCTTCGAGATCTGATGGCAAAGATTAGTAACTATTCTGATGTAATTTCAATCTTAAGGATTTTTGGACGTGGAGCTAAAAAGTGAGAGCTGTTGTCCAGCGGGTGAGTTCGGCAAGCGTAAAAGTTTCTGGTGTGACAGTAGGAGAGTGTGGGAATGGTCTCCTTGTTTTAGTAGCGGCGGGAAAGGAAAGTACGGCCGCAAGCGCAAGAAAGCTCGCGGATCGAGTTGCGGGGTTGAGAATTTTTAATGATGAATTTGGGAAGATGAATTTAGCTTTGAAAGATCTTCCGGCGCAATTAGAGTCTGAAGTTTTGGTAATTTCGCAATTTACGCTCTACGGAGATACCTGGAGCTCTCGCCGTCCAAGTTTTATGGGTTCGGCTGGCTATGAATCCGGAGAGCTGCTTTACAAAGAGTTCGTGTCAGCAATCGAGCCATTGGTAAGAGGCGTTTCAACAGGAGAATTTGGTGCTTCTATGGAGGTTGCGTTGGTAAATGATGGGCCAGTTACTTTGATCATTGACTCAATTTGAATTCTGTTTGCCTATTGCCAATTGAAAGAAATTGGTAGGCTTTAATTGA
Organism: uncultured Armatimonadota bacterium; assembly: GCA_963800805.1. Classification (GTDB taxonomy): domain Bacteria; phylum Armatimonadota; class Fimbriimonadia; order Fimbriimonadales; family Fimbriimonadaceae; genus UphvI-Ar2. Next base: position 428,056 of record CAWDCK010000008.1, on the reverse strand, counting down.
GATGGGCGCATTTTTTGGACCAAAAGACTGGGGTCGGCTTTTAACGGCCATGATTACTCCTTTTAATAAGAGCGGAGAAGTTGACTTGGACTCGACTGCAAAAGTTGCATCTTATTTGGTCGATGTTCAAAAAAACGATGGACTTGTTGTTAGCGGAACCACAGGAGAATCTCCAACTTTAACCGAAGCAGAAAAGCTAGCTGTGTTAAAAGTTGTTATTGAAACAGTAGGAGATAGAGCGGCCGTACTGATGGGCACTGGAAGTTACAATACTGCAGAATCTATTGAACTCACAAGGAAAGCGACTAATGCTGGGGCGCATGGAATTATGTTGGTTAATCCTTATTACAACCGTCCCAGCCAGGCAGGATTAGAAACCCATTTCAAGTGTATTTCTGCGGAAACTGATTTACCAGTAATGCTTTATAATATCGAACCCCGGAGCGCAGTGAATTTAGCTACGTCCACACTTTTAAAACTAGCAGAAGTGAAAAACATTGTTGCTGTAAAGGAAGCCAGTGGAAACTTAAATCAAGTTTGTGACGTTTGCGCTGCCGTTCCTGATGGCTTTAGAGTCTATTCCGGAGATGATGCGCTAACTTTGCCAATGATGAGTGTTGGAGCCCATGGCTTGGTTAGCGTCAGCTCACATATTGTAGGAGATCGGTTTAAGGCTGCAATTGAAGCTTTTTTGAATGGGGATGTGGCCGTCGCTGCTGGTATTCAAAAGGAACTAACGCCGATAGTGCGAGCAATTTTCAGTGCTCCATCGCCTGGGCCAGTTAAATATGCACTGTCAAAAAGAGGCTTTGATGTGAACCGAGTGCGGCTACCAATATTAACATTGAATGAAACTGAAATGAAAGAATTTGACAAAGTTGTCACCGAATAAAGGTTAAGTTTCCTTAGGGCTTTAATTGTTTTCGAGCATTGTTGACCTGATTGCGATTTTGGTTCTGATGCACTCGCAATGATTGATCGTGAACATTTTGTGCAAAGTGGCACAGAATTTCACAATGGTTTGCTACCCAAAGTGGGTCGGGTTGACCATGACTAATATGTGCAAGAATCATCTCGGCTTGCTCTGCAATATAATCAAAATTGTATTCCACATTCATATTGTGGGAAAGAATATTGGAGAATGTACGGAGTTGTTAAGATGTTGGCAATTCGAGATATATCAATTCGAATGATTGCGCCGACTTTGACAAATTACGATTGGTTTCGCTCATTATTGACGAATAGTTCTTTGATGGAATCGGGGAATCGGGACGGGTCTTTTACAAGTTTTTGTCCCAAATATGTTGTTCCCATATTGAATCTTAATCCAGACACCTTTGCTCTTCGGCAGTATTTGCTGACTTTGCCGGCCACAATCCAGTCAGCAGCTTTTTCCATACCTGGTTCCGGAACTACATACTTTGCGATCAAACGCAACCATCTGTCAATTGGCTGGACATAAATTCGGTCGGTCGGAGAAAGATTCTTCTCTAAATCAAAGATAAAAAGAATGTCCCGTAGAAAGGTAGAAGTGCTTTTAGGTCCAACACCTCGAATATCTACAATTCTCATAAAATGTGATTCAATGTTGCCGGTTTGAGCGACTCCGTCAGAAATCCAATTTGCAATAGAACCGATTTTATCAATTTGATAGATTTCTTGGGCAAGTTCAAGCATTCCCTGAATTAACCCTCTATTTTGGTTTTCATTTGGTTTGCAGCCTATTGTTTGGCAAGACTCGACAAACGCTTCCCAAAGAAGAACTCCATCTTCCATTTGCAGGATACTATCTATGTCCATTGAAGATTGAATGGAGTCGAGTGCGTGAATGGCAGCCTTTGCCAGACCATCTCGATCCTTTCCACGTCTAGAGAAGGCATAGTGTCCAAAGAAGACTCTTAGTGATTGGCTTGGATTTTCTAAGATTTCTTTGATGGAATCGATTTCGGATCCCTTTGGAATGTCAGTAATTCGACAAATGTTTTCAAAAAGAAAATCCCCTATATATCGATCAGCATAGTCTCCAGCGACTTTACGGTAGATGTTGATAGATATTGGATCCAGAGGAATATCTGGTTTTCTAAACTGAGTTCTTTCGTCCATTGAGCTACATTCTTACTAAATTCAGATGCTCTCTTAAAACTTTGCCGATTCAGAGCCCATATTCGTAAGAATTGGAAGGGTTGGAGTTTGGAATGAACCGCCTCCACTTTGACTTCCTCCTCCTCTTCGGATTCGATTAAAGACTTGCCAACAGAATTCTTCTAAAGGAATCTTATTGGTAGCAAACTCTTTCATCACGGCAGTCATGGCAGAAGTATAGAGTCCGATAGATTCTAATTCTTTAACTACAGCGAAAACTTTTTGACCTGCAATTGTTGCATGAGTTTCTGAGATTTGGCCGATTGGAAGTTTTTCCTGGCCAAAATATGTTCTATCACTCATTGATCGGTCGGTTTGATAGAAAGCAAAAATCTTGGCGCCTTTGCTCAAAAATAAGTTGTAAATCTCCGATTTTGAAGCCATTTTTGCAATATCAGTTGCAAAAGTAGTGTCCGTCCCAGCTAGATAGTCTTTAGAATCTAGGCTGACGGCAACACCACTAAAGTAGATTGTGACAACAGCATCTGTTGGTAGAGAAGTTGAGATATTTTTTGCTGCTTCTAATATTTGAGTTGCAGTTACATTTTGAAGAAGGGTCACATTTTCTTCGGCGTAACCTCCATCATTGACTAACGAATTTTTTACTTTTTCAGCATCAGATTTTGCAAATGGGACAGCGAAATCTGTAATTTGAGTTTCTGAATTTCCAATAATGAGAGCATATTTGTTTGCAAGACTTGGAACTTTGCCGCCGGGCAGTAAATCTCGATAATTATCAATTTCAGATGCACCTATTGATATGATTACTGGCTCGTTGGGGTCGGTACTGACTTGACCATTTGATCCAGATTTTGTTTGAGAAGTGCTGATTCTGTTTCCGCCAGAATTCTTCGTTCGGTTGAAAATATCGCCGGGAGCAACAAATGATGTGTCTATGACCCAATCCGCATTTGTAACACTCGCTGAGATTGCCGCTAGTTTTTCTTTGTTGTCCAAAAACACGAGACTCTTTTTCAGGATATCCAGTGTTTCGGGAGCAGTTTGTCCTTTGGCTATCAATGACGATGCCTCATCGGAAACGATTGTATAGAATCTAGTTTTTTCCGAATTATCTTGAGTGCTCTGAGCGAGTCTGTAAGCCGAGTACGCCGCACCAAAATTTGGAGAATATGGTAATCCTGATCGCCATCTTTTAGGTTCCGTAACCGATCCTGGCAACATTGTCGGAGCTGATTGGTCATCTGATCGACTCGCAATTGCTTCTTTGAAAAAATCTCTTGCAGTACCCCAGTCATTTTCTGATGCAGCTTTAAGAGCTTTTTCATAGTTAGTAATCCACGCTTGTGCTGATGCCGTAGATGGTATCAATGCAACAGCAATGGCGACTACCGCAAATTTTTGAAGAAGACTGGTTTTCATTAGTACTAATTAGAAGGTCGGTAAGTTATCCCGAAAGCCATATCCATGGCTCCCGATCCTTTAGCTTTCGCAAAGTTGAGGTCGAAACTGAAATTCTGGTTAAACGGGCGATATCCTAAGCCGAAAGTTAATGCATTTCTATCAGCAAAACCTGATCCGCCACCTGGGACATATGAATATCCAAGCCGCAATGGAATGCGACCATTGAATCGAAACATATTATATTCAATGCCAGCACCTAATCCAAAGACACTATCACGAGAAATGATTTTTCCACCTTGTCCTCCAAAGTAGTAGTCGCCTTGGATTCCCCAAGAAAGGAACTCTTCTGCACCAAAAAACTGATCTTTTCTTCCAGCAATACCCATCGAAAGTTTTCCAGGGATGCGATCAATCACATCCGCAGAATTTCCATTGCCAGTGAGATCGATTGGTGTTCGTAGGCTTGCACCCCATGCCATAGCGTCACCGCCAGACATTTGGCCCTGAACTCCAATTACCGCTCCGAATCCCATTCCATTACCAGAAATATCTGAGTTTGTAGAACCTACTTGGTTGTTATTGTTATCAACAAGGACATATGATTGTGATGCTTTTGCATATGTGTTGGCAACAATCAATCCGTACCCAACATTTAAGTCTCTCATTTTCTTGCCATAAGAAACGGTGAACATGTCGATTTGCGCTCGCGTTTCTTCTTGGAGATTAAACACCGTCAAACCATTATTTTGGAGGTTTCCGCCTGTTGTCAGGGAGTTAAGGTAGCCAGTTGTTGTAAAACTTACTCCTAATGTTCCACCCTTGAAATCAAACGTTGTCCCAATATGAGAAATTGCAGATTTCCCAGCACTTCCAACCGTGTTCAAGGTTCGGTCATTAAAGTTACCGGTGGCCACAGAACGAGAAGTGGGGAGATTTCTAAAGCTCAATTCAAAAGTTCGGCTGCCAGCATACACAAGCCCGGCTGGGTTGTCTAATATTGAGTAGGTGTTTCCATCAGTTACTCTGGTTGCCCCACCCATTCCCATAGCCCTTCCGCCACTGTCGAGTGCATTTAGAAGATCTGGGACTTGCGCATTACTAATAGCCGTAATTGAAAGAGCAGCTATGATTAATGTCGATTTTAGCTTCCTTGCGTTTGTCACTTGTGTGTTCCTTGGTTGGATTTCATTTTCGTGATTTGAAAATTAATTTTAATTGTAACCCCGGCCAAAAATTTGGCGCTGGGATCTTGTAAATTGTTTTTTGTTCCACAAATTCATTCCGCCTCTTGTGTAGGCGAGAACTGCCGCATCTTTAACCGACGAAGTTGGAGGTACAGAAGTACCATCTTCTACTTTATTTACAACTCGGTTAGTATTGACGGTTACTGTTTGATCGTTTCCTACATTTCCGGCTTTGTCCCGAGCTTTTACTCTGATGACAAAGGTTGTCGGTACATTTCGGGCATCTCGAATTCGACCTGTCCAAGTAACTTTCGTGCCACTATTTGCCGCGCTGATCATCGCAACTCTTGCCACAAAGTTTCCACTCGTAGTTTCAATCGTAACATCAATGGTTTCAGCATCAACAGCGTTTGCAAATTGATCGGTGATTTCGACAATTACTGGAACCCTGGCGTCTGGCCGATAAGTTTGGCTAGACACTGGAGACAGAATTTGTGAAGTTGGTTGCCTTCTATCCAATGTTACAGAAATGTTTTGATTGGCCTGATTTTTTGCTTTGTCTTTGATGTTAATTGCAATGGATTGCGGGCCATCTACAGTGATTCCATCTGTATCCCATGTTACAGATGCGATTGTTGTAGATCCAGAATTAGATGGAATATCTGATCCGTTAACTGTGACCTTCCATTCATCGATATTTTCCTCAATAAAATCAGCAACAATGCTGACGATATCACGGACGAATAGACCAGGAATAGGATTGAAATTTCTAAACTTTGGAGCTGTTACGTCTACGGTTACTGGAAAATCGGGAACAACATTAAAAGTATCACCAGTGGAATTTGTTTCTACTTTAATTGTGTAGGGGCCATTCAATTGGTTTTCAGGGAAATTCAAAGGAATAGTTCCGCTTGCTTGGTTTTGAACGTTTGGGGTGAATTCTTGTCTTCTTACGACAAAAACCGTCGGATCATTGACGCTTGTCGCTGTAATTACAACTTCAACCTTAACATTGACCCCGGTCATATTAACCGATACATTGTTATTTCGTCCAAGAAAATCTGCAGCTACTGGCTCCGCAATTGTGATATTGGCAGCTGAAGCAAATGATGCTAAGGCAGACAATGCCATAAAGGCAACCCATTTCACACGACTTTTCACTCCATAACTATACCTTCATTTTGGTGCTGAAGAATGAGGTCAACAAACTCCGAAAAACCGTTATCATCATTTGAACCCACCATATGGTTTGCAAGTTTTGAAATAATGGGGTGTGCATTGGAAACTGCTCCGGAAATCCCTGCAAATTTCATCATTTCAATGTCGTTGGTAAAGTCTCCGATTGCGGCGACTTCGTCGGGCCGAATTTTAAGATATTCACATAGCTTTTTCAGTCCTTCGCCTTTGTTGATTTCTGGTGGGAGGAACTCGATGTATTCCGGCTCAGAAATGACAATGCTGATATTTAGAGGAGCTAACAAGGGAGTCAAGTGTTTTTGATATTGAACAATTTTCTTTGGCTCATCGATGAAGAGGAGCTTGGTCGTTTTTTGCTGATAAAGTTCATCATAGCTTTGGTATTTCGGCTTGGTTTGAGTCCTATCGACGTACAAATCGGCGAATTTTCCGGAATTGCTAAAGCGTGTTTCAAAGAGATGATAGGAGTTGAGGTGAATATTCTTACTTTTGGCAAAGTCAATAATTACTTTTTGCGCAGGGAATTCAAGTGTCTGATGAAGGATTTCTTCACCATTTGGGCCCAAGACATAGGCTCCATTAGTGCTTACTATTGGCCCTGGCATGTCAAGTTCTGCTAAAAAAGGCGCAATAGAAGCCATGCTTCGGCCGCTCGCCATGCAAAAAATGATGCCTGAGTTTAAAACCAAATCTATGGCCTTTCGATTGGCGTGGCTGATCCTTCGATTTGAGTTCAGAAGAGTTCCATCCAAATCGGTGGCGAGAAGTTTGATCATGTGGTTAAAAGTTGATACCAGATGTATTGAAAGATGGTATTGGGTTCGATAAAGTTTCTTACAAGAATAGCCAATGATTATTGAGGACGCACTGATCCCTGGATTACAAGATTCAATGTCTAGTTAAATTTGTGGCAGCAGTGAGTGAGAGGCAATTCAAGTTTTCATTGAGAAGAAGTAGGAATTGTATTGGATTTGATAAAGAATGACTTTTCGACGAAAAATAGTTGTTTGTCATCCAAAAATTAGGATTAGTGGATAGGTTTCGGGATTTAGAGGTGCAAGATCTTTCGAAGATGGAAGAGATTTGTCCGTTGTCGACATTAATGGTTTTCAAAAAACTAGCCGAGGATTAATATAGAATGGCATTACGATCTGAGAATTTTTTGCTTAGGCGATACGTTGAAAAGGCAATGGTGGATTTACCAGCCTTGCCAACCGTAGTCATGCAAGTCGTCCAAGCTTTGGATAAAGAAACTGCCTCAACATCGGAAATTGAAGACCTCTTGACTTCAGATGTTGCCATTACGACTAAACTTTTAAAAGTTGTTAACTCGGCTTACTTTGGATTACCACGGCAAATTGTAAATGTCAATCAAGCTATTGCCATTCTAGGTATGCATCAGGTCAAGAACTTGGTGCTATCTATTGGGGTCTTGAACGCCATGAGTTCACCAAGTCCAAGAATTGTAGAAGTTCAAAAGCAGTTTTGGCAACAGAGTTTTGCCGCAGCAAGTTGTGCTGAGTCCATTGCTAAACAAAAATCACTACCGAAAAAAGACATGGAAATGATCTTCGTCGGAGGCCTTTTGCATGATGTTGGCAGACTGTTCTTATTCACTCTTTTTAACTTGCCTTATCAAGAAGTTCTAAAAGAATCATTGCTTAAGGGAGAACCTCTTTCAAGTGTTGAGCAAAGAATTCTTGGAACTACGCACTCTGAACTGGGTGGAATATTGGCGGAACGATGGAATTTCCCTGAGCCTTTGATTGATATGATCCGTGGCCATGATCCACTGCCGATTGGTGATATATCGGATGGAGTGTATTGTGCCCACATTGCAGGCTTTATCGCGAATCAACTTGGGCAACCAGAAGTTATTGGTACATGTAACTCCATTGAGGGCCGGGCAAAAGATTGGCTTGGATATTCAGAAGAACAACTGACCGCATTAAAAGTCAGTACGGCCGAGCAAGTGGCTCTTGCCAAAGAACTGCTAGGCGTACTGTAATTCTTGAATACCTGTCAGGATTACTGGAAAGTTTTCGTGTTAAAAGTCCAAGAATATCAATAAGAGTTAACTAATTTGAGGAATATGTGATATGAGTATTGGTGGATCAACAAGTGGAATACGATTTTCTGGAATAGCATCTGGAATTGATGTCGATAGTATCGTCAGCCAGTTGATTCAGATTGAAGGAATTGGGATTCAACGGCTTCAGGTTCAACAAGCACAACTCAATGCTCGACAATCGGTTTTTAGTCAATTTCGGTCAAAATTGATTGGGCTAAACAGTACTCTTAACCGTCTCAATGTTTCCTCTGCATACACTCCAGTAAGCGTAAGTTCCAAAGATGAGACTATAGCAAAGGCGACTGCAGACTCAACGGCAGTTTCGGGTACTTACAATATAGACATTCAAAAACTTGCGAAAGCTCACAAAGTCACCAGTAATGCTCAAGCAAATTCAACCGATGCCCTTGGCTTATCAGGAGATTTCGTTGTCAATGGAAAGTCGGTTTCTGTAGGTTCAGCTGATACACTTGCTGATGTTGCAAGCAAAATTAACGCTTTAGGGAATGGAGTCACGGCTTCATTGCTGAGTGGCGGAGCTGGCAGCACATATTTAGTTTTAACTTCACAACAAACTGGGGCAGAAAACGGCATTCAGGTTGCTAATCTATCCGGTGGCGCGTTGGCCGGACTTGGCTTGACTTCGGGTGCGGTGGCAGTTCGAGATGAATCTGGTGGAACAAACACAGCCCGAAGTTTCTTGACTAGCTCTCCTACCGCAACTATCGGAAGCGCTATGTCTTCGACGGCGAGCGGCTCAATATTCATTGGAAACGGCCCAACTTCAATTGCCATTGACTTTGCTACAGATTCATTAGATTCGCTTGCCACAAAAATTAACACTGCGAGCGAGCCAGGAGTCATGGCAAGAGTAGTGACAAAGGAAGTTAATGGCACGACAAAGCACCAATTGGAACTTTATGGGGCTGGGGTGCCAAGTACTGTTGTTGATAACGATGGATTACTTGAAGCCATGGGAGTTCTTCAAAGACCGTTTGCAAACCAACTTGTACAGGCTCAGGACTCCGAAGTCGTTATCGATAACTTAACAATTAAGAATTCGAAGAATACAATAACAAATGTTGTACAAGGATTAACGATAAACTTACTGAAAGAAGGGGCAACGGAAATCAACTTGAATCGCGATATCGCTAAAATTCAAGACAATGTAAAATCCATTCAGTCAGGTTTTAACGAAGTTATTGACTATATCAGACAGAACTCCGCGTTTGATAGCAAAACATTTCAAGCTGGACCTTTGTTTGGTGACCAGACGGCTTCTCAAGTTGAGCAGACCTTAAATGAGCTGTTATTTAGTAATTTAGGTACGGGAAGTTACAAGAATCTGACGGATTTAGGTTTTTCATTGGATGATCAAGGCAAGTTAACTTTAGACGAAACAAAGTTGACGACCGCGTTAAACACAGATTTGGAAGGTGTTAAGAATTTGATGATGGCGACAGGTTCTAGCACAAATTCTGCACTTAAGTTTGTCAGTTCTGGTTCAAAGACAATTGCAAGTAGTGCAACTGGATATCCGGTTGAGATTACGCAAGCGGCGACTAAGACTACAGGCTTGGCAAGTCTTGCAAAGACTATGCCTAATGTTGCGGGAGAAATCTTAACTTTTAATGGTGTTTTGTTTAACAATACTGACGTGAACTTATCTATAGACGCGAATAGTAGTTTGGCAGATATTATTACAAAAATCAATTCTGACACTCGTCTGAACAAGACAATTGTTGCAAGTGATAACGGTGGTGTCTTGCAGATTGAAAGCAAAAGATGGGGTGCTGCTGGGGTATTTTCGGTGGTTTCAAACGTAGCTGCGGGGGCAGATACGACAGGAATCGGGGTAGGTGGGGCGACAATTACAAATGGTTTAGATGTCGCGGGCACCATCAATGGTGAGACTGCAACCGGAAACGGCCAATTTCTATTGGGAGATGAAGGTACTCCCAACATTGCGGGATTACAAATTCAGTACTCGGGCACTTCGTCAGGAAATGTTGGGAACTTTGTGTTTAATCGGGGGCTGAGCTCATTGATGAGTTACCGATTAAGTAGTTTTACGGACGGAGTTGATGGTTTGTTAACGGCGGTGGACAAATCCATTACCGGACAAGTTGAAGATATCGGAAATAGAATCACTTCTATTCAAGAACGACTTGTTTTGAGAGAATCGACTTTGCGGCAACGATTTGCCGTTATGGAGCAAGCGTTGAGTGCTTTGTCATCACAAGGAAGTCAACTCTCGGCAATGCTTGGCGGCTTAAGCGCAGGTTAGACTCTTAACAGAATTTCTTCTTTCCTGAAAAGCTGTATTGCTGCGAATAAGAATATGGCGGATAGAACTCCGTTGATTCCGATTGTTGCGAATATAAGCGGTAAGTCGATTTCACCTTTTACGGCTCCCCGAATTGTCATTGCACTATTGAGCACCGGAGTGAAGCTGACCCAGGCGGCCTTTTCGGATCCTGTGAAACCGATGAATTGGCTGAAGATTGCCGGCATTAGGATTACAAAACTTAAAAGACTTAAATACGTTTGTGATTCTCTAATGTTGCGAGAATAAGCGCTGATCGAAACCATAAGCGCAGAAAAGAACGTTGAAAGGGAGACAAGTACTAATACCAAAGCTAACATTGCTCCTGGTGATAGGTTTAAGCCAGAAGGGAACAAGTCCTTTGTGATTTCCGTTTTGATGGTTGCCAATAGGCCGATTCCGACAAGCGTTGTGATTCCGCTGACTGTACAGACTAGGCTTAGAGCTAGAACCTTACCGATGGCAACTTCTGCCCGGCGAATGGGCGAAATTAAGAGCGTTTCCATTGTGCCGCGCTCTTTTTCTCCGGCAACAAGGTCGCTAACGATACTCATTCCGCCGTAGAAACTCCACAGAACGATGAGATAGGGAAGTAGGCCAATGATTTGCGAACCGGCTGTCCCATCCTTAGACTTTGCAACATTTATTTCTTCCATGGAAATTGGCGTGGCAAGATCTGGCGAGAGATTATTGGCTTGTAACGTACTGCGAACTAATTGAATATTTCCACGGAAAATTTCGCCTCTGAGGCTACTAAGTGCCACCATTGATAAGGGATCATCGGCATCGAATAATGCAACGATTTTTGCTTTGCCGGAAAGAATCGAATTTTGGAAATCGCTAGGGTAAATCAATGCTAATCGAGCCGATTTTTCGGTAATCAGGTTTTTTGCTTCTGTTTCCGATTCTACGAAGATAAACCCGGATAAATCTGTTTCGGGAAACTGATCCGTTAAACTTGACTTATCCATTCCGACAATGGCGACCGGAATACTTGCGGAGCCAGAAACTTGCTTGCTGACAAATCCGATCAGTATAAAAAATAGGGCAATGATGAAGATCGGCATGACAACCGTCGCCATGAGTACGCGACGATCTCGAACCATTTCTCGTATTTCTTTTGTGAAGACTTTCTTTGCGCCGTTTAACATTTTGGTTCTCATTGATTGTTGCGAATTAGACTGAGGAATGTCTTTTCGAGTGAATCTTCGTTTGTTTGAGCTTTGAGCTCTGGTACGGATCCGGAGCCTTGGACTTTGCCGTTATGGATTACGGTGACTTGGTCGCATAGCCTTTCAACTTCGCTCATAATGTGCGTGCTGTAAATCACTGTTTTTCCTTGGTCACGAGTGTTTTCGACAAACTCCATGATGGTTTGAGCCGTCAAGATATCCAAACCGTTTGTTGGCTCATCAAAAAACAAAACAGGAGGATCGTGCAGGATGGCCCGAGCGATGCTGATTCTTTGCTTTTGCCCAGTGCTGAGTTTGTCGCAGAGTTGATTTGCAAATTCGTTGCAGTTCGTCATTGCTAGAGCATGGTCGACTCGATTTTTTAATTCTGAACCTTCAAAACCATAGAGTCCGGCAAAGTATTCGATCATTTCTCGACCGGTTAATCGCCCATACAATGCTGTTGTTGAACTGAGGAATCCGATATTGGCTCTGATTTTGGCAGCTTGGGAATGGAGGTCGAATCCGGCGATAGTTGCGCTTCCTTCGGTTGGGAAAATGACGGTGCTCAGAAGTCGGAGGAAAGTGGTTTTTCCGGCACCATTAACACCTAATAGTCCGTGGATCTGGCCAGGTATTGCCGTAAATTCCACGCCGTCGACTGCCCGAATTGCTCCGCGCTTGGAATCTTGAAAGACTTTAGTGAGATTAGATGTCTGAATCATGAAAGCAATTGCCGAACCGGTTCATAGACGTGGCGGCATTGAATCTTGTTGCAGATAAGTTCTGATTGCGGGGCGAACGGTGGAAAAGTTCTTAAAGTTTGTCCGTCTATTTTTGGAGTGCCTTCGTCTTGATTGCTAGTTGATTCATGTCTCTTTTTAGTTTTGAGTTGACTGTCAGCAAACATGAAGCTGAAGCGCGTTAAGATTTTTGGGTTTAAAACATTTGCCGATAAAACCGAGTTCGACCTAGATGGCGACATTATTGCGGTTATCGGTCCGAATGGTTGTGGCAAGTCCAATATCGTTGATTCGATCTTGTGGGGATTGGGCGAGACCAATGCTCGAAATCTTCGCGCTCAGACTTCGAAGGAAGTTATATTTTCGGGATCTGGCACACGCAAAGGCCAAGGTTATGCCGAAGTTACGCTTCATTTTGACAACGAAGACGGCACTCTGCCGTTAGATACTGCTGAGGTCTCGGTCAGTCGAAGGTTGACCCGGGCTGGAGATAGCGACTACGCGATTAATAAGCGTTCGTGTCGTCTTCGTGATGTCAATGATTTGCTGGCGGACTCTGGGCTAGGGCGAGCGGGATACGCGATCGTTAGCCAATCTGACATTGATCAGGCTCTTTCGGCATCTGCGCAGCAACGAAGGGCTTGGATCGATGAAGCGGCAGGCGTTCAGAGGTACCGAGCGAGACGAACGGAGAGCATTCGTCGACTGGAACACGCCGAGGATCATTTGACTCGAGTTCGCGATATTATTGGCGAAATTGAGCAGCAAATGGGACCGCTTGAAGGCGAAGCAGAAGACGCCAAGCGTTACAAGGGCGTGATGCAAGGGCTCCGTGAGGTCGAGACGGGGCTGTTGATTAAGGATCTTCAGCAATCGGTTTTGGACTTGGCAGAATTGGAGGTTCGAATTTTGGATGCTATGAAGCTTTCTGAAGAGGAAAGTATTCGGGCCGTTGAGTTTGAAAACGAAGCCAAGAAATTGACCGAAGAAGCGGCGCAATTGGAGATTCGGATTGAACTTTTAAGGGAGAATCAGAGTTCGGCTCAGGCCAATTATGAGCAAGCCATTGCGCAGGTTCAGGTGGCGGAACATAAGTTGCAGACTTTGGCAGATTTAGAGAAGAATTTGGATGAAGAATCGGGTTTGACGAGTGATCGACTGACAGAGGCAGAAGCTGAACTTGAAAAAGCTAAGTCTGAGATGACCGTGGAATTTGAGGGTCTAGAGAAGCTAAGAATTGAACTTGCGGGTGCGGATGGGGAATCGAAAGAACTCGCCAAAAAGCTTTCGGAGATTGATGTTGAGTTAGCAAAGGCTCGGCAGATTCATGTTCAGGCGCAAAAGTTTGAGTTGGAAAAAGAGCACCGGACTAATCGCATTAAACAGATTCAAAAAGAGTTGGAAGGTATCAATTCATCGGTACCAGATTTAGAGGGAGCGGTAAAGGGAGCAGATGAAGAAACCGCTGGTCATCAATCTCTTATCGAAGTTGCGAAAAGCAAGGTTAAGGATGCGGAAGACAAGTTTAATGCTTTGCGCAAGCGGGAAGAGGATCGGGGGCAGCAAACTCGGCAATTGTTGGCGAAGATTGCAGTTTTAGATGGAAAACGAAGAGGAATTGAATCGACAATCGATGCTCATGAAGGTTTAGCTCAGGGGCCGAGAGCGGTTATGGCGGCAGTTTCTCAGGGGATGTTGTCGGGCGAATATATTCCAGTGGGAGAAGCGATTTCGGTTGAAAGTGACCTGGCGGTAGCCATAGACACGGCTCTTGGGGGATCGGCAAACGACTTGATTGTGCCGGACGAAGCTCACGCAAAACGAGCGATTGAAGTATTGAAAGCGAATCGATTGGGTCGCGCTACTTTTCAACCGATTCCTCTGATGCGTCCGGTTGATAAAAACATGGATTTGCGCCAGGTTTTAGTGAAGGAAGGAGTTGTTGGATTGGCATCAGAACTGGTGAGTTGTGATGCTCGGATTCGCCCGGTTGTCGATTCGCTCTTAGGACGAGTTGTTGTTGTTGAGGATTTAGAAGATGCATTAGCCTTGGCGAAAACTCGGGGTTGGGCCCGGCTTGTGACCTTGGACGGCGAGGTTGTTTTTAGTTCTGGCGCGGTGAGTGGGGGGGCAAGTCAGAGACAGGGTTCGGGGATGGTGCAGCGAAAAGCCGAATTAGAAGAAGTCATTTTAGAATTAAAGAATCTTCAATCGGAACTTGATGGATATGAGAATCGATCAAATCTTGATGGCGTTAAAGAAGAACTTTCGGGTTTGATTTCGACAGGGCAAAGCGAAGTTAGGGAATTGTCGGAGACTTATGAAGAGTCTCGTTCTTGGTTGATGAGTTTGCGTCATGAATTGCAGACAACTTTGGCGAGTCGTGCTCGATTGCATGATGAACTGGCTAGGTTAGAGTCTGGTTCGGATGCAGTTGTGGCAGATATTGATTTGAATGCCATAGAAGAAAAGCGGGACGAAGTGATGCGTCTGCTGGCAGCCAAGAGTAGCGATGCGGGACAGGCGACCGATCGGCTGAGGGAAGCGGAAGAACGGGCTTTGCAAAGTCGAAATCGAATGTTGGAGAGTGAGCGTCGGCTTTTAGGTTTGAAAGAAGCTGAATTGATGAGGTTGCGAAGATCGGAGAATCTTGAGCCGGAGAGAATTAAGTATACGGCTCAGTTGGAAGAAGGTCGGAGATTTGTGGTGGAACGAGAAGAGTCGGTGGCTTCACTTCGTTCGCAGATTATGCAGGCGATTGCTGGTCGCAAAGAATTGATGGATGCTAGCCAATCCAATTTGGAAAAGGCTCGCATTGCGCAGAAATCGGCTTCAGCGACTTCGGATATTTTGCATCAGAGTGAGATCAAACGGGCGCGAGTAGATAGTAAGAGAACTACGGCAGTTGAGCGACTTGTTGATGAATATGGGATTTCAGAATCGGATGCGCTTGAGCAAGCGGATTCTGTGGAAGTTCCGGATGATGCGGTTGCGGTTGTTGCGAAATTGCGTAAAGATTTGAAGGCAATGGGGGATGTTAATTTGGGAGCGATTGAGGCTTTTGAGCGACTTAATGAACGTCACCAGGAGCTGTTTGGGCAAGTTGAAGATATTGAAGGGGGCATGGGTGAGATTCAGGCAAGTATTCGAGAAATGGATCGATTGACCCGCGAAAAGTTTGTAGCAACTTTTGATAAGATTAAAGATGCTTTTGCGGAGACATTCGTAAAGCTTTTTGGCGGAGGAGCTGGCTCTCTTGATTTGACAGAAGGTGAGAATATTTTGGATTCTGGAGTTGATATTTCGGTGACGATTCCGGGCAAGAAGACGCAACGCTTGGAGTTGCTTTCGGGCGGAGAAAGGGCGATGAGCGCGTTGGCATTTTTGTTTTCTCTTTTGAAAGTTAAGCCCTCTCCGCTGGTTATTTTGGATGAAGTTGACGCGCCTCTTGATGGCAGAAATGTAGAACGATTTGTGGCAATGATGAGAGACTTTAATAAAGAGTCGCAATTTATTCTGATTACTCATAATCCGGTGACTATTGAAAGTGCGGATGTTTGGTTTGGTGTTACGATGCAAGAACCTGGGGTCTCGACGCTTGTTCCATTCAAAGTTCCACCGAAGGGGCCGGTTCAGGATGTGGGAATGGCAGTTGTTAGTTCGGAGATTGGGTCTGCCTCCAAAGGTTGATTTTTGAATGGCGGAGATGGCGATCGATTTAGTTTATTTTTTTTGAATTGAGTCGAGATTTCTAGAGAAGTTTGATAAGATTACTTTTGTGATTGCTTCTCTCTTGAGTTTCTTCGTTATTCCTCCGCAAACCGTTATCGCAAAGCCTCTTGATCAGTTTAAGATGGTTCTTGGCGACTGGTGGGGTACGGGCTGGCAGGGTAGTGAAACGAACAAGACGATGTTTGATTCTCATGAGACGGTGGAATCGAGAGGGAATGGCTCGGCGTATGTCATCACGGGTTTGCATTGGGTGGATTCTGGTAAATCAGGATCGCAAAGTTGTTTATGATGCGGTTGGATTGATTTGGTTCGATAGCGTTGAGAAAAAGTACTGGCTTCAGAATCATGTGGATACTTCTCCCGTTCAGAAATATGAGATTTTCCCAATAGCTAATGGCTTTCGATGGAAGATTGGTTTGGCAATTGATGTCAGCTTAAAAATAGAAGATGGAATGTGGATTGAAGAGGCATTTAGAGAACGAGACGGAAAAAAGGAAAAGATTTTCGAAATAAAAATGTCTAAGAAACCGTAAGAGATTTGCGGTCTTTTGATTGATTTGTTTGAAATCAATAAAGATTCAGAAAAGAAGATGAATGGGAAAAATATTCTAATTAGGTTCAATTTTGTCATTACTGGCGGGGCTAAAGACCGATTATTGTTACTGGTTTTAATTGTGTTTGGTGGTGAGAATGGTTTTTGTTTTGAATCTGCGCCTTGTTGATACTGCCCGGGACCCCCAGCCTGGGACCTTGACCTGAATAGAGTGTTCAGCGCATAATTCCCACCTGGCGCAAGTTCTGTTGCGTCCCGCATCCGCCTTGGCGGGTCGTGGAGGAGTGACCTTAAGGTTTTCATAACGAATTGGAAAACGAGTCGAACCTTTGCGAGCCCACCAGATATACGGTTGGGCTTTTTTAATGAGTAGCGGGAATTCAGAATGAGCGTGCACAAGAAAACCGAGGAATGAATGCCGACAGTTAATCAACTCGTCCGAAAAGGCCGGAAGCAAGAGACTACAAAATCGAAGTCGCCGGCTTTGAAGAAGAACCCCTTTAAGCGGGGCGTATGCACAATTGTGCGTACCGTGACTCCTAAAAAGCCAAATTCGGCTTTGCGTAAGATTGCGCGGGTTCGCTTGACTAACGGTATAGAAGTATCTGCTTACATTCCAGGTGAGGGCCACAACTTACAAGAGCACTCGGTTGTATTGGTTCGAGGCGGTCGGGTTAAGGACTTGCCAGGTGTTCGTTATCACATCGTTCGCGGAGCGCAACAGACTGCCGGTGTGAACAATCGACAAAAGAGCCGAAGCAAATACGGCACCAAGCGACCTAAGAAGGCCGCTAACTAGGAGAATTAAAAGTAATGCCAAGAAAAGGTCCTGTAACAGCACGAAAGATCCTTCCGGATCCGGTTTATGGAAGCGAACGGCTTCAGCGGTTTATCAACAGATTGATGTTGGATGGTAAGAAATCCAAAGCGGAAGCGATTGTGTATTCTGCGCTTGCTACGGCAGCTGAAAAGCTAGAAGTTGAGCCAATTGAAGTTTATGATAAAGCGATGGCTAACATCATGCCAAACGTTGAGGTTCGTCCTCGGCGTGTTGGTGGTCAGACTTATCAGGTTCCCATGGATGTTCGCCCAAGTCGACGTTTGACGCTGGCTTTGCGATGGTTAGTTAATAACAGCCGAAAGCGACCAGGCAAGACTATGGCCGACAAGCTCGCAGCTGAATTTGTTGATGCGTTCAATGAAACTGGCGGCGCAGTTCGACAGAAAGAAACGACCCATAAAATGGCGGAGGCAAACCGTGCCTTTAGTCATTACCGATTCTAACTTTTAAAGATTTATTTGGAATAATTTGATGCCTCGATCTCACCCCTTAGAGCTTGTTCGGAACATTGGAATTGCTGCGCATATTGATGCTGGCAAAACAACTACGACTGAGCGGATTTTGTACTACACCGGAAAGACTCATAAAATCGGTGAAGTCCATGATGGCGCTGCTACTATGGACTGGATGGAGCAGGAGCAGGAGCGAGGGATTACGATTACTTCCGCTGCGACTTCTTGTTTCTGGCGCGGTTCAAAAATGGACAAGCCGGAGCATAAGATCAATATTATTGACACTCCTGGACACGTTGACTTTACAGTTGAAGTTGAGCGTTCTTTACGTGTTCTTGATGGTTTAGTTGCTGTTTACTGTGCAGTTGGTGGCGTTCAGCCTCAATCTGAAACGGTCTGGCGACAGGCTAACAAGTATATGGTTCCGAGAGTTGCGTACATTAACAAGATGGATCGGCTTGGTGCTGATTTCTTTTCTGTTGTTGAGCAATTGCAAACTCGGTTGGGGGCAAATGTTGCTCCAATTATGATTCCGATTGGTGCAGAAAGCGAATTCCAAGGCTATGTTGACTTGTTGACCATGACGGCAACAATTTACAAGAGCGATGATGGGAAAGAGTACGAAGAAGTTGCTATTCCAGAAAGCATGAAAGCCTCGGCTGATGAATGGCGCGAGAAAATGATCGAATCGATTTCAGATGTTGATGATTCGATTATGGTTCGCTTCTTGGATGGCGAAGATATTCCTTTGGCAGACTTGAAAAAGGCTGTTCGAACTGGAGTTCTTCTGAACAAGATTATTCCGGCAATGTGCGGTTCTTCTTTTAAGAATAAAGGCGTTCAATACATGTGCGACGCCATTGCGGACTACTTGCCATCACCTTTGGATGTTGACGAGATTAAAGGAATTGATTTCGACACCGAAGAGCCAGCAAGCCGAAAGCCATCTGATGAGTCTCCTTTCAGTGGACTTGCCTTTAAGATCATGTCTGACAAGTTTGTTGGACGATTGACCTTTGTTAGAATTTATTCTGGCCAGTTGAAGAAGGGAACACAAATTACTGTTTGTTATCGTGACCCGCATACAAACGATCTTCGTTCTCGAAAAGAGCGAGTTGGTCGAATTTTGGAAATGCATGCCAATAACCGGCAAGACATTGACGCGGCTTATGCTGGCGAAATTGTTGGTGTTATTGGAATTAGCGACGTTAAGACTGGTCAAACCATTTGCGACAATGACAAGCCGATTGTTTTGGAAGCGATTAAGTTCCCAGAGCCGGTTATTCAGGTTGCAATTGAGCCAAAGAGTCGAGCAGACCAAGAAAAGCTTGGTTCAAGTTTGCAGCGGTTAGCGGAAGAAGATCCAACCTTCCGAGTTCAAACGGATGCTGAAAGCGGACAGACGATTATCAGTGGAATGGGTGAGCTTCACCTTGAAATCATTGTTGATCGCTTGAATCGTGAATTTGGCGTACAGGCGAACCAAGGTAAGCCTCAAGTTGCTTATCGGGAAACGGTTAGCAGCACGGCGACTGCCGATGGTAAGTTTATTCGTCAAACTGGTGGTTCTGGACAATACGGACATTGTGTATTGACCATTGAGCCGCTGGAAGTTGGAAAAGGTTTCGAGTTCGCAAATAAAGTTGTTGGTGGTTCTGTTCCTAAGGAATACATCCCAGCAATTGAGAAGGGTGTTCGTGAAGCGTTGCTTAATGGTGTTCAGGCTGGATATCCAGTTGTGGACGTTAAAGTAACGGTAACGGATGGTTCTTATCACGATGTTGACTCGAACGAAAATGCGTTTAAGCAAGCGGCAATGATTGGCTTCCGAGAAGTCATGAAGAAGGCCAAGCCACTGATTAAGGAGCCGATTATGCACGTTGAGGTTACGACCCCCGAGCAGAATGTTGGCGACGTTGTTGGTGACTTGAACGGTCGTCGGGGACGCATTGAAAGCATGGACGCAGGTTTGGGCGGAGTTACAATTGTAAATGCCCATGTACCTCTGGCGGAGATGTTTGGTTATGTAACGACACTTCGGGGATTAACCCAAGGTCGCGCAACTCCAAACGTTACGCCTTCACACTACGAAGAAGTACCAAAGAGCGTTGAGCAAGAAATTATTGCAAAAACGCAATCTGGAAACTAAGATTTAGAAACAAAACATCAGTTCAGGAATAATCACAAAATGGCTAGAGCAAAATTCGAAAGGAACAAACCGCACGTCAATATAGGGACGATCGGTCACGTCGACCACGGCAAGACTACTCTTACGGCTGCCATTACAGGCACGTTGGCATTAAAGGGTCTTTCAAAGAAGATCAAGTATGACGAGATTGACAACGCGCCAGAAGAAAAGGCACGCGGTATTACAATCAACATTTCGCACCAAGAGTACGAAACAGAATCTCGTCACTACGCACACGTTGACTGCCCAGGTCACGCTGACTTTATCAAGAATATGATCACCGGTGCCGCTCAAATGGACGGTGGGATCTTGGTTGTTTCGGCGGCTGACGGTCCAATGCCACAAACTCGAGAGCACATTCTTTTGGCTCGACAGGTTGGCGTACCATATTTGGTTGTCTTTATCAATAAGATTGACCAAGTTGACGACGAAGAGCTTTTGGAATTGGTAGAAATGGAAGTTCGAGAGCTTTTGGATGCCTATGGTTTCCCTGGCGATACAACTCCAATCATCCGCGGAACTGGCCTTGGTGTCATTGAAGCACTTGAAGCTGGTAAGACGGTTGAAGATCCTGCTTTCAAGTGTATTTTGGATTTGATGGAGGCTGTAGACAGCTTTATTCCAACTCCAGAGCGCGACACTGACAAGCCATTCCTTTGTGCAGTTGAAGACGTTTTCACTATCACTGGTCGTGGCACTGTTGCTACCGGTCGTGTTGAGCGCGGTACTTTGCTGGTTAACACTGAAGTTGAAATTGTTGGAATTCGAGATACCCGAAAGACCACCTGTACAGGAATTGAAATGTTCCGAAAGTTGCTCGACAGCTGCCAAGCTGGTGACAACGTTGGTTTGTTGCTTCGTGGAATTGAAAGAAAGGACATTGATCGAGGCATGGTTATTTGTAAGCCTGGTTCAATTAAGCCTCATACCAAGTTCAAGTCAGAAGTTTACGTTTTGTCTAAAGAAGAAGGCGGTCGCCACACTCCGTTCACTACGGGTTACCGACCACAGTTCTACTTCCGAACGACTGACGTTACCGGAACTCTTCACTTGCCAGACGGTGTTGCCATGGTTATGCCAGGCGAAAACATCACGATGGATGTTGAGTTGATTGCACCAATTGCTATGGAGCAAGGTTCTAAGTTCGCGATTCGCGAAGGCGGCCGAACTGTTGGCGCCGGTACAATCACCGAGGTTCACAACTAATTGAGCTAAATAGTGCCCCTTAACTTATCCGGTTGAGGGGCACACCATTTTTTGAGAAAAGAAAGAAAATAAATGACAGATCTGACCGTCCGTATTCGCATTAGAGCATATGACCACCGAATTCTTGATAATTCGGCGGAAAAAATTTCTGAAACATGTAAGCGCACTGGAGCGCGAGTTGCAGGGCCAATACCCCTTCCGACTCGAATTCGCCGATTTTGCGTGATTCGTGGGCCACACATTGACAAAGAGTCGATGGAGCATTTTGAGCTTCGGGTTCACAACCGGTTGATTGATATTCATGATTTGACGAATCGCACTATTGAAGCTTTGGAACGACTTGATCTTCCGAGCGGTGTTGATATTCAAATTAAGACTGTTTGATTTAGTTTGCGGACGGAATTCGGCCAAGTTCATGTTGGACTTGGCCGTTTTTTTGTTTTTTGACCATTTGCTGCTTTTGGATACTTTACACACAGCATCGTTGGTTTGAATCGAATAAGGTTTTTGATATCCCAAATGGGTGTGATAAGGATCAAAACATCTAATTTTTTGTTTCGAAAGTTGATTGTTTTGGAGGTATTGGTCCTGAACTTTTTCCGGCGTCCCAGTCCAGTTATCGATGGGCGGTACAATGTTTTGTCGCTCAAAGGCTAAGTTCAAGTTGAACTTGGTTTAGTAGCGTACACAATTCCAGTCGGCTTTGAAGTCAATTTGGATGCGTCCCGGTTTTCCTTTTGTAATGTGAAAGGGAGTCGCGCCGGGCAACGCAGATTAATCTAAATTAGGCCAGGGAAGCTGAAGGAAAGGACGACTCAATATGCTCAATGGCATTCTAGGGACAAAAATCGGAATGACGCAAGTCTTTACGGAAGATGGGAAGATGATTCCTGTGACCGTAATTGCTGCGGGGCCGGTCTATGTCACTCAAATTAAAACCGAGGAGACTGATGGTTATTCAGCAGTTCAAGTTGGTTTTGGTGAAATGAGTGATAAAAATTTGACTTGGCCAAAACATGGACATTTAAAGAAGGCGGGGGTTGGAAGCAATCTTCGATTCTTACGCGAGTTTCGCGTAGACGACACATCAAGTTTTGAACTTGGTCAGGAAATCAAGGTTGACTTGTTTGCCGATGGCGACAAGGTAGACGTTGTTGGAGTGAGCAAGGGACGTGGTTTTGCAGGCGTTGTAAAGCGATACCGATTTAAGGGTCAGCACATGACTCACGGTTTTATGACTCACCGACGACCACTATCGAACGGTGCAACTGGCCCGGCAAGGGTTTTTAAAGGCAAGCGCGGCCCTGGTCGCATGGGTACCGATCAGGTCACTCAGGTTGGCCTTAAAGTTGTTAGTGTTGATACCGAGCGCAATTTGATTTTGGTAAGCGGCAGTGTTCCGGGTGCCAATGGCGAACTGGTTACAGTTAAGAAGGCAAAGAGGTAAGGCAATGGCAGAGATAGAAATTAAAGATCTGAAAGGCAAAGTTGTTGGGAAGCATAAGCTGAACGACGCGATTGCTGCTGCGGAAGTTGCTGGATACGTTCTTCACCGAGCTGTTATTGCGGAGCAGGCTAACAGTCGACAAGGAACCTATAGTGCAAAGACTCGGTCGGAAGCACGAGGTGGCGGTCGCAAGCCTTATAAGCAAAAGAAAACAGGTAACGCTCGCCAAGGTACGATTCGGGCTCCTCACTATGCTCATGGCGGTATGGCCTTAGCCATTAAGCCACGCGATTACAGCAAAAAGGTTAACAAGAAGGAAAGAAGACTCGCCATTATTGGTGCTTTTAGTACGAAGGTTGCCGCTGGTGATGTGATTGTGACCAAGGGTATTTCCTTTAAGGCTCCGAAGACTAAAGATGCGGCAAACTTGATTGCTTCTTTAGGTTTGTCGGATACGAAGCGAGTTCTTATTGTAGTTGCCGAGCATGATGACGTTCTGTTGAAGTGTTTCCGCAACATTCCTATGATTGAAATCCGAACGGCTCCTAGCCGAGACGGAAAGGCCACGACATTCTCGACTCGTGATCTTTTGGTTGCACACAAGATTGTAGTAACCGAAGATGCGATGAAGAAAATTGAGGAGGCTTGGACGATATGAAAGATCCCCATGGCATCATTTTAAGACCGCACATTACGGAAAAGACTGTAGCTTTGAGTTACGGTGATCCAAGAGTGACGGATGAGAAGGCTTTGGTTCGCAAATACACATTTGTGATTGCGACGACTGCCAATAAGATTGAAGTTAAGTCTGCAATTGAAGAGATTTATAATGCAGGCAAGAAAGACAAAGATAAGATCACTGTTTCGCGAGTGACAACCGTTAAAGGTTATGGCAAGCGAAAGCGAGTCGGTCAGCGTGCTCCGGGCAAGCGACCTGACTTTAAGAAGGCGATTGTAACTTTGGCTGCTGGCCAAATGCTAGAGGATTACGGAGTCTAAAATGCCAACAAAACGAATGAAGCCGACTTCTCCGGGCCGACGTCACATGATTACGTCGACTTACGAAGAAATCACAAAAAGAAAGCCGGAAAAGAGCTTGTTGGCGCCTTTGACAAAGAAGGGTGGTCGAAACCACACTGGCCGCATTACGATGAAGAATCGTGGCGGTGGAAATAAGCGCCGATATCGAATTATTGACTTCAAGCGATTGAAGGACAATGTTACGGCCCTTGTTACGGCAATTGAATATGATCCAAATCGTACATGTCGAATTGCTTTGATTCAGTACGAAGATGGTGAAAAAGCATACATTTTGGCTCCAAACAAGCTGAAAGTTGGGACGACGATTGAAAGTGGCCCTCAGGCAGATATTTTGCCGGGCAACTGTCTTCCTCTTCGCAACATTCCCCTTGGTACTTTGGTTCATAACGTTGAATTGAATCCTGGTCGCGGCGGACAAATGGTTCGCAGTGCTGGTGCTTCGGCTCAGGTTATGGCGAAAGAAGGCGATTACTGTACTTTGAAATTGCCAAGTAGTGAAATGCGCATGATTCGACTAGAATGCCGGGCAACGGTAGGTGAAGTTGGAAATGCGGAGCACGAAAACGAGCGATTAGGTAAAGCTGGTAAGAAACGCGGTCTTGGTCGCAAGCCACACGTTCGCGGTGTTGTTATGAGTCCTCGTGATCACCCTCATGGTGGTGGTGAAGCGAAGTCTCCGGTTGGTCGGAAGAAAGGTCCGGTTGACCGTTGGGGCAACAAAGCGATTGGTCAACCAACTCGAAAGAACAAGCGAACGGATCCGTTTATTGTTCGGCGGAGGAAGAGCGGCAAGTAAGGCCGGGTGAAAAGTAATGGCAAGAAGTCTTAAAAAAGGTTATTTCATTGACGGGCACCTGATGAAAAAGGTCGATGCAGCAAACGCATCGGACAAGAAGCAGGTGATTAAAACCTGGTCACGTCGTTCAACCATCATTCCCGATATGATCGGGCATACATTTGGTGTTCACGATGGCCGCAAGCATGTTCCTGTATTTGTTACAGAGAATATGATTGGTCACAAATTGGGTGAATTCGCTCCGACACGTACGTATCGGGGCCACGATGGAAGTCTGCCGGAACGGGGGACGCGACTGAAGTAAGGAGACCCAAGGGATAACGTTGGCGCACGGTAGAATTTGATGCCTTGCGCCACCGCCCTTGACCTTATCAGCGGTACGAAAATATGGAAGTACGAGCAGTTGCTAAATACGTTCGGGTTCAGCCCCGAAAAGTTCGCCAGGTAGCCCGGGAAGTCCGGGGTAAATCTGCGATTGACATGGTTCACGTTTTACGGTTCCATCCAAGCAAGAGTGCATTTGCATTGCGCAAAGTTATCATTAGCGCGATTGCTAATGCTGAGGAAAATCACGGCTTGAGTGGACAGGAACTGAGAATTCGTGCAATTACGATTGACGAAGGTCCGAAGACAAAGCGAATTCAAGCTAGAGCGATGGGCCGCGCGAATCGAATTGAAAAGAAGACCAGCCACATTACAGTGGTGGTTGAAGAATTTGAAGCAGAAGCCGCAGTAAAGCCACATGGTACGCAAGCGAAAGCCCGTCCAAGTCTTGCTGCAAAAGCTAAGAAAGCAAAAGGTTCTAAGGCAAGCAAGAAAGAAGAAGTAGTGGCCGAAGCCACAGAAGCGGAAGTGACAACTGACGCGGCTGTTGAAGAAGCTGTTGTTGATTCGACTGTCGAAGCGAAGTCGGACGAAGCCGGCGAGGAGAAAAACTAACCATGGGTCAGAAAATTCATCCAATCGGGTTCCGTCTTGGCGTTATCCGTGGACACGATAGCCACTGGATCTATCCCAAGCGTCACTACCGAGAAGCTTTGGTCGCAGACCAAAAGATTCGGAAGTACGTTAAGGCTAAGATTTCTAAAGGTTTAATTTCACGAGTTGAAATTGAGCGAGCTGCAAGTCGAGTTAAAGTTACAATTTTCACTTCACGACCTGGTGCGGTTATTGGCCGTGGTGGGAAGGGAATTGATGAGATCAGCACCGAGCTCAATGCTATGGTTCGCAAGGATGACAATACTGCTCAGGTTCAAGTGAATGTGAGTGAAGTTCGTCAGCCAGAACTTGACGCAGTGATCATTGCTGAGAATATTGCAGTTCAACTTGAAAAGCGGATTTCTCACCGACGAGCGATGCGCCAAGCTATGATGCGTGCCCAGCGAATGAATTGTCGCGGCATGAGAATTAAAGTTGGCGGTCGATTGAACGGTTCTGATATTGCTAGAACTGAAGAAGACAAGTTTGGTAAGGTGCCTTTGCACACCCTGCGAGCTGATATCGATTATGGTACAGCAAATGCTTACACCATTTATGGTGTGGTTGGCGTTAAAGTTTGGGTGTACCGCGGAGAAGTTTTGCCTGAGAAGCAATTGCAGATGCTGAATGATGCCGCCAATGAGCGACGTCCGAAGCGACGCAGTAAGCGAGATCGGACTGAGGAAATTCAGGGCGGAGCACCAGCTCCCGCTGAAGCCAAGGCCGAGAAAAGCCAGGAGGCTAGTTCCTAATGTTAATGCCTAAAAGAACGAAGTTCCGAAAGCAATTTCGGGGTCGGATGCGCGGTAAAGCCGTTCGTGGTAATGAAGTGAGCTTTGGTGATTACGGTTTGATGGCCATGGATTGTGGCTGGATTACTAGTCGTCAGATAGAGTCTGCTCGAATTGCGATGACTCGCCACATTAAGCGTGGTGGGAAAGTGTGGATCCGGATTTTTCCTGACAAGCCATATACCAAGAAGCCTCTTGAACAGAGAATGGGTAAAGGTAAGGCAAGCGTTGAAGGCTGGGTAGCAGTTGTAAAACCTGGAAAAGTTATGTTCGAAATGAACGGTGTTCCGGTTGATGTTGCTAAGGAAGCTATGCGTTTGGCGCAGCACAAATTGCCAATCAAAACAAAATTCGTCATGAAGGAGGAGTTCCAAGAAGCCAACGGCCTCTGATGTCACTTTGACTTTGGGACAAGAAATACGAAATGAAAGCGTTGAAAACGAAAGATTTGCGAGACAAGTCAGTTCCTGAATTGGAATTGCTTGTAGCCGAAGAGCGGGCAGCATTATACAAAGCTCGACGAGACCTAGTGTTTCGTCAGATGACTGATGTTGCTAGTTTAAAGATTCGGCGGCATAACATTGCGCGGTTGTTGACTTTGATCAATGACAAGAAGCGCGGAGGTGACGCGTGAGCGAAGCCTTGACACGCGGTGGTCGAAAGACTCGACGCGGAGTTGTGCGAAGCAACAAGATGGAAAAGACTGTAGTGGTCACCATCACCCGGAACGTTCAGCACCCCATTTATGGCAAGACAATTAAGCGAAGCATGAGTATCAAAGCTCATGACGAACTCAATTGTGAAATTGGCGATACAGTGGAAGTGATGGAAACAAGACCAATCAGCAAAGATAAATGCTGGAGAGTCTCCCGGATCGTCGAAAAGGTCAAGTAAGACCCAAAACTACAAAAATTCACCGGTGGTTCATTTTATGAACTGAACCGGCAAGACACGGCAAGGCGTGTCCTGCTCAAAAAAGCGGGCCACGCCCTCTGCGCGAAAGAAGGTAAAGGAAACGGAGTTAGTCCATGATTCAACAATTCAGTCGGCTGAAAGTAGCAGATAACTCGGGTGCACGTGAAGTGATGTGTATTCGTGTTCTGAAAGGTTCACAGCCGCGTTACGGTGGTGTGAGTGATGTTATCGTTTGTTCGGTAAAATCTGCCACGCCAAATATGCCCATTAAAAAGGGTGATGTCATCCGCGCAGTTATTGTGCGAACAAAGAAGCCGATTCGTCGGGCTGATGGTTCCACATTGCGCTTTGATGATAACGCTTGCGTTGTCATCAACCCTGTCAATAGAGAGCCACGAGGAACTCGGATCTTTGGACCAGTTGCTCGCGAACTTCGAGACGGGAACTACATGAAGATTGTTTCACTTGCTCCGGAGGTGCTATAAACCATGACTAAAGCTGAACTTAAAGCTAGAAAAAATCCACCGAAGTTTAAACTTCGAACCGGTGATAAGGTTATGATTGTGGCTGGAAAAGACAAAGGCGAAACTGGTTTTGTTGCAATGGTTTCTCCTAGAGAAAACAAAGCATTTGTTTTGAAGGAAAATCCTGAAAATCCAGATCAACCACAGCCTCTTAATGCAGTAATCAAGCACTATAAAGCAAAGTATCAAGGTGAAAAGTCTCGAAAGGAACTTCGCCCTGCTCCCATTCATTTGAGTAATTTGATGCTTCTTGATCCTAAGACAGGCGAGCCAACACGAGTTGGCCGACGAACTGAGGATGGCAAAGTGGTTCGATACGCAAAGAAGAGTAATACGACTTTGAAGGACGTTGCTCCCGAAAAAGGAGAAAGTAAGTAACAATGGCTCGAAAAGATAAAATTGCAGCTCCAACAGTGCAAGGCAAGCTAGCTCGACCTCGTCTGCGAAAGGTATATACCGATACGGTATTGCCAAAGTTGATGGAGCAATTTAACTATAGCTCTGTTATGCAAGCACCTAGGATCACAAAAGTTGTTGTTAATATCGGTGCGGGCACTGATGAAAAGGAATTGGAAAGTTCAATTCGGGACATGACTTCGATTACAGGTCAGAAGCCGGTTGTTACCAAGTCTAGAAAGTCTATTGCCCAGTTTAAGCTGAGAGAAGGCATGCCAATTGGTTGTCACGTTACTTTACGTGGCGATCGTGCTTTGCACTTTTTTGATAAGCTTTGTACCGTTGCACTTCCTAGAATTAGAGACTTTAATGGTCTTTCTGCGAAGTCATTTGACGGTCGAGGGAACTATTCACTTGGTTTGAAAGAGCAATTGGTTTTCCCCGAAATTGATTACGATACTTTTGACCGATTGCGCGGTATGGACATTACGATCTGTACAACTGCATCAAACGACGAAGAGGCGCGAGTCTTTTTGAAGTTGATGGGTATGCCGCTTCGCGATAAGTAAGTCAATCTGCAAGCTTCGTTTCTCGCCTGATCAATTTGTTAAGTTGATCAGGCGTTTTTATTTTTCTTCTTCGTTTTTGGGACTTGTTTGACTGATTTATGGGTTTGATTTTGGTTAGCAGTGGAATCTGATATTTTGCTTCAGACATGAATCATCAGAATCGTCAATTCAATTGAACTAATAATTTTGAGAATAAATAGAAAATCATCATAAACATCAAAATTGCAAAGTATCGTCAGAGATGCATTTAGGGCGCGTGATTGGAGAGATAAGAATATTGACGTGAGTAAAAGGGCATTCACTTTAATTGAACTTCTCGTAGTTATTGCAATCATTGCGATTTTGGCAGCGATTCTGTTCCCGGTCTTTGCTTCGGCAAAGACAGCGGCGAAAAAGACGGCTAGTCTTTCTAATGTTAAACAGATTGGAACGGCTTCTCAGCTCTATTTGGCGGATTATGATGATATGACACCGCCGGTGTTTTGGTATGACCCTTTGGCTGTTGATTTTTCCAGCTCTTACGGGTTTCATTACTATCCATTGTTAATGCTGCCTTACACAAAGAACGAGCAGATCTTTATTTGTCCAAACGATATTGCGGATGATCCGGTGATGCGAGATTCCCAGGGGCGAGGTCGATTTGACAAGAACAATGAGCTTTACTATTATTTGCTAGGGGCGAACCCGAGCTATGGTTTTAACTATCGGTATTTGAATCGGTTTTTAGGAACAACAGTTGTTCAAGGTATGCCGACGCGCCAATTTAGTGGAGTTTCCGCGACTTCTTTGAATTCGACTTCGGACACGATTCTTTTTGCAGAGGCAACTATGAAGAATTTAAGGGGTGTGACGAATCCTGTAGGATACGCACTGATTGAACCGCCATTTGCAATTTCGTCTGTTGGATATGCCGGTTGGACAGGGGCTTTTCCGGACGCTCGATCTCAAGGGCAATTGTGGGGTCGCTTTGACAGCAAGAAAGTCTTGGTGACTTGGCTGGACAGTCATGCTAAAGTCACTTCGATTGACTCGCTCAAAGCTCCGGGGACTACCGAAGAAGAAGTGAATCGGATGTGGAATGGTTTAGGCCGGTAAACCATTTGATTTATTGTGCGCTGCCCGGGGGCGGAGGAGCCAAAGGCGACGAGGGCTTGGCCTCGGGCCGGGCGGCGCATGACAAAATGGCCAAGGTGCTACTATTTTCGTCGCGAATGTAGCGCTTGGATTCAGTTTTGATCGTGAATTTAGCTTAGATCGGCGTGGAGGAAGGATTTGAGGTCTTCGGCGCCAATTGCGGGTTCACCGGGGCTGACATTGTTGAGTCGTCCATCTTTCATCCATACTTCGAGTTCATCGACGAGGCTGAATAGGTGGTCGAATGAATCTACAACAAAGAGAAGCGGTTGGTAATGGTCGATTTCAAAGTATTGATTGATGATCCATTCTAGTTGGGCAGGATATCGCTGGACATCGGGAGATTCGATGCAATATTCTAGTTCTCCGTAGCTAGAAAGGAGTCCAGAGCCATAAGCGCGGAGTTTGCCATCGGGATGCTTCATCAGGCCGAATTCAATGGTGAACCAGAAGAATCTTGCCATTGCTTTAATGATGCTAGTTAGTCGGCGGATTTGCTCTTCTTCATCTTTGATGTTTTGGCAGATTTCGGCGGCAGTTCTGGCGCAATCACCAAATCGGACAAGAGTGTCGGCGAAGTATTTGTCGGTGTGCATTGGCACATGACCAGCTATATCGTGGAAGATATCAGGTTCTGGGAGGTAGTCGAGTTTTTGAGAATTCCGAATTGTGATTGTCGTGGGGAAGTCTCGGTTTCGGAGACAATCGAAGAACAAATAAGCAGGAACGTATCCGCTGACTGGCTTTGCACTGAACCCAGTGAGGGGGCTGAGGAACTTGTTGACGTCTTCTAATTTGGGGACTTTGTTGGGGTCGAGGCAGAGATTTTCGATGCCCTTTAGAAAGTGCTTGTTGGCATACTTTTCCCATTGGGGCAACATTCGGGCGTATAGTTTTTGCCATGTCTCGTGGTTTTCTTGTGAGTAGAGAGGATATGGCTGTTGAATGTATAACTCGCCATTGGCCTTGGCTTGTTCAATAAATGGGGCTTCGGTAGTCGTCATTCCGATACCAGCGGGGAAGTCTTCGTTGACTTGAGTTGTGGCCATGGTTCTATTTTACTCGGACTGAGGTAGAGATTCCAGCCGGGACTTGAGTCTCCGGCTGGAGAGCGAGGCTAAACAAGATATTTTATTGTTCCAGTCCAACTCAGTTACCAACCGTAATTGCCGTTTTCAGGCCAGAAGCCCAAACCTGCTGTAGTGCCAAGGAAAAACTGAACCTTGTGAAAACCGAATCCAAGTTCTGCCTGCCAGAACTCAATTCGTAAGTCACCATTAAACGTATTGATTCTATTCTTATCTTTTTCTTTTATTAAGTTCACTATTTCTAGCCTTAAGCGAATTGCTAATCTCCTTGTCTTTAAGTCGGTTGTATATTCGATCCATGATTCTGGATCAATATCTTCAGACAGGTTTGCAAGAACCGCATTAGCCAAGACGATAGAGTCTGGACTTTCTTTTTGAGAGGCTAAGAGGAGATTGTCGGCCAATTCACTTTCGGGGTATTCATTTGCAATTCCGAATAACGCAGCTGATCTATCGGAAATCTTGCTATCGTCACGATCCTTTTTTTGTGCTTCCGGAGCATTAGATTGAATTAGCGACCGGCATGATAGGATCATGCCTTTACCAATTGAGTTACCTTTCTCGCTTTCAACAAGCGCAATCAGTGGATCCATTGCTCCGCGTAGTGCGCCAACACTAGTTGCTTGACTCGCTTCTTGATACTCCCCAATTGATACGAGAGCCAGGGCTTTGTAATAGTCGGCGGCGGGACGTTGCCCGTCTGGGAGTGAATCTCTAATTTCTTCTAGCATTGAAATTGCTTCTTTAGCTTTGCCAGCGGTGACAAGCCTTTTTGCTTCTTCAAAGCTTGCAAATGCTCTTTTGGTACCCTCGACTCCTTCTGGGTATCCAGGATTTTTTCCGGAATGGATCTGCTGGAATTGGATTCCCCGAGACTGGGTCAACATTTGTTTTTGTCATATCCGGTGCAGTACAACCGAGAATTACCATGCAGAAAACAAACAAGACTATTTTGGAGCAGTAAATTTTCAT
This sequence comes from uncultured Armatimonadota bacterium, assembly GCA_963800805.1. GTDB lineage: Bacteria > Armatimonadota > Fimbriimonadia > Fimbriimonadales > Fimbriimonadaceae > UphvI-Ar2. The sequence continues at coordinate 396,236 of CAWDCK010000008.1, read as the reverse complement.
ATTGAAAGAAATGCCCCTCTTGAGGGGCATAGTCATTTTTGAACCTATCGAGGAGTCTCGGAATTTGATCCTGACATTAACTCATCTTTCCAGGTTTTTTTCTGTTCATCAGATACAGGAAGATTATCGATGGCCTGAGCTTTCATTTGATAAGACATTCCAGTGTTATTTTTGATCAGTTCAAATCTCTCTTCAGGTTTCATATTTTGAACTTGATTGACAACATCTTGCCCAGTATCTGGGCCGTTACCACATGCGGTTAACATTAGAGCTGATATCGAAATGATAATAATTAGTAAGAATTGTTTCATAGAATTTGAATGGGAGCTTTACTGGTGTAAAGCTCCCAGAATCAGTTATTGAACTGAAGGGCTGGCCCAGTTGAATCCCCAGGCTTTGAAGTCGGTTCTGAGGCCGCTTCCATCGTTACAAGTTTCTTGACCGCATGGATGAAGTTTCTTGAATTGATAGCTTTTTGCGTGGCCATCAAAATGAGCGACGTTGCTAGTTTGGTTAAAGTAACCTTTGAAGTTTCCGCCCCAGAAATTAGCATACGGATCGCCTACGCCACCAACGTTTCCACAAAGATTATCTACACATCCGCCTGGCCATTGTGAGCCAATGGAAGGGAATGTAGACCACACAGCAACTTTTGTTATGTCTGTTATTTTTGAAGAGTTTTGTGAAATACCGGTTTCGATATTTGCGGTAGTGCCCCACCAAGGACTTTGGCAAGTTGGCGAGTTTTGGAATGAAGCCAGCTCATTCATCGAGTCGTTGTATTGATAGTCTAATGGGAAGTAGACATCATTGTAAAGTTGGGCTGCTCCGACTGTGGACGCGGTAAGGGGGCCCATACATGCAGAAGTTGGATTAGTCATGTAGTTGCCATATCCATTTCCTCCTTGCTTTTTGTTTACGGAACCTTCCTTATAAGGTGATCCTGGACTTGTCCAAATTTGCTTATTCTTTGCATAAACGTTTACACGAACAGCAATTGAATAAAACTCTGGCCATAGATAAAACGGCGTTAAGTCGTCATGATCGGATGAATAGAGGAGAGTTGCAGTTGACAACTGTTTTAGATTTGACAGGTCGGCTGTTTTTTTTGCAGCGTTTTTCGCTTGCGCAAAGACAGGGAAGAGGATTGCAGCGAGAATCGCGATAATCGCGATAACCACGAGCAGTTCAATTAGAGTAAATGCTTTTTGCTTCATTGCAGTTTTCCTGAATCAAGAGATTGATTCGAGAGGTTTATAGAATTTGAACGAGGGAGCAGAATCGCTCCGGAGTGGCGAGGAGATGACCATACGAGCTGGCCCGATTGAGAAACTGTGATTTGCTTTTTGCTGATTGCATCAGTAAAAGTCTTTCCATTTGCAAGTTTTGCCAAATGAGGAGGAAGATTGAACTTAATGACTTGGCTCGAGTTACTGTTATTGAGAACTATAATTGCCAAATCGTTATCTTTAACTCTTGAAAAGACAACGGTTTTTTCTTGATTGTTTGTGGCAATTATTTCGGGAATTCCGGATTGGAGAGCAGGGTGATGGACTCTTGCGTTAACAAGTTTTTTATATAAGGAGAGAGTTGAGTTGTTTTGATTTGCGTTTTGCCATTCCATTCCTCGGCGGTTATCAGGATCTGGACCGCCTTTCATTCCGAGTTCATCGCCATAGTAGACGCTTGGAATTCCGGGCCAAGCAAACAATGTGATTGCAGCGAGATTTGCTCGCGCTTGATCGTTTTGGCAAAGCGTTAAAATTCTTGGAGTATCGTGCGTGCTGAGGAAAGTGAGTGTATTGTCGCTAATACTCTTTGGATAGAGAAGGTAGGCGTGGAATAATTCGTCGGTGAATTCGCTGGCGGTTGTGGATTGGTTTGCAAAAAAGTTGAGAAGGGCATTGCGAACCGGGTAGTTCATCGTGCTGTCCCATTGATCGCCCTGTAACCATTGGCTGGAGTCTGTCCAGTTTTCGCCCATGATCCAAGTGCTTTCATTTTCTGCTTTGAGATGCCGGCGGAAAATTCTCCAGAATTCTGGCGCAACCTCATTTGCAACGTCTAATCGCCACCCATCGATATGCGCTTGGTCTTGCCAGAAATCAACCGAATCGAGAATGAATTTTTGGGCTTGGGGGTTAAGTACGTTTAGTTTTGGTAAGTCGGAGAAGCCAGCCCAACCTTCGTAAGTTGCAGTATTTGGCTGAATAGGGAATGATTTTACAAAAAACCAGTCTTTGTATTGGCTGCTCCTTTGATTTGTGAGCAGATCTTTGAAAGGAGCGAATTCTGTGGATGTATGGTTGAAAACACCATCCAAAACGACTTTTATTTGGTTTTGATTGAGGGATTTAGAAAGATTGATAAACTGCTGATTTGATCCCAGGTTTTTGTCGATGAGTTTGTAATCGGAGGTTTGGTATCCGTGGTTGCTGGGGCCATCAAAGATGGGATTGAAATAGATTCCGGTGATTCCGAGTTCTTTAAGGTATGGGATTTTTGATTGAACGCCTTGAAGATCGCCACCTAAGAAGTTTGTATAGGTGGGTTGTGAATCCCAGGATTGGGTGTTTGGGGGATCGTTTGAGAGGTCGCCATTTTGGAATCGATCGGGGAAGATTTGGTAGAAAACTTGAGATTTTGGCCAATCAGGAATCTTGATCTTTGGTTGTTTATTTATCTCTATTTTTCCGCCCGGAATGGTGATGGATTTGTTTCCATCCGTTACGAGATAGTCGTATGAAAAATCTTGAAATGGAGCGTTGGCGCAATAGGTGGAAGTGAGGAAATCGCCAGCGACCCTTTTCATTTGGACCGGTGAGCCATTGATGACGACCTGAACTTTTTCGACATCGTTTGGTCGAGTATTGAATGTGAATCGGATCTCATTTTCATCAACGGTGGGAGGTTTGAATTCTGCCAGTAGGGAAGTTGCAATTATTCCGTCGGCTAAAGCAGCTGGGGATTTGTAATCGGAAGGAACAATATTGAGTATTGAATTTTTATTTCCGCCAGCGTCGATGATGCTTTTTGCATTGGGATCTGGAATCCAGGTTTCATCATTGAGGACAAATTTGTATTGATGTTCGCCAAATGTAATCTGTTTTGAGAGTTTCCAGATTTTGCGGTTTGCGCTTGGCTTTAGAGGATCGGCTGCTTTATTCCAGGAGTTAAATGTTCCGGCGACGGCGACGGAATTCAGTGGAGTTTCGCTTATGAATTCGAATTCATAAGCACTTGTGATCTGTTGAAATAGTGCAGCGAGGGCAACCACTACAGTTTTGCCTCCATAAGATTTGAGGACGAGTTTCTTACTTTCAGCTCACATGGGACAACATGTCGAGTTGGTGTTTCTGGTCCTTCGTTTTGGATGATTGCGATCAATTTACTTACTGCTTCTTGGACTAGCTTTTCGAAGTTCATGTTCACAGAAGTGAGTCCTCCTTCAATCATTTGAGCAAGGTTTGAGTCATTGAAGCTGACTAAAGCAACATCTTTAGGAATTGAAAGCCTGGCCTGAGCAGCGGATCTTGCGACGCCAGTTGCCATAAAGTCATCGAGAACAACAAAAGCTTCGGGTGGGTTTGCTAAGAGAAAAATGTCGCGAGCTGTGCAGGCTGCGGATTCTAAACCAAAGTCTGAGTGCCAGATTCGAGGCTTAAGGTTATGTTCGTCCATGGCCATTCGGTATCCGGTAACCCGATCATCGCCAACGACGACTCCTTCTGGGCCGCTGATGAATCCGATATTTTTGAATCCGTTTTCTATGAGGTGGAGAGTTGCAGTTCTGCCCGCTAAGACGTTGTCGTTATCGACACTATGGAAGTGTGAAGTTCGAGGATTACCGATGACAACAAATGGAAATCGATCTTGTTGGAGTTTAACCAACCTTTTGTCATTGACTTCTGGCTCTACTAGAATGAGTCCGTCGACTCTTCTTGATCGGAGCAATTCATCGTAGACAATACTTTGTTGGCGCGCATCTTTTGCGATATCTAGGCAGAGATGGTATGGAGTTTCGGAGAGAACAGCGGTAATTTCGGACAAAAGAGAGGCAAAAAATGGATCTTCTTTTAAGGCTTCGGTTCCTCTTTTTAGGACAATGCCGATCAGCTGAGTTTGCCTTTTTCGCAATGATTGAGCTCGAACATCAGGTCGATAATTGAGTTCGTTCATTGCGGACAGGATTTTGTCTCGCTTTTCATCTTCTACTTTAACGTCTCCAGCCAATACACGGGAAACCGTGGCCTGAGACACTAATGCCATTTTTGCTATATCTTGCTGTGTGACCCTCATTGGTCTTTGGATGCCCTCCGTCGAGCAATTCCATGATTACGTATTCATGGATACTTTGATTCTAACATAAGAATTCAAGAAAAGCAAGAAAAATTCATTGAGAAAATTAGGCTTGCACGTTCCTTTAGGTTCGGGGAAAGAATTCGACTTCTGAATTTTGGTGAATATCTTTGAGAATATTCTGTGAATTTGTCCAATTTCAGAGTTGTCGCTTGTTTTTTCCGCCCTTAAAGAATTCAAGAAATGCAAGTGCTCCGGCAGCCAGTACGGGGAATGCGACGATTGCATAGTGAACAAGTTCTCGCTTGGATGTAATGTCGTTAAAGTCTCGGTAAAGGGTATCACCGAGTTGAAGAACTCCGTTCATTCCGACAAGAAATCCGACTAATAATGGGAGGAAAGCCGCTAATCGGAGAAGTTTGATATTGAAGTGCTTCCCGGCAAAATAAAAGATGGCAGAAATTGCTCCTGGAATAATAATCCAGAGCGGCATGAGCTGAGGTCCAAACAAGAAAATTGGCGTGGTGTTAGCTTGAGCGACAATATTAAACAATTCAAATACCAGCATATCTTTCCAATTTTGTTCTCTGATTCTTAGAGAAGTCCGCTTAGTTTACTGGCAATTTGCGTGCCAAAGAGCTGGTTGAGATACAAAGAAAGACTCGGATTGACATTTCAATCCGAGTCTTTTGTGTTGTCGACGTTAAAGATTACAGATCGTAACGCTTCGGACCGTCTCCACTACTTCCATCAGAACCTTGCGCAATTCTTTTCACGAATGCGATCAGTTCCATTGGGTTGAATGGCTTGGTGAGATACATATCTGCACCATAGTGATAACCTTCAAAAACGTCTTTGTCCTGGGCTTTAGCCGTAAGCATGATGACCGGAAGATTTTCTGTTTCAGGTTCACGCTTAAGGGTTTTAAGGACTTCAAAACCGTCCATATAGGGCATCATGACGTCAAGCACCATGAGGTCCGGCTTTTCAATGCGAGCCTTTTCCAAGCCTTCTTTACCATCATAGGCCGTCACAACTGTATAGCCGTGACGCTCGAGGTTAACTTGGATGAGGCGCACAATGTGCCGTTCGTCATCACATACCAGAATCTTCAACGGGGGCATAACTTTTCACCGCACTCGTACGAGAGTCGTGGGAGAAATGCTACCCCAACCACGACTCAGAGTCAATAATAATTTTGGGGCTTTTATGTTTAGAATTCATCAGTTTCGTCTGTCGTGTACTGGATTTTAAGGCAAAACTAGGATCAATCGCTCTGTAAAAAAGTGATTGATCGAGTATTGCTTTGCGAGTTAATTTAGTAGTCTGGGCTTAAAAAGCGGTGAGAGGTACCCTTGTTTAGTGAAATTGTGCCGATTTGAGATAGCGAGCCGACCGGGTGATGAGCCCCGATCTGGAGTGTTTCATGAAGGAAAAGTTTATGAAACGGATGGAGTGAATGCTTTGGGGGCCCATGACCCAGCCCAAGTCCGGTTTATTTCACCGATTGGAAGACCTCCGGTTGTGAGATGTTTTGAGAGTTATCAAGCCGGACCTGGAGAACATGCTCTTAGTTACTTTTATCTCAATCCGACTCTCTTGCGCGGTCCAGAAGATACAATTGAAGTTCCTCCGACGGTTGAACAGCTTGATATTGAAGTCCGGGCTATAGGAATTGTGCAGGAATCTGGTTTGATGATTGATCCCGCCGAAGCGGACGGATTCATTTTAGGCTATGCCTTTATGGTGGTTTTAGTTGACAGGGAACTGAGCGGAACTTCAACTGAGCATTGGACTTCTTCGCGAGATTTAGGAGCATGGGTTTCACCATTTGTCGTGACTCCGGAAGAACTTAACGATTATCTAGCTTCGGAATCGAGAAGTCGATTTAAATGGAGTTATCAGGTTTGGGTCAACGATCAGCCGATTGAGGATAAAGGGCAATTTGAGAGTGACTATAGTTTTTCGGATTTGCTTTATTTAGGCTCAAGGCGATCAATGGTATCGACGGGTGAAGCTTTAACTTGGCCGGTCTTGCCAAAGCTCGATATTGAATTGTCTCGACACGGTCAGAATTTACTCCCGGGAGATTCGATTCGAGTAGTTATCGATGGGCTAGGGGCAGTTACTGGGCGGCTAGCGTAAGGAAAAAAAATGGCGGAAGGATTTAAAAAGTCAGTTTTATCAAATGGTGTGAGAGTCTTAACGGAGAGTGTTGATTCCGTTGGTTCGGCATCAATTGGGGTTTGGTGTGCCACTGGGAGTCGCCATGAAAGAGAAGACGAGGGTGGAATCACTCATTTAATTGAGCATATGCTCTTTAAAGGAACAAAAACTCGTACGGCACATAATATTGCAGACGAAATCGAAGGTCGGGGTGGCATGTTGAATGCCTTCACTGACAAAGAACGAACTTGCTATTATTGTCGTGTATTGGCAGAAGATACGGCTCACAGCCTTGATGTCCTGACCGATATGGTGACCAATTCTCTAATTGATGGAGAGGAGTTACAACGGGAAAAAGGAGTTGTTTTAGAGGAGATAAAACGGTCGGAAGATGAACCTAGTGACCAAGTTCATGATTTGCATCTAGAAGGCATGTGGCCAGATCACCAACTTGGTCGCCCGGTCATCGGCACAAAAGAGTTAGTCAGTAGTTTTCAACGAGAGCATTTGGTTTCTTACATCGATCGGCGATATCGTGGTTCAACTTTAGTTGTATCTGCCGCTGGAAAAGTTGATCATGATGAAGTTGTCCGGGCGGTAGAGGATCGCTTAGGTTCTTTAGAATCTAGCTCAGATTCCATTGAATCCAGTGTTCCGGTTTCAAGCCCTGGAAACAACATGATTGCCAAGGATATCGAGCAGGTTCATTTTTGTATTGGCACTTCGGGGATTGGCTATTTGAGCGATGACCTTTATCCAATGATTGTGATGGATGCAGTTTTAGGCGGCGGAATGAGCAGTCGGCTCTTTCAAGAAATACGAGAAAAACGCGGATTGGCATATGCAATCGGAAGTTATCATTTGACCTATACGGAAGGTGGTGCATACGGAATTTATGGCGGAACTGGAATTCAGACTTGGCAGGAAGTTCAAGATGTTGTGAGGGTTGAGCTTGACAAAATGATGAAAGAAGGCCCTACTTCAATTGAGCTGGAAAAAGCTAAACGGCAAATTGCAGGAAATCTTGTTCTGGGATTAGAAGGAATGAGCAGCCGAATGATGCGCCAGGCGAAAAACGAAATAGTTTACGGCCGATACATTACGATGGATGAAACGGTCAAGAAGATTAACGCCGTTTCTATGGATGAGGTCATTCAGCTTTCTCGACGTATGTTCCATTCCGATCAAATGCGAACAACTGCAATTGGTCCATTTGGAAAACAATGAACCTCATTGAAGCCTTACGCCAAGGATCAGGACAGGATAGTTGGTATCAGAGTGCTGCAGAGTGGCTTAAAGCCGTTTCTGAAGCAGATGCATGTGAAATTCTGACAGTATCGGGAAATGGGGGGTTGCTGGTGAGGGCCAGTACGACAATGGAGTCGGCTCCGGGGCGGTTAAGAATGGATAAGGGTGCTGGGATAGTAGGCACGGTGTTAAAGAGCGGCGATCCGATTATTATCGCAAGTGATTTGGCCAAGTCTAATCTCAATCAGAGACTTCCTGGATTTGATGAAGGAGACTACGAATCCGCGGTTGCTTTGCCATTTGGATCTCCAAGAATTGAAGGCGTTGTTCTTTTTCGGCGGTCTGTGCAATGGAATCCCAATGCGGCTGAGTTTGAGAAAATCAAATCTCTGGTTTCTGAATTTTGGGTGTTGTTAAGGGCTTTTCAGGCAGGATTCGAATCTGGAAGTCATGCGGATCGACTAGAATTGCTTTCGGAAGTTGCTCGTACACTTTCTGACTCCCCATATTTAGAAGAAGTTTTGCAAATGTTGGTGCATTTGACGGCTCGAAGATTTAATTATCGAGTTGTTACCGTTCGTCTTTTGGACGAAACAAGTCAGGAATTGATTTTGCGAGCCACGCAAGCGACAAACAAGGCCTATCAGCGTAAGAGAGCCATTCGGCTTGATGAATCGATTGCTGGTCGAGCCATAACCAGTCAAAAGGCAGTTGTCGTTCATGATGTTCGGGAAGATCCTGAATATGTTGGTCATGATTTGGCCGAGGAACAGGGGCTTAGGAGCATGGTTTGCATACCACTCATTGTGCAGGGTCGCCCCGTTGGGGTGATGAGTTGTTATACGGGAGATCGACGGGAGTTTCCTCCGGACGAGTTGGCGGTTTTGGAGACTCTAGCAAAGCAAGCGGCAGTTAGCGTTGAACACGCAAAATTGCAAGTTCGCAATACTCTCATGCAGGAAATGCATCATCGAGTTAAGAACAACTTGCAGCAGGTTGCTTCACTCTTGCGATTGCAAATGAGGCAATCACATTATAAGAGTCTGGAACAAGCCTTAACGGATTCTCTTTCGCGGATTCAGGCGATTGCTTCGGTGCATGATTTGCTCAGCCGGGATGATCTTGACCATGTTAGTTTGACCCACATTGCAGAAACTCTGGGACATCATCAACAACAAAGTTTTATCATGCCTGGCAAAAAAATTGGCTTTGGAGTGAGAGGCGATGACATCAAGCTCAACACCAGTCAAGCTACACAAGTTGCGCTCGTGATAAATGAAATGATTCAGAATGCGGTTGAGCATGGATTTTCTACTTGTAATGAGGGAGAAATTCATATTACTATTGAGGACTTGGAGAATGGTGAAATTGGATTGTGGGTTAGCAATAACGGAGATCCATTGCCCCATGATTTTGATTATATGAACGCGGGTCAACTTGGGCTGCAGATCATTAGAAGTTTATCGATGGCATTAGGTGGAAAGTTCAAAATGGAGAATCGATTGGGTTGGACAGTTTGCGAAGTTAAGTTCACTCGTCAATCTGCGGAATAGTGATGAGTCCAACAGCCGTTTATAAACGATAGTGTGCAAAAACAAGTAATCTTGAGATGTGAAAAGGCCAACCAAAAAAGAAATCAAGGAAGGGATCGAAAAATTAAAGGCGAAGTCTGAAGGGCCAGAAATGATTCGACCAGAAAACCAAACTCGGCTCACGCCAAAACAGACCAGTAAACGAATCAGAAAGCAAGGTTCAAACTAGCCTGGATTGACCAAATGTCTGAATTAGTGGTTTAATTCTGCGCTTTACTGGTCGGTGATCGGCGACAAGTAAGTTATTGCCCAAATGGATAGATACAATCAGTATTGAACTTGGCCAAGGGGTCTGTTCAATAGAGACTTACTATGAAAGTGAATTTGCGATTGGCTTTTTTGCCGTTGGGAGTGGTTTTTTGTTCGCATGTCTATGCAACGACCGTAACGCTTAATGCAACGGCCGACGCGAGAATTATAGATATATTCTCAGGTACAAACTATGGTACTGATTTTCTTTCCACATATAATTTTCCGGGAAATCAGCAAAACTCGGCATTGCACTTTGATGTTTCTTCTTTGGTTGGACAAAATATTATTTCTGCTGAATTGAGACTTTTTGGTACAAGTTTTAACAACCAATCTTCAAGCGTATCTACATCACTGTGGAGAATTGGAACAAATTGGACGGAAAATCAGGTGACTTGGCTTAATGCTTCGACAGGTAATCCTTGGTCGAACGCCGGGGGCGATAATTATGGTCAGACTGGTGGAATCAATACAAATCCATATTCAGTGACGACATACAATCAGGGCGAAAACATTTGGATTGGACACGATGCAACATCCCTTGTTTCGGAATGGGTCAATGGAAGTCAGCAGAATTTTGGCATGATGCTTACTTCAACCCTGAACAGTTCTATGGTTTATGTATCAAGGGAAGGACAGTTTGCAACTCAAAGCTTTGAACAAAACCGTCCAGAATTGGTTGTTGTATACGATTCGGTTCCCGAACCTTTTACGCTCCTATTATTGGGTGGTGCGGGAATTTTTGGGTTATCAAAACGCCGAAGAAAGTAATTTCTGACTCATAATATAGGTATGGCTCCTGAGTTCGATATTGAAATTTCTGTTTCAAGGCAAGTTGGAATATGAAGTTTCACCGGATGAGCTTAGATGCCATACCTGAGTTTGGATCTTTTACTGGGTTTGGGTTAGATAGAGAATCTGTTTCATGGCTACAATCACCAGACTGGTGGCAGTTTGCCTTGATTGCGCATGATGGAATCTATTCTGTTGATGGTCAGAACTATGCCTTTCGAGGCGGTGCCGCGATCATAACCGCACCAGGATCGAAATGTCGTATTGACAAAACCTCGTCTCAAGTCGATGCGGAATTTTGGTGCAGTTTTCGACCGAATCCTGAAGCTGTGGTTCCTTGTATCATGCCGACGGTTTCAGATTTGTCTAGCGAGTTAACTTTTTGGGATACTCAGTTTCGGCAAGGGCTGGATCGAATGCCAGCAACTCGGTCTCACCTGTATTCAATTGTTTGGACATTGCTATGGAGAATTGGTGAAAATGCTGCCGAAATCGCAGAGAACCACCATGTACAATTAGCCGAAGAGTTTATTAAGGCGAATATCTCAGAAAAGATAGCATTAGAAGATATTGCAAATGCGTGTGGATTAAACCCATCCCATTTATCTAGACTGTTCAAACGTGAACTTGGCATGACACCATTAGAGCATGTTCGAGCTATCCGAATGGGCGAGGCTTGCAGATTGCTTATCAATTCAACGACACCCATAAAAGAGATCGCTTATCGAGTTGGAATTGGAGACTTACAGCGCTTTAACAAAGCAATTCGAGAATCTTTCAAGTGTTCTCCGCGCCAGCTCAGAGAAGAAAAGTCTTCGCCAGAAATTTATTCGAAGAAAGCTCCTAAAGTTGAAATAGAAGCATTGAGCAAATCTGATTAAGGCTTAAATAAAAGAAGTATTTTTTTGGCAGAGTTGTCGGCAATGTCAAGTGTTGGTGCTGAATTAAAGGCAATTGCAATAACCAAACCATCTTTTGGCAGTCCTATAGTTGTAGCAACGGAAAAAGTGTTAGAACCCGAATGTCCAAAACTGTAATTTTCATTTTGCTTGACTCCGGAAACCCAGCCAAAACCATAGTTGGCGGATGCAATAGGTGCGTGAAGGTTGTTCCAAAAAGCAGCGGAATTAGGAAATTCTTTAGGGATTTGATTTGTATTTCCCAGCACTCCATCTAAATGAAGTTGAGTCCATTTAGCAAGATCCGGCATAGACATGTGGCATGTCCCAGCTGGCCCAAAGAAAGGGGGATTATCGTAGACTACTGGGAGGAGTTTTTCGCCAATTTTTTGGTGTTGGAAAACAGACATAACTTTGCCATTTTCTGTTTTTCCCGTTGGTCCAAACCCTGCCGAATTCATCTGAAGAGGCTTGTATATCTTGGATGATACGAGTTCTTCCCAAGTTTTTTGAAAAATGGATTCCAGTAAGGCGCCGAGGACAATATAGTTGTCATTGTCGTATCGAAACGTTTTGTTAGGCTCATCATTTAGTGGATTCGTGAGAACTGATTCTACGTATGCGAGTCTTCGTTCCGTATCGGACTTGCTTTTGGTAAAGTCAATTTTCTCCCGATCCGACATCTTTTTTATGCCAGAAGTGTGATGAAGGAGGTCTGAAATTGTTATTTTGGAGGCTTGAGAATCGGTTTCTATTTTTGGAAAGTGCTGCGAGAGAGTGTCTGTTGTTTTTAGTAATCCCTCAAGTTCGGCGAGTGCTACTAAGTATCCCGTGAAAGATTTGGATATTGATCCAACGTGCATGGCATCGTTGATTTCGATACATTCGGGCGAATTAGAATTTCGAATTCCATACGAAAAAGTGACCACGGCCCTTCCTTGTTGAAGAACAACAAGGCTAGCTCCGGGAATATTATTTTGTTGGCAAATATCGGCAACAATTTTCTCAGATTCTTTTTGAAAATCTGGAGGAATATTACTGAGCAAAACTAAACTAGCGAGCATTGGGATTCTTAGTTTACTAATGCATACAGATCATCGTCACCAACTTCAGATTTGGTGTCTGCTACTTCTAAGAATTTAGAATAGAGTTCTTCGAATCGCGTTTCGGGGAAGTTGAATCCTAGCTCTGATAAACGATGTTTTAGACCGTGACGACCTGATCTGGCAGTTAAGATGATTTCTGACTTTTCGGCACCAACAAGAGTTGGATCGATGATTTCGTAAGTTGAACGCTCCTTTAGAACTCCATCTTGGTGGATTCCGCTAGAGTGAGCGTACGCGTTTGCGCCGACAATGGCTTTGTTGCGTTGGACGAGCATTCCAGTTTGTTCGCTGACCATTTTGCTCATTGACAAAAGTTTTTCTAATTTGATGTTAGTATCGACATTGTAATAGTCTTTACGAATTCGCAGGGCAACCGCGACCTCTTCTAACGATGTGTTTCCGGCACGCTCGCCGATTCCGTTGATCGTGACTTCAACTTGTCGAGCTCCGCCCAGAACGCCGCTTAGGGTGTTTGCAGTCGCCATTCCTAAATCGTTATGACAGTGGCAAGAGAAAATTGCTTTGTCGCTGTTTGGGACATTGTTGATGATATCGGCGAATAAGGTTTGATACTCTTCAGGAGTAGCGAAACCGGTTGTATCGGGAACATTGATGACGGTGGCACCAGCCGCAATCACGGCTTCGACAACTTGATAAACATACTCTTTGTCTGCTCGCCCGGAATCTTCCATGAAATACTCTATATCATCCGTGAATTGTCGGGCTAGTTTTACAGCATTGACTCCGACTTCTAGAGCTTGTTCGCGGCTCATTTTAAGCTTGTGTTGAAGGTGATTTTCGCTCACTCCAAGTCCGGTATGAATTCGTCGGCGTTCGGCGGGCTTTAAAGCTTCAGCGGCTACTTCAATATCTTTTGCTCGGGCGCGTGTTAATCCGCAGATTGTTACTCCCTTTAACTCTTTAGCGAGCGTTTCAACAGATTCAAAGTCGCCTGGTGAAGATATTGGAAATCCCGCCTCGATAATATCGACTCCTAAATCAACCAAGGCGTGACCAATTTGGAGTTTCTGAGCCATGTTCAGGCGTACTCCGGGGCTTTGTTCGCCATCTCGGAGAGTTGTGTCAAAAACTTGGACATGATGAGCCATTAATATTATTCCTAGTCCCTAACTTGATAGGGAATTGATACTCCTATTATACGGGCCCTGGGTCATGACCCGATTGCCAGCATGGACCAGATCGGGACCGGGTAGATTCAAAGGAGGATGACAGTAGTCGATATTAATTTGACAGGGCGAGGCGAGCAGGTAAATCAACCTTGGATTTGGCGGCTTTCGAGAGACTTCAATATTCAGGTTTCGATCACCAAGGCTAATGTTGACACGGATTTTGGTTGGATGCAAATTCGAGTTGAAGGGCCAGTTGAAGAAATTCAAAGGGCTACCGCTTGGCTGATGACAACAGGTTTGCACGTCGATACTGAGCAACGATCACTCGGCGTATCGTGAGTGTTTATAAACCAACGTTTCCCATAGGATTTGATTCATTCTGGTCGGATCTTGTTGGTGAAGCGGAGTCGCATTCGTTAGAATATTCAGTTTCTGAGTTTAAACCCTCGACACGTAGTGATCATTGGGTTGCAGAGTATGAGTTTCGCTCCATTATTGGAGAACAGTTGCACGGTTGGATTGCGCGCCCCAAAGCGGAAGGACATTTTCCAGGTTTTTTGTGGTTGCCTCCTTACTCTCGTTGGTCTATGCTGCCAAATGAGTATGGCACTCGGCCTGGATTTGCCAGTATAAGTCTGAATTATTTTGGGGAATCGGCATTTCACCAAGAAATTTATAAACCGGAGCGAGGATATTTTTCTGAAGGATGTGAGAACCCTAGAACTTGGATTTTCCGGCGGATGATTCAAGATGCAATCTTGGTTTCACGGATTTTTGAGACACAATCTTTTGTTGATTCGGAACGAATTGCGTCAATGGGGATGAGTCAGGGTGGAGGAATGTCGATTTGGCTGGGCGCAATGTGTCCTCGAATAAAAGCTGTAGTTGCAGATATGCCGTTTTTAGGGGCCATGCCTTGGGCACTCGACTTGACAAAAGGATTTCGATTTCCGTTGAAAGAATTAACTGATGTCATGTCAACTTCTGAACTAAACGCGGAATTAATACTTGAAACGATTTCATTTTTTGATACCGTAAATTTAGCGGCAAAGTGTGAAATTCCAGTTCGGGTAACCCTGGGCTTAAAAGATCCGGCAGTGCGTCCAGAACAGGCACGAGCCGTTTTTGATGCGTTAGCGGGTCAAAAAGAAATACAAGAGTTGAATTGGGGTCATGATTGGCACCCGGAAATGATTTCTGGCAGTTTGAACTGGCTCAATCAGTGGTTATAAAAAAGACCAGCAAAGAATGACTTTGCTGGTTTTTTGATTTTAAGTTTTTGCTTATCCGCCTTGTAGAAGCTGTAGAACATTTCGGGGAGCTTGGCTTGCCTGGGCAAGAACAGCCATTCCACTTTGCTGCAATATATTGAGCTTCGTATATTGGGTCATTTCAACTGCCATATCTGCATCTCGGATGGCTGATTCTGAAGAAGTAAGGTTCTCCTCAGCCACGCCCAAAGATCGGACATTTGATTGCAAAAAGTTTTGTTGGAATGAGCCTAATCGACCGCGTTGTGATGCAAGTTGACTAATGGCTTCATCAATAATTTTTATTGCATTAGTGGCGCCACTCTCACTTGTAACATCCAATGTGCTTAAGTTTTGGCCAGCAACTGAGTTAGTTCCTAAGTCTCGAGCAAAAACTGAAGGCATTGAGTAGGAAGCAAATTGGTTTGCATTCGCACCGATTTGAAACCTTACTGCTCCGACGGAAATTGAACCAATCAGTGTGCTTCCAGCGGTGGCATTACCAGCCGGAGTGACTGATAGTCTTTGTCCGCTGCTAGATAGTAATGTCAGTCCGTCTACGCCCGGCCCCTGTCCACCAGTAAATGTTTCAGTTGCTGTATTTGGAGAAGGTTCAACCGGAGCTGTTAGCGTAAAGATGGCATTTTGCCCAACTGCCGGATTTGCACTGACTCCGCCATTTAGTATGGTGGAAGTTTCCGTGTATTGAATTGGAAACTGTGATCCATATTTTGAGGCAGTGAGAACAATGCCTTGTCCATCAACATGGCTAGCCGTGACATTTGTTAATCCTGATTTTGAATTTATTTTGGCTAAAAGACTGGAAACAGTTTCACCGGGATCACTCGTGAAGGCAACGCCATTAATTGCAAATGAACCGGTCGGAATTGCGGCAGCACCGTTTGCATAAGTAGTGCTCATTTGACCCGTTGTCGTTTGGGTTGCAGCCTGAACTCGCGTCATCGAGATGTCGCCACTTCTTACAATTTGGCCATTTATCTCGCTTCCAATAAAAGCATTAGATACTAAACTGTTTTGCGTAATATTTGTGATGGTGCCCGATGCGCCATTAAGTAGAGGTTTATTGCCCCATGTTGTTTGTTCGGCGATTCTATCGAGTGAATCAATAATTGAACGCACTTGGGTTTGGTTAGCTTGAAGTTGATTGCTATCGACGACCGCAGTGTTTGCGCTAGAAACGGCCACAGCACGAATAGAGAGGAGCAATCGAGATACTTCGTCCAAAGCTCCTTCTGCCGTTTTGGTCATGTTTACGGCATCTTGAGAATTTCGGATTGCTTGTTGAATACCCTTTATTTGCGCACGCATGTTTTCGCTGACAATCATGCCGGCCGGGTCATCACCCGCAGAATTGATTCTTAAGCCCGAGCTAAGCCGGGAAATCGAGCCCTGCAACATTTCACCGTTTATGGTGAGTTGCCTCATTGCCGTCATGGCAGATACATTTGTGTTAATCCGTAGACTCACTCGTCACTCCATTGTTTTGAACCTGAGAATAATTCTTAGGTTTCATGTGTGAAATCATTGGCAGAATATGGAATAACCTTAGGTTGTCCTAGAAAAAAGTTCAATTTGGGCTATGGTATAGAGATGAGTGCTCTTGGGTTGAAATGGGGAATTTTAGGTACGGGCAGAATTGCATCGGCGCTAGCTAATGGAATTCGATTGAGTCAATCTGGTGAACTGATCGCCACTGGTTCTCGTCACATTTCAACCGCTTTGGAGTTTACAGAAAAGTTTGGGGGCAAGGCATATGATTCTTACATGGCCGTTCTGAATGATCCCGAAGTGGATGTTGTCTATATTTCTTTGCCACATTCCTTGCATGAAGAGTGGACTATTCGATGCGCCAAAGCAGGAAAGGGGGTTTTGTGCGAAAAGCCGTTTACCCTGGATTTTGATGGAGCGCAACGAGCCATTGATGCGTGCCGGGAAGCCAATGTATTCTTTGCCGAGGCATTTATGTATCGAATGCATCCGCAAACTGAGCAACTACAAAAACTTGTTCAAAGTGGAGTCATAGGGGAGGTGAACCATATCCATGCCGAATTCGGATTCTATGTTGATGAATCTTGGACGGAATTTCGGGGTCAAAGAAGAGAAGGCGGAGGTGGTTTGATGGATGTTGGAACATATTGCGTTTCAATGATTAGGCTATTGATGGAATCTGAGCCGAACCGGTGCGAGTTTGGTTTTAAGCCAGCGGGCGATGGATATGATGCCAGCGGAGCCGGTTTGATGGTTTTTGAAGGTGGACGGACGGCAACTTTTAGTTCGGGAGTCCACTTAGAAATGGAGAATCATGTTCGGATTTATGGTTCAAAAGGTCGGATAGAAGTCGATTCTCCCTGGATGTGTCGAGGTTCGATTTGGGTTCAGAAGCAGGGACAAAATGAGCGCGAGGAGATTGCCGTCGAGAGGGTCACGGACTTGTATGCGAATGAAGTGGACAGGGTAGCCCAGTTTTGGGCTAATGGAGAAATGCCACATATGACAATCGACGATTCTCTGAACAATATGAAATGTCTTGATGAACTGCGAAAAAGCGCAGGACTTTCATTTATATGAAATTAGATTCGTGTTCCTGGCTTTGAGATTGGAATTTCTTTGAGCCATTTTGGAAGATCGTCTGGGCAATACGATTCTGCTTCTACTTTGAAAGCGGAAAAGTGGGGCACTCCAAAATTTGTTCCTTCGTTTGATCTATCTATGAGTGCGGCAGTTCCTATTACCTTTGCGCCGGCTCTTTCTATGGCTTCAATCGTTTCACGAATGGATAGTCCAGTGGTTAAAACATCGTCTACGACAAGTACTCTTGCTCCGGCAGCAATTTTAGCTCCGCGGCGAAGCATTTTAACGCCTTGTTCATTTTCAACATAGATAGATGAAACTCCAAGTTGTCTTGCAACTTCGAACGCAATGATGATCCCACCAGTTGTCGGACCCGCAACGACATCGACTTGTCCTCGGAAATGTTCGGCGACTTCTGAACAAAGTGCGGAAAGCACCTGAGGTTGTTCTAGTACTCTGAACTTTTCAAAATAGACGTCAGAATGGCGCCCCGATGTCAATTGGAAATGGCCTTTTAGAATTGCGCCAGATTCTTCTAGCAAGCTTTGTAGATCAAATTGTGTCATTTCTGATTAACCGAGGACATTAAAAGGACTAAGATCGCGAACGATTTCGTTATGGTCGCCAAGCAAAAGGATTCTGGGAATAACTGGTTCATCAGAAAGAGTGAAGGCGGCAATGATAACGCGATCGTGGACATTGAACTGATACGCCGCGCCCCCATTCATTCCTACAACGCCTTTGGGGCCAGAAAAGGCATAAGTTTCTAGCCTTGCTGTGTGGTCGACCGCCCAAACATGCACAAGTTCGCCGTCCATAATTCCGGCTTCGCGGAGCAGGTCTCCATCGATTTCGATACTGCCAACATAATCTGGATTTGCATATGTAATCCGAGCGTGGTGTAATTTAGACTTTAGCAACTGGTTCAGGCGCATCTTTTGATTCTGTTTCCATATTTTCAGACGATTCGCCTGAATTCGTGTTCCCGCTATCCTCTAATCGGACGTTTCGTCGAGAAAAAGCAGCGAGGAGTCCGCCGAGCGTCATAATACCGACCCCCCACCATACGAACCCAGTCAAAGGTTTGTAATAAACCTCTACGGGGAACATTTCGCTTCTGTAATCTAGGACTAAAGATGCATCTTTTGTGGCCGCATCAATGCTGTGAAGCCGAATTGTATAGTCGTTAGACACTGGTATTTTTGGAGTTTCGGGTTGACCAGGTACGTCTGTCATCCTGAAGTACGGAGAAAAATTAGCTTCGCCCTCAGCATTAGTAATTGTGACGTCGGCGTAGAATGTTGCGCCAGCCGTTCCTAACTCACCTTCGGTTCGCAACCCATTGTATCGAACAAGGGTGTCATGGAATCGAGCAGTTTCTCCCTTTGCAAGTTTAACGGGCTCAGTTCCGTCAAAGCTAAACTCATGAGCCACAAAGTAGAGATCGTATAAAGGGCGAGACAATATAAATGGTGATTTTATCGGTGTTGGCAGTCCATCACTTCCCCGGAGATAGTAAAGCCCGGGAGTTGCCATGAAGGATGTGATTCCGTTTGAAACGGCAAGTTTAATTTTGTTGTGCCGATCTGTATATTGTCCGGTTCTCCCATCGAGTCCGATTGTGTAACCAAATGCAGTTCTTTCTTCTGCTGGAACTGTTGGGTGGATAAACAGTTGCTTCTTTTGCTCAAAGCCTCGGCTAAAAATTAATCCGAGAACTGTGGCGAATACGCCAATGTGAGTGAGTACTCCGCCAATGCTTGTTTTAGAACGTTTGAAGAATGAAAAGGTTCGGTTGATGCTAGCGACAATTCCAAAGACGCATAGCCAAGAAAGAATCATGACCCAAGTTGTCGCATTGACATTGACATTTCCGAAAAAGTGAATAGTTTTAGTTGGTTCTGCCGGAAACCCTGGTATTCCAATGACGAGGTTACCGAGTGGTATTTCTTGACCTGCCCATTTCACCCAGAGCAGCATGAACCCGATAATTCCAATACTAACAGCTAATGTATTAATCAGTTTGTTAAGCAATTCTTTGGCCGTTAAACCGGGCCATGTGATAAAGGGAGCAATTGCCATTGCCAGAGCAATAAATGGAAATGGCCAAGCCAGCACTTGATGGTACAAGTGCTCTTCAACAACTTTAGGTTGTTGTTTTGCCACACTTTGCAAGAACGGAACGCTCATTCCGATTCCGGTTGTGATTCCAAAAAAGACAAGGGTCCAAATTCCAAATGTGTAGAATGATTCGCGGTTAATTTTGGACTTGATTCTAGGTTTCAGGTCTGTTTGAACTTTAAGATTTTTGCTTCCCCAAATTCCGACTCCAGTCAGTGCGCTTAGTGAAAGTGTTCCAATGCCAATAAGAAGCCAAAGTGCATTGCTATCCATTTTGGCAAAGCTGTGAACAGAGGTATCACCTAAGAAACCAGATCGAGTCAAGAATGTTCCATAGCAAAATAGAATAAATGGCAGTCCGGCAAGTAAAGCATTTCCGAGTTTCCATTTTCCTCTTGCGAGTTGAACAAAAATGCCATGAATAAATGCTGCTACAGCTAACCAGGGAACAAATGAGGTGTTTTCCACTGGATCCCACATCCAAAAACCACCCCAACCAAGAGTTTCATAAGCCCAGAATCCTCCCATACACAAGCCAACTCCCAAAAGTGTTAGTCCTAAGATTGCCCAAGGTCGCACCATTTTTATCCAAGAATCAAGATCGCGATGAAGGATTGCGGCAAGGCCCCATGCAAACAAAACGGTTAACGAACCGAATCCGAGGAAGATCGTGGGAGGATGAATGACGATCCAATAGTTCATTAAAGTTGGAGACATTCCTGTTCCATTAATGATTTGGTCGCCATTTGGAATCAAAGTGAACGGCGATTCGAAACTGAGAATTGCTGCAAGGCCTGCCAAGAAGAACGCGTAAATTGCTGTGTACCAAGCCTGATATTGTCGAGTTTTACCAATGGTGAGGATTCCAAATATCGCCGATGCGACTGCCCATAATAAAAACGACCCCTCTTGTCCAGACCAGACTCCGGCAAGTAAAAACTGGATTTCGTGATCAAGAGCGCTGTGATTGGCGACATAACGAAATTGAAATTGGTGACTTATAAACAGGTGGACAAGAACGCCAAAAGCAAAGAATAGTCCGGTTGAACCGGCATAAAAAAGTGCCTTAGAAATTTTTAGCCGGGTTTCTTGGCCCTTGCCGATAATGGCAACGATTGCCGAACCAGTAAACATGCCGATGGCAAGAAGAAGAATGAATTTTGCAGACTGACCAAGGCCAGTTGAAAAAGGCGTTGCAGCAAGTAAAAACTGTTGCATTTATTTAAGGGCAACTCTTTCGTATCGGTCTTCAGACTCGTACTTTGATGGACACTTCAAAAGCAGTTTATGGGCTGAGAAATGATCTCCGGTCATTTTTCCTACAGCAACAACTTGAGTGGCCTCTCCCATATTAGATGGAATTTCGCTACTGACAATTTTTAGATTTTGGCCCGTGTGATCTTCAATTTCAAACACACATTGACTACGAAGAGTTTGAATATCTAAACTGGACCGCACTAGATTTCCGCCAACATGCAAATTATCTTGTGATGAAGCTTTGGCCTGCTCTATGGTGACATAGGGGCTGGCGTTTGATAAAAATGCAAAACAGACACCGCATAGCGCGGCAACGGAAATACCACCAATAAGAAAGGCTTTCGGGTTCATGACCTTTAATTCAATTGTACGGCATGAAAGTCAATGATTTTCAAATATAGGGACGAATCGGCCTGGAACTTGCAGAATAATTTTTCTGTTGATATTTTTGGTCCTTTGCAATTGAACTTGATGCGGGGCTACAATTGGAACACAGGAATTTTGGCAAGGATAATGAATGCACGCGTTTTGAAAGTAGGATTGCCCGTTTTGGCCGTTTTGGGAGCGGCGGTCGTTTTATTTGCACAAGTGGCGACACCGACACAGATGGGGGTTCACGCCAGCAAAGCCAATATGGCCACTCTTCATATGGAGTGCAAGTTAGGAAGTTTCAAATCTATCGATGGGGTTGGCCGAATCGAAGTTAAGTTTAAAGGAACAATGCTGGTTACCGATCTTAAAGGTACGGCAACTCCTTCGGCAGGATTGAAACTGGAATACGATAAAAATGGACGAAAATCGTATTCTGGTGAAGGATCAATGGTTGTGGATGGTAGCTGGCGCGGTGTCCAATGGCTCGGCTCAAACATGTCTGGTGTGTTTTATGGCAATGGCATTACGCGCATCAGCGGAGATTTTTGGAAAAATCCAGACACTGGGGAATTAGAAACCGGAAAGTTTTGGTATGACAAGCCGGATGAATGGCAACCGTTTCCAAGCCAAGGCGTAATGAATATCATTTTGCCAGAACCATCATATGGTGCTAATAAAAATGCAAAACCAAAAGTTCGTGGTGGAAGCACGGGCGGCAATTAAGGAATCTGAGTGCTTCGTCAGACTTTTTGCCACATACCAGGCTTAGGTGGTCACACCGAGCGGTCTTTGTGGCAACAAGGTTGTTTAGATTGGCAAACTTATCTTGACGAGCCTGGTCGCTTTCAAGTTGGTGGCGTTGGACAAAAAATGGTTATTCAAGGCTGTCAATCGGCGGTTTCAGCCTTTGATTCAGGGAGTTATCAATACTTTTCGGAAGTTCTGGGTGGCAAAGAAGCATGGAGAGCATGGCCAGAGTTTCGAAAGAATATGGTTTATCTGGATATCGAAACTGATGGCGGTCAGTCTGGAGATTCTATTACGACAATAGGCATGTACGATGGAAATCGGTTTACATGCCTTGTTAAAGATCAAGATCTGGAATGTTTTCCGGAAGTTATAAGCAAATACTCTATGATCGTCACTTTTTTTGGTGCAGGATTTGACATCCCAATGCTCAAAAAGGCATTTCCCCAAGTTTCATTTGATCAATTGCATTTTGATTTGTGTTTTGGTTTCAAAAAAGTTGGAGTCCGAGGCGGTCTTAAAAAAATCGAAAAACTAATGGGAATTGCTCGCGGTGACGACACTGACGGGTTGACAGGATTTGATGCGATTCGTCTTTGGCGTCAATACCAATATGGTGACGAAGAATCTCTTAGAACATTGATTGAATACAATCGAGAAGACGTTGTCAATCTTGAAATCCTGGCAGATATTTGTTACGGTCGGCTAAGAGAAGATGCCCTTTCTGCGGCCGGACTTGGTGGCGGACAACTTCCACTTGCTTAAGTTAGGAAAGTTGAACGGCAACTTTCCTAAAAGATTTTATTGTCTGATCTAGTTTTTCGTCATCTACTTGATGGTGAAAAACTAGACGAAGTCTGTGTGGATCCATGGCAATAGTCCGTACACCTTCTCCTTCTAGTGCCAACTTCCAGACTTCCGCTTTTTTAGCTGTGCTAACCATGAGAATGTTTGTTTCGGGCAGTTTAGGTTCCAGACCCGTGAGCCCATCGAGAGCTTCAAACAATTCATGAGTTCGGCGATGGTCGTCTTTGAGAAGCGGAAAAATGTTTTTGAGTCCAAATATTCCTGCAGCGGCCAATAGACCAGATTGCCGCATTCCGCCACCAAGACGCTTACGCCATATTCTTGCTTTGTCAATGAGTTCATTGCGACCTGTTAAGACAGAACCAACTGGGGCGCCGAGTCCTTTGCTAAGACAAACGCTTACGCTTTCCACATTTTTCGTAATATCTGATACTTCGCAGTTGAGAGCAATTGCGGCATTGAACACACGGGCTCCATCCAAATGCGTCTTGATATTGTTTTGTTCGGCAATGTCTTTATAAGCTTTGTGATTTTCAATTGAGGTGACAGTTCCTCCGGCTCGATTATGAGTATTTTCAAAGCACATTAGTGTCGTACCGGGAGTGTGAATTGAAGATTTGAGAATTCGATGTTCGAGTTGCTCGGGGTCAATTACTCCACCTTCGCTGAGGATTGTTCGAAGGGTAACGCCATTCAATACAGCAGGTGCTCCGACTTCATAATAAAGAATATGAGCTTCATCTTCGCAAAGAACAGAGTCGCCGGGGTTTGTATGAGAGGCGATTGCAATTTGATTTCCCATAGTTCCGCTTGGAATAAAGACTCCTGATTCGTGGCCGGTGAGAGAAGCAGTAAGTTTTTCCAGTTCTTGGACAGTTGGATCATCGCCCAGGACATCGTCGCCTAATGGAGCCGCCATCATTGCTTCCCGCATTGCAGGAGTGGGTTGGGTGACGGTATCGGAGCGCAAATCTACAATCATAGTGTTCTTAAGTAGTCAAGTGAGAGTTCGCGGATTTGGTGCCATGCCGGCAATGTGTAGGAATGGCCCTCGTTTGGCAAGATATGAAGTTCGCTTGGAGATCCAGATTGGCAAAGCTTCTCATAAAGTAATTTAGACTGTTCAAAGGGAACAATGTCGTCGGCGTCGCCATGAATTATGAGAGAAGGCGGAGCGTTTTTATCGGCATGGGTTATGGGGCTGGCCAATGCATAATCTTCTGGAGATTCGTGATGGGTTTTTCCCATGAACTGCTCTAAAAATGACATAGCAATGGGAAATTGGGATTCATTTGGATTGCGAATATCTGTTATTGGAGCAATGGAAATAAATCCATCGGTGCGAGGTGAAGCTTCTCCAGAAAGCAGATCATGGTCGAGAAGTCCTGCCATACATGCAAGATGACCTCCGGCACTATTGCCCATTGCAATCACTTGATTGGAATCGAAGGGCAGATTGCCTGGGTTTTCTTTTGCAAACTTCACCATTGCTTGAATATCTGAAATCGCATCGGGGAAGGGATGCAATGGAGCGAGTCGATATGCCACACATGCAACTGCAAATCCACGTTTAACGAACCAAGCGGCTTCGTCGTGGTACATGGATTTGTCGCCGCTAATCCAACCACCACCATGAATCATGATGATTAACGGTAGCGTGATATTTTCTTTTTGGAAAAATAGATCGAAAATCCGTGCTGGATTTTTTGTGTCGTATGTAAGATCAGCACAGATTTCCACTCTATTAGTTTAGCTGTTAGGCAACGAAGACTCAGGGTGTAATTTCGGAGAGTTGTTTGCCGGACATGACGTATTGGAAAACTGAATCGACTTGATTGACCGTAAATGATCCGTTAAACTCGGAATAGCGTACTAGTCCGGTGGCTTTGTCAACAACGTATAGTCCAGAAATGGCAGCAATTACAGTTGATGGGTCGGAATCATCGTTGAGAGCTTGATTAAATCGGAAATAAACAGTCTTTTGAAAGTGAGCGAATGTTTTTCCATTTTTTTGCTCGTCTTTGAGATACTTGTATCTTGCCGTAACAGGTTTGTCAGACATTTCGCCAAATCGCGCCATATCTCCATTGTTATTAGTTTGGATTTCATAAGTGTCTCCTGGAGAAATGGGATGTTCTGGAAAAATGATGCCTTGAAATCCTTGATCAAGGAATTTCAGCAATTGGGTTGGTCCGTCGGACTCATCATTCTCGCCTTCAATGATATAGCTCCCATTTTGAGATAATAGTCCAGATTTTAAAGGATGTTGATCGGCAGTATTACGCGAAGGAGCAACTTGCTCACCTAACATTTTTACACTATCAATTTGTTGATTGATAGTGTGCTTGACGGCCTGTTTTCCATCAACTATGCGAGCAAAAGTATATTGAGCAACAGTTTTTGACAAAATTTCAACGGGCATTCCCTCCGACGAAATGTTAGATAAAATCGTCAATGTGCTTTTTACTTGTGACGAAGCTGGGACGTTGATTTTGAATAGAGTTTGAGCCAATGCCGAGCTTGAAAATAAGGTTGCGGCGCAAGCTATTAATAAGAGTTTCTTCATTTTCTAATTAGTTTTTAGCAATTGTGGAAGTTGAATTGAGTTTAGAATCAACGACGATCATTCCAAGATCAACTGTTGAGGTAGTGGTTGTTTTAACAGATGTATACATTCCTGTTGTGATATTAAAAAGTGCCGTACTTTTGATTTTGGAGGTACTTTTACCTGCTTGTCCCATAGCAGAGACACTAATATTTATGTCTGAAACAGATTCAATTGTTGCAATTTGCTGACCGTTGATGGTTTCGACGCTGACGAGCTTGAAATCTGTTTTTAACTTTCCATTTTCCGCAGTGAGCATGGCATCAGCAACTTCCAAAAATTTGAGATCTCTTTCGATAACCCAGTTTTTTCCTACTTGTATTTCAGCTTCTGGAAACTCAATTCCCATAAATCCCATTTGGCTAGACGGATCAATTGCCATCATTCCGGTGACTTCTGGATCTCCCGAAATTGTCAGGTTTTGAATGAATCCTCGTAGATTGATTTGCATTTTAGACTTAACACCTTTGAGTTTTTCAATGTAACTTTCAGGTTCAATTCCGGGCAAATTACCATCTGATTCTAACTTGACTTCAGTTGATTGTGTTGATGCATTCATCCAATCGCCATCAAATTTAGAAAATTCAAATATTGCTTTTGTCGTGACAGTTTGATTGCTTTCGACTTCCATCGCTCCAGAGATTGAAGAATGAGATTCGGCCTTTGTATCGACTGTAATTGACGTTTCGGGAGTTAGTTTTAGCCGGAGAAGAAAAGATTCGCTTTGGGCAAACACTGACGAACTCATGACAGTCAGGATTGCTAGAACCGCAAACTTAGAACGCATTTCAATATTATGCTTTAGATCAAGAACCTGGAGGGCATTGTGATTTTGTGTTTTAAGATCTTTTTATCTTGAAGATTGAATACTTTGAGAACCGAGAGTTTTTCGTTGTAATAGTTGACTAGGTAGGTGACTTGAGAATCAGAAAATGAAAAGCTCAATTTGAACGTTAGAAATGGAGTGTGCCGCGACTTAGACAACAATAAGTTGAAATCGGGAACATTCAAAAAAAGCGTAAAACCACATCAGGCATCGCTTTCCAAATCCATGTCGCAATTTAGATTAACAAGGCATCGTCTGACCTGAAAGGAATAAATACGTAGCCTATGAGGGCCACGTATTTCAATTCAAATTTTGCGATTAATTGCGTTTTCGCCGGAGAGCAATCAAACTACCAATTCCTAAGACAACCAATGTCACCGGTTCTGGCACTGCTTCAACTGATAGTGAATCATAGAAAAGTGGCTTGTTTACATTACCGCTAAGAGCGACAGCCGAAAACCCAAAGTTGTTGAGTACCAAACTCGGATCATATGTTCCACTTCCCAATAGAGAACCATTTGCAAAAAATGAGTTCGTATGGTTGACGGTATCAATCTCAATCCGGAGAATATTCCACTGGTCTAAAGTTGCCTGAGGCCCAAACTGCGTATCCGCATCCGTGCCAAAAAGGAACCGAGTCCCCGAAATTCCGGCAAAGCCCATCCTCGATGCGGACGGATTGGTACCAACAACCTGGAATATCGCAGAACCTAAGTTAGTAGTTCCACTCGAAACAAAAAGCGCACCCGTTAGAACTAGAGTATCTTTTCCCGCATCACGGGTGTTCCAACCCGTTGGTAAGTGGAGGTTTTGAAATGATGCTCCGATGGTCGGTTGATTTGTGGCCATTTGTGCGCCGCTATGCGCAGCGGGAAATGGCCCTCCACCGGCTACTACACTGGTGTTCAAAGTGTTGTTGAACCAGCCATTTTGGTTGTGTAGTTGCCCGGGTGTCAGCGAATCAAAGTTTTCGGTAAATACAACCTGACTAAAGGCAAAGGCTGGCCCAATAACAAGAATTCCAGTAATAAGTGTTTTCATTTATTTCCATCTCCAATTGAACAATTTGTGATTCAACTGTATCAATATATCAGAATCATTTATATGACAAGCCTGTATAATTTACTGGTTGTCATTTCATTGTTCGGATAATTACTGGGTGAGTCCGATACATGGCGAATTTGATACGTTTCGTATCTTCGATTTGGAATGGATCAGGAAATATCAGTTTGTAAGTCTGGATCACGTGATCGACATGGCCATGGCTCTTTTATTCCTATTGAAACAGTAATTGTTTGGCTGTATTAATGGTATCATAGGGGTAGACAAAGCAGTTGATATGCAAGTCTGTTAAAGGAGAGCTAAATATGAAGGAGAAATTGGGTGTTCGCCTATTAGGTGCGATTACAATTACGTTTCGTGACAAATCCGTCTCAAACTTTGGTACCAGCAAAGTGAGGGATATGTTGACAATGTTAGTTTTGAAACGTGGTCAATCAGTCGAAAGAGTTGACATTATTAATAGGCTTTGGCCAAATAACGAGGGAGCAAATGAGCGGAATCGGCTTTCAGTAAGTATATATATCTTGAAGAAGATCATTCGTGATATTGGTTTCGAAAGCGATATATTAATTGTTAATCGAACAAGTGTAGCGATTGATCCTTCGCATTTAGATGTTGATTTGTGGCGAATTGAAGAAGCATTTGCAACAAATCAAAGCCTAACTGATCAAACAAACGGTGCTGGTCTATTCAGCTATTTTGAACGACTACCTGGGGCCGCTTGCTCCCATGGTAGCTGACAGTTGGATATTGCCTTGGCGAAGGGAAGTTGAGTCCATTTACCTTGAAACGATTAATATCCTTAGACGAGATGCGGCATCACGAGGAGACCGCGCGGAGATCCATCGACTATTACGCGAAGCAATCAATGTAGATCCGAATTTGATTTTAGCTTGGGAAGCTATGGCAAGTTTTTATTTTGAAGAAGAGTCCGGCGACCAGGCATTAGACGCCGCTCGACAGATTGAAAACTGCTATCGGCGAAAGGGAACCACGCCTTCGGCTCGCGTGACTGCAGTTGTGACAGATATCTATTCGAAATATGAATCGTCAAGTAGGAGCAATTCTCAGTACGAGCCGACTTTAGTCGCGTGTATTTTTGATGGCGAAGATCATTCTGAATTGAATCTATGCTGTCAAGAGTTTGGCTTGAAGCTAGGGCATAGTGGCGACTACGTGCTGGTTCCCAATGTTGTCGTAGCAAATGAATTGGCAATTACTGTGTTAAAGCGAAATCCAAAAGCGAAAGTTTTGTTGCACTTCGTCATTCAGGAAGTAACTGAGCCTTTACCGCGATCAATCCGGAGATGGCCAAACAATGGAGTTCCTGGTGAGGTGTTCGCTACAGGAGCCGCAGCTGCGGCTTTAGAAGAGTCATTTTTGGATATTGTTCGCGAGCGTCCTGCTCTAAGAAGAACTTACGGAGTGGGTTTTAAGTAAATTGGCCCGGCTGGAGGGATTCGAACCCCCGACACCTGGTTCCGAAGACCAGTGCTCTATCCACTGAGCTACAGCCGGACAATGACGTGCCTGCAAATAATACTACGAAGTAGGATTTTGGAGTACGGACCCGAGGGTCTGCATTTGTTTACTAATCAATGCGGCGCGCTTGGGTTCTAGCTCTGCGAGGAGGGTGGCGACCTTTTTTGCGTCCATTTTGTTAAAGATTAGTGCTAAATCTTTATCGTTGTATTCTTCGACGATAGGGGCGAGCTTGTCGGGTTTTATTGAATTCCAGACAGTTGCGATTTTTTTAGCTCCTAAATCGGGGTCGGTGGTGTATTCCGGGGGGGCTTTTGGGGGTGCCGGGGGTGTTTTTGGTGCCGGTTTCTTGTCTTTTGAGGGTTCTTTGGATTTATCTTCTGACTTTTCTTTTGGTTCCTCGTGCTTTTTTAACTCAATTTGAAGATCTGAGCCTTCACCGTAAAGTTTTGCCGCTTCTCCATATAGGGACGCGGATTTACTGTTTGGTGTTAATCCTGGAATTTTAATCAGTCCCATGACGGCGGCGCCAGCAATGCCGCCACCAATTAACACGAATGCAATGAGACCGCCAGCAATGAAAAGGCCAGTTTTTTTCTTTTCAGCCATTCTATGATCCTCCTCTGTAGTTACCCATTATTTTTTGTACGTAGTTTTGTGTTTCCTTAAACGGAGGAATTCCTCCGGCTCTCTTGACGGCGCCGGGGCCAGCATTGTATGCGGCCAAAGCTAGTTTTACGTCTCCAAATTCTTTCATCATTTGGGCTAGATATTTTGCGCCTCCATTGAGGCTTTGTAGTGGATCTAGCGGGTTAGTGACCCCGAGGGAAGCAGCGGTTTTCGGCATCAATTGAGCTAATCCTAAGGCACCAGCCGATGACCGAGCGTTGGGGTCGAAATTACTTTCTTGTTGAACCAGCGCTTCAAACAGTTTGGGATCGAGCCCATGTCTTTCGGCAGCGGCATGAACCATTGCGATAATGTTTTGCTTTGGGCCAGTGACAGGTGATTGCATTAACCCAGTTGCAATAGGATCGAGAGGAGCATCTCCTTGGCCCTTTGAAATGAGCCCGCTTAGAGTGCTGGCAAAATTGTTGCCTTCTGCACTCGGAGTTGCTTGAATGCTTGGTCGACTGGAATTGCCCGAAAGTCTTTCTAATTTTGCTTGGAGTTCTTGAATGCGGCTTTGGGTTGCGTCGAATCCTCTTATTAAGCTCATTATGCTGTCCTCCTTAACACAGCCCACTCATCGAGAGCGGCTTGTTCTTGTCTATCGGCTTCTTTTTGGTATTCCTCATATTCGTTGTCCTTTAGCGTTTGAAGAGCTTCGGCAGCTTTTCTGGCTTCTATCCAGTTTTGACGAGCTTTTTCTTCTTCGTCGGATAACACACCAATTACAGAATGTTGCGCTCGCTCTTGGTCTTCCAGTCGTGATATATAGGAATGCAGGGCATGACGTTGCTCAAGCGATGAATTGATTTGTTGAAGCCTAGTGTTTCGAGTTATCGTTAAGTTTTGGAGTTCAAATTCGGATTCAATTCTTCTTGCCCTGGTTTCCAGGTAATCAGTTTTGGCCGTGTTTTCTTGAGTTCTTCGAAATTCGAGAACTTTTTGGAGTCTGAATTTGAATTTAGTCATGAGTTATTCTCCGCAGGAAATTGATTGAATCTGAGAATTCGGCGGGGACTTCTTTACCTTGTCGAAGTAGACCATTGATTTGTGGCCACTTGTCGATTGCCTTATCGGAAAGCGGTTGTGTTCCGGGTTTGTATGCGCCGATGCTGACCAAATCTGCAACATCCTCATATGCAGACATGAGCTCACGAAGTTTGTTTGCGGCATTCACATGTTCCTGGTCGGTGACCATTGGCATGACCCGACTTAAGCTGTTTTGGATATTGATTGGTGGATAGTGTCCTCGGCTGGTTAGCTTTCTATCTAGAACTATGTGACCGTCGAGGATTGACCGAGCAGCATCGGCAATCGGTTCATTTGTATCATCTCCATCAACCAAGACGGTGTAAATTGCGGTGATAGCTCCTTTGGGTCCGCAACCGGCTCTTTCCATTAACTTTGGAAGCAGTGCAAAAACGCTGGGGGTGTAACCCTTAGTGCTTGGGGGCTCGCCAACGGCCAAGCCGACTTCTCTTTGGGCCATTGCAAAGCGAGTGACCGAATCCATCATCAGCATGACATTGAGGCCTTGATCCCGAAAATACTCTGCCATTGCCGTGGCGGTGAGGGCCGCTTTTATCCTCATGAGAGCGGGTTCATCGGATGTTGCACACACGACGATTGAGCGGGCTAATCCTTCTGGGCCAAGGTCGTTGGCCATGAATTCTTTGACTTCTCGGCCGCGTTCGCCAACAAGAGCGATGATGTTGACATCGGCTTGGCAATTTCGAGCAATCATTCCGAGGAGAGTGGATTTTCCAACGCCGGAGCCAGCAAAGATCCCGACTCTTTGGCCAATTCCCATTGTGAGCATGGCATCAATGGCTTTGACGCCAGTACCAAAGGGATGCTCGATCATGGCGCGTTCCATGGCATTTGGCGGGGAAGCGATGTTTGGATAGCTCAGTTCAGTTTGAGCCGGCCCTAGATTGTCTATTGGTACTCCGAGAGCATTGACAACTCGTCCGAGAAGTTCTGGCCCGACAGGGACACGTAAGACTTGACCCGTGGCGCGAACGGTACTACCGGCTTTGATTCCAGTGAGTTCGCCAAGGGGCATGAGAAGGACTTTTTCGCCCCGGAATCCTACAACTTCGCTGGGGACTTCTTCGCCATTATCGGTAGCGATTAAACAGACATCTCCGACCCTGGCGGTTGGACCGTTTGATTCAATGACGAGTCCGACAACTTGGCTGACTTTACCAAGGGTTTCAAACCGATTCACTTTGGCGAGGGAATCGGCAATTGAAGGGAAAGAAGGAGCGATCACGCGACTTGACCCCGAATGGAATTTGCTAGACGGAGAAGGTAAGTGTCGATTTGGGCATCAATCACGGTGGATCCGGTTTCGACTACGCACCCAGAGGCGATGTTTTGATCGGCGACCACTTCGATGTTTCGAGCATGGGAGACTTGCTCCAGAATTTCTTGCTTTCGCGAATCGAGAATTGACGCATCTCCTAAGCTCACTCTGATTCTGAATTCAGTACCTTCCGTTGTTTCTTTTAGGACAGTCTTGGCGATTTCAACGACCGTTTCTTGGTTAATCGAAAGTTCCTTTTGAATGGCTTGCTTTGCGATTTCTATGGCTAAGACGGCGAGTTGATTTTCCGCATTGGCGAACCAGGCTTTGAGTTCTTCTTCAGCTTGATTTTTAAGACTTTCGAGTTGATTTGTAAAGTTGACAATTTCTGAATGATGTGCTTCATTGAATAGCCGGATTGCTTCGACTTTTCCTTCTTGAAGTCCGGATTGATAGGCTTGATTATGACCATTGACTAATCCTTCGGAAAACCCTTGTTCTTGGGCCTCAGCGAATCGAGCCTCTAATTGTGATTTAGCGTAGCGATTGTGGGGAAGTTCATCTTGGACTTGGTGAGTTGTTTTCAGCTTGTCCATAAAACCGGCAAGGTTTCCGGTATCCCGAAGGATGTTTCTAGACGAGGACATCGTCTTCGCCCCTTCCGATATTGATTTCTCCGGTTTCTTCAAGTCTTCGAATTGCCGAAACTATTTTTTGTTGTGACTCTTCGACCGATTTGAGTTTGACTGGCCCCATGAATTCCATATCTTCTTTGAGCATGTTTACGGCCCGCTCGGACATGTTCTTGAAGATTTTGTCTTGGACTTCTTGAGGAACTCCCTTGAGCGCAGTTGTGAGATCTTTGGTATCGGTTTCTTTTAAGACAGCTTGAATTGCGCGGTCATCGAGATGCACGATGTCTTCAAATACGAACATCATGTTTTTGACTTCTTCGGCGAGTTCTGGATTGTTATCGCTGAGGGAATCGAGAATCATTCTTTCAGTGCTTCGATCCACTCTTCCTAGGAGATCAACCAGAGCTTTTGGTTCTCCGGCTTTGGATAGTTCTGTATTGACAACACTTGAAACCTTTCGTTCTAGAATTCGCTCTACTGACCGAATGACTTCGGGTGGAGTTTGCTCCATAGAAGCGATTCTTTCGGCAACATCGGCCCTTAGTTCGGCAGGTAGTTTGCTGAGAATTTCTCCGGCTTGATTGACGGGCATGTAGGCCAGGATAAGAGCAATTGTTTGGGGATGCTCGGTTTGAATAAATGACAGAAGTTGAGTTGCATCAGCTTTTTTGAGAAACTCGAATGGGGTGACTTGCATAGCAGTTTGAACTTTGCCAGCAATCTCTCCAGCGCGTTCTTCACCAAAGGCAGCGATTAAAGTTTTTTGAGCGGATTCGAGTCCACCTTCGGCCATAAATTCTTGGGCTAAGGCCATTTCGTGAAACTCTTCGATGACTTTGGTTTTGATATCTGATGGGACTCTTTCGAGCCTAGCAATTTCCATTGTTAGAAGTTCGATTTGGTCATCGTTTAGATGCTTGATGATATCGGCAGCATATTCTGGACCCAGAACTGCGACAATAATTGCCGCCTTTCTTCTGGTTGTTAGTTCATCAGGTTTTTTTCTCAACTTCGTTCCTCCAGTACCCATGACTTAAGGAGCATTGCTACCGCTTCTGGGTTCTTTTTAGCCATTTTCTTAATTTGTTCTAGTGGCACGTCGACTTTTCTTTTGATTCCGGCGACGTCTACGTCGTCATCGTCATCATCGGCATAGAGCTTTTTCTTCTTTTTCTTTCTTTGGATGACTGGTTCGCCACTTTCATCGAGTTCGCCAGTTGTTTCTTCTTCCCACTCTTCTTCGACATCGGCATTGATGCTTCCGAGGTTTGGTAGAGCTGATCCTGAACCATTGAGAGCGGCACCTTCAATGAGGGCCAGTAGTTCTGGGTCAGTTCCGGCGGGGAGGGAAATTGTTTGTCCGTTTGAAAGCACCATTTGTTGCATTGGTGATTTTTTAAGAGCTTTGCCTAGTGACTTTGTTAAGATGAATCCGATGACGAGCAAGGCAGCGACGGGAAGGAGCGAAACCATTTGCTGCATTCTTTGGGAAGCGGCGGCTTCGGAAGCAGCTTTTTCTTGGGCTTTGTCTTCATCTTTATTGAATGCGACGGGGGTAACGGCGGCGGCAAACTTGGCAATTCCGGCCCAAGGAGTGATGTAGTTTTGCACTCGTGCTTCTAGGGCAGCGATTGAATCGGCATCTAGCTTGTCGCTGTTTGCGGTGACCATGATGTTCATGGCGACAATATCGCCAGCAGCTTTTTGGACTTGAGTCTTTGTATTTGAGCTGGGATATTGGACGCTTTCAGCGGAGCTTTCGTATTTTTTGTTTCCGTTTGGATTACCGTTTTCGGCTCCGACACCAATTCCATTGCTTTCGACACCAGCAGCAGGAGTTGAGCCTAAGCCGGTTGCATCCATGGTTTCGGTACCGGTTTCTTTATAAAGAGGGTCGGAGCCGGTTATGGTTTGATCGGTATTGATGCTGGTTGCGTCCATATCGAGGGTGACATCGATATCGGCGATTGTGTTGCCTCTTCCGAAGACTCGGTCGAGTTCTCTTTGTAGATCATCGGTTCTTCTGCGCGATTCGATATTTTCGGCTTCGATTTTTCGGTTAGCAATGCTTCCGATTGAGTCTTGTTCTTTGCCATCGAAAAGCATTCTTCCGTCGTCGGTAATGACGGAGATTTCTGAGCTTTTAAGGCCAGTGATTGCGAATTCTACGAGTCGAGCCATGGCTTTGGCTTGGTCGGTTGTGATGACGCCGGAGTTATCTTCGGTTAATCGAATGGAAGCTGAGGCTGGAACTTTTTCATCGTTGAATGGAGCATCTTTACCAAGGTTTAAGTG
This sequence comes from uncultured Armatimonadota bacterium, assembly GCA_963800805.1. GTDB lineage: Bacteria > Armatimonadota > Fimbriimonadia > Fimbriimonadales > Fimbriimonadaceae > UphvI-Ar2. Next base: position 361,727 of record CAWDCK010000008.1, on the reverse strand, counting down.
CACTTGAGCGACCGAGACTCCGGTCATTGTTGAGATTGAGGTTTCTAGTTCTCGTTCTTTGCTTGCGAGGACTTTTTCTCTTTCTTTAACTTGGCTGTCGCCAATGCCAATGGAATTGATGATGTCGATTCCGCCTTCTGTTCCTTTTGGCAATTTGTTTTTAGAAGCCAAGAGCATTTTTGCCCGAGGAACATCGGAGGTTGGGACCATGACTTCTCCGCCAGATCCTGATATTTCGACTTTGAATCCACCTTTGATGAGTTCATCGTAAACACCGGCTTTGTCTGTTTCTGACATGCCCGTGAAGACGGCTTGCATGGTTGGCCTTGTAGCAAAGTACACGGTAAACCCTAAAATGACAAACAGGAAGGCGATTCCAAAGCCAGTAACTAGCTTTTGCGTTTGGTCGGCCTGTTGCCACCATTCTTTTATTTTGTCGACGATTGCACCCATGGCGATATTCGCTGTTGGTGGCTCGTCACTTTCTTATGAAGCTGACTGCAGATTCTAGATTTGCATTCGGCTGATTTCTTGATATGCTTCGAGAACTTTGTTTCTCACTTGCATTGTGAGGTTCATTGCTGTCCCTGCACGTTCCATCGAAATCATGAGATCGTGATATTCCACCGGTCGATTCGCCATCAGGTCGTTTTGCAGTTGCTTGGATTCTCCTTGCATCTGGTTGACTTCCTTAATGGCGTCCATCAAAACCTGGCCGAAATCGCCGCCTTCCTGATTCGCAGTAGGCGCGGCCTTTAGTGGTTGATTCATGCCCGCAAGTGCGGGATTTTGGATAGAGATTCTCATGGGTTATCTCTTTTACATTTTTCCAATGTTGAGGGCCGCTCTGATCATTCCTTTACCGGAGTTGAAAGCGGCAACATTGGCCTCGTAAGATCGGGTTGCAGTCATGAGGTTGACCATTTCTGCAATGGGGTTGACGTTGCTGTAATAGACTAATCCGTTAGCATCGGCCAAGGGATTGTTTGGTTCTGAAACTGCTCTGAGTGGTGATTGGTCGGGCGTGATTCCTTGGATTGAAACTCCGTTTTGCCCTTCAGTAAGGACGACCATCTTTCTTCGATAGGCGTCTTTATCGGGGGTTCTCATGCTGTTGGCGTTGGCGATGTTGGCACTAATCGTGTCCATTCGCATTCTTTCAGCATAGAGGCCAGAAGTGCTGGCACGCATTGCGGAGGAGATGGACATTATCTACCCTCCCGGATTACGCTTTTGAGTCCGGAGAAGTATCTTCCGGTGATGTCGGCGAGCATTTCGTATCGAAGCTGAGTGTCGGTCATTGCCATGACCTCGGTTTCTAAATCGACGCTACTGCCATCGACTCGGACATTGCTTTCGTTTCTTTGAATGGCTTCAGAATCGGAGTTGATTCCGACATTCATGGAGCTTTTGCCGATTCTTGAACGTCCCATTTGGCCATGAGAATTGGATCCAATGTTTGTTCTCATGGATTCAATTCTGGAACCTGTAGCTCCGCGTTCACCTTCTAGGATAACAGCGAAATCGGTATCGAATCGCTTGTACCCGGGGGTGTTCACGTTGGCTAGGTTTTTACCAATTAGGCCAGCCCGCAAACTGGTTCTATCCAGTGCGCGTTCTAAGTTTGCCGAATGGCTTCCAAAAAGTTTTCCAAATATTTGCACGGTTGGTTTTCCTTCCGCGCAGTCCGTTGCTTAGGTTAAACTTGCCGATCCTTGGCAGGTTTAGCCGGGTTCTATTCCGGCACATCTGGATATTCGGTAGATTTGCCTGGAACATTTAGGGGTGTGTAAGAATTATTTGATCGGGTCTTGGCAGATCCATTTGGAAATAGGAGGCGTATAATTTTTTTAGATGACTCCAGATCAATTTCAAGCGGAAACGGTCGAGATGTATTTAGACCACGTGAATCCTTATTTGGCGAAGCTTATGAACTTTGCTGGATTTGGGGTGGAAACCAGAGCCGAAGGGACAAAAATGTACGATCAAGATGGGAAGAGTTATCTTGATTTTCTGGGAAGTTATGGTGTTTTTGCCTTGGGTCACCGACATCCGGATGTGGTGGCAGCCGTTAAGAATCAACTGGACTGCATGCCGTTGAGCGGTAAGACATTTTTTAATCGCAAGCAAGCTGAATTGGCGACGAAGCTGAGTTCATTGACTCCTGAACTCTTGCAATATACGTTTTTCAGCAATTCTGGAACCGAAGCCGTGGAGGCAGCTCTGAAGTTTGCGCGTGCCTCGACCGGGAGACAAGAGGTTGTTTCGACTATTGGTGGGTATCACGGAAAAACTTATGGTGCCTTGGCGGCGACGGGTCGTGAGAAATATCAGAAAGCATTTGGTGAAATGCTGCCTGGTTCAAAATATGCAATCTATGGAGATTTAGATTCAGCTTCGGCTTTGATTTCGGATCAGACAGCGGCAGTTATTATCGAAATCATTCAAGGAGAAGGGGGAATCATCTTGCCGCCCGACGGATATTTGAGTGGGCTGGAGAAATTAGCTAAATCGGCGGGAGCGAAGTTTATTGTGGATGAAGTTCAGACGGGTATTGGTCGAACAGGGCCAATGTTTGGAATTGAACGGGAAGGGCTGAATCCGGATATCTTGGTTTTGGCTAAGGCATTGGGCGGAGGAGTCATGCCGATTGGGGCAACGATGTTTTCGGCGGAAATTGGAGAAAAGGTGTTTAGCGAGAATCCGTTGGCTCACACTTCTACATTTGGTGGGAACCCTCTGGCCTGCGCCGCAGCGTTGGCAACACTTGAAGTTATCGAACGAGATGGTCTTTGTCAACGATCGGAGGCTTTAGGTTCTCGGCTGATGTTGGGATTGAAAGATGCGACGAGCAGGAGTGACCTGGTGACGGAAGTGAGGGGAAGAGGGCTGATGGTTGGAGTCGAGTTTTCGATGGACGAAGTGGGAGAGTTGGTGATTGCGCAAATGGTTAAGCGTGGTTTGGTAGCGGCTTATACATTGAATAATCCGAGAGTGATACGCTTTGAACCAGCTCTGATTATTTCCGAAGAAGAAGTTGACCTGGCGTGTGCAATTTTTGGCGAAGCCGTAGCGGAAACAAGCCAATTACTGGCAGAGTTTGCCTAGGGCGATAGACGAATTAGAATTGGTGAATTGGAAATGCTTTGAGGAGTTGGGTGACTTCCTCACCAATTGCATTGAGTTCCGTTTCATCTTCATGTGATTTTAGGCTACGGGCAATTAAGAGAGCGATCGTTTTCATATCGCTTTCTTTGAGTCCGCGAGTAGTGACGGCAGGAGTACCGAGGCGGATACCACTGGTGACAAATGGAGATTCTGGATCGTCGGGGATGGTGTTTTTGTTGGTAGTGATGTGGGCTTGATCGAGGGCATGTTGGGCAATTTTCCCAGTGACTTTGAAAGGTCGGAGATCCACGAGCATCATGTGACTATCAGTTCCGCCAGAAACGATATTGAACCCTTCGGAAATTAATGCGTCTGCTAATGCCGCAGCGTTTTTCTTAACTTGGAGGGCGTAGGTCTTGAATTCGGGTTGGCTGGCTTCAAGGAAGGCGACGGCTTTGGCGGCGATTACATGTTCTAGCGGGCCACCTTGGAGTCCGGGGAATACGGTTTTGTTGATTTTTTTGATGAAATCGGCTTGACCAATGATCATTCCACCACGGGGGCCGCGAATTGATTTGTGGGTTGTAGAGGTGACGACTTGGCAGTGGGGGACGGGATTGGCATAGCACCCGCCGGCAATCAATCCGGAGTAATGTGACATGTCGCACATGTGCATGGCTCCGACTTCATCGGCGATTTGTTTGATTCGAACAAAATCAAATTCTCGAGAGTAAGCGGTTGCGCCGGAAACGATAATTTTAGGCTTTGATTCTACGGCAATGCGGTGCATTTCGTCGTAATCAATAAACCCGGTGGCGGTGTTTACACCATAGGCGGCCACATTGTAAAGCTGACCACTGAAGTTGACAGGTGAGCCGTGGGTGAGGTGTCCGCCGTGATCGAGGTTCATAGCCATGAGGGTGTCGCCGGGCTTCATGAAGGTGAAGTAAACAGCCATATTAGCGTTGGCTCCGCTGTGGGGTTGGACGTTGGCGGCTTCTGCTCCGTAGAGTTGGCAAACTCGGTCGATGGCGAGTTGTTCGAGTTCGTCGGTGACTTCGCATCCTCCGTAGTATCTTTTGCCAGGATAGCCTTCGGCGTATTTGTCGGTAAAGACCGACATCATGGCTTGTCGGACGGCAAGAGAGGCGATGTTCTCGCTGGCAATGAGTTCTAAGTTGTGTTCTTGTCGAGTTTCCTCACGATGAATGAGACTTTGAACGGCGGGGTCGACATCATTTAAGTCTCGGCGGTGGGGGTGTGTCATCGGAGTAGTTGCCATTGATCTATTATGGCGGAGGATTCCATGATAGTTGTGATCAGTTTTAGGGAGTTTGGCTGGTAAAACCTGATTGTGCTAAGCAGTATTTTGGTTGGAATTGCCATTCTGGGACAATCCTCGGAGAATGAGATTTGGTTTGATCGACCAGTGAAGAATGATGGCGACTGGGTGAGCGCACTTCCGATTGGGACGGGCAGATTAGGAGCCATGAGTTATGGGGGGATCAATCAGGAAAGAATTCTGATCAATGAAGATTCCGTTTGGGCGAAAGGATCTGTTCCGGAGCAACCAATTGGTTCTGCCGAAGCGATAAAGAAAGCTCGAGAACTTTGGTTTTCAGGGAAGTATCAGGAGGCGGAACAAGCTATGCGAGGGGCTTTGATTTCTGACAAAGGAACTTCTAGCTATCAGCCGGTTGGTTGGCTGGAAGTCACTTTTGGAGAACCCGGAACGGGGCTTGGGCTATTGAATTGGGAGAAGCTTGTTGGTTCCAATTGGGTTGAAGTAGACATCAAAACGGATGAAATTGCGCCCAAAGCTACGGTGAGATATCGGACGAGTTTTTCCTTATCTGAATCGCAAGCTATGAAACTGAGCTTGCTGGAATTGTCTCCTATCGATGATCGGTCGAAGGTCTTTTTGAATGGGAACTTGATTGGCGAAACTCTTAGGTGGGATCAATCTTATGAATTTGATTTGAAAGGATCGTTAGTTTCTGGGGTCAACACAGTTGAAGTTGAAGTTGAGAACATTGGGGGAGCTGGTCATCCGGCAAAAACGGTGAAGTTGAGTTCGGTGGAAGAAGCTAAAGGGTACCGCCGGAGCTTAGATATTTCAACCGGTGTTACCAAGACTTTTTGGGAGGATGGCATGCTTCGAGAGAGTTTTGCCAGTCATCCGGACCAAGTTTTGGTGTTTCGTTATCAGTCGTTAGACGAGAATGGGTTGAACATGAAGATTGGATTTGCAGGTGATACTTGTGAATCGGCTTGGGTGGAAGATATTGGTTTAGTGATTGATGGGCAAGCGACGCACGGTGCGGGAACCGAAGGTGTAAAGTTTAAGGGTATTGCGGGGGTAGTTGTGGATGGCAAACGGGCTAGTCTGGGGCAGATAAGTGGGGCAAATGAAGTTTTGATTTATTTGTCGATAACGACGGATTACAACCGCGAGAATCCAGGTCAACCGCTTGTTTCTGGCTGGGAAGAGCGGGCGCGGAACTTTGTGGAAATGTCGATTGGAAGAGGGGTGGATTCCGTGAGAAATCGTGCAGTTCAGGATCATCGGGAGCTTTTTGATCGTTGCCGTTTGAACTTAGGGGTGAAGGGTGATTTGCGAAACTCATTGTCGATTGATGATCGATTGGCGGAGTATAAGAAGGATCCTTCGGACTTGGGATTGGAATCTTTGTTGTTTGAATACGGCAGATATTTATTGATTGCGAGCAGTCGATTTGATAGTTTGCCGGCGAATTTGCAAGGCGTATGGAATCCGCATTATCGGGCTCCGTGGAATTCGGATTATCACACGAATATTAACATTCAAATGAACTATTGGCCGGCGGCAGTTACGGGTCTTTCTGAACTTTCGTATCCCTATTTTTGGTTGACGGATTTGGTGAGGAATGGTTCGGGACGGCAAACAGCGGAGCGTTTGGGATCTAAGGGATTTGCGATGGGGCATACCACCGACGTTTGGGGTTGGTCGGCCCTTAATGGGGAGCCGGTTTGGGGGGCTTGGGTGTTGGGAGGGGCTTGGAGTGTAGCGCACATGATGGAGCACTATCGGTTTACTCAAGACAAGGCATTTTTGGAGAATCGAGCCTTTCCGGCTTTGAAAGATTCGGCGGAGTTCTTTTTAGGGTTTCTGACCAAGGATGTTCGCACTGGAAAAATGGTTATTGGCCCATCGACTTCTCCGGAGAATAGTTTCCGGATGGATGGAAAGACGGTTTCTATTGATATGGGGGGAAGTATGGATCAATGGATGGTGAGAGAAACCTTTTTGAACTTGCTAGAGGCGGGCAAGATTTTGAATTCGTCTGATCCGATTTTGGATCGAGTTCGGTTGGCCCTTAATGAGTTGGCAGTCCCTCAGATTGGATCGGATGGACGATTGATGGAGTGGTCGCAGGAATTTGTAGAGGCGGAGCCTGGTCACCGACATATGAGCCATGTTTATGGCTTGCATCCGAGTTTTCAGGTGACTCGCAATGATTCCGAGCAGTTTGCGGCGATTCGGAAAACGGTGGAAGGTCGGCTGGCAAATGGGGGAGGTCATACCGGTTGGTCGCGAGCCTGGATAATCAACATCTGGGGGCGGCTTTTGGACGGTGAAAAAGCCTATGAGAATGTCCAGGCGCTTTTGCAGAAATCTATGGTTGGAGCGCTGATGGATAATCATCCGCCGTTTCAGATTGATGGCAATTTTGGAGCAACAGCGGGAATTGCGGAGATGTTGGTTCAATCTCATGAATTGCGGGAGGATGGGCTTCCGGTAGTGAGGATTGCACCGGCGATTCCGGAATCTTGGATTGGTCAGATTAGAGGGTCTGGTCTTTGTACTCGTGCGGGAGTGACCGTTGATTTTGAAGTTTCTGATTCTGGGGAGCAAGTTTCAGTCGTTCATGCAATTCGTCCGACTAAGTTTGTATTGGTGAGAGGCAATGAGAGTTTGGAGAATGGAGTTGTCATTCAGACTACGGGGGCTAAGCCGCGGGTGGCGACGATTGTGCTTGGGAGTTTGCTTGGCAAAGCAGCAAATTGAATTGCTAAATGATGTTTGAAGTCGCAATGGATTAGTCAATTTGTTGTGAGGCGGGCATAAAAAATCCCTGACTGATTTAGTCAGGGATTTATTTATGTTTGTCAGCGTCCGGTTCGGAAGGAAGTGATTTCGTATCCTCTTCGGCCCTCTTCTAATCCATACCAATGAGATGTTCTTAAGGTTCGGCCCCAAGGATCTCGGTAGGAATGCTCAGCTTCTACAGATGCGCCACCACGCCAACTTCGGACTCTTTTGATTCGGTAGTCGGTTGTATAGGTGGTTTCTACTAAGTCAGTTAAGAGGTCGTAGAAATCATCGGAACCGATTCGATACTGAATGTAGTTGTCGATTTCGATATTGATGTAGCCCCGAGACGGGATTAAGCTCGACATGTTTCTGACAGATCCTCTTCGGAATGAATCGTAAATGTCATCGACAGCATTATCAAGATCGCGGTTTGTGTTGTTGCGCGAGTTGCCCCAACTCCAATCATCATCGTAGCTTGTGCCACCGTATCGATAATTGTAAGTGCTGCCTTCTGACCAAGAGAATTTGATGAAACCTAGGTCAATTCGGACAGTTGAAACATATCCGGGCAGGTTGGGATAGTAGTACCAAGGAGATGGATAGCAATTGTTTGTGTAACTGAATTGGTAGTGTGGGTACCAGAAGTTGTCATCACGCCAATTGTTATTGTATTGGTAGTAGCCGTTTCTGTAGTTTCCGGTTACTCTTTCAATTCCATTTCTCTCACGATTTGTTTCTCTTGAAAGTGGGGAATTTGAGCCAACTCTCGGTGCTTCTGGAATGTCGAAAGAACCATTTCGGGTTTGCCCTCGATTGACATTGCTTGAGGAGCCATAGGTGACTCTTCCAGAGCGGGAGGAATCGTTGTTTCCTCGTCCGGTTAATTCTGGGGGGCGGCTATTTTGATCTCGTGAACCGCCGAGGAGGACGTTTCCGCTGTTTCGGTCGCGATCTTGTGATGTGCCACCCGTGTTTCCACGAGAGTTTCCGGAGCCGCCACCTTGAGTGTTGCCGCCTCCACCACCGCGTCCAAGACCGCCTTGTCCAGAACTTCCTCCGGAGTTACCTCCAGAGTTTCCACCGCCGGAACGAACAGGAGGAGGAGGTGAGGAATTTCCGCCACCGCCGCCACCAGATTTTACAGGAGGTGGAGGAGCAGAGCCACCGCCACCGGTGCCACCACCACCGCCTTTTCCGCCTTTTCCGAGTAAGTCATCGGCAAAAGCAGCGGACGTTCCGAGGGCTAATGTGGCCGCAAAAAGTAGGGGTAACACTCTCATAATTGAATTCCTTGTCTTAAAGACATTGTACAAGATAGACGGCTAAAGTGGTCTCTGGTTTCTCGAATTGGTTTTTGGGCCAGATGAGTTCAAACTTGTTTTGCAAACTTGCTTGTTTACCGAATGGATTATTGCTAGTAACTAGATTCTCAAAACCTGCCAATATAAATACTAGTTATGGGTAAACATCGAATTGGGACGTTAGCGGGAGATGGGATTGGGCCGGAGATTATGGATGCGGTCTTGATGATTCTCGATTCGGTGGGATTTGAAGCGGAATATGTTCCTTTGGAAGCTGGTTTGAGTGCGGTAGAAAAGGGCCGGCCGGCAATGCCACCGGAGACTATCGAAGCCATACGGGAAATGGGTCTGGCTTTGAAGGGTCCAACGACTACTCCCAGTGGTGGTGGACATACCAGTGCTAACGTTGCGCTTAGAAAAGCTCTAGATCTTTTTGCAAATGTTCGTCCAGCGAAAACTTTGCCGGGCGTGAAGGGTCCGTTTGCGGATCGAGATCTGGATATGATCATTGTTCGGGAGAACACGGAAGACTTGTATGCGGGGATCGAGCATAAACCTCATCCCGATGTTGCGGAGTCTATTAAAATTATTACTCGGGATGCGAGTCGTCGACTTTTTGACTTTACTTTTCAAATGGCGAGAGAACAGGGTCGGAAGCACGTTACCGTTGTTCATAAAGCCAATATCATGAAATTGTCGGATGGACTTTTTGTTGAAGAGTTTTACACGGCGGCAGCAAAAAACACAGACATTGAAGCCAGCGATATTATTGTTGACAACTGTTGTATGCAGTTAGTGACTCGCCCAGAGAGGTTTGATGTTTTGGTGACGCAGAACCTTTATGGCGATATTATTAGTGATCTTTGTGCCGGGCTTGTTGGGGGGCTTGGACTTGCGCCAGGTGCGAATATTGGGGTGAATTGCGCGGTTTTTGAAGCAGTGCATGGCTCGGCTCCTGATATCGCGGGCAAAGGAGTTGCGAACCCGACAGCGCTTTTGATGAGTGCGGTGATGATGTTGCGCTATTTAGGTTATCAAGATAAAGCGGATCGAATTTTGAATTCAGTATTGCAAGTTTGCCAAGATGGAAAGTGTTTGACTATCGATTTGGGCGGGAAGGCGAGTACGGCGGAATATACGAAAGAAGTGATTGCCGTAGGTTCTCATTAGTCCTGTTTGAAAGCTTTTGTAGCATTGCAACTACAATAGAAGTGTGGCAGAAGAGACAGTTCAAGCGGATTCGCAATTAGTTGAATCTCAACCTATTCGTAAAGGGCCATTGACGATTCTTTTGGCGGGGTCTGGAGGGATGTTAGGTTCTGATCTGCTGAGAGCATTGTTGGATCGTGGACACAGTGTTCGTTCACCTCGAAAATCTGATTTTGATTTGACCGTGATGCAGAACATTGATCGGATCAGAAAGCAGGATTTTGGTCTTTTTGATTGGATTATCAATTGTGCGGCTTACACTGCAGTTGATCAGGCGGAATCTGACCGGATGGCCGCGATGCAAGTGAATTCTGTTCTGCCGGGGATGCTGGGAGTTGCCGCCAATGAGTGCGGAGCTAGAGTCTTGAACGTCAGCACAGACTTTGTTTTTGATGGTCGAAGTGGCACTCCTTATACAGAAGAAAGCGCAACGGGGCCAAGAAATGTATACGGAATGAGCAAATTGATGGGGGAAGAGAATTTGCGAAAGGAATCGCCGGAATCTGTGATTGTGCGCACTTCTTGGCTTTATGGTCCGAATGGGAAATCATTCCCTCGCACAATGATTGAATTGTTTAGGAAGGGTACGCCTTTGAAAGTTGTTGGAGACCAGGTTGGCAAGCCTACTTACACTAAGGACTTGTCGGAAATGATCGTTGATATGGTGGAAAGGCCAGTGAGTCCGGGTATTTATCATGCAGCCGGGCCCACGATTTCAACTTGGTGGGATTTTGCGGTTATGGCCATTGCGACAGACACGGCTTCCAGAGGTGGAGATTTTAAGTCTGTCAAGGATCAAATTGAAAAGATTACGACGGCAGAATATCCAACGCCAGCTTATCGTCCGGCATATTCAGTTTTAGATACAACTAAACTTGAATCGTTAGGTTTTGGAAAAATGCGAAGTTTGCCCGAATCGCTCATTGAGTTTGTAGCGAGGATGAACTTGATTGATTCGGGCCAAGAGACGACGCCTATTTGATGCGTTTTAGTTTTGTGATTCGGCCTTGCGGTACCCATTCGGCCACGAGAATATCTCCGTTTTGAAGAAACATTGCATCGTGAGGATGGATAAATTTTCCGATAGGGAAATCTGACTTTGGTTTGCCTCTTAGACTATCGGGGCCGCCTTCTCCGAGCCATGCAACCATTTTGTTGTCTTCATCGAGCAATGCTACAACGGCACTGAGATGGGGAATTAGCATGTGGCCATTTTGAATATCAAAGTGGCAAGGTTGCTTCATATGCTCGGTTACAAATTTGACATGATTGCCATCGAGATCGAAATATTGAATTCGGTTGTTTCCTCTATCGGCAACGGCAAGCATTGGTTCTTTTCCGCGACTGTCTAGCCATAATCCATGCGGCTGACTGAGTTGGCCTTTGCCGTTTCCGGGTGTGCCGATTGTTCGCACATATTGGCCGTCTTTTGTGTATTCGTGTAGATAACTTGATCCATAACCATCGCCAACGACAATATTCTCGTTGGGAAGGAATGCGACGTTGGTGGGAACAAATCTTCGGCCATCTTTGTAGACTCCGGGTTCTGCAGGAGTACCAAATTGCCAGATTACGCGGCCTCCGAGATCGGTTTTTACAACAAGCTGTCGATTTGTGTCGCAGTGGTAGAGGAACTCGACTCCGTTTTCTTCGCGAATATCAAGTCCGTGAGATCCGCCTGCGAATTCACGACCCCATCTCCGGATAAATTTTCCTTCGGCAGAGTAGACACACACTCCGGCTTGCCAGGGGCTATCGGCGCCGACCGTATGGGCAACGTAAATGTTGCCGTTTTTATCCTGGGCTAATCCGTGGGTATCGCCGAAGTTAGTGAGATTTGGCCCCAACAGCCAGTCGTGAATACATTCGTAACGATATTCTCCTGCTCCAACAATGATTGGATTTTGAGGATCATAAGGCAGCGATTTAGCCCAGGCAGGAATGGCGGAAACAGCCGCAGCAGATGCGGCAGTGGCTAAAAAGTTTCGGCGCGAGATACCGTTATTCATTTTTTGTATTATCACTCTTTTGTTTGTTGAATGGGAAGTGTTTACTTGTTTTTTGGCCAGGTCCATACTGGTTTGTATTGCCAAACTCGGGCGAGGTTGGTTTGATTTGCGCTATTTGGACCACTTTCGGCCACCCCAGGGCTGGCAATGGATCGAGCAAAGATTCCGCTGGGGGTTAATTCTGAAATCTGAATATAGGTTCCGCGGTTGTTATAGGGAATTCTTGAGCCGGAAGGGTCGGGCATCGTTCCTGGTTTGTATCCCCAAGCGGCTAGATCTTCGCCATATTGGTTTCGGAGTCGAGCCGTGGCTTTGTCGAATGCCGTGATGATGACATCGTTCGGTTTTCTGTCTTTTAACCAATTGTATTTCGTTTTTGCTTGTAAAGCTCGAAGAATTACAGTCGGTTGGACGGCTTGTTCGAAAAGTGCATCTTGAGTGAGATTTCCTAAATCCGCGAGGAAGATTTCTCGTCGAAGTTCGCGGAGAGTTGCGTTGTAGAGAGTTGCCGGGATTGAACCTTCAAGTTGCCATCCATTAAATGCCATAAGTTGCTTGGCTTCTTCTGGGCGATTTATGCCGTATTTTGCCATCAATGCCTGGTTAAATAATGGTTGGAAGGCAAGGTTTGTTTCGGTTTCCTTACGAGCTATATCCCAAGCGGCCTTTTCAAGATCGGCGGTAGTCAGTTTTTGAGCGGTGAGGGATTCGTTTAGAGTTTTGTTACGGAATAGTGCTCCCCAGGCGGGAGTGTCGCCATTTGGCCACCACCAAACGGGTTTGTTGTTCCAGTTGGTGATTAATCCTTCGCTTGGAGCATCGACTCTTGGCATTTGGGTGGTCGGAATGATTCCTTGCCACTGGAATTCGGCTTCATCTAGTGTTGGAAGGCGAGGATCGACACCTTTTGCTCGAATTGGTACGAAGCCTAAGAATCGGTGACCAATATCTCCGGATTTTAGGGCAAAGAAGAAGTTGAATCCGACGGGAATTCTTCTTGAAAACTCATTGACATCATTGACGCTTTTGATATTCGGCAGGGAACTTAGGGCAGAGTAAGACGCCAATTCTCTTTTGAAGTAAGAAGATTTTAAGCTGAAGACGGCTTTGCTCGCTTTGCTTAGCAGTAAGACAGGGCCGTGAATGGTGCGCAGTTGAGTTACGGTTTTTGATGGCTCGCCTTTGATTTTGATAATGAACTCTAGCTTTTCTAACTTTTGGTTCTTTCCGGATGATTGGTAGGTTTCCGAATCAACTAGGTTGCTGACGAACACATCTTCTAAATCGGCAACGCCGGTGGTTAAACCCCACGCGGCGGAAGGTGAGTTTCCGATGATGACTCCGGGGACACCGGGGACATTCATGCCGGAGACCTGATAGTTGGGGACGTTGAAACTAATTTCATGGACGACGCCTGGTGAGGTGTGCCCCATTTGGGGAGCCGTGAGAATCAAAGGATTTCCCGTCGCGCTTCTTTTTGGAGCGACGACGATTGCGTAGCTACCTGTTTTGTAAGGGACGGCGAGGGATTCGGCGACAAGTTTGTTCTCAGAGTAATCAGCGGCAGATACGGCAGAGGCTAGTTCGAAGAGAGAGGTTTTCGGAAGTCGAGCGAGATGTTGCGCAGATTGTTCTCTAGTTGGAAGATGGAAGTTAGGTCGATTTGCAACTGGATCATCACCCCGGCTGATTGTGGTGGGGGAGTCTATATCGTTAAACCAAACTAAGTCGTCAACAACATCGAAAAGCTTGTCTTTGAGTGGTCGGATTTGGAGATATTGGGCGACGGCGAAATTTCGCAATTCTCCAGCACCGCCACCACCAAATCTTCGGGCCATCATGACGGCGATTGCGCAGGAATCGGTTGTTGTCCAAGGCTGCGGGAGAAAATTGTTTTCGGTATATCCCGGAGGGAGGGAATTATTCTGAATTCTAGAGTTGATTTCAGCGTTGACCCCGTCGGCATACTTTTTGAATGAATCTTGAAGTGATGGTGGGAGTTGCGCGAACATCGCGGCGTATTCGGAGTCGGTGTAGGCTCTTTTTAATGTTTCTTCATCAGATTTGACGGCACTTGGCCCGAGGATTTCAGCCAGTTGGCCTCGGGCAGATCGGCGGCTCATTTCCATTTGCCAAAGCCTGTCTTGGGCTAAGATTTTTCCCATTTCAAAACTGGCATCGCTGATGTTACTGGCGGTGATTTGTGAGACACCATAGTTGTCTCGTTCAACTTTTGGTAGTTCTGCATTTTGCAGAATCACGAAGGCGAGTATGGATGTCATGTCCAGTTTTTACCCGTTCCCAATTTCAAGAGAGTTGGATTATCTGATTGAACGGTTGGATCCAGGCAGTGATTTGCTTTTGTCGAGACTTCTGTAGACGACATATCCGATTCCACCAACTATGGCGAGGGGAATAATAAGTTGAAACGCAAGGGCGACTAAGCCTTTTACAAGCGCCCAAGCCATTCCGAGGCCAATCCAAACTGCCAAACCGATGAGTACAAATTTAAGGATTTTCATGGTCTTCTGTTGTTAGTTACGCAGTACCTCTTGTTAAAGGTTCAGGGATGGGCCATCGGGGGCGAGATGAAGAAAGGTACGCTGATTTGATGGAGTTTCCGGCTTTTGAATCTGAGTTAGACCGATCTTTGCCGGATCGATTGCTGGCGGTCAATCCTGGGCTACTTTGTGATTTTTTAGTTGAGTTTTTGCGAGAGGAATGTGTTTTTCGCCGCAACATGGGAAAAGCAGTTATCGGTTTGAGTGGGGGAGTTGATTCGGCGGTTTCTACTTATTTGGCGGCAAGAGCGTTTGGTTCAGAGAATGTTTTTACCTTTCGATTGCCTTATAAAATTAGCTCACAAGATAGCCTTGATCACGCTCAATTAGTTGTTGATGACCTAAAAAATCCGGATCGAACCATTGATATCACGGCAATGGTTGATGGTTATGTGCATGGCTTTGAAAGCGAAATGGATGGAACTCGGCTTGGAAATGTTTGCGCTCGATGCCGGATGACGGTACTGTATGACCAGGCAGCGGAAGTCGGGGGATTGCCGATTGGCACGGGAAATAAGACTGAGCGATTTTTTGGTTATTACACTTGGCATGCGGATGATGCTCCGGCAATTAACCCTTTGGGCGATCTTTATAAGTCCCAGGTTTGGGAACTAGCTCGATATTTGGGAGTGCCATCTGAAATTGTTGATAAAGCTCCGACGGCGGACTTGGTGAAAGGTCAGACAGACGAGGGCGACTTTGGTATTAGCTATTTAAAAGCTGACCGTATATTGAGTTTGATGGTTTATGGATTTGATCTTGATCGCATTGAAAGCTATGGATTTACGCGAGACGAGATTGAGATTGTGATGGGGCGGGTAGCAAGAACCCATTGGAAACGTAAGCTTCCGACAGTAGCTATGATTTCAAACTCGGCGATCAATGAGTTTTATTTACGACCAGTTGATTTTTAGAGAGTTTCGGTTACTTTCTTGAGGTTTTGGGCAATGTCGGGATTTAGTCCACGGGCACGGGCGGAGAGAAGTGCCAACCATTGTCCGAAGATAATGCTTTTTAATGGGGCGTAAATTCCTTGATCGGGATTTGGGTCTTTAACAACTGCGGTTCCCGTATTTGTTAGGCTTTCTGGGACATCGCCAAAAATCAAGCTTGCGGTGCCGTGGGCGGCAAGAGCTTTTGGGCCATGTTCAAAATCGGCAGTGGAATAGCTTTTGGCGGAGATTAGAGAACACTCCATGAGTTTTAGGGCAGATTCTAATGCGGTGCAATAGTTGTAGCCGCGTCCTAAGCAAAAGATGGGTGAACAACGTACTAGATGACCACAAGATTCTTGAGCGGCCACATATGTTTTTTCCATCCAGTCATTTGTGGGTAAATCGTTTGCGGGATTTGGAATTTCTGCGCCGAGAGCTCGAATGACTTGAATGAGCGCTAACAGACTTGCCGTATAAGTTTTGGTAGCGGCAATTGAGTTTTCGTCGCCAGCTTCGAGAAGTATGGAATGTTCGGCAGTTTGGGTTAAGCGGCTCCCGGGAGTATTTGTAATGGCTAATGTTTGGTGTCCTTGGTCGCGCATGTAGGCTAAGACTTCGGAAACATCGGGAGCGGCGCCGGATTGACTTATTCCGATGGCCAAACACTCTGGATATTGAATTTTGGAGTTGTATTTTGTGATGACGGATGGCGCGGCGAGTGAAACAGGGATTCCGAGATGGATTTCGATAAGATAGCGAGCATACAGAGCAGCATTGTCGCTGGATCCTCGGGCAGCTAACAAAATCATTTTTGGTCGTGTGCTCGAAATGCTTGCTTTAGCAGACTCAAAGTAGTTGTTTGAATTGCGCCGCAAGATTTCTGGTTGCTGGCGCATTTCGCGCTCCATCTTTTCGCCGAGGATCATTGGTTTAGCCTACCTGCAACGGAAATTCTCCCATGGTCGGCTGACTTATTGAATGACTTGGGTACCGTGATACTTGACAGGCGTTGTGGTCGTCTGGATAGACACGGATATGGCAATGACATCAACTTTGATAGCAGGCATTTTGCTTGGAATGGGACAGAGCGAAGAAAAGACAAAGAGCTATAAAGATGTGTCAACGGATTTGATTTTTGATTATCCTCAAAGTTGGACGGTCAAAACTGACAAATACGCGACGACGATGTCGTTTTTGGTAAATGGTCAGACAGTGAGCGTTCGACTGCTCAAGACGGATCAGAGATATCCGGCGGGACATTGGCAAAGCTCCGTAAAGATGGTTGAGGAGACCAATGGTAACGAGGTTCTAGCTCAATGGGAAGAGGATTTGTTAGGCGTGCCGCTTTTGTTGACACGATATCGGGAGAAAAAAGGTGCAGTTCGGTCGATTGTTTTGGTGGGTTTGCTTTACGCCCGGACAACGGACAAAATGAGCTTTCGCTTGATTTCTCCAGAGCCGGTTGCCGAAGAAGCGGAAGCCAGTTGGCGAAAGGTATTGATGAGTATTCGAACAGTTACTGGAAAACTCCCGGAAAAAGAGGATCCTAATTTATCCATTCCCGTAGAAACAGAAGTTGTTAAGACGGATAACCGGCCGACAAAATCGTTTGTCCTTGGTAATGCTGGAAAGGAAGAAAAAAAGTATTTTCAAGGGCCAGTTCGTGTAACGGTAGACGAGTCTGCTGGAGTTTTTGGCTATTTGCCAGAAGGTTGGAATTACGAAAATCATCAGCTGAGATTGACCGGGTCTTCGCTTGTCTTAAAGATGAACGGTGGGGTTAATGATTTGGATAGTGCGCGGCGAGCATGGTTGATTTTATGCGGCGAGAAAATGTCGGCATTAGACTCGGTTGTCAGTCGAATTGAGCCTCCTAAAAAGGTGAGCAAAGCTGGAGCCCAGACAATTTCCATGATTCGGACAGGAAAGAAAGGGGACAGTGACGTTATTCAGTACGTCGCATTGGGTTGGTCGGCCGGGATGTTTTGGATTGTGGAATCTGACTTTACGCCGGCGGAATGGGCGGAGAATCGAGAAGCGACAGAAAAGCTCGTTGATCAGTTATCGGTTGCTTCATCGTGATATTGGGAATTTCAACAAGCTCGCCAATGGTGTGCGTGGCATTATTTGGCTCGGACAAAATGGTTGCTTGCTGGCAAATGGAATCGAATCGAAATGCAAGCGGAGTGGTCATGGAAATTATGCAGAGGGAGTCTATTGACTTAGATGGACTTGATGGGTTTTTGGTTGATATTGGTCCGGGAAGTTTCAGTGGTGTTAAGGTTGGGGTTACGATGGTTAAAGCTTGGGGCTGGGCTTTGGAAAAGCCGATCATGGTTGTTTCTAGCTTTGATTTGATTGATCTGCATAGGGATGTTGCCGTAGGCTCTCGCACAGGAGAAGTGTTTTATCGGCCCTTTGATGAGGAAGCCAAGATTGTGCCAACTTTGAATTTGCCGCCAAATACAAAGGGGTATTGGCGAGAAAAAGAGTTGTCTGACTTCCCAATATTTGAATCTGAAATTGCTGCAATTTTGCCAGGACTGGAGTCGGTTTCGGCATTTGATTTAGTCCCTTATTATCTTGGTATGCCAAGCGTGAGTCAGCCTAAACAAAAATTTATCATGGGAGAGACCTTTAAGCATGATTGATTCGTTTTTGATTCGACGAAAGGTTTCATTGCGGCAATACTGCACGTTGAAAGCCGGTGGGCCAGCGGAGAGATTTTTTGTAGCAACGAATTTGAATGACCTGGCTTGGATATCCATTGAATCCCAAGTATCAGAGGAAAAACCTTTGATTTTAGGTTCAGGCAGCAATATATTGCCATCGGATAAGGGGGTTTCTGGGCTTGTAGTTTGGAACGCGACATCTGATATTGAGATTGATGGCGGGCAAGTTTTGGCAGATTCTGGTCTAGGATTTCAAGATTTGTTTTTGAAAACTGCTCAGGCAGGGCTAGGCGGATTAGAGTTTGCCGTGGGAATTCCGGGGTCTGTTGGGGGGGCATTGGTGAGTAATGCCGGGGCGTATCGGAGTAATGTCAGTGAGTTTTTGACGGGGATTGAAGTGGTTGTGGACGGTGAGCGAAAATGGGTCGGTCCCGAATTTATGCAATTTTCATATCGCGATTCACTACTGCGACAGGCGGATTCTCCGGCGGTGACTTTGCTGAGGGTCAAACTGGAAATGCCATTTCGTCACCAGAAGGAAATCTATGACGAAGCTCGCGAGTATCAAAGGCAAAGGATTGGCAAACAGCCACCAAGTGCGAGTGCGGGCAGCTTTTTTAAAAACGTTGTGGATTCAGATTTAGCTGCTCGTATTGAAGGACTGTCGGATGGTATGCGAGAGAATGGAGTTGTCCCGGCTGGGTTTTTGATTGAGGCTTGTGGATTGAAAGGTAAACGACATGGGGGAGCGATGATTGGGGCCAAACATGCCAATTTTTTGCTTAATGTTGGGGGAGCTACGGCAAGCGAGATTCGAGCATTAGCGGAATATGCGGCCAAAAAAGTTGAAGATCGGTTTCATGTCCAACTTGAAGAAGAAGCTCTATATTTGGGAGACTGGAGTGGTTGGGTTGCGGGTGGGGATCTTCTTCATTGAGAGATTTGTCGGATTAAAACAATTCAGCCCTGGTGATTTTGCACCAGGGCTGAACTGCTTGAGTATGAGTTTTTGATTAAATGTCGTTGTACATGAAAAACTCATAAGGATGAGGTCTTAATGCTACGGCATCGCATTCGTTCACTAACTTGTATTGAATATAGGTTTCAATGAGGTCTTCGGTGAAAACATCGCCTTTGAGTAGGAACTCGTGATCGGAGCGCAAGTGTTCGAGAGCGCTTCGCAAGTCTCCAGGTGTTTGTTCGATGTTTGCCTTTTCTTCTGGTGGAAGGTCGTAGAGATCTTTGTCAACCGGCTTTGGTGGCTCGATTCGGTTTTGAATACCATCGAGGCCAGCCATGAGCATGGCAGCAAACGCAAAGTATGGATTTGCGCTGGGATCTGGTAAGCGGAATTCAACTCTTTTGGCTTTTGGTGAGGTGCCGATCATTGGAATTCTGATACATGCCGATCGATTTCGAGCACTGTACATGAGGTTGATTGGCGCTTCGTAACCGGGAACCAGTCGTCGATATGAGTTTGTGGATGGGTTTGTGAATGCTAGCAACGCGGGGGCATGTTTTAACAGGCCACCGATGTACCATCTAGCTTCGTCGGAGAGTAGGGCATAGCCGTTTTCGTCGAAGAAGATGTTTTCGCCGTTCTTCCAAAGTGATTGGTGGACATGCATTCCGGAACCATTGTCACCAAACAGTGGCTTTGGCATAAATGTCGCCGCGCATCCGTATTGAGCAGCCGTGTTTTTAACGACGTATTTGTACTTCATCACTTTGTCGGCCATTGTGAGAAGTGTGTCGAAGCGGATATCAATTTCACATTGTCCGGCCGCTCCAACTTCATGGTGGTGGAGTTCAACTTCAATTCCAACTTCTTCGAGAGTCAGGCACATATTGGCTCGCATATCGTGAAGTTTGTCGTTTGGCGCAACGGGGAAATATCCTCCCTTTGGTCGCATTGTTGAACCGGTAGCGTCTTCAGAGTTGCTATTCCACCATGCTTCAATGCTATCGATTTCAAATCCGGCTTGATTTGGATTGTTGATATGTCGAATTTTGTCAAAGACAAAGAATTCGGCTTCTGGTCCAAAGTAGGCGGTGTCGGCGATGCCAGTTGACTTGAGATATGCCTCGGCTTTTGCAGCAGTAAATCTGGGATCTCTGGAATAGGGCTCTCTGGTAATTGGGTCTTCGATATTACAAACGACGATAGCCGTTTTGTGCTCGGTATAAGGGTCGAAAAATACTGTAGCTGGGTCTGGAACCAGAGTCATATCTGATTCGTTGATGGCTTTGAATCCTCTGATGCTGGAGCCATCGAACGGCAGTCCATCTTCAAAAGAATCTTCGGTAAACGTGCGCGCTGGCACGGTGAAGTGGTGCCAGATGCCGAATCGGTCCGTAAAACGAATGTCGACGAACTCGGCTTCGTTTTCTTGAATGAATTTAATTGCTTCTTTTCCGGTCATTGTGTGCGCGATCCTCGTTACAAAAAGGTTAGACTTTAACGGACAAAGCCCCCTGGGAATTTCCCGGGAGGCCTCTTTGCAATCCTTTATTAAGTCGGCTTCCTCGCCGTAACTTTGCTATTTTACCCGCAAATCTTCATGCGATGTACTAGACATTAGGTGCTGGTAGGATTGCCCTATGACATCTGCGTTGTTGATTGGAATTGCAATGCTCTCGCAAATCTCAGCTGATTCGCTGTTAAATGAACGGGATGATTTGATGCGCTTGACTCAACCTGCGAACTATCAGTATTTGCAGTGTTCTAGTTGGGATCGAAGAAGTCAATCTTCCGCCGATGAAGACTGGTTTGCCAATGATGATTGGGGGAAATATGTTCGGTCGGAGCAAGTTGGAAGCCGAACGGAGTTTGTGATGATGGAGGCGGAGGGACCGGGAGCCATTATGAGGGTTTGGTCGGCAAACCCCGAGGGAACGATTCGGATTTATATTGATGGTTCGAATACGCCAGAGATTGAATGTCGATTCTTGGATTTTTTCAAAACGGGCGTTATTCAATCGGATAATGGCTTGTGTTATGAATCGGCAAAGGGATTTAATTTGTACGCACCGATTCCGTTTTCTCGGTCGATGAAAGTCACCATATCTGGGCCCGGAGCCATCGACCGACTTTATTATCAAATTGGCTATCGGAAGTATTCGAATCTTAGTTCAATACGTTCATTTTCCCAGTCTATTGATGGGCCGATTTTGAACAGTTGGAGACAGAAACCAAATGATAAGAAGGGTCAGATTGCATATGATCGGTTGCTTATCCAGGAGAACGGAGCCCCAGTAGTTTTTAAGGGAAATGGAAGAGGAACTGTTTCGCAACTCAACTTTGTAGCCGAAAAGCTATCGGGGACTTGGCGGGATGTTCGGTTTAAAGTGAAAGTTGATGATGAAGTTACGATCGATTCCAATATTGGAGACTTTTTTGGGCTTCCGGCTGGAGCAAAGTCGTTTGAATCTCAAGTTGCTTCCGCTAAAGTCATTACTTCGGATGGGAAAATTGATGGTCAAGAGTTTGTTGAGTATCAGTTTTTATTGCCGATGCCATTTGAGGATTCTGTTAGTTTTGAGTTTTCGGGAAAGGCGCAATATCGGATGAGATTAGAAGCTCCCATAATTCTAGGCGGAGCAAAGCAACCGCTGAAGCTTTATGCACAGAATCATTATTATTCAGGCGGAACTCGACCTTTTCGAGATATGAGGTTTTTGGAAACTCAAGGCAGAGGTCGGTTTGTTGGCTCAGTTCTGAGTGTCGAAAATCCGGTTGCGGCCTGGTGGGGTGAGGGAGACGAGAAGGTATTTGTTGACAACGAGAAGTCGCCTTCTATTTTTGGAACGGGAACGGAGGACTATTTTGGATATGCGTGGTGCTGGCCAGAAGTTTTTTCGAAACCATTTCATGGACAACCAAGGGTCGATGGGCCAGGGAATTATGGTCACACATCGAATTACCGGTGGCAGACTTGGGATGATATTCCCTTTCGATCTAGCCTAATTTTTGACATGGAAATGTGGCATTGGGCGGATACGGATGCTCGATTTTCGACTACAGCATTTTGGTATGGGGAATCTCATCAATGGCCTGTTTCAGTTAGATCTGTTCCAGAAGTAAGGGATTTGCCAGGGGCCAAGCGGTTGGATGGCGTGATTGAAGGCGAAGATATGAGGATTGTTGAAGTTACGGGCGGAGTTGCTGAAAAACAAGGTGGCTTTTTGGAGATTTCTGGTGGGGAGCAACTTTGGTGGAAGAATTCAACGATTGACTCGCAACTTTTGTTAGAGTTTCTGGTCGCGAAGCCGGGTCGATATAGAATTGAAGCTCATCTTTGTACGGCGACGGATTATGGAATTCATGAGTTGATGATCAATTCTAAAGCCTCTGATACAATCGATTTCTATCGCTCAGAATTGGGGTGGCGCACTTTTGAACTTGGAATCCATGATTTTAATTCGGGGAAGAACTCGATAAGGATACGAAACAAAGGTAAAAATGGGGCAGCAATTGAAGGATCTATGTTTGGTCTTGACTATCTGCGACTGATTCCGGTTGCAGATCCGAAAATGAAATAGAACTTCTATTCAGGCAATTTATTCGCCTAAGTAGAAGTTCTTTCTTTGCTTTGAGCTGAATCCACTGAGGGGCATTTCAAAGCGAATTCGGATTGTTTTGGCCATTCGGCGTCCATGGGCCACAGGAGTTGATTCTAAAGCCCATCCGTAAGCCGTTCCGTAATCTTGGGGGAGCTGAAGTGATACGGTATCGCCTGGTTCAATTCCACCGCCAACAATGATTTTTGCGCCGCAAGCAGAGATATCGACAAGGGTGGCGGGGGCATCATTTACGGTGATGACGGAACCTTCTAGAGTTCGATCTCGATTTTCAGATCTTCGGTTGACATGTCTCATTCGCTCTGGAATATCGACAGTGAATTCGTGTGAGTCTCCATCTCTGGAGTTTACGGGAGCTCTGAAAGTGACAATGCTGTCGGCCATTGGGGCTTGGATCATTAAGACTTCGCCAACTCGCAAAGGCACATAGCTATCTTTTTGTAAGGGCGCGGAAAACGTAAGACCTTTTCTGTCTCGTCTTAGGAAATAGCATCGATAGACTCCTCCGGGTCCAATAACTCGGCATGAAGTGTTTTCTGGAATTGGCACGAGCTGGATTTTTTTGCGTGATTTGGCGGTGAGAGCATAACTTACTCCCATTGAGACACCAAAGACAACTGCTAAAACACCAACCATTTGCAATATATCTAACATTAATCGTTCCTCAAATTGAGCCAAGATTAGTTTTCCGATCTTTCAAGATTGAATGCTCTGCGTACTCCCGGAATCAGTTTGAGGGCCTCACCAAGACTGAGTAACCCTTCCTCTCCGATATCGTTGTTTCCGGTTCTTGCAAATTCACTAATTTCGCTTGATGATTGTGCGAGCAACTTGTGTGCCAAAGACCGAGTTTGGTGTGAATCGCGGAATTTTGTTGGAATTGGAACAAGATTGACCAACTGGGAGATGGCATGACTGGATTTTTCAATCATGCTGGCCCTGGCAATCAATTCTGGTTTGGTGGGGCTCATTTTGATAAATGGCACGATCTCTCGGAGCTGATTCGCGAGGGAATCGAATCGGATTTCCGCGAGTTGAATGGCGACAAAGTAGGCATCGCTGTAAAGTTCTGGGTTGACATCAACGAGAGATTTGAGGTCGGCTTGACATTCTTCGGATAGTCCAGCCATTCCGTAAGCCATGGCGCGACCTAAGATTGTGTTTGGTCGCGGGCCAGTTTGGATTGATGATGTGTAGGATTCGATTGCTCGAATGTAATCGCCTTGTAATAAGCGAACATCGCCGATGAGAGCTTGGCTTAAGGCATCGTTTGCACCACGGGCCAGGGCTTCATTTATTGCTAACTCTGCACGATTTGCATTTTGGGCAAAGAACCACGCTTTTGCAGCGGTGAGCCATAGCCCTGATTGATCTTGACTGAGACGAGCTGCTCGTTCGGCCTCTTCAGCGGCGCTCTCATACATCCCGGCGGTCATGAGCATCGAAGTGAGTTTGATTCTTAGTCCGGGATGGGATGGATTTTGGTCGATTGCATCTCGGAGGAGAATTGTTGCCAATCCGTTTTGCTGTTTGGCTAACAATGCATCGACTTCGGAAAGACATTCATCTGGAGGAGGAGCAAAGATATTGATGCCGCTGGCGGTGATGATGTACCCGGGTGATTCGGTTGGAGTGGAAAGTGAAGGTCGGCGCGGCAGATCTTTGAAGGCAGTATCGGCGAGGTGATTGCTCATTGTTCGGCTAAGCGTAGCGGCAACGGAATACCAGTCTGGCAAACCATTTACAAAAACCATAAACCCATCAAATCCTTGTCCACGCAGCTGTTGATCTCTTGTGAGTTCGTTTGTTGATTTTTCATCGAGCTTGCCGTTGACAATGAGTGATGGTTGGTATTTTCTTCCTTTTAGAGTTCCAAATTCCCAGAGAGCGCGAGAACTTCCGGGCCGATAAAGTTTGGCAATAGGCTTTGTTCCGTCGGCTTCTTTTGTCGCAATGATTTCCAGATAGTAATCGGGATTGATGGCTTTTGTGATTGCATCAATTGCGGTTGGATGCGGTTCTGTAATATTTGTTTCTAAGTTTTTTTGGACAGCGATTTGTCTAAAGAGGGGGTCGGTCATAGACCAAACAATTGGTTCGACTTGTCCGATATGGTCGAGTTCTTTTGCCAAGAGTTCCGCAAAGCGAAGTGTTACATCGTCGCCATCTTGGTTATTGACTCGATATTCGCCAATTAGAACTCTTGGAATTGCAAAAGTTAGTCCGGCGATGCAGATTCCAGCACCCAAAAGTATTACTTTTAGGATTTTCATGGTTTTAACCGCCTAAGTTCTTGATGGCTTGATTGCAGGCATCGAGGGCAGCTTCGACTCGGCTTCCGCCTGCCCCACGCTTGATAGAACTTTCGTAGCTTGATGCAGCTCGTTTGTAGGCAGCGATTGCCGATGCTCGGTTGCCAAGTTTTTCGTAACATTGGCCAATTCTTTGATTTGTTGAACCGCTTGAAGCTCCAGCCGCGAGCGCGTCTTCGTAAGTTTTTACAGCCGCACTGTAACTGCCTTGAGCATAGAGATCACGGGCTTTGCGGATGAGGTTTTCTGCAGAACGAGCACTGTCGTTTGAATCTGTGTTTTTGTTTTGGTTATTGAGAACTTGAATTTCTACGATTCCTTGGTTCTCGGCAGGCTTTTTCGTTTGGCCCTTTGCATTTGGATCGATTGTCGATGCTGGATCGGGATCATTATTGACCGGTTTTCCAGAGTTATTGGAAGAATTTGGGGTGACACTTGCAGTGATATTTGGGGGGACAGTGGGTTGCAAAGGCTGCAATCCAGAATCTTGGAAATTTGACTCTCCGCTGCTCATTCCAGAATTGACTCGACGAGAAGTTCCACGAGTCGGACTGACAACTCCGGGGGTCACGACTCCATTGAGATCAGGTAAGACTCCCGAATTATTTTCGGTTACTGGATTAGTTGTTTCGGGAATTGTAGTTGGCGGTACGGAAGTAGGAACCGGGATCACTGATCGAAAAGCTTCGACTTGGCCTTGATTTGAAACGAGGAGGTTGGAATCGCTCACTTTGGAGTTGCTTTGCGGATTTGCCGCAATGACAATTGCAGAACCAACGCAGGCGATGAGAACGAAGGCAGCAATTCCGGTAAAGAGGGCGTTGCGGCGATTGTTATTGGGGTTGACAGCGAGTTCTTCGGTTTGGGTGAGCTTATTGAGGTGATTAAATCGGACTCGATCAATTGCGGAATCTGGGCGAGCTAGAGTAATTTCTTCATAAAGTTCGATTGCATCGTGGAGTCTTCCTTCTCTTTCGAAGCAATCGGCTAAAAGTGCTTTAGCGTCTAGATCTGAGGGGTCGATTTCTAGGACACTCTCGACCATCATTTTGCATTCATCGGTTCGATGGTCACCAAAGAGCATTTTGGCGTCGCTGATTAGCTTGGCATTTTCAGCTTTTAAGACGAGAACTTCGTCTTCGGGCAACCTTCCACCACAACTTCGACAGAATCTACTGTTGAGGGTGTTTTCAGTTCGACAATCAAGACATTCCACTAAACGCATTAGATACAGTTCCCAGAAGAGGCTATTTTACCAGCCATCTGCTAAAACGACGGAGTCTGCATGGTTTCCAGTTCGATTTCTAGCGAAAATACG
Source organism: uncultured Armatimonadota bacterium (assembly GCA_963800805.1). Classification (GTDB taxonomy): domain Bacteria; phylum Armatimonadota; class Fimbriimonadia; order Fimbriimonadales; family Fimbriimonadaceae; genus UphvI-Ar2. Next base: position 335,646 of record CAWDCK010000008.1, on the reverse strand, counting down.
CGGATCGGCAGGACCTGGATGTTTTTGGCGTGTATGATTTGGCTACTATGTCGGACGCTTTGATGACTCCTTTGCATTCTGCCCATGTTAAATGTGGGGCGAGAATGGTTGAATTTGCTGGTTATGATTTGCCCGTTCAATACAAAAGTGTGATTGCGGAGTCGAAAGCGGTTAGGGAAGGGGCAGGCATGTTTGATGTCAGCCATATGGCTCGATTGAAAATGTCGGGTGAACGGATAGTTGAATTTTTAGAGTTTGTCACCACGAATGATGTTTCTAAGTTAATGGATGGGCAAGGTCAATACTCAATGCTTCCTAATGCTTCGGGTGGTGTAGTTGATGACATTATTGTTTACCGGTTGAATGAAAGTCATTTCATGATGGTTGTTAATGCGAGCAATCATGCGAAGGATGTTGCTCATTTGAATTCGCAAAATCGGTTTGATGTGGGGATTGTGGACGAGACTGAGCAAACCGCGATGATTGCGGTTCAGGGCCCGAAATCGGTTTCAATCCTGAGTGGATTGTCGGCAAACGCTAACGGAATTGAATCGGCGGGAATGTTTGGCGTTGTGGAAACAACAATTGGAGGCGTTTCTTGTTTTTGCGCGAGAAGCGGATATACCGGCGAAGATGGTTACGAATTGATTTGTGCGGCCGGCGATGCTGTGCAACTTTGGGATGTTTTGGTTTCGGCAGGGGTTGAGCCCTGCGGTTTGGGGGCGCGTGATGTATTGCGAGTTGAAGCCGGTTTGCCTTTGTATGGTCATGAATTAGGCGATGACATGTCTCCTATCTCTGCTGGACTTGGCTGGGTGATTTCGAAAACAAAAGAGTTTTTAGGAAGCGCAGAAATTAACCAAGCACGGGAAGAAGGAACTCCGACCAAACTTCAGGGTTTTCAATTGGAAGGCAAGAGACTGCCGATGCCCGGCATGAATGTTTTGGTCGATGGTGAAGTAGTGGGCTCGATTTGTAGCGGTATCTATTCGCCAATGCTTGAAAAAGGGATTGGATTTGCCTTTATCCGGTCTGATATTAAGTTAGGGACGCCTTGCCACATTGATATGAGAGGCAAGTCTGAACCGGGTGAGATAGTTAGCAAGAGGTTTTATAAAAGATCATAAATGTTTATGTTGAGCTCTTTAGGGACAGGATTTTTTAACCGATAAGAAATATGTCGCTATGATGAATCAAATTCTTGATTGCCCGGTACTTGGACTGGAAACTCACTTTCCAAGTAAAGTTTTTATCATTAAGCATCCTCCCAGTGGTCGCTATGGTTGCTACTGTTTTGATGGCATTCACGGACTAGCCTGTTTTAGTTCCGTTGAAGCGGCAACGAAGTTTTCGGGATGGTTAGATTTATCGGGAATGGAACCAGAAGAAGTGAGCTTTGACCAAGCAAGAGAAGTTGCGCAGGCACGTCCGGCATTGATTATTTCTCTTATGTTGCTTGACGATATGGAAGATCCGCAGATTCATTACGTACGATAAATTGGAAACGCGATCAATAAATGGTCATACCGGAGTGGTATGACCATTTATTTTTTGTCTTGGTCTTTTTTTAAGATCAGTTTTTGATTATTGGGATGGATTCCCGTTAGCTCAATTTCGGTATCAGTTATAAAATTGGCTAGATAGTGAATTGTATTCGGCTTGAATATCAGTAGGTTGTGATTCAATTGGGCGATCCATGACCGTTTTAACTTTGAGTTTGGTTTCATTGGATCCGAAAAATGCTTGACCTGAAACTGGGATTCCTCGGAGATATAAATTGAAAGTGGAATTTCCATTAAAAATGAGTTGAACCTTATCTACGGTGTCGAGATTGGGATTTTCGGGATGACTTTTTAATGACAAAAATCCTTCCCATGTCCCGATCCACTTCGCTCGGTTGCTGTTGCATCCAGCGAGGGCCATTACGGCTATAAGCAAAACGAGTGCGAACGGTATTCTGGGGTTGATGTCCACGATTTCTCCTGATGTTTACCTTTCAATGGGCCTGCGTGAGTCGGAATACAAACTTATTGTTGAAAAGATGGGCCGCGAACCCAGTCTGACAGAAATCGGCATGTTTGCAGTGATGTGGAGCGAACATTGTGGTTATAAGTATTCTCGCCCGATTTTGAGTTATTTTTCGAAATATAAAGAGGCAATGGAAGGTGATGGGCTTGAGAATGCGGGATTGATTGATATTGGCGATGGTTTGGGGGTTGTGATGAAGGTTGAGTCGCATAACCATCCGAGTGCGGTTGAGCCCTACCAAGGGGCAGCGACGGGGGTTGGGGGAATTATTCGTGATATTTTCACGATGGGGGCTCGTCCGATTGCGGCTTTGAATTCTTTGCGGTTTGGACCGATCAATGATCCGGATCATTTGGAGTCGAGTCAGAAGAATAGGTTTTTGCTCGAAGGCGTTGTTCGTGGTATTGCGGGCTATGGCAACTGTGTTGGAGTTCCGACGATTGGGGGTGAAGTGAGTTTTCATCCCAGTTTTAATGGGCGGCCACTTGTCAATGCGATGTGCGTGGGAATGATCAAGTCTGGATGAAATTGCGACGGCGGGAGCCGGAGGAATTGGCAATAGCGTGATCTATTTGGGGTCAGCAACAGGACGAGATGGCATTCATGGGGCAACATTTGCGAGCGAAGACTTGAAGGATGACGATACGAGTAAGCGACCTAATGTTCAGATTGGAGATCCTTTTGCCGAGAAGCTTTTGATCGAGGCGACCCTTGAAGCCTTGCAGACGGGAGCGGTCCACTCGATTCAAGATATGGGTGCTGCTGGGTTGACTTGTTCAACCATTGAAATGTCGGCGAAAGGTGGGGTTGGAATGGAAGTCAACTTGGACTTGGTTCCGATGCGTGAATCTGATATGTCGGGCTACGAGCTTATGTTGAGCGAGAGTCAGGAGCGGATGTTGTGCGTGGCTCACCCAGGGCGCGAAAGAGAAGTTATAGAAGTTTTTGAGAAATGGGGAACTCATGCTGTTGTGATTGGAACCGTTACAGCAGATGGGCTTGTTCGAGTGACTCGGCATGGCGAGGTGATTGCAGAAGTTAATGCTGCTCATTTGGCGGATGAATGTCCGACCTACTCGACAGAGAGTATCCGACCAACTCGGTTAGACGATGCGGCAAACTTTCGGCCAGATCAATTGGGGAATATTGATCTTTTGAGCTCGTTTGAAAAGTTAGTGTCTTCGCCAACTTTGGCGAGTAAAGAGTGGGTTTATCGGCAGTATGATCATCAGGTTCAAACGCAAACGGCTCTGATTCCGGGGGCAGGAGATGCCGCCGTTTTAGCGCCAAGAGGGACGAAAAAAGGTCTGGCAGTGAAAATCGATGGCAATGGTCGATGGGTTAATCAAGATCCTTATATTGGCGGTCAGCTTGTGGTTTGTGAAGCGGCAAGGAATGTTGCATGTGTTGGCGGTCGTCCAGTTGGGGCGACGGATGGATTGAATTACGGAAACCCAGAAATCCCGGAAAACTATTATATTTTTGAAAAGAGCGTCAAGGGGATTGCTGATGCTTGCGAGGTACTTGGAACGCCCGTTATTAGCGGAAATGTTAGTTTTTATAACCAAGGCGATCAAGGAGCCGTATTGCCCACGCCAATGATTGGAATGCTTGGTCTTCTTGAGAAGGCAGAAGATCGGATAGGCGGTCAGTTTAGTCAGGACGGCCTTTCTGTAGCGGCAGTTTATTATCCTCGTGAGATTTCTGCGCAAGAGGGGATTGGAGCTAGTGCGCTTTTAGGAGAGGTGTTTGGGATGGAAGGTGGGGTTCCCGAAGCTCCGCAAGTTGAGCTTGAGAAGGAGCTTTGTCACCAGATTGCAGATTGGGCAGAAGCTGGAGTCTTGGATAGTGCCCATGATTTGAGCGAGGGGGGGAGTTTGTTTGCGCTATGCGAAATGGGGCTTTGCGGCATTGGATGCTCGATTGACCTAGACTCTTGGCAACTTGTGAGTGGCTTAGGATCGGTTGGAAAATTATTTGGAGAGTTTCCCGGTGTGATTTTTGTTGCATTTGAAAGTGGGAAAGAATCGGAAATGAGGAAGACTTTGAGGTCGGGCCTGGTTCTTGATGTGATTGGTTCTACGGGCGGAGACGTTGTTCAAATTCAGGGCCTTGACGGCGAGAGTATGACGGTATCGTTACCAGATTTTATGAACTGGCACAGAAACTGTATTCCTACTTCGTTGGATCGTTAAGAACATTCGGTTCATAATGGGTTAGCCGATTCAAATTGCATGAGCAAAATGAAGTTAACCCATTAAGGTTACTATAACGGGAAAAAATTATGTTGAAACGAAGCTATTGGCCTTTATTGATTGCGAGTGTGGCGGTGGTTGCGCTTGCACCTTCGGCATTTGCGCAAGATGGTCAAGCGCAAACTCCTCCAGCAGTGTCGCAACCCTTGGTTGCTCCGGGCACGATACCTGCGGAAAACATTGATGGATCAAAAGTTAATCGATCTACTCAGAATGAGACATTAAAAATAGTTGGTCGATACAACAAAGCTCTTGAAACAGGCAACGCGGAAGCAGCATTAGAGGCGACGACATCGTTAGCAGCGCTCAACAAAAAAGATCCTAAGAATATGTCGGCCATTACTTGGCTTGGATATATGTATACCAAGTCTGGCGATTTTGTTAACGCTTCGATATTGATTGAACCGGCTCTTGGCAAAAGCAAAAGCGATCAGATCAATAAAATCAACGCTACCAATTTGGGTGCTTGTTATTATTTAAGTGGTCAGTACGTTAAGGCGATGCCCGTTTTGGCAATGATTACTGAAATGGAGCCAAACAATGCCGAAGCCTGGGCTTTGCAAGGTTCGGCGGCAGTATTGAGCCAGAACTATGATGGAGCGATAGCACCTTTATCTGAGGCGAGAAAATTGCACGCAGATAATAAGGGAGCAAGACAATCGGTCAATGTAGATTTAGCCTTAGCTTTGACTAAAGCCGGCAAGTCAGAATCTGCTTTTGAAGTTTTTGAAGACATGATTGCGATTGGTGATTTGAGCGCGAGTCAGTTGGCTTGGATTGGCTATGTCTACTTAGATGCTGGAAAGACAGATGAGGCTATCTCTGCTCTAGAGGCTTCTAGAAAAGTGGACTCTAATGATCCGGCCGTTGTGAATAATCTTGCTAGCGCGTATCTGAAGCGTGGTGGGGAAGGCGATAGAACAAAGGCTCGGTCCATGTTTGTGGAGTTGGTTAGGCTTGTTCCAGAAAACGGAACAGCAGCTTACAATGCCGGCGCGATTTATTTAGAAGATGGTGATTTTACAAAGGCAAGAGAATATCTTGAGAAAGCAGTTCAAAATGCAAGCGATCCTTTTGCTTTGAATAACCTTGGTCGAGCCTATGAAGGTTTGGGAAGAACAGCAGATGCTGCAACAAACTATGCAAAGGCCAGTGAAATGCGGACAGACAATGTTATGTTTGCAAAGAATGCTGGTGTCACTTACAATCGACTTGGCAATGACGAAATGACCGTTAAGTTTTTGGAGCGAGCCATGGCAAATGGAGAGAAAACTGCTGATGTGCTTGTGAACCTGGCCGCCGCCTATACGAGGCTTGGCAGAACTGAGAAAGCGGCAGAAATCATGAAAACTCCGGTTGTGGCGGAATCCATGAGTGGGAATGCTGATTATTGGTTTAACCAAGGCGTCGTCGCTCAGAAGGCGGGCAAAACTGCTGAAGCCAGAGCGGCATACGAAAAAACTCTTTCCATTAAGCCCGATGATATTGATGCCTTGAATAACCTTGGAGTTCTTCTTTTCAATACAGGCAGCTATGATGAAGCACTGGTTGTTTTTGAAAAATTGAGTGGCATGGAATCGGGTAGCACCAACGCAAAGCTTAATATGGCAGCTTGTCTTTCAAAAATTGGTAGATTAGATGATTCGATTGAGATTTGGAAGAATGTTATTCGATCGGAAGGTTCGAGAAATGATGTTCGTCTTGACTTAGCAGACGCCCTTTGGAATACGGGAGACACTCCTGGTGCAAGGTTCCACTACGCGACGGTTGTTAAATCTGATACTTCGAATTATAGAGCCTTAAATGGTTTAGGAATGTGGAGTTTGTTGCAAAGCGATAATAAGGCAGCGGCAAGTTACTTTGAGCGATCTAAAAATGCGAAAAAAGACTTTACTGTGGCTTATCACAACCTTGCAGTGGCGTACGAGCGGTTGAACAGAATTGCGGATGCAAAATCGACCCTTAATACCCTTCTTAACATTGATCCAGAAAATGCCGATGCGAAAAAGATGCTCGCCCGGTTAAACTCTCTTCGTTAGTGAGAATACACACAATAGTCAACCTGTTTCGGCCCGATGCGGTTTCAGCGGCGAAAGCCACTATGGAAGCGCTTCGGGCTAAAGGCGTTGAATTAGGGGCTGATTCTGAATCAGCGGAGGCAATTGGCGTGGAAGCTGTTCAGCCGGAGGCCCTGGCGGAAGCAGACTATTTCATTAGCTTTGGGGGCGATGGCACATTAATCCGAGCGAGTCATATTTGTTCGGAGCGGGGCACTCCGATTTTAGGAGTTCACTTTGGAAGATTTGGATTTGTCACGCAATGTATGCCGGCAGAGATTGGGAGTGCGATCAGCGATATTTTAGATAACTCAGTTACGATTCAGGAAAGAATGATGGTTCAAACGGAACTGATTCGAGCTGATCGAACGGTGGCGACGCTTCATTCTCTCAACGAAACTGTTGTTCAGCGAGCAGCGACAACGCGGGTTCTTACATTTGACGTTAAAGTAAATGGGCGGATTCTTGCTCGGTATCCTGCAGATGGCGTTATGGTGGCAACTCCCACGGGAAGTACGGCTTATAGCTTATCGGCAGGTGGCCCGGTTGTTGATCCGGAACTGAAGGCAATGCTTTTGACGGCGATTATGCCTCACACTTTGTCGGCGCGTCCTTTGATGTTGCGGCCAGGAGCGGTGATTGATATATGTATTGAGACCAGAGGCGACGCGGTTCTTTCTTGCGATGGACATAGTCGGTTGCACTTATTAAGTGGAGATGCGGTTAAAATTACTACTTCGCCAAGAGTGACTCGTTTGGTTGTTATGGATGAGAATGACTTTTTCGAAAAGCTAGCGTATCGATTTGAATGGAGCAAAGGCCCAAAACATGAGCACTGAAAATTTACTGACTATTGACAAAGCTGCCGTTCAATTTGGAACATCAAATGGCGCAATTCGAGCGGTTGATGGAGTGAGTTTGAACCTTAAGAAGGGGGAAGCACTAGCGGTAGTTGGGGAATCTGGCTGTGGGAAAACGACTTTAGCAAGAGCAGTGCTTGGACTGCAGACACTTGTTGATGGACAAATTATCTTGGACGGCAAGCCGGTTGGCGAGCCAACCAAAGGGCATGCCAAACGCGTGGGTATTGTTTGGCAAGATCCATTTGCTAGTATTGAACCTATTTGGCGGGTTCGACAGATATTGGAGGAACCATTTAAGTTGGTTGGAATTAAAGGCGATATAAATCAACTGATGGATGAAGTTGGGCTTGATAGGCGACTGGCTGACCGTTTTCCTCATGAATTGAGTGGAGGACAACGACAGAGAGTTGCAATTGGTAGAGCTTTGGCTCTGAGACCTCCTTTGGTGATTTGCGATGAACCGACAGCAGCATTAGACTTGAGTATTCAGGCGCAGATCTTGAATTTGTTGAAAGATATCAAGGAATCGACGGGATGTTCATTTTTGTACATTAGCCATGATTTGCTGACGGTTAGATATGTTTCTGATCGGGTGGCAGTGATGTATATGGGGCAAGTTGTAGAAACTGGTCCGACCGCTGCAGTTTTTGATCGACCAAGACACCCATACACGCAAATTTTGATGGACTCTTCTCCGAAACTTGATGCAATTGGAGTGATTCCACCATCAGTGTCGGGCGAAATTCCGGATCCTAGGCAGCTTTTTGTTGGCTGTAAGTTCGCCTCCCGGTGCCCGAGGGCGAAACAGGAATGTCGAACTCTTCCTCCACCTTGGAATGAAACAGGGGATCACAAAGCACTTTGCCTGTTTCCATTGCGTTGAGGGCTTAGTGCTTAGGTCTACAGGCGACACTTGAAGCGTATCGTGCCTTGTCCTGGTAACCTTTGGTGTCCGAGTAAGAAATGGATCAGCACGTCCCTCGCCAATCATTTGTCCAAGAAAAGACTGAATTAGAACAATCAGTTTTAGACATGGTGAGTCGTGCCGATGCTCAAGTTGCGAAAGCAGTTGATGCTTTAGTCAGGCTGGATAAGCACCTTGCCCACGAAGCGATGATGGGAGACGACGAGATAGATCGTCGAGATTTAGAAATTGAGTCTAGCTGTATTAGATTGCTTGCTTTGCAGCAGCCAATGGGAGCCGACTTGCGCGAGATTGGCACCATTTTGAAAATCATAACGGATATTGAACGAATTGGTGATCTTGCCGTTGATATTGCAAAAACCACTTTAAAAGTGGATGCTGAACTTGGGAATTCGAGCTATGTTGATTTGCGAATGATCTCTGAAATTGCAAGGCAGATGTTGCGAGATTCTATTCAGGCATTTGTCCGGCGAGATGCGGAACTTCTTCCTCATGTTGGTCAACTTGAGAATCAGGTTGATAGCTATTACCGCGATTTAAGGCAACAGATTCACGATTATATGCGGTCTAACCCGGATCAAGTGGTGGCGGCGAGTTGGATGATTTTGGCGGTGCATCATATTGAAAGAATTGCAGATCACGCTTTGAACATTGCAGAGCGGGTTGGCTATATGATTACAGGAGAATTGGTACAACTTGGTCGTTCTGATATAGAACCTAGCGGCGAAGATGAAGAAAGTATCGTCTTTTAACTTATGCTAGGTGCGGCATTACTCTTATCTGGAGTTTCGAAGCAATTAGGTTTAGATCCGAAACCTCTTCAAAAGGCTCAGCAATCGATTGTTTCGACGTTAAGAACAGGAATAGAAACGATTCAGGTTGAAGCAGGTTCTGGAATTCCTGTTCAAGAGAATGATCGCGTGACCATTCATATTGAAATGTCGCGAGGAAGTACGATTTTGGTCAATACTCGGGAGCGGGGACTACCATACAGCTTTATCATTGGCTCTCCAGGAGCTCCTTCGTTTTTGAGTGCGGCAATGATTGGTTTGAAAACAAGCGGAATGAAAGAGTGTGTTGTTCCTGGTTCTATGGTGGCGCAATGGAACGGCGGTATGTACGGAACGGCTGACTTAAACTTAAAGGTATGGGTATTGGACACTGTTAAAACGTCCGAGTAAATAGAAGATGGTTAATGAACTTAAAGAGCTCTGGCGTTTTAGAGAGCTGTTATTAGCCATGGTTGAACGCGAACTGAGAATTCGTTATAAGAATAGTTTTCTCGGTTTTTTTTGGTCATTACTGAATCCACTTGTTACGGTTTTTGTAATGTGGCTTGTGTTTAGCTTTTTGCTAAAAAATAATACTCCTAATTTTAGTGCGTATATGTTGGCTAGTTACTTGCCTTATCTTTTCTTTAGTACAGCTTTAATGGATTCGGCGCAATCGGTTTTAGTTGCTTTACCAGTTGTGAGAAAAGTATATTTTCCCAGGGAAATCTTGCCTTTAGCAAGTATTATCAGTAACTTTATACACTTTTTGTTAGCCTTATTAGTTTTCTTTGTATTTTTGTTTATGGTTTGGGCAGGTTCTGGTTTTGAAGTTACTCCATTCTCTTGGAGAGCACTATTTTTGCCCGTTTTGTTAGTTGTGACTCTGGCTTTGACGACGGGAGCATCGCTTTTGATTTCGGCGTTGAATGTTTTTTATGAGGATATCAAATACATGGTTTCTGTGGTCTTGTATTTGCTTTATTTTTTGACTCCGATATTCTATTTTAGCGAAACAGTTTGGTACGCGTTGAAAGGTGAGCCAAATCGGAATTTAATCTATACGCTTTATCATTTGAATCCTTTGGCGGAGTTGGCAACCATCTATCGCAAGGTCTTGCTGGCTCCAGGTCAAATTGAGATTAGTGAGAATCGAACGGCAAAGCTTGTTAGTACCTTGCCAACGGATTGGGCAATGTTTGGTGTGACAGTTGTGACTTCTTTTGCGATACTAGTTTTTGGATATTGGGTTTTTAATCGTATGAAATGGCGATTTGTGGAGAAGCCGTGATGAGTTCTGCAATAGAAGTTAAGGATCTCCGCAAGGAGTTTGTATTGAGCCATTCTGGAGCGGGATCGCTTAAGGCTTCTTTACTTTGGTGGAAGAAGAAGCGACTTGAAAAACTGGAGGTGTTGAAAGGCATTAGTTTTGAAGTTTCTCGCGGAGAATGCGTTGCTCTTGTTGGAAGAAATGGAGCAGGTAAAAGCACGTTGCTTTCTTTACTTTCTAATGTTTATAAGCCCACAAGTGGAACGATAGAGATTAGGGGTAAAGTTGCACCTTTATTGGAGTTAGGAGCAGGTTTTCATCCTGATCTTACTGGTTTGGAGAACATACTCTTTAACGGTATGATTTTGGGCTTAACTCGTAAAGAAGTATTGGCGAAAACGGATGAAATTGTAGCTTTTTCAGAATTAGAGCATCAAATCGATACTCCTATTAGAACTTACAGTAGCGGGATGTTAGCCAGGCTTGGTTTTGCCATTGCCGTTCATGTTGGTGCGGAAATTTTGATTGTTGACGAAGTTTTGGCAGTTGGTGACTATGCTTTTGAGAAGAAATGCTACGACTTCATTGATCAGTTTCGAGCCGATGGCGGAACGATTCTATTTGTTTCACATAATGCTGATGCGGTTCGCCGTGTAGCGGATCGGGTTGTTTGGTTACAAGGTGGAGAGATCAAGATGAGCGGACTTCCGGACGAAGTTTTGGCTGAGTATCAGGCGGAAGCGGTGAACCGTTAAAGCCAGCAAAAAGAACTTTTATCCAAAGGATGGTTTGGTTTCTGAATTTGGCGTATAAGCCTAAAGTAAGGACTGTGGGGATCATCCATATGAAGAGTCTTAGCAGGGCACCCAGGCGGTTAAGAATCCAGCAGAGCAAAGCGGAGAGAGATCCTTTATGGATATTAAAGAAGAGCTCTTTCCCACGGTTGTAGCGAGCGACGGCGGCCCATTTGTTGGTATGAGAACTTGCGCCGAGATCATGTTGGAATGATGCTTCTGGAAAATACACAATAGATCCATGTTTTGCTAATCGGAGACAGAGTTCGGTGTCTTCGCAATAGAGAAAGAATCTTTCATCAAACACTTCTTTTGGTCGAAACATCAGGCATGCTCCCATAACTTGGGCTACATGATGCGGGCCAGGTCCGAGTTGTTGAAGTCTTTTTGATTGCCAATAAGGGCTGAACAATTGTGAGTTTTTGAAGGCTTTTTCGAGAAGCAGTTGCTCGCAGAGAACAGCCCAAAGCGTGAGGTTTGAGCATGCAGATTCTTGAAGTGAGTTGTCGGGATTGACTAGTTTTCCTCCCGCTGCTATAATTTTTTCGTTAGAAAATACGGTGGCAAGGATTTGAACAGCATTTGGGAGCGGGAAGGCGTCTGAGTTCAAAAGAAATGCAAGATCCCCGCTCATGACCGCTAGACCTTGATTGTTTGCAGCACCAAAACCTTTATTAATTTCGTTTTCAATCAAGGTGACAGTTGGAAATTCTGATTTTATGGCATCTCCCGTTCCGTCTTGGCTGGCATTGTCGACAACAATGATTTCGTGGACGGTTTGGATTAAGAGTTCTTTAATCGCGCGAATCGTGAGTGCCTTTGTGTTGTAATTCACGAGAATTACAGAAATTCGTGGGTTAAAGGCCATTTTCAGGGCTATTGTACTGGTGAATTCAAAGATATTTATCCATTGATCTTGGAGTGTTGTAAAATAGTGACTTCTATGTCGAACGAAGTCAGACTTTCTCCCGAAGGTTTTGAAAAATTAACCAAGGAATTAGAGGCACTTAAAGGTGAAGAACGCCAACGGGTGGCTGATAATATTCGCGAAGCTAAATCTCATGGAGATTTACGCGAAAATGCGATGTACCATGAAGCCAAGCTGAATCAAAGGCGACTGGAAGCACGGATTTCAGAATTGGAGCGAGCATTACAGCATGCGCAAGTAGTCACCGATACTGGCCCGAAGGGCGTGGCAAACTTAGGTTCAAACTTAACGTTAGAAGATCTGGAGTTTGGTGATGAAATGACAATTGAACTTGTCGGAGATTTTGAAGCTGATCCTATGATGGATAAGATTTCAGCCTCTTCACCGATGGGCTCTGCTTGTATTGGCAAAAAAGCAGGCGACAAAATTGAGGTGGAAACTCCTGGTGGCATGCGTAATTTTAAAATTCTCTCAGTTGAATAAGATTTCTTTGATTGTTTTGGGGCTTATCTGTCTTTCAGGATGTGGTTCCCAACAAATCGTTGGAAATCAATCTGGAGATGTTGATTTGATTGGGCCCTCAGATGTTTCGATTTCAAATATTGCGCCGTTTTCGCACCTCACTTTAGAGCTTGATTCTGGTGTGATCCAAATTGGTCAATCGACATCTTTAGATTTTAGTGGTGGTTTTAAGAAACCGACGAGAGCAACAGTATTGAGTGAATTGCCACCTGTTTTGGATGATGGTTTTGATTCTAGAGGCTGGGAAACCCCAGATCGTCATTTTTCTACAGTGGGCAAAGATGGTCGGCTTGTTTTGGCTTTAGATCATTTCAATTCTATTGATAAAGTTGAATCTACTGTGATCATTCAAGATTATCAGTTGAGGCTTGGCGCCCCGGATTCTATAGTTGAAACTGAGCATACAAAGTACTTTTTTTGGCAAGATGGCACAGTGCGGTTAATGCTTTTACAAGATAGTGGTGGTGGTCAAACTCGGTTTACTCAAGCTCTTGGAATTGTTAAACTCATGGATGCATTGCGAATCAATCCGGAAAACGCACGCGAGGATTCGGAAATTGCTGAAAAACAATATCTAGAATCTTCAGCAACGCAAAGTAATCCTGTGACGTCAATAAAGTAGGCGTTAATCAGTTTCAAGTGAGCTTTTTAGCGTACTTTTATCACTCAGGAGGTGGTGCCCAATAATGAATCATCAAAACAGAAGCCACCACGGAGGTTGTGGGTTTTAGTTGACCCGCGGCCGCATGTTTGGGTCGAGTTCGATCATGAACCCGCCCTCCGTGGCTAAAAAATGCCCTGGTTCCGTAAGGTTTCGGGGCTTTTATTTTTTGGAGTTGGGTTATTATCGGCTGAGTTTAAATCCGCTTGCAGCTTTCTAGCAAGATCAGGATTTGATGTGGTCAGTCGGATTATAACGCTGGAAGGATCTTTTTTAATCAGTTGAATTTTGACTTCTTCAAGTCCGTTACCAGTCTGAGTGTGCATGGAGCTATCTAAAATTTCTCCTTTGGCAAGAGTTTTGACCTCGGCAATTGAATCATTGATAAAGACATCTGTCCAATTGTGATAGCTGTGGTTTTTGCCTATTGCAGCTAGCTGATTTGCCATGGTGCTGATTTGGACAGTTATTTCTGCTAATGAAACATTTGTGGGATCAAATGGAATCGTTTCTAGCTTTGCGGCTTCACGCAATTGCTCATCCGTTAGTTTTTGAGTTCCATTTTGAGGTTCAGTTGACCGAATTGAGCATCCAGTCAGAAGAAGTAATAGTGCTGGAAAGAACCATTTCACAGTTTTTAAGGCTACCAGTAGCAATGGTAGTTGCACCGGACTGACGGCAAAAGTTCGATTTGGCACGAAATTCGCATCAGTACATGATGAACGAAAGTTCACAAGATGGTTATCGGATCGCCTTATCCATATGAATCAGACCGATTAGAGTCTGAAGCCGAAAATCGGAGTCCTCAGGTTTCTGGGGTAGCTCCGATTCAGGCTGTTCATCGCCGAGGTGGCTTTAGAATTTGGCGGTTAGCCAATAGAAAACCAATTGTGAGAGGCAGTCTTGAAGTTGATTTAGGCAAAAAACTTGATGTGAGTTTTTGAAACCTATTTTTGATCTTCCCAAGCTACCAATGCGAGTTCACTTGTTATCTTAATATCCACATTGTAAGGCACAATTCTAACAATGTAGCCCTTACTGCCGGGATGATCACACCTGGCCTCCCCACGGAAAATGTGGGTTGATCCTTGTACGCCCGTCAGTTGAAGATCATAAAGATCAAGGTCTTCCAATTCACGATTTGTGGTGACTCTTCCGACCATGGCTTGGACTCTGACATCTTTAGGTTCCAGTTCGCCAAGTTCCACTTCCGCATGGATTTCAAAGTTTGAACCAAGGCTTGCGGTTTTGCCAGCGTTATCTTGGACATGAACTACTCGAACTTGATCCCAAGCGGAAGCAACTTTGTCCCTCCAGATGAGAGCGGAATTTGCAACTTCAAGGCCGTTAGCGATTAATCTTGAAAACTGTCGACTTGAAGGCATGTAGAACCGACAGGTGTACTCTCTGACCATTCGTAAAGTTGAGAATGTTGGGCTGAGTTCAGCCATTGACTGTTTCATCATTTTTATCCAGCCGGTTGGTAGACCATCATCTGGACGGTGATAAAATGTTGGTGCGATTTCATGTTCTATAAGATCATAGAGGGAACGGGAATCGAGCCAGTCTTGGTGTCCTTCATCTTCGTTTGAGTCAATATCACCAATTGCCCAACCAACTCCATTTTGATGTCCTTCTGCCCACCAGCCATCGAGAATCGAACAGTTTAGACCGCCGTTTGGTACGACTTTCATTCCTGAAGTTCCGCTGGCTTCCATTGGTCGCCGGGGATTGTTCAACCATACATCGACACCTTGAACGAGATGCCGAGCGATATTCATATCGTAGTCCTCTAAAAAGACAATTCTGTGTTGGGCACCTTCTTCACGGATGAATTGAATGATGTCTTGAATGAGTTTCTTACCGCCATCATCTCGCGGATGTGACTTACCAGCAAACACAAACTGCACTGGTCGTTCGTTATGCAAGAGCAGTTCTTTCAGCCGTGCTTTATCCCGAAAGAGCAGAGTTGCTCTTTTGTAGGTTGCAAAGCGTCGGGCAAAACCGATGGTTAATATCCTCGGGTCGAGAATTTTGTTAGTTTGTTTGACGTCGACAGGTCCGGCACTATTGAGTTCTAAGCGTTTCCGAAGGTATTTCCGACAGAATCTGACGAAATCGCCGCGAAGATCTTCTCTGACTTGCCAAAGTTCTGCGTCCGGAATATCGTGAACTTTGCTCCATAGATTTCGATTGGCAGCATCCGTTGACCAGTCTCGTCCCAAATGTCGATCAAACAGTTTTTCCATTCTCTTCGACATAAAAGTTGCCGTATGAATTCCGTTTGTGATGGCATCAATTGGTACTTCTTGAAGTGGATAGTTTGGCCAGCGGTCGCTAAACATTTCCCGGGAAACTGTCGCGTGAAGTTTGGACACTCCGTTGATGTAATTGGCGTTTTCCATGGCGAATACGGCCATGTTGAATGCTTCACTTTCCGAGTCTTTATGGATTCTGCCTAGCCGGAGGAATTGATCAAACGGCAATCCAATATCTTGCACGGCCTTTGAAACGTATTTTGTTAGCAGGGGTTTTTGAAAAATATCGAATCCGGCTGGAACCGGCGTGTGGGTTGTAAAAACATTGCCGCTCACGACGCATTGTCGAGCAACGCGGAAATCGCATTTATGATCGGTCATAAATTGGCGAAGTCGTTCCAGCGTGAGAAATGCCGCGTGCCCTTCGTTCATGTGGCACACAGTTGGAATTCGATTCATTTTGGCTAAAGCACGGTATCCACCAATTCCAAGAATGGTTTCCTGGCGAATCCGCATTTCTTCATCTCCACCATAGAGAGTGTCGGTGATGCCTTGGTCTGAGGATTCGTTTTCTAGAATGTTTGAATCGAGTAAGAAAAGTTCGATGCGCCCAACTTGAGCTTTCCAAATTTGACATGTGACTTTGCGATCTGGAAAGTCGACTTGAATCGTTTGGGCATTGCCCTCGTCATCTCTGACGAGTTGGATTGGCAATCTATGAAAATCATATTGCGGATACCTCTCGGTTTGCCAGCCATCGGGATTGAGATATTGTCGAAAATATCCACGGCTATATAAGAGACCAACGCCGATGAGTGGGATTCCAAGATCGCTTGCAGCTTTTAAGTGATCACCGGCGAGGATTCCTAAACCTCCCGAGTAGATTTTTAAGCACTCATGGATACCAAATTCGGCACAGAAATAGGCGATTTTTGTTTGCGATCGCTCATTTGGAAACTTTGAATCAAACCAATTTGTCGAATCCATATATTGAGCAAGATCTTTTGCAAGGAGGTTGAGCTTTGCAATGTAGACTTCATCATTGATGAGAACTTCAATTCGTTCTAGAGAGAGATTATTGATGAGCTCAATTGGATTTCTCTCGACCGACTCCCAAAGTTCGTGGTCAGTCTCTTTGAATATATCAACTGTTGGATGGTGCCATGTCCAACGTAAATTGTAGGCTAGCGTTTTAAGGGATTGAAGTTTATCGGGTAATTCTCGAACAACTTCAAAGGCATGCGTATATCGTAGGCTCCTCATGCAACTGTTTTATTATTGACGCTTTTTACTCGCAGAATTACCGTAAGACCGACCATTCACCCAAAGTTCTTTGTTTTTGACAAGAAGTTGATATGATTTTCCGAGAACTTGGATGTCAATTTGGAGGGATTTCCACTCTTTTGGTAAGTTTGGTTCTGCGCTGAGCCAATAGCCATTTTCAAGCGGTATTTTCCATAATTTCGATTTTGGTTGATCATTGTCGAATCTTAAACCCATGAACCCGTACAGGACAGTATTGACGCATCCGGCAGCACCAGTGTAGAAATAAGTTTCACCCTCATTCTGTTTTTCTTGAAAGTAGAGAAGGGGATCGGAAGTGTAGGATTTCCAGCTCTTTTGCCACTCATCGTAAGCCAGTTCGGTTTCGCCAATTCTTGCAGCAATCAGAGCTTGTATTGAGTGAGACATAGCCGGGCCTTGGGGCGCAGCTTTGCCTAAAAATCGCTTCAACATTGCGGCGGTCTCAGCTTCAACTTTTGGGTTTTGGGCCGGAAAAATTGCTAAAAGAGCGGAAGCCTGCTGATATTGATTGAGTTTGTCGTCATCAAAAGTCAAGAAAGTGATCTTGTCTTTTGGCAATTTCATGGGGAAGCCGTAAAGAACTTCCAGCATGGCGTTGGTGTAGAGATCGTTGTCGACTGTATGCCATTCACTCGCAGAAACGGTGGACTTCAATTCGCTTGGATTTCCGATTTCAATACGATTTTTGTAGTACTTCTTGGTTTCATTGATGATTCTGCCAAGATTTTTTGAATCTAGCGATGCATCAAAATCTTTCATTCGCAGAGCAAGTGTTTGGTTAAGCATCAGGGCTACGTCGGCAGAAATGTGTTCTTGAAACTTGGTCTCGGATGGCGAAGATTCTTCTCCCAGTGAGTTTGACTCCCATGGAAATTTCATTCCTGTTTCCACTTTCGCCTTGTTCTTATTTGTCAAGTTGCCAAGGAAATTTTTATTTGCAATTGGCCTTCGGAGATTTAAACTCCAGTTTTTAGCAGACACTTTGGCTTGATTAGAAGTATCGAGTCTGAATTTTGGAATATAAGTCGCGGCAATTGGATTGATGAGGGCAAGAGACGGGAAAATCCAAGTATCGGCATCCCAGAAGCAATGGCCGTTGTACCGAAGGGAAGTACGTCCGAACGGGGAAAGCGGTCTGGCTTGTTGCAAACGATAGACAAAGGCATTGATGGCCGTTTGGTCTTCTACACGGTCCATCAATTTTTATGGGTTCGACAATGATTGGAATTGGATTTTGTTTGTCAAAGGATTGGCCGGATCCAATATGGAATTCTAGTTTTTCCTGTGGGTTGAGTTCCTTAATGAAATTGGTATCAGACTGTTCATTTCCGATAACTTCGACTTTACAACGGTGGTTGGACTTTATATGGAATCCGAATGAGTTTTTTGATATTGGCAGATCTATCCGAATTTCTACACCCTCAGCTTCTGTAACTATCTTAAATGCAATTTGCTGTTTACTATTTGGGGAAACGGGTTGATCTTCAACCATCAGCTGTCCAATATGATCCCGAAAATATGTTCGAAAGTCTTTTCCGTTGATCTTGATTTGGACGTTTTGTTCAGGGCAATGAACTTCAAGCAATCTCCCATTTTCAACTGCAAATTTTTGAAACCATTGAGCAGAAACTGAATCAAGGTTGATTCGGTAGCCGAATGAATCGCTTTCAAAAGTAATGACTTTTAGATGCTTATTTTGAGTGACGGGAAGGGCAGGTTTCCCCAGGTCAGCATCTTGATTGCAACCGGCGAGAAGAAGCAGGCCAGATCCGAGACTAAGACTGACAGCTGAAGCAATGAGTTTTTTCATAGATCGGCCCAGTTGGACTCATTTTACTTTCATACATCCAAATCTCATTTGCAGTCCAAGGCACCGGTTTGGGAGTCGGAATTGCAGCGATTAGCTTTTTAACAGGCTTTGCACTCGGGGGAACTTCGCGTTTGAGGCGTCCAAGTGTGATGTGGGCAACAAAAGGGCGAGTTTCTCTATGAGTTGCGATTTGAAATACTGAATCATGAACTCTTTGCTGTAAAGATTTGAGAACTTTAATGTCTCCAGCTAATTCGACTCCCAGGATTTTTGGAACGGTTGGTTCAGGAAAAACTAAGATCTTCCCCAATTCAAGCTGAAAGGATTGATTAATTGTGACCCGGTTTTTTATTGATTCCATATCATCTTGAGAGACTTCGCCTAAAAAATACAACGTCAAATGTAGGTTTTCGGGAGGAGTCCACTTATAGATATTAGGTTGAGCTTTCTCAGCGATGTTTTGAATTCGTTGTAGTTCAGCCTGGACATCTGAGGGGAGGTCGAGAGCAATGAACGAACGTGATTCCATGTTTCTATTTTGGCTTGAAATAAAAATGCCTCCGGGAATGTTCCAGTATGCAAGGGGTTCGAATGATAAAATGACGGGCGTTTGGTAAAGTTTTACGGTTGTTTAGTTGAGCCGATCACTGAAATCTGAACTGGAACCCATAAATGAAATTTGAATCATTTGATCCGCAAATCCTTGAACCAATTCAAATATATGGATTACTAACTAATATCGTGGTGCCTCGTCCAATTGCTTTGGTCAGTACAGTTTCATCTGCTGGCATTGCAAATCTTGCTCCTTTCAGCTACTTTAATTTGGGAGGATCTAATCCTCCAAGTGTTGTGTTTTCTCCCGGTACATTGCCAAAAGGGGCAGTTAAAGACTCTCTCGCAAATATCAGAGAGACGGGTGAGTTTGTGATTAATATGTTGACCTTTGAGTCGGCGGAAAAAATGAACCTTACTAGCGTCGGGTTTTCAGCAGATGTTGATGAGTGGGAAGTGAGTGGGTTTACACCTCTAGAATCAGAATTGATAAAGCCTGCCAGAGCTCTTGAATCTCCCGCACAACTTGAGTGCAAATTATTTGAAATTATCAGTCATGGAGATGGCCCAGGGGCGGCAAATTACGTGATTGGAGAAGTAATGAAAATTCATGTATCTGAACTTTGGGTGGATCGCATCGACAAGTTTTCTCCGATTAGTAGACTCGGCGGGGCTGATTATCTTGATCTTCAATCGGGCAATCGCTTCGTACTAAAGCGACCTGAGGCATAAAGAAGCCGCTTGAATTTGAATTCAAACGGCTACTTGAATTGGAATTACTTACTTAAAGAAATCCATTGATTCTATTTTAGCTTTGAACGCCTGCAAGAATCTTCCGGCAGTTAAGCCATCTACGAGCCGATGGTCGTATGTCAGGACAACATTCATGATTGAGCGAACGGCAATCATTCCATTGATAATCACCGGAAGTTCTTTTATTCCGTAGATTCCGGCAATGCCCGCTTGTGGAGAATTGATCATTGGAGTTCCTAAGACCGCGCCATAGGAACCAGGATTTGTTAACGTAAAGGTTCCGCCTTTCACATCTTCAATGCCAAGTTGGTTGCTTCTAGCTTTTTTGGCAATTCCTTCCAAATCTTTTGCAATATCAATTAGCGATTTATCATTGCAATCTCTAATGACAGGAACAATGAGTCCACCAGAACCATCTTCGCCCAAACTAACGGCAATTCCCATGTGTACTTTGCTGTTTTTAACCAGTTGATCTTCGCCAATTAGGCTGGCATTGATCATTGGGAATTGAGCAAGACACTCGGCCAGCGCTTTGATAAAGAATGGTGTGTAAGTGAGTTTGACTCCATGCGTTGCCTGGAAGGAATCTTTATTGAGTTTTCTGTATTCCACTAATGAAGTGACATCCACATCAATCAACGTGCTGACTACCGGAACTTGGCTGGAACGAACCATTGCATCGGCAATCATCTTTCTCATTCCCACCAGTTTTGAGACTTCTTGGTCTTCTGCGGGCTTGTGTTCCGCAACTGGAGCCTTAAATTCTTTTGCTGCAGGAGCTGCTTGAGTTTGAGATTGAACCGTAGGAGTTGGTTCTGCTTTTGTTGGGGCGGCACTTGGAGCTGAACCTCGATTAGCAATGTAGGCTTCAACATCAGTCTTGGTTACTCTTCCGCCTTGTCCAGATCCGGATATGGTTGTTAACTCATCTTCGGAGATATTGTTTTCTTTGGCAATTGCCCTAACCAATGGCGTGAACCATTTTCGACCATCTTCTGAACTGGTTTGCGCGGCTGGTTTGCTATCGGCTGGCGTGGCGCTTACGGCTGGTTCTTCGGTCTTAGCCGGCTGTTCAGATGGAGATGGACTTGTCCCGGCAAGAAATTCTTTTGCTGCATTCTCATCAGATTCTATGAGGCCCATTTCTGCAAAGACTTCAACTTCGTCTCCTTCCGCAATGGAAATTTTCACCAAAACTCCGGAAACGGGTGCTGGGAGTTCAGTATTGACTTTGTCAGTCATGATCTCCACAACAGGTTCGTCTTCTTTGACGAAATCACCGATATTTTTGAGCCATCGACCGACAGTTCCGGTATGTACGGATTCACCGAGTTCTGGCATCAAGATTTGTTCGGGCATGCCCTATATTATGGCGAATTCAAACAGATAAATGAGAGGCGATAAGGCCCGGCAGCCATTGTTTTGACTCGCCGGGCCGATTTGTGACTTTAGAAGCTACAGCCGGATGCTCTTTTTTCAGAGAATTCTTTAAGATCAGACTTTATTTTGGGGCCGCCGTGATTTTCTATCTCCGTTAACATTTCTTTTATGGTGTTTCGGTTATAGCCTTCCCAGAATTTACTGACCTTTTTATCATCAGAGCAAATTAGCGCAATATCAAGGCTGTGTTTAGCCCCAAATTTTGCGATTGTCTCGCCCTTCGGATCTGCCAGCAATGGCACTTGAAGCTTGAGCTCCTTTGCGTAGGATTTAGCTTCAGCTTGACTGAGGTTTGTCATGGCAACTACACCGACTTTTGAACCAACAATTGACTTTAGCCGATTGATATCAGGTGCCGATTTTGGGTTGTGCGGGCAGCCAGCACTCAAAAAGAAAACTACAGTTGGCTTTTTTGAGAGTCCATCTTGATTGTATGTAAATCCATCGTTTGCCGCCAAACTAAATCTGGGTAAAGGCTTGCACATACAATTTTCTTCTTGAACCTTATTGAAGTTAGTGACGAGTATTGTTGAAAGAATAAGGATGTTCATCTTAGATTAGTTTTCTGTTTCCGTCGGTGACTCTGGGAAAAGGCATCCAGAAGTCATTTTTGTCGGGGCGGCATCAGATTCAAAGCCTTTATCTCTGACTCCGGCATTTTTAGCAATTCGAGTTGACAAGTCTTTCAGCATTTCCAGGGAATATCCTGGATAGGCTTTTTCAATGATTCCGCCGGGCCGAATAAGGGTTGTGTAAACCCCTCTTTCCGCCTTGTATGCAGAAATTGTCTTTTGTTTTGGATCTTGCAAAACAGGGAATCGGGGCCTTGTGGCAGTTACCCATTTTTGAGCTTCTTGATCATCCGTGTTTATGATGCCAATTGCGACTACATTTCCTTTGTAAAGGTCGGCTAGTTTGTCGAAAAAGTGTTTTGCACCAAGACAACACGGGCATTCCTTTTCTATAAAGAAAATGAGAACTGGCTTGTCTTTCCATAGATTGCTACCTATGTATGAAGTACCGTCGGTTGAAATCAGCGTGAAATCCGGAGCTTGATCAGATCCGAGACTTTCAGCGGCTTTTATCATTTCGTTGGTAACCGGATGTTCTTCTGGCTGTTTTAGGGCGAGTTCGGTCGCGGCAGTTTCATCGGAAATTCCGAGATCAGCATCGAGCGAATATCCGAGTGGCACCTGAGGTGCTTTTGCGGATGGGATGATAAATGAAGAAATGACTGCTAATCCAGCAAAGCTTGCGATAATGCCAAGGGCAAGATTAAAGCTTTTCATTTCGACTTCTCCAGTTTCGGGTTATTTAAGGCACAATTTGGCCTGTATTGAGTTCGATTCATTTTCTAGTTAAAGTTTTTTTCGTCATGCGAGCGGAAGTTGCTCGGACTATTGGTTGAAAAACTTAACAAAGGGGCGGGCGATCTGGTGGGCAAGATTCGCGAAAAATGATTTTGTTATTTGGCTCGAAAATAGATTTTTGAGTAGGCAGGATTGGGAAATCTAATAGTTCAGCTTGCGAATTGAAAATGCAAGGAGGAATACTGAAGAGGACGAGCATGCTTGCGGTTTTTGCTTTACGCTCATCACATTTACACTGCACGAAATCATTGTCATCTTCCAGAGTTTCGGTTAAAGATGCAATTTTTGCCGCAGCCGGACAGTTTTGTCCAATGATTGTTCTTGGGAAATGGCTAGCCATCCCCGTTAACGTTACAAAAAACGCTAAAAGGTAGATGAGCAAAATAGAAAACTTGCCTTTGAGTTCCACCTTGCTAGATGTTACAGGGGCCAGTGGTCTAGGTCCGGGAAAACTAGGACTAGGTTTCAGCGGTAAAAAAGGGACAGATGGAATTCGACAAGCTGTTGCTCTTGCATAAAGATTCAATTTACCGACAACTTGTTCGGACATGCGGCAACCGCGAAGATGCGGAAGATGCGTTAGTTGAATCATTAGTTTCGGCATGGCAGGCGGCAGATCGCCTAGAAAATCCAGAAGCGTTCCGGGGGTGGATTGGAACAATTGCCCGCCGAGCTTGCAGTCATATTCGACGAAATGAACGGATTAGCTTTATCGTTGGTGATGAAGTTTTAGAAGCAGTTTCGCAGGCTGAAACTGCTCAAAAAGAGCTTGAAATGAAGCAGATGAAATCATGTATTCAATCGGCCATTTCGATATTGGATCCGGATCAAAGGTCGGTGTATGAAATGCGAGAATTACAAGGATTGAGTACGGATGAAGTTGCCGAGCGAATTGGAATTACGAGTGCCGCAGTGAAATCTCGATTACATCGAGCAAGAGAAATTGTTCGAGAGGCTTTAGACCAATCCGTTTGCGCTAGTTAAATCCTTTTCGCCAATCAGTCACACTAGAAGATTGTGGAATTAAGTTTTTTGACGGCAGTGGGATGGGTTGGGGCAATTCTCGTTGGCGTTTTGCTTGGCCTTTTGGGGGGCGGAGGCTCTATTTTAACGGTTCCACTCCTTGTTTATTTGTTTGGGCTTTCGGCGACGGTTGGGACGGGGGCTAGTTTATTAGTGGTCGGAAGTTCGGCACTTTTAGCTTCAATTGCGGCGTTCAGAAGTGGTGAATTTGAGTTCAATGCGGCCTGGCCTTTTGCTCTGGGAAGTGTTCCGGCAGTGTTTGCCGTGAGGCAATGGGTGATCCCTTCAATTCCGGAATCTTTGATGGTAATTGGTCAATGGGAGTTGACGCGAGATCGATTGCTTTTGATTATGTTTGGAGTTTTGATGCTGGTCATTGGGGCTCGAATGTTGAGAAAAGGAGAGAAGGTTACGGAGCAAAATGAGAAGCCAAAAGTTGGGTTTTTGATTGGAATTGGGGTAGCTACGGGGGTTTTGGCGGGGCTTGTGGGGGCGGGCGGGGGGTTTATCATCGTTCCTGCGCTAGTTTTGGGGGCTGGTTTGGGGATGAAGAAGGCAGTTGGCACTTCTTTAGGGATTATTTCGATTCAATCGTTGGCGGGATTCTTGGGAGCGATGAAAAGTTTTAATACTTCAGTGCTTGGACTTGTTGGGATAGTGTGTTTCTTGGCTCTGGTCGGAGTCTTCATTGGTCGGTGGTTGTCGGGGAAAATGGAGGCGACGCAAATACGACCAATTTTTGCTTGGTTTGTTGTATCCATGGGTGTTTTCATTTTGTTACGCGAAACATTCTTTTGAAAATTTTCCGGAGGCTTTGTCAATGAAAAAACTTCAGATTTGAGGGCTTGATATCGACTAAGCTTGTTGTAATGTTTGCGACACTCGCAGCGGGAATTTTAATGGCCCAGCAAGACGATCGGCCCCAGATTATCGATAAGTTCATGGAAACCCGATGGACACGTGATGTCATGCAAGGTCGGTTTTGGGAGGAATATCCTCGGCCCCAAATGGTTCGGGAGGATTGGATGAATCTGAATGGAATGTGGGAGTATGCGATTCAGGATCGAGAGACCGCCGTTTATGGTGGAGGTCAAGGGTTAATTAGAGTTCCTTATGCGATTCAATCTCGTTTATCGGGAGTTCAGCGGCAAGTGTTTGAAGACCAAAAGCTTTGGTATAAGAGGCCGTTTGAAGTTCCGGCAGGTTGGTCGGGGAAAAAAGTTCTTTTGCATTTTGGGGCGGTTGATTGGCAGACTACAGTTTTTGTTAATGGAAACAAAGTTGGTGAACATTCGGGCGGATATGATCCATTCTCGTTTGAAATCTCTGGTTCTTTGAAAGAGGGTGAGAATGAGATTGTCGTGGAAGTCTGGGATCCGACCGATACCGGAGATCAACCCCATGGGAAGCAGTTTTTTAAGCCCAATGGAATTTGGTATACGGCAGTAACGGGAATATGGCAGACGGTATGGCTTGAACCGGTATCAATCCCAAGCGGGAATTACTTCGGTTGAAGCGAAAACGGCTCTGAATGGTGAAATTTCGCTTGATTTAGGGCTGGATGGTGATCTTGGTGGCAAGTCTATTTCGGCAGTAGTTTTGGATAAAGGAAAAGAGGTTGCAAAAGTGACTTCGGTATTGAGCGAAAAGCTGGGCTTAAAAGTTCCACAACCAAAATTATGGTCACCGGATTCTCCTCATTTATACGACTTAGAATTGACCATTTCAAGTGGCGGGAAAGTCTTAGATAAAGTTTCCAGTTACTTTGGGATTCGGACAGTTGAAGTTAAGCCAAGTCAAAACGGAGAACAGATTTACTTGAATGGTCAGCCGATTTTTATGTTTGGATTGCTTGACCAAGGTTGGTGGCCGGATGGGCTCTACACACCTCCGACAGATGAGGCGATGCTTTATGACTTGCAGGTGACAAAGAGAGCTGGATTCAATACGGTTCGCAAGCATGTAAAAGTTGAGCCAGCGCGATTCTATCGTCATTGTGATGAACTTGGATTGCTGGTTTGGCAAGACATGCCAAGTAACTTGAAATTTGGTCCGAAATGGGACATGAATTGGACAAAGATGAATAGCAATCCGGACGGGAATCGCCCGGATCGTAGTAAAGCACAGTTTTTGTCGGAATGGTCCAATGTGATGTCGGCATGTCGCGTATATCCTTCGGTGGTGGTGTGGGTGCCTTTTAACGAAGCATGGGGACAGCACGATACGGTATCGGTAGCTAATTGGACAAAAAAGTTTGATCCGACCAGAATTGTCAATGCGGCTAGCGGAGGAAATTTTGTTCAGGCCGGAGATATTTTTGATATCCATGAATATCCCGGACCGGGCGCCCCTCATCTTGTTCCAGGAATGGCGATTGTGAATGGAGAATTTGGAGGTTTAGGTTTGCCCGTGAAGGGCCACACTTGGCAAGATGAAAATAACTGGGGCTATCAGAGTTTTGCAGATAAAAACGCGCTGATGAATCGATATCAGGAGATGATTGATCATTTGCTGATTTTGAAAGGGAAGGGCTTATCGGGCGCAATATACACCCAGACAACGGATGTGGAAGTTGAAGTCAATGGCTTAATGACTTATGATCGTGATGTTGTGAAAATGCCAATTGATTGGTTGCGCCGAGTTAATAGCAAGATTTATGGCCCGGCACCCGTGACTGAATCCGTTCTGCCGGCATCTGACCAATCGGAAGTGGAATGGAGATTTACAACTCGTCAGCCGGCGGAAGATTGGTATTTGAGTTCATTTAGCGATTTAGGATGGACCAAAGGAAAGGGTGGTTTTGGATCTCAAGGGACGCCAGGCGCAAAAATCGGTACAGAATGGACAAGTTCTGATATTTGGGTTCGTCGGGAATTTAATGTTAAAGATCCTAGCGGAGATCTTTGGTTAAAGCTTCACCATGATGAAACGGCGGAGGTTTATCTTAATGGTGTCCTTGTGGGGGAATATAAAGGATATAGCACGGGATATGTGCTGAGAAATATCCAAGATGGGGTTTTGAAGACCGGGAAAAATATCTTGGCGATTCATTGCCATCAAACACAAGGTGGTCAGTTTATTGATGCCGGAATCGTAAGAATGAGGCCGGGAAAATGAGCTGGGATTCCAGTATTTCCGATCTCAAAGTAGAGTTAGAAGGGATGCATTTAGCGCGCGAAACCGCACTTTCTGCCAGCCGAAAAATCATTCAAACCAGTAGTAAATGTATCAAACATGTCCATCGAGGTCAGTTTGAGGAGGCGAGGGGTTTTTTGGCGGAAGCGCAGGCTTTGGCGGCGAACGCTAGAGAGCAGATCCAAGACTATCCAGAAGTATTGTACGCCGGATATTTGCAGGATGCGGAAAAGGAAATGGTGGAAGCGGCGGGGTGTTTGGCATTGGTTTTGAACGAAGACGTGCCCAGCCCAGCAGAATTGGGAGTGCAGGCAAGGAGCTATTTGAACGGAATGGGGGAATGTTCGAGTGAAATGCGCAGGATTGTTTTAGATATGATGCGCGAAGGTCGAATTGTTGAATCGGAGGCAATGCTTGCGACGATGGTCACCATTTATGATGACCTCTGCACTTTTGATTTTCCGGATGGATTGACAGGCGGCTTGCGAAAAACTTGCGATGCTTTGCGAGCAGTTATTGAGCGAACGCGGAGCGACTTGACAGTAACAAAGATTCAACTTGAACTGATTGAAGAATTGAGAAATCATTCATCAAAGAATTGAGTTTATGCAGGAGCAAATTCTCTTTTGTTGAAGACGAGATCGGTTGCGATCTTCCAGACTTCTGGATCGATTCTGCTTTCAGGCAGAATTTTGCTGAAATGGACGATGGCAGAATTGAGTCCGGCTTCTTGCGCATAGGAAAGGAAAGCGGAGTTTAAAATGACACGGGCCGCAGGTTTTAAGCCGAATGAAACATTTGAGACACCCAGGCACATGTTGACCAATGGGTTTTGACTTTTGATTTCTCGGATTGCTTCGATTGTTTCGATGGCGGAGTCTCTGAATTCTTCATCGCCAGAGCCGAGGGTGAAAGTTAGGCAGTCGATGAAGACATCGAAGTCGGGTAAGCCGTATTCGCGAGTAAATTTGAGAATTCGGTTTGCCACTTCTACTTTTTCATCTCTTGTTTTTGCCATGCCTTGTTCGTTTATTGTGAGGCCAACTACGGCGGCGCCATATTTGTTGCAAAGTTCGAGTACTTTTCGGGTTCTGTCTTCGCCGTCTTCAAAATTTATGGAGTTGATAATTGGCTTTCCGGCGAGGGTTTTTAGAGCGGCTTCAATGACAGGTACTTCGGTGGAGTCGATCATGATAGGCGCCTGGATATGCCGATTGTAGTAACTGAGCAAGGTCGTCATGTCTTTTGTTTCATTGCGCCCGACATAGGCGGTGCAAACATCAATGACGTGGGATCCTTCGGCTTCCAGTTCTCTAGCGAGTTCGGTCATGGCTTCCCAATTCTCACTGGCGAGCATTTCTTTGAAAGCTCGAGATCCATTTGCGTTGGTTCTTTCGCCGATGATTAAGAAACTGTTGTCTTGCTGATAGGGAACAAATTGGTAGAGGCTAGAGCACCCTTTGAGCGCGATTGCTTGATTTTGTTCTTTGTTTTTATGAGAAAAATCGAATCCGGGGAAAACAGATCGTGATTTTTGCCAATGGGCAATGTTGCCGTGAGGTCGGTTGCCAATTCGTTCGGCGACTTGCTTGATATGTTCGGGGGTTGTGCCGCAACATCCGCCACAAATGGCGACTCCGAATTCTTCGACAAATTGTTGATGATGATCAGCGAGTTCTGATGGAGTGAGTTTATAGACGGCTTGTCCTTTTTCCATCATTGGAAGTCCGGCGTTTGGCTGAATAGAAATTGGTCGCGTTGAATTCTCGCTGAGAAATCGGACGTGAGGGGCCATTTCTACCGGTTCGGTTGCACAGTTCATTCCGATGGCGACTACGGAAGGGAAACATTCTAACATGTTAATAGCGGCGGCAATTTCGGAGCCAACAAGCATGGTTCCGGTTTGTTCCATGGTGACTTGGACAATGATCGGAACTTGCCTTCCGGTGGTTTTCATGGCGTTGTTGGCGGCAACTACACCGGCTTTGACCATGAGGAGATCTTGGAGAGTTTCGAGGAGTAATCCATCGACTTCGGCCGTGAGCATGGCTTCGAATCCGGTTTGGTAGGTGGAGACGAGTCCATCGAAAGTGGCTTGGCCTAAAGAGATCAATCGGGTGCCGGGCCCGAGGGCGCCAATCGCAAATCTTGGTTTATCGGGGGTTGATCTTTGAACGGCGGCAGATTTAGCAATTCTGGCGGCGGCTAAGGATAGATCGTAGACGAGTTCAGGGATTTCATATTCGGCAAGGACGATATCGGTTGAGCCGAATGAGTTAGTTTCAATGAGATCTGAACCGGCGTCGAGGTAATCGAGATGGATTTTTTCGACTAATTCTGGTTCGGTGAGGCAGAGGATTTCGTTGCATCCATCGAGGAGTTTTCCGTCGAGTCGATCGGCGGCAGCATTGACCGCATCGGAGTAGTTCGACTGTGATGCAAGCGTGAATGATTTGTCGCCGAGCCCCGCTGCTTGGTATTGAGTTCCGGTGGCACCATCGAAGAAAAGGACTCTTTGAGATAATGCTTTGATTAGGGGGTTCGACATTTGATCTTGATGGTACTCGGACGGAAGTCTGAGTACCAGGTTCCTTCTGGACCGTTTATTGAGTTTCGTTCGTCTGGAATAGCAGAATGAATCGGCTTTTTCGCGTTTTGACTTTGGTTCTGTTGACGATGTTGACAGTTTCCTCGGCTTTGGCGCAGATCGTCATTAAACCTGGTGACACGGTGAGGGTGATGTGCACGGAAGAACCGGCTCTAAACCGAGACTATACGGTGACCAATGATGGCTTGATTTTGGTTCAGTTTTTGGGAGCGGTAAAGATTGGGGGATTGACAGAGAAGCAAGCCGGAGATACGATTTCGAAGCAGTTGATTGATGAACGGATTTTGAAGAAAGCGACGATTGTTGTTCAGTTGGCTAATCTTGATTTGAAGATGATTTGGATGGGAGGGGCGATTGGACTTGAAGCAGAGACTCCTTGGCAAGAAGGCATGCGATTGAATCGAATTGTTCAGATGGCGGATCCGGGGCCGATGGTGGATTTGGCCAACATTACGATTATTTCAGACAAGAATTCTCGCCAAGTGATCGATTTTACGAAGGCCAATATGCAAACTAACGAAAATAATCCTTTGTTGAAACCGGGAGACCGAGTTATGTTTGCGGCTAAGTCGACGAGCGGCGGAGGGGGAACATCGGGCGGTGGTACTACTGGTGGAAGTGGTTCTACTACGGGGGGAACTGGTACGACTCCTCCGATAAGTTCAAAGGTAAAGGTTGATGGGGCGGTTGCTCTTCCGGGTAGTTTTGACTATATATCGGGAATGACTTTGCAGCAGATTCTGATTAAGTCCGGCGGGTTTACAAGTTCGGCGAATCCGGATCAGATTAGTTTGACAAGAGGCGGCACAAAGCGCGAATTGAGATTGCCGGAGGATGGTAATTTTGCAATTGAATCTGGCGATATTGTGACGGTGTTAACTCGAACTTCGCAGAGTTCTGGCGGTTCTGGCGGAACGGGAACGCCGATCCCCAGTGGTCTTTCGATTACGGTTTTGGGCTCTATTGAACAGCCGGGGCCGATTGCTTTTCGGGTTGGGATGACCTTAACAGAAGCGATCAAAGAAGCGGGAGGCTTTAGAGACGGGGCGCGAACGGATCGGATAAAGATTTTGACTCCGGGGAATGTTAAGCCTCGCGAAGTGAATTTTCGGGATATTGAATTGCGGTACACGGGTGATATTGTCTTGAAAGCAGGTCAGACGATTGAAATCGCCGGCCCGAGAGGGGAGGTTGTGGCGGGACTTCCAAAAACGAATACGACCCGGTTGGCGGCCGGGGCTGTCATTATTGCGTTTTTGCTCGGACGATGAAATGGGATCGAACTCGCGGTAGACCAGAGCCAATTCGTGCGCTCAATCGCGTTGTAGAAAAAGAAAATGGGGAGCCACTAGTTTCGCTTTTAGAGTTCTCTCCTTCGGTGTTGATCCTACGTGAAAGTGTGATTCCATTTTTGCGAAGAACAGTTGCTGTTAGTCTGGAAAGAGCAGCACTATCATTGCCTAGTGGATATCAGATTGGGGTGATTGATGCTTGGCGGCCCTTTCAGCGGCAAGTGCGGATTTATGACTTTATGTGGAATTGCATGAAAGAAGTTCATCCTGATATGAGCTATGCAGCAATGCGGAGGGCGGTTTGTAGATTTGTGGCTCCGGTGGATCAGAAGGCTCCTCCGGGGCATTGCACGGGGGCGGCGGTGGATGTTTTTTTGGTTGACGGCACCGGAGAAGCTCTGGATGTTTCATCGCCTTATACGAGGTTTGAGGGCGCGCCAACTTATGTTTATGGGTTATCTGAAATCGCTCAGAAAAACCGAACGATCCTCGTAAACGCCATGCTGGAAGCCGGTTTTAGTAATTGTCGAGATGAGTGGTGGCACTACAGTATCGGGGATGCGGGATGGGCAGTCAGAACGGAGCAAACTGAGTGCTATTACGGAAAAATTGAACTTGATCCTGAGTTGTATCGGCTTCAAGAAGAGGATTGGCTGATCAAGCTGAAGGATCGCGAGAATCCATTTTTAAAATCTTAGTTTCAGGAAATCATTGTGGATCTTTGCCCAGGAATTGGAGGAGCCAGGCCATGGGTTGACGCGATCCGACTGGTTTGAAATCAGTTGGGCTTACGACAATGGCGTCCAATAAAAGAGGTTCATTGAATCCAGGAGGGCAGGTAATTTTTAACTGGGAATCTCCGGCGGGGATGTCGAATCTTCCTACGTGATACCAAGCTAATCCTGCTCCATAGTAACTGTATTCCGCGGGAGGTAGCTCGAAGGCTTTGTCTCCGATATGGACTCGAACAAAAGGGGCGATGGCGGCGGGAATATGACCGCTGATCCACACATCATCATTAGTTGATTCATTTCTTTTTAAGTTAAACGAAGCGTAATGTTCGGCGTCGTTTCGGAAGACTTTGGCGGAGAGAGCGAGAACTTTGTTTTCTGAAGCTCCAGGAATGGTTTTGATGGTGCTGAAGGTGTTTGCAGGGGAACGTTCAGCTTCTATCCAGTTATAGGGGGCAGCGGCGGTTGCAAGATCGCGCCATTGTTTTCTTAAAGTGAAGAAGGCGTCTCCGGGGCTACGTTCAAAACTGCGAATTGTGTTTACGGCTTCAAAATGGGCGGTTCCGGCGATGTCAATTTGGCTTCCGTACCGGGCGACAAGGGCTTCAATCATGGCAGAAGTCAATTCAAACGTTGAAAAGGGGACGGGAACCTCTTCTGGATTCTTAATGATGATTGGCCTTGTTGGCACGAGGATTTCAAGTTCATTTTTTCGTAATCTTGTTTGTAATTCTGTGCCATCGGTGGATTCGAAAATCAATGACTTGGGATTTGAAGCTCTGAACTTGACGGTGGTAGGAATATTTGTCGCCCAGACGGCAATCAACGTTTGCTTTGGATCTGAATATTGATAGCCTTCGATTCCCTCTCCGAAATCGAGAAGTGTTCCGGAACCGGGGGCGGGTAGCCACCACATTCCAGGTGAAACTTGGGTGATAACCGCAGGGTTTTGGGCGGCTTCGGGGTAATACAAGACGGCCGGCATGGCCTCAGAAATGCTTTTGTCGGAGCGAAGGAGTTTGCTGATTTGGACGACTTGATCAAGTTGTTCTTTGGTTGTTGTTCTGAAGAACCAGCCTCGTACACCCATAATTTGCGAACTGGCAACCAACTCATTTACTTTTGGTGCGTTTTCTTCGGTCGATAGCGTTATTTTTGTGGCAATTGTTGCTACGGGCCGAGATGATCGTCGGGCCGAAGAGATGGGTCGGGCCGAGGCATCGGTGAAGTCAAAGAGGAATTTTGGGTTGGACTGAAATCCGACCCCTTCGAGTTGAATGCCATTGTTTTCATAGGGGCCTCCCCAGCCTCCCCAGGTTTGGATTACTGATTTGCCAGTGATTTCTCTTATGTTTTTGGCAAGTCTTTGGTATCGACGTGTTGCCGATGAGAACATGACGGTGCGCAAATCTTCCCACATGACCGTTCGGCTCCGGTCGATATTGATGAGCTCGTTATTCTTTCTGTTCCATGCAGATTCGACGCCTCGAAATTCTGACCAAAGAGGGACGATTTGGGTTAATTCGGCAAGATTTTGAATTCTGCTTACGGAAAGACCCCAGGCACTTCCGGCGATTGAGACGTTTGAATACTTTTGCTGGAGAAACGCTTCTAGCTCCATCCGGAAGAAATCTGAATCGGGGATGGACTGACAATTGGGGGTCATGAACTCAGCGGTTTGTCCAAATGGATCGATGAGACCTTGATATCCAGGGCCGAGTCCGGCGGATTTTATTCTGGTGAGTAATCGGTCGCGGTGGAGATCGAAGGCTTCCCAGAAATCGGGAATGGTGCTTGTTTCGAGTTCGGGGTAGAGAACCAGAACGTGCGGTACAAGTAAGTCTCCGGCATATTTGAAATTGATGGTTCCATCGGTGGCGGGGATGTATCCTGACCACCGCATTGAGCCTCCATCTTGACCGGCGAGGATGGCAAATGCGCCTTTGCATTTGTTGATTCGTAAACGGATATCGACATTTCCCATCAGGTCTGGCATTCGGTAGCTTTCGGGTTCTATAGCGACAGTGCTGGAAACGGGAGATGGATCGGAAACAGAAATAAAATATCTTAGACCAGCACTTTCTAACGAATTGACAATTGGCTTCCAATCGGGTTGATTTGCACTGAGATTGACAATGACATCTGTGATTCCGGCTTGGGAAGCTTCTTGAATCGCGGCAAGTGTTGGTGGAATGTTTACACCTACTGGAACGTAGGGCAGTCCGTTAGATGTTAAGCAGTTGAACTCAGTTACGTTCCAAGTTTCGGTTTGGCTGATTGCAATTGCCGAGACTAAAGCGAGCGCACTGATCACAAAAAAAGAATACCTCTCGAACGTTGGACGTTCGGGAGGTATTGATTTACACAAGACTTGTGTTTATTTTTTACGTTTGCGAGTTGTAGTACCGACTTCAACGGCGGCATGTGGTTCTGCAAATTCAATGTTAAATTTGATTCTTCGTCTTTGTTCAACTTGGGTAGCCGTTCCCCAGTTGATTCGGCTGACTGTCCATTGCCATCCAATATCCATTGGCGAATACATGACTTCTAGACCTTCATTGAGCATATCTCCGAAAAGGGTTTTTAGGTCTTCTCGGTCTCCGAGGATTGTTTCTCCGGCAGCGATGCTTGGCTTAAGAAC
Organism: uncultured Armatimonadota bacterium; assembly: GCA_963800805.1. GTDB lineage: Bacteria > Armatimonadota > Fimbriimonadia > Fimbriimonadales > Fimbriimonadaceae > UphvI-Ar2. The sequence continues at coordinate 301,655 of CAWDCK010000008.1, read as the reverse complement.
AAGATTTAAGGTGACTTCTTCATCGGCCTTGCTGTTTTTCTTAGTCGTTTTTTCGCCTTCAAATTCGTTTTGAATCTGAGCTACTTCTCGAGCCATGGATTCAGTAAGGGGTTTGTATTGCTCTGGATTCCAGGCAAATTCTTTGCCATCGTGGATTGCATTAGCGAACCTTCCGGATTCGACTAGAGCGGTTGCGATGAGAGCGATATCGGTTGGCACCAAATCTTTGTGCGATTTTCGGATCGAATCAAAGGTGCTTTCGGGTTTATTGAGATTAACGGTAATCAAAAGATCAGGTCCTCGTGGCTAGGTCGGTGGCAAACCGGGCCATAATTGAGAGAGTTTACCTATTGGGCATACAAACAACATGAAACGACTAGGATTGATGACCTTTGGACTGGTGCTTTTGGGCCTGGTTTCAGGATGTAGTGGATCGGATTCAGCGGGAGCTGGAAAAACCGACGGAACAGCAGGAGGCGAAAAGAAGCCAACGATTGCTATTGTATTCGATGAGGGCGGTCGTGGGGACAAGTCCTTTAATGACAGCGCTTGGCGGGGAATGGAGCGGGCAGAAAAGGAACTGGGAGTAGAGATTCTTTCTGTTGAAAGTAAATCGAGTAAAGATTACGAGACGAACTTGAAAGGTATGGCGGATAAAGGTGTTGATTTGGTTATATCGGTTGGAATTAACCAAGAATCTGCGCTTTCGGCAATTGCTCCAGAGTATCCAGACACGAAATTTGCCATTGTTGACGGCCACGTGGAAGGGGCGAATGTTCGGCAGCTTTTGTTTAAAGAAGAAGAAGGAAGCTTTTTAGTTGGATATTTGGCGGGGCTAATGACAAAGACCGGGAAGATTGGATTTGTTGGCGGACAAGAACTTGATTTGATTAAGAAATTCCAATACGGATTTATGGCGGGGATAAAGTCGGCTAATTCTTCGGCAGAGCTGTTGCCAGCGAAGTACACCGGTGATTGGAATGATATTGATAAGGCAAAAACTGCCGCCAATGTTTTATTTGACAGTGGCGCGGACATTGTTTATCACGCGGCGGGTAGAGCTGGTCTTGGTGTGATTAGAGCGGCGAAGGAACGTAATCTTTTTGCTATTGGCGTTGACAGTGATCAAGATGGCGAAGCGGAAGGGAACGTTTTGACATCGATGGTTAAGCGCGTTGATGAAGCTGTTTTTGCAACGATTAAAGATGTTATTGACGGCAAATACGCTTCGGGTTCGAAGATTTATGATCTAGCGGCGAATGGCGTCGGTATTAGCGATTTGACATTTACAAAAGACAAAATCGGGGCAGAGAATTTGAAAAAGCTCGAAGAAATGAAAGCGAAGATTGTTTCTGGAGAAATTCAAGTTCCGGCTTCTGAAGCAGAATATAAGTCGCTATTTAGCACTCAATAATTCTCGTCATTGGGAGTTGGCTTGGCCCGAACAGCGATGTTCGGGCCATTTCTTTTTGGTCGGAGGAGATGTAGTCAATGGCTGGTATTCTGACCTTATATGCCACTTCGAAAGTCGAGTGTGACGAACGAGAATTTTATCCAGTGCAAAGGCTGTAAGAAGACTCTATTCTTAGCAGAGTTAGTTGCAAATTTAAAAGTGTGTCCGAGTTGTGGACATCACCACCGTTTGACATGGCAAGAAAGAGCGGCATTTACTTTTGATGAAGGCTCATTTCAGGAGCAAGATCAAGAATTAGTTTCTTCTGATCCCTTGAATTTTCCGGAATATGCGGATAAGTATTCTCAGAGTCGAGAAAAAACAGGCATGAACGACTCGATTGTTAACGGGATGGCGTCGCTTGATGAGATGCCGGTTAGCGTTGCGATTGCCGATTTTTCATTTATGGGTGGTTCTATGGGATCGGTTGCGGGAGAAAAAATCACTAGAGCCTTAGAGCGGGGGGTTAATGAGCGTTGTCCGGTGATTATCTTTTGTGCGAGTGGAGGAGCGAGGATGCAAGAGGGGCTATTGAGTCTGATGCAGATGGCAAAAACAACGGCAGCGGTTCGTCGCTGTCAGGATCATGGGGTTCCGTTTATATCTGTGTTTACCGATCCGACGATGGCGGGGGTTTTGGCGAGTTATGCAAGCGTGGCGGATGTTATCTTGGCGGAACCTAAATCTCTTATTGGTTTTGCCGGAGCGAGAGTTAGTCAGCAAGCGCAAGTGGTTAAGGCGCCGGATGATTTTCAGTCGGCGGAGTTTGTTTTAAGAAGTGGAATGATTGATCGCATTGTTGAACGAAGAGATATGAGCATGGTTTTGACTAAGCTTGTTGCCCTACTTGGGGCCCACTTAAGAACGGCGGTGAAATCGTAATGGCTAATAGTTGGAAAGAATGGGAAAAGCCTCTTTTGGAGCTTGAAGAGCTGGTTAAAAAGCTTAAAAGTTCTTACCGAAGCAGAAACGGATTCTTTGAAGAAGAAGGCTTTGGAACAGAGAATTGCGGAATACGAAGCTCGGATCCGGAATTACATTGAGATTAAGTACGCTCGGCTTGGCCCCTGGGAGCAAGTATTGTTGGCTCGCGCGGAGCCTCGGCCCTACACATTAGATTACGTTAATCATTTGTTTGTTGACTTTGTTGAGCTTGATGGAGATCGTCGGTTTGGAGCGGATCATGCAATTATTGGTGGCCCGGCGACTTTTAATGGTCAGGCTGTGATGGTTGTTGGTCATCAGAAGGGGCGCAATATTCAAGAGCGTACGCATCGTAATTTTGCAATGGCAAAACCGGAAGGATATCGAAAAGCAATTCGATTGTTTGAAATGGCAGAGAGATTTCGTTTGCCAGTGATTACTTTTGTTGATACTCCAGCGGCTGATCCGGGGGTTGAAAGTGAGAGTCGCGGGATTAGCGAGGCTATTGCGGCGGCGATGTTAAAAATGTTTGAATTGACGGTGCCTTGCGTTTCGGTTGTGATTGGCGAAGGGGGAAGCGGTGGAGCAATTGGGATTGCGGCGAGTAATCGCGTTTTGATGCTGGAGCACTCGGTTTATAGCGTGATTCCTCCGGAGGGATGTGCAGCTATTTTGTGGCGTGATCCGAAAAAGGGAGCACAAGCGGCCGCGGCTTTGAAGTTGACATCTGATAGTGCTTTAGAATTTGGTCTTGTGGAGGAAGTGATGGCAGAACCTTTTGGCGGGGCGCACAGAGATCCAGTCGAGGCAGCAAGTATTGTTCGAGAGGCGATTGAGCGACATTTGGCGGAGTTGATGAAAATGACCCCGCAGCAGCTTAAAGATGATCGTTATGATCGATTTAGGAAGCATGGTCGGATGGGTTAATTGGATTTGCGCTCGGATCTAGTGGTTTAGGAATCCATCCTTTGGAATCCCATAGGAGCATAAAGAAGGGCAGTTGCGAAAAGGGCAATTGCAACTCCGCCAAGACAGTCTCCGACATAGTGGATGCCAATATAGACTCGACTGAGGGCCACGAAAGTTGCCCATCCGCAGAGGGCCCAACCCCAATTTGCGTAGCGCGTTCCTCTGAACCATCCAGGCGATCATGAATGCAATGGCAAATGATGTGGTGGTGTGTCCGCTTGGGAAACTTGTGTTGCCATAAATTTCTTCAAGAGGTTTTGCAAAATCGAAATTGCTGGGTCGGGGACGCTGGACTAGCTCTTTTGCGATGGCTTGAAGGATTCCGGAAAATGCAAATGCAGCCAGGGATGCTAAGCCATAGGCACGTGTTTTTTTGATTGCCAGCATAGTCAGAATCATGCCGGCATGGAACCAACCATCACCAGTGTAGGTGATTAAGAGAACGAATCTATCGAGCCAATCACGGTGGAGATTTATATGAATGAGCCGAAATAGTTCGCGATCCAGAGTTGAGATATCAAATTTCATAGGTCAATGTGGATCGTTTTTTCTCTTTCGTAAATTGCGAGACCGGGGGCAGATCCGCGTGGTTTGCGAACATACTTTTTGAGAGTGTAATCGACGGGGACATAAGAAGCGTTTTTGGCGACACTGTTTTTTACCGCAACTTTTGCGGCCCATTCTAAATCGACCCTTTGGACTTTGTCGGGCTGATTCATTGTTTGAAGGACAACGTGGGCCGAAGTTTGACCCCGGACATGGAGCCAGATGTCGTTGGGCTTTGCTACCTTTGTTGTGAGGTAATCGTTGCTGGTGGCGTTTGTTCCGTATAAGACCTTGTATCCACTAGGAGATGACAGTTCTCTGATGCTAAAACCAGCGTAAGGTCGGTCTTCTTTTTTCTGACTAACGGGATGGTGATGTAGCCAATTGTTAGATTCGGCTAATGTTTTTGCGCGTTGAATTGTGTCGAGGCTATCAGCGGATTCAAGTTCGGCAATTGTTTGGCGAATAAGCGGAAGAAATTCAGAAATGCGGTCGAATTGCTCTTGGTTTTCGATGACTCGATCTTTTGCTCTTTTTGCTTTGTCGAAAAGAAAATTGGCGTTTTCGACGGAAGACAATTCTGGATTGAGGGGGATTGTGATTTCATTGCCTTCAAAATCCCATGCTTTGAGTTCTTTGTCTTGGGGCTTGATTTGGGCTTGATAGGCGAGGATTAGCTCGGCTAAACGCTGACTTTTTGGTGCATTTTTTGCAGTTTGTAAGGTTTCTTTTAGGGCATCTTAGAGCAACTTCTCGGGCGAGGAGAACGCGTTTGAGTTGAGAGATCAGGGTTGACGCTTGTTGCTGAATGGCGTGATTGGTCACCCATGTTTGGAAGTGTTGTTCCAGGGCTTGGCTGATGGAATTTCTGGCTACGGCTTGAGGAAACAGAGGCCTTGACATCTAAGGGATATGCGCCTACATCGGGGATGAAATGCGGTTTGAAGTCCTGTTTCTGGATGGTTTTTTGAACTAATTCTAAGGGAGTTCCGGATTCTATGACCGTTTTGAGGAATGGTGATATGCCTTCAAATGATTGAAGGAAATCGGTCGAATTGGCTTTGAGGAGACTGGGTTTTGGTTCAAATGGAGGTGGGGAATAAGGTTGACCAATTTGAATTGGGCGGCGCGACTGGCTTGGGCTAATGGGTCGGGCGGCGGCCAGAATTCTGCCATTTGGGCCAATGAAAATTAAATTGGAATGTTTGCCCATGAGTTCGGCGACGATTCGGTATTGGCCCCGATCCGTTTGAACTTCAATGTCTATGATTCGGTCTAATCCACGCTGAGTTATTGACTCTATTGAGCCGGACAAGAGGTGATCTCGCAGGATTGTTGCAAAGTGGGGTTGATCGCCTTTGGTGGCGAATCGCCGAGTGCAAATATGCGCTCTATAGAATTCCGGATGACTTGAAATTAGGAATGGCGTTTCATTACCGTGATAGATAAAGAGGACGATCGTAAATGGATCGGGTTGGATGATTTTTTGAAGTCGACCATGGACGAGTGGTTGGACTTCGTGAATGACCGCAGCTAATGTGAGACTATCGAATGAAATTTTCTTTAGCATTGGGCTACTTGCATTATGGGGAATTGCTGGATTGCGGGACACGGTCGAATGTTTGGTTTCGTCTCATATCTTGGAACTCATGAATCGGAGACTTGAACTTGCAAAAAACTGGTATGCCGTTTATTGCATATTAAACGGATTACTTTACGTTGTTTGTTTATTTTTATGTATCTGGTTCATTGTGAATCGAGAACGGGTTGCGACAGAGTTTATAACTTCTGACCTTGTACTTCAGATTTCTGGGCTGATTGGAATTATGTTGATTATGTTTGCCGGGGTATGTTTTTGGCTGCCATGGTCGAAGAGAAATCAAGGGATGTATGTTGTTCACATTTTAAATTTGGCTTTTGGAACAGGTTCGATTATATTTACACCGCTTTGCGTTTGGTTGCTATATTTGTTTGTTCAAAAGGATGTTCAGGCTTATTACACAGGCAGAGTGAATAATGACCCTAGTCTGCCCAGAACATGAATTGGATTGTAGGGTACGACCTTAGGCATCGCTATGGTTGTTACTGAATCGGTTGTTTTGGAAGCTTTAAGTCATGTTCAAGATCCAGATTTGCGTCGAGATATTGTTAGTCTGGGGTTTATCAAGGATTTGGTCATTGAAGGTGGCAAAGTCAGCTTTAAGATTCAATTGACGACTCCGGCATGCCCGGTAAAGGATTTGCTGGAGGCAGAAGCTCGGGAAAGAGTAGAAGCTATTTCTGGGGTTACAGAAGTTGATTTGGAGATGACAGCTCAGGTTAGGCAACGTCCGACCCAACAGGAAGATCTTTTGCCGGGAGTGAAACAAGTGATTGCTATTGCTTCTGGAAAGGGAGGAGTTGGGAAGAGTACGGTTACGGTGAATTTAGCCGTGGCCATGGCGCAAAAAGGGGCGAAAGTTGGCATTATGGATGCGGATGTTTACGGTCCGAGTATTCCGTTGATGCTTGGAGTTCATGGTGAATCTCCGCTTACACAGGATCAGAAGATCATTCCGATCAATCGCCACGGTGTCAAGGCCATGAGTTTGGGGATGCTTTTGGCGGAAGGCCAGGTTCCGCTTTGGAGGGGGCCGATGGTTGCAAGTACCGTAAAACAGCTTTTGAGCGATGTGAAATGGGGTGAGCTTGATTATTTGTTTGTTGATTTGCCTCCAGGAACTGGCGATGCACCGATGACGCTGGCACAGAGTGTTCCATTAACGGGGGTTGTGATTGTTACGACTCCGCATAATGTTGCGGCAAATATTGCGGGAAGTGCTAGTCAGTTATTTAAGCGATTGAATACAACTGTGTTGGGAGTTGTTGAGAATATGGGCGCGATGATTTGCCCGGAATGTGGAACAGAGACTCGGATTTTTGCAGGAATGTCGGGTGAGACATTAGCGGGGAACTTGCGAGTTCCATATTTGGGTTCGATTCCATTGGATCCGCGGGTTAGCGCCGCCGCTGATGAAGGGAAGCCTTCATTGGTTGCGTTTCCCGAAGGGCCACAAGCAGATGCTTTTCGAGCGCTTGCCGGTCAAGTTGCTTCCCAGGCTTCAATTATTTCTATGAGCCAATAAGAAGTGGAGATTCGTAGGATTTCCCTCCTTTTGATATAAGGGTCGGCCATCCAGAGCTGGACCAAGCGACTTTGCTGTTGACGGATTTTCGGGGGGTTAATTTTGGGAATCTTTCACGCGTGCTCGTGATTTTTGCATTGAGCTTGTTGATTCGGTTTTGAGTATCGGGGTGAGTACTAATGAATTCAGGCGGTTTTGACTTTGAAGCTTCTTGTAGAATTTCGAAGACGTTGACCATTCCTTTTGGGTTATAGCTTGCACTGACCATGAGTTCGTAGCCTTTGTTATCGGCATCGAGTTCATCACCTCTTGAATACTGCAATTGGGAAAGGGATTCGGCCATGTTTGCTAAGTTAAACCAATCGTCGTTTGCTCTTAGCAAAGTTAAGATTGCGATGAGGCCGAGGTTTCTTCTTATGCTTCCGGCATATTGGCGCGCCCAATGCTCGTTTCTGATATGAGTCATTTCGTGACCGAGGATCCCGGCAACGTCGTCTTCGTATTTCATTTTGTCGAGTAGGCCCGTGTAGAAGAAGATTGGTCCACCGGGGAATGCAAAGGCATTGAGTTCTTTGCTGTCGATGACATCAAAAGTGTATTGGAAAGGTTTATCTTTTCTTTCTTTTTCTGAAAGCTGGGCGACAAGCTTGTTACCGATTCTTCGAAGTTCTTGAACTCTTGGGTCGGAATCGGGCAGAATTTTTTCTTTTTTGCGAACTTCTTTAGCCGCTTCTTGACCTAGTTCAATTTGCTTTTGAATACTCGGAGTGAAAATATCGGCTTGAGCCATGGATGTCATGGCGGTTGCGGCCAGGACAATTCCAGCAAGTTTTAATCGCATAACTATTTGACGCAGATGGATCCAGGGTTGTTTCTTAACGCATGGGACTTGAAAATCCTGGTGATTTGGATAGGAGAAAGAAAAATATGCTGTGGAATGACTATCATACGGCAGACGTGGCCCAGATCCAGCGGTCGACTTGCCAGAGGATTTTGAACCATATGAAACGAAACAAAAGAAAGGCGTTTACCCTAGTCGAAATTATGATCGTAGTTTTGATTATTGGTATTTTGCTAGCGATTGCAGTACCAAACTTTGTTAAGGCACGACAGAATAGCCGTGTTCAAACAGTTGTTGGAAACCTTAAGCAAATTGAATCGGCGAAAGAGCAGTGGGCGATGGACACTGGTGCAGCAAGTACCGCAACTCCAACTTCGGCTGATTTGACTCCGACTTATATGAAGAAGTGGCCAGTTGGACCAGTTGGTGCCGGAACTGATTATGTTGCGGGATCGATGAGTGCATTGCCAGCCTTTAAGACCAAGACGGCTGATGACTTCCAAGACCCAGCTACAAAAGATGCAGCGATTGCTGCTTGTGGTCTGTAAGATCGATAGATTCTTTGATAATTGTTGCCCAGAACTTAGCAGTTCTGGGCAATTTTGTTTATGGTGCTAGAAGTAGTTAAATATCGGATTGTTATATTATCTGTTTCAATTACCTGGAGATTCGTTTTGATGTTGTGGAAATTATTGTTTGGACGGGAGAGGTTCGAGTGAAAGTAGAACCGAGGAACGTAAAAAGATATGTCTAAAATGAATCGAAAAAATAAGGGTTTCACCCTAGTCGAAATTATGATCGTAGTTTTGATTATTGGTATTTTGCTAGCGATTGCAGTACCAAACTTTGTTAAGGCACGACAGAATAGCCGTGTTCAAACAGTTGTTGGAAACCTTAAGCAAATTGAATCGGCGAAAGAGCAGTGGGCGATGGACACTGGTGCAGCAAGTACCGCAACTCCAACTTCGGCTGATTTGACTCCGACTTATATGAAGAAGTGGCCAGTTGGACCAGTTGGTGCCGGAACTGATTATGTTGCGGGATCGATGAGTGCATTGCCAGCCTTTAAAACCAAGACGGCTGATGACTTCCAAGACCCAGCTACAAAAGATGCAGCGATTGCTGCTTGTGGTCTGTAATCTGTAATTCATAAAGAAAATGCAATCTTCTTGTCTAATAGGCATGAAGATTGCTTTCTTATATATTTGTTAGCGGATTTTACCAATGCTAGCTTGATTACTAGGTCGCCATGTTTCGGAATGTGGCATATGAACATTGGATAGTCAGTTTTTCACCAAAGAAGGTCTTTATGCGCTTAAAAAAATCACTACGACTAAAACGAGGACATACCTTGCTAGAAGCAATGTTTGCTTCGTTTTTGGCTTTGATATGTGCATTGATTTTTGCAGCTACTGTTCCCCTTGCTAACTTTACACGAGGTAAGGCAGAGAATATTAACTTAGCAGTTAGCTTGGCTCAAAAGACAGCGGAGACAGTCAAGGCAAGTGGTTATCCCAATGTTACAGCTCAGCGGATGTTTGACAATAGCTTGATAGATAGCATGACTCAGCAAAACATAGGAGCATTTCCTTTTGGAAATACCGGAGAAATGGCTTATCCGGCGATAGATGTTGACAATGCGTTAGTGGACAGCCCCAGCAAGATTTTGCCAGAGGGTCGCGGATATGTGATTACGAATCAGGCAGATTTGGATTTAAGACGCATAACAGTTGTGATTGCTTGGAAAGAGCGTTCAGTTTGGAAAAGCGTGAGGGTGAGTACGTTGGTGGCAAATTTGTAAGATGAAAAAATTCCACTTTAGATCCAAAAGAGCCGGTGTTAGCTTGGCAGAAGTCATAGTTGCTTCGGCCATGTCTTCATTTATATTGCTTTTTGCAATCAGCGTATTTTTGATGTGTACTTCATCTTGGGTTCGCGGTGAAAACATGATGGACAGCGATAACCAAGTCCGTAGTGCAGTACGACTCATTTCTGACGAGTTGCGAGAAGCTATGTGGGTTTCGGTTGATGCAGATGGAAAAGGTTTGACTTACCGAAAGCCCAAAAAGGATGTCAATGGCAATTTTCAAATTCCGGTTTTGTGGGATGGCTTGGATCGACGTTTTGAGTTTGAATCTGGTCGACTTTATATGAAGCCAACTTCAACAACCAAGAAGCTGATTTGTAGAAATGTGATGACGACAGACCCTTTTGTGGGGATCGGCAATGCGTTTGTAGCAAAAAAGCAAATTGTTTCAGGTCCATTACCAAGTTATCCGGCTTATCGCTTTTTTCAAGCGAATGTCGGGGCAATTGTATCGGAAGTTACAGTGACGATTGTTGCCACTAACAATGGTGGTCGAGCAGGTGAGGTTACGAGGTCGAGAAGACGAGAGGTTGTTGCTCTCAGGAATGTTCCTGAATTGATTAAGTAAAGGTGGCACTACGATGGTTATAAAACGAAAACGAAGAAACAAACGTGAAAATGGCACCGCTCTTTTAGTCACATTTGGCTTGATGGCAGTTATTACCGTAGCTGCGACCACTTACATTGATCGTGCCACGGCAACAATTCGATCTGCCCGTCATAACATGCTGGAAGTGCAGACGACTCATCTTTGCGAAGCAGGAATCCAGACAGTTCTGCGTGATGTTTGGCGTCCCTTTAAGAAAAATCAATCTTTTGGAACGATGGAAACTGACTGTTTGGGAGCGAGCACTTCTCAGATAAAGCTTGCTCGATCTAGCGTCGTAGATGGAAATGGAAGGTTCGCAGCCGGTGTCGTTGGCTATTACTCACCAGGCGGTGATACTTACGCCCGAATGGTTGTTGTTAGAGCAATTGGATGGATTGACAGAAACGACAATGGAGTTGCGGATGCTGGTGAGCCTCGAAAGACGGTTGATGTAACGGCTGAATTTCGATTAGCCCGAAGTCGCGTTTTTGACTACACCTACTTTATCAATAATTTTGGCTGGATGGAAGGATTTAGCAACTCGAATTTGATTGTCAATGGTGACATGAGATCGAATGGAAACTTTAGTTTTATCTCTGGTTCGGGGACAATTAACGGTTCAGTTATCGCAAGTTCGAATGACAAGTTGATACCGGGAGCAGCGGGATTAATCAACGCGACACCTTTTAAACAAAACGATTCAACCTATGCGGCAGGGATCAACGGATCGGCAGCTTTTAAAGAGAGAATGCGCCCAGCGTATGATCCGGCGAAGCATGGAGCAATCGGTTCGGCTGAGTTCCAAAAATGGCGCGATCTTGTGTTTTTTAGCGAAGCTCAAGTCGTTTCAAACAGAATTTTTGGAGCTGTTATGGAAGACTCGACGGGAAGTAAGGCATGGAAGAACACGGGTGGCACACCGGAAATCAATATGTTGGATCCTCGTCCTACCGATGAAGTAATCATGCCGGACTTGCGAGATTTTGGAGCTGTTTCAGATTCGCCAAGTTTGGATGGTAAACGTTTTGCGCGAAGTAAAGCATATGTGAATGATAAGCAGTTCTTTACGGATGGTACTTTGAATCCAAATTGGTCGGGAAATGCTGGTTCGCAAGCGGAGTTTATTAGTGGAGTTCCGAACGTGAATTACAAAGGCGCTTATGTTGATGTTTGGGATAGCGCGCAGAATAAGTATGTTCGTGTGAGCAGTAATGGCGTGGTTAATGGTTCGACATTGTTGGTTGGAACAGATACAAAGCCAATTCGGATTCATGGCCCAGTTGCGATCAATGGAGATGTGGCGATTGCTGGGACAATTCAGGGGCAAGGAACCTTGTATGCCAAACGGAATATCCATATTATTGGATCTGTTAAGTATAAGAATCCTCCTGACTTTAGAGGTAGCAACCCGAATACGGTTGAAGCTTCGGTAGAAAAGAAGGACTTTCTTGGGCTGGCAGCCAGTGAATCGGTTATGTTTGGCGATACTACGACGTTTGCCAACCCATACCCGTTGAAGTACATGACTCCGCCGTTTACAAAGCCTCGATTGGACGAAGACGGCAACACGATTGATGCGTTTAATGCGACTCAAACTGATTCTTGGGGAATCAAGAGATATCAATCACTACTTGAGTTTGATAATGCAACAAAAGCACTCTATAAGAGTGTAGCGGCCGGTGGGGTGAACCAGATTGACGCGGTTTTGTATACAAACTTTGTTGGTGGTGGAAACGTTGGCACGGGCGGCGGTGGAATGACTCTGAATGGAACGATTATTAGTCGAGATGAATCTCTGGTTGCGTTTTCGCTTCCGATTCGATTCAATTACGATAATCGAATTCGAGAGCGCGATGCTAGCCAGAAACCTCTCATTGACTTAGATTTGCCACGGAGCCCAACTGTTTTGCGCAGTACTTGGCAAGATCAAGGATTTTACGTGAATTAAAGGAACACTATGAAACGATTACTCTTTGTATTATTAGCCGTAATGGGAGCAGTTGCTTGTTTTGCTCCTTTGATTGATCGGCCAAACGGATCTAGCTTTTATCAGGAAGGCTCTGACGCAGAACGCGCCAAAAGTCAAACTTCTGCGGTTGCAAACTCGGTTGAACCGATTCGTGGATATGATGACGAACAGCCCAAAACTGGAGGTCGCCATGATGAAGATGCGGCGAAGACTATGATTTCGGCAAGTAATGCTGCAAAGGCGGCGGATAGTTTAAAGACGGCCAATTCTGATTTGAAAGGTACTTCAAAATCTAATGGGGGCGGCAGCATTCTATTGGGGCTCATGATTGCTATTCTTGGAATTGGCGCCTTGTTCGGCTTTAGAACCTATCTCGATAAAGTTGCCGGTGAGCCGATGGATTTTCGGAAAAAGTAATTCAGCCGTTGTGATTTCGGATTATTAGGTCGAGACTTTTGCTGAGTCTCGGCCTAATAGTCCGTATGGCTCGCACGATATTGAGTGAACTTCGTAGAATTGAGTTCATGGAAAGACTCGGTCGGTTTGGAGAATATGGGGGTCGTTATGTTCCGGAAACTCTTGTTCCGGCATTAGATGAACTGGATGCAGAATTTAGAAAGGCTTGGTCGGAGTCCTCTTTCCGCTCTGAGTTTGAAAGGTTGCTAAAGGATTATGTTGGTCGAGAAACTCCGTTGACAGAAGCAGAACGGATTTCTAGCGAAACTGGTTATCAAGTTGCCATCAAGCGAGAAGATTTGAATCATACAGGTGCCCACAAAGTTAATAATGCTTTGGGACAATGTTTGCTAGCCAAGAGAATGGGAAAGGATCGGATTATCGCCGAAACTGGAGCTGGCCAACATGGGGTGGCAACAGCCACAATTTGTGCGTTACTAGGCTTGCAATGTGAAGTCTATATGGGCGCAGAGGACTGCGTTCGACAAAGATTGAATGTTTTTAGAATGAAACTTTTGGGGGCGAAGGTGATTCCGGTTGAATCTGGGACGCGAACATTGAAAGATGCGCTGAATGAAGCGATGCGGGACTGGGTAACTAACGTAAGGTCAACTCATTATGTGATTGGCACAGCGGCCGGCCCTCATCCTTATCCCGAGATGGTACGGGAATTTCAGTCTGTTATTGGAAATGAAGCGCGATCGCAGTATCTGGCCAGACATGGCAGATTGCCGGAAGTTGGAATTGCATGCGTTGGTGGAGGGAGTAACGCAATCGGATTTTTCAATGCATTTATTCCGGATTCTTCGGTCGAATTGATTGGTGTAGAGGCCGGAGGTAGTGGAATTGATTCGGGACTGCATGCCGCGCCTCTTGACGGCCGGTTCTCCCGGTGTTTTGCACGGATCTTATAGTTATATGATGCAGGATGAGTTTGGACAGGTTATTGAGACTCATTCGGTATCGGCAGGCTTGGATTACCCAGGAGTAGGAGCAGAACATTCTCACCTGAAGGATTCTGGCAGAGCGAGTTATGTTGCGGTTACGGACGATGAAGCTTTGAATGCGTTTCGCTGGCTTTCCGAAAGTGAAGGGTTGATTCCGGCATTTGAGACGGCTCATGCATTTGCATTGCTTCTTCGACCGGGACAATTTGCGCCAGGCACTCGAGTTCTTGTCAATATGAGTGGGCGTGGCGATAAGGATATGGAAAGAGCGGCGGAACTGTTTGGGTACTAATTATAGTTAGCTTCGGATTTCTGATGGGAGGAATCCGTAATATTCTCGGCAAGCATTTCTGAAACTATGACTTGATCCGAATCCGCAGGTTTGAGAGATCTCTTCAAATGAAAGATCTTGGGTTAAAAGCTTTTTAACGGCCTGTTCGGTTCGACATCTGTCGACAAATTCTGGGAATCCGTATCGAGTTACCGATCTGAAGCTTCTTGACAAGTGAAATGCGGAATAGGCAGCTGTTTCGGCAGCTTCTTTGAGTGCCCACGTCTGTTCTGATGACACCTTGACCTGACGAAGTAGATCCAGAAGTGATTCTTGGCCAGTATTTGGGATATCGGCCAATGTTTGAGAAGGCGATCCGGTTTTGGCGAAAGTGAGAGAAAGCGAGATGATGGATACGATTAGTGAAATCGTGTTGGGTGATTGAATGGCCTCGGAATCAAGTTGTGATTTGAGAACTTGGAGTAACTCACCGAGTGGGCTTGAGCTTTCATCAATATGGAAAGCATTGATCGATTGGATATTTTTAATATTCGACTTTAGGGCCAAGAGAGATTCGGGGCTAAATGAAACTACTAAACAATCATGTTGGCCGCGGCCAATTGTGAATTGGTGGCTGGCGTTTGCAGGAACGAATGCCACAGAATTTGGAGCTAGCAATTCTTTAAATGCAAAACTTGACGAAATGAGAATTGAGCCAGTGAGTGAGATGATAAAACGGCTCACTCCAGCTTGATTTGGAAGTGTTACAGGCACGAGTTGAGAACGGCTTCCACGAAACCGGACAAAATTAAAATTCGTGTCGCCTCCGAACTCGTGGAACAGTGGTTCCTCATTTGGAGATGAAGTCACGATCGCGTATCCTGGCAAGATGGATTTGTCGATCAATTCCTATTTCCTATTTCCAATTTCCTATTTTCATTTTACGACAAATGTCACTGTTAATCAATGGTTTAGCGAACTTTCTACGTTTTATTTCAGGGCCCTTTCATTATTTTGAACAGAAAGTAGAATGAATTGCCTTGAAAAACCCAGTGAATATTGCAGTAATTGGCGCAACCGGTGCTGTAGGACAAGAACTTTTATCTTTGTTTTCAACTCGTCAGACGCCAATTCAGGATTTGAAGTTGTTTACCAGTACCCGCTCTGCCGGTAAACAATTTTCAATTGGATCAAAGAAAATTATTACGGAAACTCTATCTAGTAATTGTTTTGAAAACATAGACTATGCTCTTTTTTCTGCGGGTTCTGATCAATCGTTGGAATGGGCGCCAATAGCGGTTAAATCGGGGGCAAGAGTTATTGATAATTCAAGTGCATTTCGCATGGATGAAAGTGTGCCTTTAGTTGTTCCGGAAATTAATCTTGATGCCATTGGTGCCGAGGATCGGATTATTGCGAATCCTAATTGCAGCACCATTATGATGTTGATGGGGACGGCTGCCTTACGTCAATTTGGAAGAATTAACCGGTTGATTGTCAGTACTTATCAGAGTTCCAGCGGGGCAGGAGCAGCAGCAATGGCTGACCTTGAAGAACAGACTCGAGTGGCACTGGCGGGGGGGAATCCTGTACCTAAAATTTTGCCTCATGTTTATGCATTTAATGTGTTTAGTCATGATTCGACCATTGGGGAAAATGGATATAACGGGGAAGAGAACAAGATGATTCTTGAAGCACGAAAAATTTTGGGAGATTCGAAGCTTTTGGTCAACCCGACTTGTATTCGGGTTCCGGTTATGAGAGCCCATAGCGAATCCATTACAGTTGAATTTGAAGGGCCGGCGCCAACTGTGGAGTCGGCACGAGAGGCTCTTTCCAATTTTCCGGGTGTGCGGGTTGTTGATGACCGAGAAAACAACTATTTTCCGATGCCGCTTGATGCCTCGGGCATTGATGATGTATTGGTGGGAAGGATTCGGCAAGATGCCAGTAACCCTCACGCGTTGAGCCTTTTTGTGAGTGGTGATCAGATACGAAAAGGAGCGGCGTTAAATGCCATCCAGATTATGGAATCTTTGGAAAATCGAGGATTCTAAGTCTTAAAGATATTCAAGCTTGGACTTTTGAATCCAGGGAAAACTTCTGCAGAATTTGGGTTCAACAGCCGTTTTTCAGTTACTTCTTTCAGAACAGCTCGGTAGTCGGTTGTGACCCGAAGATCTCCTGGTCCTGACAGTTGGTTGGGAACGAGAGTTGGCCAGTTCCCGTAGATTTTTCCGCCATTTACGCCTGCTCCGAGGGCGAACATACATCCACCAGAACCGTGGTCTGTTCCGAGACTTTGGTTTTCTTGGACTCTTCGGCCAAATTCGGTTTGGATTATCACTGTTGTTTTTGAACCTAGACTGCCGAGATCTTTGAGAAAGGCAGTTGAAGAGAGAGCAAGATCTTGCAATAATCCGAACATCCAACCATCGGTTGTTCCTTGGGTGACATGAGTATCCCAACCACCGGCATCTAAGCATGCGACTTCGAGGCCAAGATCTTGTTTGATGAGGAATGCTACTTCTTTAAATGCGGTACCAAGTGGAGTTTCGGGATAGGTAGATGAGTGATCCGGCTTGTAGTTTTTGGGATCGACACCATTGAGAGAATCGAGTACTGACCAAGTGTCGTGTCCGGCAATAGCCATGGGATCGTTTGCATTTTGATAAACGTTACGAATAGCATCGCGTAAATTTCGATCGTCGGTTCTTAGCTGATATTCACTCATGCTGGTGACGGCTTGGGCATGGGTAGCACCGAGAAGGGAATCGGGCAGTACGGGGGAGATGCTGATACCACGAAGTGGGCTTCCGGAGCCTTCTGTTGAATTCAGATGGCGGGCGAGCCAACCGCCTCCAATTTTATCAGTTTGATCTTGCCATCCCCTTTCCATGGTGTTCATGGCTTCAAAGTGAGAGTGTGTTCGGTCACCGGAACCAATTGCATGGATTCCGGCAAGTTTTCCTTCTTTGAAGAGGTTTTCCCAAGGGGCTAAAGCCGAGTTAAGGCCAAAGAATCCGTCGAGATCTAAGAGTTTGCCGGCGCTGGATGATTTGGGTGATTTGAGCGCTAAGCTTGGTCGTAACTTGTAGTAGTCATCTTCGCCATAGGGAGCGATCATATTGAGGGAATCGGCTCCTCCACGCAGGAAGACAACGACGAGTACGTTTCCATCTTCTTTGTTTTTTCTGATTGATGCTTGGGCAAGGGCGGATTGGGTACCGAGCCACCATATTCCGGATGTGGCGGCAGCGGCCATGAGGTTCCGACGAGAGATTTTTTGGTCAGATTTGCCTTGACCATTACAGCTGATCCAGTCTTTTTTCATTTCCATTGAAACTCCGGCGAAGCGAGACAAACTGCGAACTTAGAATTGAGGTCTAAATTTTCTGCGATTTTTGAAAGTTTTTGAACGTTGTTGGATACTTCAGGCTCGGAAAATACGATTTGCGCAGCTGAAGTTTTGGAGTTCAGGTTTTCTGTGAGGATATTGAAATCGACGGATGTCCCACGGAACTCACCTTTGGTGAGAGATACGGCGAAATTCCACCGAGCCAACATTGATCCGGTCCAACTGGCGGTATCTACGGGATAGCCATCGGGCATTGGCCAAAGAAACAAGGGTTGACCCATAGAGGCCATGGCGTTTAGAATTGGGATTCCGGCATCGGTTGAGGCTTCGGTTGCACGAATTGCGGACGCCGTGAAATCATATGGTCTTTTGACGATGCTGTTTCGACATTCTCGGAATGCTTTTAGGAGATCGCGCATCATGGAAGGGATATCGCCTTGTGTTTTTCGGAACGTTTCGGAGACTTGAGTTTCGTATTTTTTTCCTTCCTCGCCAAGGTAGTAGTTGCATAGTTTTTGACTGATATATCTTGCCGTGGAGGGATGTTCGGCGACAATACTTAAAACTGTTTCTCCATCTTCAATTCCTTGTCCGGCAGGAATTCTGTGGCCAAGCACGAATTTCTCGCCAGAATCATGGAGTTCTTTTTGGAAGAGAAATGCTCCTTTTTTACGTAAGAATCCCCGTTCTTCTGTCCATCCGGTGAAGCATCGGGCGACTTCTTGGACATCTTGTTGACTGTATCCGCCATTGACGCCGAGTGTGTGTAGTTCTAGCAATTCTCGGGCATAGTTTTCGTTTGGATGCTTAGGATTTGAATTTTGTTGATCTAGAAAAACAAGCATTGCGGTTGATTTTGCGGATGCTCTGATCATTTCTGGAAACTTGCCAAGGGCATTTGCCCTTACGACATTGCGTTCGTCCATAGGTTTTCTGTATGCCGCCAACCCTTTTTTGGCAAATATGTTGAAGTGATTTGTCCAGAAATCACAGAGTCGCTCGCGAACTTGCCAGGGACTGTAGACCGCTCTTAAGAGCGACGCTTGCTGGAGTTGGGCCACGATGGCGTCTTCTTTCCAATCTCGAAGATCGTACGGGCCGAGACTGTTGATATCGAGCCTTTGGAGCATGAATCCCAAGTGGGCTGGTTCGTCATCATTTGGTGACAATTGTCTGTCGAACCATTTTTCGACTCCAAGCTCTTTGATGGAATTTAAGTCGGCAATGTTTGGGCCGAATCCGAAGCGGTTTAAGACAGCTACGGCTTCATCATCTGCTTTGGATACAGGTGCGGCGGGAACTCTGGTGAAGTTTCTGGCTTGGCCTGATAGATTTGAACATCCGGCCAAGACAGTTGCGCCGCCAACGGCCAAAATGGCGTCTCGACGCGATAGTTTCATCCTTGAAGATTCTCCGATTGTGGAATGGATTGGCTTGATTTCAGTCCAGATACGACTATGGATCCGAGTCCGGCCATTAGAGAAAGGGGGATCATTAAGAACCATCCAAGGAGGGGAATGTTAAACACAAGCACGATCATTGCCGATCCTCTTGTTAGTGCTCCGTAGTTTGTGATATCACCACTCGATTGTTTGACTCGGTCGGCTAAGAGTCGGACTTGTCCGCTTCCACCAACGGCGGCCGTTGCTAGTAATACTAAAAGTAGAAGTAGTGAGAATATTTTTACAATCGGGGCGGGGACGCTAGCCAACGCAATTATGAGAATTAGGGCAGGAAGGAGAAGGAAAAATCCGGTGATGATTGATCGCCACCCTTTGTTTTCCAGGCTTCGAGAATACTTCGCCGCTTTGTATGGGAAAAGTAAGAGCGGTTGCAACCATCGTTCCCCATAAAGAAAGGCCGGTGATTGTTAGGATCGTGAAGATTAAAAGAACGTCGCCAATTGTTGTCATCTGTGTTTGGGCTCCTTAGCTGAGATATTAAGACCTTCTTGGAGACGACCAAATGGATTGACTTTTGTCTGAGGAAAGAGGCCTGATTTTTAGCAATAAGTCCTGAGTTAGCTTTTTACGTTCCGTATTAGATGGGATTTTGATCTTTGGAAAGTAGATCGTGTAACATTTCATAGTGATCAAGACAATTCTAAAAATTGGTTTATTACTACTTGATTTGCCAGGTATTTTTGCCTGGATGTGGGGGTGGTGGTGGCGGTACAGAAGTTTCAGGCAATCTCGCCCTGTTTGTGACAGACGACCTCTCGACTAATTACGATCACGTTTGGGTAACGATTCACGAGGTGGAATTGGAAGGATCGTCTGGAAGCACAAATGTCTTTAATAGTAGTGCCGGAATTCCGGTTGACTTGCGAAGTCTGAACGATGGATCGAGCTTGTTTTCATTGTTGGGAACAGCTAATGTGCCCGATGGCAATTACACGATTGCCAAAGTAAAAATGGCCAAGGGACTGACTCTATTTTCGACAGGAGCTACTACCGGGACAAATGTTGAGTTCATTGATGCTTTAGATAGTGGAACAGGGAAAGTACTTTTGAATGTTCCGCTTGCTGGTGGTTTGAGCGTGGTGGGAAACACCAATCTTGTCCTCGATTTTGATTTATCTCAGTGGACAGAAGCAGCGGGCAAAGTCACGCCGGTTGTTGTTAAAGGATCTGGAAGTGGAATTGATGATTCCAATAATCATGTCAGTGAAGACTTTAAAGGCACGATATCGGGAATTAGCGGAGCTGCTCCCAATTTGACATTCGGACTCTCTGGCATTCGCGTAAAGACGACTTCGAGCACCGTTATTTTCCGAGAAGATGGAGCAGGTTCGGCTCAGCTATCAAATGGGCAATTGGTTGAAGTTGAAGGGAAATTTGACACGGCCAATCACATTTTTGTTGCCAGCAAAGTCAAGATTGAAGATGGCGCAACTAGCGGAGAAGATAAAGCCAAGGGTGTAATCGTTGGTTCAATCAGTGCAAGCGGTGGCGTCATGACTATAGAATTTGCCCGTGGATTTGTACCAGGGGCGACGACACTTAACTTAACTTTTGGTTCAAGTACGGTCTATTTTAATTCTGTTGGATTACCAATTCCGGCCGGTGAATTCTTTGCGCTCTTGGGCGATGGAAATTATATTGAGGTTGAAGGCACCGTTTCAGTCAATAACCTAAACATGACCGTTAGGAAGGCAAAGATCGAAGATGATGGTAACAATCAATTGCCAGAAGTAAAAGGCAATGTCGTTAGTATCAATTCTGGAGCTGGAACCTTTGTGATTACTCCGACGGAATGGTATGGACTTTCTCTCAATCCGAGTGTTTCTTTGACCGTTACGACCCAATCAGCTGTAAAATATAAGGATATTGATGGGAATGTGATCAATAAGACTCAATTCTTTGCAGCCCTGCAAGTGGGCGGAAAGGTGAAAGTCGAAGGAAATCAAACACCAACTGGATTCTCGGCGATTGAATTGCAAATTCGGGATGTTAATTCATCAAACGGTGGAGGCGGCGCTAATGAATCTGAAATACGTGGAGGACTTGTTAGTAAAGATTTTGCCAATCTAACTTTAGTCGTAAGACTTTCAAGTTGGACAGGTTTTGCAGGTTCATTGAATTCTGAAATCACGGTAAAGATGAATTCAAATGCGACCTATAGATTAGGAAATTCTGAAGTGACGGCTTCGGAGTTCTTTTCTAGCATCACAATTGGTTCAGTTGTCGAGTCTGAGGGGATCTATTCAGGATCCCAATTAGCGGCTCGAAAAGCAAAACTGGACGATTAGGTGAGCCTAATTTTTGGAGGTCGAAAATTCGACCTCCATTTTTTGGCATATCGCTTGGCAAACTGTCGTATTGTAGGTTATGGTTTGTACAACTTTGATCGCTTCATTGCTTTTTGGAACTCAAGATTTTAAGGGAATTCCCATGGAATATAAAGATGGAGATGTTGTTTTGGAAGGTTATGTTTCAAAACCAATGCAAGATGTTGTGGCTCCGGTGGTTTTGATTGTTCACCAATGGAGTGGTTTGAGTGATTACGAAAAAATGAGGGCAGATCAATTGGCAGCGTTGGGCTACGTTGCGTTTGCGGTTGATATTTATGGAAAGGGCAATCGTCCAAGCCCTGAAAATCGAGGGGCAATGGCGGGCAAGTTTAAGAATGACCGCACATTGTTCCGTCAAAGGCTATTGGCAGGATATGAGGCAGCAAAAACGATTCCTGGAGTTGAGGCTGATAATATTGCGGCCATTGGATATTGTTTTGGCGGGACGGGCGTTTTAGAATTGGCGAGAGCCGGCGCACCAGTGAAAGGAGTCGTCAGTTTTCATGGCGGGTTAGATTCTCCGACTCCGGCGGATGGGGCCAAGATTTTAGGCAAGGTATTGGTTTGTCATGGTGCAGATGATCCGTTTGTTCCCCAAAAGGACTTGGACGCGTTCAAGAAAGAGATGTCGAGCAATGGCGTAGATATGAAGTTTGTTGCTTATCCTGGTGCAGTGCATAGTTTTTCGGATAAGGCAGCGGGAAACGATGCTTCTAAAGGAGCCGCTTATAACGAGCAAGCAGACATGAAGAGTTGGGATGAAATGAAAGCATTTTTGAAATTGACACTTGGAAAATAGGCTTTGGTTTGATGATAGTAGTTTTTCTTCGTGATTATATTTTGGAGTCTATGGTCTGAACGTGTGCCGTTTGAACTTGGATCGGCAGTAAGATGGCAATGATGCTTGGAGGCGTGGCTTCTTTATTGCTGGTTGGGGGAGTATGGATTGGATCTCCTCCCGAAATTCAGTTGGAATATAAGAATTTTTCGGGATTGAAAGTCTCTTTATCTGGCGTGCCAGTTGTTACGGGAAGCAGTTTTCAATATTACGAGAAGGGATGGTCTAAAGGCTACTATAGTTCGGCTTGGAAGCCAGTTGATGTTAAGCGGCTAGGCGATGGCCGAATTCAAATTGATTATAGTGGTTCTAACGGGGAAGCGGTTGGAACTCACATCATTACCGAGCGAATTGATGGATTTGACATTGATTATCAGTTTGTTTGGCGGGGAGATAAACCAGTTAGACTTGAATCTTCATTTGCGAGATTGTGGGCTCCATTTTTTGAAAGTGGAACGGTTAAGATGGGAAACACAGAGATTGGTCCGCTGAATCGACCAGCCAGGGCTGGACTTGATCGAGACATGCGTTTTTTGACTACTGGGACGCAAACCGTAGAGTTTTCCGCACCATCAGCAACCGTAAGAATTGAATCTGATCGCCCCATTCAACTGATGGATGCTAGAAACTATTCTGTAGAGTGGGCGCAGGATCAAGAACTTTTTTGGCTGGGAGCGACAGAAATTGATATTGCACCGCAAGAGTCGATTCGGTTTCGTCAAAAGTGGACAATTGAACCCAAAGCAACTTCGGAACAGCCATCGGTTTCTCCGGGAGATCGGTTTTATGAAGAGAGCGCAGTTGTTCGACCGAATCGTAAAGTTTTGCCAATCATTCCAAAACCTCAACAGATAAATACTAGTGGTGGCAATCTAAAAGTTGGTCAGAATTGGAAGTTTTTAGGAGAAAGAAATGAGGTTGAAATTGAGCGGAGCTTTGAAGGGCTTTTGGACAAATGGTGGGATTTACGCTCGGTTTCCGAACTTGAAACTCGAATTAGCTATCGAATTGGTTCTCTAGGATTGAAAGCCGAAGGGTATCGGATTGATGTTTCCTCGCAAGGAGTAGAGATTGTTGGTCAGGATTTGGCAGGCATTCGACACGCATTTCAAACTCTGGCGCAAATGGTTCAGGTTCGGGGAGGTGAACTGACTTTACCAATTGGTTCTGTGGTGGATTATCCGGCATTGAACTGGCGGGGAGTGCATATGTTTGTTGGGCCAAGCGCGCTGACTTTTCAATCAAAACTGATGGATCAACTTCTGGGCCCGATGAAATTGAACAAAGTAGTTTTACAGTGTGAGCGGGCGAGTTGGGAGACGATCAAGGGGACAGAAACGGCAATCACGATGCCGAAAAGTGATTTGATTGCGCTGAGTAATCGGTACAAATCCAAGGGATTTGAGGTCATTCCACTTATTCAAAGTTTAGGTCATTGCGGGTGGCTATTTGAAAATAAGCAGAACTTGGACATTGCGATCAATCCAGATGTGCCGTTTACTTTAGATCCAAGAAAGGCAAAAGCGAGAGAACTTTTGCAAAACTTGTGGAAGGAAGTCGATGCGGCGATTGAGCCTTCAACTGTTCATTTTGGAATGGATGAGGTTGATATGAGGGGGATGAAGGTTGATCCTTCCTTTACCGACCGACTTATTTCTCAGCATATGCCTTTTTTGAATCAAATTTCAAAGGATTTAGGTGTTAAGCCGATGATTTGGGGGGACATGATGCTCCATCCTAGCGAGGCCATTGATGCGGCAAATGCGCCTTCATTAGAAGCAGCCAAGAAACGGCGTTCTACACTTGCGCCAGGCACATTTATTGCAGATTGGCATTATAAAGATGACCCAGTAGCGAACAACTATAAGTCTTTGAAATTGTGGAAATCTGCGGGGATGAAACCGATTGCTAGCGGATGGTATCGACCAAAGAATATTCTTGGCAATGTATCGGCGGCAAAGGCGATAGGTGGTGGGTATTTACAAACTACTTGGGCGGGTTACGAAAGTAGCGAAGCCAATATGGTGAAAGGTTTTCAACAATTTGCCGCCTACGTATTGGCAGGGGAATATGCTTGGTCGGGTCGAACGACAACACCAGATAATCTGGGATATGATCCCGGAGAAGCGCTGAGGCAGATGTATTTTGCACCTAAAAAGGTGGTTAAGGTTATGCCGGGAAAGGTTTTTGGGCAAGGGAAGCCGTTTGCCATAGGTGAGTATCAGTTTAGAGAAATGGGGGCGTTGCAGTTGCGAGGAGTTACCACCAAGAGCGCATTTTCTTCACCAGATCGTTTGGTGCTGGCAGTTGGATTTAAGTTGAATCGTATTGTAATTGCGGCGGATGTTTTGGCAAGGGTTTCAGAAACGGAGAGAGTTGGAAAAATTTTGGTGAAGACAAGCGACGGAAAGACGCTTGAATATGGAATTGACTACGGAGTTCATTTGCGAAGTGCTAACGACAAAAAAGCCAGTGTTGTAAGTTCATCTCAGAATGGGCGTTCTGCCTTGTTGATTGAATTGGATGCCGAGAGTTTTGTTCAAGACATAGTTATTGAACGAGTTGGTATGTCGGCTGGACTCAGAGTTTTTGGAGTTTCGACATTTTGAATCTATCTTGCCAACCAGTCGATGACTTATTGAAATCGGCAGTTGAGGAACAGAGTTTTTCCTGGGGCAGCATACGCATTTGGAAATTGTGAAACTGAGTTTCGAGGGTACGTAGGCGCATTAGACTATGAGAGTCAGATTCCCGTCGGTTCGGAAACCATTTATGATTTGGCAAGTTTGACGAAAGTGATTTCGACAACGACGATTGCCATGCGAACTTGGCCAGACCCAAGCGAGATAATTGATATTTCTGTCAAGAATTTTTTGCCAGAGTTTTCTCATTCTGAAATTACCATTGGTCATCTTCTTCGGCATAATTCAGGATTACCGGCTTATGATTGGAAGTTGGCGGGGACAGATTTGAATCCGGAAGAAGTGAGAAGCCGGATATTGTCAATGACATTAGAATCTGCGCCGGGCCTGAAAACAGAATACAGTTGCCTTAATTTTGTGATCTTGCAGGCGGTTTTGGAGCAAGTCAATTCTTCTGCATTGGACGCGCAGTTTGACCACGAGGCAAAGAACTTGGGTTCTGAGCTAGGATATTTTAGGGTTGGGAATGTGGATTCCGCCGTTTTGGATAGATGTGCGCCGACTGAACCGATAGAGACTTGGCGGCGGCGCATTTTGGAAGATCAGTATGGGATTGAATATCTGCGGACTTATACGCAAGGAATCGTGCATGATCCGGTTGCCTTTTACCTTGGCGGAGTGAGTGGGAACGCGGGTTTGTTTGGAACAATAGATGGCGTTGCAAATTGGGCAAGACAATGGATTGTTTCCCCAGAATTTTATAGCGCAAATTGGCAAAAGTGGATCGCTAGGCAAGGCAAGGAATCAACAAGAGCATTTGGATTTGATACGAAATCTTTTGAGAATTCGAGCGCAGGTAACTTCTTCAGTCTCCGGAGTTTTGGCCATCTGGGCTTTACTGGTACAAGTATTTGGATTGATCCGGAAACTAGACATTGG
The DNA here is from genome assembly GCA_963800805.1 of uncultured Armatimonadota bacterium. Taxonomy (GTDB): domain Bacteria; phylum Armatimonadota; class Fimbriimonadia; order Fimbriimonadales; family Fimbriimonadaceae; genus UphvI-Ar2. The sequence goes on along the minus strand of CAWDCK010000008.1, from coordinate 276,128 downwards.
GGTGTACTTTTGTCGAATCGAGTGCATCCGACAGCCGACACAATATCGATATCGCAAATTCGTCCAAAGTTTTATGATTTAGTCAATAATTTGTTAAGTTTGAACTAGAAAAAGGCCGTTCTATGGTCCTATAACAGTTGACATTGCAACTTTATTGAGGGATAATTGTAGTTGAGGTTTCGGCCCGGCATTTGCTCTCCCCTTGGCCGTGGTTCGGAGCCTCATTATTTTTATAGGCCGGCTTAGCGCCGGTTTTTTTATTTCTTATTTATTCAGTTTTTCTTGAAGAATGGGGAGGATTTCGTAAAGGTCGGCCACAAGACCAAGATCGGCCGAATCAAAAATTGGTGCATCGGGATCGGTGTTGATTGCGACGATGACTTTGCTATCCTTGATTCCAGCCATGTGTTGAGTTGACCCGGAAATTCCAGCAGCAATGTATAGGTCGGGAGCGACGATTTTGCCGGTTTGTCCGACTTGTAATTCATTTGATGCGATTCCGCTATCGACGGCGGCTCTTGTTGCGCCGACTGCGCCGGAAAGGGCGTCGGCCAACCCGCCAATGAGCTTTTCAAAGGTTTCGGCATCCTTGAGCGGGCGACCGCCGGAGACGATGACTTTGGCTTGGGCCAAATCGGGTCGGGCTCCTCCGCCTGAGGATTGGCTGATCCGTTTTGTTGTTCCAGTAAATGTAAATTCTAACTTTTCAGATGGGTTTTCAGGTTTTGCCAGTGAATCTGGAAATCCGCTTGTCCTGACCGTCATTGCAACTTGATGGTGATTGACCTTTACTGTGGCTAGGATTGAACCGGCAACCATTGGTCGAAGGAAAGTGTCAGTTCCTAAGATTTCGAGAACATCGGTAACCATTGCACAATCGAGGACACCAGCCAGGCGTGCAAGGCAATCTTTGCCCTGCATGGTTGACGTAGCAGCGATCCATTCGTATTCTTTGCATATCTCAGCGAAGGTGTTGGCAAAATAGTCTGCGGGCGGCTGAGAAGAGAGATCGAGATAATAGGTTTTTTCAGCCCCGAAGGTGCAACTTGGCTCACCAGTCAATTGGAGGATATCAAATTTTTTGCCGCTGGCTTGCGCGAATCCGGCGAGTAGTCCAGATTCGTTGTGATCGGCCGTGATCAATAAGAGTGATTTCATTTTAAGACTCCTTTTGCGAGGATTTCTTGGATCAGTTCTTCGACATTGGCAACTTTTTTACCAGCGGCTCTTGGATCGGGAGCTGAATAATTGATGATTTCAGTTTTTGGTGCAAGAGAAGTTTTGCGATGTTGCTTTTCAAGAGGTTTTTGACGGGCTTTTATGATTCCGGGAAGGGCAATGTACCTCGGTTCGTTGAGGCGAAGATCAGTTGTTACAAGTGCAGGTAATTGCAGTAATAGAGTCTCTTCACCATCATCCGTTTCTCTGGTGACTTTGAGCCCATCCTCTATTCGTTCGATTTTTGCAGCAAAAGAAGCTTGGGGCCATCCGAGCTTTGCCGATAACATTTGCCCAGCTTGATTATTATCATCATCGGTGGCTTGTTTGCCCATAAGGATGAGACTAGGTTTGAGTTCTTTGGCAACTTCAGCAAGTTCAGCAGCTACTACCGTGGAATCCAGAGGATCATTTGTTTCAATGAGAATGGCTTGGTCGGCGCCCATGGCAAGGGCTTTTCTCAACTGGTCTTCACATTCTGGTGGTCCGATTGATATTACAGTGATTTGAATTGTATCGTCGGCTTCTTTGAATTGTACGGCCTCTTCGACGGCAATTTCATCAAAGGGATTGATATCGAACTTTATTCCTCCTAAGTCGAGACCGGTTCCATCTGAAAGTGGTTTGACTTTTGCGTATGGGTCGATGACCCGCTTTATTGGAACGAGTATTTTCATTTTTTAATTTCGGAGGGGTTTTCCGGTTTCAATCATGTGTCGCAAGCGAGCTTGAGTCAGACCTTCTTTCATGAGAGAAATGAAAGATTCGCGCTCAATTTGTACTGCATCTTCGTATGAGTTAGCACTAAAAACTGCTTTTGCGTAGTCATTGATTTGTTCGTCGTAATTGCTAAAATCGCCTTTTGATTTCAATTCTTCTTGCATTTGATCTGCCATTCCTCGGAATGGGCCGGCAATTGATTTCCATTCCGTTCGAGGCTGAATTCTGATTGACTTGGCAAGGTTTTTCGCCTCTTTTATCAGTCGATCGGGATGATAGCAAATCATGTCTCGATCAGTTAGAAAATTCATTTGTTTGGCTTCATCAGCGTTTGAACTTAATCGCCCAGTAGCAATGAGTTTTAGGCCGCTGACAAGACTTTTCAGGTCGTCTTGGGAGCGTAATCTGATGAGGGGAGTTCCGGCTCCGCCAGGAACTAATCCAACTTTAGTTTCGGGCAAGCCGACTTGAGTTTCTGGAGTTGAGACGATTGCCTGGCAACCGGCGGCTATTTCAAATCCTCCGCCAATGCAGAAGCCGTGAACGGCCGCCACTGATGGTACTTTGTGGAGCTTTTGGTTGAGCTCCTGGAATCTAGAAATTGCGTGGTCAATTTCATCCCATGCTTCCTCATTTGCTTTTTGAACAAAGAATCTAATATCAAAGCCGACCGAATAGACTTTTGCTTCGGAAGTGATCACTACTGGGTTGGCGGGATTTGCCTTTATATAATCTAAGAGGCTATCAACTGCGGATGGAGATATCGACCCCATTTTGGTGGATAAACAGGCGGCGATTACTCCTTCGCCAAGGTCTCGCAGGTTGACATCGTTCTTTTTTTCGATTACAGGATAATCGTGAATCGTTCGGAATTGAGGCTCGGATGGTGGCTCTTGGTAGACTCCTGAAAAGCTTAGAATTGATTGGTTTTGGTAGAACGACTTTGATTCTGAAATTCCAACTTTGGCGTTTCCAATCATGTCGATGAGTTCAAAAGGACCAGTTTCCCAGCCAAATCCCCACTTCATGACTCGGTCGAAATCTTGGACATTGTGGGATATTTCTTCGCGGATATCGTAGGCGTATTTTAGGGTTGGAAGTAGATACTCTCGAAGAAATTCTCCGACTTGATCTCTCTGTTCTAATCCCTGGTTGATTCGTTCAGATAAGGGCAGTCTTTCTAGTTGTTTGAGGCTTGGGAGATCGGGAGATTGGGCTTCCCGGTATCCGTGGGAAGTGAGGTCAAAACTTAGGAATTGGCCGGATTCTTTTTTGTAATAGCCTTGGCCGACTTTTCCGCCGATCCAGCCTTTTTCGAGGAGGTATGTGAGCGATCCTGGGGGTTTGAGGTGTATGGTTTGGGTATCGTGGGGGCATCGCTCGACTAGGTTTTGGGCGATGTCTTGCATGATGTCAAGACCGACAATATCATTGAGTCGAAATGTGCCGGATTTTGGTCTTCCGATGAATGGTCCGGTAATCGCATCCACTTCTTCAATTGTGAGTTGAAGTTTTTCGGCGACGTGTGTTGCAAAAAACATTGACCACATTCCGAATCGATTTGCAATAAAACCGGGAGTGTCTTTTGCGATGACAACTCTTCGGGCAACACTTTCTTCAAAGAATCGCGATGCTTTGGCAATGATGTCGGGGTCGGTTTCAGCGGTGGGAATGAGTTCTAGTAGTTTGAGATATCTAGGCGGGTTAAAAAAGTGCGAGCCAAAGAATCTCTGTTTGAAGTTTTCCGATCGGCCCTCGGTTAAAAGGGAGATTTGTAGGCCGCTGGTGTTTGTCGAAATGAGGGCTTCTTTTGGCAGGATTGGTTCCAATTGGGCGAAGAGATTTCGCTTGATATCCATTTTTTCAACGACAGCTTCGCAGACCCAGTCTGATTGGGCAACCCAGTCGAGATTATCTTGGATATTTCCGAGGCGAATATTATCGGCAGTTTGGGGAAGGTAGAAATGTTGCGGGCGAGCATTTTTTGCTCTTTCAAATGCATTTACAACAGATTCTTGATCTCGATCAAGAAGGCTGACATTGAATCCAATATTTGCCAGGTGGGCAGCAATTCCACTTCCCATCGTCCCGGCGCCAATTACGCAGACGTTTTTGCTTTGTTGGAGCATAGTTTGTGTTTGGATGGAGCATACCTGCGACAAATTTCGTCTTATGCATTGTGTCGGGCATGTTTCCTACCGGGTCTTAATTGACGGGAACGTTCAACCGACGATATAATCTAACATGACAACACATATGTTTAAGAGAAATGGACAATTTGAGGTGACTAGCCATTAGAAGAGGCGGAGGTCGCGGTAGACCGCGTCCTGAACCGGGTCCTCCAATCAATGAGAGATTGTTGCGGATTCGGGAATTACGATTAATTGGAGACGAAGGTGCTCAGCTTGGCGTAGTGAATTCACGCGATGCTTTGGATCAGGCAAAGCTTGCCGGCCTTGATTTGGTCTTGGTTGCTCCTAATGCGGAGCCTCCAGTAGCTAGAATCGTAGACTACGGTAAGTGGAAATACGAGCAAGACAAGCTAAAGAAGGACCAAAAGCGGAAAACCCAGGAAGTAAAGGGTATAAAGATTAGTCCCAATATCGCAGAACACGACATTATGGTCGCGATGCGCAAGGCGAAAGGGTTTCTGGAAGACGGAGACAAGGTTCGTTTAGTGTGTCGATTTCGATTTAGGGAATTGGCTTACGCTCACATCGGGCGTGGAAAACTAGAGGAACTTGCCCAGCTCTTGGACGACTTTGGAAAGCGAGAACGCGATCCAGTGTTAAACGGACGGGAAATGGTCATGGTTCTCAATCCCAAACCTTCGGGTGGAAGCACTAAGCCTTCGGGCGGTGGAAAGAAAGATGCCAAAGCAGAAAACAAAGAAGACGGCGGCGAAGCGGTTTAAGATCACGGGAAGCGGGAAAATTACACGACGAAAGTCTTGTAATAATCACATGTTCTTCCATAAGAGCGGATCTCAAAAGCGACGTCTTGATCTACAAACGGAATTGAGCAAAACTGAGCTCAAGCGCGTTAAGCGCTTGCTTGCTTTAGCTTAATTTCGGGAAATCGTCCCCCTCGGCCACTACCGTTGCATTTGCAATTGGGAACTGGTACCGACAGAACAGAACAGAGGAAATTAGAAAATGGCAAGAATTAAAAGAGGCCTGATGCGCCATAAGCGGCACAAGAAGCTTATCAGCAAGGCAAAAGGTTATTACGGAAGAAAAAAGAACGTTTTTAAGAACGCTCACGAACAGGTAATGAAGAGCGGTGCTTATGCTTTTCGTGACCGAAGAGCAAAGAAGCGCGAATTTAGAAAGCTTTGGATTACTCGAATTTCGGCGGCTTGCCGATCTCACGATGTGAAGTATGGTGATTTTATTCACGCTTTGACATCTAAGGGTATTGAAGTTAATCGAAAGATGTTGAGTGAGCTTGCGATCCATGATCCAGCAGCATTCAAGCAACTTTTAGATTCGGCGATTGCTTAAATCGTTTTCTAAAAATGAAAATCACTTTGGTTTTTGAAACCGAAGTGATTTTTTTTGTTTTTGAACGAAGGGAATTGTCGAGGCATGTCATAATTGAACCTAGATGGGTCGATTGATTGCGGCGGCGGATATTGGAAGCAACACGGCTCATTTGCTCATTGCCGAAGTCAGCGATACCGGGCTCAAAAGGGTTGTTAATGTTAGCGAATGGTTAAGCCTTGGTTTACATGTTCGCCAATATGGTGAAATCAAACAAGGGAAGCGTAAAGAACTGTTAGAGGTTATGAAAAAATTTCAGGCTCAATTGATTGAGTGTGGGGTTACAGAGTCCTTTGTTTTTGCCACCGAAGCCATGCGAAGGGCAAGAAACTATGCGGAGATTATAAAAGAAATCAAAGCAAAGACGGGGTTAATCGTGAAGATTATCTCACCGAATGAGGAAGCCGAACTGAGTGTATTGGCCTCTCAAGTTGATACTCCGGGTTCAGATCCTACTTTAATGGTTGAGATCGGTGGGGGCAGTGTTCAAGTTGCTTATTGTATTGAAGGGGTCATTATCAAAGAGATGGATTTGCAGCTTGGAACGGGCGTTTTGCTTCATGAGAGTGAATTGAGTTTTCCGACTTCGGAAGAACAAATGCGAAACCTGTTGAGAGCGGTTCAAGATCGTTGCCACTCATTAGCAGACTTTCCGAATGTGGCGCGAATTGTGAGTTGTGGTGGAGTAGCTAGGGGGATTTGGCGGGCTTTGCATCCGGATGGGGCGAGAGAAGTGTTTGCGGAGGAACTTAATTACCTCGTTTGGTCGGTTAAGAGGCTGGAACATTCAGCCATTGTGGAGCGCTTTAACGTGAAACTCAAGCGGGCAGAGACACTTTTACCTGGGGCACTGATCTTTTTAGAAATCATGTCTTTGTTTGGTTTGGGAAGTATGACAGTCAGTAAGTTTGGAGTTCGTGAAGGAGCTATTTTACGGCTCGCATCGGAGAGTGGGGTGGAATTGTGAAGCAAGAGTTTTCACAGGGTCGTGATCGATATCTGAATCGTGAACGTAGCTGGTTGAAGTTTAATGAGCGAGTTTTGGCAGAGGCAGAAAACGAGCGGAATCCGATTTTAGAAAGAATCAAATTCTTGTCGATTTTTGAATCGAACCTGGATGAGTTTTATATGGTTCGGGTTTCAGGTTTGATTGAACAAGTTGCTTCTGGATATAAAGATCGGACACCTGATGGGATGACAGCGCAAGAACAGCTTGAGTTGATTTCGGAGATGGTCAGACCGATGCGGTCTCTAGCGAGTCACATTTGGGAAGGTCAGCTTAAACCGAAATTAGAAGACGCAGAAATAAAAATCGTGGCTTTTTCTGATCTTTCAGGTTCTGAGCAGTTGGAAATGACTCGGTATTTCGAATCCGAAGTGTTTCCACTCTGTACACCATTGATGATGAGCCCGACGGTGACTTTTCCGTTTATTAGTAATCGGAGCTTGAACTTGGCGATTGAACTTGGGGATGATTCTGAATTTCGGTTAGCTCGAGTGAAGATTCCAACAGGAGTTCCAAGAGCAGTTCCAATTCCGGGAGAAAAGCATCGATTTATCATGTTGGAGGAATTGATTGTTCAACATCTTAACCTTCTATTCCCGGGAGTTGAGATTGGCGAAAGTCACTTGTTTAGAGTGGTCAGAGATGCCGATATTGAGATTCGGGAGCTTGAAGCAGCTGATTTGATTTCGGCCGTTGAACAGACTTTGAGGCTTCGGCGGTACGGAGATCCTGTCTTTTTAGAAGTGAAAGGCGAAATGCCTGAACACTGGATTGAACTTTTGATGACGGGTTTGGAACTTGATTCGATCGATGTATTTAAGGTTGAGGGTCAACTAGGCATGGATTTTTTGTGGGAGTTTACGAGTTTGAATATGCCGGAGCATCAGTTTAAGGTTCATCATCCGGTTCGGCATGAAGCTATTCGAACTTGGGATGGATTGCTCGAACAGATTCGATTGCGAGATGTGCTGATTCATACCCCTTACGATAGTTTTGATTCTGTAGAAACATTTGTTCAGTCTTCGGCAGTTGACCCGCACGTTATTGGAGTGAAGCAAACACTTTATCGGGTTGGGTCAGAATCTCCGATTGTCGAAAACTTACTAGCGGCGGCAGAAGCCGGGAAGCAAGTTGCCGTTATGGTGGAGTTAAAAGCTCGTTTTGATGAAAGTAACAACTTAGTTTGGGCGAGAGCATTGGAGCGGGCAGGAGTGCATGTTAGCTACGGAATGATTGATAAGAAGGTTCATTGTAAGCTTTGTTTGGTTGTACGAAAAGAGTCCTCGGGGATCAAGAGTTATGTGCATATTGGGACAGGAAACTATAACCCGAGTACTTCCAGAATTTATACAGATATTGGGCTTTTTACGGATGATGAAGATATTGTGCAGGATGTGACTGAATTGTTCAATTATCTGACCGGTTATAGCAGGCAAATGAGTTATCGAAAGCTTTTGGTTGCTCCTCATAATTTGCGAGAACGGATTTTAGAATTGATAGAGCAAGAGATTGGTTTTCATTCTGAATCTGGAAAAGGGAAGATCAGTATAAAAGTTAACTCGCTTGTTGATCCGGAAGTTATTGACGCCTTGTATTCTGCAAGCCAGGCTGGAGTTGAGGTGAATCTTGTTGTTCGCGGAATTTGTTGCTTGCGTCCTGGCGTTAAAGGTTTGAGCGATAATATCCGAGTTGTGTCGGTTGTTGGGAGATTTTTAGAGCACAGTCGAATTTACGTTTTTGATCGGGGAGGGTCTGCTCCGATGGCATATATTGGTAGTGCAGACATGATGCGTCGAAACCTTGATAAGAGAATAGAAGTTTTGGTTCCGGTCGAGGAGCAAGATCAGATCGAGTATTTGCGGGACATTGTGATTGGCTATGCAATGAAGGACAACATGCAAGGATGGAAAGGAGAACCTGATGGCGATTATTCCCGGCTTAGTTCGGGTGCATCAGATTCGTTTTCCTCTCAGTTTCAACTGATTTCTCAACCGGCAAGTTTGTTGCTTGAAAATGTTTCTCAGTCTTTCCAAGTGTAGTTATGGAATTCATTTGTGAATGATCCATCATCAAAAAGGTCAACTATGGCATAGCCAGGGCCAAATTCCTGATAATTGCCGCCCCACCATCCGCCACTGACAGCACCGTTGCAAAAGTAAGAGACACCTAAGTAATCAACTCGATCAACTAAATGTATGTGTCCACTGATGGCTAGTTTGATGTTCTTATGCTTTACAAAGAGATCTTTGATTCGGCGGAAGTCGATATGTGTCCAAGCTCCAGGGACTTGCCAGTTCCCAGACTTTTCATTGTCGCCGTCGAGCATTGCGCATGCGCAGAAAAGTGGTTCGTGCGAACTGATCATTATTGGAGTGTCATTTGGCGTTTTAGCAAGATCGTCAGCTAACCATTCGAACTGAGTTTCGTCGAGTTTGGCCGTGTATCCGAGACCGTTTTGAAATGTGGAATCGAGCATGATGAAATGCCAGCCTGCTTGGTTGAAAGAGTAGTACGGTTTTTGAAGCTGGAGTACTTCTTGAGCCCAGACTTTGCCATATTTGGGCTCAGTGGCGAGAGCCGGATTTTTCCATCCCCATACGTCATGATTCCCAATAATGTGTCGAGCTGGGATTGTGGAGTCTTTCATTACTGCTTGCCATTCGCGCCATTGTTTTTCAGTTCGCTCTTTGTCGGCACCCAGGGCATCCATGATTTGATCTCCGCCGGTAATGATTAGGTCTGGTTTGTCGGAGAGGTTATGGACGGATTCTAACGCACGCGCCATGCCTTTTGGAGCCGCGCCTTCGGGCTGAACATGGATATCGGTGAGATGAGCAATTCGGAGACTTCGTTTGGGAGCTGAATTCGAGGAGAAGCGAATTGGCAATGTTAGTCCGATACCGGTTGCGGCAGATGAGATGAGGAAATCGCGTCTCGAAGTCATGATTTGATTATAGCGAGAGCAAGTGTGATGAAAAAGTTAAATTTCACCACACTTCACATTTTCGAGTTATCTCAACTTCCAGTTATCGTTCGAGAATATGAAACGAACCACTTGCGGAATGATCTCCCATTTTGAGTTTTATGGTGTACTTTCCGGGACGGGAAGTAAAATCGTTCATAAACATTTCCTCTCCTTTGTCTGGGAGTTTATGCCAATCGTTTGGCTGTAGATTCCATATTGCTCGGTTGAAACCAGGGGCATTTGAACCGGAAAGGCTTTTAACTTTGACGCCTTTTTCGTTTTCAACCGTAATGGAAATTTCCTCACCGGTGTACTCCTTGATCCAATAGTCGATCGTGATTCCGGCGGGAGGATTTGGTGCCCTGAACATTTTATGTGTCCAGAGGCCATTGTAGTTCAGCTTCCATTTTGGTTTGACATCCTTGAGGTTGAACAGGTGCAGTGGGGAATTTAAGACCTCTTCATCGAGTTGACTTAGGAATCGGGCATCATCCATGATATAGACGCTACGGCCATGGGTTGCAAGGACAAGATCGCCTTCTCGAGAGTGCTGTTGAATATCGTAAATGGGGACAGTAGGAAGTCCTTTGCCGTGGAGTCGAATCCAGTTTTGTCCTCGATTTGAAGAAGAGTAAAGTCCGAACTCGGTTCCACAATAGAGAACTTCTTTGTTGTGAATGTCTTCGCGGATTACCATCGCCGCATGGCTTGCGGGGAGGTCGCTTGTGATATTTTCCCAAGTCTTACCGAAGTTCTTTGTCATGAGAACGAGAGGATCCATGAAATCACTTCGATGTCCATCAATAGTGGCGTAGCATGTTCCTTCCTCGTGCGAGGACGCATGGAGGCGAGAAACATAGTATCCGTTGACTTCGGGTGGGGTGACATTTTGCCAAGTTTTCCCTTCATCTTGAGTGACGTGAATCAATCCATCATCGGAGCCCGCCCAGAGAATTCCTTTTTTCATCGGAGATTCACAGAGAGAGACAACGGTGCAGTAGGTTTCAGCATTTGAACCCACAGTTGTCATTTTTTCGGGATGATTTGTGGTGAGATCTGGGGAGATGACTTCCCACTTTTCACCTTGATCTCTTAATTTGAAAACCCGGTTTCCGGCGTGGTAGATGACATTTGAGTTGTGGGAACTGACGAAAAACGGACTGTTCCAATTGAAGCGAAATCTTGGTTGACCTTCTCTTGCTTCAGGGATGCACCATTTTCGCTCTCCGGTTTTGAGGTTTACCCGGGTGAGATTTCCGCCTTGCCATTCGGCGTAGACGATATTTTCGTCGTCGGGTTGGAATGCGGCGTGGAAGCCATCTCCCCAAAGGACAAATTCGATTTCAGAATTAGTTATGGCCGTGGCAGGAGTTTTACACGCTTCATCTTTTTCTACTTCTCGGTGATTAGCACTTGGAAAGACCCAAGTACCGTTATCTTGAAGTCCACCTGCGATGCGATATGGTTCGGAATTGTCGAGAGATATGTTGTAGAACTGACCGACCGCCATGGTGTTTAGGAAATCCCATGTTTCGCCTTTGTCGAAACTTTGAGATGCTCCGCCATCGGTGCCAACGATAATGTGGGTTGGATCTTGGGGATCGACGAGAATGGCGTGGTGATCGGCGTGGAGAAGGTCGGCCCAGCCACCGCGAAATGTTTCGCCACCATCTTCGCTGACTTCTGTTGTCCAGCCCAGCATATAGATGCGTTGATCATCTTTAGAATCGAACTTAATTTTCGAAAAGTAGAAGGCTCTTGGTGATCGGTAGCTGCATCTTTGCCAAGAACTGCCACCATCTTCGGAGCGAAATACTCCGCCGCCTCGCATTCGGTCGTCCCTTATTGAATTTGCACCGTCTTCAGTGGCTTCAACTACGGCAATGAGCTTTTCTGTGTCACCGAGGAAGATATCGAGGCCGATTCTCCCGGTTTGTTTTGGTAGTCCTTTGTTGAGTTGTTTGAACGATTTACCAGCATCGGTCGATTTGAAAATCCCTCCTTTTGGACCACCACTTTGGAAACTATAGGGAGTTCGGAGTCGGTCGTAGAAAGCGGCGTAGACGGTATCTGGATTTTTGGGGTCTAAAATGACGTCGCAGCACCCGGTGTTTTCATCGATATAGTGGAGAAGGTTCCACGTGGTTCCGCCATCAGTTGTTTTGTAGAGTCCACGTTCCTTATTGCGGCCCCAAAGGTGACCAAGGGCGGCCACATAGCACACATCGGGATCTCTGGGATCTACGGCGATGCGAGGGATATCGTGGGTGTTTTCAAGCCCAAGGTTCTTCCAGGTTTTGCCGGAGTCGGTGGAGCGGAATACGCCGCATCCCCAGCTGGACGAGTTTCGGCCGTTGCCTTCTCCGGTTCCGACCCAAATGATCTTTTCTTTTCCTTTTTCTAAGCGATCAGCTTTTTTTGTGTCTTTATCCCAGCCTGACCAATCGGATGGCGCATCAGCAACGGCAATTGAGCCTATTGATGCCGTTGATTCCTTGTCGAATATTGGCTCGAATGTTGTACCGTGGTTTTTAGTTCTCCAAACTCCGCCAGTTGCGTAGGCGATGTACCAAGCTTTTGTGTTATTGGGCGCAAAGCACATATCGGAGATTCTGCCACCCATGATTGCGGGGCCAATTGATCTCCATGGTACGCGCTTGAAATCTGTCACTTGGAGAGTGCGAGTCGTGCCTTTAGGTTGCTTGGAAGGTTTTTTTGCAGACATGAGGTGTTATTTTGAGTATAGCTAAGAGAATTGTAAACAAACACATCTGATCGAATAATGAATCACTAGGAGAGTTGCGACAAACAATTTTTGGGATTCGGTAGCTTTTGTGCGGGGGGGGGTAATGTTCCTAAATCATGAAAATGAAGGGAGTTTTAATAGGGGGAGTTTTAATAGTAATCACCGGATTATTTGGAATTGTTCAGTCTACAGCAGTGGCATCATCGCGATCCTCGGCTAATTGTATAGATTGTGCTGAATCCGTTGAGCTTTTACAAGACCAGTCTTATCCTTGCTTGCAAGTTATTGAAGTGCCAGTAGGTGGAACTTTGCCGATGCGTTTAGTTTCAAATGGCAAAGTCGTCGCAATTGGTGATGAGATTGCTCCTTGGTATGGAGATTATGTCAATGGGGTTTACCATGCTCCTAATGAACTGACCCCAGGTGGATTGGATACGATTCTTTTGTCTCGTGCTAACGGCGTGCCTTATGCGAAAGTGGTCATTCAGCTTGTGCCGATTGGGGGATTCGTTCCTCTTAATCGGGTGATGTCGCCAGTTTCAACAGAAGCAATGACAGAAGAAGAGTTGGCAGCTTGGGAAAGTAGCTATGATACATCGACAAGTGCGTACGAGATTCTTCAGCCGGCCGAGGAGTCCGTACTCGCAATTGGGCAGCTTGCGGGTTTGACCGGGCAATTTGCACCAATGATGAAAGCCGATCCGGATGGGCCAGAGGAATTTGGGCCAACTGATGCTTTGGTGTTAGGATCTTCTACCGTGAAAAAGGGTAAGAAGTGCGGAGTTTTTCCGAAGCCAACAGGATCTTTTTCTAACGGTGCAGTTAAGAAGATCGTTGGAAAATGGAAAGTTCATAAGAAACCTCCGGTAATGCCAATAACCTTGAATTTTGGTGTAGCCCCGTTGACCGTAAGGATTACTTACCTGAAGATGCGTGCTTGGAAAGTGAGATACACCGATTATTACAGATTTGAAAGCAATCAGTGGAAATATGTTCGTACCGAAAAGTGCACTCAGGGAGGAGCGTATGCATCAGGTTTTGATCCCACAAATACTCCCTTTGCCATCAATAATTCCACCGTAACTAGGATTGCACTTGGATATGATGTTAATGGATTTAAGTTTGACACGGGGCTTGACTGCCAAACTGAGCCTTAATAATACTATTGAGTTTAGGGCCTTAACTCAATCTTGATAAAAGTAGTTTATTGTATTTTCAAATGTTTTTATCGGCAGTATTTGGGATGGCGATTCTGAAAGTGAGTACGGTCAATTTAGTTGAACAGAGCTGGACACGGACTCATGTTGTTGGACATAGAGGGGCGGCGGCTTATGCGCCCGAAAACTCACTTGAGTCTTTTGAACTTGCGGCCGAGGTGGGCGCGCACGCGGTTGAGTGCGATGTGCATATGAGCAAGGATGGTCGTCCGGTAGTGATTCATGATTCGACACTTCAGCGGACGACAAAGCTGACGGGCGAAGTCAAGAGCTTTGAGTTTTACGATTTGCTGGATGCTGGCGTTCCGAGTTTGGATCAGTACATTAGTGTATTGAAGAATAAGTCAGTTCAAGTGATTGAGATTAAGGCGGGTGAAAATGTTGTTCGGTCGAGTTTGGAAGCGGTTCAAGTTCAAAAGACTTTAGATCAAACAGTGTTTTTCAGCTTCAATTCTGAGTATGTGAAAGAGGTTAAGGAGTTAGAACCAAAGGCATTTGCTGTCTGGCTTGTCAGCGGGAAGTATAACAAGGAGAACTTTGGTGACTTGGCTCAACGGCTGAAAGATATTGATGCGGATGCCGTTGGTTTTGGCTATAAAAATTTGGATGGAGATGTACCAGCACTGTTACGCGATGCCAAGATTCCTCTATTCGTTTGGACGGTGCCTCCTGGTGAAGAAGTTGAAAAACTAAAATCTTTGAGGGTGAATTTCATCATTTCCGATCACCCTCAGGATTTATTGAAACAGCTAGGATTTACCAAAGACTAATTGGTGAACATTTTGGAGTCTGGATGCCACTCGGTTTTATTTCCATCGAGGAGATCCCAGAAGTGCCACACGGGATTGAAATCATCTAACGGGCCGAGTTGCGAGTGCCCGGTTCGGACGATAGTTCCATCTTCTTGCTTCTTAAAAGCTGAAACGCCAGGTCCCCAGTCCTCACCATCTAGGAAGCCCATTGTCTTGGTGAACTCTTTGTCGGCATCTTGAACGACAGGGGTTGTCCAGCCTCGTTCATTTGACCGAGTTGATTGGCTTTCTAGTGAATCGCCATTGACAATGACTACATTTGCACGGGAGTTGAGATACTTTGTATATCCTTGGAATCCATCGGCCCACATGGTGCAGTAGTCGCAAGATTCTCCCATGTTGTGGACAATTATGAGTTCAGATTTATTGCCGAATAGATTTGATAATTTGGTTGCACCTTGAGGTGTTTGAAATGTGAAGTTTTCTACCGTTTCTGGGGAACTTTCTTTACGAAGTTCTGATAACTCGAGTTTGAGAGCGTAAATTTTTTCAATGAGTTCTTGTTCTTTTGACATTTTGAATTTCTTGATTCTTTGTTCTTGGGCTAATTTTTCATTAGCCCAAGATTAACTTGAAGGTTTATTTATTGATGAGAGGACTCGTGGATGCCAAACATGGCACCAGTTGGATCCATTGCCATGGCAATGGTGCCATATTGACCAATTGACATAGGTGGTTGGACAACTTGACCGCCATTTTTTATGATGGAATCGCATGTTGCTTGAGCATTTGCTGAAGCTAAGTAAACCGTCCAATTTGGTGGAATATTTGGATCTGGAATAGTCATGCATCCGGCATAGAATTGATCGCCTTTGCCAAACATGCTGTAGGTTCCGACGGGATCTCCCATTTCTTCATCAATTGATTTCCAATCTAGAACTTTAGTGTAGAAATCGACAGATTTTGCTCGATCGGGAGTCATGTTTTCTACCCAAGAAACGGCATCAGAATGCCCTTCAAGTTCATCTTGGTTTTCATCGACGACGCAGAAGTACGCTCCTTGATTATCTTTGCCACCAAAAATTCGACCATCTCCTGGAATTGGCATTGGGCCGAAGAGTAATTCGCCTCCGTTTGCTTTAAATTTTTCTAGAGTTTCGTCGAGATTTGTGACGTTGAAATAGACAGCCCAATGAGGGGGAACACCTTCCATTTCAGGTCCAGCTAATTCCATTGAACCGCCAAACATTTTGTCGTTGCTGGACATTAATTTGTAGACGCCGGCTTCGCCCATTTCCATGTCTTCATATTTCCAGCCAAACACTTCTTGGTAAAACTTCAGAGCGGTTGCTCGATCCCTAGTGTTGATTTCAAACCAACCCACGAATTTTTCTGTTGCTTTCATTATTCTCTTTCACCTTGCCGATCACTGATCAACTTGTAGACAAAAGTATACATTCCTGAATGGTTATTGTCAAGGGTTTGAAAATCTACTCTAAATATTCTAATTCTTTTAGTAATCGGGGGTTTTGTCTCCAATCAGCTCGAACTTTTACAAAGAGTCTTAAGAAGACTTTTTTCCCAAGAATGTCTTCAATTTCGAGTCGGGCTTCTGTTCCAATTTGTTTTAACATTGACCCTTGTTTTCCAATTAGGATTCCTTTTTGACCTTCGCGTTCGACAATGATGTCAACAGTAATATCGACGTCATTTTCGGCTTCATCCCATTCTTGGACGATGGTGGCTACCGCGTGCGGAACTTCTTCTTTGGTTAAGCGGAGAGCTTTTTCTCGGACGAGCTCTGCGGCTAAGAATCGCATTGGCTGGTCGGTATAGGTGTCTTCTGGATAGAAGTCAGGATTTTCTGGCAGCCGGGTGACTAATTCTCCAACTAAGAGATCCGCATTTTGATTTTTTACAAGAGAAGTCATAACCGTTTGCTTTGTGGCAAACAGTTTTGTGTAGATTTCAAAGTTTCGTTCTACATGTTCGGCAGGCAATCGGTCCATTTTATTGAGACATAGAATGACCGGTATTTTTCTATCTGATTCTGGTTCAGTTAAGAATCCGGCTTCTTTTAAGATTGTTGCGACGTTGACATCTTCATTGTTTGGTGGGCGGCTGACATCGACCATTACCAAGACTATGTCGACATCATAAACGGAGGCACGGGCAGTTTGGTTTAGCGCGGATCCTAGTTTAGTGTGCGGTTTGTGGATTCCGGGGGTATCGACAAAGACAATCTGGTAATCGGGAGTTGTGGCGATTCCCATGACTCGGCGCCTTGTGGTTTGGGCTTTATCGCTGACGATTGACACCTTGTGACCAACAACGAGGTTGATTAAGGTTGATTTTCCGACATTTGGTTTGCCGACAACGGCGACGACTCCGGCTTTGTGATTATTCATTAGTCGCGTTTGCGGAAAAGCACTCCTACCGCATCCTCAGCTTGTTGAACCGCAGATTCTCGTCCAAAGTCACCGCGATCCTCTTTGTTGCCTCTTCGTTTTCTTCTTCTTCTCCGGCCGGAAGAATCTGTAGAGGATGATGGTTCTACTGCTTCCATTAAAGCTTCTGAATCGAGTTCTAGGAGTGATGGTTTGAGGAGAAGGTCGTCGGCCATTTCATCTGACCAGGCTTCTTCTACCCATTCATCTAACCGCATTATTTCGACATCGAAGCTGACAGTATCCCATTTGAGAGTGTTTTCATCTCGGATGATTGGGCTTGTAATTTTTCGGTTAGTTTCAATATCGGCTTTGATGACATTTTGAACATCGCCAATTGTGCCGACGACAAAGGTAGATGTTGATCCATCGAGAGCTTTGAATCTGACCGTATTGTTTTCAACGGGCATATATTCTTCGCTGGCGATGTTGTACGCAACCCATTTGCTTGGCAAAGTGAATGTTCTGTTTCCGGTTTCGGTGCAGTGAACGCTGAGTGATGGGGCAGCCGCGTGAACTACATCGTTTTCGAAATTCCAAACGTGGCATCCGGCCATTTGTCCAAGGGCACGAAGGAAGGCAGGAGTAAGGATTGGTTCACCTAAGAACACGCTTGTCCATGACATTTCCGCGGGCTCAGCTTTATATGGTTTTACAATAAGGCTGGCTAAACCGGTGCTGGTGTATTCGGCGATGACTTGTCCATCTTCGGGAATTGCAAAGTAGCTTGGTTCCAAGCCGCATCCTTTTGCCATCTCTTCTGCAGATAATGCTTGTCCCAAAGGATCTTTTGTGTTGAGAATAGTGGTGCCTGACTTGCTATTGAACGGCTGTGGTCGCAATGCGATTCCAGTGACTTCTCGGACACGTTCAAGGGTTTCTCGTCCGGATTCAAAAAGTCCGGCGGTGTATAGCCAGAAGAGGACTTTGTCATCTCTTTGTAATCGGCTTTTGATTGCGCTTCGAACTTCTGGCCTCATGTCCCAAGCATTGACGAATACGTAGAGTTTTGATTCGGGGAAATTTTCTCGATGAGCGAGATCACTGAGTAGATAAAATCCTACGCTCAATCCGGAGCGAAGAACAGATTCTCGCACATTTTGAACGAGTGCGGCAAATGATCTTTCATCGGCTAAATAGGTTAGAGACCGCTCGTCAATGAAAACTGCGACTTCGGCAGATGCCGTTGGCACGGTCATATTTTTGAGCAAGCTTTCGCGGATTTTCCCGGCTCTTTCCCAAATACCACGTGAGTTTAGCCAACCTTTAGCGTCTTGATCGCACCAAATTACGCCTCCACGGTGGGCAAGGGCGGCTCCGGCGTCGCGCCAGTGGGCAGCATCCAACGCTTGTGGAGTTCGCATAGTTGGCGAGGATTCGTCATCGTCGTGGCTACCGCTGATTGGCGTTTTGTATTTTTCTTCTAGCAAGAAGAGTTTGCCATTTAGAGCAAAGCTATCTACGGGGAATGGGAATCCGGCAGTTTGACCTGGGCCGGAATCAAGAGGGTTTGTTTGTCCGCTGATGTAATCCAGTTCAGGGCATCGGAGGAGTTTGCCAAGCGAAAGTTGTCCGCTTGCGGGATGTGATGATTCGAATGTTGAACCGTACGTTACACCGACAAGGAATTCGCCTTCAGATGCGGATTTTGCCGCATAGCTGAGTTCTCCGATTCGCTCGACGGTGACATCGGACAAGAAGAGGTGGTAGTCGATCCAGCGACGTGCTTTTCGATCTGTTCTTACGAATTCATGAGCTTGATCGGTAAAACCTGGCTCGGGAATTTCGGCATTTGCAAAGGTTACAGAGCCATCAAACCATGAAGCCCGAAGGGTGACATTGTCGTTTCGGTATCGAGAGCGTAGCCATTCTCGGAATTTCTTTTGAGCAGCATTGCTTGTGTCATGTCCATCTTGAGTATCGAACTTCCAGTTGTTGCGATCAAGATGAACGCCCATGATGGATTTGTTGATATCGGATTTATTTAGATCTTCAATTAAAGCTACCAAGCATTTTTCAGAATCTGCCCAAAAGAGATCATCGCTTAGGCTTGGCCGGTTTGAATTTGGCCTTGCGGATTTATCGACAGCATCTGGGTAAGTTGACTTCCAATTTTCTGGCGCGTTAAAGTTGATTCGAATAATGAATTGTGCTTCGCCATCAATTTCTACTAACTTTTGAATTTGCGTGACGATCGATTTTGAATCAATTTTTGCTTCTGGATTGACTTCAAGATCCATTTTGAGCATGTACAAGCCGACGCCATGTTCGGAGGCTAATTTGAATTGGTCTTTGACCCGATCTTCTGATTTTCCTGCGACTTCGCCAGCGAAGAAAATGAACGGAGCATAAACCAATTTGTTTTTGATGATCTTTGGATGGCCTTCGTGAAGAACCACTTGTGCGGCTTCTTCTCTTCGGGCGATTGGTTCTCGGACGATCTGCTTTGGAATCTCTTCTACTGGTGTTGGAATCGGTTCGGCTTCAGCTTTTTGTTTTCCTTTTGACCGGAAGGTTGCCTTTGGAGATTCTTCACTTGATTCCTCGCGATCTTGAGTTTTTACTTGATCTTTTTTTGCATTTTGAGACTTACGGGTTGCAAATTTCTCGTTTGCTTTCTTAGGAGTCTCGACACCACGCCACATCAAAATTTGGACACGTTTTTCAGGATCGCCTAAATCGATTGGGTCGTGAGCTGGAATAAAATCTTGTTGGGAGGGAGTGATTTCTTTGATTTCTTCATCTTGTTGAAGCGAATCGCTTGAATTAGCATTTCTCCAGCTTATTTCGACAACTTTGTCGAATCCTTTTGAGGTTCCAATTACCCTTGAACTTTTACGATTCGCAGTTTTCAGCTCAGTTTTTGACTTCGTTGATTTTCTGAAGTTAAATTCTGGAACCGATTGATTTGAGTCTGAAGTAGCAGTAGTTTTTGGCGCAGATGGTTTTGATTTTGTGGGGAGCTTGCTTTCGGTTTTATCGTTTTGAAAGAGCGCTTTTGCGGGTTTTGGCGTACTCTTTTGGGGAACAACTCGGGCAGTTGATTTTCCGGTTTTCTTTTCTTCCTCTAATTCTTGCGCTAGTGTTTTTGGCTTTGGCGCACTTGGCTGTTTCACTCCGGCTGGTTCTGGTTCGACCCTTCGGACTGGTTTCTTGATGGCTTCTGCTGTTTTTGCTTTGGAATTGGCTGGTTTTTCTTTAGACACAGCTTTTTTGGCAGGAGTTATGGCTGATTTTAAAGTATCAGTTGCTGCTTTGTTGGCAGTTGGCTTTTTTGTGGCCGGCTTTGCTTTTGCAGCTGTTTCGCTTAGGATTTCGTCTGCCGTTCTTCGACGTCGAGGCGACTTCTTTTCTTCAGTTGCCGATTTTTCTAATGACGATGCGGTTGTTTGGTCGGCTTCCGCGTTAGCCGTTTCGCTCAATTTTTTTCGGGGCATGTTTTTGCCTAAGTTTTAATTCGTTGTGATCTTGCACGAACGTTAGGTGGTAAGGGCTCCACGGCCAACGCCTGCCAGTGAAGTTGACCCTCACCGACTTGGCAATATCTATGTAGACGATTATGACAGAGGGAACGACTCAAGAATTGGGATGGTCGCACTGCAAAAATGCCAGGAATCAACCGACACTTAAGAACGTAGCCTTTGTATCAGGTGAAATTATGCAATTAGGGACGTTATTAACGACGTCACCAATTGGAATTCCAACTGGCATGGTGGAACAGACTTCAGTTGATCCTGGAGTGTTAGCAGAAGGAGCTTTATTTGCTTCGGAAGTTGAAACAATCGGGATTGAAGGAGTTTCTCTATCATCGAGCAAAGAACTGGAGGCATCGCAGGACGACATGATAGTCGCGGCGAATTTGCTGGACCTTGTTCTTTCTCAGTTGAATCCGGTGGTGACAAAAACTGATCAGTCGACACTTTTGACTGAATCTGGTGAAACCGCAGACGCGGTGGATATGGAGCAAGTTAAAGGCAACATCAAGGTCATTGCTTCATATTTGAGTGATTCAGAACCCCGGCCATTGACGGCTTCACAATTGGTTTTTGAATCTGGGCCTAGAATCGCGCAATCTGTTGTCACTCAGGCCTCATTAATCTCCGAGTCGACACATGGCACCGAGCCATCACTTGGTCTTGAGTTTGAATATGGTTCAACTGTTTTGGTTGATGGATCAGGGCCAGGCGAAGACAACTTTGATCTGGGAAGTGTGACCGGGGGCCAAGGGAGTGAGCGACTGGCGAACCCGGCAGGGCAGAAGTTAAATTCTGGCAATCATCCGAAAATTTCTCCAGAACAAGCGGACAAAATTGCGAAACTGATTTTGCATGGCACAGATGCCGCGGATGTTGATGCCAAGATCAAGCGAATTCTTCATCCTGTTCAGGAAGCTCCCGATTCGACAAAACGCATAAGGAACGGAGAGAACGGGCAAAAGATTATTCCTAACCCTTCTTTAAGTGCGCCGATTACTGAAGTTTCAGAAAGTGAGGTTGTTTCGTTTGGAAAACTTACAAAGAGTGGGGGAGACTATGGCACGAAAATCAATGGGGAAATGACTTCGCAAAAGACCCCAGTGGCTTCTGGTGAGCAAGATTCGACAGCCATATCGCGCAGTTTAACAAGCACAGCGGCAAAGCAAGTTGAAACCACTGAGTCGTTAAAATCGATGCTGGTAGCTGTAAAAGCAGAGATTGCAAATAGCCCACAACTGGCAGCCGTAACATCGGCACAGATTCTTGCTACGACAGGAAACGTTGATTCGCGTGATCGACTGCTAGCAAAAGGGAATGTGGCTGGAATTACATCAAATGGTGGTGTGGGCGAAGTGGAAGAGTCTTCAGATCACGTCTCTGATGTAAAAATCGTGACTCATGTTGAGCCAACTCAGTCGGAATCTGAACTGAAACCGGTTGTTGGAAAGACTTCCACTGAAGACTCTGACTTTGAATTGGAAATAAGTCAAGCTGATTTTGTTAAGTCAGATTCAGGCAAGGTCAGTGGCTCTGAATCTGCTCAGGTGATCTCGAGTTCGACTAAAGTTGAATCCGTTTCTTCCACGCAATCGGCGACGGTTACAGTGGGCGAAGTTAAGGAAATTGTTCGAGAAGTGGCTGATCTAATTGCGGCCAGAAATCCCGGAAAGATTGAAGTCAAGATGATGCCGGAGGATTTAGGCTCAATTGATATCGCGATTCGTCAACGTAGTGGGCGAGTTGAGGTTGATATGAAAGCCAGTGATGAACGGGTTCATCATGCCTTACAATCTGGTCGGTCTGATATGGTTCAGCATTTAGAAAGTAAGGGAATCGTTGTTACTTCCGTTAATGTTGATCGTGATCTTTCTGGATTTGAAATGAATAAACAAAATCAAAGTCAGTCACAGAACCAAACATCTCGTCAGGATTTTGAACGAGCAATGAATATGAATCATCGCTATTTTAGACATGAAAATGACATGTCTAACATGAATCGATCGTTACTTGTTAACGGTGTAAATTATTTGGTATAAATTATGGAAATAACAGGAACAAACAACGACGGATTTTATACGTATGTTAGGGAAGGAGTTGCGGATAGAAAGAGTGAGTTTGACACTAGTCTTTTTATGAAGTTACTCTCAACTCAATTGCAACATCAAGATCCATTTGAGCCAATGAAGAATTCTGAATTGTATGACAATATTAGCAAAATGGCAAATGTTGATTCTACAGACAAGATGAATAAGCAATTGACTCAACTCGTTCAATCATTCAATACAATGAATGCAGCGGGCATGCTTGGCAAGAATATTGTTGCCACGGATCCAGCTACGGGGAATCTCGTTTCAGGTAAGGTGAATAAAGTATTTAACCGAGATGGAGAAATGATTTTCAGCTTAAAAGACACGATTAGTGGTCTTAATGTTGAAGTTTCTCCGAGTACGGTAAAAGAACTTTCATAAATCGAATTTCACGGATGAAACGATGAGCAACCCAATTCAAAATAACGCGATTCACGATCTGATTCAGACACGTCAGACGACATCGACGCCGATAAAGCCTTTAGATAAGACTGCTGGAACAGACTTTTCTGCCCTTTTGAGTGATCGCTTGAAAGTTAGTAAACACGCGGAGACTCGATTGCAAAGTCGAGAGCTTTCATTAGATGGTGAAAAGTGGCAAAGAGTCTTAGATGGCGTTGATCGAGCGGCAGCAAAAGGATCAAAAGAATCGTTGGTAATGGTTGATGATATCGCTTTAGTTGTCAGTGTTCGTAATCGAACAGTCATTACGGCTGTTGGCCAAGAACACTTAAAAGAAAATGTCTTTACAAATATCGATAGTGCGGTAATTGTTTGAGATAAAACGACCGATAAGTATTGTAGAGGATTAAACAGGTGGACACGGTGCGTTGCACAGTGAGCTTAGAACGACTCAAAATGAGAAGTTCAAATCCTCTGAAAAACTTCAGTAAAAAGGAAAACAAAGAGGAAACTTATGCTTCAAGCTATGCTCGCTGGTGTTGCCAGTATTAAGGCGCAACAAACACGAATGAATGTAATTGGCAATAACCTTGCCAACGTCAATACAACTGCTTACAAAGGTAGTCGCGTTACCTTTCAGGATATGTTAGCGCAGACCATTCGGGGTGCATCTCGACCTACAGCAAAAAATGGTGGTACGAATGCCATTCAGTTTGGTTTAGGGGTTTTAATTGCCGGTACAGACATCAATAATGAACAGGGTTCTCTAAACGGGACGAATCGTTCAACAGACTTTGCCATTCAAGGCAATGGATTTTTCCAGGTCAGTAATGGTGATCGAATTGCCTATACACGAGATGGTTCATTTGATCTGGATGCAGAGGGTGATTTAGTTCAACGTGCGACGGGTGAACGATTGATGGGCTGGACAGCTGATCCGGCAACAGGTTTGATTGATACGAATCAGCCGGTTAGTCCAACCTCGGCTTTGAGAGTTCCCATTGGGGCACGTACTGCTGTTCAGAAAACGACGACTGTGAATTGGTCGGGCAACTTGGATTCTCGAGTATTTACAACTGCAGGTTTGGCCAGTACACAATCTTTAGTTCGAGTTTTTGATAATTTAGGATCAGAACACGAATTGACATTGACACTTACTGAAGGCGCAACGGCAAACACATGGGACTGGAGCGCGAGTGTTGCGTGGCGGGGCTAGTGTTACTGGAACCGGAACATTGACATTTGATCCATCTACTGGGGCTTTGACTTCTGGAAGTCCAGGCACGATTACTTTTACACCACCGGCAGCTTCTGGGCAGTCTCCTTTTGATATAGATCTTGATTTTGGTGATGTTGGCCAACTTGCGGTAGACATGCAATTTCAGGCATCGAGTCAAAACGGTTATTCGCCAGGTTCATTGAGTTCATTCTCCGTTAACACAGACGGGGTTGTAGTTGGTTTGTATACAAATGGATTGACTCGTCCTTTAGGTCAAATTGCACTGGCAATTTTCCCAAATGCTAATGGATTGGAGCGACAAGGTAGTAACTTGTGGCGAAACACCGACAACTCCGGTGTTCCGGTAATTGGTACGGCAAAGACGGGGGGGCGAGGATTGATAAATTCCGGATTCCTTGAGCAATCTAACGTTGATATTGGTAACGAGTTTACGGATTTGATTATTACTCAACGAGGGTTCCAAGCGAATACTCGGGTTGTTACTACCGTTGATGAAATGATGCAAGAGCTTATCAATATGAAACGATAATTTTAAGCTTTTGATTGAAGTTGGCTGCCGAAATGTAATTTATTTCGGCAGCTTTTTGTCATTTGCCATATAATAGGGCAGTGGTACTTGAGCTGACAGATCGACAGAAAATCGGGCATCTTTTGAGAAGATTTGGCTTTGGTGCCGGAATTCCGGATTTAGAAAAGTATGCCAATTTGTCGGTTGAGGCCGCGGTTGATAAACTATTAGACTTTTCGGGTGAGGATGATCTCGGAGATCCCATTAGATTTGCTTTTAAAAAAGATGAAGATGCGGAGCCGGGAGGCTATCGATTTCGAATGCATTGGATTTTGCAAATGATTACGACGGAGAACCCGTTACGTGAAAAACTGGCATTGTTTTGGCACGATCATTTTGCTTGCAATGATGAAAATGTTTCCCAAGGTTTATCAATGTTGGATTACATGCAGAAATTGCGGACTGATCCTCATGGAAAGTTTTCTGACATTTTGAAGCGCATGGTGACCAGTACAGCAGTGATGCGTGAGTTGAATGTTGAGATGATAAGCAAGGCTCAACCAAATGAAAACTTTGCGCGGGAGCTTTTGGAACTCTATACACTGGGAATCGGACATTATTCGGAAGAGGATATTAAGGAGGTTTCTCGAGCGGTGACGGGTTGGGCTTATATGGATGTGTTTTGGCGCCTAGGCAAGACAAATTCTGAGCGTCTAACGATGATGTCGAAATTTGATACGCCGGCATTGTTTTATTTTTATGCTCCGGAAGCGCATATTGGAGGAGAGAAATCGGTATTGAACACGAAAGTTGATGGCTTGGATGATGTAATAAAACTTTTGGTAAAACATCCCCAAACGGCCAAAAATATTTGCACAAAGTTGTGGGAATGGTTTGTTTACCCTCATCCGGAAAATGCGATAGTTGAACGACTCTCGGCCGTTTATCAAAAATCTGATGGCTCGATAAAAGCGATTCTTAGAGAAATGACCAGGATGGATGAGTTTTGGTCTCCGCAGTGCTACAGAAACTTGGTAAAAAACCCCGTTGATTATGTCATTTCGATAATTAGAGCCCAAAATGGCAGTGCGAGAGTGAGGAAAGAATTTACTGAAGGTTCATTTGATCAACCGATGAATCAATCTTTGGTTGATAACTTGGGCGCGGTTCTTTATCGAATGGACGTTTGCGGTATGAATATTTTTTATCCGCCCTCTGTTGCAGGTTGGGATTGGGACAAATCTTGGATTAGTACAAATACTGTGTTGCGACGTCGCGAATTTACGGGGATTTATACATATTATCCAGTGGAAAAGGATGGGAAGACTGAATGGTTTCCAGATGAGACAACAATGTACGTCGTCAACCAACTGAAGTCTCGAAAGATTACAAATGTTGATGAATTGACCTCGGCATTTTTGACAATTTATGATTGTCCAATTTCTCCATCACAATATGAAGTTATGAAATCGCACTTTACTCGGGCGGGTGGAGTTGCCGCACTGGAAAATGAGCGGCATATTGCATGGCAATGTACATTGGCACTACAGCTTTTGGGATCGTCACCAGATTTTCAACTTTGTTAAAGGCGAGCTCGAATTTGAGTTAGGCGGGCCAGTTTTGGAGCAAATATGTCCCTGGGTCTGAACAATGCTTTTGGTACTGTGAACTTACGATGACATATGTGAAATGGTCTATGGTGGTTTACGGGTTGGCTACTTTAGCCATGGGAATTCAGTCATATTTTTTCCCATCACCGGGCGCAAAAGTTTCACCAATTAGCTTGATTGCAGCAGGTTCGATTGGAATTTTAGTTTTGGTGATGACTTGGCTTTCGTTTAAGAAGCCCCGACCTGCATACATTGCCACTATTGTTTTGGCTTTACTTCCAGTGGGTCAATTTTTGCCAAAACTTTTAAAAGGAGAAGGGCACTTCTATCCTCAAGTCGTCGGCGTCGGTCTTTCGGTTGCAATTATTGTGATACTTGGTTCTGGCCATATTATGGCTATGAAACAACGTCAAGCAGAATCTGTTTCTGAGTGAATTGCTGATCAGAATGGCATTTCAATGACTTCGGCCGGAATTCCGTTGATTTCGACCATAGTTCCTTCTCGCGATGCTTTGTTTTTTACGTAACCAGCAGCGATATTTCCATTTTTTGTAGTTGTTCCTGATCTCGTGACAGTTCCGAGAACTTCGGTTCCGATAGAGATTTTTTGACCAGGATCTACTGAACCATCGCAAAGTAGACCGACCCAAGTTTTATTAGTGTGTCCGCGAGTGTGCATTCTCTGGAGAACTTCTTGGCCTTGGTAGCATCCCTTTTTGTAGCTGATGGTTTTCTTTTCAAAGATTTTCCCAAGTTCTGGAGGAAGGGTCTTTGAATCTGTATCGACTCCAAAGATTGGAAATCCGGATTCTAGTCCGGCTAAGTTAAGGCCTTGTTGTGAGCCCATTTGGACTTGCCAATCTTTGCGAGAGGATTTCAGGATGTCCCATCCACCAGTACCACTTCGATTATTTCGAACAAGGATTGTCTCTTCATCTCGGTAGACATCGACTGGTGGAAGATTAAAGAATTCGGATAGATATTTTGTAGCACCAATTCCTTGAATCGAAGTGAATCCGGTTGAAATTGTTGACAGCTCTACTTCTTCCATGATGACAAAATTATCGACTCTTTCTTGAATAACTGTTGGTTGATTCGTGATGATAATTAGATAGTCGTCGGCATCGAAAATGTCGACGATTGCGGTGAGTTGGCCCGTTGGTGAACAGAGGCAAGCCGTTTGGTGTCCTCTGCTTGGAAGATCGCGAAGATCTTGGGTGATTTGTCCTTGGAGCCATCCTTTGCGATCTTCGCCGGAAAGGGCGAAAGCAGTAAAGGCGTCCATTAGAAATTGAAGAGCCTCGGTTTGGAGTAAGTTATAGGTAACTTCAGGTGAGACTTCTGATGCGGAAGATGACATTTGATTGACTCGATATTGTTATTGGGGAGGAAACAACCTTGTTCACCTTTCCTATACGAAGTCTGAATGAAGAGTGAATAGACAATGGGACTGTTGAGCACTGTAATTTTTCTAGGACTTGGCCTTTTCGGACACTCCGAGGAGAAAAAGTTCGAATCTGCAGCGGCAAAAGATATTGCCGGAAAACTTTTGGGAGATTCGAAAGTCGTTTCACTGAACGTGCGCCCAGATGGATTGGCAGCTTTGCAAGGAGGGTTAAGCTTGGCCGAGATCAAGGCAAGTCGTTTTAGCCTGATGGGATTGCCCCTTTATACTGAGCCCGATCGGTCTCGTTCTGGACGAGTTGATCTATTGAAACTGAGATTGACTGAATTTGAGTTACGAGGATTGAAAATAAAAGAGTTGTCGGCAGACATTCCTGACTGCCGATATGATTTTCAATATGCGAAAAAGGAAAAGAAAATTCGGCTGAGTGAGAGTGGGATCGGCCGAGGGCTGGTTCAAATTAGGGAAGAGGATTTGGCCAATTATATTGTCTATAAGTTCAAAGAGATAAAAAATTGTTCGGTCAAAATATATAATGGCGTAGTTTGGGTAGAAGGCACAGGTGAGTTTTTAGTTGTCAAAACGGATTTTGCAGTGATTGCAAAAATCGGAATTATGAATGGCACCCAGTTGAATTTAACCGATGCAAAAATTTACTTTGATTGGAGACGAGCAGATGCTTTCTCTAGAGACGCGCTCTTGAAAACCCTTAACCCGATTGTTGATTTGAAGAAAGATTTGAAGTTACTTGATGCGATTTCTGTTGATAAAGTCATTTTGGAAAATGGAATTTTGCAAGCTGAAGGAAAGACAAAGATTCCGATTCAACCAGCCGATAATTGAAATGTGACTTTGGCAATTGCCGTAGCTTATTCGCTATATATTTTTCCGAGCGAACCTGATCTTGATGCTTTTGAGGCTGGACAGTCTTTAGGTCGACGGGTTAATCGCAACGATTTTGCAAAAGTTACGGCTTCAGATTCTGGTTCGGCAGAGATTATTCGAATTGATCAGATTTTGGGCAAGGATCGTGTTGACCTGGGATGGTGGAATGAAGGATTTCGAAAAGTTCCGGTTGAATACGGTATTGAGTTGAGTCCCCGACTACTTTCGAAATGGATGGGATATTTAAGCTCTCGAGAGTTGTGGAGCATTGGTGAATTGAATTCCAGATGGTCGAGCATTCGAGCAAAAGGTGATGGTAAGCGAGCTTGGCTGATTGCTTTATCGGCATTTCCTACTAAAACAAAGTTTGGTCTAGGGGATGACGAATCGCAATCGACGGAGGAGACGAAGAGTATCAAGTTTGTTCTTGATAGCAGTATGGGACGAACCGAGCCGAGCGCGAGAATGATTCACGAGCGGCGAGCTCAATCTCGGCATGAGTTAGATCAGATTCCATGGTGGCAATTTACGCCATTTGGTAGAGAGCTGACTTTTGAGTTTGCAAAGCCCTACGAGACACCTATTATTGAACGTGGCGAATTCTATCGGACTTGGTGGTTGCTATGGACAGAATCGGATTTAGGTAAGGGGCCGGTGACCCTAAAGATTGCAAGCCAAAGGAAGATCCGAACAGCGGTTTTTCCGTAGTTTCAGTTTATGTTGGCTTTTTCCAAAAGCGATGTCTGAGGAGCGTCCAAAATGCCTCTGGTGCGTCGGTCCAGCGGATTTTTTTGCCAGCAGCTTTAGATCTTGGTTCGTAATCAATGGGAAGTTCAACGATTGATTCACCGAGAATGATGGCTTTTGCGGTGACTTCTGGGCAGAATTCGAACCTGTGGCATACAAGATCCATGGAGAGAAGTGTTTCTCTGTGAAATGCTTTGTAGCAAGTTGCTTCGTCGGTAATTTTACGCCCAAAGAGAATCAATACGGCTAGTCGGAGCAGAATATTCACCATTTTATTTGGTAGTGCCATATTTGGGTGCAAGCCTTTAGTGAAGCGAGAGCCATAAACCACCTTTGCATTATCTTGAAGGATTGGCTCCACAAGTGCGGGTATTTGTTCAGGAGCGTATTCTAAGTCGGCGTCTTGGATTATGATTGCTTTGCCCGTTGCTGCTGTTAATCCACTCCGAATTGCCGCACCTTTTCCGCCGGGATTTGATTTGGTAATAACAGTGATTTTATTGCCAAATTCTTGAAGTATTTTGCCGGTATTGTCGGTGCTTCCATCGTTTATTACAATGATTTCAGACTCTATCGGTAGGTCGAGCAATCGATTCACGACTTCTTGAATCGTGGCTTCTTCATTCAAAGCGGGTACGAGTATTGTGACTTTTTTTGACTCGGACCCGCATTCGGACATTGATCTGAGGATACCTTTTCGAAAGAAACTGTCTATCCGGCTAAACTAAAGTTATATGGCGCCAATCGCAGATTTGATTTTGAAAGGGGGCACAATTGCTACCGCTGACGGACAATTTGAATCGGACATCTGCATAGTTGACGGAAAAGTTGCCGCCATCGGTGATTCTTCGAAGTGGGCTTCGGACCAATGTGTTGATGTTTCTGGATTGCACATTCTTCCAGGTGTTATTGATACGCAGGTTCATTTTAGAGAGCCGGGTTTAACCCATAAAGAGGATATCGAAAGTGGTTCTCGTTCTGCGGCAGCGGGGGGAGTGACGACGTTTTTTGAAATGCCAAATACCAATCCTCCAACAACTTCTGCTGAGGAATTGGCAAAAAAAATTGAGATCGGATTGGCGACTTCTTGGGTTGACTTTGGGTTTTTTGTCGGAGCAACTGAAGGTAATGCGAGGGAGCTTGGTGATCTTGAGATGCTTCCTGGAACGCCGGGAATAAAAGTATTTGTCGGTAGTTCTACCGGCACCCTTTTAGTCGATCGGCGGGAAGTCTTGAAAACTGTAATGGAGCATGGCAAGAAGCCAATGCCATTGCATTGTGAAGATGAGGCTCGATTGCGAGAGCGAAAATCATTGATTTCAGATCAGCCTCATGCCCGTGAGCACCCATTTTTGAGAGATGCTGAGGCAGCGCGGCTAGCTACAGAGATGGTCATCGAACTTTCAAAAGAAACAGGTCGGCACTGTCATGTTCTTCATATATCTACTTTGGAAGAGCTGCCGCTCCTTAGGCAAGCTAAGAAAGATGGCTTGAACATTACTTGTGAGGTGACACCGCAGCATTTGACCTTTTCGGCAGAGGACTATGAAACACTTGGGACTTTGCTGCAAATGAATCCTCCTGTTAGGAACGCTGAGCATCGTCAGGCACTCTGGAATGCCGTTGACAACGATTTATTTGATGTTATTGGTAGTGATCATGCGCCGCATACATTGGAAGAAAAGTCACAGCCTTATCCACTTTCTCCAAGCGGTATGCCGGGTGTTCAAACTTTACTTCCAGCAATGCTGACTTGGGTGGCTGGTGGTGCCATTACGTTAGAAAAGTTTGTCGCTCTTTCAAGTAGAAATCCGGCGAAATTATACGGAATCGAAAATAAAGGTGAGATAAAGGAAGGTTATGATGCTGATTTCGCAATTGTGGACTTAAAGAGAAAGTTTGTGGTTGAAAAAGAATGGTTGCAATCGAAATGTGGCTGGTCGCCGTTTGAGGGTCGGACATTGATTGGATTCCCTATCCATACACTTGTGAGAGGAGCCTTTGTCTTGCAGGATGGAAAGCTAGTGGGCAAACCAGGTTGGGGTATTCCGGCCAGTTACAACTGGAAATAATATATCTTTGTGAGGACATAGTTAGAAAAAGGCGTCATGAAAAAGTTTGATCAGAACTTTGAAGAAAGATGGATTAACAAGTTAGGTGATTCCATTGCTTTTAGGATGGTTAGAGCATCGGACAAGGAGCTATTTCAAACTGGTTTGCAACTTCTTTCTCCGGTCACTATCTATAGTCGGTTCAAAACGGTTAAGAACCGGTTTACAGATTCGGAACTGAAGTATTTAACGGAAGTGGACGGTGCAAAACATTTTGCGATTGTGGCGATTAGAGAATCGGATGGAGTTTTAGTGGGGGTAGGGAGGGGAATTGCTGATCCAGTAGAAGCAAAAAAGTTTGAATGTGGACTGATAGTGGCCGATTGCATGCACCGAACAGGCATTGGGAGAAAACTGTTTCATCACTTGATTGAAGCGGCGCAGGAGCGAGAGTATTTGTCCATGACAGGTGAAATGTTTTCCGAAAACTCGGCAATGTTTCATCTAATTGATACTTCTGGACTGGAAACTTCTTGGCTCATGTTGGGTTCTGAGGTTTCATTTATTAGTGACATTTGGAGCAAAAAGAATTGAACTTCTTCTTGACCTGATCCTGAAGTCATTTTTTGAAACGTTGTTGTGACAATAAAGCGTATTCTAGGACTATGCGTTTTCGCTTGCCATTGTCGATTGCCTTTAGTGCTTGTTGCCTTTGTTCTAGTTTTGCAGTTTCTGAGTATTCGGTTTCTGATGTATTTAAGCTCGAAGGTGATTTGAAGTTTGAATCTTTGTTTCCACGGCGTTCTTTTTACGGTCAATCGGCAAGGATTGCAGGTTGGTCGCAAGATGATCGCTATTTGGCTTATATTTGGAACCCTCAGGGGGAGGCAGGTTCGGACTTATACCTTTATGATTCGGTGACCAAGCAATCTCAGCGAATGACAAGTATTGATTGGGCTTCTGGCGTAGATCCGGAAGCCAAGGAGGAAAAGAAAAACTTCTTAGAAGACCAAAAGCGATTGGATGTTTGGGACTCGTTGGGAATTGATGAATACCGAGTGGAGCGACAAAAATTCAAGGAAGAACGGGAGAAGAATCGGACTCCGAGAAAGAATTATGCCGGGATATCCGCGGTCGTTTGGTCTAAAAAATCAAACGAATTCTTAATGAATTACTCGGGCGAGATTTATCGCTGGGTTGTGGGACATAAGGAGCCGACGCGGTTGACATGGACAAGAGAAAATGAGTCTATCGTGCAGTATTTGCCAGATGATAGTGGTTTTATTTTTAGTCGCGGTACAGATTATTTTCGCATGAACTATGATTCGCCCGCGGTCGTGCAGATTAACCCAGAGTTACCAGCCGGAGTCTCATTGAGTTCGGCAACTGTGAGCCCTGATGGAACAAAATTGCTTGTTTCTGGCTTTAAGCCGGGAACGGCTCCGAATCGGCAAGTGGATTACATTGTCTATCGCGATCGGTTTGCGCAAGCCAGAAAAACAGAACGTGCCGTAGCGGATGATGACTTTAACGGTCAATCATTTCTGTATCTGTTTGATATCCGAGAAGAAACGCTTAAAAGCACAAAGTCTGTTCAAAAAGCGTTTGAAATTTGGAAATGGGAGGGGGGCGAAGACTGGCAAGAAGCTAGCCTTTCGAGCAATCCATGGAGTCCGGATGGTAGTTCAATAATTTTTGGAACTTGGCGCCGCGATGCCAAAGATTTTAAAGTTATGGAAGCTGATTTACAGCGTCGGAAGGTTCGCCCAGTTTATATCGGAACCAGCGACGGGGATCAAAACACTCCAGGTTTCTCTCAACCGTTCTATACAAAAGATGGGAAGGAAATTGTGACCCTTCTGGATAAATCTGGTTGGCGGCAAGTGCATGTTTTGGAAAGAGTCAGGGGAGCGGATCGGCAGCTTACAAAAGGAGCGTTTGAAACTTATCCTCTTGAATTAGGAGCTGATGAAAATTCTGTAATTGTGACTTCCAGTAAGAACGAGCTTTCTGAGCGCGCGATTTATCGGGTGGCATTAGATTCGGGAGAAATGACAGAGATCAGTAAAGATCGCGGTCGTTATGAACTTGGTGCCAAAGCGAAACATTCGGATACATTTGCAGGTATTTTCCGAAGTTGGAATCAGTTACCAGAACTTGTTGTTTCCAACAATAGAAACGAAAGGTTGTTGACAGACTCGCATCGAAAAGAAGCCTTTTGGGCAAATATCAAACAAAAGCCAGAGCTATTTACATTTAAGAATCCGGAAGGACAAGACGTTCATGGCTATATGTTTTTGCCTCCTGGATACAAAAAAGGTGATTCGAGACCTTTGTTTATCTACGTTTATGGAGGTCCGATTGGTGATTCTAATTCCGTAGAAAATGGCGCTTTCAACTCTTCCTCTTACTTATTCAATATGTATCTTTCGCAGGTGCTAGGTTACGTGACATGTACAATTGATCCTAGAGGGCAATCTGGTTATTCAAACGAATTTGGAAAGGCAAATTGGGATCAACCAGGAGTCAAGCAGACGGAAGACATTACTAGCCTTGTCGATCACATGGCAAAGGAATACAACATTGATCGCACAAAAGTAGGATTAACTGGCTGGTCATTTGGAGGATTCCAAACTCAGCATGTCATGTATACGGCTCCAGATGTTGTGACTCTTGGAATTGCAGGTGCGGGGCCGACCGAGTGGCAAAACTACAATAACTGGTATTCGGGTGGTGTTATTGGAAACGCAGGAAAAGGGAAGCCTGAAGATTTGGATAAGTATTCTTTGACACATGCTGCAAAGAATCTGAAGCATCCCCTATTGTTATTGCATGGCATGGAAGATACAAATGTATTGTTCCAAGATACAGTCATGGTTTATAGAAAGCTGTTGCAAGCCGGCAAAGGGCCACTTGTTGAGTTGTCTTTAGATCCGACTGGTGGGCATGGAATGGGAGGAGATATGGATAATCGTGATCGACATGAAATTTATCTAGCATTCCTGATCAAGCATTGGGGGATATCTAGTTATCCAAAAGACTAGACCCAATTGAATTGGAACGGGATTGAGTTCAAATCCGTCTTAGTAACCATGCGGCGAATTTTCTCCCGTTTTTCATTTATTCCGACTGCAGTTGTAGCATCAATTGTCACGGGATTAGTTTTCTTTGGTCTTAGTGGTCAAAGTGGTCAAAACGTTGATCAATCTCCAGTTATTCTCAAGGAGATTCAGGAACTTGGTCAATTGAGAACGGTATCGCAGCATGTATCTCGTGTTTATGATTACGAGACGCACCGATCACCAAGCGGATGGTCGGTATCGATTCCATTTGCAAGAGAGATTGTGGCAGCCTCAACTTCCAACAAAGTTCTTATCAGTGCAGAAGCTGATGTTCAGGCAGGAGTTGACTTATCACTGGCCAGAGTGGTCGGAGATGAAAAACAGTACACGATCTTTCTTCCGGAACCGTTGGTTTATGAACCAGTTGTTCGATTTAAAGTTCATAACCAGAAACGTGGTTTGTTCTGGAAAGATTTGAATATCACAAGCAAAGCCCAGGAAGGCTTTGCAGAAGTTGCAGAACAATCATCAATTGAAGGGGGAATTTTGGAAGTTGCAAAATCAAATGCCCATTCGCAGATTAGTGGATTGCTTAATGAGATTGGGCATAAAAACATAAAAATAGTTTTCACGGCAAATAATGGCTAGCCTTTATAGCAAAATATTCCAATAAGAGTGTAGAGATGAAGGTTTTTGTATCATTATTGTTTATTCTGTGCGCCGGCATTGGTTTTTCACAGTTTGAATCAGCCGATAACATCACGTTGGACGGTATTACTTTTTCTAATCAAAGTGGGAAATTGTATGTCCCTATTCGAAGAGTTGAGAAGCCACTAAAGGTTTATGTTGGTTGGGATAACGAAAATCGAAACATATTAATAGATGACAAACCAATTCCAAAGGAAGCGATTTACCAATTATTTGATGGTTCAAATTTAGTTGATGTTGACAGTCTTTCTTCAGTCGGATTAAAAGTAGAGAAATCGAAAGAAGGCTTAAAAGTCAGTTCATCTCGTGCAACAGTTGAAATTGTTTCTGGCAAGCAGTCAGTTGAGATTTCATTAAAAGATCAGAGACTCATGGCTTGGCAGGGTGATATTTTGGTGATGAGTACCAACGTCAGCACTGGGAAGCGGGGTTTTTCGACACCGGTTGGAGAATATACAGCTGGGCCGGAAAAATCTCGGCATCGCACTTCAAGTAAGTATGATGATGCTCCTATGCCTTGGGCGATTCAACTAAAAGGTGGTTATTTTATTCATGGATCGGCAAGTGTTCCGAAATATCCGGCAAGCCATGGATGTGTAAGAATGCCTTATCGACGGGGCCCGAATGCCGCGAAATACCTTTTTGACTGGATCAATCTTGGTACACAGATTGAGATTCGTAGAGAATGGAGCGAAGTAGCGCTCTCATTTATTGAACGTGATTCTGAAATTGAAGCGAGAAAAGGGTCGCTTTAGATTCTTCAGATTAAGCGTATCGTAATCTGGACTTAAAGTTTGGTTTGAATGAGCCAATCTTTATCATTCTTTTTAGCGAAATCCACAGACTCCATGCCAACTTAGCTAATCGAGCAATTGCTTCAGCCGAAGTGATGAGAGCAGAAATTGTGAGAATGATTTTTACTAGCTTTGCAATTGCGGCCATATTGATTCTACGATTATTGTGCGTTTTGGTTGCATGGCTCAGACTTGGTTATTCTCCAGTCGCCTTGATTTCTGTCGTGCCAATTTCGTACATCGTCAGAATTTCGGCTCTGATCTAAAATTTGGAAATCGAGGTCTGCCGTTGCAATTGCTTCAATTCCAAGCGGAGTTTCTGCTAAAACCGCACGTTCGGGGAATGGATCGACTGATGGGCACAGAATTGCAGAAGAGCCATATGTTTTGGGGACGGGTTCTCTGTTTAGTGTGCCGACAAGGGCAGCATGGGCAACAAAAATTTGAAGTTCGATTGCTCGAGCTCGGCAAGACCATCGTACTCTTTGAAATCCTTGCTTACGTTCATTAAACGCGGGCACACAGAGGAGCTTTACTCCTGTTTCAGCTAAAACTCTGGCGGCAGTTGGGAACTCGCTGTCATAACAAATGAGGGTTCCAATCAGTGGATTGTGACTTGGAACCAGTCCATTTCCAGATTTTGTGAGCCACTCGCACAGTTCCCATTGAGTGAGAACATTTTTATCTTGAAAGCTCAATTCATTGTTTACGATTTGAATTGCGGTATTTACAAATCCTTGTTTTGTTTCTCGTAAATGAGAGCCGGCTATCAGGTCGACGTTATAGTATTTTGCTAATTCTTGGCAAAATTTCACAGTTTTCGGAAAGTCTTCTGCTAAGACCGACGGAATATCTGAAGAAGATTGAAATTTTCGGTAACCGAATCTTTCTAGGTCAATATTTTCTGGTAATACAACCAATTCCGCATCTTCTTCTGCGGCTTCTTGAACAACCTTTTGGATATGATCTAGAAAATGTTGCAATGAGTTTGCCGGGGTGATTGCCCAGTTGACGACGGAAACTCTCAAGGTGTCCACTCCAATACAATTCCAGAATTTCCACTTTCTGGATCGTCAAGATAATCCTCAATTACGGTTTGAAACTTGACTCCCACTTTGAGCAATGGAGTTAGTGTCCGGTCGGTTACTTGTCCTTGAATAACGGCTTGAACATATTCGGGAACAGAATTGATCCTAGATTTCAGGAAATCAGGCACACGACAGACCGTACCGTACCTTTGGAGTTTAAGCTGTCGAACTAGGGCAAATCGCTTTTGGTAAAGTTCTTTGGCAAGCCCTTGACCTCGAAAGCTGGGATGTACGCTAATGTCTATTCCGTAGAGTACTATGCCGTTAGGATTGTGTTTTTGGATTCCAAGTCCACCAGAAATTTCTTCTAGCGGTAAATGCGCGTTCCAATCATCAAGACTTACAAGTAGATTTGTGATACTTGCCACCACTTGCTTCTCAACTACGGCAACAAATTGTCCTTCTGGAAAGAGGTTGAGGTGAGATTGGATATGGCTGGCGTTAAAGAGAAGTTCTTCAGGAAATGGTGCTGGGAAACACGCCCTTTGTAAAGAAACGACTCCAGCGATGTCTTGTATAGTTGTGTTCCTGATTGAAAGCTCTGTCACTAGATTGATTAGATTCTATTCTAAGAAAGTGAATCTTTGAAAGGAAGAATTTGAGTATATAAGGGCAGGAGGCAAAATGAAATCAGTTATCTTTAATAATCAGTTACTTGATGAAGGTGAGGGGCATTTGAATGGACTGCGCCAGATTGTTGTTTCTCCGGATGGCCAATGGCTCGCGACCGGTGACATGCTTGGCCAATTAAGAGTTTATCGAGATATGGATGAGTTTGACTCAGTTGAGATTCGTCCTCGAAAGTATAAAGCCAATGCTGATCGGTTTTTGACTTCGATGGAATTTTCTTCGAAAGGAGATGTTTTGCTTGCTTGCACAGGCATAGACGTTTTGGCTTTAGAGACTACTTCGGCCACCGTACTTTGGCGGAAAATGAGAAAATCGACCTTTGGCTTTTTGAAGTGTGATCCTTTGACCCTTGCTTGCGTAAAAGACAATTGCGTCGTGATTGCGTACTCAGATGGAATGATGGTCAAACTCAATAGCAATGGAGATGATTTGCTGTTTAAGAGTGATAATGATGGTCCAAAATCTATGGTCTATTCTCACGCGACGGATTCTCTTATTGGAACAGATGGATATCACTTATGGCGGTGGAATCCCAATAATTTAGAAAGAATTGAAGAGGTTGGAGATCTTGGTCGATACTATTCTGTGAGTTGTTCAAAAGACGAACCATACTTTTCTGTAAGGATTCCTAATAAGATTCAAATCAAAGAAGTTTTTGGGGGCAAAGTTGTCAGAGAATTTGATTGTAATCCGGGGTTGCCCGAGACGGCAATGGATCCTACAGGAAGATATGTTTCTTGGATTGAGAGTGGAGCAGGCGTAATTGGAACAGTTGCCTCTGGAGAACTCAACCGTCTTTTTGAGATTGACCTTTTAGCTTGCTCGGTGCATTGGAATTATCGAGACTATGGTTTTGTATTTGGACTAAAGAATGGTGAAATGAGAAATTTTCCTGTTGA
Source organism: uncultured Armatimonadota bacterium (assembly GCA_963800805.1). Classification (GTDB taxonomy): domain Bacteria; phylum Armatimonadota; class Fimbriimonadia; order Fimbriimonadales; family Fimbriimonadaceae; genus UphvI-Ar2. The sequence continues at coordinate 237,923 of CAWDCK010000008.1, read as the reverse complement.
TTAGTTATGTTTTTATTCGATGAATTCACAGATTTCTTGTAGTGGCTTTCTTTTGAGATCCGGTACCTGACATTTGTCAGCCGCATATCCAACGGGCATGAGTAGAAATGGCTTCTCGTTTAGTGGCCGGTTGCAAAGTTCGCGCAAAAAGGTCATTGGAGATGGAGTGTGGGTGAGTGTGGCAAGGCCGGCCCGATGGAGGGCTTGAATAAGGAATCCGACGGCAATACCGACGCTTTCAGTCATATAGTAGTTCTTTATTTTGTTACCCTGCTCGTCGAAATCATAGTCTTGTCGAAAAACAACTATGATCCATGGCGCGGTTGTGATATGTTCCTTTACAAAATCGGTGCCGAGAGGGGCGAGCGCCTCTAGCCACTCGGGAGTAGCTTTGGAATCATAAAATTCTCTTTCTTCCTTTTCTGCTGCTGCGCGAAGTTGTTGTTTGTGGAATGGATTTGAAATACATACAAATCTCCAAGGCTGGCGATGCGCACCACTTGGAGCAGTACCGGCAATTTTGATTGCTTCTTCTATCATTTCCTTGGGGACTGGCTCGGGTGAAAATTCTCGAACTGATCTTCTATCATTTGCGATTTGAAAATCTTCCTTCAAAATATCTAGACCTTCACTTGACTTTATTTTTTTTGGGTTGTAGGAGGTCAATTGAACTCTAGGCATGGCCATAATTTACCAGGTGTGATTGAAGGAGAAAATTGAGGAAATGATTGATTTAGAATCTGAATTAAATGGAATGCTGAGGGCGAAACGTTGGAGTGTTTCCCTGGCATTTTTGAATTCAGATTCGGTTCGGCATCGTCTTTCAATCCGAGATTCTGAGCCGTATTATCCTGCAAGTTTAGTAAAGGTTTTCTTGCTGGGTTATGTTGCTTCGCTTATGGATGATCAACTGATAAAACTGGATGTGCAATTGGATTCGGCTTGCCGAGACATGATTGTCGATTCTAGCAATGATGCCATGGGTTATGTGTTAGATCGAGTTTGTGGCACGAATCCAGGAGCAGAGTTATCAGAAACAGCATTGCAGGCGTTTGCAGATAGACGGAAAGTCGTTTCCAATTGGTACACAAAGAATGGTTTTTCGAACGTGAGAATTCACAATCGAACATTTAACGAGGCGCCTTATGGGCGAGAGCGACAGCTGATATATGAAACAGATCTGGGCAGGAATTCTTTGAATGCAGAGTCTTGTTTGAAGTTTTTAAACGATTTGTTCTTTTCAGAAATCTGGTCACCAATGAGTAGGGAGTGGATGCTGAGATTCTTATTCAGAAAGTGGCCTTCAGAATCCGTATCGGGAGAACTTAATCCTCAAGGCACCAATTTTTTGGCTCGAGATTTATCGGCAAGCGCAGTCCTTTGGTCGAAGGCCGGCTGGACAAGTGAAGTTCGCCATGACATGGCGGCAGTACGAGGCACAAATGGAGATGTTCTCTTTATGGTTTTAATGACCGAAGGATTGGAGAGTGATGAAAAGCTTTGCGATGCCGGAAGTCAAATATTATCGTATTTTGGATTGAAAAAATAAAAACAATCCTGGAAGTGTGGTGACTTCCAGGATTGTTTTTTGTATACTTAGCCTTTGGCCGGGGCGATTACTTTTGGCTCGTGAGCTTTTGAAGGATCCGCATATTTTTTCGGATCTTTTGTCATTGGCTCATAGCATCCCGCACAGCACATGAAGTATCGAACACCATCGTAATCGACATAGCTATCAGCTTTTGAATAGCTCGCAACTGGTTCTTGCATGACTGGGCAGTAAAGTGCTTCTTTCTTGGGTGCCTCTGCAAAGCTTTTTGGATTTTTATCAAACTTTGCTTTGGCATCGGCATTTGCGAAGAAGTACCGTACGCCCATGTAATCGCTTGATCCTCGGGCTTTCTTTTCTGAAATTTTCTTTCCAGTTGTTGGATCGAACATGAATTTTGCAACCGTTAACTTAGCATCGGCAGCGGTCTTCATGAATTTTTCTGGAGTCTTTCCAAATTGTGGGACGCATCCATCACAACAGAAAAATACGTTTTTGCCGGCGTATTCTACAAAGAGTTTGTCATCGGCAGTGTCATTGTTGTTTACCGCACATGTCAAATATTGTGACTGTGGAGCAAAAAGTAATACAGCGGCAAGCGTAGCAAGCATTTTGCTAGTTTACCGTTTTGGCAGGATTATCGATACCCATAATCGGATATGGATGGGAAACAACTGGCTTTGAAGCGGGGAAGACAATTTGTTTAGCATCAAATTGGAATTTTGCTCGTTCTTCTGCTGAATCTAAGTAATACCTAACTTTTTCAACATCGATATATGCACTCGCGTGAGCAGACCATTTGAGTTCCTTGCCTGAGATCCTAGAAATATAGCTTTCTCTTTCTGGAAATGTTGCGAGCGAATCCAGTACTTTATCAGTCAGTTCTGATTTCGAATAGATTATAAAGCCGTTTATTGTTCGTGAAAATTTTGCTTCTTTGCGATCAATTCTTAATCCGGAGTTTGGGTCGAAGAGGAAATCTCCGATCAATTCTCCATTTTTGGCAGATTTTTTAATTGTTTGAGTGGGGTCCCCTCCAATACGAGCAAGGCACTTATCGCAGCAAACAAATATTCGAAATCCGGCATATTCGGCTGCCATTCGTCCAGTGGTGGGACGATTCGCCATGAGTGGACACATTGTTTTGTATTGAGGTAGATCTTGACTTGCCGAAGCAAGAAGCGAAAAAATGAACAATGCCGATGTCATTTAACTATAGACGTCGGCATTACAAAATTGTTTTGTTATCGGTAGTTTGTAAAATTTACAGCAAAGGGCAGGTCGAGTCCTTTAACAAACTGCATGACTTTTTGAAGATCGTCTTTGCTTTTGCCACTGATTCGAACAGCTTCTCCTTGAATCTGTGAATTGACCTTAATTTTGCTTTCTTTGATTTGCTTATTCAATGCCTTTGCTTGATCTTGAGCAATGCCTTGTTTAAAAGTTAGAGTCTGGATTACTGTCATTCCACCGGCTTCTTCTGGTTTTGAAAATTCCATCATCTTGGCATCGATTTCTTTTTTGATCATCTTGCTAAAGACAATATCTTTGATTTGTCCAAGGCCAAATTCATCGCTGGCAGTCAGCTTGATTTCCTTGCCATCAAATTCAATATCTGCTTTAGTTCCTTTAAGATCATAGCGATTGATGAGTTCTTTGTGAGCAACATTAAACGCATCTTTTACGATGTTAAGATCAACTTCGCTTACGATGTCGAATGAAAAGTCGGCAGCCATTTCAATGGTTTACCCGCTTTTAAGTTTGGTCCCGATTTTGACGGGGTGTAAACTGTAAATCGTGCGTTCAATTGGATTGATGTTGGCCATTATGTTTCTGGTTGGGTGCCAATCGCAATCTGGCGAGACGGCTGTGGATTCACCATTAAAGTTAGATTTGCCAGAAGTCATTGAAAGTGAACCAGGTTCGGCTCCCGAGGGAATGGTTTGGATACCAGGTGGTGAATATCAATTGGGATCAGAACAGGGAATGCCAGACGAGGCTCCTGTACATTCCGTAGTTGTCGATGGATTTTGGATTCAACGTCATGAAGTGACCAATGATGATTTTCGTGCCTTTGTCGAGGCGACAAATTACAAAACGACCGCAGAATTAAAACCTAGTGCCAATGATTTTCCAGATGCGGATCCAGAGTTATTGGTTCCGGGAAGTTTAGTGTTTGATGTCGATTCAAAGGGTTGGGGGTTTGTCTCGGGCGCAAATTGGAAGCATCCGACCGGTGCCGAAGTCTAGCCTGGAGGGAAAAGGCGATCACCCGGTTGTACATGTAAGTTGGGATGATGCCATGGCTTATTCGAGTTGGTTAGGGTATCGATTGCCTACGGAAGCTGAATTTGAAATCGCAGCACGCGGGGGACACAAGGATCGGAAATATATCTGGGATGGAACGGAAGTTTCTCCAGATGGAAAAATAATGGCGAATACTTGGCAAGGCACATTTCCAAATCATGATGTTGGTACTGACGGGTTTACGGGGACATCACCCGTTGGCACTTTTCCACCTAATGATTATGGGTTGGTTGATATGGCTGGAAATGTGTGGGAGTGGTGTTTAGACTTCTATCGTTCCGATTCGTACAAGAATGTGAAAGGGAAAAACCCACTTGGACCGACTGATTCTTTCGATCCAAATGAACCGGGAATTGTAAAAAGAGTGGTGCGAGGCGGATCCTTTTTATGTAGCCAAAATTATTGTTCTGGGTATCGACCATCCGCCAGAATGAAATCTAGCCAGGACACTGGGTTATTTCATACTGGGTTCCGATGTGTAAAACCAGCTAATGCAGACAAAAAATAGCCCTCGCCAATATTATTGGAAAGGGCTGTTGAAGAGTTAGGACGGATTTATAGAGTTCCGCGTAATTCTTGTTCTCGCTCGATTGACTCGAAAAGAGCTTTGAAATTTCCTTTTCCGAAGCTTTTGGCTCCTTTTCGGTTGATAATTTCATAGAACAATGTTGGTCGGTCTGTTACTGGTTTTGTGAAGATTTGCAAAAGATAGCCTTCGTCATCTCTATCAACAAGAATTCCAAGTTCGCTAAGAACATCAATGTCTTCATCAATTTGCCCAACTCGATCAGTCAATTCATCGTAGTACGTTTTTGGCACTCTTAGGAATGGAATTCCACGCTCTCGGAGTTTCTGGACGGTTTCGATTATGTTGTCGGTATGCAGGGCGACGTGTTGAACTCCAGCTCCACCAAAGAATTCGAGATACTCGTCGATTTGAGATTTTTTGAGCCCATCTGCTGGTTCATTAATGGGGAACTTGACTCTTCCGTTTCCGCTCGCCATCACTTTGGACATCAAAGCCGTGAATTCTGTAGAAATGTCTTTGTCATCAAAGGTTAACATGTTCGTGAACCCAAGAACATCTTCGTACCATTTCACCCATGTGTTCATTTTGCCAAGTTCGACGTTTCCGACACAGTGATCGATTTCCTGGATACCGATTCCAATACCCTTTTCGTCACGAGCTTCGAATTGGGGCATGAAAGTGCCTTTATAATTATCTCGATTGATGAGGGTATGAACGGTATCACCATAAGTTTTAATGGCGGCAATACGAATAGTTCCGTTTTCGTCCTGGAGAGTATATGGTTCAACGGCAGATTCTGCTCCGCGCTCGACGGCGACCTTATACGACCAATCTACATCATCAACTTCAAATGCAATGTCTTGAACAAAATCACCATGGAATGCAATTTTGTCGGCCATGGGATGTCCAGGGCGAAGTGGTGCGCTAAAAACAATGGTGACATCGTTTTGACGAAGCAAATAATCTACTTGATCTCTTGATCCAGTTTCTAGTCCGCGGTATCCGCAGACATCAAATCCGAATGTGTGTTGATAGAAATACGCAGATTGCCGAGCATTATTTACATAATGTCGGACGTGGTCGATTCTTCTGATTGGGAAGGTGTCAGCTGACATAGGTGAACCTCAAGGTCTAAATTATACGGACAAATTTTGGGAGTCTCGGTGACTTTTTGGGTTTTGGCTTGATTGTGTTGATGGATTTTCGCCCAAAACTCCCAAATTAGTTGCTTAGATTAGGAGCGGTGTGAGATACTCTTGTTCCTACAGATTGCCACTGTAGCTCAGGGGTAGAGCAGCTGTTTCGTAAACAGCAGGTCGCCGGTTCGAATCCGGCCAGTGGCTCCATTTTCTACAGAAATGCGACGACAATCTAATTATCGTCGCATTTTGATCTGCTTTTGTTAGAGGAACTAGTTGATTGAGCTTTTAACGGGTGGCATATAGAGCTTTCGTTTTTCCAGTGGCCCTTCTGCTGTATTTCGAAATCCTGCCCTTTCCATTCCCAATTGTATGTTCTGATTAGCCATCATCCAGCGATGCGGATTTCCATTTTGATGATTTTCAATGGCAAGCATCATTTGGCCCAAATCAATACCAATCACATCTGGCGATTGCCAATTTTGGGTTGGGTTGATTCCGGTTGTAAAGCCATACCTGCCATAGCTTTTTGGATATTGCTTTATATATGCTTCGGCGGCTGATATACTCAGTTCTGGTGTGTACATGACGCTGGCTACGGCTGCAGCTGGGGCAAGTGTTCCGTTATCAAATGGGGTTTCACCGGGCATAGCAGGTGCTCCCGGTGCCGCGTATCCATCTGGGACATCGCAAGCAGACAAGCCCCAAATGTTTGCTGAATATCCTTTAAATTTGTTGGGGTTTTCAATTGTATAAGTTCGACTGGCTAATGTGGCATTTCGGCCCTCAACCCAATAATCGTAACCCAAGACATCTCGTTTGCCTTTCATGGGCAAATAAGCTTGTGACATTTGGTGAATAAAGAGGGACGCTCCATGCATGAGCTCAATACCATGATAGCTAAACCTTGATCGACGAAATGAAGTCCAGATTTCAGGTTCTAACGACTTGTCATTTCCAAGGGCGATGATGTATAGAAACATGTGTTCGTAGAATCCATCCCATCTTGAATCTAAGAACTCCTTTTCCGGGCTCCAGCCCATACTGAAAGTAAGGGAATTTGGTTTTTTTCCGCCATCTGTCAAAAACCACTTCCAATCAACTTTAGACATAATTTGTCGAGATAGTTTTTGAATTTCCGGATCTTGCCAGTATCCTTCAGCCATGTGAATTCCAGCAAACAACAATCCAGAATCAATGGATGACAGTTCACAATTCCACTCTCTTTTCCCTGTTTTTACATCGACAAAATGGTAATACCAACCCTTATATCCATCGAGTTTATCTAAAACATTTGTAAGAATCTTTTTTGTCTTTGATTTTGCCTGACTCTTGTTTACCCATCCGTTTTCAGAACCGATGCAAAAGGCTGACAATGCATAGCCGGTCGCGGCAATGCTGGAAATCGTGGCATTATTGGCTATGCCGGTCTTGGTATTCGATGCCCTATCTAGTGTAAATCCACTTTCTGGATCTGTTTGTTCCCAAAAGTAGCTTACGGCTTTTTGCGAGAGTTCAGTTAAAAGCTCTTCACCTTGAGGTTGAGAAGTTGATTGAGTTGAAAGTAGGAGGGACACGAATAGCGGAATCATCTTGAAATTGAAATGGGAAGAATTGGCACCATACAAATAATGTTGTATGGTGCCGAGTGACTCATTAGAAGCCGGCTGGCTTAGTTTGGCAGAAAGTATCTACCCAACTGAGATTGCCTAAGCTCATGGTTGGCAATTGATCTCTTCTATAGTTCCACATGTTTAGCTCATCGTTTTTGCCACATGTTTGAGACATTGAAGTTCGCTTTGCATGGCTGTCAGCAAAAGTTATCGTCATTGCTTTGTCATCCCATTTTTTGCCGCCCCAAGTCCAGCCATCTAATCGATTTACACCGTCTGGATCAGTTTCAGTTTTATTCCAATCTAACCAGGGGCCACCATCGACCCAGATTCTCTTGGACTCCATTAGCACAATAGTATTTGCCGGTTGCTCTAATTGTGTGATTGTATAGTTAACCGCACCCCAATTTTGATTGACAAACCATGATTGATCGTAATAGGTGTAACCACGAGCAGTTTTTCGAACCGACGACAACTTGTCCCCACAGAGCTCTGATAGCGTCATCTGAAGTGTCATCAGGATATTTTGCAGCTGGATTGACAGAATCTTGATAGATCTGCGTATTTTTAACATACGGCATTGATGTTTGCTTCCAAGAAAGCTCTCCGTTGCCAGATGTTGTTGTGACTGGAATTCTTCTCAAAAAATTGTAATCGTCGTAATCTGTAATGTAGATCTGCATGCCAGTTCCGATCTGCTTCATGTTGGAAAGTGATTGAGTAGCTTTTGCGGCCGCTTTTGCTTGCGCAAAGACTGGGAACAAGATTGCAGCTAAGATTGCAATTATTGCAATAACTACAAGCAATTCAATAAGAGTAAATGCATTTTTTTTCATTTGAAATTGACCTCTGTGTCAAGGAAAACCTGTTTTAAAATTTGATTGGGCGGGGCGGTGGAACCGCGAATGACGATGGAAGGGGAAACTACTACTTTTTTGTCTTGGACCGAATTTGGATCATCAGCAAGGTCAATGGCCATTCTCACAGCTAATTCTGAAATTTCACGAATCGGTTGTTTGACAGTTGTTAACGGTGGTTCTGATCTCTCTCCGGCTGAAGTTCCATCAAATCCGATGATGCTAATGTCCTCTGGAACCTTTAAGCCAAGACTGGTCAGATGGCGAATACAATAAATTGCATCATCATCTGACCAAACGAAAAGGGCAGATGGCCTTTCAGGTTTAGACATTAGTTGATTTAGTGAATCAATTTTTCCGGAAGGAAAGTCAACAGAAATGATATGTTCAGGTTGAAAACTGAGATTTCCTGATTCGATTGCTGACCTAAATCCGTTAAATCGGTCATTCGAGTCCACTGAACCAGAACCGCCTCTAATCATTCCGATTTTTGTGTGACCAAGACCGATTAGATGATTGGCAGCCATTTTTCCACCATTGTAGTTGTCGCACACTACAAAGCATGCTTTTGCATGATCTGAACGGCAGAAGAATAATACGGTGGGAAAGTTTTGATCCACGAGATGGGAGTGGACAGGGTCATTTTCATCTCTTATGACGACTACGGCATCGACACGTCCATCGCTCAAGGCATTTGCATCTTGCAACGGATTGACATGTGGTTTTGTGTGCAACATAACGTCAATTTGATTTTCGACGCAGGCTTGGCAAACGGACTGCAATACTTCTGAAATGAAACTACTTTGAGAACCGAAAAAATCACCATACTGAAAGACAATTCCAATGGCATCTGTTCTTTTTCGTACGAGCATTCTTGCCAAGGCATTAGGTCGATATTTCATTTCAGAGGCAACAGCTTTAACTCTATCTGCTGTCGCTTTGCTGATTCGAGCAGACTCGGCTTGACCATTTAGCACATAGCTGACTGTGACTTTGCCGACGCCAGCTTTCTTTGCAACATCTGAAATGGTGATTTTCTTAGACATATTGAATATCTTTAATCGTAATAATTAATTTGAAGATGGCATTCCAGCAACTCCACTACTTGGAGGGTTTGCCATCAGATCCCAAATCTTCTTGCCCTTGGCTTCATCGTTGTTGAATAGCTTTAGATAGTTTTCTTTATCATTTGGAGTTAGCGATTCATATTTGCCGTCGTATTTATCAAACATTTCGCGAGCTTGTTTTGCGTAATCTACTGACATGATATTTGACTCGGGATTCATTTTTACATCACTCCCGCAACCGGTCAATCCAATAGTCGACAAGCTAAAAATCAAAACAAAACCCCATGCAATATGTTTCATTGTTTTTATTGTACTGAAACGGTTCAGCAAATGCAAAGTTTTCTTATGAATATTTGAAAAAATTTCCAGGCCCAGGTTTTTTGAACCAGTGAGGTAGAATTTTCCCGCTACGCGCCCATAGCTCAGCGGATAGAGCACCAGCTTGCGGAGTTGGGGGTCGGGGGTTCGAATCCCTTTGGGCGCGCCATTTTATATTAGGTTTTTCGGATGGCAGGAGAACTGATTTCTACGGAAAACGAACAAATCCAACGAGACACGATTGTTTCTCGAATTTTGGGTGATATCCGCGAGAATCGTATTATTTTACTTCCCGATTTTAAAGGTGAAAGAGGGGCAGTTTCTGACCATATTGCTTTACTCAATGTGGGAATCGAAGATAACTCCTACGGTGGAAAAATCGGCGAGTATCGTTACCAATTTGAAGGCGAAGAGGATTTGCTGCATCTCATTGTGGTTAGGAATGATCAAGCAAAACTTAGTGCAGAGGAAGCTCAGCAGGTCACGAGCTTTTTGTATCCTGGAGTTCCAACGGCAATGATGTGGTTCAAGCCAGGGGAATATTCTCACCATTTTTACATCGGCCATGATGTGTTATTGGAATATCTTGATTAACTGTAGCTATCAGTTGAATCCCATTCAAATTTTCGGCCAGATTGGTCTCCTGGTTCGTTTACCAGTTTTAGCACGGTTGTGGCCAGGAGGTCTCCAACGGTATTTTCTTCATCAATTACAAAGTCAGCGCCGGCAATATCGAGTTCATCTTTAAAGACATGGTATCGCGAGCGAGCGACAATTGGAGTTTCTGGAGAAACAGTTTTGCATTGGCTTGCCACCATTCGTGCGATGTTATGATCTGAAACCGCGATGACTACAGCTTTTGCGCCATGAATATGACTGGTTTCTAGAATTTCAGCTTGAGTTGCATCTCCAACTAATCCTTTCATTCCTTCAGTTTCAGCTAATTTGATATATTTGTGAGCGGAATCGAGGACGAGAACTTTGAGCCCATTTTGAACTAGATGGATGCCCGCGGCTTGCCCAGCTTCACCATATCCAATAAGTAGAATGTGTCCGCTGACTTCGTGCTTTCTTACTTCTCGTTCATCTTTTGCTAATTGCCGAGCAGGAAAGACGATTTTGGCAATTTTTCGGGCGATAACCAGAGCGTTGCCGGTGAGGGCAGGTGTTGCCACGAGGGTTACGAGGATAACTGATATGACAAGTTGGAAAACATCTTGTTTAATGAGTCCTCCGCTGGCCCCGATATTGAGAAGGACAAACGAAAACTCACCCACCTGGGCAACTGCTATTGCCGTAGCAATGGCATCAATTATTCCGATTCTAAATGTACGAAGTGCTAAATATGTGGCAAATGCGTTGAGACAAATTACGGCAATTGCGAGAAGAAGGACTACTGGAAGATTTCGCCACAACCAAGTGAGATCCGCTAAGAGCCCGATGGAAACAAAGAAGACCGTGACAAAGAGAGTACGAAGGGGAAGTACATCCGCTCTCATTTGATCAGCAAATTGACGATCAGCTAACAGCATTCCGGCAAAGAAAGCACCTAGTGAAGGAGAAAGTCCAAGTTCATGGGCAGCTGACGTTGCACCAACGCAAGTGACGATTGCAAGAAGGATTGGTAATTCTCGGTTTCGGGCAACAAGTTTATCGTTTAGTAACCGAGGAATGACGAGGGACGTAAAAGCCACTAATGTGGCAACAAGAATCAAAGAATTCCAAGTTGCTTGGCCAATTTGTTCCGCTACATTATTACTGCCCGAACTTAGAAATGTGACTAGCAAAAGCAAGGGAACAACGGCGACATCTTGTAGCAATAAGATACCAAGCGCAGTTTTTCCGTGAGTTGTATCTAGGCTATTGTTTCCCCTGAGTATTCGGAGAACAATTGCAGTTGAACTCAGACTTGCTACAGCCCCTAAGACAATTCCGGCTTGCCAACTTTGACCAAACGCAATTGAGACTCCAGCAACGACAATTGTGGCGCCGAGGATTGCTCCTGTCCCTCCAAGCAATGATCCAACGCCTAGTCTAGATAATCGCTTCCACGAAAATTCGAGCCCAATTGTAAATAAAAGGAGTGCAACACCGATTTCGGCAATAAGGCCGACTTCATCGCCTTGTTGAATTAGTTTGAGCCCGCCGGGGCCAAGAATTGCACCAGCCAAAAGATAGCCAATGACGGCATTGACTTTTATTCGTTCGGCAATGAGTCCAAGAACCAAGGCACCAGTAAGGGCGATCAAAAGATCAAAAATTAATTCCCAGCCATGACCCATTTTAAAATTTCCTCAGGTCAGAGTTTGTTCTCACCTATGTTTCGTGATGCTGTAAAGTATACGGCTTCCATTCGTTCGACCATTTGGGCGGCAGTAAATTTTTCAAAAACCATTTGTCGGCCATTGATCCCCATTCGTTGGCATTCGTCGGGATGAGCAAGTAAGTAGGACATGGCATTTGAAAACGCATTTGGAGTTTTATCTACAATCAATCCCGTTTCATCGTGCACGACTAGCTCTGATAGGGCACCTACTCTTGAAACTACGACGGGTCTTGCTCTTGCCATTGATTCAATTACGGCCAATCCAAACGATTCCATTGAGCTTGGTAGGATTGAGAAGGTCATAGCATCAATCATTCTCGAAACATCTTCTCTGTTTCCGGTGAATGTCACCTTATCTTGTAGGCCCATAGTTTTAATTTGTGATTGTAATGAATTGTGAAATTCGCCTTCTGTTCTTCCAACAAATAGAAGATGGGCCTCTGGAACTTGTTGTAAAACCTGAGGCATTGCCTTTACGGCAAGACCCTGTCCTTTTTCTTCGGCAATTCTGCCAACTAGACCAATGAGCTTACGATTGGTGGGGATACTAAATTCTTCATAAACTTCTGTGTTCAAATCAACGGCATCAGAGATTCCAAAATCTGTCCCGTTATAGACAACATCGATGTATTTTTCAGCCACTCCTCGGCCACGTAAGAGCCCACGAATAAAGTTACTCGGTGCAACAAGCCGGTTGTTTCCACGAGGCATGAGTTTGTAGAGCGGTTCTTTAGTCTCCACATGTACAGTGCTGACAACGGGAACTCCAGAAATCGTGCCGGCTAAAAATCCAAGATACGCAGCTCTACTGAGATGAGTGTGGATGACATCAAATTTTTTAGAATCAAGGAGTTTTTTTGTATAACTAAATGCGGGAATTCCGGCAGCGTCTTTGAGGCTTAAAGGATGGACAACTGCTCCGGTAGCCTTAAACGCTTCTTCCATCCAAGGGATAGGTGGGCAAATGACTTCCACAACGTGTCCTCGCAGGATAAGTTCTCGGGTAAGAACAATTGTATGATGCTCGGCTCCGGAAGTAGCCGAACTTGAGATGATTTGCAATATTCGGAAATTTGTTTCGCCAAGCAAAGCCACTTTTAAGAGTACCGAATATATTGACGATGCCTAAGCCATGAATGCCTCATCGCGTACCCTTAATAGAACTGATAATGCGAAATCCATCAAATATCTTAAAATTTTTACAAAGTTGGAACGGAGTAAAGGTTTTACGTCATGTGGATTATCGCTTTCTTTGGTTTGGGTCATTGACTTCATTTATTGGTTCGCAGATTCAAAATGTTGCTCAGGGATACTTTGTTTTTGAATTGACAGGTAGTAATTCGAAACTTGCCTTTATTACCTTTTGTGGAATGATTCCGATTACATTGTTTGGCCCGATTGTGGCGGTAACGGCCGATTTGTGGGATCGCAGGAAGACCTTGATATGGACTTCCATCATATTTTCAGTGTCAGCGATAGTTTTAGCTGTTACCGTGTATACCAATACTGTTCAGTATTGGATTTTCATTGCCATTGCTTTGATCACTGGATTTGTTCAAACCATTGAGCAACCAACACGGCAATCTATTGTTCGAGCGGTCGTGCCGAGAGAGGATTTGTCGGCAGCTATTCCGATGCAAGGAATGACCTTTAATCTTGCACGAACAATTGGCCCGGCAATTGGTGGAATCATGATTGCGACATTGGGTACCGCAATTTGCTTTTTATTCAATGCCATTTCTTATATAGGTGTGCTTTTTGCCGCAACTCGGATTAAGACTGATTTGACTCCAGCTGAAAAGGAACCTCAACCAATTCGAGATTTGATCTTTGAAGGCATGCTTTATACACTGCGCCACCGTGGACTGAGAACTTTGTTCATCATGGAAGGTGCAACTTCATTGTTTGGCATTTTTTACTTGTCGCAATTGCCGGCAATTGCAAAGAGTCTTTTGAACTTGGAACCAACCGGACTTGGATTAGCTTATAGCGCAATTGGCGTTGGGGCGATGTCTGGATTGATTTCATTGGCAACTTTTGCTAATCGGCCATGGAAACCCAAGATTATTCGAATTGCAATGTCGCTGTTCGCGATTTTTATGTATTTGCTTTCGATCAACACGATTCCTATCTTGAGCTTTGCCTTATTTGCTTGTTTGGGAATTGTGACCATGGCCCAATTTAATACGACAAATACTTTATTCCAATTGATTGCACCTGCTCGATTGCAAGGAAGAGTATTGGCAATGCACATGTGGGCCGTCGGCGGATTAGCCCCAGTTGGAGCCCTCATTTTTGGAATGCTAGCCGATTACATTGGTTTAAGGCCAGCGATGACAATTGGAGCGGTTATGGTTGGGCTCTTTAGCATTTATGGCTGGACACAAGCTCAATTTGTTGAAGAGCCAACAATGAGTGAGATTGAAAGTTAAAATGGAGCCGCTTAACGGATTCGAACCGATGACCGTCCGCTTACAAGGCGGGTGCTCTACCCCTGAGCTAAAGCGGCGTTCCGATCTGAGTGATACCCCGATAAAAAATATCAGCGGGCAAATTGACCCGCTGATATAGCAAAAAGTGCTTTCAATCAGCTCTTTTTTCGTCGTTGACGAGTTTTTACGAGCCGGGGAGTACCGTTAGCGTCGTATCCGAGCTTAAAACCGTCAGGAATTTTTGCCAATGCTTGTTCGAGATCGTTTGGCATTTCAACATCTTTCTTAGAGCCTCTGCCACCTCTTTTCTTGGCTTTACGGAAGCTTACAATTGCCTTTTCAGCTTCTTCACTAGTTGTCACTTGAATCAATCGCTTACCATCAATCTTAAAGATTTCTGCAGATGGTGGGACATGCACAAAAATGTATTCGTCCGATTGGACTAATCTTGTTTCAAATGGGAGTTGTGCTTTTCTGACTCCAAGTTTAAGAGAAAGGGCGCCTTCCTTTGAAGACGTACGTAGTTTTAAACCGGACTTTAGTTTTTCGAGACTTCGTGCCATGATGAATATTGTTTCCTAACTGAATTTTCCCCCACTAGTTAGTTAACGACATATTACACTAAACACTTGGATGACACTTAGTTTTAGGTCGAATTTTTTAAGAGTATGTTGTCAATAAGTCTAATTCCAAACAGTTTTCCAGCGATAACGATTCGTGCTTGTTCGTTATCTGGCGTTGTTTGAAGCATGGTTGTAGGATCAACTAAATCTAAATATTCTAATTCCATGCCTAGTTCGTTGAGGCTTAAAACTGCTTCATATTTTGCCTTTTCAAACAGTTCTGGCCCACTTTTTCCTGCGGACTTTAATTGGATGAGCGTTTTATAGATTCCGGCTGCAGTTGCTCTTTGCTCTGGAGTCATATATTCGTTTCTACTGCTTTTTGCCAGGCCAGATTCTTCTCGAATTGTTTCAATAAATTGTAGTTTTACTGGGACATTGAGATCTTTGACCAATTGCTGAATCACGGCGCATTGTTGCAAGTCCTTGAGTCCGAAATAGGCCGTTTTTGGTTGCACGACATTAAATAGCTTTAGGACAATTGTGGCGACTCCGTCGAAATGTCCAGGGCGGTGGGCGCCTTCATAGAATTGAGTTACCTTTTTGACTTTTACCGTGGTATTGATGCTCTTTGTAAAGTTTGAATGGTCGGGAATAAATGCGAAGTTTGCACCGGCTAGTTTAGCAAGTCTAAGGTCTTCAGTTTCTTTGCGAGGATACTTATCAAAATCCTCATTTTGGCCAAATTGAAGGGGATTTACAAAGATTGAAACTGCAACATTGGAGTGGTTTTGCGCGGCTGTATTGATTAGTGCACAATGGCCTTCATGTAATGCTCCCATTGTTGGAATTAGCGCAAGATTATCAACTTTTGCGAATGATTCTTGAGCTTCTGCAATATCTCTGTGAATATTCATAAGGTATTACTAAAAACTGTTTTCATCTTTAGGGAATTCTTGATTGCGGACTTGTGAAACATAATCGGACATTCCTTTTTGCAGTAATTTTCTTCCTTCCACAAATGGAGAAGTGTGCTTAAATAATTGTTTGCTAAGTCCCATTATATCGTGAAACACTTGAATTTCTCCAGAACAATGTCTTCCTGCTCCGATGCCAATAGTTGGAATTTTGAGTTCATTAGTAATTTGAAGTGACAGCTCTGATGGGATTAGTTCGAGAACGATACTAAACACTCCTGAAGCTTCTAATTCTTTTGCTACACTTAAAATATCTAGTCCACTGGCACCCTTACCTTGGACTTTAAACCCGCCAAAGCGATGGACGCTTTGGGGGGTAAATCCAACATGCCCCATGACGGGAATACCTGCTCTCATAATTTCGGCAGCTGCATTTGGATAGTCACCTTCAAGTTTTACGGCTTCAGCGCCTTCTTTCATCAATCGTATGGAGTTTTTAACTGCTTGTTCAGTTGAGACGTTGTAACTTCCAAAGGGAAGATCAGCCACAAGTAAAGGACCATCTACAACTCTTCTGACTGCTCGTAGGTGATGGACTACTTCATCCATTGTTACGGGAATGGTGGTTTCGTAACCCAGGACAACGTTTCCCAGTGAGTCTCCGACAAGCACGACATCGACTTCAGCTTCTTGGGCGAGAGAGCCTGAAAATACGTCATATGCGGTAACGCAGACAATGCGGCTTCCATTTGCTTTCAGTTTTTGGAGTCCAGGCGCAGTGATTCTATGGGCCATTACAAAAACGTTACCCGTTGCGGTTATATGCAAATCGGACTGAAATTATTGGGATTCAAGCAGAATTGTCAAATGTTGTTGAACCTCTGCTGCGTGTCCAGCAGGTTTGACTTTATTCCAAACGTTTAATACAATTCCATTGGGATCGATAAGAACTGTTGTCCTCTCTACTCCCATATATTTTTTTCCGTACATCGATTTTTCGATCCAAATTCCAAGTTCAGTTAGCAGTTCTTTGTTTTCGTCCGACAGTAAAGGGTATTCCAGATGATGTTTGTGGATGAACTTCGTGTGAAGTTTTGTTGGATCAGGGCTTATTCCAACGATATTTGCATTTGTAAAGGAAGGCAAGAGTTCATTGAACTCACATGCTTCCGTAGTGCAACCACTAGTAAGATCCTTCGGATAGAAAAAGAAAATCGAATGCCTTCCGGCGTAATCCGCAAGTGTCCTAATTTCATCGTTTTGATCCGGAAGTGAGAATTCTGGGAAATGTGAACCTAGTTCAAGCATGATTATTTTACGTATTTTGTGAGTTAAATGTTTTTGTGATCAAGCTCTTTTGGGAGATCAAGGAGAAGCGCTTGCATCAGGTCGACCCTTAAAACAACACCCATAAGTTTTTTTTCATCAACGATTGGCAGAATTGTTAGACCACTTTGTAACATGAGGTGAAGTGCATCGCTGATTTCTGCTGTAGGTCCAAGGGTTGTAGGTTCAATCGTTCCAATATCCTTGGCAAGATTTGATCTTAGCGAAGTTAAACTACCTTTGGATTGAATTGCTCTGGCAATATCACCCTCTGTGATGACATGGGTTGGTTCCCCTTCTGGACTGACAACTACAAGAGCAGGGAATTGATATATATCCATTTTGTCAACTGCATCTCGAATTGTCGAAGTTTCAGTTAACGTAGGTATGTGAGCGTGGAGAATTTCTCTCAGAATCATGAGCGCAAGCTAGTTTAGCTTGCTTTGATTACCAATATGGAGGAAAGCAGAACGAGTCATTTCCTCTTTTGAAAGAATCTATAAATGCGTAGCTGTCTACCTTCCAGCCTTTTTTCTTATCGCGAACAAGATCCATAGACATCACGCAAGACTCAGATGGATTGAGAGTAGTTTTTTCTTTTGCTATGACGACCAAGTGAGCAGTATCTGCAGTAGCGCCAGTGATTCGGTAATAACCGAGGTGTCCATTCACCTTTGCTCCTTTTAGGCCTTTTTCAATAGCCTTTACCATTGTTTCATCATTGTACTTTTGGGTGAGTAGGATATGAAATCCGTACGGAAGACCGGTAAGGATTACCCACAGCGAAAGCATCAATCGCCAAGAGCGGAAACCATCATTGTTTTCCATTTTTCGAAACATGGCAAAGATGGTCGTTAAAACTGCCGCCGCGACAAGGGTCGCTAACAAATATGCAAAGATGCCGAGTGCGCTCATAGGCCCACATTAGATATTCCATGATTTGACAAAAAATATTCAGTTTTGTCCTGGTCAAGTATAAAAACGGTGTCGTTTGCTTCCGAAGATATATCTGTTACTAATGGACACTCAGAAGTCAATTCCCACCACGATTGCGGTTTTACGGCGGCGTCCGATTTCTGCGGCTTACAAAATATGTCCACTCTGTGATGCATTGAACTTGAAGCAAAATTGCACTTGTTATGTTTGTAGCTGGTCTGGAGAGTTTGACCACGGACAAGCGATGGTAAATTTAAGGCTCCAGGCTGTTCTAGAGTCTTTTCCTGAATTGAGCCCAGTCATTTATAAGAGGAAACTCTTTCGTTTTCCAATGAAGATACAAAGTATTCGGAAGCTGATTCGAATGCTCTTTCGCAAAAAGTTGGACTTCAAAGTTTGATTGATTAGACTTAAGTCTTATCTGAACGACTGGTACTCTTTTGTCGATGTCAAGGATCGTTCATTCCACAGATCAAGCTCCCGGCGCAATTGGGCCATATTCACAAGCAGTTGAAGCTAACGGTTTTGTTTTTTGTAGTGGTCAGATTCCTTTGACTGCATCTGGAGAACTAGTAGCAGGAGATGTTAAATCCCAGACAAAGCAAGTAATGGCGAACATCGAAGCTTTGTTAAGATCTATGAACTTATCTTTCAGCGATGTGATCAAAACTACGATTTTTTTGAGTTCGATGGATCATTTTGGGGAAGTCAATGAAGTTTACGGAGCAGTTTTTAACTCTGAGCCTCCCGCGAGAAGTACAGTTGCAGTTTTAGGATTGCCGAAGAATGTTGATGTAGAAATTGAAGTTACTGCCGTCCGAGGTTAGGAGACCGTATTGAAAAGAGTTGTTTCAGTTTCTCTCGGGACTTCTAAACGTGATAAGAGCTTTGAGGTTGTGATATTAGGGATTCCGTTTTTATTAGAACGGCGTGGGACGGATGGGAGCCGGATTGTTTTCAAGGAAGTCGTTAAACAGCTTGATGGCACAGTAGATGCTATTGGCGTAGGTGGAGCTGACATTTATGTCGCTACGGATAAGGCTAGATATTCGTTTAGAGATGTATTAGATTTGATCCGAGAAGTTAAATCGACTCCTGTTGTGGATGGAAGCGGTTTGAAACATACCTTGGAGCGACAGGCGATACTTAAATTACAAGCTCATGGCGAAGTAGATTTTCAAGAGGAACGCGTTTTATTAGTTTCCGCTGTTGACCGATTCGGAATGGCTCAGGCTCTTAATGAGGTTTGTCCGAATGTCAATTATGGTGATTTGATTTTTGCGCTTGGACTTCCTATCCCTGTACGAAGTTATAAAACAGTTCAGATTCTTGCCGCCATACTTTTGCCAGTAGTCACGGCATTGCCAATCCAATGGTTTTATCCGACTGGTTCTAAACAAGAAGAAAGGACTCCTAAAGGCAAAAAGTTCTTTGACGAAGCCACTTTCATATGTGGAGATTGGCATTATATTCGAAGGTATATGCCTGATAAATTGAACGGTAAGACTATTTTGACCCAAACCATTCGAGAAGCAGATTTAGAGTTTTTGAAGCAGGCAGGTGTTTACCGAGTTATTACGACAACTCCTAATATGGGTGGCGAAACGTTTGCGACAAATGTAATGGAGGGAGTAATTGTAACTTTGGCCGGGAAAAAGCCTGAAGAATTGGATGAGCAGGACTATTTAAACGTACTTGAACAGTTAAGTTGGAAACCAAATATCACAGTTCTCAACCCGGTTTCGGTAAACTCTTAAAACTGAAGTTTTGAGTTTGACTTGAAGTTGTAGTCTAGTATGAAATTTGCATTTGTCATCCATCCCATGAAAGCAAAAGATGCGGCGCGAAAGTATCCCGTGCTAGGAGTGTTGCCAGACCCATGGATTGAAACATTGATGACAAAACTTCAACCAAAAATTGCTGGCAAAGTTTCGGGAATTGTAGCCGATGATGGTTCGGAAACCGAAGGGATTTTTATTGGATTGCCCCTTACTCCAAGGCAGTTTTTGGAACTTCCTGAAGAGTTTGTTTACCAAAAAATAATTGATTGTTGCAAGTTAGCCAAAGAAGAAGGATGCGAAATCATCGGTCTTGGGGCATTTAGTAGCGTCGTTGGTGACGGTGGAATCACCGTTGCAAAAAATACAGATATCGCCGTGACAACTGGGAATAGTTACACAGTTGCAACGGCCATAGAAGGTTCCTTAACGGCATGTGAACTTGTTGGGATTCAGCCAGAAATTTCTACGCTTGCCGTTGTTGGGGCAACTGGATCTATTGGAAAAACTTGCGCGACAATTCTTTCAAAAAAGTTTCAAAATACAGTGCTGGTCGGTCGAGACTTAGCGAGAACTCAAGAATTAGCTCAATCTATCAGAAATGCAAGTGGCACGACAAATATTGCCGATATTGCATCGGCCGACTTGGTAGTTACAGTGACCTCGAGCGATGCTGCATTGATTTTGCCTCAGCACCTTAAAGTTGGCGCAGTTGTTTGTGATGTCGCAAGACCACGAGATGTGAGTGCAAGGGTTTCTAAAGAAAGGCCGGATGTCTTGGTGATTGAAGGGGGTGTAGTCAGTGTCCCAGGAAATGTTCACTTTGAATTTGATTTTGGATTTCCACCCCGTACGGCTTATGCCTGCATGAGCGAAACAATGATGCTTGCATTAGAAGAAAGAGCAGAAAATTTTACGTTAGGGAAAGATGTATCGGTATCGCAGGTTGAGGAAACATGGGAAATGGCGAAGCGGCTTGGGTTTAAGTTAAGCGGATTCCGATCCTTTGAGAAAGCAGTCTCCGAAGAAGCAATTCAGCAGGTGATCAAAGCCCGTGAAGCTAGCTATTCCATGGCGGCGAGCCATGAGTGACGAGGTTAATAGCACGCTGCTAGAAGTTCGTGAGTTAAATCATTGGTTTGGCGATAAACAAGTCTTAAAGGATCTCAATTTTGATGTCAAATTGGGTTCGATATGCGTTATTATGGGTTCAAGCGGAGGCGGAAAGACAACTTTACTAAAAGTGATCTCTGGATTGTTGGCTCCATCGAATGGAACGGTTTTGATCGGAAAAAACAGCGTTTACTCGAACGGCCGCGAATCCAACATTTTGACTGGTCTTGTTTTTCAATACGCTGCTCTCTTTGACTCTTTAAATGTTAAGGATAACATTCTCTTTGGCCTGCGGCGCAAAAAGAAATTGACTGCGCTACAAGAAGATGAGATTCTTGACAAAATGCTTTCTCAAGTTGGATTGAGTGGAGTTGAAAACTTGTTGCCGAGCGAGCTTTCTGGTGGAATGCGGAAAAGAGTTGGTTTGGCGAGAGCATTGTGCATGGCCCCTGAAGTTCTTTTATACGATGAGCCAACAAGTGGATTAGACCCGGTAACCGCCTATAGTATTGATCGGCTGATCGTTGATACAAGAGATCAAACGGGAGTTACAAGTTTAGTTGTGAGTCATGATGTCACTTCTGTTTTTAGAGTGGCTGATCAAATCATATTCCTACACCAAGGTGAAATTGCTTTTGATGGGAATCCAGATGCGTTTAGGAAAGCCGATATCCCAGAAATAAACGAATTAGTCCTGAAGGCTAATGCAGAATCGTTATGAATATACGGGACTAGGCAATTCCTTGGTGAACTTTCTATTTTGTTGATCGTAATAACTGATACGATCCAGCGAATCAGCAGGATAGGAACATCAATGAAACGATTCTTTACAGTTTTGACAATTGCCGGTCTTTCGGTTATGCTGGCAACAAGTGCCTTTGCCCAAGGCGCAGGTCCAAAAGGCGGTCAGGGTGGACAGCAAGGCCAAGGTGGGGGACAACGTGGTCAAGGTGGCGGTCAAGGTGGCATGCGAATGATGCAAAACCCAGAAATGGCTAAGAAGCTTCAAGAAATTCAAAAGAAAGTCATGAAGCAAATTGGATTAAGTGCCGATCAAGTTAAAAAGGTTGACGCGCTTGATAAGCAACGCGCAGAAGAAGGCAAAAAGATGTTTGAGCAAATGCAAAAAGATCAGAAAGCTGGAAAAGAAATGGATCGTGAAAAGATGCGCGAGTCATTTGAAGGCATGCGCAAGAAGCATGATGACGGCATGACCAAGATCATGGGCAAAGAAAAATATGCACAATATCAGAAGTTGATGCAAGCCGAAATGAAAAAGCTCCGAGATGAAATGGAGAAAAATGGCGGAGCAGGTAAGGCTGGCGGAGGAAACAAAGCTGGTGGCGGAAAAGCGAAAACTGGCGGCGGGAACTGACTTAGATAGGCGGTATTGCCGCCAATTGGAGACAGCTCTTGAAGAGCAGGGTCGATTCGAATGAATCGGCCCTATTTTATTAATGAATTAAAATATTTGGAAAATATCATGTTTCCGTGTTTAGATTGACTCCCCAGTATTTTTTCTGTTATAGTTGCTTTGGAGCATCTATAAAATGAATAGACTTTATATTTTAGCGGCAAGTGCTGTATTGGTTGGTGGATATATGTTTGCAACTACGCAATCAGCATCCGCAAATTCGTCAAACTCTCTTGTTTTAGTTGGACAAGTTGACGGATTGGAAACTGATGGAGCCTTTAGAGCTAATGTCACTTTTCGCGATCCTGTGTCAGATCAAATTGTTTACAGCGGGGACACGCAAGTTGATGTCAAGAATGGCTCATATAAAGCAGAATTTCCAGAATTTAAGGGTAATGGAGAAAAACTATATAAAGTAGAAATGGAGGGCTTAGAAGCCGCGGAAGATTTTGAAATGGCCGGGTTTGTTAATCTCCAAGATTCCACTCCGGGTTCGGTTCAAACGGGCCATATCAACATTTCAGGTTATGTTTTAGCCAACCGAATTGGCCTTGGGGTTTCGCCAACAATTGCAAAAGTTCAGGTCAATGAAACAGGATCGGCTCAAGGGGTTCGATCCATTACTAATTCCGGAACTGCCGTTTATGGTCAAGCAACTGCCGGAACGGGCTTAGCTGCCGGTGGTTACTTTACTACGAGTTCGGTAGGTGGCCGGGCGATGGTTGGTGATGCGCTTTCGACAACTGGTTCAACAGTTGGTGGGTTATTCTATAACCGCTCTCAGGCAGGGGTTGCCATTTGGGGCCGGCATATTAATGTTGCGGGGGATTCGATTGGTGTATTTGGTCAAACTGGGTCACCAACTGGCACGGGGGTTCTCGCTGAAAATACAAATACAGGAGACCGGGCAAGCTTAGCCGGTGCGAATGGGTCTCTTTATACTCAAGGCACATTACCGAAACATGAGTACACAACCGGAATTTCAGCGACAATGGTTCCGATTGCATACGGCAACGTTGGTCTGACAGGAACTGTGTTTGACATTGGAACTGGAAACTGGACGGTCACCAAAGCGGCAACAGGCACTTATGACATTGATGTAATTGGCGTCTCAAGTTTTGTCAGTACTTACATTGTCGTTGCTAATTCCGATCAGAATGCCGGGGATGAGTTTATGGCGTGGAATGAGGAACCATCGACTGGAGATGTAAGACTTCTAAACTGGAATGTTACTTCAGGAGCCTTAGCGGACAGTGCATTCTCTTTTGTAATTTACAGGCAATCCAGTTTTAATCCGCCTGCTATGGAACGGATTCCATTTGGCAATATGGAGGAATGGGCTCGAAGAGATCCGCAAGCATTTGAAGCATATAGCCGTAAACGAGTTGAAAGCCAGCTGAAAGCAATGCGTGCACAAAAAGTCAATGTTCCTTTTGACGAAGCCGAGCCCAGCGGGCAGATATCACAGGGTGCAATTCGACCAAAGAGATAATTCTATACTCGCTAATCAAAAAGGAGTCAATTGTAAAATTGACTTTTTTTTTGTTTTTATATTTTCTTGTGATAGAGTCTAAATGTGATGTTGGTATGAAACGACTTTTATTTTTAGCTGCTGGTTTTGGATTAGTTGGGGGCTATGCACTTACAAAGATACAACCAGCTAGTGCTCTGAACGATCAATCGATATTGCTGGTTGGAAACATTGAAGGAGTTGAACAGGATGGGGCATTCCCAGCCGTTGCGACTTTCAGAGATCCAGATTCGAGTTCCATCATTTATACAGGGAAAGCATTAGTAGAAGTTGAAAATGGGATGTATAAAGCTCGATTTCGAGAGTTTCCCGAGCGGACGGGTCAATTGTATCAAGTTGAATTAGAAGGGCTTGAAGCCGCGGAAGATTTTGAAATGGCCGGGTTTGTTAATCTCCAAGATTCCACTCCGGGTTCGGTTCAAACGGGCCATATCAACATTTCAGGTTATGTTTTAGCCAACCGAATTGGCCTTGGAGTTTCGCCAACAATTGCAAAAGTTCAGGTCAATGAAACAGGAGCGGCTCAGGGCGTACGTTCTATCACCAATACAGGCACGGCGATTTATGGTCAAGCAACTGCCGGAACGGGCTTAGCTGCCGGTGGTTACTTTACAACGAGTTCGGTAGGTGGCCGGGCGATGGTTGGTGATGCGCTTTCGACAACTGGTTCAACAGTTGGTGGGTTATTCTATAACCGCTCTCAGGCAGGCGTTGCGGTTTGGGGTCGCCATATCAACGGCTCAGGGGATTCGATTGGTGTATTTGGTCAGACAGCATCTACTAGTGGTTCTGCGGTAATGGCTCAAAACACGGGAACCGGTGACACTGTGAGTTTGGCAGGAGCTAATGGATCTATTTTGAGTAGTGGTCGGATGCCAAGACACAACTATTCAGGTGCAACAGCATCTACTATGGTGCCAATTGCTTATGGCCTAGTTGGAGACAACGGTGACATTTTTACAACAACCGGAAATTTTTCTGTTGTTAGAACTGGAGTTGGCACTTATGAACTTACGATTACAAATTCTACTTTGAGCTTTTTTAACACTGCAGTTATGGTCACCGCCTATAACGGCGATCGAATTATGGCAGCAGCAACAAGTGGTTCTGGAAACTGGATCATCGTCTCTAAAAATACAGCGGGAAGTTTTGTTGATTCATCATTTCAATTTGCTGCATTTCAAACAGTCAATTATGATCCACCAGAACCTCCGCGTGAGTTCTTTACACAATATGATGGATTATTTAGCAAATGGAAATCAGCTGACCCCGTTGGATACCAAGCATTTAAAACTGCAAGTGAAAAGGCTCGCTTTGGCGCAAGTGCAATCATTCCAAATGTGATTCCTTACGATCCGATCATTGATGGGATACAGCATCAGGGTAATCGTCCAAGATAATTTTGGCTGGGTGCATTATGAATGCACCCAGCCAAAATGGTCTAGCCATTTTTGAGTAGTTCGTTGAGCCATTTAGCCATTCGTTTTCCGGCAATCGCGGCTCGGTACATAGAAGAAGATTGCGCTTTCTTTACATATTCTGGGTTTGGAGATTGGCCCTCTGTCAATTTATAGAGAAAGTCATTGGCAATTCCATATCCTTCATTAACCCAGTCATTTGTATCAAGATTCTTGATACTTTCTGTCATGGCTTTTGACTGTGAAGGGTCAGCTTTTATTGTTGCGAGAATCATGTCGGCTGACTCTTGAATATTCTTTCCTTTTGTTGCTTCCGTAAGTGCTTTATCCCAGTATGAGTGAAGATTTTCGCCTCGTCCGGTTCCTAAAAGAAAATCGTTTCCACCACGATCGTTCTTCCCATTGACCATTCGAGCGGATGTGTGCAATGGTTGATGTACATCGCCAACTAAATGAAGCATCCATTTGAGGGCAATAAGGCGGGATGCATCGGCCGTATTGGAGCTTCCTAAGATCTTGGATTGCTCCGACATGGCGGTTAAGACATTGGGTTTGACTGGCTCGATTTCCGGATTTCCTACAAACCGATTGATGTAATGCCAAGCGTCAAAATCTCTCGTAGTGGATTTGATATCATCGGCCCAAACGCTTGCAGCCGGAAAATTGTGATATTTCTCGTTTGTATCAGCGGAAAGAAGTCGAGTAGCTGTTCTTTGGGCGGTCGGTGTCAGTTCTCGGTATGCAATTTCGGCGATGATTTGGTGACCTTTCGCGTCCCAGCAAAAGCCGATCGCAGATATTGAAATGAGGCCAAGTGAAATAAAGGTTCTGAAATTCATGGTTATTATTATCCTGCTCGCCCGACTAGTTCTGTCGAGTTAGGGTCATTTGGAGTTTTCCGGTTCCGCCTCCCGCGAAAGAAACGTTTAATCCTTGACCAACATCCTCAAGGAAGTTTCCGTTTCGCTCAATTGTGCCGATGACCTGTCGGTCTTGAGTGTTTACATAGTTGAATACAAAACGGAGTTCGTTCGAATTGGTCATAAATGCTGACCTGATATTGACCGAAGGCTGATTCTGGTCAGTTCTGATCAGCTCTCCAAACGCGTTACCAAATTGGTCAATAGTTAAATCAAAGTTGCCGGAAGACTCAACCGAACTTCCATTGAGAATCTGATATGAGCCAAACCAATTGCCCTCAAAGTTCTTAAATTGGCTACCTCCCGATCCTCCGCATCCAGAAATTATTCCAAGTGGAACAAGGGCAACTAAAAATGCGATTCGGCTTTTCAACATATGAGAATTTGACGATCGAAAAGCTGCTTCGGTTTCTAGCCCTAACTTAGAATCGTTCCCAATTGCATGTTCGTCTTCACTAATACATCTTGATGCGCTGAAAACGTGTATAACAAGTTGTACCAATATCTGAATTTTGTAGATTCTTTGCAATTCAGTTTGAAATTTCATTGCATGTAGAATTTCGTCTAGTATTTTTCGTGCTGAATCAGATATATTTATTTATTGAGTTAGAGCAATTATGGATACGATTACATTTAAGTTAGGCACGCGTGAATTTGTTTTAGATAGAGATAAGGCGGAAAAAGCTCAAGCTGGAAAATCTGTGATCAATGGTCGGGAAACCATGACCTTTAACCTGTTGCCGTTGAAGTACAGCTGGGCTTATGAGCTCTATCGAAAGATGAAAGCCAACCATTGGGAACCAGAAGATATTCCTATGCAAAAGGATATTGAGCAGTGGAGAAGCGACAATGTCCTTTCTGAAGTCGATCGATGGATTATCAGGATGGGAATTGGATACTTTAGTGCCGCGGAAGGAATTGTTGGGGACAACATTTTGCATGTTGTTAGGGAGCACGTCACCGCTTCTGAATTGAAATTGGTTCTAGGCCGGCATGCACATGAAGAAAACATTCATGCAGACAGCTTGCTATACATGATTTCAAGTCTTGGCATAAACCCTCATGAATGCGAAGCGATGTTTGAAGACGTTCCAACCATTAAAGCTAAAAATGAGTTTTTAACACGTATTTCTGGTGATCTTCGGCGTGAGCTGGATATGACGAAGATTGAGAGTAAGCAGCTACTGGCAAAGAACATTTTTATGTTTGGTCAGTGTATGGAAGGCACCCAGTTCTATGGTTTGTTCGGCATGATTTTGTCCTTGTATCGTCAAGGAAAATTTCCTGGAATCGGTCAGATGTTCCGATATACCCTTCGGGACGAAAGCAATCATATCGAACTGTTTCGACAGTTGTTTATGGAGTTGATTGAAGAAAATAAGGATATTTGGACGAGTGAATTCAAGACTGAGCTAGTTGAGACGATGCGCGAAGCGGTTGCATTAGAAAAGGCATTTATCAAAGACTGCTTGCCAGTCAGCGGAGTTGGACTTTCTGCAGATGAGTTTTGTACTTATATTGACTATATTGCTGATCGAAGACTGGAAGGATGCGGCTTGTCTGTTTTGAACCCAGGAATTCAGAATCCATTACCTTGGTTAGCCGAGTTAATGGATATTCAAAAAGAGCAAAACTTCTTTGAAGGTCGAGTCACGGAGTATCAAAAAAGTAGCGCACTAGGTTCAGTCGATGACGATGAGTTGTAAGAGAATTGGCCAGGCTTCTTTGAGCGCTGCGCCCCAAGTCTGATTATTTTTTGATCCCCAAAGAAAAAATATTCTTGGGGATCAAATTGTACGTCCTAAGTGAAAAATTTAATATTTCAGATTTAAATATTTATCTTCCTATTTTCCTGCGGATATGGCATCCATGACCACCATTTTTCTGAAAATAGTTTTGATGATAGTCTTCTGCAATGTGGAATTTTGAAGCCTCTTCAATCTGAGTAACAATTGGATTTGAAAAATATTCTTGAGCCCAAAGTTTGCTCTCAGTAGCATCTTTCATTTGTTGGGGAGAATGAGTAAAAATTGCGGACCGATACTGAGTGCCATGGTCAGGGCCTTGACTGTTAAGAGTTGTTGGATTATGAATTTCCCAGAAGAAATGCAATATTTCTTTGTATGTGACTATTTCCGGATTGAAATGTACTTGTACGACTTCTGCATGGCCGGATTGACCAGAGCAGACTTCTCGATAATTTGTTGATTCAGTGTGTCCGCCCATATATCCACTGTTTGCTTCAATCACTCCATCAAGTTTCTTGAACAAATCTTCTATGCCCCAAAAACAGCCTCCTCCAAGGGTAGCAATTTCAATCTTTTCCATTTTCATTTGTCATTCTATGCTGATTTCTTGAATTCTGTTTCCATAGTAGGACTTGATTCGCTAGACTGTATTTATATGTCATTTTCCCGGCGATTTTTGACCATTGGACTCTGTTTGTTTAGTTGTTTTGCTTCTTCCCAATGGCCAGGCATTCAAAAGCTTGGAGTTGGAGGCGAACCAACTGTCACTCAAGACAAAGAAGGCACTTTATATGTAACAAGTCACTTGCCGACGCAAGTTTTTGTGAGCCGGGATTTTGGAGCTACTTTCATTAAGACTGTGACATTCACAGAGTCGTTGGGAGATATGGTTTGCTTACCTCTTGGTAAAGGCGAAGTTCTTGGCGTGTTTATGCCACCAAAGATCAATGGTCTTATGACTCGATTGAGCTTGGATTATGGGAAAACATGGAAAGTGGGCGCAGGAATTATGGGCCGGCCACTCGACCGAGAATGGCCGGTTCAAGCATCAGATGGCACGATATATATGGTGTATTCCGACGGATACATTGGTGGGCCCGATTCTAAGGGGATTTTCATATCCAAGTCTATGGATAAAGGTTTGAATTGGGGCGAGATTGGTCGAGTGGATCCGGAAGGTGAAAAAAGATTTGCAGTTGATCCGCATATTGTGACTTCAACCTCTGATCGGCTGTACGCTTATTGGGCGGTCAGTGAAGATAAAGATACAGTCAAAGAGCATCGATTCGGATATTCGAAAGATGGCGGGCAGTCCTGGACTGGAATAAAAACACTCAATATAACAAATCCAGAATTAGGTGATACGCAGGAGAGGTGGATGCTGGGTGGTTTAGCTTCGCACGGTGAGAAAATGGTGGTTGGATATTTTGTTGGTTATCAGAAAATCGGAAGCGAAAATGTTATGGTTTTGCAGTATCGAAAGTCGGTAGATGGTGGGGATACGTTTTCCGAAACAAAAAATGTGGTTACTGAAAAAGAGATCCGGCAATCTATGTCAGAACGGCAAAAACGCAGAATTGGTGATGGTGTCAATGATCGCTTCATGCAATCGACCGCTTGGTCTACTTTTGATGCTGAAGGCAACCTGTATTTTATTTGGTACGAGTCCAAGGGACAGATGAAAGTTGGATCTCAGGTTCTTCCGATTTGGGAATTGAGGTGTGCAAAGGAAGGCCATACAAGTCAGGCTGTAGGACATGAATTTGCGGCTGTTCGTCCGCCAATGGATTTTATTTCTTGCACAGCCGATGGTAAAAATTTGTACATAACTTGGGTTGAAACGCCGGATATGACACGTGATTGGCAATTTTCGGGTGAGCTGTGGTTTGGCAAGAAACTCTTGACTGAATTGTGACCTTAGGGCCAAGGATGACCACTTGGAGAACGAATTGAATGGAATGTGGATACACTTTGAGTTGTAATGAGAAAAGGTGGCGCAAGAGGTGTTCGACACGCTGAAATTGAAAGGGAAACAAAAGAGACAAAGATTTTTGTTAATCTGGATTTGGATGTCGACTTGGAAGGTAGCTCTGCCCATGATATTCGAACTGGTGTAGATTTTTTTGATCATATGGTTACCCAACTTGCATTTCATGCGCCATTTGATTTAGGAGTCAGTGCGGAGGGTGATCTTGCCATTGACGATCATCATACAATTGAAGATGTTGGGATTACATTAGGGTTAGCTTTGAGAAAGGCGCTGGCCAATTCACCTTCAATTGTTCGGTTTGCTAGCCTACATGCAGTGATGGATGATGCGCTGGTTTTAGTTGCTGTTGACATGGGTGGGCGAGGCTATTTGAGCTTCGATTTGGAATTTAATCGGGAAAGACTTGGTGGAATGTCGACGGAATGTGTGAGAGAATTTTGCCAATCTCTGGCGATGAATGGAGGATTTAACCTTCACGTTAAAAAGGTCTCTGGAGTTAACGATCATCATATTTGCGAGGCTTTGTTTAAGGGCTTAGGAAGAGTCTTATTTGATGCTACGCGGAGCCACGAAGGCAAGAGATCTAGTTCGACAAAGGGTCGAGTCAATTGACCGTAATTGTTGATTACGGAATGGGAAATTTGCGCTCTGTAGCCAAAGCATGCGAGAATTTGGGGTATTCCGTGGGTATCCAGAGGGATCTTAGGGGTGCTTCTAGGGTGATTTTGCCCGGAGTTGGTGCATTTGCGAGGGCGATGGAGAACCTGAGTTCAATAAAAGCCGATCTGATTTCTTGGGCCAAGGATGATCAGCCCCTTTTAGGAATTTGTCTTGGTCAACAATTGCTTTTTGAAACAAGCGAAGAATTTGGTGTCCATTCGGGATTGGGGATCCTTGGCGGAGCAGTGAAAAAAATTCCAAAGAGCGATGGATTAAAAGTCCCGCATATGGGATGGAGTCCTGTGAATATTCGAAAGCCTGACGGATTGCTATCGGGATTAGAAACTGGCAGCTCGATGTACTTTGTCCATTCTTTATATACGGATTGCCACGATAAAAATGATATTGCCGGGACAACAAAGTACGGAATTGAATTTCCATCATCGATTCAACGTGGATCGATTTGGGCCACGCAATTTCATCCCGAGAAAAGTGGCAAGCTAGGACTTCATATTTTGGAGAATTTCTTAAAATGCTCGTAATTCCGGCCATTGATTTGATTGAGGGACAGTGCGTGCGGCTTTCCCAAGGTGACTATTCCCAAAAAACCGTTTATGGGCTTGATCCGGTGGAAGTTGCTCGAAACTTTGAGCGAGATGGGGCCACTTGGATTCATATTGTTGATCTTGATGGGGCTAAAGAAGGTTCACCTGTTAATTTGTCAGTAGTCGAAGAAGTTGCTTCTTCGACAAGATTACGCATTCAATATGGTGGGGGATTACGCTCGGATGAATCAGTCCGACGAGCATTGCGGGCGGGCGCAGAAAGGGCAGTTGTTGGAACAAGGATTGCCGAGGACTTGAGAGAGGCGGCGAAATGGTTCCGTGAGTTTGGTGATTCTTTAATTGCCAGTGTTGATACTAAGGAAGGCTTTGTTGCCGTTCATGGTTGGCAAGAAACGCAGGGAGTTCGGGGAGTTGAACTAGCTAAGCAGTTAATGGAGATTGGTTGCAGGCGAGTTATGACCACCGATATTGCGACAGATGGCATGCTTTCGGGGCCGAACTTAGAGAGCATGAAAGAGTTTGTTGATCACTTGGATATTCCGGTTATTGCCAGCGGCGGAGTGACGACTTTGGAGGATTTACAAAAGCTGAGAACAATCGGCTGTGAATCGGCAATTGTGGGGAAAGCCCTTTATGAAGGGCGGTTTGATTTGTCGATGAGTTTGTCTGATCTTGCCAGTACGATGGAATAGGACGTCTGCTTGGCATTGAAACCGCAGGGCATTGGATTACGCACTATCAACTAGAGCAAAGCCCGCTCATTTGGAACTCTTACTTGATTCTGAGTAAAATAGTATTGTATCGCGAATACATTGGTGAAGATATGAATTTTGATCCCGAATCGTTAGCTGTTTTGATACCGATTGTTGCTTTGATTATTCCCATTGTTGCGATATTGACCAAGCATCAACATAAAATGGCGGAATTGATTCATGGAAGGCAAGAAGAGAGTTCTAACCTCAACCCCTTGTTGCACGAGATTCGATTGCTTCGTTCGGAAGTTGAGATGCTGAAAGAGGGGCAAAACGTTCAAAGAATAGAAATGGATGATTTGAGAGGGCTTCGCCAAGTCGCTAGTATCCAAGAGTCTAACGACCAATCCAATGTGAGTACAGGAGCGTAACGATGGAAGGCGTGATGGCATTGATGATTCCGATTATTGCGGTGATCTTGATTTTTGGAACTCCAATTGCCGCAATCTTTACTCATCATCAGCGGAAGATGGCTGAGCTTTTGAATCAACCCCGAAATGAGGGTGACCAGAGACTGGTACACGAACTGCATCAATTGCGGAGCGAACTCAATGATATGCGTTCGGTTTTGCATGAACAGCAGATTGCTTTGGATGATTTACGGTCTTTGCCCGTGTATCAAAACGCTGAGAATTCGCCTGAGAATTTGAACGCATAACAGAACCTTCGGATTGAACCCGCCGAAAGGCTCACAAAGTCCCAGTTTTACACGCATTGATCCGTGATCTGCTGGTAAGATATTGAGTCCCCCGGTCGCGCCTGATCAGAGCACTATGAGAGTAATTACCCCTTCCTCGAAACGAATCGGACGATCCCTCGAGGTTCCAAACCTTATTGAACTTCAATTGAATAGTTTTAAGTGGTTCCTAGAAGTAGGATTGCCAGAACTATTCCAGACGTTCTCTCCAATTTGGGATTTTACGCAGTCCAACTACATTGAATTTACGGATTTCATTTTAACGGAACCAAAGTATTCAATTCAAGATTGTCGCGAGCGCGACATGACTTACGAAGCAGCGATAAAAGCTACCGTAAGATTTGGTGGTAAAGACCGCGAAGTTATCGAGTCTGAAGTTTATTTGGGTGATTTGCCATTGATGACGGACAAGGGTACGTTTATAATCAATGGTCGAGAACGAGTTATTGTTTCTCAGCTCAGTCGATCTCCAGGTTTATACTTTGAAGAAGGTTTAGATACATCCATGCAGATGGTTGTTCGGGCTCGTTTGATTCCAATGGAAGGCCCTTGGCTGGAAGTTGAATCTGATGCTAACCAAGTTGTTAGCACCCAGATTTCTCAAACGAAGAAGCTTCCGATTACTCAATTGATTAAGGCCCTCCATGGTTTTGAAAAGGGTCGAGATCGTCAGGTTAGAGTTGTAGCGGAAGCCGCAAAGCGAAAACTTGCAGAGCCACTGGTTGATCCGGATACGGGCGAAGTTATTTTGGATAAGGGCGTTATTCTTTCCCAGAAAGTGATGGCATCTTTGACTGAAGAGCAAAAGCAGCTTTCAACACTTATGGAAAGCCCGCTTGGTACGACCGAAGATATGCTTTGGTACTTTGGCGAAGAACTTACGCTTGAGAATCCGACAGAAGAAGATTTGGAAGGTGTTCGTGTCCTTGAAGAAATCAAGGAAGGCAAGAAAGTTATTATCGCCGCAATGCAGAGAATTGATGCAGATGTTGCGAAGAAACTGGTTGGAATGGGCATTGACAAAATTGATGTTCTAAAGATTGCAGAATATATTGAAGCCACCATTGCCGCTGATCGCACTTCATCAACTCGCGAAGCGATTTTGGATATTTATAAGCGGATGCGTCCGGGCGAAGCGAGCAATGAAGATGCGGCTAAGCAACTTTCATACAGCTTGTTCTTTGATATGCGCCGATATGATCTGGGTCGAGTTGGCCGCCGGTTCTTGAACCAGCGCATTGGCTTGGATATTCCACTTGATTATAGAAATTTAACAAGTGATGACTTGGCAAAGACTCTTGTCCTCATGGCTTTGTACATGACAAAAGAGTCGGTTCATGATGATATTGATGACCTACGAAACAAACGAGTTCGGTCGGTTGGTGAGCTTTTGCAGAGCCAACTGCGACTCGGTTTTGTTCGGATGGAGAAAGTCGCCCGAGAGCGAATGACTTCGGCAGACGACGAAAACTTGTTGCCATCAATTATTCTTTCAGTTAAGCCAGTTAGCGCTAGTATCAAGAGCTTCTTTAGTTCAAACCAGTTGTCGACCTTTATGGATCAGACAAACCCATTGAGTGAGTTGACGAATAAGCGTCGGCTTTCTAGCCTTGGACCAGGTGGTCTTCAACGAACTAGTGCAAAACTAGAAGTTCGTGATGTTCACCGTAGTCACTATGGTCGAATTTGTCCGATTGAAACTCCGGAAGGGCCAAACATTGGTTTGATTTCTCAGTTGACAACCCACGGAAGAATTGATGAATTTGGATTCATCATGACTCCATACCGAAAGGTTGTTGATGGGCAAGTGACGGGTGAAGTTGCTTACTTGACAGCTCAAGAAGACTTCTTTATGCGGATTGCTCCGGCAGACACTGAACTTGACTCTAATGGCTACATTGTGAGCGACAGTGTTGTTGTGCGGTGTCCGGGTGGTGATAAGCAATTTAACGGGGCAAGCTATCCGGCGGTTCCTCCGAAGACTGTTCAGTTGATGGACGTTTCACCGGTACAAATTATTTCCGTTGCAACTTCATTGATTCCATTCTTGGAGAATGACGACGCTAACCGCGCTTTGATGGGCGCGAACATGCAACGTCAGGCTGTACCTACCTTGCGGTCGGATGCTCCGATTGTGGGTACAGGTCACGAAAGACGGGCAGCAATTGACTCTGGAGCTTCAGTTATTGCACTTAAGCCAGGGATTGTTGATGTTGTTACTTCGCAATACATCACGGTTATTTCAGAAGATGGCGAAACTGATCGTTATCCTTTGATGCATATGTTCCAAAGTAACAAATCGACGTGCTTTACGCACCGTCCGATTGTTTTCCCAGGTCAGAAAGTACTTCCGGGTGATCCCCTTGCGGATGGTGCCACAACCGATGATGGTCGTTTGGCACTTGGTAAGAACCTCATTGTTGCGTTTATGCCATGGGGTGGTTACAACTACGAAGACGCTATTTTGCTTAGTGAGCGATTGGTGAAAGACGATGTTTACACTTCAATTCACATTGAGCGACATGAATCTGAAGCCGTTGATACAAAACTAGGGCCAGAAGAAATTACGCGAGATATTCCGAATGTTGGCGAAGATGCTCTTCGTGATTTGGACGAAAACGGAATTATTCGAGTTGGGGCGACGGTAAGGCCAGAAGATATTTTGGTTGGAAAAGTTGCGCCGAAGGGTCAGACTGAAATGACCGCGGAAGAGCGATTGATCATTGCTATTTTTGGTAAGAAGGCCGAAGAAACTCGCGATGTTTCATTGACCGTTCCACATGGTGAAAAAGGAACCGTTATTGATGTGAAGATGTTTAGCCGGTTCAAGTATTTGAGTCCGACAATCAATCACGTTTATAAAGAGTCTAAAAAGCGCGATCGTTTGATTTGTGATCGAACTGATCAGCCATTGCTTCAATTGCCAGGAGATGAACTTCCGGCGGGTACGAATATGACCGTTCAGGTTTATACGGCTACGAAGCGAAAGATCATGGTTGGAGACAAAATGGCGGGTCGCCACGGTAATAAGGGTGTTATCAGCCGAATTTTGCCGGTGGAAGATATGCCGATGCTGATGGATGGTACTCCGGTGGATATTATTTTGAATCCTCTTGGTGTTCCTAGCCGGATGAACATTGGACAGATTTTGGAAACTCACCTTGGTTATGTTGGTTACCATATGGGCACGCGCTATGAGTGCGCAGCTTTTGAAGGTGCAACCGAACTTGAAATCATGGAAGAGGTCGAAAGACTTTCGGAGCATATGCGTCGAAAAGCTTTGTTGGCTTATGCTAACTCGGAACTTGGTTTAGGATTGAAAAAGACGGAAGAAATGTCCGTTGCCGAGACAATGTCTTTGGTTGAATCTAAGCTGAAGGAACTTGATCAGGATTCGCTTGAACGAGTCAGCCGAATTGTTGCAGCTCCATCGACAAAATCGATGGAAGAGTTGATGGCAATTGATGCGGAAACCTTTGAACTTGAAGAATTGCCGGAGGTTCCTGGAAAGGCATTTAAGGCAAGTGCGGAAGTTTATGCTGGAATCATGGATCGAATTGAGAAGAACGTGTTTAAGCGGGCTGGTCTTGATCCAAAATCGGCGAAATCTCTCATTCGAGATGGTTTGACCGGTGATGAATTGCCGAATCCGATTACGGTTGGTGCAATTTATATGCTGAAACTTGAGCACCTTGCTGATGAAAA
Source organism: uncultured Armatimonadota bacterium (assembly GCA_963800805.1). GTDB lineage: Bacteria > Armatimonadota > Fimbriimonadia > Fimbriimonadales > Fimbriimonadaceae > UphvI-Ar2. The sequence goes on along the minus strand of CAWDCK010000008.1, from coordinate 201,752 downwards.
GATCCACGCTCGTTCTATTGGGCCATACTCGCTTGTTACTCAACAGCCGTTGGGTGGTAAAGCTCAGTTTGGTGGTCAGCGTTTTGGTGAAATGGAAGTCTGGGCTCTTGAAGCTTATGGCGCTGCCTACACCTTGCAAGAATTGCTGACGATTAAATCGGACGATGTTATGGGCCGGGTTAAGGCTTATGAGTTGATTGTTAAAGGTGAAACTATTCAGGAGCCTGGTATTCCTGAGTCGTTCAAGATTCTTGTTAATGAATTGCGATCACTTTGTCTTAGAGTTACCGTTGAAGATAAGTCGAATAAAGCGTTGTCGCTTAAGGACTTGGATGAGCTTTCTGGTAACGATGATGTGCGATTGGCTCGCTCAGTTGGATTCTTTAACTAAAGAATTTGATTTGAACCTAATAATGGCAAGTTCTTAAATTGAACTTGCCATTTTTTTTGTCGATTGATCAAGTGATTTTTTCCACTCGGCATAAGCGAAGAATGCCATGACGAGAAAGATGAGATAGAGGATTCCGGAAGGATAGTATCCACGGTGAAACATGAGGGGGATATAGACGAGATTTGCGATCATCCAGACAATCCAGGTTTGCAGTACTTTTTTGTTGGTGAGGTATTGCGCTCCAAGGCTGAGTACTGTTGTGAGGGCGTCGATTACTGGATATTGACCTTGAAAAGCAGTGACTATGAAGGTGACAATTGGCCACCCGGCCAACACGGTTATTGCGAGGATAATGAAATCTTTTTTTCCGATGGTTGTGACGGGAAGTTCTTTAGAATCTATGCCTTTTGACCATTTTATCCAGCCTTGAATGAGATATCCGGCAGTAATGAGCATGATTGTGCCTTCGCCTAAGTGGTTGGCGACGACATAGAAATAGTATGCGTATGAGAAGGCCCAAATTAGTCCAACGGGGAAGTTTATTGGACTTTGAATGAGCATGAGATAGACGCCAACAACACCACTTACAAATCCAACACATTCGATGATGCTGTAGGTATCTGCGGGAAACAATGAAAAAGGCTGACCGACACTCCACTTTGGGAACCCTTGGGCTAGGATGCAGATTGCATAGGCAATGGCCGCTAAAATTACCGAGATGAGAGCTTGCCTTTGGTTCACAAGTTTGTTTGTACCCTCGTAAATTCTGTTGATGCCGAAAGGCCCGACAATATCGGTTAGAACCAGATGGAACAATGGGAAAGTGCCATACTTATAGAGCTAAGTCCCTCCCACAAAACACATATCTTTGAACCTATCCGGCCGGTAGGTGGTTCGTTGTTTTTTGATGATGTGTTTTTGAGGCGGGAACAAGCAACATTATTTAGCCATGGCGGATTCAAACCTTTTTGACAAGATCCGGATCGGGGTGGCATCCCCCGAGGATATTCGAAGCTGGTCCCACGGGGAAGTTAAAAAACCCGAGACCATTAACTACCGCACCTTCAAGCCTGAGCGCGACGGTCTTTTTTGCGAAAAGATCTTTGGCCCAGTTAAAGACTATGAATGTGCTTGTGGTCGTTATAAGAAGATTAAATACAAAGGCATTATTTGTGAGCGATGTGGCGTTGAAGTCACGCGAAGCAAAGTTCGCCGGGAACGAATGGGTCACGTTGAATTGGCCGCACCGGTTTGCCATATTTGGTATTTGAAAGGTGTTCCATCTCCGATTGCTTTAATCATTGATATTTCTCCTCGACAGATTGAGAAGGTCATTTACTTTGCTTCATTTATCATCATTGATATTGATCAAGATGCTATCAATGAATTGGTTCCTGAAATTAAGCAGCGGGTTGAGGATGAAAAGCTAGCAATTCAGGATCAAATGCGAGAGCTTGAGGTTGAGAGTCTTCAGCGGTTGTCTTCAGAAATGATTAACAATCCTGATGAATATTTTGATGAAGGCTATGTTCGCGATCGGATGAAGGCTAATTTTGATCGAATTAAAGCCGAGTATCGAGATGCTGATGATCGCCTTAGAGATTTAGATATTGCCGCTGAACTTGTTGATAAATTGGAATTGAACCAATTGATCGAAGAAGATAAATGGCGCGCAATCAATAAGATGTTGAGTTCCATTGGTCGACGCATGAAGAAGGATTTGAATGCCTTAGTTAATGCGGCGATTGGTGCAGATGCGGTTAAAGAGCTTTTGCGACGAGTTGACCTTGAGCGACTTGTTCGGGAATTGCGACAAGAAATTCGAGAAACAACGACGGCAAGAAGAGCGCGAGCAATTAAGCGACTTGAGCTTGTAGAAGCTTTGATTGCTTCCAAGAGTCGTCCGGAATGGATGGTTCTTGAAGTTGTTCCGGTAATTTCTCCAGAACTTCGACCCATGGTTCAATTGGATGGCGGTCGGTTTGCAACTTCTGACTTGAACGATCTTTATCGGCGAATTATTAACCGAAACAATCGTTTGAAGCGGATTATTGAGATTCAGGCTCCGGAATCAATCATTAACCACGAACGACGTCTTCTTCAAGAATCTGTTGATGCTTTGATTGATAATGGCCGTCGATCTCGACCGGTTGTTGGTTCAAACCAACGTCCGTTGAAATCGCTTTCGGACATGTTGAAGGGTAAGGAAGGACGGTTCCGAAAGAACTTGCTTGGTAAGCGGGTTGACTATTCTGGTCGTTCGGTTATTGTTGTTGGCCCTCACCTAAAGCTTCACCAATGCGGTTTGCCGAAGGAAATGGCGCTTGAACTCTTTAAGCCTTTTGTTATGAAGGTTTTGGTAGAGCGAAAGATTACGCAAAACATTAAGACTGCCAAGCGGATGATTGAAAGAATGCATCCGGCGGTTTGGGATGGTTTGGAAGATGTGATTAAGGAGCACCCAGTTCTCTTGAACCGTGCGCCAACCTTGCACAGGCTCGGAATTCAGGCATTTGAACCTATTTTGGTTGAAGGAAAGGCTATTCAGCTTCACCCGCTGGTTTGTCATGCATACAACGCTGACTTTGATGGTGACCAAATGGCGGTTCACCTTCCGTTAAGCTTGCACGCTCAGGCCGAAGCTAGAGTTTTGATGCTTTCTACGCAGAACTTGTTCTCGCCAGCAGATGGTAAGCCAGTTCATGCTCCAATCCAAGATATTGTTTTGGGTGGATATGCTTTGAGCTTTACAAATCGTGCTTCGAAAGCTCGATTTGATGAAATGGAGCGATTGCACGCGGAAGATCCAAAGAATAATCCTTCGGTTCAACTTTATAAGTCGCCAGCAGAAGTTTTGTTCCACTTGGAAACTCCTAATCGCGATTCGGTAATAAAGCTGAATGACACGGTTAAGGTTATGGTTAAACGACCAGTCGTTCGACCAGATGAGGAGATTGATTACCGAGATCCGCAAACAGGGACGGAATACAAATACGAAACAAAAGAAAATGAACTTGGAGAAGAGGTTCAGGAACTTGTTGCACTTGAGCAAAACTTTGAATCGATTTGCGTAGTAACCACACCTGGTCGGTTGATTTACAATGAAGTGTTGCCTTATCCGATGCGATATGACGACAGAAACCTTCATGTTGAATTGACTAAGAAGGAGCTTCAGAAAACCGTTATTCTTTGCCACAATGCAGTTGGCACAGAAGGAACGATTAGATTGCTTGATGATTTGAAGTCACTTGGCTTTAAATGGGCGACTAAGTACGGTATCTCTGTTGCTTTGACCGACATGGACCCTCCGCTTAAGCGGGATGAGATGTTGGATGAAGCGGACGTGCGAGCGAATAAGATTCTTGAGAACTACCGACGCGGTTTGACCTCGTTTAGGGAAATGCAAGAAAACTTGATTCGGTTGTGGACAAGCACTTACGATAGTATTGGTAATGCGATTGTTGACAACATGAAGCAAGAGAATCCGTTGTCGATTATTACGGTTTCTGGTGCTCGTGGTTCTATTAAGCAGCTTGCGCAGCTTTCTGGAATGCGTGGATTGATGTTTAACCAGTTTAACGAAGTTATTTATGAGCTTCCGGTTAAAAACTCGTTCCAAAAAGGTCTATCAATGCTTGAATTCTTCGTTACCACTCACGGTGCGAGAAAGGGTCTTGCAGATACGGCTTTGAGAACGGCAGACGCTGGTTACCTTACTCGACGATTGGTTGACGTTGCACAAGACGTTATCATTCGGGCAAATGACTGTGAGACGACAGATGGTGTTCTTGCTCTTCGGTTGATTACGGAAGGCAAGATTATTGAAACCATGGGCGAACGAGCGGAAGGTCGACTTTCGCAGACCACGGTCAATGATCCTATTAATGGAGATTTGATTGTCAGCCAAGGTGAAGTCTTTACCAAAGAAATTTGTGACAAGCTTGATGTTTTGGAAGAGCGATACTACGCGGAAATTGAAGGTTTGGAATCACCAAGTCCGGCTAAATCTAAAATCGATGAGAAGTTCATTAAGAGCGGATTTGAGATTGATGATCACGAACGATTAGGCTGTAAGGTTCGAAGTCCGATTACTTGTGATTTGGACATTGGAATTTGTGCGAAGTGCTATGGCATTGACCTTTCGACAAAGAAAATTGTTGAAAATGGCGTTGCGGTTGGTATTATTGCGGCGCAGTCGATTGGTGAACCAGGGACGCAGCTTACGATGCGTACGTTCCACACAGGTGGTGTTGCAGGTTCGAAAACTATTGCGATTACGAACCAGTACAAGACTGGTAAGTTTGTTCGTCAGTTCCAAGAAGACTTCCAAGCGGCAACGCAAGGGAATACTACTGAATTTGATCCGACCAAGTTACTTGAGAGCCAATCTGGTGCTATTAAGAGTCTGTTTGATGATGCGGGAGCATTGGAAGAACGACAAGCCAAGGCAAGCAGAAAGACAACGAAGGCTCAGATTAAGGCTGCAGAAAAGGCCGAAGGCGATAGTAAGAAGCTTTGGGAACGAAACCGAAAGACATTCTTCTTTTCCTGGACTGGTGAATCGAGCGGGATTGTTCGGGTTGAAGAGATTTTTGAAGCCCGAAAGCAACCTCGTGGTAAGGCAATTATTTGTCCGGTAACCGGAACGATTGCTGACATTCAAAAGTCGAGCTTTGGTCGCTGGGTTATTGTTGAAGCGGAAGTGGATACAAAGGCTCCATTTAAGGATTCTTACATTAGTGACAAGCAGAATTGGGATTATGAAAAGACCACTTCGCTTGAACGAATCATTGGTCAGAAATTGAATAGTGCGGCTTTGAACACTCTGCGCAAGTATGAGATTGAAAAGGTCAATATTCTTTATCCGGTTCTTGTTCCACCACTTGGTAATTTGCCAATTGAAAAGGGACAAAGAATTATCAAGGGTGATCCTTTGACGGAAGGGCCATTGGATCCGCACGAAGTTCTGGCTTTGGCTGGTTCTAAAGCGGTTCACGAGTACTTTGTTGAAAACTTGCAAGCTGTTTACAAAGATCAAGGTGTTGATATCAATGATAAGCACCTTGAAGTTATTGTTCGGCAGATGTTGCGGAAACGACAAGTTCGAGAACCAGGCGATACTTCGTTCTTGCCAGGACAGATTGTTGACCGATCACGATTTAATCGTGAGAATGAAAAGGTTGGCAAGATGATTGATGAAGGCAAGACCTTTAAGTACACCGATAGGGAGACCGGTGAACAAAAAGAAAGGGCGCCGAAGGAATCGACGGCAAACTGGATCTTGCTTGGAATTACGGAAGCTTCATTGGCTACAGAATCATTCCTTTCGGCAGCATCATTCCAAAAGACAACTCGTGTTCTTACAGAAGCGGCAGTTAGAGGAAAGAGCGATACCTTGGTTGGCTTGAAAGAAAACGTTATTATTGGTCGGTTGATTCCGGCTGGTACTGGTGTTAAGGCTCACCGAGAGTTAGCCATTGATGTTGATAGAACACAACCGACTTGGTCGCAACAATCGTTGACGGCTTTGGTTGAATCGGAAGACGGCGATGGATTGACTTCTGGTGATGAGTTCGGTGGACTTTCTCTGGCGGATTTGGCCGCGGAAGAAGATACCGAATAAGTTAAGGTAGTACTTATAAAATCGAGTCTTGGCTTTTGCTGAGGCTCGATTTTTTATTGCAAACTTGATTTGTTGTTTGCTTCGGAATTGATCAGATTTGTGAACGTTCGGGCATTGGTAAACCAGCTGAACTTTTGACCAGTTAACTTTGCATTTTTGCTCATATCTGCCAGTTGTTGGACATCCGAAAGCCACGTTTTGAGTCTCTGCGCTAATGCTTGAGAATCGCCGGGATTGATGAGAAATCCATCTGAGTTTGGCGAAATGATTTCTTCGGCGCCAGTTCCAACACATCCGATGGCAGGACAAGAGTTCTTCATGGCTTCGACGAAGACTATTCCAAAAGATTCTCGGTGGCTTGGCATGACAAAGATATCGGCCGCGGCCATGTGGGTGAGTGTTTGTTCGTGAGTGAGTCGGCCGAAGAATTGGGTTCTTTGATGAATGTTTAGCTCGCGTACTAGTTTTTCTAATGTCTTCCTTTGATCTCCATCGCCGATGATTCGCCATGTCCAATCAGTTCTTTCTTGGATTTGATTGAGGGCATGAGCAACCGTATCTACGCCTTTGTTTTCGACTAGATTGCAGACGGTGAGAATGACTCTTTTGGGATTGCTGAGAATTCTAAGATTGTGAACATCGGCAGGAATAGGTTCAAAATCAACGGCTCCGTTTGGAATTACAACCGTATTTGATTGATTCGCTCCTAGGAGTTGAGCGTATGGTATGAGTGATTTTCCAACTACTACTACTTTGTTGGATTGCTGGAAATATTCGGCAGTGCAAGGTGAATCCTCGTTGATCGCCTTAGTAATGCTGGGGTGTTCGCCATGAAGAATTGGAATTACAGGGATGTTTAAGCTTTCTTTTATCAGCGAAACGGCACCGAGAGGGTAAGTGATGTCGTGGATGAGTACGGCATGTATTGGTTGGTATCGGTTTGCCGCTAAGATTTGCTTTATGTAAGACTGTCCGGCGAGTTTTAGGTTATTGGGAAGGGTTAATTTTGGAAATGGCTCCAGCGGCAATATGGCATGCCGGGCATAAAATACTCGGAACTGTGGATTATTGAAGTATGAATCTAATCCTAGGTAAGAACTTGAATCTTTGCCGGGCAGAACCAGGGAAACAGTGTGTCCCATTTTGATAAAAGCATCTAATTGGTGCTTTATAAAAATTCCACTTATCGGGTTACTTGAAGTTGGCCAATACGAAGCAGCAATGCATATGTGCATGGAATTCCTTTACAATTATCGGGCGGGCCGTTTCATAAGATTATGGCAGGGAGAGGGACTCGTTGTTTTTATACAAATTATGATGTTGGCTGGGCCGGTATTCTATGATTTGTGGCTCGCTGGCAAAATTTTAGTATGTGGAGAGGGAAGCTTCCGCATTGGAGAGCCGATGACGTGCAGTATTATTTGACATTTAAGCATAAACGGGAATTCGAACTGCGAGAGAGGGAGATTCTCTTTTCCCGGCTTTTTAGGGCACAGAGAAGCAAGCTAGATTTTAGCCTTCTTTGCATTAAGCCAGAGCTGACGGAAATGATTTTTAAGGTTCAAGAATCTCCTTCTGGTGAGCCTTATGAATTGAGCGATGTTATAGAAAAGGCAAAGCGAAAGGCGGGGGCAATGATCATCAAAAAGAGTGGTGAGAGATGGCCACCGTTTTACGGTGAGAGTTACGATAGGATCATAAGGGACGAGGCAGAATTCGAGGAAACTTGGATGAGAATTGTAGAATCAGTTGTGATTGATGAGCTTGCGGAAGAACCAGAAGAATACGAGTTTTTGTGGGTTTCTGATGATCCAAATACTAGAGTTTGACCGGGACTAGCACCGTTAACAGGTCATGTCGTTATTCAGGCGTGGAACACCAATCTTGGTTGAAGTCCAAAGCATTTTTCCCTAAATGCGACTTTACCAATTGATTGGAGTTTTTAACCCATGTCAGAGTTATTGCTAGAGAAAATTGTAGATGTCGCTCGGTCATTTGGCCGAGAAACTGGTCGGGCGGCCAGTCGACGAGAGTTTATAGTAGGTGGTGCTTCGGCAGCACTGACAGCCGTTGCAGCCGGGGCGTCGGCTCAACAGCAAAGTGGTGGAAATCGAACCGGAAACTTTATCAATCGAGGAACGGTGTCTGGTTCTTCTGGTGTTAGCACAACCCGGATTGGCTCCCCAAGCGCAGGTGGTCGAACATCTCAGGATCCTTTTGCACAATATTGGAAAGACCCTTCGATTCGATTGGCACGCAGGATTACTTTTGGCATCAAATCCGATGAAATTGATTCGATTAAAGCCTTAGGATTTCAGGGGTATCTGAATCAGCAATTGGCATGGCAGTCTATTGATGACACGGAAGTTATGAATACTTTGAATTCGAGATTTCCGACATGGCAAATGACAACTTCGGAGCTGAATGGGTCAAATCTGATCTGGACAAACTTTATACAACCTTACGTTTACTATTCGGCCTATTCAAATCGTCAACTTCATGCGCGGATGGTCGAATTCTGGCTTGATCACTTTAGTATCAATCATGCAAAGGTTGAATCGATTTGTGCAAATGAATATGTTTATAAACGAATTTTTCCCAATGCGTTAGGAAACTTTAGAACTCTCATTGGAATTGTTGCAAAGTCTCCGGCGATGAGTCGATATCTTGACTCTCAGTTTAATATTATTAATAAACCTAACATTAATTATGCTCGCGAGCTTTTAGAACTGCATACCGTTGGGGTGACTGGAGGATATACAGAAACCGATATCAACGAAGCGGCAAAAATGTTAACGGGTTGGCTTTATAACTGGGATCAGTCGAGTGTGAATTATGGCCAGGTTGCATTTGAGAATTGGGCACATGAACCAGGATCGAAAACTGTTATGGGAAGAACTTTTTCCCAGAATGGAGCGGGTGAATTTGATGACCTTCTAGACTTTTTGTGTAGTTTGCCTCAAACACATAGATTTATTGGAAACAAGCTCTATAACTTCTTTATTGGTCGAGATGCGACGAGTGCCGAACTGGACTTTTTCAGTGCGGTTTGGGTTCAAAGCAACGGAAGTATTGAATCACTCTTAAGAAATGTATTGACCGCAGAGAACATTGTTCGTTCTCCTTCTATGTTCAAGCGACCGTTTCACTACTTTGTTGGTATTTATCGTCAGTTAGACATGAAAAATCAGCGGACAGATATGCTGATTAGTAAGTGGCTTTGGAGATCTGGACATTGTCCGTTTGAATGGGTTGACCCGGATGGTTTTCCATTGGAGCCAGATCACTGGTTTAATAGTCACCTTCGACGACTTCAGTACACGATGCTGATTGCTAGCCAGCACTATCCAGATGTTCAATATGATCTTAATAAACTTTTCCCGGATCAAAGCTCGGATGCTGCGATAATTGCGCGATTAGAACCACTTATTTTTGCGGGAGAATTACCGGCTCCAGAAAAATTATGGATTTATAGGCACTTACGTGGAAAGACTATTAATGTAAGGAACATTCGCGGAGCAGTTGCTGTGGCTCTTGGTTCGCCTAGTTTCCAATGGTATTGAGAGAAAAAATTGTGTCGAAAAATCGCTCAGATCGAAATGCATGTGAAGAATATCGCCAACTCAGCCGCCGTCAATTATTAACTGGGGCCGGCGCCCTGTTAGTCAGTGGCCCTTTGTGGATGCCAAAAGTTGCATTTGCGGCCGGTGGGGGGGAAGCCGTTAGAGATCGCTTAATTGTTGTTAACCTGAGAGGGGGAGCCGATGGTTTGACCTTTTGTGCTCCAGTAGGGGATTCTGACTACGCATCTTCTCGGCCCAATATCAAAGTTCCGACGACTGGATCTTCTAAAGCGATAGATATCGATGGATATTTTGCATTTCCGGCGGCATTTTCCGAGTTTGTTGATCCCTTTGATTCCGGTCATCTTTCTGTGCTCCATGCCGTTGGACGCGAGAACTGGACGTTTTCTCACTTTGATGCAGCGGCAATGATGGAATATGGTGGCGTTAATAACGGAACTCAGGGGGGATGGATTGCACGGCACCTAGCTACTTCTGATGAACTCGAACTTGATGCTTCTATCCGGGCATTAAATTTTGCGGCAACAAAGCCAATTGCGTTGCATGGCGCACCTAAGGTCTTTACAACATTGGATCCTAGTTCTACTGAATATGGTGGTTACATGGGTGACTTTGATACGAACGGCGCAAAGGCGACTTTGCTGAAGCAATATATGCGCCTGCGAGATGAAACTCGGTCTAGTGTTCGCGATGGAGTCCGGGCCGTTGAAAAGATTCAAAGTTTGGGAATCAATGGATATTTGCCTTCTAGCGGCATTGTTTATGATAGTTCGCAGTTTGGCACCGCAATGAAGTCAACGGCAGCGTTGATGAAAGCGGATATTGGAGTTGAGGTGTTCCACGTTGACATTACAGGTTGGGATACACATGTTGAACAAGGAACAGTAGGTGGCCTTTTAGATTCCAAGATGGCTGATCTTTCTAGAAATGTCACGGCTCTATATCGTGATTTGATGCAATCTGGTATTACAAATTGGACATTAGTTGTACTTTCCGAGTTTGGTCGTAGGATTAATGAGAATGGCGGAAGAGGCTGTGAGCACGGCGAAGGTAACACGATGTTTGTTATCAGTCCGAATTTAAAATCAACGGCTGGCGGAAAGGTGCTTTCTGAATGGCCAGGGATAGCTCCGGCAAATCGTACACGAAATGACGGATTGAGGCCAACGACGGATGATCGAGATATTTGGGCAGAGATTATCAAGAAGCGACTGAATAATCCCAATCTTAACAAAGTGATGCCGGGATATACACCGGTGAAGAAAGATCTGTTGTTTGCAGCCTAGTCGAGCTTAGATTTTAGGGCCCTGATCAGTTTGATCAGGGCCCTATTTGTTTTTGGGACTTGGAACCAAGTAGGTAAAATAATCGTTACTTGAGTGTATAAGACTTAAGTGGTCTATACAAACCACAGTCAAGGAACAATTAAAAGATATGGGACGCGTAGTAGGAATTGACTTAGGCACCACGAATAGTGTTGTTGCCGTGATGGAAGGCGGCGATCCGACAGTAATTGCAACGGCCGAAGGGGCGAGAACTTTACCCAGTGTTGTTGCGTTTAAAGCCAATGGCGAGCGACTTGTTGGAGCAACTGCCAAACGACAGGCTGTAACGAACCCGGGCAATACCGTTAGCTCAATTAAGCGGTTTATGGGTCACAAATTTAGTGAAGTTGAGAAAGAGGCTTCACGAATGACTTATAAAGTTCAAAAGGATAAGAAGGGGAATGCTTCGGTTCATATTCCAGCAGTTGACAAAGACTTTACGCCGGAAGAGATTTCGGCAATGATTTTACAAAAACTGAAAGCAGATGCGGAAGCTTATCTCGGGGAAACCGTGGATAAAGCGGTTATCACCGTTCCGGCTTACTTTAATGACTCTCAGCGAACCGCTACGAAGAATGCCGGTGAGATCGCGGGTCTTGAAGTTTTGAGAATCATCAATGAACCAACTGCAGCTTCGTTGGCTTATGGTTTAGACAAAAAAGCGAACGAGACGATTCTTGTTTTTGACTTGGGTGGTGGAACTTTTGACGTCTCAATTCTTGATGTAGGCGAAGGTCTTTTTGAAGTTAAATCGACCGCGGGCGATAGTCACCTTGGCGGCGACGATTTTGACCAAAAGATTGTTGATTGGTTGGCAAACGAGTTCATGAAAGAACATGGCTTAGATTTGCGAAAAGACACTAAGGCATTGCAACGGTTGCGAGAAACTGCCGAAAAGACAAAAATGGAGCTTTCCAGTTCCACAGTAAGTGAAATCAACTTGCCTTACATTACAGCCATTGATAATGAGCCAGTTCACCTTGATACAAGTTTGAGCCGAGCAAAGTTTGAAGAGCTGTGTTCTGATCTTTTAGATCGAATCAAGGAACCGGTTGAACGATCTTTGAAAGATGCGAAGCTTTCTTTAAGTAACTTGGATGAGGTTGTCATGGTTGGTGGATCTTCGCGGATGCCAATGGTTCAGGCTCTGGTTAAGAAGATTACGAATAAGGAACCAAACCGAACTGTAAATCCGGATGAAGTTGTGGCGGTTGGCGCGGCAATTCAGGCTGGTGTTTTGGGCGGAGACGTTAAAGACGTTGTTTTGCTAGACGTTACTCCTTTGAGCTTGGGTGTTGAAACCCAGGGTGGAATTACGGATTTCTTGATTGAGAGAAATACTACGATTCCTACTAAGAGAAGTCGCGTTTATACGACAGCAGCTAATAACCAAACTGAAGTTACGATTCACGTTTTGCAGGGTGAAAGAAGCCTCGTGAAGGATAACAAGAGCCTTGGTCAATTTAACTTGAGCGGTATTCCTCCGGCTCCGGCTAGAGTTCCGCAAGTTGAAGTTACCTTTGATATTGATGCTAACGGAATCTTGAATGTTAGCGCCCAAGATAAGGCAACCAATAACGAACAAAAGATTACGATTACTGGTTCTGGAACTCTTTCAGATGAAGAGATCAATCGCATGGTTTCGGAGGCGGAAGCCAATGCCGAGATTGATAAAAAGGCGCGTGAAGGGGCTGAACTGAAGAATGATTCAGAGCGAGCGGTATCTTCTACTGAAAAGATGTTGAAAGATCTTGGTGACAAGGTTTCGGAAGCAGACAAGACGCGGATTGAAGAAAAGATTACTGAACTTAAAGCAGCGATTGATCAACAAGATCTGGAAGGTATGGCAGCCGCTAAAACCGCGCTTGAAGAAGAAACGCATAAATTGTCGGAGCTTCTTTATCAACAAGCCGGCGGAGACGCAACTGGTGCAGCTGGTGAAGAATCAACCGATTCAGGTTCTGCTGAATCTGGTGAAGATGTGATTGATGCTGAATTCAAAGAAGAAAAGTAAGATTTTCTTTTGAATTGAATAGTGGAGCGGAAGATCGTAAGATCTCCGCTCCACTATTGTTTGCAAATCATTGGTTTTTGGGAACACTGATTTGATAGCCGGGGAGGTATTTTTGAATTGTGAAGTTTAAGAATCTGATTTTCCTTTGGGCTGGTTTAGCACTTGCTAGTCATTCTATGGCCGAGTGGGATCCTATGAAAGCTATTCAAGCGACTGGATATCAGGTGCCACAAGATGTTTTGAAGAGATCTGTGCTTGCGCCTTGGCAAGAAAATATTACGTCGGGTTCTTTGAATCGGAATCGCGACAAGATGTTGGTCACACGTTCCGATGGACTTGAACCGATCTCATCACTCGGGAAATCACATGAAATTCTAGGAGGGATTGCCATTGATATGGTTGCGATTCGGGCCAGAAACTTTACGATTCGTTCTTCGGAAGGATTGCTTGTTTTAGATGTGAAGTCTGGAAAGCAAGTCGTTATCAATGTTCCGAAAGGGATGGGAATATCTTCGGCGAGTTGGTCGCCAACGGGGGACAAAATTGGATTTATTGGTTCGACTGAATCGGAGACTTATTTCTGTGTTGCCAATCCGGTGACGGGAGTTGTTAGCACTGTTGGTCCAAATTTGAGATTGGTGGGAGTGACTGATTTTGAATGGCTGAATGATGGAAGTTCGGTTTCTGCAGTTATTCCGGTTGCATCGCAAATGGTAAAGAGAAATCAAGGTTTTTCGCCTTTGGTTCGGACAAGTGATGACAAGATTGACCCTTTGAGAACTTATGCTGGTCTTTTGAATTCGGAAGAAGATTCACAGCTTTTGGAAGATTGCTTAACCGGGCAACCTATTATTCTTGATTTGGAATCAAAGCGGGTGAGATTTGTTGGGAAATCGGGGATGGTAAGGAGTCTGAATGTTGCGCCGGATGGTTCTGCGGCAATTATCAGCATGTATGAAAAGCCTTTTTCTTACTTGCATCCGGCAAGTCAGGCTCCGAGCCGTACGAAGCTTGTTGGATTAGATGGAAAGGAGATTTTAGAATTGGATTTCCGGCCAGGTCCGGGGGCTGGTCGACGCGGAGGAAACTCGAAACCTACGAGTCCACGTGGGCATACATGGGATCCATTTGGTCGTGGCCTCTTGTATTTGCAGATGGAAGAGCAGTCAAAAGAAGATAAAGACAAGAAACCATTAGACCAGTTGATTCTTTGGAAGGCACCTTATGGTGATTCTGATAAGACAGTTTTGTATTCGCAAATTGATCGTATTGGCACTTATCAGTATTCTGATAATGGAAATTGGCTTTTTATGAATCAGACCATTGATGGTAAGTCCAAACAGATTGCCATTGAAATCTCAACGAATAAGAGTTTTGTCATTTCTGAACCCGGTAAGGATGCTTTTTATGATGATCCGGGCCGATTAGAGACGACTAATGGTCAGGCAACAGGGCGAGTTGTAATGACTTCTTCAGATGGAAGTTTTGTTTATCTTTCGGGTACTCGATTTGATAAAGATTATTTGAAGAATGCACCAAGACCCTTTGTTGATAAGGTTGAAATTCGAACCGGCAAGAAGGTCAGAGTATTTGAGAGTTCTGACAAAAAATTTGAATCTGTTGATGCCTTGGATAAGGATTATTCAATGCGATTGATAAAGAGAGAGTCGAGTTCGGAAGTTCCGCAATATTTCTTTGCGGATGGCAATTCTGAAAAGCAGATTACGAATAATCAGGACTACAATCCGTTGATTACCCAAGCCAGAACAGAAGTCTTGAAAGTGACCCGGGCAGATGGTGTGACTTTCCAAGTTAAGGCAACTTTGCCTCCTTATACGACTTCAATCTCAAAGCGTCCCGCTTTCTTTTGGTTTTATCCAAATGAGTTTGCTGATCAAAAGAAATATGATGAGGGCCTGAGGTCTGAAAATATCAATCGGTTTAGAACCCCATCGGCTAGTTCTCCGAATCATTTTTTGAACCTTGGTTATGTCGTCATTGATAATGATTGCCCAATTATTGGGCCAGATACTGCGCCAAATGACTTGTACACACACCAATTGAGGATGAATCTATCGGCGACAATTGATGCTTTGGCAAATGAAGGTTGGATTGATCGTGATCGCCTGGCGATTGGCGGCCATAGCTATGGCGCGTTTAGCACCGCGAATGCCATGATTCAAACTCCATTTTTCAAGGCAGGAATTGCGGGGGATGGCAACTACAATCGATCTTTGACTCCGTTTGGATTCCAATCTGAACCTCGATCTTTATGGCAAGCGAGGGAAATGTACCAAGATGTTTCTGCATTGTGGAATGCAGAGAAACTGAATGGTGCGCTTTTGATGTACCACGGTATGCAAGATCAAAACATGGGAACTGACCCACAACATTCTCGAAACTTGTTCCAAGTTTTGGAATCACTTGGGAAAGTTTCTTCGCTTTATATGTATCCATATGAGGATCACGGGCAAATTGCAAAAGAGACTCGATTGGATATGTGGGCTCGATGGTCAGCCTGGTTAGAGGTTTACGTTAATAATCCGGAAAAATACAAATCTCGACCGGAAGAAAAACCGAAGGAAGGGGGCAATGCAGGGGAAGAACTTATGACCATAGTTCCAGAAGTTTCAATTCGGTCTAATTTTGACAAAATTATTTGGCAGGATCATGCATCGGAATGAGTAAAAAGTTAGTATAAAAGAGAGAGTTATGATGAAACGCGCGTTTTTCTCCGCTGTTGCAGCTACGTTTGCTTTGGTATCCATTGCTTCGGCCCAATCTTATGATTTGAAATGGAAGCCGGAGGTTGGTCAAGTTATGAAGCATAAGTTGACAACTGTCATGAAAATGGACATGGGAGCTGGGCTTTCTGAGTTTGTTATTTCTTTTGTATCAACTTCAAAGACTGTGAAAATTGAAAATGGCGAAGTTTTTCAAGAAGGCTCGATGGCAGATTTTTCCATGATGATGGACGGACAAGATATGAGCAGTTTTGGTGCTCCTCCGACCGATGGGAAATCGAGTGTCACGCTAAAGCTTGATGGCACCATAACAAAAGTGGATTCAGACTCTCCGCAAGCAGGACAAGGGTTGCGACTGCAACGAATGACTTCGTTCATTTTCCCTTCTGAAGCAGTTGCCGTGGGAGGAGATTGGACAAAGGAGCATAAAGCTATTAAAGAAGAGGATGCACCAATTGCCAAGTCCAAATATACACTTGAAGGTTTGGAAAAGAAAGAAGGAATTGATTGCTATAAGGTGAAGTTTGTTTTTAGCGAAATGGAAGGCGATGTTCCTTTTGGTGCTATGGGCACGGTTTGGTTGAATGTGAAGGATCGATCTTTGGTTGCTTCAGAAGGTGAGTATCAAAACGTAAAGTTTGTTGATATGATGCCGCCTACCAATGCAACCTACAAGATGGTTCTTGTTAAGTAATTTGCGATTGAGTGGGGCTAATTTTAGCCCCACTTTTTTGTTTGCGATATGGTGGAGTTATGAGTGAGCCGATTGCGATTATCGATTTAGAGGCAATTGCGGCAAGACGAAAATCTGAAGTTGCCGCACTGAAGCAATCCGGCGTGGATGAAGACTTGATTTCAAAGATTGTAGAGGCATTCTATTCTCAAGTGAGGCTTGATTCGGAACTTGGTCCAATATTCGAAAGTGAACTTGAAGGTCGGTGGGAAGAGCATCTTTCCAAAATGAAATTGTTTTGGGAAGCGATTATATTTAAGTCTGGAACATATAAAGGGCATCCCGTTCAGAGCCATGTGAAGCTCGTTGGTGTGAACCATGAGCATTTTAACCGCTGGATGAATTTGTTTGAATTGACAGTTAGAGAACTTTGCCCTAGTCCAAATTCCGTTCAATATTTTTTGGATCCGGCTTCCAAGATTGCCATTCGACTTCAATCGGCGATGAAGATTTGTGCAGATCGCTGAAAAATTGACAAGTGTTGAAAAACCTTCGCTGAAAGTCGGTTCTTTGGGAAATGTCAATTCGTCTTTGAGTTCCTTTCAGATATTCTGTAACGACTCCAACAAACTATGAGCCATCGCCCGTTTGTCCATCTTCATAACCACACTGAGTACTCGCTATTAGATGGCGCAACTCGGATAAAAGATATGGTTAGCCGGGCAAAAGAGTTTGATATGCCGGCTCTGGCGATTACTGATCACGGCGTTATGTTTGGCTGCATGGAATTTTACTTTGAGTGTAAGAAACAAGGAGTTAAGCCGATTCTTGGCATGGAAGCCTATGTTGCCCCGAATGGAATTCAGAAAAAGGAGCGCAGCGAAGAAAAGGAGAGTTTCCACAAACTATCTGCTTGCCCGGAACATGGAGGGGTATCGCAACCTTTGCAAGCTTCACACAATTGCGGCTTTGGAAGGGTTTTATTATCGTCCTCGGATTGATCACGAGCTTTTGAAGGCCCATTCCAAGGGGCTGATTAGTTCAACGACGTGTTTGGGAAGTGAAGTGAATCAAGCGCTTTTGGCGGGTAATTACGACCGGGCGCAGTACATCGCCGGAATGTACAAAGAGATGTTTGACGACGGTTGTTACTTTGTTGAGTTGCAAGACCATGGTTTGCCCGAGGACAAAATTGTCAATCCACAGTTGATTAGGATTTCGCAGGAACTGAATCTTCCTTTAGTGGCGACAAACGATGCGCATTACCTTTGCAAAGAAGATGCTGATCCTCATGATGTCTTGCTGTGTATAGGGACGGGGTCGCTGCGGCAAGATGAAAAGAGATTTCGATTTACGGGAGAAGAATTCTATGTGAAATCTCCGCAGGAAATGGCGAGTCTCTTTCCGGAGAATCCGGAGTGCATGGAGAACTCGATCATGATGGCGGAAATGTGCGACCTGCAATTGGGGTCGGAAAGAGCATTGATGCCTCAGCCAGACTTAGAAGATGGTCATGATCCGGCCAGCTATCTTGAGTTTTTGGCGAAGAAAGGACTGGAAGATCGGGTTAAGAATCCGGATGATGGATATTATGAGCGTCTGAATTATGAACTTGGTGTTATCCGGTCTACTGGCTATGACGAATACTTTTTGCTAGTTAAAGAATTCGCACAGTATTCACGGGAACAAGAGATTATGTTTGGGGTGAGAGGAAGTGCCGCCGGTTCTCTTGTTAGCTATACGATTGGTATTACTGATGTTGATCCTGTTTATTATGATTTGACTTTTGAGCGGTTTTTGAATCCGGAAAGAATCAGCATGCCAGATGTTGATATGGATTTTGAAGACGCGCGGCGCGATGAAGTTATTAAATTTGTCACTCAAAAGTACGGAAGCGATCGGGTTGCGCAGATCATTACTTTTGGAACGTTAGGAGCTAAGGCTGCAATACGAGATGCGGCAAGAGTCAGTGGATTTCCTCCAATTGATGCCGACAAGATTGCAAAAGCCGTTCCGATTGGCCCGGGCTGGTCGATAGCAAAGGCGGAAAAGGAAGTTTCTGAGTTTCGTGAAGTTGTGAAGAGTGATCCGAGATTTGCTCCTCTTGTTGAGACGGCAAAACGTATTGAAGGGCTTTCTAGGCATGCGGGTGTTCATGCGGCGGGAGTTGTAATTGCTAAGGAGCCCTTGAGTGAATCGATACCTTTGTATCGAAGCAATGAGGGCCTTCCGGTTACGGCATACGAGATGGGAATTCTTGAGAAGATCGGAATGCTGAAAATGGACTTTTTAGGTCTGAGCAACTTAACGGTTTTGGCCAAGGCTATACAGAATATCAAGTCGACGCATCGGCATCTTTCGGAACAGCAATTGATGATTGAGCATCCAGTTCTTTCAGAAGGTGGGCATCGGGCGATTCCCTTTGAAGACCAAAAAACATATGATATGTTGAGCCGAGGAGATACGGTTGGGGTTTTCCAATTGGAATCTGCGGGAATGCGACGAAATATTATTGAGCTTAAACCCCAAAGCGTTCAGGAACTTGCGGCGATGGTTGCTTTGTATCGACCCGGGCCGATGGATCACATTCCACAGTTTGTTTCGAATAAGTTTGGTCGGACAAAAGTTAAGAATTTGGATGAGCGGATGGAGCCGATTTTACGTGAGACGTACGGCATTATTGTTTATCAAGATCAGGTTTTGAAGTTGGTTCAAGCGTTGGCAGGATTCTCACTTGGGAAAGCCGATATTTTGCGGCGGGCAATGGGAAAGAAAGATGCCGACACGATGGATCAGATGCAAGGAGAATTTGAATCGGGATGTGCTGACAACAACATTTCGAAAGAAGTTGCGGGCAAAGTCTGGGAGTTACTCTTGCCTTTTGCGGGATATGCCTTTAACAAGGCCCACGCCGTTTGCTACGCGATTTTGGCTTATCAAACGGCATATCTTAAGGCTAATTATCCGGAAGAGTATATGGCTGGATTGTTGGCGGTTTATCGATCTAAAGAAGACCGAGTGACGACATGTATAGAAGAGTGTCGTCGGAATAAGATTTCAATTTTGCCGCCAGATGTTAACGCCTCTCATCTAGATTTTACAATTGAAGAAGTTGAATTGAAGAAGAAGAAGGCCAAGGTTATTCGGTTTGGTTTGGGGGCAATTAAAGGGGTTGGCGAAGGTTTGGTCGAGGCGATTATAAGGAGTCGAGAAGCAGATGGTCCGTTTTCCCACCTTTATGAATTTGCAGATCGAGTTCGTCCGAGTGGATTAAATAAGGGATCGTTGGAATCTCTGATAAAAGCGGGTGCGCTTTCTAGCATTGATACGAATAGAAACAGCTTGTTGGCGGTGTTGGAAGGAGCCTTGGTTTATGCAGATCATGCTAATCGTCAGCGACAGGCAGGGCAGGACTCTTTGTTTGGCGAGGCGACGGAGTTTGAATTAGAACTCCCGAATATTCCCGTTCATCCAGAACCGGATCGGACTGAGATTCTTGTGATGGAAAAGGAAACAATGGGAATTTATGTATCGGATCATCCATTGCGGGGATATGAGCATAGCCTACGTGAACACGGCACACATTCTTGCGCTCAGTTTTTGGATTTGGAAGAATCAATTGTTGTGACGGTTTCGGGAGTGCTGAGCCAGGTTGATAAGCGGTTGAGTCGGAATGGGAATCGTATTGCACGGATTGGGCTTGAAGACTTTTCTGGTGTGATTTCTGGATTTTGTTTTGGCGATTCAGTTGCTAAATTGGATGCGGTTCTTCAGAAAGATAAGGTTGTAGCTGTTCGCGGAAAACTAAAGTTTGATGAGAGGAGCCAATCTTCAGAACGAAGACCGGAACTCCAGATTTACGATGTTACGGAATTGCCAAAAGCAACCGTTCGGCTATTTGATGAATCCGTTGAAGGGTCGATTATGATCCGAGTAGATGCGGCAACAAAGTCTGAGCTCACTAAATTGAGGGAGGTGGTTGAGTCGTCGACAGGTAATTACGAAGTCGTTTTGCTTATCAATGGATTGAAAGATTTTCCTCCAATTGTGCTTTTGAATCGCGTGACTCCGACCGATGAGTTTATTAGATCGATTCGAAGAACGCTTTCTGATTGTCAGATTGACGTTCATGATAATGGCGCGATTGGGGCGATTGCCACGGAATCGGAGCAAAAAACATCTTCGGTACGTTAAGATGATTATAGGAAAACAAAAATGAGATATTTGAAGCAGATTTTTACCATTGGGGTGTTGGGTTTGGGGTTAGCCGCAATGGCAGATTTTGACTATGACGTTTCAAATATTGGTTTGTTGCAAGCGCGCGAAATTCAGAAAGATATGGGGGTTACCGAAGCGCAGCGAACAAAGCTCAATGCGCATGCGGAGTGGTTTAACAAACAGAACCAAAAGTTTGTCAAGATGGCAGAGAAGTATCAAGCCAAGAAGAAGGAACCGCCGGTATTGATGAATTATGAGGGTATGCGATTGTTGCGGGAAATGAAGCGTAGAGTCATGGCAGAGCTTAATGCGAAGCAAAAGATTCGGTTGCGCGAAATCACTTTGCAACAAGCGGGATATCTTGCCTTGATGGATGATAATGTTGGAAAGAAAGTTGGTTTGAGTGCTGATCAGATCAAGAAGATTCGAACTCGATTTGAGTCAGATTCTAAGGCAGCTGCAAATGCAGAGCAAAAGTATATGAAACCCATTGCCGACAAGTACAAAAACAAGAATCCAGAAAAAATGTCGGATGCAGATAAAAAAGCGTTTCAGAGCGAGGTTGAAGCAGCACAAGCAAAGATTGGGCCAGCACTAGAAAGTATCCAAGATACTTGGGTTAGTTTTATCAAAAGCACCCTGAGTTCCAAGCAAATGAGTGTTTTTGATGGGTTACAGGGGCCGCCGTTTAAGCAATAGGGTTCTTTGACTCGGGCAGGTTTTTATAAATAAAGTAACTGGCAATTGCGGGATAAATTGTGCCGGCGACGGCAATGATTATGGCAGGGCCAATTTGTTGAAATGCAAGAATGAGAATGGCACCAAGTGCCGCACCGCCGACCATTGTTCTGCCGGCTAAGCGATGAGTTCTATCCCAAACTTCTGGGCTTTCAAGAGTCCAAGGAGTTCTGATTCCCATAAAATAATTTGGTCGAATTCTAGACATCCAGTTGCCAAGGACTCCGAGCATTATGACCACTAGGAGCCCAATTATTAAACTCATGTTTAGTTTGGAAGAGGAGGCAAAGAGGGTTACCAGTTGAATGACACCCATGAATCCGACAATGAAATAGGTTAGGTTTGAATATGTTTCTTTAAAGGGTTCGATTGACTTGGCTTTTGGAGAGAGGACGGGAATGATTGCCATGAGAGCAGAAATGCCGAGCATGAAGTAGATAGATAGCCATACTCCATATTGCTTAGGTTGGAAACCATCTGGTTTTCCATCAATTCCCCAATGAACTGGAACTATATCCGGCAGACTTGGATATTTTGCGAGCGTTATTACGCAAGCTATTCCGGTTATGGCAAGACAAATTAAAAGTTGGCGATACTTCCAGTTCATTTTATGGCTACTTTTGCGTTCTTGATTGATTTATCTGAATCACTATTTTGAGTTAAGTGAGAATCTGAAAACTCCAGCAAGGAAGATATAACTTCTTGAATTACGGTTGCTTCCAATCGATAGTAGATTGTCTGCCCATCTCTCCTTTGAGAAATTAATCCAGCTTCTTTAAGATTATTAAAGTGATGAGACATTGTGGCGGAAGCCAAATTAAATTTCTTGGCGATTTCTCCGGCGGATTGCTCGCCATTATTTAGAATTTGTAGAATCTGCCTTCGCGTTGGGTCAGCTAGAGCTTTAAAGGCATTGTTCATTTTGTAATTAGATGATACTCGAAATACATGCTATGCCTTTCATTCGTCTATTGTTTGTATGATTAGCACGGCATTGATTGCGCACTTGGTTTTTGGGGTGCTTGCCCATCAAGACCCAACACGAGAGGAGTTGCATGGCAAGAATTCGGCAGAAATTGTTAAGATGGGCCATGACGCCTGGTATCAATATTACGTTGATCGAGAAGGCGGCGAAACAACCATGTCAATGGCGTTTGCGGAGAGTCATTTTGGTTGGGCAATGAAAGTTGAAAACGATAAGATTTTGTTTACGAAGTCGATGGATGAGCAAGATTTCATCAATTTTTTGAGACTTAACATGCTGGAGTTTGAATCGAATGCTGTTGATATTGCGAGATCTTATACTGGCGGAGGAACAATGTGGACGCCGGTTTCGGCGGCAATTCAATCTAGAGTGGAAGAAGTGGTGAGTTGCCTTTTAGGTGCAAAGTGTGAAACATCAGTGTCTAAACAAGCTAGCGTTTGGAGTTCGTTAAAAAAAGTAAGAGTTGATTTGAGAGCGGCTGAATCTGATATTCGAGATGGGGAACAGTATTCGAGAATTAAATACGAAGATCTAGAAAAAGGATTGGCGCGAATGTTTGAGCTTTTTCAGCGAGCCGTTGATCGATCGAGTCAGAAATCAACGCAGACAAAATCGAGGATTTTTAACTTTTATATCAGGGCTGCTGAGCTAGGACATCAGTTTGAACTTGAGCCCGGGGCCGAATGAAGAGATGAATTTGAAATTGAAGGGTATGTTTAGGCAGTGAGTTTGAGCCTAGAAACTACTTTTCAAGAATTGAAATCTCGAAACGAAAAAGCCCTCGTGGCTTTTGTAACAGCGGGAGATCCGAGTTTACAAGATCTACCAGAGATTCTTGATATGCTCGTTGAATCGGGAGTTGATGTTGTGGAGATTGGGATTCCGTTTAGTGACCCGATTGCTGATGGACCGACAATTCAGGCAAGTAGTCAGAGGGCACTGGATCGTGGGGTGAATCCGGAACAGATTCTAGAAATGCTTCATCAAGTGTCAATACCGATCCCAATCGTACTCATGGGATACTACAATTCTGTATTGAAAATGGGGTTGGATGAATTTGGTCGCAAGGCTAAAATGGCGGGAGTTTGCGGGACAATTTTATCAGACGTTATCCCGGAAGAGGCTGATGATTGGATTGTCGCATCGAAGAAACATCAGTTATCGAACGTATTTTTGGTTGCTCCGACTTCGACGGAAGCGCGGTTGGATAAGGCGGTTTCAGTGGCTTCCGGATTTGTTTATGCGGTTTCTAGAACGGGCGTTACGGGGTTGAACAACAAAGCAGAAAGCGAGGCCGAGGCACTCGTTGCAAAAGTGAGAGCGAGGACTCAATTGCCGATTTGCGTTGGGTTTGGAATTAGCACTCCCGCTGCAGTTGCGGAAGTTTGTCGGTTTGCAGATGGAGCAGTTGTTGGAAGCTGTCTTGTTGACCTCTTAAATGAAAAATGGAACGGGGGAGTCGGTAAAGTTGAAATAGGTAACTTTATGAAAAGCTTAAAACAAGCGACTTTGTCATCTGACTTATAGGAATAATTGATGAGAAAAAAGGCTGTCCATGGTAGTGGGTCGATGGAAGCGCTGGAACAAGTTTTGGCAGGACATGCTAGTCGAGACTCTGTAATCAGTGCGGATGTGCTTGATTCATGGTACGGGCCGTCGCCTCTTGTTTTGGAACGTATTCGGTCGAATCTCGATTTTCTTGTTTCGTCGAGTCCTCCCACTCATGGTGATGGCCTCCGAAATTCGATAGCTAAAGCGAGAAACATCAATTCCGAATCCATACTTATTGGATCTGGAACTTCAAGTTTGATGTTTTTGGCGATACCAAGGATTGTTGAATCTGGTGATTTGGTTTCAGTTTTGGATCCGATGTACGGAGAATATCGACATCTTTGCGAGCAAGTCATTGGGGCAAAAGTGCAATCCATTGACTTGGATTTAGATTCGCTTGAGTTTTCTAAGCAAGAATTACTTTCTGCTACAAGATTGAGCAAGGTTGTGTTTATCGTTAATCCGAATTCGCCGACAGGACAGGCGATTTCTCGCGATGAGTTCATTGGGATTTTGAAGTCGATTGGGGCGGAAACTTGGATTTGGGTTGATGAGACTTATGTTGACTTTTTTAGTTTGGAAAGCGAAAAGAATCAGTCTCTCGAAGATTTGGTTTACGAGTTTCCGAGGCTGATTATTAGTAAATCGATGTCTAAGTTTTATTCTCTGAGTGGTTTGAGAGTTGGATATTTGGTGGCAAACCCAGAAATTGTTGACGAATTAGATGCTTTTTCTCCTCCTTGGAGCGTTGGGACACTGGCTACCGTGGCGGCGGAAACTGCGCTTTTAGATAAAACTTATTACTTTAAGATGGCCATGGAAACACGGAAATTGCGAGAGTCTCTAGCAAGTGAGTTAGCATCGTGCGAAGCGGTGCAAAAGGTTTTTTCAAGCTGCGCTAATTTTCTGCTTTGTAAGCTGAATACTGATGCCGACAAACTTGTAGCTAAACTGGCAAAAAATGGAATCTATGTGCGAGATTGCGGATCACTAAGTTCGAGGTTTGAAAATGATACGATTCGCATTACTGTAATGGACAGCGATGCGAATCGTAAGGTTGTTTCGGCAATCAGAAGCTATTCTTTAAGCAGTTGATCGACTAAAGTTTTGACTTCTTCGAATGACTGTTGAGAAAAACCAACGTGAAGTTTTCTCACTGTTCCATCTTTACCAATGATTGCCATTGTAGGAATTCCGGTAATTCCGTATTGACCGAATGTGTCATTTGCGGTGAAAAGCATTTGCCAAGGAAGATTAAATTCTTTGATAAAATCTGCCATGTATCCAAATTCCTGTTCTTTATTCAAGTCTTTGTTGGCGCCGTAGTAACCATAGTATCTTGTGACGCTAATGATTTCTAATCCTTCTTTATGTTTTGCGTTGTATAGCTCAATCATGGAAGGAAAGGCGGCTTTGCAAGGGCCACACCAATGGGCCATAAAGTCAACCATGACGACTTTTCCTTTTAATGCATCAAGATTTGTAAACTCACCATATTTTTCAGTTACTGGAATTTCTGGTGGCCTTGAACCTATCAGAGCAATTCGTTTACTGGCCATATCTAGGCTTCTTGCTGAAGCGGCGGGAACACGGGGATCTTTAGTTCCGGCAACAAACATTGCCATTCCTTCGGCTTTTTTTCCATGGTTGACCATGAGCTCGCCCTTTGTTTCGTAAATTGATGCCACAGCACTTGCTAATCGAGGTGCCAGTTTTTCATCGGTTACGGAATTTGGCAGTTTTGCAAATACGGAATCCAGCAATTGCAGGGCGGCTTCTAGCCCCTGCTTTTCTGCGACTGGTTCGGCAAAAAGGGCAGTTGCGTAAGATACAAGGGTGAAAACTGATGATTCGTTTGGAGGGGTCATTTTGGAAATGACAGCAGCCCCTTTTTTATATTCACCGAGTTTATCAAATGATTGCAAGCACATGATTTCTGCGCTGAACATTGATTCTGGTGTTGGGTTTGACTGCATGTATTGGTGGCAAAGCATTTCGATTGAATCGTATTTCTCTGCCATTGAAAAGAGTTGCATCCATGAATAACCTTTTGCCGGGGTGATATCCATTGGTTTGACTCCATCGATGGCTGCAAGAGCCATTGATTTGAGCTTTTCATTTAGTGATTTTGAGTCTAGCGCAACTTTATCTTCTCGTGCTTTGGTGATTACTGAAGTTTGATAAGTGCGGATTTCTTTGAGGGCCTCATCGGGATCTGCAGCCCCTATAGGGTTTAGGATCAAGAGGGCGGAGGCTAATATGGACCAGGCCATAAGCATAATTTACACTAATGGCCAGGATTCTTGTTAGAAACCTGGCCAAAAAGTATAAATATTTTACAAATTAACGTGCGTAAAATTCAACTACTTGTTGTTCTTTGAAGAATTCAGGGAAGTCTTCTCTTTCGGGTAAAGCAATGACTTTGCCGGAAAAATTCGCAACGTCCGGTTCAATATAAACAGGAACAGCTTTTCCTTCGTAGCCATTTTTAATGGCAATTCCTCGGCTAGATTCTCTCGGTCGAACTTCGATCACATCGCCTACTTTGCATCGGTAGCTTGGAATATCGACAAGTTTGCCATTTACAAACACGTGTTGGTGGCTAACTATTTGTCGAGCTTGGAAAATGGTTTTGCCATATCCTAATCTGTAAACTACAGTTTGCAGTCGCATTTCTAACAATCTTAAGAAGTTAAGACCGGTATTACCATGCATTTTGCTTGCAGTTGCAAAGGTGTTTCGGAACTGCTTTTCTAGCATTCCGTAGTAACGTCGAATTACCTGTTTTGAAAGCAATTGCTCGCCATATTCAGATGTTCGTCCGGGCTGGAATTCTGGTCCATGTTGTCCCGGGGGATAGGGTCGCTTTGTACTTGGGCATTTTGCTTCACCCCAAATGTTAAAGCCGACACGTCGGCAGATGTCTTTTTTTCTTCCTCGATAAGTCGCCATGCTATTTAGCCTTTCCTATGGTTGCACATTGAATGACAGAAGCCATTCAGGTGGGCGCGAAGGTTTATTATGGCAGATTCAACAAAGGGATCAGGACTTGGGGTGAATAGGTAGAAGAATTGATTATTTGTGTTTTTCCGTGAAATATTCATGAATTGCTGTGAATAGTGCAATTTTGAGTTCTGGAAAGCCCATTTTTCTCCCAATGATTCAGTTATTGAACCTGCAGGTTTAAAGGGAAGTTTATGCTTAATCACTATATTGGCAAAAAGATCGAGATGAGGAAGGTTGTTGATGGCTCAAGTTTAGTAGGCATCATCGGATCGGCCAAGAGTCCAATGATGAATGTCATTTTTGATATCCAAGACCAACTAGAGGTTGGCGATCAATTGGAATGTGGAATTGGAGATGGTTCTAATTTTTTAAAGTTGCAGGCTACCGTTGTTTCGATCAATAGTCAATCTGCGGAGCTTTGGATTAGTATTCAATCCATTGTCCCTGGCGTTGAGCGAGCATTGCGCGTAATAACTCCCGGAATGACTCTTGTTTTGGAAGCTGATTCGAAGACTGTTTCAGCATCACTTTGCGATTGCTCAGAAACTGGTTTGCGAGTGAGTTCACTTTCTCAATTTGATGAAGGATCGGAGATTATCTGTAAGCTTGGATCGGAAGGTCATGAGATCTTTTTGCGAACCAAAGTCGTTCGAACCATCAATATTCTAGAATCAGAATATCAGGAATTAGGGTTACATATTGTAGATTGCGATCGACTCAGCAGAGCTCGATGGAATCATCTTATTTCTGGTCTTTTAAGAAGATACGGGGCGGTTGCTTAACGTTTTACGCCTGAGGTAGATGCCTCACTCGTGGCCGGACCCATCTCCGGCCCACATTTTTAACTTTGGAATATACGAATTGACAGCACAACGATGATTGCAACAAATCCTAAGCGCACAAATCGAATTCTGTTGAAATTGACATTTCTTTCTTGACCTTTTGATGAGAAGAATATGAGTACGGAGCCGGGAAGATAGATTGTGCTTCCTACCAACACTGGCCATGGCAAGGTTCCCGCGTCTGGAATGATTGCAGGTACCAGACTAAGCATGGCGATACACAAACCTAGGATGCAAAGGACGTATCCCAGTTTTATGCGGTTGGTCTGACTCATGCTTATGATTTTATCCCCAGGTAGAGTTGATGCTTAAAATGGACCTGATGACTACATTAGAAGTTGCAAAATTGCAGGGTCTGGATTTGAATGAGCAGACAATCGTCCAACTTGAGCAGTTTCGTGATTTACTGTATGAAAAAAATGCGATTTCAAATTTCACTCGAATTCCTATTTTAGAAGCGGATGTCAAGCATTTTGCAGATAGTTTATTGATTGCTGAGTTTTGTGGTCGAGGATCGAAAGTTCTTGATATTGGTCCAGGGCCGGGGTTTCCGAGTTGGGTTTTAGCTGCGTGTCGACAAGATCTTTTTGTAACAGCGGTGGAAAGCCAGGGCAAGATGAGTCGAATGATGCAAGAAATTCCGCTTGCAAACCTTGTGATTCTCAATCATCGGGCGGAAGAATGTATTACTCGAGAGTTTTTTGAAGTTGTAACGGGCAGAGCAGTGGCCCCATTTGCAGCACAATTTGAGATTTCTGCAGCTTGGGTTGCAATGGATGGACTTTTTATTCCTTTTAGAACTCCTGCAGAAAGAGATGAAATTGAGGGGTTTCCGGCCGGTCATTTTGGATTCAAATTACAGACCATTCATGAGAGAGCCTTGCCCGGAACGGATATTGTGCGGTTGTTTCCTCAGTTTGTGAAAGTAAAAGCGACCTCTTTAGAATATCCTCGGCAATGGGGTCGAATAAAGACTCGCCCGATTAGGTAGGAAAATCAAGTAGTTTGAGTAAGTCGAGGGCTGGCTTGTGACCGGCATCGATTTTCAAAGCTTCCTGGCAAAGCTTTTTCGCTTCGCCGTACCTCTCTAGTTCTACTAAAATGCTGGCCTGGTTCGTCAAGAAATAAGGGTCTCCGGGAAGAATTTCACTCGCGCTTTTGATTGATTTGAGGGCTGATTCTAATTCACCCTTGTTGAAATAGATCTGGCTGATATCTGCGTGAATTCCCGCCCGAATTATTGGATCTTGTTCGTCATTTGGCTTTGGTTTGAGGAGTAATGCGTTATTCAAGCTGGCTAATGCTGGATCGTTTTTTTCTAATCCGAGTTGAATTTTGCCGAGAATCGATTTGTAGCCAATGTCCAGAGGGTCAAAGTTAACAAGGTTTTGGGCTATTGGCTCGGCGAGGCCGAGGTTTTTAATTTCTTCGGGATCAAGAGCGACTCGATTTTGAAGTTTGTCAAATGATGTCTGAGTTAGCTCTTGGATTTTTTGCATTGCCGAAACGGCTTGTTCATTTGAGCTAATTTGCGTTCCGTCTGGTGCACTTGGTGTGCATCCGAATAATGAAAAAACAGCACAAACTGCGACGATGAATTTAATTGGCAACGACATTGACTAACTTTCCTGGAACAACGATGACTTTCCGCACTGTGAGATCGGAAGTGAATTGCGCTACTCGTTCGCGAGCGAGTGCGACGGACTCAATTTCTTCTTTAGTTGCTTCGGCTGGCATTTCGATTGTGTCCCTTAACTTGCCATTGACTTGGATTGCAATGGTGACAGTGTCTTCTTTGGTTAGACTTTCATCATGCTTGGGCCAATCTGCTTGATATGTGAATCCAGAATATCCGAGGTATTCATAGATTTCATCTGCGGAATGGGGGGCCATGGGAGAAAGGGCCATGACAAAACTGTAAATCGCTTCACTTAAGGCAAGTTTTTCTGCTTCGGATGGAATTTCAAGATTTTTTAAGATGTCGTTATAGGCGTTCAGGGCCGACATGGCGGACGATACGTAAGTGTTGAATGCAAATCGTTCAATATCGCTGGTTGCTTTTTCAATGAATTGGTGAGTAATTCGTCGAATTTTTAGACTGATGTCAGTTGCCTTTTCACCTTCGATTTTGGGTTTCCAATTTGAATCGTAGTGTGGCTTGACATCACTTGAAAACTTGAAAACGCGGCTGAGGAATCGAACTGCGCCTTGCATTCCATCGTTTGACCATTGGACGTTTTGTTCGAATGGTGCGACGAACAACTCATAGACTCTCAGAGCATCGGAGCCATAGTTTTCAACGGCTTCTTCTGGCGTGACTACATTTCCTTTGGATTTGGACATCCTCACCCATCGCCAGTCGACTTCGGAATCATCGAGTTTGGCGGCATCTTCAAAACTCAGGAGAATCCCGTCTTCGCCAACCGACAAAGTTTCGCCTTCTTTTGCTTGTCGATACGGAGTGTGGCCAAGCACTTGACCTTGATTCATCAGCCGTTTGAACGGTTCTTTGACATTGACTAGACCAAGATCATAGAGTACTTTTGTCCAGAATCTTGCGTACAGAAGGTGCATGACAGCATGCTCGGCTCCTCCCACGTAGCAATCAACGGGCATCCAGTAGTTTGTTTTCTCAGGATCCCAGGCTCTTTCTTCATTGTGTGGATCGCAAAATCTTAAGAAATACCAAGATGAGCAGGCAAATCCTCCCATTGTGTCGGTTTCACGTTTGCCAAGAGTTCCATCACTTGTTGTTGCATTTAGAAATTCTGGAATATGAGCGAGCGGGGAAGAACCATCATCGCCAGGTGCATAGTTTTCAACTTCTGGAAGTTCTACAGGCAAAGCACTATCGCTAACGATATCGATGTTTCCTTCTTTGTCATAGATAACAGGAATTGGACAACCCCAATATCTTTGTCGTGAAATGAGCCAATCTCTAATTTTGTAGTTGACCTTGAGATCTCCAATACCGAGAGCAACAATCCAGTTACCCATTTCTTGCGCTCCCGTTTCGTAATCCATTCCGGTGTACTCGCCAGAATTGATGAGGACGCCTCCTTTTGTCTCGAATACGGGTGAGAAATCCTTTGGATTTGCAATGTAGTCATCCGGAGTTTTGCCAGGAAATGCCCGGAGATATTCGGGTTCTGGTGCAAAAACTGGAACGACATCTAGATTGAATTGAGCAGCAAAATCAAAATCTCTTTGGTCGTGCGCGGGGACTGCCATAATTGCTCCAGTTCCATATCCCATCATGACGTAGTCGGCAATGAAGATTTTTACTCTTTTTCCATTGGCAGGATTGATGGCATAGGCTCCGGTAAATACTCCGGTTTTTTCTCTTGTTGTAGCCTGTCTATCCATATCGCTGAGTGATTTTGCCTGCGATTGGTATTCGGAAATTTGCTTTGAAATTGAATCAGGAACGGACTTTTTAATCGTGCTGACTAAAGGGTGTTCTGGCGCGAGCACACAGAAAGTCATGCCAAAGATCGTGTCAATCCTGGTGGTAAAGACTCGGAAACTTGGTTCTTTCTGAATGAGTTCTAGATCATCGGGATGGGATTGTGATTTGGTTATTTTGATCAGAATCGAAAACGACTTTCATTGAGAATTCGACACCTTCGGAGCGTCCAATCCAGTTGCGTTGTTGGTGTTTGATTCCTTCTGGCCAATCGAGTTCATCTAGATCATCAATCAGTCTTTGTGCATAGTCGGTAATTTTGAAAAACCATTGAGGAATTGCTCTTTTCTCGACAGGTGTTCCGCATCGCTCACATAATCCTCCGACAACTTCTTCATTCGCGAGGGCGGTTTTGTCTTTTGGGCACCAATTCACTTCGGCGTTCGACCGATATGCTAATCCTTTTTCGTATATTTTCTTAAATATCCACTGCGTCCATTGATAGTAGTTTTTGTCGCTGGATTTGAACGATCGTGACCAATCGTAACTGATTCCGACAAGCTCCATTTGATCTCGGTAACGCTGTGCATATTGATCAATCATTGGTGCCGGGTGAGATTGTCGTTTGATGGCTTCGTTTTCGGCAGGAAGTCCGAAAGCATCAAATCCCATTGGATGCAAAACGTTGTGGCCCTGCATGTACTTCATTCTGCAAATAGCATCGGTGGGAATGTAGTTGCGACAATGACCCACGCTTAGACCAGCCCCAGATGGATAGGGGAAAAAGTCGAGACCATAAAACTTTGGTCGACCTTCTTCTATTCTTGTTTCGAACAAGTCATGTTCGAGCCATCGATCTCGCCACTTTTGTTCAAATGTAGAAGGCTCATACCGGTCGTTCATTGCCCATCAGTTTTACCTTTTGAAGCGCAATGTCCTTGGTCGTTCAGTCTATTGGTGGAATTGTCCCGCCGCCTCTGCGGCCGCCCCTTCTTCCTGTATTCCTACCATCATTACCGGTTCTGGTCAATCTTTCACCATATTGCTGATCCAATTTTTCGTAAGCATTATCAATGTTTCGGAGGAATCCAGCAGGCAGATTGTCGAAATCTCCGGGTTTACCAACAGGTTTGAACCCGCTCACCATGGCGGATATGGTGTATCCATTCTCGATTTCAACTGTGATGACTCGGTACTCGCTTGAAATGTAGACATATTCATCAAAAACTTCGGCAGAGGCAGGATAGATTCGGCTACCTCCAAAGTTTGCCATTGCCAGTAGATTGCCAAAATCAGCAGCGTTATAGGAGATTTTTCTGCCAGTGGAATGATCAATTGCCAACAGTCTGTCTTCGGCTTTGAGAAATAAGTTGGCCGGGGCGGTGTTTGAAATTCCGAATGGAACTCGATCTGTTCGCTCGGCAGCACCATTGACCCTTTGTTGGAATTCTGCAGAATTTGCTTCGAAAAACCGTCCTGGTTGAGCATTAGATGCGTAAACTTGGACTTCTGAAGCGGCTTGAAATTGGAAGTTAGAATCTTTGCTTGCTTCAACTCGCCCTTTATCAGCGCCGCCCTTTGTTGAGTTGTAAAACTGATCATTGAATGGCTGAACGATTGTGGGGGCTTGAGCAAAATTTGTGAGTCTTTGGGTTGCTCCAAGTTTTGCAAAAATAATGTGGTCAAACCAGCCTTCGCCGTGTGTTCGATCTAGCTGATTAGCCGCGTCTTGTTCAAAGATCCAATCGACGAACGCGACATCTAGTCCTGCATTCGGGACGCCCCTTTCATTTTTTATCGCATAGTTGATGAGATCATTGACGGAAAGTAGTCCATAGTTTTTTGAAAGAGCAATCACTATGTCTTTGAGGGCAGAACGATCGAATCGTGTTTCAATTGCATTTAGTCGATCTGCGGGGCGAATAGTAAGCCAATTTCCGTCATTGCTTTTTACTACTGACCTTAATGACCCTAGAAATTTTGGAGAATTTCCCGTGACTAATGCGCCAGCTAATGATGGAGCAATACTATCCGGGAGGATTGCAATGATGTTTTCGGCTGGTTCTTGATCCAAGAATGGACTGATTAAAACTCCGAGTGGATCATTGTCTTCTGGGTTTAAAAGTTGATTGCGAGTCTCAAGATCAACGCCAGCGGCAAAGGGAACAGGATTGACAATTTTCTTTTTTAGTTCTAGTCTTTCAGTATCAATATTTCGATCGAGGTAACGAACAGTTCGATCTCGGGTTAAGGCAGCTTGGGCAAAGCTGAATATGGCAGAGTCAGAAGTGCGGTCAACGGATGGCCAAGTGTAACTTGTGAGCTGAGCAGGAATGATATTGCTATCTAGATTTAGGCTAGATGAGCTCACTTGGTCTATAAATTGACCATTGGAATCGACGTATTGCAGCTGGAATTCGAATTTTCCGTTTCGGCGTGTGACTACAAAATTTGCTTTGTTAATAGCACGGTTGAAGATTGTCTGGGTTTGTTGGAGATTTCGGAGGCCGCCAATGGGAACTCTTTTTCCGGCTTGCATTCCTTTAATGGACTCGGACAGGATGTTTCGATAAGCCGTGGCTCCGGCTTCGATGGCGTTTCTCATTGCTGCCGTCATCCTTTGTTGACGATTAGTCGGAGCGGTGGAAAAAACAGTTCTTCCGTTCTCAGGCAAGTTAGATAAGACTGAGGCTTTTTCAGATTGCCAAATCCATATGATGCTGTCTTGCATCGGAGAATTGAGTTGAAGTCGGTTTCTTGAAGATTGATAAGAGTTTGGGGCTTCGATCGCCGACTTGACTTCGGATATGTAATCGAACGTTTGCTTTCGACCACCAGTTTCTAAGCGGCTTTCTATTGCCTGGGAAATTTGAAGATCTTGGACACTTTTGGATTCTGCTCAGCAGTTTTTGTTTGGCATTACTGGTGAGAGTGAGGGTGTAGATATCGCCGGATTTAACCCATTCTAATCCGGTTGCACTAGTGAGTTGTTCTAAGAACGCATTGGGCTCGGCGTTTTTAGCACGGATATATACAACTTCGTTTGCAATTTGTCCAGAAGCCTGAAGATTGAGCCCAACTAAGGGACTAATCTGCTTTAGAGCTTGCGACATATTTTGACCTTTGATTTCAACATCAAACGACCACGCCAAGGAAGAGGCAACTGAAAGTGA
Source organism: uncultured Armatimonadota bacterium (assembly GCA_963800805.1). Classification (GTDB taxonomy): domain Bacteria; phylum Armatimonadota; class Fimbriimonadia; order Fimbriimonadales; family Fimbriimonadaceae; genus UphvI-Ar2. The sequence goes on along the minus strand of CAWDCK010000008.1, from coordinate 167,479 downwards.
AGCTAGGAAAAGTAGTCGATTTTTCATTTTTCTTGCCATTAAATCTATATATCTAGGATAGACGACCAAAACTTGTCAAAGTTTAACCTGATGCTGATTTTATCAATTTGGTAAATTGATTCTAGTGCTGGAATTTGTTGCTGAACAGAAGGAAAGATTGGATCGGTTTTTAGTCCGGCAGATTTTGGGGCAAAGTCGAACAAAGATTGTTCAAGTTGTTCAAAGCGAAGGGGTTAGAGTTGATGGGGTGCTTGTCTTTAAGGCAGGATTTGAGTTAAAGCCAGGTCAGACGGTTGAAATAACTGATATTCCAGAAACTCCAGTTCAGGCATTGTTTCCGGTTGATATGGAATTGGATGTTCGGTTTGAAGACGAGCATTTGATAGTTGTTAATAAGCCAAGAGGATTGACGGTTCATCCAGCAAAGAGTACAACTGGCCCGACGCTAGTTCATGGTTTACTTGCTCGCTCTCATGGATTGAGCAGTGTCGGCGGTGAATTTAGACCAGGCATTGTTCATCGACTGGATAAAGAAACAACTGGTCTCTTGATTGTTGCCAAAACGGATGAAGCTCATCGTCGGCTTTCGGAGCAGATTATGGCAAGAAGTATTGAACGAAGATACTTAGCCGTAGCATTTGGGAAATTTGATCAGATCAAAGTTAAGTTACAAGGAAATATTGGACGTCATCCTCAGTTTCCGACTTTGATGGCGGTGGTTACAAATGGCCGCCATGCGGTGACTCATGTTAAGCAGATTTCGTCTCGTGAAGATCGATGTTTGTTGAGTTGTCGATTAGAAACTGGCCGTACTCACCAGATCAGGGTGCATCTGGCGACCTTTGGCCACCCGGTTAAAGGTGATCGGTTGTATGCCAAGGATGATTGGGCGGAAGGATCTATGCAATTGCACGCTATCTCACTTTCGTTTACTCACCCCATCACTCATGAGCGAGTACATGTTTGGGTTGACCCTCCGGCCGATTTTGAATCTTGGGATTTTTGTGAAAAGGATGTTTTCGAATGGAATTGAACGAGGGAAATGCTTGGTCTAGGATTCAGCAGTTTGGATTGAAATCGGTTACTCCGATTGATCTTTTGGTATTGGTATTAGCGAGAAACGAAAAGGATGGAAGTGCGGTTGAACACGAAGCGAGAAGTCTTTTTTCTAAATATGGCTTAGGACGTCTCGGCGATTTGAGTTCGATGGATCTAAAGGAATCTAGCGGACTTGAGCCGTATGAATCGACTCGAGTATTAGCGGCTATTGAACTCGGGAGAAGAATTGCGGGACATGGCAAGCAAGAAGTCAAGTCAATTTCTAGCCCACAAGATTCTTATAGGCTCTTTCAGTATCTTGAAAAGGAAAGTCGGGAGCATTTTTGCGCAGCTTTTTTGGATACAAAAAATGGAGTGATTTCGACGCGAACAATTCACATTGGCACTTTGAATATGAGTGTAGTAGGAGCAAGAGAAATTTTTCGGGAAGCCGTGCGAGATAATGCCGCAGGAGTTGTATTAGCTCACAATCATCCGAGTGGTGATCCTCAACCGAGCCCGGAAGATATTGCAATCACTAAAAAACTTCGTGATGTTGGAGAAATGCTTGATATAGCCGTTCTTGATCACGTGATTATTGGTAGCTCGGGAAAGTTTGTCAGCTTGCATCAAGAAGGCATTTTATAGATGGATACCTAAGATATCGAGAATTCTTTGAAGATCATCATCGGAATAGAAATCTATACTGAGCTTTCCACCAACTTCGGCGGTTTCAATTCGAGTGGGAGAACCAAAGTATTCGCTCAAGCCTCTTTCTAGTGGTTCAAAATTTGGATCTCTCAACTTTTCAGGCTTTTTTCGCTTGCTTCCTGGAGTTGATAGGTTTGGTTCTCCACTTACTCGGGCAAGTCTTTCGGCTTCACGAACGGAAATTCCTTCATGTACGATTTTGTTAAACAAAGATTGTTGTCTTATTGGGCTATCAATCATTAATAGCGTTCGCGCATGTCCTTCGGATAGCATTCCTTCGAGGACTGCTTGTTGGATTTCAGTTGGAAGCTTAAGTAGTCGAAGAGTGTTGGAAATTGAAACTCTAGATTTGCCGACTCTTTGAGCAATTTGCTCTTGGCTGAGTCCAAATTCTTGCGAAAGGCGGTGGTAAGCGGCAGCCGTTTCCATTGCGGAAATATCTTCTCGTTGGACATTTTCGATGAGTGCAATTTCTAGTGAAACTTGAGCATTTGCAGTTCTAATAATAATTGGAACTTCGGATAGTCCGGCAATTTGTGATGCCCGTAATCTGCGCTCTCCGGCAATCAATTCATACTTTCCATCTGTGCTGGGACGGACAATGAGTGGCTGTAAGATGCCGAATTCTTTAATTGAGCTGGCAAGTTCTTCTAATGCTTGAACTTCAAACTGTGTTCGAGGTTGGCGGGGGTTGGTTTTGATATCACTGATTGGAATGCTGTTTGACGTTTGTTCGGGAGCATCGCCTAATAACTGCGAAAGACCTTTTCCTAGCGCGCGACGCATGATTCTCCTAATTCTTCAACGAAGCTGAAATAAGCCATTGCGCCTTTTGAATCGGGATAGAGTACGACTCCGGGTTCACCAAATCCAGGAGCTTCACCTAACCTGACATTTCTTGGAATTTTGGTTTTAGCAACTTTGTCTCCAAAGTATTCATGAACTTCTTCACTGACTTGCTGGCTCAATTTGTTTCGATCATCTACCATCGTTAGCAAGACCTTTTTAATTTTGATTGCGGGGTTTATTCTCTTTCTCACGATTTCAATTGTTTTCATAAGATGACTCAGCCCTTCCAATGCATAAAACTCACTCTGCAACGGAACAATGATTTCATCGCATGCGGCAAGAATATTGATTGTTAGAATACCGAGCGACGGGGGTGCATCAATGATGATGGTGTCAAATTCTTTTTGAATAGGCGTGATGGCATCCCTTAAGATCATTTCTTTGCCAACTGCGCCTAAAAGAATTGGCTCGGCACCAGCCAGGTCAAGAGTTGCCGGTATCAGCGACAGATTTTGTATTTTTGTTTCGATAATCGCTTGATTGATTGCTTCGCTGCAATTTTCAGAATCATCAACTAAGTCTGCGAACACGTCATATAATGTTGCCTTTACTTTTGATTTTTCGATTCCAAATCCGGTTGTTGCATTGCCCTGGGGGTCTGCGTCGATTAAGAGAACTTTTTTGCCTTGAATGGCCATGGCCGCCGCAACATTGACGGAAGTTGTTGTTTTTCCAACCCCTCCTTTTTGATTGACTACGGCAATGACAGACATGTTTCTCATTATGGCTTGATGTTTGGATAGGGATTGGACTTGTGGAATGGCAGTTGCTTGTCAGTTGATAATGGCCCGTTTTTGGCTCTTAGTTACTGGGGAATAACTTTCGTTTGCTATACTTTGAAGGGTCAAAGAGACATTGAAAGCAACACTTTTTCTAAGCGATGGCACTCAGTTCGAAGGGAGACTTTTGGGGGCTCCTGGCGAAACAATTGGCGAAGTTGTTTTTAACACGGGAATGACGGGTTACCAAGAGATTCTCAGTGATCCCAGTTATGCTGGTCAGATTGTTGTTTTCACCTATCCGATGATTGGCAATTACGGCATCAATTTGGATGATTTCGAATCTGATCAAGTGCAAGTTTCCGGTGCCGTTGTTCGGGAGGCGTGCGATGCGCCGAGTAATTGGAGAAGTTCACAAACAATTGACGCACTATTAAAAGAGCGCGGAATCACTTCTATTCAAGGTATCGACACTAGAGCTTTGACAAAGAGAATCCGTTCTGGTGGGGTTACGATGGGAATGATCACGACCAATCATGATGGCGCCGCAGTCCGATTGTCTGACTCTGCCAACTATGGAGAATCCGATTACGTTGGTCGAGTCTCTACCAAAGCACCTTATTCCTGGGGGAGAATTGGAATGGAGGAATTTGGGACGGAGGTTGGTCGACATCAAGCTCGACTTGCAGTTTTGGATTGTGGACTGAAGTACAACATTCTTAGAAGATTTGCAGCCGAGGGAGTTCAATCGGTGGTTTATCCTCATACTGCTTCCGTAGAAGAGATTCTTGATTGCAAGCCTGATGGAATTTTATTATCGCCAGGTCCGGGTGATCCTGCTCAATTGGAATCGGTAGTTTCAACAGTTAAGAAACTGCTTGGAGTTCGACCTATTTTTGGGATATGTCTTGGTAATCAAATGCTTTGTCAAGCAGTTGGAGGATCGACATTTAAGTTGAAATTTGGTCACCGAGGAAGTAATCATCCGGTAAAGGATCTGGAAGATGGAACAGTTACGATAACGAGCCAAAACCATGGCTACGCTGTTGATCCGGAGAGTTTAGAAGGGACAGGAGCCAAAGTGATACAGTTGAATCTTAACGATGAAACGGTGGAAGGTATTCGAGTGAAGTCGGCGGATGCGTGGAGTATCCAATATCACCCGGAAGCGGCACCGGGGCCGTGGGATAGCAGAAAGTACTTTGAACAATTTGTTGAACGAATGTCAGTAACAAGCGGAAAATCAGTCTGATGAAAATACTAATACTAGGTGGCACTCAATTTATTGGTCGGTATTTGGTGCAATCTTTGCTTGCCAATGGCCATGATCTAACCTTGTTTCATCGAGGGAAGACCAATCAGGGACTTTTTGAAAACGTAAATGAAGTGCTAGGGGATAGAAATGATGGATTTTCAAAGCTGGGCAATGGCCCCTGGGATTGCGTAGTTGATACCTGCGCTTATGTACCCAGCCAGACACGATCAGCTATTAGTTATTTTTCGGGAAAAGTTGACCATTTTGTTTTTATTTCTACTCGATCAGTTTATGATAAAACGCCTGGTCGATCAATGACAGAAGAAACGATTAGGCTTGAGCCAATTTTTGAGGATGTCCCGATTGAAGGCGAAGCTTATGGTCGAATGAAAGTGGCTTGTGAAGATCTTTTGGATGCCAACTGGAAAGGGAAATTGACCCACATTCGACCGGGAGTTGTCATTGGTCCGCATGACCCTACGCAACGGTTTGTTTATTGGCCATTACGGTATTCCATGGGAGGCAATGTACTTGTTCCGGATGTTGATAGTGAGCGTGTAACTGGTGTTGATGTTCGAGATTTGGCAGACTTTATTGTAATTTCGATTGAGAAAAAGCTTGAAGGGGCTTATAACATTGACAATGCTGATATGACAATTGGTGATGTTATTCGAGAATCTTCCAAAGTGGCTCCGGGTGGAGTTTTAACTATAAAGGTTCCCGTTGAACTTTTGAAGACTGTTGCTCAGCCTTGGGTAGATTTGCCAATTTGGAGTGACGGTGCATTTGCAGATGCGGATCCGACCAAAGCGGTTTCAGCTGGCTTGACATATCGACCATTGAGCGATACAGTTCAAGCAACAATGGATTGGGCGGAATCTGCAGGATTAAAGCTTCCGTTGAAAGCTGGTTGGGATTTAGAACGAGAAGATGAAGCTCGGCGTCAACTTGGTTTGTGACCAAATCAAAATCTGGGCGTCTAAATTAGATAATGACTAGACTTACCTTTGTTGTTGGAATTGGACTGACTTCAGCATTAACCTTTGCCGCAGATTATGAAGTTCGGTTTGATTCAGCAAGTCAAATGGCAGAAATTCGAATCACTGTTCCTCAACCGAAAGTTTTGTCATTTAATATGCCAGCTTGGATTCCTGGCGACTATCAAATCTTTAATTATGGGAAGACGGTTCGATCGGTTCAATTTCGTAAAGGAGGATCATTGCTGGGAGCCAACCAAGTTTCAGTCAATCAATGGGCTTCCAACGGGGAAGCAGATCAAGTTATTTATCTAGTGGGGACTTCGAAAGGTAATTTTTCAGATAACTTAGCCTTTCGCGGATCTGTCAGTTTTATTTGCGGAGGAGCCTATGGTTGGTTGAGCGGGCATCAAAGTGAGGCTCAAAATATTCGCTTTTATCCATTACCTGGTGAGTCAATTTACACCGTATTACCTTCGACGGCACATGATACGTTTACTGCGGAAAACTTTGACGATTTACTTGACTCTCCGACAGTAGTTGGAAAGGATGTGCTTAGTCTTGATGGTTCTATTCGTATTGTCGGTTACGGGAATACTTCCGGTGTTGATATTGCATCATTTCAAAAACTGGGTGAAAAGGTTGCGAATGAAGCAAAAAAAATGCTTCCTGGAAAGTTCACCGATAAATACACGTTTTTCTTAAGTTTCGGTGGAAGTGGTGGTGGTTTGGAACACCGAAATTCTTCGGTAATCACACTTTTTTCTAAGTCTCCTCAATCTGCTACATCGATCATGTTTCATGAGTTTTTTCATGCTTATAATGTGAAGAGAATTCGACCGGAAGCGATTTGGAACTTTGATTATTCGAAAGCTCCCGTGATTGATTCGCTTTGGTGGTTGGAAGGAGTGACTGATTATTACGCGGATGTTTTTGAAGTCCGAAGCGGATTGAAGCCTAGAGAAGCGTTTTTGAATGGTCTTGGGCAGAATGCAACAAGAGAGAAAAATCGTTCGGCAACCGTTCGAACAAGCGCGCTCGTTAGTTCACAAAAAGTTTTTGAAGTTGAAGGAAGTCAAGGGGCAGGCGGAGTGAGCTATTACTCAAAAGGTTGGCTTGTTGGAGCAGCATTAGATATGTCGATTCGTCAAAACTCGATGGGTAAATATTCTCTTGACGATGTTATGCGAGGTTTATGGAGCATCGCCCAGGGCGAAAACGGATACCCGGAATCTGAGATTAGAAAACTTTGTGTTAAATTTGGCGGTGAGGCGACCGGAACCGTTTATGATCAGTCGGTAACAATAGCGCAGGCAGTTCCCATTGGTTCTTTGGTTGCCGGTTTAGGTCTTAAATTTGAAGGTAATGCTATTGTTGATGATGTTGAAGGCAGTGCCATTAGCAAGACTCTTGGTAAGCAGTTTCCTTTGATGTTGCCACTGACTAATTGACCAGTTTTTGCGTGATTAAGTTTTCTTTGTGATCTGGAAAACCATTGTGATTCCTCTCCAAACCATAGTCAGTGGAGCAAAAACAAATGCCATTGGAAATGATTTGATCGACATTGAAACAACTCCGGCAATGAGAGCAATTGCGATAAAGCTAACAGGCCAGAATGCCGTGGCTGCCAGGAGAATCAAACATGAGAGTCCGGTCAGTATTGAGTATTTGCTTGGAGTTGGCTTGAGAATTCCGTGTAACTTCAATGTCATATAGTCCGGAATCAGAACAGTTTCGATTCGTATATTGGATTGGTATAGGTGATTTCCGATTTTGATCAGTGGTTTATCTTCTTTTTGGAACAAGTGATGCGGCTGGATTTCTGAATATTTGGATGCCTTCCAGAGTTGAAATGCGGGAGAAAGTTCTTTTGCTTTTCCGGTTTTAAGAAGGCTTTTCAATCCTATCGGCTGAAAAGGGAAGCGGCTGAGGAAGAACCAGAAATTGGTGATTTGTGAATAAAAAGATCCTGTTGTGATTTTGCAATAGCCAGTCATTACAGGATTTCTGGATCCAAATTGTTCGATCAGGCTGGATATTGCGTTTCCAAACCCGACTTTGACTTCGGAATCTGCATTTAGAAAAATCCACCATTCATGAGGACTGTCTTCGCTTGCGATTAAAGAGAGTTGGTATTTTGCGTAATTATCATGATTCCAATTGGCGGGTGTATCGTATCCAATGATTACAAACGCACCAAGTTCTCTTGCTTTAACTATCATATCGTCGCTACAGTTCTCAGCATAAACATAGACTTTTGCAACTTCTTTTACTAATTGAGGCAGTAGAGCAATGAGTTCGTTGTCGTTTTCGTTGGCAGAGACTAATGCTGAAATTTCATGTTTCCGCCCCAATTTTTTTGGCCGTCCCATGAACATGAAGTTCGAAACAGCGAGCATCAATAGGCAGCCATATATGAGAATGAGCACGTAAATCATAAGCGATCAAATCAAGACTTTGCGTGTGAACTTATGCTGAGATCAGATTAGTTTTTATAAACTGATTCACTATTTTGCAACTTTTTAGCTCTTGCAATTGGAAGCCAAGTAAATTCTGCTTTGCCAACAATATTTGATTCCGGAACAAATCCCCAGAATCGGCCATCACTAGAACCGTTTCTGTTGTCACCAATCATGAGGTAATGCTTTGCTGGCACCGGTTGTGCTTTTTGGGCAATGGCAAGCTTTGCGGCATCTCCATCAAGTTGAATTTGTTGGCCTTGCAATCCCGCATTGATGACGGCCGTTGGCTCTTGATTTTCTCGATTATCGAAGAACATCGGAACAGTTTGGGTTTTTCCATCGACTTCGTATTCGATGAACTTAAAGAATGGAGGATAGCCGACGAACCAATCTTTAACCATCGTATCGATTTCTTCGGGAGATAAGACTAAGTCATGTGTTCCCTTAGAGGGATCTCTTCCGGTCAAAGCTTTGTAGCCTTCTTTGATTATTTGACCATTTTTTACTAGATCAAACTTATTGAATTCTACGATATCGCCGCCAACGGCAATACATCTTTTGATAAGATCAGCATTGCCAACTGTTGAATCTGTACTGCCAGGAATTGGCCGGAATACTACTATGTCTCCCGCTTTTGGAGGTTGCGTTCTGTATATAAACTTATTTGCAACAATGAAATCGCCAATTCGTAATGTATTGGTCATTGATTCAGACGGAATAAAGAAGGTTTGAATTCCGAATGGGCGAACGATGAGGAAAACGACAATTGCCGCATAGATAATTGCATCCGTGACGTCGTTTACAAATTTTGCAATGCTATATCCACCCTCACGTTTGTGAATTGGAGTAGATTTTAAGAAGTGGAATAGGGCGAGCCGGACGAGAGTTAATCCAACTCCTATGAGGACAATTGTAGAAATGGGAACCCGTGCAATTTTGTCCATGAGCATGGCTCCTTGCATGGGTTGCCCTGACTGGGCCAGGAAACTCCAGACCCAGTCCGACATGGCTTATCGTTTTTCCTCAATTCGAGCAGCTTTACCAATCTTGTCTCGAAGATAGTAGAGCTTGGCGCGGCGAACTTTGCCACGTCGAGTGACTTCAAACTTTGCAATGTTTGTGGAGTGTAGAGGAAGGGTTCTTTCAACACCAACGCCACTGCTGATTTTTCTGAGAGTGATGTTTTCAGCTACTCCGCCATTTTTAATGGCGATTACGATGCCTTCGAACAACTGGATTCGTTCTTTGCCACCTTCTCGAACTTTGACGTGCGCTCTAACTGTGTCGCCAGGGAAGATATCCGGTAAATCGGTTTTCATGTAGGCCTTGCCTACGCTTTCTAGAATTGCTTGTTTTGACATTTTATGCCTGCTTTCGTTCCCTTAGTAGCATCGGCACAAAGCCATATGTCTGACCAGCGGGGTCTTGGCTGAATTATTCGTTTAGGAATAACTAGCTCAACAATTATAACTGATCGGCATCGCCAGGTTGGAGCTTTGCCCGGCAAAAGAGGTCTGGTCTGTGACTTTTGGTCCGTTGAAGCTGCTGTAACCTACGCCAATTCGCGATTTTTTTGTGGTCACCACTCATTAAGACTTCTGGAACGGTTTCGTTTTCGAACTCTCTTGGTTTTGTATAAAGCGGGAATCCTAAAAGACCACTGGAATGGCTGTCATCTTGGTGGGATTCTGGATCGCCAAGAACTCCGTTTAGCAACCTAACGGTGGCATCGGCCATGATAAGCGCGGGAAGTTCGCCTCCAGTGAGGACGAAGTCTCCGATTGTGTACGTTCGGTCGGCAATTTTTGTGCGGACACGTTCATCGACACCTTCATAGTGTCCGCAGATGAATACGACATGCTCAAAGTTTGTAAGTTCTTCTGCAGAACTTTGAGTGAACTTTTCTCCCATCGGATCGGTGAGAATAACCATAGTCTGTTCTGTTGGGTTGGTGGAATCAACTGCCTTTCTGATTAATGGAGCCATCATGACCATTCCGGGCCCTCCTCCGTATGGAGTGTCATCGACTTTTCGATGCTTATCTTCCGTAAATTCTCTTGGATTGGTGGCAGAAAATGAAGCAAGTTTTTTTTCGCTTGCTCTTTTCATCATGCTATGTTCTAGCGCGTTCAAAACCATTTCGGGAAAGAGAGTAACGAAGTCAATTTTCATATGTAAATCTGGATTTTAGGGTACCAGCCTGACTGTGAGAGATCATCGCATTTAATGCATCACTGAACTAGTAGACATTTGATGCATTGATGTGATATCATTATCATGGCAAAGTTTTCCGTCCAATGTGGAAAAACTTTGGGGGAATCGTTGGAGAGTTTTTTTAAAAATGTCGCATCATCTTGTGGTTGGCTGTCGTCAGGAACACAGTATGTAGCGGCAAGTAGAGTTTCTACTCTCGCCAATTACTGAAGACCGCGAAAGCAACGGATATAGCATTTTCCGCCGCAACGGACTGCATTAGGAAGAATACTCAACGGGCAATTTATAGAGCCATTTTTATCGGAATGATTACCGGTTTGAGGTCTTCTTTCAGTCATTTTGCTGGCAGATTTGCTATGACAAATTGAGAGCTGGTCATCTTGAAACTGAATTGAAGGAAATAATCGAAGTGAGTACCACCACCCAACAAGACTTAGAACTAAAGAGATACGCCTTAATGTCGGCCGCCGAACGACCAAAGCTGAATTGGGCTGAGCAAATTTCAAAGGAATTGAGTATTGAGAAGGAGATTATGATTACTGGTGGTGATCGTGATCGAGATTTTCAAGTTGGCCAGGTTGGAGATATTGTTGGCGATGCGATGGCAGCAGTTGTCTTAAGTGAAGGCAGAAACGACTTAGACACCCCGGAGAACCGAGCTTTTGCACTGACAATTTCAAGGAGCGTTGTAGATAGGTTAGGCACGCTAGGTGGAGATAAGTTATCGCTGAGTGAATATGATTTAAGTGTTTTAGTTGAAGCAGTTTTGATTGAAGCTGGAGCCTTTAACATTGCTAAATCTTTGGTTAGCCAGCGGGCAAGATTATCCAAGGCTGATGTACCGAGTGCGGTGACGAAAATGATTCGTCGAAATGGTCAAGTCGTGCCTTGGAATCAAGACAAGATTGAAATTGCGGTGCGGAAGGCGTTTTTGTCTGTGGGATTGAATAGTGAAGCTGCCGTTCTTGTGAGCGAAGGAGTGACTGCCAAAGTTCGGGAATCTGGACAGGCCTATATCGGCATTGAAACTATTCAAGATTTGGTTCAAGAAGAATTGATGCGCGGCGGATATTTTAAGGTCGCAGAAAGCTATATCACTTATCGTGCACAGCGAGCCATGTTGCGTGCACAGGAGATTTCAAATCGAGGTCGCGACGATCAGTTTTCAATGATCTCGGTTGTTGAACCGGACGGAACTTCATATTTTTGGGACGGCGATGATCTTCGGAAACGAATTGATTTTGCATCGATTGGGCTTGAATTGAGCTTGAGTAAAGATCGAATTGAGGTCGAACTTCGGCGTTCAATTACCTCAGACATTCCTCGGAAAGACTTGCAAAAACTGATTGTTATGAATGCAAAGTCATTGATGGAGAAGGATTCAGATTTTAGATACTTTTCTGCACGAATTCTCTTGACTTATATTTACGAGGAGGTTTTGGACTGGGATATCACCAGAGATGGTGTCGAAAAGCTAAGGGAAGCTCATGCGAAGGCATTTGTTCATTACATACCGCGAGCCATTGAGATTGACCGGCTGGCAGAGGACATGTCTACTTTTGATCTTGCGAAGTTAGGAATGGCGTTAGATCCGACAGCGGATTTGGATTTTGATTTCCTTGGAATTCAAACTTTGTATGATCGGTATTTGATAACTGATAAGACCGGAAAGGTCGATTTTAGGCTCGAAACGCCCCAAATGTTTTGGATGAGGGTGGCGATGGGACTGTTCCGTGAGGATGAAAATCGGGAGGAACGAGCGATTGAACTCTACACGATGTATAAGAGTCGGCGGTTCTGTTCTTCGACTCCGACTTTGTTTAATTCGGGCACTTTGCGAAGCCAGTTGTCGAGTTGTTATTTGTACAAAGTTGATGATTCGATTGAGTCGATTATGTACCGTGGAATCGCCGAAAATGCCTTTTTAAGCAAGTGGGCGGGGGGCTTGGGGGGGTCTTGGACGTCGGTTCGGGGTACTGGTGGATACATTCAGGGCACAAACGGGGAGAGTCAGGGGGTCATTCCGTTCCTTAAAATGCACAATGACCAATTGGTCGCCGTTAATCAGGGCGGTAAACGAGCGGGGTCGGGATGCGCCTATTTAGAAAGCTGGCACAACGACATTATTGACTTTTTGGAGCTTCGGCGAAATACGGGAGATGAGCGACGAAGAACTCATGACATGAATACGGCCAATTGGATTCCGGATCTCTTTATGAAGAGGATGGAAGCCAGGGCAGATTGGACTTTGTTTAGAGCGAATGAAGTTCCTGATCTTCATGACCTTTATGGTCAGGCTTTTGAAAAGCGTTACGAAGAATACGAAGCGATGGTGGAGCGCGGAGAGCTTTGGGGCAGAAAGGTTGAAGCGCTTGAACTTTGGAAGTCGATGTTGAAGATGTTGTTCGAAACTGGACATCCCTGGATTACGTTTAAAGATCCTTGTAACTTGCGTAGTCCGCAAGATCATGTAGGGGTTATTCACAGCAGTAACTTGTGTACTGAAATTACTCTGAACACCAGTAAGGATGAAACGGCAGTTTGTAACTTGGGTTCGGTGGTTTTGGATAATCACTTGCTGCCAGATGGTTCGCTGGATCATGCGAAGTTGAAGGAGACGATTCGGATTGCGGTTAAGGCTTTGGATAATGTGATTGATATCAATTTCTATCCTACAGCTCCGGCGGAGAATAGTAACAAGAAGCACCGACCGATTGGTCTTGGCGTGATGGGATTGCACCATGCCTTGTTTATGAAGAATCTGGCGTTCAACAGCGAAGAGGCCGTTGAATTTAACGACGAGATGATGGAAGCCATTGCTTTCTACGCTTATGAAGCCAGTGCAGATTTGGCCGCGGAACGCGGAGCGTATTCGAGCTATAAAGGTTCAAAGTGGGATCGAGGGCTGATGCCGCAAGATACCCTCGAACTTTTGGAACGAGAGCGCGGGCTTCCGATTGAAGTACCACGCGGTGGTCGGTTTGATTGGGATGCTCTGAGGGCAAAAATCAAGAAGCAAGGCATGCGAAACAGTAATGTTTTGGCCATTGCTCCGACCGCAACGATTGCCAACATCATGGGAACTAGCCCGTGTATTGAGCCACTTTATAAGAACATGTACGTGAAGAGCAATCTGAGCGGGGACTTTGTGGTGGTCAATCCGTTTATGGTTGATGACTTGAAAAAGTTGGGACTGTGGACGCCGGAGATTATTGACCAGGTTAAGTACTTTGATGGTGAACTGGAAGATGTGGAAGGGATTCCGGAAGATTTGAAAGCGAAATATCTGACGGCATTTAAGATTCCTTACACGTTTGTGATTGATGCGGCAGCGCGAAGACAAAAGTGGATTGATCAGTCTCAAAGCGTGAACTTGTTCTTGGGAGCGGCGGATATGAAAACTTTGTCTCATATGTACCGTCGGGCTTGGCACACCGGTTTGAAGACCACTTATTACTTGAGAACGCTGGGAGCATCGAATATTGAAAAAGCAACGGTAGCCGTTACAAAGCAAATGAACGATACGGTTGGCGGAGTTGCCGTTTCGGTCTTGGCGGAAGTTCCGGCGGAGAGGACGTTTACGGCGGATGAGAAAGCGGCTTGTTCGATTCAGGCAATGATGAACGGGGAAGAGTGCGAGGCTTGTCAGTAGTTAATATTGAAGAGAAAAAGACGGATATTCTGAATTTCTGCAAAGAGGTATCGGTCTTAGAAGCCCAATCAGTTCGATCTAGAATTCTACAATTCAAGGCAAAAATTCTAGAATTGAGTTTCGAACACTCTCACTCGAATAGAAGTGGAATTCCTACTTCGCTGTTTCACTACACAACAACAAGTGGAATGAATGGAATTCTCAATGATGGGACATAGTGCAACATTGCGGGTTTCCAGTGTTCAAGACTTGAATGATACGAAAGAGTTTAAGATATGGTCTCGAAATTTTTCAGGAGAGCTTGAACCAGAATGGCAGTGTTATAGGACTTTCAAATATCAATTGAGACTTTAAGGCAAAGAACTGACATTGGATGCTTTTCATTTTCCGAAAAATCAGATGACGTCATGCTATGGATGATATATGCGGATAAGGGAAACGGTGTCTCAATTGGATTTGACACAATAAAGTTGTTGTACTCCAATGATTTTAGCCTTGGCTGTGTAATTTATGATAAAGAAAAACAAACGATGTTTATGAAATCTTTTATTCAAGAACTTGCAAAATTTGTTGAAGATCTAAAGTCCCTTAAAACTGATGATTCATCTGTGCAGGACTATACCAATTGGGCAGTTCTCACCGCAGCAATGTTAGTCAAAGCAAATGATTGGAAATATGAATCGGAATGGCGACTTATACGCTGGAAGCATTTAGATTTGACCGAGTTTGACAATGGTGGATTCTGGAGACGTGAAAAGTTTCAATTAAAGACTGATCCTGCCACTAATACGCAGCATAATGATGAGCTCAGTGTTGAAATTTAGGAATTTTTATAATTGGGAAGATAAAAGGGCTTCATCAGTAATTATCGGTCCGAAAATAGTTAACGGTTTTTTAGAGATTGAAAATTGGTTGAAAATCGTAGGCTGTAGGGGAACAGAAGTACGATGCAGTAGGGCACCTCTTCGATAGCTCGCTCAAGTAAGAACCGGAATGCTGGGGATGGCGCCGGGTTGGGTGACGGAGGCAGAGGCGGCGAGAATTGCCGATTGGATTGCGATTGGTAAAGAGTGATTTTGGGATAGGAGAGAGACAAGGGTGCCATTGAACACATCGCCGGCACCGGTGGAATCGATGGCGGTTACGATAGGGGCGGGGAAATGGATTGCCGAGCAATAGTCGGGCCGATTGGGATGGGCGAATGGGATAGGTTCTGGAGCCGAGAGAGTGATTGATTCGCCGTTAGGGAAGCTAAAAATTGACCGGGGCACTTAAGAACGTTGTGGTGTTTACTTCAATTCCGTCTCGACTCATCCAAAGTGCACCGGAAGCCCCGAGGGTTATGATGGCTTCTTTGGGGCCCAAAGCGAGGAGGTGATGGCCGGCGCGAGCAGCGGAATCAAGATCGTGAGGGGCGGTTCCGGTAAGGGCTTCACATTCGGTTTCATTGGGGGTGATGATTTCTGTTCGCTCTAGAATTTCTCGGGGAAAGTCTCGCATAGGGGCAGGATTAAGGATGAGCCTTCCGCGTTGGGCCGTCGCCGTTAAAGCTTCATCGGGGATTTCGAGTTGGGTGAGAACCCAGTCTTCGGGCTGGATGGGCTGGGTAAGGACATCTTGCGCCGTTAAAGCTGTGTTTGCGCCAGGATAGAAGGCGATCATGTTATGGCCTTCAGCATCGACTAGAACTTGGGCAGATCCGGTTTGGGTTGTTGGATCGAGCCGGACGCCATTTACTCCGAGTCCTTCCTGTTTGTAGCATTGTAAAAACTGTTCGCCGCCAGTATCATCCGCGAGGGTGATAATGATGTTTGCGGATGCGCCAGAACGGGCGGCCGCAACGGCTTGATTGCTGCCCTTTCCGCCTAAGAATTGGCTGATTTGAGTTACAAAGACGGATTCTCCGGAGCGAGGGAGTCGCGGGACTTGGTTGACATGGTCAATGACCGCGCTTCCGAGGATCCAGACTTGTTGAGGCATGTTGAAATTGTTGCACAGAAGGCCGCGATTATTGTTTGATATCAAAGCATTCTTAGGGCATACTTGTTCCCAATGTTAGGTCAGTTGAAGAAGGTGAAGAACCATACTTGGATTCTTTTGAGTTTGCTTGTGGGGGCAATTGCTGGAATCTTCGTAAATTTGAGTTTGGAAGGCAACGCAGCCGGCCAAAAAGCGATGAAGGATTTTGTTGGGGTTTACATTGATCCTCTCGGGCAAATCTTTTTAGCTCTGATTTTTATGATTGTTGTGCCGCTTCTGCTTTCGGCATTGATTTTGGGGGTTCAGGAACTGGGGGGAGTTGCGAAATTTGGGAAAATTGGGGGCTTGACACTTTTGATGACCGTGGTGTTTAGCAGTTTGGCGGTTGGTTTAGCCTTTGCGGCGGTGACGATTGTTAAGCCAGGGTCGGGGATTAGCAAACAAGCGGCTGATCAACTTTATGAAAAATACCAAGCGGATGGAGCGAAAAAGATGGATGCGGCTAAGGCAGCTCCACCGGCTGATCCTCCGGTATTAGGAATTATTCCTAAAAACCCCTTGCTTGAGGCGACTCGGGCTTTGAGCGGCGGAATTTTGCCCTTTATGGTGTTTGCTCTTTTCTTTGGTTTGGCAATGACAAGAATTGATATTGAAAAGGCTTTGCCTTTGAAACAGTTCTTTGAAGGTTTGTTTGAGGTGAGTCAGAAAGTTATTGATATGGCGATGGCCTTTGCGCCGATTGGGGTTTTTGCGTTGGTGTTTAGCACGGCTTCAACTTTGGGAATAGAGTTGATTATGATCTTGCTTCGTTACGCGTTAGTGGTTTTGGCATCACTGGCCATTCATCAGTTTATTACTTATAGTGTTTTGCTTAAGTTTATTGCAAAGCGGAATCCGATTGAATTCTTTAAGCAAATGAAAAATGTGATGATTACGGCATTTGCAACGAGTTCTAGTAATGCAACTCTGCCAGTAGCATTGCGAGATGCAACGGATGAAGTGGGTTTACCACGAGATATTAGCTCGTTTGTTTTGACAGTTGGAGCGACGGCGAACCAGAATGGAACGGCTCTTTTTGAAGGAATCACGCTGGTTTTCTTGTGTCAGATTTTTGGAATTCCGCTGGAAGCACCACAGATTTTAACAATTTTAGGAATGTCGATTGTTGCCGGAATTGGAACGGCAGGAGTCCCAGGAGGATCTTGGCCAGTAATTGGTTCAATTGCTCAAGGTTTAGGGGTGAATGCTAGCGCAATTGGAATCATATTGGGAATTGACCGTATACTAGATATGAGCCGGACGGTACTAAACGTTACTGGTGATATGGCAATAGCATGTTGCGTCGCGACCCTTGATGGTCGGTCAGTGGTGATACCAGAAGAAGCTCGGGAGTGATTTTTTGTCTTATAGTGCAAATTTGGGAGGAGCTAATTCGGGGGCGTTTTTGGGATTTCGGATTCCGGAATCTCACCAAGAATTAGTTGTTGCGATGTTGAAGGATCTTCGACGAAGGTCGGGGGGAGATGGGATTAGGCTTCTTGATCAGAGAACTTGGGCTTGTCATTTAGTTGATTTAGGTGATTTGGATACCGTTCCGATTAAGTTGGCGCTTGCTGAGTTTTTAAAAGCGGCGAGAGATTTGAAGGTTATGAATCTATCTGTGACTGGTTTGTCTGGTCAACCTTCTGCTTTACAACCGCGGTCTGTTCATGCTCGTTTAGGAGCAGATATTGAATATCTTGAGTTTTTGCAAGAACGGGTGATGGGGATTTTCCGGCCGTTTTTAGGGCATTTAGGCAACCAGCAGTTTCATGGAGATTTTGAAGTAGGGAGATTGAAAGCCTTGACGGAGAGCGGTAGAACCGATTTGGGAAGAGCATTGAAGATGGTGAAAGTTGACGAATCTGATCTGTTTACTGTTGATTCTTTAGAGATTTTGCTACCAGAAGCGGATTCTATGGGACCATCACCTCCGAACAGTGGAGGAGTTTCGTCTCAATTGACACGTGATTCTGAATGAGTACCAAAATTGAGATCCCTTCTGTATGGAAAGTTTTGCCCCGTGACTTGGATGCGGAAGCATTGCTTGTCAATGAATTAAAGATTCCTAGCTTGTTATCGGCGGTTTTGGTTCGGCGTGGCTTGAGTGATCCAGAAGTTGCCAATCGTTTTTTGAATCCGTCGCTTGATGAATTGCATGATCCTAAATTGTTGCCTGATTATGATAAGGCTGTATCGGAGATATTAGGTGCTAAAGAGCGGGGAGAATTGATTTATATCCACGGCGACTATGATGTTGATGGGGTGAGTAGTACAGCTTTGATGACCCGTTTTCTTACTAAGATTGGTTGTCAGGTTATTCCTCATGTTCCACATCGGATGAAAGAGGGTTATGGGATACATTTGGATGCTGTTCAGTGGGCGAAGGAACAGGGGGCGAAGCTGTTTTTGACTTGTGACTGCGGGATATCGGCTTTTGATCAATTAGCGGCGGCGAAATCGGCGGGGATGCGGACGGTAGTGACTGACCATCATGAGCCAAGAGCCTTGTTGCCAAAGGCAGATGCGATTGTGAATCCTCATCGAAAGGACTCGGTTTATCCGTTTAAGGATTTGAGTGGGGCTGGAGTTGTCTTTAAGCTTTGCCAAGGTCTTTCGCAGGAGTTAGGGATTAAAGCTGAGAACTATTTTAGAGCTTTTTTAGATCTGGCTGTCTTGGGGACGGTTGCGGATGTGATGCCTCTAGTTGATGAGAATCGAGTCATTACGAAGTTTGGTCTGGAACGGATTTCGGATTCCAAGAAAGCTGGGATGCAAGCATTGATGTCGGTAAGTGGGTTAAGGAGTGGATCGGTTGTTACATCCAGAGATATTGGATTTAAGCTTGGTCCCAGAATCAATGCTGTTGGGAGAATCGACGATGCGGATGTTGCATTAAAAATGTTTTTGACCGATGATTCTCGACTTGCACTAGAACACGCAGAGTACTTGGATCGGCGAAATAATGCGAGGCGAGAAGAGCAGGCTGGAATGGTTCAAGAAGCTCAGGAGATGGTTGCGGAGCAGAATCTGAGCGACAAATTGGTAATGGTTCTTTCTAGCAAAAACTGGCATCCGGGGATTATTGGTATTGTCGCGGGGAAATTGACGGAAGAGTTTAGGCGTCCAACTTTTGTACTGGCTCTAGGCGAAGATGGCAAAGCAAAAGGATCTGCTCGGTCTTTGTCGGGCTTTAATTTGGCAGAGGCCATTGAGAAATATTCGAACATTTTGCTATCGGGCGGGGGGCACGAGATGGCGGCGGGAATTAGCATTGAAGGCGATCGGATTCCGGAATTTTCTGCAGCGATCAATGAATATGCTTCGGAATTTTTGAGTCCGGAAGATTTTGCGCCAGTGTATGAAATTGATGCGGAAGTTTCAATTGATGAATCGGGCAGCGTGGGGGCGGAAGCATTAGAGCAACTTCAACCTTACGGCGAGGCGAATCCGGAGCCCATGTTTGTAACTTATGGTGTTCAGTTGAGTGGCTTTAAGCGGACAAGTAATCCCGAGCATGCGATTTTGACCTATTCTATGGATGGGCAGCAGCAAAGGGGCGTCGGTTGGCGATTGGCAGATCGTTTAGAACCAGGTTTGGGACAATCTATTGATGTCGTTTACAAACTAGAGATCAACGAGTTTAATAATCGGCGTTCCGCACAATGGAATGTGATGGATCAGCGGGTGCGTTGATTATAATTTTTTTGATTGAGTTCCGATAAATCGCCAGCATCGACCTGAACCGTGAATTCTTGTAAAACTCCGCTTCGCAAGATTCCGAATGTGACAGATTCACCGGGATCTTTTTCAAATAATTTGGTTGCCAATTCGAGTGCGTTTTTGATTGGTAAGTTATCAAAACTAGTAATGATGTCGCCTTGTTGTAATCCGGCTTTATTTGCCGTCATTCCCAAAGTCACATTTGTAATAATTGCGCCGGAGCCATTGGAATTGTCTTTGAATAGAATTCCAATGTTTGGATGTTGCACTTTGTGGGATTCGCTGAGGAAACCACTTACGACGCGCCGGAGAGTTTTTGGACTGAGGGCATAACCAACGGTTAAATCCATTGGGCCAAATCGATTTGCATCCCCGATTTTCTGCGCAGGAGGAGATTCTGCGCGGTAAAGCGTTGCGCTAAGAACGCCTAACAGTTCTCCGGAGCGATTGAAAATCAGTGCACCTCCGATTGGGGCGGTCATTGATTCAAATTGGACTTCATTCAGGGGAAGATAACGATTGTTTATTGCCGCAATTCCGGGAATGCTTTTTTGACTGACGGTGCTGCGAACTGGGCCATCGACGGTTGCCATTGTGAGTTCGGTTGCAGGATAGTCTGGGTTGGCGACCGATATGACCGTTCTTGTTAGGTCATCCCAATTTTGCGCTTGAAGGAGAACTAATTGAGTTGTTCGATCGAATCCAATTCTGGCTAATCGGACGTTGTTTCCATTGCTTAGTTTTGCCGTTATGGGTTCAATGACAAGAGCGGAACTGTGGGCGAGGAAATAGCCTTGGCGATCGATAAGAACCGCTAACCCAAAGGGTTTTCCCAGGCCATCGGGCAAAAAAGCGAGAGAGGATTCTACGTTTTGCCATACTTCGGATTGAATTGCAGTTCCTCTGATTAGTCGACTTTGACTTGTTGCCGTTTTTTCATTCTGTTGTGCAGATATTGGAAGCTGAATGGCCTTTTGGCCAATGATTAGACTAGCCACCAAAAACGATGTCATCTTTTTGCATCTCCACAGCTCTGGCAGTATTTGTTTCTGGTTGAACGTTTGATTCAACAACAACGACGTTATTTTCAGCAGCTGAACTTTCATTAGTCACAGCATTGCTTGGGGCGGCTAGGTTCGCCGGGGCGGCTTTAGCACTTACCTTTGTTGAAGCATCGGAAGCAACTTTAGCTCCGTTCTCAGATGCTACTTGATGATTTGAATTTGCTGAGTTTGTCTTTATGCTAGTTGATCGAGTTCTCTTTTGAGAAGCGGATCTATTGATCACGGGCTCTGCAGATGAGTTTGAAGTTGAGTTGTTTGTGATTTGCGGTACTCGGTCTAGCAAAGAGGCAACAGTCGACCGAGTTGCATTGCTGGTATCAGTGGCAACAACAGTTTGATCATTGATTTCTAGTTTAGGCTGAGGTTGGACTTTAGAAGCTAAATTTTCAGTGAGTGGAGATTGTGGTTTGAACATTCCGGAATAAACAGCAAATGCACCAAGACAAGCGACTGCTAAACCTGGTGTTAGCCACTTCACCCATTGATTTGTGAGTTTGACGGAATTCTTTGCAATTGGAGCAGAATCAATGGCTAATCGAAGGCGTTCTTTTGAAAACTGACATTCTGGAATATTGCCCAGTGATTTCAACCCATACCGTAAGGCTTGCATGTTTTGCAGTTCCTTTTGGGCTTGAGAGTCCTGTTCGATCCATGCTTCGATATCTGATTCTTCGAATGCATTATTGATGATCTTGTCGATGTCGTAGTTGCTCATTGCGGTATCTAGGATTCTTCCCCCAGTTTTGGAGCGAGTTTGTCTCGCAAGGCTCTTCGAGCTCTTAGCACGCGGAGTTTTGCTCCGCCAACGCTGCAGTTAAAAAAGTTTGAAATGTCGGAGTAATCGAGTTCCTGAATATCTCGGAGCATGACTGCGTTCCGGTGATGTTCTGGGAGTTCTGCAATTGCCTCTCTGAGAATGGCTTTCATGCGCTCATGTTCAAGGTTTTTAATAGGATCGTCGGTTTCTGATCCGATTGTCATCCATGTTAGGGCGCCAGCTGCTTCTTGTTGTTCAAGTTTGTTTCTTCGGGTGTACATTCGTGCCCGATCTGTACCAAAATTGGTTGCTATTCTGAGAATCCAGGTGGTGAATTTTGCTTCATCTCTGTAGCGGTGAATATTTTGGTAGGCTCGGACAAAGACTTCTTGAACGATGTCTTCGGCATCGTCTCTCCGGGGAGCCATTTGGTAAGCAAATCGATAAACGAGATCTCTGTGACGCTCGAAAAGCATTTCGAACGCTGAATAATCGCCTTCTCTAGCTCTCAGCACTAATGCTTCGTCGCTATCAATTGGCATGAGTTTCTCGGTGGGGGCAGTATTCAATCTCACCGAATTCAGTTGAAGCCTAAGCGCATCCCTCATCATAGTACATCATTGCTGACGTTTGAATCCAGGTCGAGTTACGAGCTTTAGTAGGGCCGGGAGTTGAATTGACCGAGTATTGTATAAGAATGAAGATTCGGCGCCCGGAGGAGTCTGATGCACTCGCTTGTTATGCAACTTTTGTTGGAGCAGTTTTGTCCACCCCAAGCGATCAAAGTTCGGACGAAGACAAAAAGGTCTGGATTGACCGGGTTTCGGTAGAGATTTTAGAAAATCGTTTGAAAAATGGCGAGTGTTGGATTGCGGAAGAAGATGGGGTAATCGTAGGTTTTTGTGCGTTTTTACCAGAAGAAGAAGAGTTGAAATCTCTCTATGTTCACCCAGACTATCAAGGCTTGGGTATAGGTAAGAAATTGGTTGAATCATGCCTAAAAAGAGTTGGTGAGTTAGGCTTTAAAACTATCAATTTGGAAGCTTCTCCCAATGCAATTCTGTTTTATGAGAAGATTGGTTTTGTCGATTTACATGAGCCCTGTTGCCATCTTCCATCCGGAAGTGGGACGAAAATGTCTTACAATTTGAATTCTTAAGCGGGATAATACAGGGCATGACCCTGATTTTGTTGGCTGCTGGTATGGGAAGTCGGTTTGGTGGCCCGAAGCAGTTTGTACCGGTTGGTCCAAATGGGGAATGTTTGATACATTTTGCCATTGAACAAGCTCAGAGAGCAGGCTTTGATTCTTTTATATTGTTGACAAGGGATGAACTGGTCAATGAGTCTCGATTGAAAATCATCGAACGACTTCCAACCGGATTTCCAATTGAGATACGGACTCAACCGACACCAAATGGCAAGCCCAGAGGAACAGGCGCGGCAGTTTTGAGCTGTCGGGACTCGTTACAAGGCAGTTTTGCCGTTTGCAACGGAGATGACTTTTATGGTGAATCTACCTTTGTTCATATGCACAGTTTGATGGAGGAGTACCCGGGTTTGAATCAAGCTGTTATGGCGCCGTTTTTGGTGGAGAATACGTTGAGTGAAAATGGCGGAGGCAGTCGGGCAAAATTGGATTTTGAAGGCGATAAAGTCCATTCTCTTATAGAATTGAGAGATGTCCAGCGGCATCAAGATCGCACGATTTGGGGTCGAAGTGATGATGGAATCGAGTATGAATTAGCGGAGGGTACTCCGGTAAGCATGAATATATTCGGATTCAATATGGGAGTGTTTGGTCCACTCGTCGAGTACCAGTCGAAATTGGAAGCTGAGGGAGCAAATTGCGAAATTGGATTGCCTCAGTTTTTGAATTGGGCTATTGGGAATGAGACGATTGATTTGAGGTTTCGGATCAGCCAAGAGCAGTGGTTTGGATTGACTTTTCCTGATGATCTAGAGATTGTTAAATCTGCGTTACTTGATACGAAAAAGGTGTCGGGATGAGTCTGAATTGGAAATTAGTCCTTCAAAAGCGTCATAATGGGAAGTTGCAATTTGAAACAAAGGAATCTGTTTTTAATTGTAAGTTTTCTTTTAGCTCCTTAAACCATGGAGGCTTGAGAAAATGAAGGACGAACTTATGGCCTTGTTAAACCCGGTTGTGCCGCAATTTAAGATAGAAGGAGAATTGATCGACGCTGATCAGATCTTCCGAGGGCATATCAACAAAACCTACGTTACGACGGTTTCACTCAATGGCACAAATCGACGATATGTGCACCAATGGATCAACGATTCGATCTTTGGTGACCCTCCGAAGTTGATGGAAAATATTTCTAAAGTTGTGCAGCATGTTGGAAATAAACGTCCGGGCCAACTTAACCTTGTTCCACAAGCGGATGGCAAAAGTTTTTTGCGTGATGATGAAGGCCATTATTGGCGCACTTATGATTTTGTAGAAGGCACGACAGTTTTTGATGTTGTTGAGTGTCCGACTGTTGCCTACGAAGCCGCCGTGACTTTTGGGAATTTCCTTTCTGATTTGAGCGATTTGGACGCCAAGGACTTCCATATCACGATTCCTGATTTTCATAACACTCCTAAGCGTTTAGAACAGCTGAGAGAAGCGATGGCTGTTGCAAGTCCGGAGCGGCTTGAATCGGCAAAAGATTTGTTGGGTTTTGTAAGCTCAGTGGAATGGATTTCTGACAAGTTGACAAAGATTCTTGATGAATATCCTGAAGCGGTGAGAGTGACTCACAACGATACCAAAGTCAATAATGTTTTGTTTGATTCTGAATCGGGCAAAGGTAAATGTGTTATTGATCTTGATACGGTAATGCCGGGCACAGTTCTTTTTGATATTGGTGACTTGATTAGAACGGCCTGCAACAAGGCGGCAGAAGACGAAAAGAATTTGGATCTTGTGATTTTCGATAGCTCTCGATTTGAAGCCATTGTAAAAGGGTTTGGCGAGACTGTTGGGAAGACTTTAATACCAGCAGAATGGGATGCTCTCCCTTATTGTGGAGCCGTAATTACCTTTGAATGCGGAACTCGGTTTTTGGCAGATTATTTGCGAGGGGATACTTACTTCCATATCAATTATCCTGAGCATAATTTAGATCGGACCAAGGTGCAATTTGAACTTGTTCGGCAAATGCTTGAACAGATTGAAGAGCTGAAATTGATCGCGGAAAAGAGTAAAAATTTGACTGATTGAAGGAGAGAATTGTTTGAAAATTCTGCAAATCGGATCATCCATGAATGACGATTGGGGTGGAATTGAACGGTACCTTTACTATTTATCAGAAGGACTGAGCGAAAGGGGTCATGACGTGACAACTTCGGTGTTTCCGAGTTCACCACTTTCAATGAAGATTTCAGAAAGGAAAGTGAACTTGCCAGTGCATTGGAAGTATGACTTGCTTGCCGTTGCTAGACTTCGAAAGCTCATTAAAATGGAGAAATTTGATGTTGCTGTGAGTCATTTTTCGCCAGATTATTTGGTTGCGGGTTGGGCTAATCGTGGAATTGAAACAACCAAACTTTTGATGACCAGGCATGTGGCGGTGCCTTTTTCTGAGAAAAGAAGTCGTCAATATTTGGAATTATATGATGGATTTGTTGGAGTGTCGGAAGCAGTACTTCGTTCTATGGTGAAGAGCAAAATTTCAGTAGAGCGGATTGTTTCCGTTTTAGGTGGTTCTCCGGCACTTGAACCAAAACTTGCAATAGACTTGGCGAAGGAGAAGTTTGATTGTGAAGGCTTCAATATTGGTGTTTTTGGTCGATTGGTTGCCGAAAAGGGGCATTTGCAAGGGATTGAAGCCGTTAAGCTTTCGGGCGTTTCGGATGCTAAAGTGCATATTTTTGGGCGAGGTAGTGAAAAAGAAAAAATTCGCCAAGTTGCAGAGAAGCTTTGGGGAATGAATTGGTGTGAAGGGCGTGGATCAATTGGAAAAGGTCAGGTGATTCATTATCATGGATACATTTCCGATGTAGCTGATGCTATGCAAGCGATGGATTTAATTTTGGTTCCTAGCCAGTGGGAAGAGGCCTTTGGATTTGTGATCACCGAAGCTATGTCATTGGGGATTCCGGTTTTGGCATTTGGAGTTGGAGGAATCCGAGAGATCATCCAAGATCAATGTGATGGGATTCTTGTTGAACCGGGTGATGTGGCCACGATGGCGGAAAGAATTAGGCAATTGAGAGGTGATGCACAATTGTTAGATCGCATTGGTAAAGCAGGGAAGGATCGGCACTCTTCATTTTTTACAGTGAAGCATCTGAGTGAGCGAACAGAATCGGCTTATCTTAGTTTTTTGAACTCAGTTTAGGTGCCGAGCCTTTCCGATAACATTTCTCGAACAACGTGAAGGCTTGCAACTTGGGTGAGAAGTTCATGTGCACGATCGAGGGGCCATTGAGTTGATGCATCAGATAGTGCTTGGCTTGGATTGGGATGGACTTCTAAGAAAAGTGCATCGATACCAACCGCAACGGCGGCTCGAGTCATGGCGGGAATTGATTCTCGGACTCCACCCGTTGTTGAACCTTCTCCTCCTGGTCTTTGGGCGGAATGAGTGGCATCAAAGCAAACAGGATGCCCAAACGATCGCATGATTTCTAGCCCAGGCATGTCGACGATTAGTGTGTTGTAGCCAAATGTTGTTCCTCTTTCGGTTAGCATAATTCCGTTTGAATTATAGGCTTCTAGTTTTTTAATAATGTTGTTTGTATCGCCAGGTGCAAGAAACTGACCTTTCTTTACATTAACTGGAAGGTTGGTATTGGCGGCGGCTTCTAAGAGATCGCTTTGTCGGCATAAGAATGCAGGGATTTGAAGTATGTCTACAACTTGAGAGACGGGTTTGGCTTGTGATGGAAGATGGATGTCGGTGGTAACAGGTAGTCCGAAATTCTCCTTAACCGAGTTGAGAATACTGAGGCCCTCTTCAATTCCTTTGCCTCTTACAGAGTCAGCAGACGTCCGATTGGCCTTGTCGAAGCTCGCTTTGAAAATGTAGTTGAATCCGAGTTGATCACAAAGCTCTTGCATGTGATTGGCGACTTGATGGCATAGTTCTAAACTTTCCGCCATGCATGGTCCCGCAATGATGGTGAGCTTTCCATTTCCAATTTGGAATTGACGATTGATTGAAATTGGTTTTACTGGACTCATTGAGCGTTTTTGTACCCTTCTTTTAGAAAGTTCACGAAGTCTTGGTCGTTTTGAGCAAGTCCTAAGAACGACGCCACGAGAGTTCCATCTGGTTTGACGATTACGTAGGCGGGATTTGATGATGACTGGGTGTATTCTTCGCGCTTTTTACCGTGGGCATTGTCTTCTTCTGTACCTCGATCAGTGTATAGCTCGGCAAGAATGAAAGGCTTAAGATTTTCGATGTAATCCTTGTTGTTTCGGAATTTGTTTTCCATGACTCGGCAGTTTGCGCAGGTGACTCCCGTGAAGTTGAGGAAGACCGGTCGGTTTTCAGTTTTGGCTACTTCCATTGCTTCTTCAAACGTGTGGTTCCAAGTTAGGCCATCGGCAGAGATTTGCTTTGTTCCGGGATAGGGAATTGGCGGGGTAAAGGCGATTCCGGAGCCAAGTAACGTTGGCGTGTTTGTGGCGGCCAGGAGATAGCCGACGAAGACCACCATTAGGGAACCAGTGATTTTTCGCCCAGGGCCAACTATCCCTCCTTCATCATTTGGAATTTTGATAAAGCCGAAAAGGTAGAGAGCGGCGAGAGCAAAAATGATGCTCCAAATTGCCATATAAACGGGATAAGTTAGGAATCCAATGGCAAATGTGAGTTCGGCATTGCTGAAGAACTTCATCGCAGCCGCTAGTTCGACAAAGCCTAAAAATCCTTTTATCGTGTTCATCCAAGTGCCGGACTTTGGCAGTTTTTTCAATCCTTGAGGAGCGAGAGCCAAGAGGAAGAAAGGAATTGCAAAAGCTAGGCTGAAAGCCAAGCATTCCAACGATTGGATACAGATAGTCGCCGTTTGTGGCGCCGACAAGAATAGTGCCGACAAACGGCACTGTGCAAGTAAAACTTGTGAGGCTAAATACAAAGCCAAGTAATACCGGAGCGATCCAACCCCCACCTTTTGCCTTAGATTGCACTTTATTGAGGAATTTAGTTGGAATCATGATTTCGTAATAGCCGAATAAATTGGCGGCTAGTGCGACAAAGAGTATTCCTAAGCCAATATTGACCCAAACGTTGGCAGCGAGGACCTGTGGGCCAACTGCACCGAAAAGAATAGCGGTGAGTAAACCAAGGCCAACAAAGGTGAAGATGATTCCTAAACCATAGGCGATTGCGCTTCCTAATTTAGAATTGCCTTGTTCCGCTTGTTTGCTGAAATAACTGACGGTGACCGGGATCATTGGCCAAACGCAAGGAGTGAGTAATGCAAGCAGGCCGGTGATCATTGAAAAGATAAAGAATGGAATAATTCCTTTGGATTTTGCATTTTCAAGGTCGGCGTTTTGCTGGCTAACAGGAGCGGCTTCTTTTGAATCTGATGTTGAAGTGTCAGTGAGGTTGTCTGAAGAGACTTCGGCAGATGGCTGGACATATTCTGCCGGTTGTTCTGGAATTGAATTGTCAGCTTCAGATTTTTCGGGGCGAGGTTCGCCGGGTTGAACTTGTAGATCAATTGTAAAATTGACCGGAATTGGAGGATCACAAAGACCAGAAATTGAACTGCAAGCTTGAGTATCGAGAATGACGGAAATGGTTTGCGATCCCGATGTGTCTTTGTTGACCTGGAAATGGCAGAGCAAAACGAACTGCGTGCTTGTAGATGACAACATCTGTGGCTTCGGGATTGCCTTCTTCGTCAGCTACTTTGTAAATTTCTCCGGCGGGCCAAAGGTTTTTGTTATCGGAAGTGATGATTGAGGCTGAAGCTGGATCGAAAGTTGCACCAGATTCTTGCCAATAGCCTTGAATTTGTGGGCCGTAAATATACCAGTCGTCATCTATTTTCGACTCAAAAATGATTTGACCATATTCGCCAGCCCGAAGATCTGCATCTTTGAGACTGGCTGTCCATGCGCTGTGAACTTTTGGTTGAGCCGATGCAATGGCTACTAAAAATATTGCAAGGAATGAAAATAGAACGGTTAGCTTTTGACGCATTACTGAGGATTTCCTAAAAATCGATTGAGAACGAAAGCATCAAAAGCAGAACTCTTGACGGCATTCCATCCCGCTGGAGGTTTTACGGTGTTAATAGTTAAAGAAGCTTTTGCATTACCAGGCGCGAAGCATGCTTGTTCGTTGCAGAGTTGATATCGAACATTTATGTTGATGGGGGATTTGCCGGCTTTGACAGGAGCGCGAAAAGCGACTGGAAACTCTACCGTCCCTTCGTATGTCATCACCATTTTGGTTTCTCCGCCAACCGCAGCGGGGGTTCCCATTGGATATCGAACTTGAAATCCTTTTAGATCTCCTCCAGAAACTACAATTGGAATCATGTAGTCTTCGGAAGGCGGGTTTTGATATCCATGCAGTCCAGGAGCAAAGGTGACGGTTACGATGCCAGTGACGAGGGTTCCGATCATAGGAGTTTCGTTATCCAGCTTAAAAGTGACCTCTGGAGCTTGCCCTTGTGTTGAGCTATTCAAAAGAACGAGTGCGGTAAGAATTTCTATCATTGGTGAATGAACTCGTGAGTTGTTATACTAGACTCAAATGATTAGACGAACCAATCGGTTCCGGAGTTGGGGATTTCGGTGATGATAAAGAATTTGAGATCGACTTCGGATTAACGTTGTCGATCTCAATATTTAGTTTGGTTTAGTTTCCGATTCCCGGAATTACTTTGTCGATTACTGGAGTTTTGTCTAGCATTGCCATTTGATAGGTAATTGCAAAGATCGTTTGGGTGTTCAATAGGAGTTGATCAAAGTTGATGGCTTCAATCTCGTCGCTTTGTCGGTGATAATTCTCGTGAATTCCGCTAAAGAAGAACACGGCAGGAACACCTTTTTCGATGTAGCTGATATGGTCGCTTCGATAGAAAATTCGTTCTGGATCATCAATTCGATCATAAAAGTCATTGAGTTTCATTTTATGAACTTTATCGTTAACCATGTCG
This sequence comes from uncultured Armatimonadota bacterium, assembly GCA_963800805.1. GTDB lineage: Bacteria > Armatimonadota > Fimbriimonadia > Fimbriimonadales > Fimbriimonadaceae > UphvI-Ar2. Next base: position 137,903 of record CAWDCK010000008.1, on the reverse strand, counting down.
ATGATTGGTCGCATTGTTGAGCTGATTGTTTTTGGCCCAATCAAATAAACTTCATTGAGGGCTGCCAATTTTGCATTTTGGGGATTAGTATCACCTTCTTTCTTGGCCATTCCGATCATATCGATATTGACCATGAATTTCATTTGTTTAAGATCGAAAGTTGGGTTATTAGCAAAGTATCTTGAACCAACCAACCCTTTTTCTTCACCGCAGTGCCAGACGAAAACAACAGATCTTTTTGGTCTCGTTCCTTTTGCGAGGGCGTTAGCCATTTCTAGCATAGCAACGGTGCCGGATCCGTCATCATCGGCGCCATTGAAAATTGTATCTCCGGTTGCATCGGGATTTCCGACTCCAACATGATCGTAATGGGCACCGACGCCAACAAATTCTTTTTTCAAGTGTCGGATCAGATCCGGGGATCATTGCGATTACATTTTTGGCCGTTTGTCTTTCTTGGATCACAGCCATTTTTATGGAAAGTTTCGCGCCGGGTTTTAGCTTTGCATTTTTGATTCCTTCAGCTGAAACTTCTGATACTGGGGCTTCAAATAATGAACTTGATGCTTCTGTCGATAGAGTTATGACCGGGAAGCTTGAATCTTTTGGATCTATTGCGGCAAATCGGCCACCCGCTTTGATTCGATCCATTGATCTTTGCCAGTTTGCCGTATTTGGATTTTGGGCTAAGTTTATGAGAGCAACAGCACCGGCTTTTTTTGCTGAAACATCGGCGCGATCCCAACTTGCAAAGAGTTCTCGGCGGTCAACTCCTTCTGGTCCAGCTCCATCGGTGATTACGATTTTGTTTTTGACATCAATACCATTGAATGGATTTACGCCTTTTTCGGAATTGGACCAACCACTGGGAACATACACGATTTCGGCAGTTGTATCAATGGGGGCAAAAGAGGTTGGTAGTGCACCTGTGCCGAGAGTTACGGTTGAACCGTTTATAGAAATTGAACTGTTTTCGACATCTAATCGGTTTCTTCCCCAGGTTAAAGTTTGGAAGAACGTGCCATTTTCGCCAGCGGGAGTTGCTCCCATTAATTTTAGCTGTGATGCTATATAGAGCGCAGCGAGATCTAATCCGGCGGAAGGTGTATCTCTTCCTTGAAGTAGGTCGGAGGCAATAAATTCTAAGTGGGAATAGAGTCGATCTTTAGTGATCATCTCGTAGTTTCCAAACCCAGCAAAATTTGCATAGCTGACGGAACTTGCGAGACAAGCAATCCCAATTAAAGATGTCGAAGTAAGACGTCGAAACATGTTAATAGAGTCCTACCCCAAAAGTATTGCTTAAAGTTGCCGATGATGAAGAGTAAATAGCGAAGTTAGCGCAACAAATGAATGTTGATCCTTCGTCTGAATACTGAGAAGCTGCTTCTGAGCAAAACTTGGGAGTGAGAGAACGGAATGATTGATCCAAATAAGACACAACTCGGAACACCAATGGTTGACCCTAATCGGACAATTATGGGCGGTTCGCCAACGTTTGAAGCAACGGTGACAATAAAGCCGGTTCAATGCCCAGTTTGCAAGTCATTTAATCCGGCGGGGCTTATTTTTTGCAATGAATGCGGATTGATTTTTGAAATGGCTCTGGATGGCGATGCGTTTGGGGCTCCAACCGTACAACTTCCGGTTCTGGTTTGTGGAGGACGGGAGTACCAACTCAGGCCAGGAACTACAGTTATTGGCCGCCAAGGAGATATTTCGATTGAGGACACTCGCGTGAGTCGTCGCCATGCGGAAATTAGTTTTGATGAATCGGGAGTTTTTGTGTCGGATCTTGGTTCAACAAACGGGACAACAGTTGGTAATTCTCGCATTGCTCAAGGGGAACGTGCTTCTTTAGTTAACGGTGAATCCGTTAGTTTTGGTGGAGTCGAAATGGTTTTATCACTTCCGGGAGAAATTAACAAGACTCTGGCGGGATTGGGAGGTAAGACATCGAGTCTTTCGGTGCCACCAACCCTTAGCGATACGGTGGCTTGGTTAACTTTTGGCGACGAAGAGATTTCTTTGAAGGTTGGCACGTTTACTTTTGGAAGAAAAGAAGGAAATGATGTGGTTGTTCCTGACCCCTATGTGAGCGGAAAACATGGCGAAATTGAAGTGACTTCTGATGCGGTGTATGTGATAGATACAGGTTCGACAAATGGCACGGTTGTCAATGATGCTAAGTTATCGGCGGGGCAGAAGACTCAAATTGGCTCCAATGATGTGATCCGGCTTGGTCAACTTGAATTACGGTTGAGGTTTCGATCGTGAACGAGGAGACAACTGCGGAGTTTTTAGTTGAGCAAATTGTCAAGTCGGTTGAGTTAAAAATTAAGCCAGTAGTGAACGTAGGGGCAAAAACGGATATTGGTCGAGTTCGCGAAAACAACGAGGATAAATTCGAATACTTTTTGGCAGAGTCTCCCGCCGACATAGCCGGAAAGGGCCATGTTTTTGTTGTTTGTGATGGAATGGGGGGGCATGAAGCTGGGCAGATTGCGAGCGAACTGGCTTGTAAGACCTTTATTGATGTCTACCGAAATCATCCCAGCGATGATCCACAATCGGCCGGTCGAGCGGCAGTTTCAGCAGCAAACCGATTTATTAATGATGTTGCCCGCGCGGTTACTAGCCGGAAAGGGATGGGTACGACTTTGTCTGCAGTTTTGATTGTGCAGAATCGGGTTTTTATCGTTCAGGTTGGCGATAGCCGGGTTTACCGATCTCGAGGAGGGAAGTGCGAACTTCTGACCGTCGACCACACATGGGTTGAAGAAACGGTGAGGGCCGGTATGATGAGCCGCGAGGAGGCCGAGCAGCATCCTTACAAGCACGTGATTATGAGAGCTTTGGGAACAGAACAAACGGTGGAAGCCGATGTTTTTGAACACGACCTGCAGGTTGGAGATCGATTTTTGATTTGCTCAGACGGGGTTACAAACCATGTTTCGGACGAAAAAGTTGGAGAGATATTAATGGCGGGATCGCCCAGTGAATGCGCTTGGCGGGCAGTTAACGAAGCATTGGTTGGGGGAGGATCTGACAATGCGACGGCTTTAGTTGTGCGAGTCGATGAACTTATTGAATGCGAAGCTAACGAATAGAATTTTTGCGACGGACAAATGTTTTCTCTTCTGTCATTTCAATATAGGAATTAAATACTCCTTCACGTCCGAATCCAGAGTTTTTTGTTCCCCCGTATGGCATTGCATCAAATCGTACTGATGGAGAATCGTTAATGATGATTCCGCCAACTTCTGCCGAATCGAAAAAGTATTGAATTCTGCTTTCATCGTTGGTAAATAAGGCCATGTGAATTCCGAACTGAGATTGATTGACCCATTTGAGAGCTTCTTGGTCGGATTTATAGGATTGGAGAGTTGCAACCGGGCCAAAAACTTCCTCTTTTCCTAAAGTCATGTTTCGAGTGACGTTTTCGACTATTGTGGGTTCTAGCACATTAGAAATTTGCGAACCTCCGTGAATGACACATCCTAGTTCTTCAGCTTCATCTACCCATTTTTTGATCCTTTCTAATGAGTCATTGTTAATAACTGGACCACAGAGGACATCTTCATCGAGAGGGTTTCCAGACTTAATTTTGCTTGTCTCTTCAAGAAATTGATTTCTAAATTCTTCATAAATGTCTTGATGAACGAGGATATGTTGAGTTGAAATACAGATTTGACCGGCATAGGCAAATGAGGATATGGCAAGTTGCTTGCTGCAAATTGATATATCGGCATCGGCAGCAACAATTGCGGTCGAGTCGCTTCCGAGTTCTAAAGCGACTCTTTTGCGAGGCACGAGACCTTTGAGCATCCATCCTATTTTTGGTGAGCCGGTAAAACTCAGCATTGTTGTGCGGGAATCTTCTGCCGCTTTTTGGGCGAGTATAGAAGGGCAATTGATAACATTGACCACTCCATCGGGGCACCCACATTCATGAATCAGTCTGGCCAGAGTCAGTAGAGTGAGTGTGCCAATACTTGGAGTTTTAACGACAACCGTGTTTCCCGAGGCTATTGCGGGGGCAATTTTATGGGCGGCAAGGTTGAGCGGCCAGTTGTAAGGCACGATTGCTAAAACAACGCCGATCGGGTTTCTAGCCGCAAAGACTTCAAAGTCATCTCGTCTTTTGTCGTTTCCTAAGTTGATTGATCGCGTAGTTGGATCGTTGAGGAGATCACTTGCAAGTTCAAATGTAATGGCTAAGCGTTCGACTTCAGCCCGGGCGAGCTGTATTGGTTTTCCGACCTCAATTGCTAACAATTGAGCAAGCTCTTCGCTCCGGTTTCTCACGTTAGCGGAAATCTTTAGGAGGAGTTCCTTTCTTTGGAGGAGCGGTGATTTTCGCCAAGTCTGAAATGCACTTTCAGCGGCGTTAAGAGCGGCGGATACTTCGGCCCATCCGGCTTCGGCAGCAGTTCCTACTAGTTTGCCATCGAAAGGCGCATAGTGTTGCGTTTTTCCGATGCTTGAATCGCATGGTCCTCCATAAAAGACCCCATCAATGAGAAGTTCGGTGTGCATTTGTTTGAAATAAGCAATCGTTGGTCTACAATCGAATACAGACCATGCCGCATTCATTTAAGAACAAAATTATCTGTGCCCTTGATATGGGGAGTTTAGATGAGGCTATTTTACATGTTCGAAGACTTGCTCCTTATGTTGGAGCATTTAAAATCGGGCATGGATTGACATTGCCTTATGGTTTGGATGTTGTCCGACGCCTGCAAGATGCCGGGGCGGATCGAGTGTTTCTTGATATGAAACTTCACGATGTTCCAAGCAGTGTTGCCGTGGGCGTTCGAGAGGCCGCAAGACAAGGTGTCTGGATGTTGACCCTACATTTGAGTGGTGGTCCGGCCATGATTACGGCGGCGGTAGAAGAAGCCAAGTCTTTTCCGATTGAAAATCGACCTATTTTGGTTGGAGTTTCTGTATTGACATCACTTGACCAACATATTCTAACGGATCATCTTGGAATACAAAGAAGCATCGAAGAACACATGGTTTATCTAAGCAAGCTAGGCGTTGATTATGGGATGGATGGAGTTGTATGTTCTGTCCATGAAGCAAGAGCTATTCGTGCGGAAATTGGAACCGGTGTGATTGTAACACCAGGGATTCGGGCTCATCGCGGAGAATTGCACGACCAAAAACGAGTTGGTGATGGCGCGGATGCCTTAGAAGCTGGGGCTGACTATTTGGTGATTGGACGAGCTTTGACAGGTAAAGCTGATCCAGAAACTGCTTTGGAATCTTTGAGATTGCCAGTTCCGGTTTAATGGAATTTCAATCGGCGTTAGCTTCTTGGTACCGGGAAAATGGTCGCTCATTACCCTGGAGAAAGAGTCCGGAGCAGTATTCCGTTTGGGTCAGCGAGATTATGGCTCAGCAGACTACGATTGCGGCGGTATTGCCTTATTTTGATCGATGGATGAAGCGGTTTCCGACGGTTGAATCGTTAGCCGATGCTGACCTTGATGAAGTCTTCGTGTATTGGCAAGGCTTGGGATACTATCAACGTGCGCGAAATTTTCATCAAGCAGCACAATTGATCTCGCAACAGGGATGGCCACACTCTTTTCATGAATGGCTTGCAATACCAGGAGTGGGCAGATATACAGCCGCAGCAATATCTTCTATCTGCAATGGAGAATCGGTAGCGGTTGTGGATGGCAACGTCGAGAGGGTTTTTAGCCGTATCGCCACATCGTGTGATACTGGGAACTCATTAAAAGTAACGGCTCAAAAATGGGCCGATTCAGTGTTAGATTTGAGCTCACCAGGTGATTGGAATCAAGCGGTTATGGAACTTGGGGCTATCATCTGTCGCCCAAAGAATCCGAACTGTGAAGCTTGTCCTGTTTCGAGATGGTGTGAGTCATTCAAGACTGGCCAAGTGCATCGTTATCCATATCCAAAAGCGAAAAAGGAATATGTGAAGTTGACACATCATATCTGGATACCGACTTTTCAGTCAAAAGTTGGAATTCGCGTTGTTCCTGAAAGGCGATGGTGGGCCGGTATGTACGAGTTTCCGCGAGAAGAAGAATTGGCGGTTTTAGAGAGAATGTTGCCAGGGACTCCGGTAGCAGTTGCGGAGTTTAGCCATGTGGTAACGAAACATAAGATCCAAGTATTTGTTTCGACCATTGAACTTAAGAACCAGAATTCTATGTTGAAATGGGTTAACAGGGAAGAGTTACAAAACTTTGCCATGGCGGCGCCAAGCAGAAAAGCTTTTCTGCTTTCTAGTTAGCTTGAGAATTGGGATTGGCAATGACATCCGGTGTAGGGAATAATCCTCGCTCCTGTAGTTCTAGTCCAATGATATACAAGACTACGGCAGCTGTCCAGATAAAAAAAGCTTTGATTGTAATTTTCAGTAAAGGGAGTCCGATTCTACGAGCAAACTTTTCATTTTTTATTGCGCGCAAGCGGATTTTATCTCGACGCGATTCTGGAATAAGTGCTAAAAGTTTTTTTTGTGTTGCTTTAGATCGGGGATTCCTCATTTGTACAAGAATTACTCCCCAAATCCATCTTGCAATTTTGTCGGCAACACTCATGTCATTAATATTCAGGATTTCATTTCAGGGAGGACATACTTGGGAAATGTTAACTTTCCGTCTTCATCGTAAAATGCGAGGATTAGAGGCTTAACAGGCTTGTTTTCTCTAAGTGTTTTGACCATGAGAGTCGATCTTCCGGAGGAAGTAAAGCGAGCGGAATAGCGTCCATTAGGATCGAATCCTTTTGGTCGTTGGTCGTGATAGCTGAGAATCTTGGTTTGGTCTATCCAAACTTTAGCTGCAATTTCTGAATTCACGAAAATACTGTAACTTCCAGGTTTTTCAAATTCGAGTTCGGCGTATATGAAGATAACTCCAGGGCCGGAGGTAAATGAGTCTTCGATATCCAAAACAATGGCCGGAAGATAGTCGATTTTCCATTTAACTGGCATATCGCTTCGTCCATTCATGATTTGTTCGAACTCGAATCCATTTTCAGGCGGGAAGATCTTTTCAAAACCTTGTCCGTCGGGATTTGCAAACGGGCCCGAAATACAAACTGGATTTGAAAGTGGAATTGGCAGAATTGCGCTCACTCCATTGATGGATATTGCCAGATGTGATTGACTTGCAGCGCTGATAGTATCTGGGCGGGCGACTACCAGAAATGAAACAGGTTGATTTGGATCAAGTCGGATAAAGTCGGCTTTTTTAGCAATCGACCATCCGGCGGCACCTTGCATATCAATTTGTCCATTAATTGAATTTGATGTGAGATTGGTTATCGTTACTTGTAGCTCTAGACCTAAAGTTGGGATGGAGTGCACTCGGCTTAAAAATTCGACTTGGACTAAAAAGTCTCCGATTTCTAAAAACGTTCGATTTGGGTTTTGGTCTGTGATGCTTACCACTTCCGGAGAGGGAACGGAAATGATGGTTTGCCGATCTTGATTAGGAGTTAATTCAGGTAGATCCTCACCATGTAGTTCCGCTGGGATTGGAGTTGTTTCTTCCGCAGTTTCCGATTTTGTATCCGAGTTTTCTTTTGATTGAGAGGCTACGAGGTCAGTATTTGTTGTTGGTATAGCATCTAGTTTCGCTACTTGAGAATCGTCTGTTTCTACTTCAAGTTTTGATATTTTGGGTTCGGAAGTGATTTTGCTGGCCGGCAATGACTCCAGCAGTTCTGTTTCAGGAGTGTAAACAGTACTGACGATATTTGCCCATTCTTCTATTGATTGGGGGGTGGAGATTTGTCGAAGGGCAGAACTTGAAATAAATTCTGTTCCAAGTGGATTAAGCCACTCGTCTTCAAAACTTTCTTGAACTAGAGTTGTTACCATGGCAATTGCACTTGCAACCTGGGCAGTAGCTCCTCCGCAGCTAACAGCAGTTAGAATTGATCGGGTTGGATCACTTTGACCGTTTAGAAGTGCTAAAAGAAAATGGGAACCGCTGTGAGCGGCATGTAAGATATCTTCTTCGCCTAATAATTGAAGTGCTTTGAGTCGGAACTCACGTGCTGATTCTGGCTGGCTGGCAATTCTTCGAATTTCATGTGCGGCAAGATGGACTTTGCTTGACGGAGAAAGAAAGTTCAAAAACACACTTGCAAGTTCAATGTTACTCGTGGCAGAGTTTGATGAAGCAATGCACGCCGCAATTGCCATTGGAACCCAGACTCCGTCGCCCGAGTGATCAAGCGAGGCATCGAAGTAAGCATATTTTGCAGCTTTGTTTGGATCGCCTAACCACGCAAGACCCCAATAAGCGGCTCTAGCAATTGCGGCTGATCGATACGAAATTGGATTTTCGATTGCCCCAGACATTGGTGACGTTAACCCGTTTCTTACTTTCTGTGCCCCAAATGCCGATTCATCTTCAGAAAGGATTACGAATTGATCGAGGGTGTGTGCCAAAAGCTCGGGTGGGCGATTCGCTTCGAGATGTTTTGCCCAAGCTATCCAAATGTCATGGGGTTCTGATGGAGCCATTCGCCCTGGGATGGGATCGTAGCCAACACATTTCTTGTATTCAGTTCGACCTTGTCTGGGAGAGCCTAATGTCCAACTGGCAAGGCTGGCTTTGGCGGCAAGAGCGGTTAGTGCTGACATAACTATATCTATTTTGACCTTACGTCAGATATGGCTCTAGGTTGTAAAATAGTTTTATGCAATCCATTGATCTCCTAGTCTTTAGGTTTATCAATGGATGGCCAGATTTTTTGAACCCTGTTTTTATTTCTTTGAGTGAAGCGAATAAATGGTGGCCAGTAAGGATATTTTTGCTTTTACTCTTGGCTTATATGATTTACCGGAAGGATTTGAGGACTCCGGCAATATTGGCTCCATTTGCGGCTGGGTTAGCAAACGAAACTTGTGATATTTTGAAAGCGACTTTTATGATGTTGCGTCCGTGTGTAGAGCTTTCAGTTTTGAATCTAAGAATTGACAAATTGACCAGTTTTGGCACGGCGTCCAGTCATGCGGCCAATATGATGGCGATTGCAATTTTGTTTTTGTTTTATAAACGGAATTGGGGATATGGTTGGTTAGCGGTTGCGATTCTGACAGGAATCAGCCGGGTTTTTGTTGGTGTCCACTATCCTTATCAAGTCCTGTATGGTTGGATAGTTGGTGCTCTGGCCGCGGGTGTATTGATTGGAATTGAACGACTTATTTTCAATGCCAGACAAAAAAACTCTGGAGAATCCGTAGATGTTCCAGAGTTAAAGGAATCGGAAATTTCTTAACGCAATACGGGTTGTGGGTTTTGTATTTCGATATTTCCTAGGGTTTCCACAGGTTCACCATCGACTAGAATCCTCACTGCTTTGACATCAGGAAATGATCCCATAGTTTTTAATATTCCATTGATTATCATTTGCTCGTCTTCTGTTCCATATCCAGCCATGATGTCGCTATTGAAATCGATTGTAGCAATTGAGTCTTTGACATCGCAATTCAAGACTTTTACGGTTTTTGGTACCGCTGGAATATTTTTGAGGTATTCGGAAATTGCGTATGACTTTGCATCAACACCATCGGGAACCGTTTGGATTTTCTCCGAAAATGTTAAGTTGTCGCCTTTGAATTCTGGATTCAAGACTTTGACAGAATTTTCCTGACCAGTCGGTTTTAGTTGGATTTCAATGTCATCAATTGGTTTTTGGGTCGTTACTGCTTGGGTTGACTTTTCTGCTTTTTGGCTTTGCAAGACTACTGTAGTAACTCCGGCAAAGGCAACAACGGCAATTGCTGCCGAGAGGAGCGCAGTTGTTTTTGTTTTTGATTTTGTCATTGCTTTAGTTACTTTTTGAGTCTCCCAAGAATTTGCTCAGACCTTTTAGAACCGCTTTAGCGATTCGATCGGGAAAATCGGCTTTTGTCATTTCTGCTCGATCTGCTCTATGATTGACGAATGCTAATTCTAACAATACTCCCGGCATTTTAGTGTCCCGGAGAACTTTAAATCCAGACTGGTAGATTTTGCCGTCTGACCAGACTCCAATATCGGGAAGATTGCTTACCTTTACAATTTCTTCGTGCAAACACTCGGCAAGGAGTTGTCCGATTGAAGAAGTTTTGTGATGGAATGTGATTGTTCCTGATCGGCTATCGGCTTTAGAGTTCGAATTGAAATGTACGCTGATAAAGATATCTGCGTTGCTATCGTTTGCTAGGTTGCCTCGGTCACTTAAACTTGGATATGTATCTTCGTTTCTGGTAGTAATCACGGATGCTCCGGCAGCGGAGAGTTGTTTGATTATTTCCTTTGACACCTTAAGTGCCATGACCTTTTCCATGACGCCCGCAGCATTCGCACCGCCATCTTTACCCCCATGTCCAGGATCAATGACAATCACTTTCCCGGATAATCCGGTTTTGCTCACTGGTGGTCGAAAGAGGCGCAAAATTATTGAATTGCCTTGAGTTGAAACTGTAAACGCCATAGGCGAATTGGTATCAAATGTGATGGTGGCCGTAGCGTTATCGCCAGACATCATGTAGTTTGAAACCCACCTGGAGCCAGAGATGGTTAACGGGCCAAAGTCTTCGGGCTGACCTTTAGGGATCCTCAGTTCGAGCCGGCTTGCGCCTTGATACCGCATTGATGGCGAAGTTGGCAACGGTTGTGAAACTGGAATTTGAAAAACTGTTTCTGATTCTGAATCTCGGAGAACAACTGGTTTACCAATAAGAATTCCGGGAGTAGATTTTGGGTCTCTGGCAGGAGCTTTCGGTATTTTAGATGCATCAATTGTTGATGGATCTTGAAGACATAGGGCCGGTAGCAAAAGTTTGAAAAACCTCACAGTATCGGGCTTTGGAACTGTAGCCATTGGCGCGGCAGGATGCTCCAATACTACACGGACAATGTCGGGAGAGTATTGAGCAAAACGCCACCAATCTGGCATTTTTTCAATCAGCCTCGCTTCAAGTTCTGCTCCTTGGATATCTATGACCAGACGATCGGGCGATGACACTCGATAAACTTTATTTTTTGTTTGTATAGTGCTTGAAACTTCTAGTCCCTCTTTGGTTAGTTCAATGGAACGAACGCTGGCTAAAACTTTAAAGATGCCATCTTGAAACGAAGTTTTTGCACCAATGTATTGCGCAGCTTCGTTGAGATCGAAATATTTTTCTCCTTTTACGCTTTGAATAGGTAAACGGAAATTTCTACCTTCGCAGGCAAATTGATATTCTTTGCCATTTAACGTAATGTTCCAGCCCCAAGTTTTTGCAATTGTGGGGGTTATCAGAACTTGCTCATTTTGTTTGAGCGCAGAAAAATCCGATCCATGGTAAGTATATTGAACCTTGACTGCTTGAGGAGCTGCCATTGCTACTGTCGCCACCATCCATGGAATGAGACAGGCTAGCCATCGTGCCATACCATTACATTATGGCAATTTTCCACAAATTATCACCAGGTTTTTTAGTTCTCCGAATTTGATGTCTCGGGATTGCCTTTTTGACGAAGTGAGTAGATCGTGCCAAAAACACCGATTAGTGCCATACCAATCCAGAATATATTGTGTGGCATTTCTGGAATATGGAAGGGCAAGTTGATTGCTTTAGAAGTCTGAACGACGTCTCTATCAAAGTTGTGCCCGGACATGAGAAATAGCTTAACTCCAACCCAACCGACCAGGAGGTAAGCAACGTGTTCAATTGCTGGGAACCGATCGAGAAGCTTTGTGAATATTCCTGCGGCCCATCTTAAAATGATCACACCGATTAGAGCACCGGCATATGCAACCCATAGTTTTTCTGGACCTTTAATTAAGCCAACAGCAGCGACAACTGAATCAATTGCAAAGGCAATATCAGTGAGTTCGACAAGTAAGACAGTTTGCCAGAATCCTAAGTTGGCTTTTGTTTTTACACTTTCTTCTTGTTTTTGATGCTGAATAAAGTGCTTTATTGTGATAAAGAGAAGGTAAGCCGCGCCGATGAGTTGTAACCACCAAAGTTTGATAATCCAGCTTGCGGCCAATAATGCAATTCCGCGAAAGACAAATGCCCCCCCGAGACCATATAGCAACGCTCGTTGTCGGAGTTTGTCGGGCAGATGCTTGACCATGATTGCCAAAACAAGGGCATTATCAGCCGAAAGAAGTCCTTCTAAAAGAATGAGAACTCCTATAACTGGCAAGTCAGTTGCGGCAAATGTTTGGTTAGAAAGCATTAGTGGACCCTGGAATAGGGATTCCATTCTGCCACAATCCTGAATTGAGCTTTTGATTAAAAGTAGGACTGAATATGCCAACTTATGTTTACGAATGTCAAAAATGTGAAAAAGTATTTGAAGTTGAGCAACGAATCATTGAAGATGCTCTGACTGATTGCGATTGCGGGGCAAAGAATGCTTTGAAGCGGTTGATTCAACCAACAGCGGTGATGTTCAAGGGATCAGGGTTTTATGTGAACGATGTGAGTTCGAAAAACTCAGAACCGGTGAAATCGGCTGAGAAAAGTGATTCACCAGCGGCACCCAGTTCTACCGAAGACATGAAAACAACTAGCCCAGCTACAGAGACCAGTCCGAAATCTGATTCGAGCGATGCATTGAGTGTGAAGCCTGTTTAGAATAAACGTCCCTCGTTTCAAGTCCAAGGCTAGATTGGCAATGTGCTCTTTCAATTAGCATATGCTATGTCTATTGCTGTAATCTGGTTTAAATTGGGACGCTTGTAATACTGTACTAAATTGGCAAGTAGAATGAGCATATGGCGCAAGCTGAGCTTTCCCGGAATTCTGACAATGCTGTCATTCCGGCGATCAATGTTGATGAAACGCAATTTTTGGACTCTGTCCGTGACTTTGTTGCAAATGAAGTTTTGCCAAATACTCGTAAGTGGGAAGAAGATACTGCCTTTCCGGATGATATTTGGAAGAAGCTAGGCTCTATTGGGCTACTTTCGATGACAGTTCCAAAGGAATTTGGTGGTCCTGGCCTTTCTTGTATGGCTTATGTCGAGGCTTGCCGAGAGTTGGCAAAGGGTGACCCAGCGCTTTCTATGAACGTTGCTGCAATTAATGCCCTGTGTGTAGCGCACCTTGTCTACTTTTCTACCGACGCGCAACGTGAAAAGTATTTAGCAAGGGCGATGTCTGGGGAGCTAAAAATGGCTTGGGGACTTACTGAACCAGACGCAGGATCTGATGCACGTCGTGTGAAGACATCGGCAAAGATTGGCGAAGATGGATGGGCCGTTTTGAATGGTGAGAAGATGTTTATTACCAACGGTGGTAAAGCCGATCTCATTATTATCGTTGCAAGAGTTTCAGATACAGAGCTATCAGCCTTTTTACTTGAGACAGATCAACCAGGATTTGAATTGGTAGATCGAATTCACACAATTGGAGTTCGCGCAAGTAACACAGTTAGATTTAAGTTAAATGATGCAAAAGCTTGGCATACACCATGTAAATTTGAAGAAGCGATTGGGTTGCTTTATAGAGGTCGACTTGGCATTGCCGGGATGGCATGTGGAATTGCCGAAAAAGCAACAGAACTTGCCGTGGAATATTCTAAACAACGAGAGCAGTTTAATCGACGACTCTGCGATATGCAGTCTGTCCAAAACATGCTAGCTGATAATGGATTGGCGGTTGAAGCTTCCAAACTATTGCTTCATAAAGGTGCAGCGATGTTTGACCGTGGTGAAAACGTCGTTACTATTTCGAGCATGGCTAAATTGTTTGCCAGTGAATCGGCAAATACTTGCACCAATAATGCAATTCAAATTCACGGCGGTAGAGGAATGACTTTTGAATTCCTTGTTGAAAAACTCTGGCGCGATGCAAAATTGACAGAGATTGGTGAAGGCTGTTCAGAGATTCAAAGAATGGTTATTGCAAAACAGATGATTCGCTGATTCGTCTAGTAAACTAGAACCATATGCTGACCACACTTTTAGCAGCTTCGATCTTGGCTCCCCATAAGAGCCAAGATCTGACGGAGCTTTATCGTCAGTTCACGAAAGGTGAGACTTGGAATTATTCTGTTAAAGCTCATTTGTTAACGGACACGGCGCAACTCGGGCAATCTGCATTGCCTGAGACGATCGATTTTGTTTATGATTGGACGGCAAATGTAAAGTCGATCAATGAGGCAGGGTTCGCAATTGTTGAATACAAGCGTCCTTTCATCACTCAAATAGCGGGCGAAACCGCTGATAGTCCTCCGAGAGCAACTAAGATTCCACTAGATATGCATGTTGAAATGCAGCTCTCTCCAATTAACGAGATCACAGATATCAAAGAGCTTGATAAGCCTAAACCTAAAAATGGAGGCGGGCTAAGTACAAAGTTTATTCGCAGTATGGAAAAGGCGGGTTTTGAGTCACCAATGGCGATTCAGCTAGGTGGATTCCAACAAGATCTTTATCAAATGGCATTGTTTATTGGATCAATGGAAACTGCATTAGATTTTAATCCTAAGCTTCCATTAGACACTGTTGCCGTTGGAGAAACTTGGAAAAAAACGGTGAGCTATCAGCCTCAATCGTTAAAAGGTTCTAAAGAGCAGGCTGTTCAACGATTGGACATGGAGTACAAGTATGACGGCATCATTGAAGTGAATAAAGTCAAAGTCCATCGCATTTCGGCGACAATTCATTTGGACACAGATGCTGCTTTATATATCAATCAGATGATGGGAACAACACCAGGGCAAAGTGGATTGAAATCTTTTCCGTTAAAACTTGATTCCAAAATTGTCTTCGATTTAGATTTGAAATCGAAAAAAACGTTGCGGTCTGAAGCCAATACAGTTGGACATTGGAGTGTTTTCCAATCGGGGCTAAATTCTCCGGTTGTTTCGGAAGATTTAAAAGGCAGAGCTACCATGACCTTAAAGTAATTTGACCATACTATAAAGAATGAAAATTTCTGCCAAGTTTGACCAATTCGCATTGAAAGTCGGACTTGGCCTTTTTATTGTGGCTTTTGTGATTCGGTTACTTGGGATTGGATGGGGGCTTCCCAATGGTGAACGGCATCACAGTTTACATCCGGATGAAGAAATAGTCTGGATGAATTCTCAGCAAATCGAACCGGCTCGATTTGACTTTACGCCTGGATTTTATAACTATGGAACCCTGTTTTTAACAATTGCCAGAGTTACTAGTGACGTTGTTATGGCTTACACAGGAGGAGTGAATGAATCTGGTTCAAATGCTCCAGAAGTTTTAGGAAGAGTGATAAAAGGAGGGCGAATTGTTTCGGCACTAGCAGGGGCAGGTCTGGCTTGGGTTGGATTCTTGATTCTTTATCGTCGAACCCATATTGTTGGAGCAATATCTTCCGGGGCAGTGCTTGCCCTTGCGCCTGGTTTAGTTGTCCATAGTCGGTTTATGACAGTAGATGTTTTTGCCACATTTCTACTTGCATTAGCAGTCTATTGGGCATCAAAAATGATTCCGATTGAAGGAGAAAAAAGTGATTTACAAAAGTGTATTATTTTTTCCGGAATATTCACTGGTTTGTGCGCCGGGACTAAGTATACGGGGCTACTCGTTTTCTTGATTCCAGCGATAACTCTAGGATACGTTTGGTTCGAAAATCGCGAAACGAAAGTGGCAAAACTTATGCTGATCCTGTTCGCTTGTACTAGCTTCAGCTTTTTTGTATCGACTCCCGGGATGCTGTTGGAGTCATCGATTTTCTGGAAAGACTTTACATATGAGCTGGCCCACACAGCTACTGGACATGGCATAGTTTTTGCAGGTTTGCCGACGGGGCCGCTCACCCAATTACCAAATCTCTTTATGGGAGTGGGAATTTTAACTGGAATGATGGGCGTTTATGGCTTGATTGCATATTCCTTTAAGTTTTCAAAAGAGAGAACTGCATTGGCTCCATTATTAGTAAGTTCAATTGTGGTGTTTGCCATTCTCCTTGTATTGATCGGAAGGGCTGAAGTTAAATTTTTAAGATATACATTCCCACTCATGGTTTTTGTTGCCATTGGTTTTGGAGTGATTTTAGGCGAAAGTCATGGGAGTAAATCAAAATGGGGCAGAGCAGTCGTAGCATTTGGAATTCTTTCACTTGGCGGAGTCGGCGGCGGAATGGTTTATGATTTAACGGTGACCGGCTGGATGACGGGAATGGATTCTCAAGCGGAAATGGCAAAGGTTATTCGAGAATCTGAAGTGAAGTCTGTGGGTTTAGTGAGTGATCCGTGGTTCTACACTCCAACCTTATATCCTGAAGCGAACTCAGGGCCTTATAGAGGGCCAAAATATCGTTTTGAAGCAATGATGTCGGCCCAAAATCCACAAGTTTTAAGGTATTTGCCTGCAGACTATAAAGAGCGTCAGGATTGGGATGTTCGACTACTTACCGAAATGAAACCCGAATCGGTTGTTTTTAGTAGTTTTGAACTAGAAGGGTATGACCGTTTAGCGACGAATGGGAATATTCCAGATGGGTTCGTGGATTCAGTCAATCGATATCGAGCTTTTGTCAAGCAACTTGAATCTGAATACGAACCTTATGCAATTGTAGGTGGAGGAATAAGTGGAGGAGGAAAAAATGCCGGAATTGGACTTCACCCATATCAGACGGTGCACGATATGATGTACATCCGTCCTATTCTATACCTGTGGAAACGCAAAACGGATTTGACAACGATATCGAGTGGTACATCGACCACCTCCGAGCCGACCGGGGAGCCAGCGACCACACCTTAACCAGTTATTCCACCGATCTTCTGCGGACTGCCGAATTTTTTGCTTCTCTTGGACTGAGTTCATGGCTAGATTTAACGGAGAATTCTTTAGTCGAGTTTAGAATTCATATGGGCAAAGGCGTAAAGCCTGGAACTCTGAGACGAAGAATTTCAAGTTTGCGCTCTTTTCTTAAATTTCTGAAACGGCATGGTAGAAAAATTCCAGTTGAGTTACCGAGTGCGGCCGGGGTTGCTTTGCCAAAGCGACTTCCTAAAGCTTTGAACTGGTCGGAAATGGAGAAAATCTTAGGTAGTCCGGATTTAGACACTCCGCAAGGTTTGCGCGACCGCGCTTTGATGGAAGTGATATACGGAACGGGACTGAGAATTAGTGAAGCTATCGGTTTAAGGATTGAGGATGTGGATTCATCGGTGGCAGGATTTCGAGTCAGAGGCAAACGGGGAAAGGTGCGAGTTGTTCCGATACCAAGGCACACCATGCCTTGGCTGTTGAGATATGCAAATGATGGACGCCTGAAGTTAGCCAAGCAAGGGGTCTTTGCATTTTTTGTTGGTTCTAGAGGGCAAGCCTTGTCCCGGCAATCGGCCCACGCTATTATTGAAAAGCATCAGAAAAATGCCGGCATAGAAAAAAAAGTTTCTCCCCATACGCTTCGACATACTTATGCTGTTCATTTGGTTCAAGGTGGGGCAGATTTAAGAGTTGTCCAAGAACTTTTAGGACACTCTGATATTAGTACGACCCAAATATATACGCAATTGGATATTAAGGCGGTGAGGCACAACTACGATAAGGCTCATCCAAGGAAATAGATTAAGGTTTTAGAATTATTGAAACTCCGCCGATGACGTTATCTTGACCTAAAGTAATTGCTCGATAAACAGTCTCTTGCCCCTGAATTTTCTTGATTTCAGGATTCAAAGGTGGCTTTTCAAGATGCTTTAGGGTCTCCGATTGCAGTAATCGATCGGTTGATGCGATCACAACTCCTTTCGCATCAGTAAAGGTGACAGAAGCAAAGTTTCCGGCAGCGGCAATATCGGTAGCGATTAGTCTTAGACGCCCAGCTTCTTTTTTGAGGATAGGTTCTCGGACGGTTACAGCAATGATTGAACTTGTCTCTTTAATTCCATTAATTTTTGCATTGTTAGTTCTGATTGATCCAACCATCCAGACAATGGCGACCACTAAAATTCCGAAGAGCATGAAAATAGCTTTTCGAAAGTTTGGCGAAATCGATTTCGCTTGTTCAGGAGGTGAACTTTCTTGCTCTACTTTTGCTTGTTCTTGGTCGGACATACTTTATTGTAGACTTTCACAACCAGGAATATCACTTTGAGCGAAACAATCTGTGTCATACGGACTCGTTTCTCCCAGAGCAAGTCTAAATGAACCTGCTATTCCAATCATAGCGGCATTGTCAGTACAATACTCAAAATCTGGTACAGCGAATTCAAAATTCCTTCGTTCGCAGTTGATCTTTAACGTTTCACGGAGCAATTCATTTGCCGAGACTCCTCCTACGAGGCAAAGTGACTTCACATCATATAGCTCGGCCGCTTGAATGGCCTTTTTATATAAACTATCGACGATGGCTAGTTGCAGAGATGCCGCAGCATCGGCGACATTGATGTTTCCTCCTTCAGTTTGGACTAATCGTAGCATGGCCGTTTTTAGTCCAGAAAAACTAAATTTATGAATGTCTTTTGGTAAAGCACGGGGAAGAGGATATCGTTTAGGATTTCCTTCCTTTGCCGCTTCTTGTATTGCTCTGCCACCGGGATATCCCAGACCAAGAAGTCTTGCACCTTTGTCAAATGCTTCTCCAGCAGCATCATCGAGTGTTTCGGCAATCAGTTTGTATTCACCAGGCTTTGGACAATGTAGAAGTTCGGTATGCCCACCAGAGACCACAAGAGTTATATTTGGATATTGAATCGGTTTGTCTGATGGTCGATTTGCCCATGGACTTAAGATATGACCTTCAATATGATGAACAGCTATAAGGGGAATTTGCCATGCCATCGCCAGCGCTTTAGCAGCAGATACGCCCACAGACAAGGCACCAATGAGACCGGGTCGATTTGTCACCGCTATTGCATTTGGCAGTTTGACATTTGCTTGAAACAAAGCTTCTTGAATAATTGGGAGAATAGCTTCGACGTGGGCCCTTGCGGCAAATTCTGGAATGACTCCTCCGAATTTGGCATGCATTTCGATTTGACTGGCGATAACGTTGCTCAATACTTGGTTCTTTTTTACAATGGCAGCGGCGGTTTCATCACAGCTTGTTTCAATTGCCAAAATGTAATCAGAGAAAAAGTTCATTATTTGTATTCAGTGAGGTCATAAAGCCACATCACGAACGCATCTTCTTTATTATCTGGATAGTAGTTTTTTCTTCGACCTACAGACTTGAAACCTAAAGATTCATAGAGGGCAATGGCTGACAAGTTTGATGGCCGGACTTCCAAGGTTGCACAACTTCCATCTTTAGATACGCCTTGACTGAGCAATTCAACAATGACTTTGCGACCTATTCCTTGGTTTCGATGATCGGGATGGACGGCAACGGTTGTGATATGAATTTCATCTGCGGTCATCCAAGCCGAGGCATAACCAATGACGCCTTCATTTGTTTCAGCAACGACAAAGATTCCATCCGTGTGATTCAATTCGTGTCGAAAAGAATGCTCTGACCATGGTACAGATTGACTTGCGTTTTCAATTTTGAGAATATCTGGAAGATGACTTTCTTCCAATGGCGACATGCGTACGTTTAGCACGATATTATCCACCAAGATAGGCTTCTTTAACTTTTGGACTTGTTAAGAGTTCCATTCCAGTACCGCTCAAAACAATGTTTCCGGTTTCTAAAACATAAGCACGATTCGCAATTTCCAATGCTCGGTGAGCGTTTTGTTCAACAAGAAGAACCGTGACGCCCTCATTGCGAAGATCGACAATAGCCCTGAAAACTTCGCTGACCAAGTTCGGAGCAAGACCCATACTTGGTTCATCTAAAAGCAATAGGTTTGGTCTGCACATCAAAGCTCGGCAGATTGCTAACATTTGTTGCTCGCCACCGCTCATTGTGCCGGCATTTTGCTTTAATCGTTCTCTGACTCGGGGGAACCGATCCATATGTCGCTCCATATCATCCCGGATTTTGTTATCATTTCGGATAGTTGCTCCCAAGAGAAGGTTTTCTTCCACTGTCATGTTTGTGAAAATTCTTCTGCCTTCTGGGCTGTGACTGATACCTAATTTGACAATTTTGTCGGCAGTTAATCCGTGAATATCCTTACCTTCATAGTTGATAGTGCCCTCTCTTGGCCGAATCAAACCGGAAATGGTTCTCAGTAATGTACTTTTGCCCGCTCCGTTTGATCCGATGATCGAGACCACTTCGCCTTCTTTAACCTCAATTGATACATTATTGAGAGCGTTAATGGCTCCATAGTACACGCTGAGGTTTTCAATGGCCAACATTGTTGAACCGACTTTAGTTTCCGAAGGAGCCAGGCTTGACATGAACAATTGATTTTAGCCCAAGTTTGCTTAAGTTCGCATCGGTCGGCAGATGTCCCACGTCTTCGTAAAAGTGAAACCTTGGTTATATGCCGAGGAGTAATACTGGATGGAATATGGTTCTTGGATTCATAATGGCTCAGATTAGTCAGGAGATTGTTGTTGCAAATACATTTGGTTTTGCAACAACTCCGAGTGAATTGCTGGCAAACCACGAGCAACGAGTTTCGGAATTTGTAATTCAATTTGAATCAGAAAGCCGCGAATTTGTCCCAAGTTGGACTGGATTCAGCACTGATGATGGCAAGCTGAAAATTTCTCTTAAGCCGCTTGATTCAAGGGAAAATTGGTTTGATTTGGGCACATGGTCGTTGAATGGTCAAAAGTCTAGTAAGAACGATCAATCCAGTTTGTTTGGTGATGTTTACACCGATACCTTTATATCAAAAAGTCCACTTCGTTCTATCAAAGTTCGATTAGAAGCCGTAGGAAACGCAAAGTTTGAATCTTTTCAATTGAGTTCTCGTCAAGATTGGGGATCAGACTACATTGGTCTTCGAATGGCAATTTCACCACTCAACGTACCAATGCGGGCTCAAATGAGTTATCCCGGGGGAAATGTTTTATGCAGTCCTACATCGGTCAGCATGATTCTTAGTTACTGGGGATCTGTTTTGGAAAGATCGGAGTTGAACTTAGATGTGCCGATTGTCCAGAAAGGTGTGTATGATCCCGCCTGGCCCGGAACAGGTAATTGGTCATTTAACACAGCATTTGCAGGGTCTCAACCTGGAATGAAAGGCTACGTCACTAGGCTACGTGGAATTGGCGATATTGAAGATTGGCTACGCCATAAAATCCCAGTAGCGTGTTCAGTATCAAGTGCCATGCTGAAAGGGGCAGAAAAGCCGGCAGATAATGATGGTCACATTGTTGTCGTTGTAGGAGAAGACGAAGCCGGTAACCTAATCTTTAATGATCCGGGAAGAAATGTCGTGCGAATGACATATTTGAGAGAGGATTTTGATCGAGCTTGGGCTAGATCTGGGCGCACAGTTTATTTGGTGTATCCAAAGTTTTGGCGGATTCCATCTGCTGGGCCTTGGGAAGAGAAATTGATTCAGGAAAAGAGTAGATGAAACGTATTTGGGTTATTTTGGCGACATTAGGGATTCTCACCCTTTCTTTTGGTGCGATCATTTTTAGTTTTGTTTCACAACAACAAGCAGCTGCAAAAAAGGAAGCTGCTAAGGGTGATAGAAACTTTATAAAGGTCGAAAAGGGCGATATTGAAGTTGATGTTATCGAAACTGGCTCCTTAGAAGCAGTAAAGACCGTTGAAGTTAAAAGCCGTGTTGGAGGTCGAATTTCTCAGCTCTTTGTTGATGAGGGGGATACCGTCAAAAAAGGAGATCTAATTGCTATTATTGATCCTCAAGAAACAGAACTTCAAGTTCAACAAAACAAGGCTCAATTAAAGGGTGCGCAAAGTAACGTTCGGCGACAAGCAATTGAGATAGACCAACGAAGAATAACTTTAAAGAATGGAATTGAAAAAGCAAAGCTTCGAATTTCTCAGCTTGAAAGCGAATTGAAAGCTCAACCGATACTGACGAATTCTAGTATAAAACAAGCAGAAACCGCGGTTACCTCTGCTCAAAAGAGTCACGAATTATTGACAAAAGTGACTCAGCCCAATGCCAAGATTGCTTCCAAAAACAGTTTGGAAGATGCACAAAACAATCTGGAGAAAGCAAAGTTGGACGAGTTACGGCAAAAGGAACTATTTGACCTTGGTTATACGGCAAAGCGCAATTGGGAGCAGGCAGAACTTCAACGACAATTAGCTTCTACTCGAGTCACTCAAGCACAGGACTCTTTGAATCGAATTGAAAGTGAACAAAAGCTTGAAAGGGATCGATCACAAGAACAAATTAATCAGGCTATCGCTCAGTTAAATTCTGCAAAGGCAAATAAATATCAAGATTCCTCTAAGGCCCAACAACTTGCAAGTGCAAAAGCAGATTTAAGAGATGCTCAAGCGCAACTAAAGGATATTGATGTTCTTAGAGAATCACGAAATGGTTCGATGGCAAGTGTGGAGCAACTGCAAAGTGTCTTAGGGGATTCGATGCGACAATTGGGAGAAACAGAGATCAGAGCTCCGTTTGATGGATTGATTTCCAAACGGGATGTTCAAGTTGGTGAATTGGTTAGCGCATTGAGCACTTTTAGCACCGGTACGCCGATTGTGACCTTGGAAGATCGCGGTGGAATGCTAGTTAAGCTAAATATCAATGAAATTGATGTGGCTAGGTTGAGCAAAGATATGCCGGCAGATATTACTGTGGATGCATTTCCAAACGAAACTTTTACGGGATATGTGACTAAAGTTGCACCGAGCTTTGCGGCAGCAACTCCCGGAGGCATAGGGGATGCAGTCGTTAAATATGAAGTTGAAGTTCGTTTGGATGGAACCTCGAACAAACTTAAAGGTGGAATGTCGGCAAAATGTACGATGAAGGCCGTAAACAAAAAAGACGTTTTGCGGTTGCCTCTTGATTTTGTCGGGCAAGACGAACAGGGCCGATATGTTATGAAGGTCATTGATGGCTTAGATGAAAAAGGTCAGAAAAAAACGGAGCGGGTAACAGTTGTTGTCGGCCCTGCCACTGGAAAATTCATCGAAGTTTTAGATGGAATTGAGGCTGGAATTGAAGTCAAAAAGCCAGAATATAAAGAGCCAGACCGAAAAGGCATGATGTCTATGGGTAATGATTCTGAAGAGTCTACTGAGGAATAAAGATGAATATCTTTGAATCTGCTCGTGTTGCTTTAGAAATGCTTCGCATGCACAAAATGCGGGCGTTCCTTACCATGCTCGGAGTGATCATTGGGGTCATGAGTGTGACCTTGATTATCATGATCGCAAGTGGTTTTAGACACTATTTGACTTATCAATTTGAGAAGTTAGGTTCTGATACTATCTTTATGTTTTATTCGGGCGACTTTAATGGCAAAAGAGCTGATCGCGTGGCCAACATAGATGGACTCAAAATCGATGATGTTCAGATGCTCTTAGACCGAGTTCCAAGTATTGACATTGCCTCTGCGGCAATTCAGGTTCCTGGTCAGCAAGTGAGTTATTTGGATCGACGAGTTAAAGATCCAGATGTAACAGCTACTGACCAGTACTTCCCAGATTTGAACCGGGTAGGTGTCACAGAAGGTCGCCATATTATTGTGGAAGATTTGAATACGCGAGCAAATGTTTGTGTAGTCGGTCAAGAAATTAAAACAAAGCTATTTCCCAGTGGAGAGGCAATTGGGAAACTCATAACCTTTAACGGGATTACATTAGAGATTGTTGGTGTCATGGAGGAGATCGAAATGATGGGCCAATCAAATGGAAAAGATGTATTGGTTCCGCTGACGACAGCACAAGACAAGTGGATAGGTGGTGAAAGTATTTCGTTTATCACGACTCGACCCAAACCTGGCTTTGAAGTTGAAGATGCGATGAACGATATCTGGAAGGTATTGATGCTCAAAAGTGGAAACAAGCCTATTTATCGTCTTGACTCTCGTCAGACAATTGTGGGGGTCTTTGGGGCAATTGTGGGGGTTGCGGGGGCGATTTTGAGTGGTGTTGCGGCACTTTCACTGTTGGTTGGGGGGATTGGCATTATGAACATCATGCTCGTTTCGGTCACGGAACGGACAAAAGAGGTTGGACTTCGAAAAGCGGTGGGTGCCCAGCAAAATGCGATTTTGGGACAGTTCCTTGTTGAAGCCGCGCTTTTGAGCATGGTTGGCGGAATGATTGGGATGGCCATTGCATGGGTTATTGGCAAAGGTATGCAATTGCTGACGGTACAAGCTAAATTTCCTTCAGATGGTGGTTTACAAATGAACTTTCCGATTGAAGCCGGGCTCGCGGCCATGGCGTTTTCCGCCTTTATTGGTGTTGTGTTTGGACTCTATCCGGCAATTCGAGCGTCGTCTCTGAGCCCAATTGAAGCATTAAGAACAGACTAAATAAAAAAGGCCCCGGAGATCCGATCCCGGGGCACAATTGCATATATGTGAATGGTGTACTGTTACGTACAATTATAGAAACGTATCAAAACCTGAAAAGGTTCAATCAATTTTGAAAATGGTAGCGGCGAGCAGACTTGAACTGCTGACCTAACGGGTATGAACCGTTCGCTCTAACCAACTGAGCTACGCCGCCGCAAGAGTCATATTATGGTCAGATTTTTGATTGTAATTCCAGAAAGGCCTATTCAAAAAAGTAGAATATATTGATATGCACTTTCTTTTAGCCGCAATTAGTATTTTTGGGGCGCAATCTGCACCGGATTGGAATGAGTTAGCCAAGACCCGCAATTCCAGTCAACTGGAGTCCGTTTCTTCGGAAAAGTGCAAAGGCAAGTTTTCCTTTCTAAAAGGAAGTGGTGCATTTGGTGTAGGTCAGAGCGGTTGGAAAGCGATTGAATTGAAATCCCCGAATAGCTCCGACGAGTTTGTTGTTTTTACTTCGGCATTGACGACTCAAGATTACGGCGATCAAGTGTTTCAACTCAAAAATAATCAACTTGAGAGTTTAGTTGAGGAATCGAACACTTTAGGAATCGTTGAGAGGCATATTGATTTTGAGATTTCTAACATCGATACTACGCTGAAGAAAGTTTCAATTGCGGCAAAAGTTAGTTTTGAGAAGGTCGGCCAAAGTGGCAAGTGGTTTTTTATTCGACTTGGTGATAACTATGTCGTTGACAAAGTACTGGCCGGCTCTAAAGAAATAAATTTCAGCCAGGCTGGGGGAGTGATTTGTTTACCCACAGGCGAGGAAAATCGGTTTGTGTATACATTTTCCTATTCCGGAATTGTGAATCGCCCCCGGTTTGCCGGAGCGACAACGGCACACGAAATGATGCTGACTAATGACTACTGGTGGCCAAGCATTGGACGGCTTCCGATTACTTACCGCTTAAAAGCGACAGTACCGGAAACTTGGGAAGTAGTAGCCCAAGGAAACTTGACGAAATCGTTATCAGAAAATGGATTGAAGACTCAGCATTTTGAAATGGATTTGCCGATTTCCTACCTTAGCCTTTCTATGGGGGATTATAAAAAAGTAGAACGGACTGTGAACGGGAGAAAGTATTTGGTTTGGTCGCGAGAAATGACCGATGATGAGATGGATGTTCAACTCCATTTGAATCCTGCAGTTATTGAATTTTTTGATTCCGTTCATGCTTACCCTTTTCAACAATGGGGTTCACTTGTTACGGCCCTATACGGCGGAGGCGCGTTAGAGGCTTATAGCTACGCTACATATGGTACGGGTTGGCTCCCAGACGAAGACGCGCATGAACCTAGCCATACATGGTTTGGTGGAGTTGCGCCGAACACCTACCTCAACAGTTTTTGGAATGAAAGCTTTGCCGCTTTTAGTGAAGGATGGTATGCCAGAGAAGGTTCCGTTGGAAATCAAGAAGAGAAACGACTGGCATTTGTAAAATCTCCGAGAGCAAACAACACTTACAAGCGTGGTGCGGTTTGGGATTCAGGGGTTAGCACAGGAGGATTGGCTTCGGCATTGGGCTACGGGAAAGGGGCCGATGTTTTGCAGCAACTTGAATTTGAAATGGGAAGAGATGAGTTTCGAAAAGTTATTACGAAATGGTTGAATACTCGGACGCCAGGTACGGCCGCAGATTGGCAAGAATTCGCAAATGTGTGCGGGCCAAAATGGTCGACTTTTATTGACCAATGGTTAAAGAGGCCCGGATATCCAGAGATGAGTATCAAGTCACAAGGACATGCGAATGGCGTTTCAAAAATAGAGATTACTTTTGATTCGGATCCTTATAACTTCCTTTTGGAGGCACAAATTAGTTATCAGGATCATTTTGAACTTAAAACAGTTCAAGTTGAGCCAAAGGAAGGTGATAAAACGTTCGTGTTGGAATTACCAACTCAGGGTTTGCCGACGATGATTTCGCTTGATCCTTATGATCGCTTGCTCGGCCCCAACAAGCCTCGGCTTTCAGAGCGATACAGCCAAAATTCATCTCGTCTGGTTCAGTTTATTCAGAAAGGATACGAAGACCAAGCGGGACGCGGTCGAAAAATAGAAGTGCTACCTGCTGATTTGGATGGTGTTTTGTTGATCGGCGATCCGGAAGGTACACCGGAAATGAAGCCTTTACTGGCTAAAGTTGGACTGAGTTACGCGGATGGAAAATTGATCTGGCGAGGAACGGCAGTAGATATTTCTAAAGGTGCGGGGGTTGCCATGGTTGAATTTGCGCCAGGTAAGTGGTGTGGAATTCGAATTGGCAAAACAAGACGCGAACCCAACATTGGAAATGCACAAGTTGCATTGGTTGATGAGTTCGGTCGGTTTTTAAGAGGTAAGACTGTACCGCGAACTTCTGGACCGCTGGTTTTGACATTGCCTTAAATAGGATTTCCCTCACCAGAACATCAATCTGGTGAGGGGTGAGAACTTAGGAGTTTGCGAGTACTACGTATTCTTTGATATCAGATCGAAGCACATCCAGAGAACCAGCCCAGAATGCTTTGTCGCGAATGTCGATTCCAAACCGATTTGTAAGCTCGGCGGCAGGGAACAATCCGGTTGAACTTAGGAGATCATCGTATCGTTCATGGAATCCCTTTGGCTCTGCATCATAAACCTTATAGAGGCCAAGAGCGAACAAGAGCCCAAACATGTATGGGAAGTTGTAGAACGCCATATAGCTGTAGTAGTGAGGCTTTGCAGCCCACATGTAAGGATGCAAGGCGTTTGCATCTAGGCCATCGCCATAGGTGTCTAATTGGGCTTGAGTCATTATTTCGCATAGCTCGGTTGGCGAAAGTTCTCTCTCCCAACGTCGGTCTATGGTGTTGGATTCAAATTTGAATCGAGATGTGATATCTACAACAACTTGATTTGCACCGGCGATTGTTGCTTCCAAAATTGCCAACTTGGCTTGTCCAGAAGTGGAGGCTAATGCTCGACGCTTGATGATTGTTTCGCAGAAAATACTAGCGGTTTCGGCAAGGGTCATGGGAGTTGCCCTTTGCAACGGCATTCGATCTTTTAAGCAGAGATTGTGATAGGCGTGTCCTAGTTCGTGAGCTAACGTAGAAACGGACTTGAATGCCGGTTTGAAGTTGTGCAACATTCGACTTTCATCGCCTCTTGTAAATGCGCAGAAGGCACCATCTCGCTTTCCTTTTACAGGAGGAACATCGTGCCAATTTTCTTTAAAACTTCGGGCGGCAAAATCGCCGAGCTTAGATGAGTAACTGCTGAATCCATCAATTACAAATTCTGCGCCTTGATCCCAACTCCATTCTTGATCTTCTCCAACGGTGGCAAAGAGATCATAAAATGGCAGTCCACCAGAATGACCTAAAAGTTTTGCTTTGGCTTTTAGATAGTTTCGGAATTCTGGAAAAGCATCTTCGGCGGCAGACATCATGGCATCAAGGCTTTCTCGATCCATATTTGATCGGAAGAGGGTTATATCTAACTGGCTTTCCCAACCTCTGCTTTTCGCTAAAGTATTGTTTGCCCCTTTGATACTGTTCATGGCAGCGGCAAGCGGGAGTTCATTGGCCTTCCAAGCGGCCAGTTCGGCTATATAAGCTTCTTGACGTGTTTTGGGATCATTGTCGTAGGCAAGCGCTCGACAAGCCGACATTGGAATGGTCTCTGACCCAACGTTGACTTCTATGTTGCTGGAATAGTTTCCGACGAGTTTGCTCCAAGCCGTAACGGAAGTTTGGCAAAGATCTGCCGCAAGGGCTTCTTCACTTGGTGACATGAGATGCTGGGCAGACAATTTTGCTTTTTGAAGTGGGTAGGCGTGATCTTCTAGGGTCTTGTTGCCAGGGATGATTTCGTCTAATTCTAAGGTTCCGATCCATGCAGTGAGCGCTGTTTCTATTTTTGCGAGATTGAGCAATCTAGGTTGGAGTCCACTAAGAGCGGCTTGAGCAGCATCGTTTGCAGAATCGGTGGCAATGGATAGATGAGGATATGACGTGACGTAGTCGATAAAGCTATCGAGCTCATTGAAATTTGTAATTGCCCGGGCAAGGGACTCAGCATCTGACTTTGGGTTTTCTAAGGGAAGGACTCCCAGTTCGCCGAATAGTTTTTCCGATTCGGCAAGCATAGTGTCAATTTTTTTAACGGCAGCGAGGAACTCGGGAGAATCGACGGATGTGAAGTAAACCGAAAGATCCCAACGAGGCATTGTAGTTGTTGTACTCATGTAAAAACCTAAGATTATTCCTTGAATTGTGGGCCGGACGGCTTGTTTTAATGAAAACAGGTTGTTTTGAAGGGGCTCTGGCTTATATCATTCGGAATGGATGAAAGAGCGCCTTGATCAAGCTGACCGCCATATTCTTAGACTACTCCAAGAAGATGGTCGAATTACGAATGCAGACCTAGCGCGCCAAGTTGGGCTCTCGCCTCCTTCAATGTTGCAGCGAGTTCGTCGACTAGAACAAAAGGGGTTGATTAAAGGCTATTCGGCGCAATTGGATCCGGAGAAACTTGGATATTCATTGCAAGTTTTGGCCATGATTGGACTGGCAATGCACCAAGATCAGCCTATTGAAAACTTTATTTCTCAGGTCGAAAATGTTCCAGAGATCATGGAGTGTTCGCACGTAAGCGGAGACTATGATTTTCTATTGAAAATTGTGGCGAAGGATATGCATGACTATGAACGTATAGTTCGAGATCACTTGAGTTGCATA
Organism: uncultured Armatimonadota bacterium; assembly: GCA_963800805.1. Taxonomy (GTDB): domain Bacteria; phylum Armatimonadota; class Fimbriimonadia; order Fimbriimonadales; family Fimbriimonadaceae; genus UphvI-Ar2. The sequence goes on along the minus strand of CAWDCK010000008.1, from coordinate 108,848 downwards.
AAGTCTGTTGGCAAGATTCATTCTTGCTTTGTTTTAAGGGTCAACAAGAACTCGCCGAGCTATCCTGTATAAGTTATGTCCTTAGAACTCCGCCTTTTCCCAGTTGAAATGGAGCAAGATTTTTTGGGTCTTGAATCGATTTGGAAGAATGTCTACGGGACTGAATCGGTTAATCGAGATGTCGCGGATGGGGTTACGCATTTAATCGGGAAAGTTGGGGAAGAGGCAGTATTTGCGGTTTCAATAGAAAGCTATGAGTTTTTAGTCCGCGGAGTTCGGATGAAATCAGCGGCAGTTGGTGGGGTAGCAGTTCCGGGACATCAAAGATCTTCGGGCGTGGGCAAGAAAGCCATGCAATTACTCAATGATGAATTGCTAGATTCCGGATTTGATCTAGCTTGTCTTTATGGTTTTAGAGAGCCGTTTTATCGTAATTCTGGCTATTCGTCTTGCGGATGGCGATGGAAAGTTCGAGCGCGGGCAGAGCGGCTTCCCAGATTTTCAGTTGATTTGCCAGTTCGACAGATTTCTGTTGAACATTTGTCGGAGATTTCAGGTTGTTACGAATCTTTTGTAAGTGGCTTTTCAGGAAGTGCGATCAGAACTGATCGGCAGTTTCGCCATCGACTTGGAAAGAAACCTCCGACGATCTATGCGCTTGGTGACCCAGTAGAAGCTTATTTTTGGTGTGATATTCAAGGGTTTTGGGATGAGTTAGAGCTTGGGGAATTTTGTTGGTCTACACGACGGGGATATGAAAATGCGTTAGGGTTGATTCGTTCACTTGGCGTGAACAAGTCTCATGTTTCTTGGTGTGAACCTCAGTCTTCGCCATTCTTAGCTCGATTTGCAGATGAGGGAATTGAGTTTTTGAGGCACCGGCCAACAATGATGCAGATTCTGAATTTTGAATCTGTTTTTGAAAAACTGTCAGAACAGTTTTTAGATTCCGTAAGTTTTGAAATCGGAACTGACCATTCGCAAAAGATAAATGTTTTGGGAGGAGGGCCGCCGGTTTCTATGAGTGTAGAAGCAGTTACTCAAGGGATTTTTGGTGATCCGGGATTTGAAGTTTTGGATCGGTTAGGGATGTTGGGTGGCGATGAGGTTGGTCGTCGTATTTTGTCAAAAAGTTTTGGCACAGCTCCGGTGACTTGTATGGAGTTCTTTTAACGCAATGAGTAATTACAAATTAGATACGCAATTAGTCAATTTAGGATCTCGGCCAGAACCGCAATATGGTGCGGTTACCCCTCCAATTTTTCAGAGCTCAACCTTTGCACAACGAGCTCCAGGGGAATGCGATGGATATGATTACACTCGAACTGATAATCCGACAAGAACCGTATTACAGGAGATGCTTGCTGCTTGTGAGAATGCCAAATATGGCTTGGCTTTTGCATCGGGAATGGCCGCAGTGGATGCAGTTTTTAGTTTATTGAAAGCTGGTGACCATGTTGTTACTGGTGATGATATCTATGGGGGAACATACCGATATCTTCTTGACATTGCTCATCAACGAGGGATTACATTCGATTTCATAAAAATTGATAATGAGGACGTTTTGCGGGCTTCGATCAAGCCGGAAACAAAGTTGATTTGGTTTGAATCTCCGACGAACCCTTTGCTCAATTTGGTTGATATCAATATGATTGCAAAAGTGGGCAAGGAGAAGGGGGTTATCACGGCAATTGATAACACCTTTATGAGTAGCTACTTTCAGCAGCCCTTAAACTTGGGGATTGATATTGTAATGCATTCTATGACTAAGTATTTGAATGGTCATAGCGATGTCATTATGGGAGCAGTGATGACGAATCATGTCGAGCTTTATGATCGATTGAAGTCGATCCAAAATGCTGTGGGAGCCACTTGTTCGCCATTTGACTGCTTTTTGGCCATTAGAGGAATGAAAACGCTGGCGATTAGAATGAAAGCTCACGCGGCAAATGCGATCAAAGTCGCTCGATTTTTGTCGAATCATCCAAAAATTGAACATGCAATTTATCCGGGTTTGGAAAATCACCCTCACCACCAACTTGCGAAGAAGCAAATGTCTGGCTTTGGCGGAATGCTTTCTTTCCGCGTGAAAGGCGACTTAGAGCAAACTCGCAAGTTTTTGACTTCCACTCAGCTTTTTACGTTAGCTGTTTCTCTTGGTGGAGTTGAGAGTTTGATTGAACAGCCGGCAACAATGACTCATTTTGAAATGCCAAAGGAAGTTCGCGAGGCGGTTGGTATTACAGATAACCTCGTGCGAGCATCTATTGGTATTGAGGATGCAGAAGACCTGATCGAGGATCTCGATCAGGCCTTAAACAAGATATAGAAATACAAATTATTTCTTTGTGATTTTGGTAACAACGATCGAGCGTAAATCGCCTTGATCGTTGATTCCAACAATTTCTCTGTTTTTGCCATTTACGGATTCATAAATAATGAGCCCATCTACTTCGTTTTTTTCCGTCCATTTTGCTTTGTCGGCATAGAACGCTTTGACTTTGGCAAAGTCATCTTTGGTGAAACGAGTTACGACGGTCGTTGATTCTCCATTAGCGGTTTCAGTTGTATCTGGAGCATCCGCACCTTTTGTGGCACCAGGATAAAGAGGAATTGTCATTGATGCGACCGCGGCTTTATCGGCTGGTGGCAAGTTTGGTGTAGAACCTGAACTGCTGACTCCGCTTGGGTTTGAACCCGGAGCCATGGAAGTTCCGGTCGGACCGGCCGCCGGAGCACCGGAGTCCGATGGAGCATTATTCTCTGAATCTGGCATTGTTCCATCAACTGTTGGTGTTGATGAACTTGGATCTACAGTTGAGATGCCTTTTGAATCTTCTTTGGCACATCCCGCCATGACAACGGCGAAAACTAAGACAGTTGAAATTTGTAACCAGCGCATAACCTTTACCGACGTTAGTTTAGCACTGATGGTTTACCTATTTTCAAAATCGAAAAGCTGCGGCCCGGATAAACTGTTCACATGTCTCAATCCGTTACCCTTCCCGCCAATTCTAATCAAGCATTGGGAATAGGTCAATTTGCCGTTGATTTCATGAGTGGGGCATTGGGCTCTGGCCCGAGCCAAAAAGTGTTGAATCGAGTTCGCTTATTTCATACAGATTCGGTTCTTTGTGGAATATCGGCACTGGCACTTGGGACAAATGCGCCAACGGTATTGCGCAATGAGGCACTCACCTATAGAGCCGAGAATCCAGAACAAGCCGCAATGGTGTTTGGAAGCAATCAGGGAGTGATGCCAGAAAAGGCAGTGGTTGCCAATTCGGCAGCAGTTAGAGAATGGGATAGTAATGGAACAAATTTTGGATTTCGCCCAGAACTTGGACACGCAGCGGGGGAATTTGGCCATAACGATTTTTATCCAGTAGTGATTGCGGCATGTCAACAAAAAGGGCTGGATGGCGAAACTGCTTTAAAAGCCATGGTTTTGTTAGATGAGATTCGTGGACGATTAGCAGAAGTCTTTAGTTTGAAGACTTATAAGATTGACCATGTTGTTCATGGAGCGATTGCTTCAGCCGCGGTTTATGGAGCATTGATGGGAGCAACGCCAGCTGAAATTGAAAGTGCAATTGGTATGTTTGTCGCACATTACATTCCTTGGCGAGCAATTAGAGCCGGCAAACAATTGAGTGATTCGAAGGGAGCAAGCGCAGCTATTTCTACCGAAGCGGCGATACTCTCTATGAAACGGGCAATGAATGGATTTATTGGACCAAAAGACATTTTTCGAAACCCAGAAGCCATTTTTAGATTTTTTGAACCAACAACGGAAGGTTCTCAGCGTTGGAAGGAAGAGGGAGACAGTCCGTTTGAGTTAGTCCTTTCCCATTCTGGGGATGACTTTGCCGTTATGGGAATGCACTTTAAGCTTGGTCTTTATGAGCATCAATCAGCGGGGGCATTGCAAGGCATGATCAATCTGGTGGCAGAAAATCCGGAAATTCTGAAGACGGACGATATTGAATCAATGACAATTGTGGCTTACGAACCAGCCTTTGGGATTATTGGAAATCCGATGAAGAAGGATCCTAAGACACGGCAGAGCGCAGATCACTCGATGGCATATATCGTTTCGACTTTGTTGAGAAAGGCAAGCGAGGCTTCAGAACTCTCTACCGAAGGTGGATCTTACGATGAAATTTGGAAAGCTCTCATGCTTTCTCCTTATGATTATCAGGTTGCAGATAGCGCTATTTTCCATCCGGTGACTCGCTCGTTAATGCAGAAAATTGACTTTCAACACGGTGGCAAGGAATATGATGATCGGTACCCAGATGGAATTCCAACTTCATTAGTCATCAAGATGAAATCGGGTAAGAGTTTTGATTCGGGACTGATTATGTATCCAGCGGGGCATGCGCGAAATGCGACGGCGGATTTGAGTGACATTTTGAAGCACAAATTTAAACTTTTAGGTGATTTGGGATTGCCCGATGGAGCTGATGTGGCGGCTTTTGTTGATCGATTAGAAAACCTTGGATCATTGACACCATTTGAAATTGCATCCATATGTGACTTTGAAATTGCCGATCGACCTGGTTATGAAGTGGTGTAGGTGAGTCATTTCGAACCAATTTCAGTATTTGCGAACTTGTTTCGTGGAATTGAAGGGGTTGGGGGCAAACTGCAGATTGATCACAATGGCCTGCATTTTCGTCCCCATGCAATCAACATACAGAAAAACCCACTGGATATAGAATTCGAAAATATTCAGTCAACAAAATTGGTGCAAACTTTGTTTCTAGTTCCTAATGGACTAAAAGTGATCCTAAAATCGGGAGAAAAACATCACTTTGTAGTATGGAATCGAAAGAAGTTGAAAATCCTGATCGACTCTCAGATTGTCTGATTACGATTTAATTTGAGGTTTCGATTGGGATTCCATCTTCTTCCTTTTGATCATTATGGTTAACAAATTGCTCGTTGTAGAGTTTTGAATAAAGCCCATTTTTTGCTAATAAGCTTTTGTGATTTCCAGATTCTGCAATTCGGCCATTTTCTAACACGAGGATTTGATCGGCTTCTAGGATTGTAGAAAGGCGGTGAGCAATTGCAAACGTGGTTCGCCCTTTCATCAATTTATCAAGGGAGTTTTGGATGAGTCTTTCGCTTCTTGTGTCGAGGGCAGAAGTTGCTTCATCTAAAATCAGAATTCGAGGGTTTTTGATGATGGCTCGGGCGATGGCCAATCTTTGTTTTTCTCCGCCGCTAAGTTTGTAGCCTCGCTCACCAACCACAGTATCCAATCCTTCAGGAAGACTGGCGATATGGTCGTAGATAGCGGCTGCCCGGCAGGCTTCGATCAATTCTTCTTCTGTTGCTTCGGGGCGAGCTACTTTTAGATTCTCTCGAATTGTTGTGTGCATCAAATACGTTTCTTGCGTTACAGCTCCAACGATACGTCCTAGATCTTCTACCCGAAGGTCTTTGATGTTTGTGCCATCAATCATGACTTCGCCGCCGTCGGTATCGTACAACCTGGGGATGAGATAGGTAAGAGTTGTTTTGCCGGCGCCGGATGGCCCGACTAAGGCAACGAGTTGTCCGGGTTCCGCGGTGAAAGAAATTTCGGTGAGAGTCGGGTTTTCTGAATCTTGTTCGTATCGGAATTCAACATGCTTAAATTCGACTTTGCCTTGAACATTTTCGGAACTGATTGATTTGGCATCTTTTTTGTCAGCGATGTCGATTGGCATATCTAAGTATTCAAAAATCCTTTTGAATAGAGCTAGACTTCCCATGATTTCAATCTGGGCTCCGAAGAGGCCAGTAAGAGGGAAAAATAATCGAATTTGGAGACCAGTGAAGGCGACCAACATACCAATTGAAATCGAAGTGTCTCCTTGTTCTATAAGGAGCCAACCTGCTAACCAGTAAACAAGAGCAGGAGCCAATTGTGTGATCAAACGGATCATGCCGAAGAACATGTATTGAACAATTGCGCCTTTGATTTGCCAACCGGCAAGCTTTTCATTTTCAACTTCAAATCTTTGCGAGAGTAAGCCTTGTCGACCGACAGTTTTGTTAAGCAGGATTCCTGACACAGAAAGTGTTTCTTGCATCATGGAATTGAGTTCTCCCGTTTGCTCCTGCGTTCCGGTTCGGACGGTTCGAGCATAGTTTCCGACATATTGGCCGATAACCATGAAGAGTGGCACCATAGCGACACTGAGTAGAGTTAATCGCCAATCCATGATAATCATGGCTACTAAAGTTGAAAGAGCAATTGCGGCGTTTGAAAGCTGATCGACAAGAGTTGTACTGACGACGGTTTGCACACCTTGAACATCGGAAATCAATCGTGTTTGGATGTCTCCGGTACGAGCATTTGTAAAAAACCGAAGAGACATTTTTTGCAAATGGTCATAAAGTGTTTGACGCAACGAGCACATGATTTTTTGCCCGACGACAACGGCCCAATAGCCATAGAGAAGGGTCAAGCCAGCACCAGCGAGTACTGCAATTAATCCTAATAATGAGTATTTAGCAATGACTCCTAAATTGCTTTTAAGGAGGCCATCATCAATAATGATCATTGCCATATAAGGAGGGACTAATCCGACAAGTACACCAAAAAGGACGGCCAAACACGTTAGGGCAACATATCCTTTGTGGGGGACAAACAATTGGACAATCCGCTTGATCATTGCTCGATCTTCAGCTTTGTCCGATGCTTTCGTTTCTGCTTGTGTTTGGTTTAAGCTCATGATGCGAATAAATCGATTGTGACGGATTACGTTTAACATTCGCTTAAAGGCCCAAAGAAATCCAACGAGTTTGATTTGGTAATCTGGTCTCCTATGTCAATCACCCGCCGTTCGTTATTGGGGCTTGGGGGAGCAGCTTTAGCTTCTCCACTTCTGGGAATGAAGTTTGAAGGTCAAATTGAAAATGGCAAGACGCCAAAAAACATCATCTTTATGGTGGCTGACGGAATGGCGATTCAATCTTTAACCATTGCGGATCAGTTTTTAGACAAAGTTCATGGACGCCGAGGTTATTGGCATACTCTGATGAACCAAGAGTTCGCTACTACGGGTCTGCAAATGACTTCATCATTAAGTAGTGTGGTTACAGATTCGTCGGCGGCATCCAGTGCTTGGAGTTCTGGGAGACATATTTGGAATGGCCAAGTCAATCAGTTTCCTGATGGAACAAAACTAACGCCAATATGCGAGATTCTTCATTCTGCTGGAATGAAAACTGGCTTAGTAACCACTACTCGCATCACACACGCGACTCCGGCGGGGTTTGCAAGTTGCGTATTTCAGCGCGATCAAGAAGATGATATTGCCGCTCAGTATTTGAAATCTGGCGTTGATGTTTTGTTGGGGGGAGGATCTCGTCAATTTGATGCGACCAAACGAAAAGATGGAGTTGATTTGCTCTCAAAATTCAAGGCTGCGGGCTACGACTTGGTGACTGATCGGGCGGCAATGCTCAAGAATAAGTCGAAGAAGGTTCTTGGTTTGTTTGCTTCGAACCATTTGCCTTACACCGTTGACCACATCAATAGTCCGGAAATGATGAAAGATATTCCGACTTTGGCGGAGTTAACTCGGCATGGAATTAATACTCTTAAGGATGCACCTAAAGGTTTTCTTTTGCAAGTTGAAGGGGGAAGAGTAGACCATGCGGGGCATGCCAATGATATTGGTGGGATGTTGCATGATCAGATTGCCTTTGAAGATGCGGTGAAGGTGGCAGTTGAGTTTGCATTGGCAGATGGCGAAACCTTAGTTGTTATTACTACTGACCATGCCACCGGTGGACTCTCGTTAAACGGTGCGGGAAGCGAGTACTTTGATTCTAACGCGGGCTTGGAATCATTGAGTGGAATTAAATCATCTTTTGAAGCATTGGTTCCACAATTTGGTCTTAAACCGACGGCAAAACAAGTAGCCGAGTTAGTAGAGTCTAAACTTGGATATCGACTTAGCGGAATTGAAGCGGTAGAAATTGCTGAAACTTGGGCCGGTCGATCTCCATTTAAAGTGTCGGATTTCTATAATTGGAAAGAAGGCTCGTTGGCTGTCATCATGGCGAATCATCACAAAGTTGGGTTTACCAGCGGCAATCATACAAGTGATCATTGCTTGGTCACGGCGGTTGGTTCAGGATCAAGTTGGTTTGCGGGAGTACGTTGGAACATAAGCTATTTTGATTACTTGTTGAGTCTAAAAGGATTAAAGCACTCGAATCCTCAGATGAGTTTTGAAGATGCTAAGAGGGCCATGGATCAAGCAAAGGATAAAGGTTTGTATGCCCTGTGCGAACATTGCTGCGATCCAGATGAATGAACCATTTAGTCTTTGAGTCGTTATCCTTAATATGATTTTGGCATCAGCTGTTTTTTTACAACTTGTTGATAAGAGCAGTCCGAATATAGAATTAAAACCAGAAACCGTTTCGGTTCTTGTTTCGGGCATGGAACGGGAGTTTGTCGTTTATCCTCCGACAGTCGCTTTGAGTGTCAAGCCGCCAATTGTCCTGGCTTTTCATGGACATGGTGGCCGGCCCTCCCAGTTTTCAGCAAAATTTAATGTTCCAAAAGCGTGGCCCGAAGCATGGGTCATTTATGGCAAAGGTGAGCCTGGAGTTATTGGCATGACGGATAAGGAAGGGAAATTTCCGGGTTGGCAAAAAGGAGTTGGCGAAAACGATGATCGCGATTTGAAGTTTGTAGATGCGATTTTGAGTTGGTTAAAGGAAAAGGACTTATACGAACCAGATCGAACATTTGTGACTGGACATTCGAATGGTGGACAATTTACATGGATTCTTGCCGGGGCACGAAATGCTGAGTTTGCAGGATTTGCCGGAATGTGCGCTCCTGGTGGAGTCTATATGCGAAATGCACCATCGAAACCGTACATGATTGTTGCGGGTAAAGATGATACTTTAGTGAATTTTCGGGTTGTTACTCGCTTTTGGGATGGGATGAAGGCTACTTTCGGCGAGAAAGGTGAAGACGTCAAGAATAAAGATGGATCGACTTGGTGGCCAGCCAAACAGCCCTTGGTGCAGTATTTTTATGATGGAGGCCATAGCCTGGATGAAGGAGCTTTGCCCGCCGTAGTTAATTTTTTTAAGTTTATTTTTGAACCAAGAAAAAAATAATCTGACTCCGGAATTGTATTGGGAGTCAGATCATCTTGAGCATCAGTTTTCAAATGGCCATTTTGGCAAGTTGTTTGCCAGTGGCTTATCTGAGCGGTACCCGAGAGCGTATTCAGCTTGGACTAGCGTATGGATCTCGTGGGTTCCTTCGTAAATCATGGCTCCACGGGAGTTTCTGAAATATCTTTCGACTGGGAACTCGTCGCTGAAACCATAGGCCCCATGAACTTCAATCGCTTTATGGGCAGCATCAAATGCAGCTTCGCAATTGACCCATTTGGCCATGCTCACTTCGCGCGTGTGTCTGACGCCTTGGTTTTTCATCCATCCAACTTGCTGATAGAGTAGCCGGCCAATGTCTCGACCTTTCACCATGCTGGCGATGAGTTGTTGGACTAATTGTTTTTTACCAATGACTTCATTGCCGACGACACGGTCGTTGGCATAGCTCACACAAGCTTCAAGGCAGGCAGTGATTATTCCGACTGCTCCGGCGGCAACGGTGTATCGACCATGATCGAGGGCACTCATGGCGACTTTGAATCCATCGCCTTCGCTTCCGAGCATGTTTTCAGCCGGAACTCTCATTTCATCAAAGAATATCTCGCCCGTGTTTCCGGCGCGTACTCCTAATTTTCCCTTGAGTGGTCGACTGCTAAATCCGGGAGTGTCTCGGGAGATAATGAAAGCCGCGTATGGTGCTTTTGCAGTGGTTTCGGCTAGTTTTGTGATGATGAGGAAGTGAGTTGCATAATCGGCCAAACTGATCCAGGTTTTTGCGCCATTGATGATATATTCGTTTCCTTCCTTTCGGGCCGTGGTTTTGATGTTTATGGCATCGGAGCCAGCGTTTGGTTCTGTTAATCCAAAGGCGCCGATAGATTCTCCGGTTGCCAGTTTTGGGAGGTACTTTTGTTTTTGTTCTTCAGTACCCCATTGCATTAAGGTCATGCAGTGCAGACCACTATGAACTGACATCACAACGCGAGCAGACGTATCGCCTTTTTCAAGCTCTTCACACACGATTCCGAGGCTGATGTAATCGGTATCTGTACCACCGTACTTAGAAGGAATCGCAATTCCTAACAGCCCTGATTCGCCAAGTTTCTTGAGTGTCTCTGGATCAGAAGTTTGGGCTCGATCTAGCTCGCGAATTCTTGGCATGATTTCGCTTTTTGCAAATTTTTCAGCTGATTCTCTGATGAGTTCGTGTTCTTGCGTCAGGGCAAAGTCCATGTTTCTTATTGTATCTGTTTGAGTTGAATGAAAACTGAAATGTGGTACTGAATCCTTTGATATTTCTGGTCTAACATGGCGATTAAAAATCATGTTCACAGAGTTGGTCGGGTAAACAGGAATTGTGATTACGGCAGTATTGGTTATCGCGCAATCCTTTGCAAGTTTTCAGTTCTCACCACTGGAAGATATTGAAAGGTACTGGATTGGAGAGGATTTTTATGCCAATAACTTGCAAGATTGGAGGGTTTTTGATGGTGGCATTGAGTGTACTGAGAGCCGACCAGCTTTTCCAGCTCGTACTTTGCAGTGCTTATCAGCACGTTTAAAAGAAGAAAGTGGGCGCTTTACGGCCTCAGTTGAGATGGAGAGTTTAAAGCCTGGAGAAAGTGGATTTCGAGGGTTTTTGATTGGACAAGGGAGCGATGAAATTGATTATCGAATCACGGCTCTTGTTCACAATACTCCCGGCAAGGATGGTGGGATTTTTGTTGGGACAAACGAACAAGGTGAGTTGACCATTCGTCGATTTGACAAACAAATTCCGGGGCAAACATGGACGCTGAGAAGTTCATTTCAGGAAGAAGATTTTCCGGAAATTGGAAATGTTTTACGTTCAGGAACAGCGGAAATTATGTCCGGATTACTGAAGGTTTCAGTTGAACCTGGAGTTGAAGGAGACTACCAATTGCGAGCTTCAATGTCAGACCAATCCGGCGAAGCTTCTAACTCCATTTCTGTAAGGCTACAACCTGGAGATGTTGATGGCGGAATTGGGTTGTTTTCTCACTTAGGAGGGGGGACACGGTTCAAAAATTTTGCATTGGGCGGAAGTAAAATTCGGATTGATAAAGAAAAGCAGTTCGGGCCACTTTTAGCAGCCTATTACACTGTTTCTGGACAAACACTTAAAATGACGGTCCAAGGCGTCCCTTTAGAAGCGAATCGAAATCATTACGCAACTTTGTGGGGAAGGCGAGGGGAAAGTTGGGAGATTTTAGATACGACTTACCAGGACCGCGATGCTTTGACTTATCGTTTTCGAGTTGAAAACTGGAATTCTTCAAACAGTAGAGAATACAAAGTTACTTCTGAGTTTGCAAGTAATGGGATTCAAACTGCCGAACTCAACGGCATTATCAGAGCGGAACCTAAAGGTCGGAAATCTGTGGCTGGTTTGCTCACTTGCTTTAAGTCTTGGACTGGCGGTGACGAATGGAACGCAAACGATGTTTGGTTTCCTCACAATGAGATTGCTCGCGGCTTGAGAGCTTCTGATCCCGATATTTTAGTCTTTACTGGAGATCAAATTTACGAAGGAGATATCACACCGGCTCGACGAGACCCGTCTACCATATATATTGATTATCTATCCAAATACCAAAGGTTTTGTTGGGCAATGGGTGATTTGATGAAGGATCGTCCGAGCATCATTATTCCGGATGATCACGATGTTTACCAGGGAAATCTTTGGGGAGCGGGAGGAAATGAAGGTCAGGCTCAGGAAGGAATCACAAAACAAGATACGGGCTATACCAATCCGGCATCGTTTATCAATTCCGTGCATCGATCGCAGACGAGTCACTTACCAGACCCTTTTGATTCTGAGCCAGTAGGGAATTTGAAGTTATCGACTTACACGTGCAGTGTGAAATGGGGCGGTATTGATTATGCGGTTCTTTCTGATCGGCAATTTAAGTCTTCACCGGCATTAAGCGTTCCGGCGGGTCAGTATCGGAATGGATTTGCATTGGCTGAAGGTTTTGACCCGAGTTCTGACAGAGCGCCAGATGCTCATCTGCTAGGCGAAATGCAAGAAAGGTTTTTAGAAGTATGGCGCGAAGACTGGTCTGATCAAACAGAAATGAAAGTTGTCGTTAGTCAGTCCTTGTTTAATTGTCTGCAAGTTCGGCCAAAGAATGATCTTTCTGGAAATGAGGTGTTTAATATGCCATTTCCGAATAGTCCACATGAGATTCCGCCAGGAATGGTTCTTGCCGTTGATGCGGACTCAAACGGCTGGCCACAGGTGGCAAGAGATCGAGCCGTGGAATTATTACGGAGTGCATTGGCATTGCATATAACGGGAGATCAGCATTTGGCCAGTGTGGTTCAATACGGCGTGAATCAGCCACGCGATGCTGGTTTTAGTTTTTGTGTTCCAAGTGTAGCGAACACATGGCCAAGACGATGGTATCCCGCTCAACCCGGAGAAAACCATGTTTCTGGAGACCCGCTTTACACAGGAGATTATAAAGATGGATTTGGAAATTGGATGTCGGTTTTTGCAGTTGCGAATCCTTACAAGACTGGAGTCTCACCCGAAAGTTGTAATGATCGAGTGCCCGGATGGGGACTAATTCGATTTGATACCGGGGATCGATCAATGATTCTTGAATGTTGGCCACGGTGGGAAGATCCGACAAAATTGGGTGCTAAGCAATACTCTGATTGGCCAAAAACTATAAATCAGCTGGATAACCTTGGATCAAGTTCTGGGTTGAGATTACCGGCACTTAATTTTAAGGGCAAAGCTAAACCTGTTATTAGAGTAGTTTCTGAAGACAGCAAATTTCAATACTTTTTGAAAATTCCAACTCAGGATTTTTCTCCGCCGGTTCAATCCCCTGGGAAATATATGGTCTTTTACCAAGACAAGCAAGGTGCATGGATTCTAGTTGGTACATTTACTGCCACTTAATTAACAATTTTTGATGGCGACAATGACGGAATAGGCTATATTTCAGACTGTCATGAGACGTTCTGTTTTTGCTGCTACATCTTTATTGCTTGCAGCGATGGTTGTGGTGCCGTTGTCAGCCGTTGCCCAAGCTCCATCGACGAGTGATTTGCTTCAGGCTTTGCCCGCTAGAAATATTGGCCCGACAAGTATGGGCGGCCGAATTAGCAGCATAGCCGTTTACGAAAAGGAGCCACGAATATTCTATGTGGCTACTGCCGGTGGAGGATTGTGGAAGACAGAAAACGGAGGCATAACCTTTGATTGCGTATTCCAATATGAAGGATCGGTTGCGCTTGGTGCAGTTTTTGTTGATCAGAGTAATCCGGATGATGTTTGGGTTGGAACAGGAGATCAGAATAGTCGGAATTCTGTTATGTGGGGTAACGGAGTGTATCACTCCTCAGATGGTGGCAAGAATTGGAAGCACATGGGTCTTGAAAAGACCATGTTCATTTCTAAGATTTACGTCAGTCCAAAAGACAAAAACGTGATTTATGTTGGAGCGGTTGGACACCTTTGGGATAGCAATGAAGATCGTGGATTGTTCCAATCTACGGACGGTGGGAAATCTTGGAAAAAAATCCACTATATCAATGATCGTACCGGCGTAATTGATCTTGTTGTTGATCCCAAAAATCCCAATGTCATGTTTATTGCTCAATGGGAGCGGATGAGATACCCGTATCGATGGGCTTCTGGAGGTAAGGGAAGTGGACTGTATAAAACAACTGATGCTGGCAAAACATGGAAGCACATCACAAAGGGTCTTCCAGATGCAGAAACTGGTCGAATTGGCTTAGATATCTACCGGAAAGATCCTAAAATTATGGTGGCAACTGTGGAAGCTGGAGCTCCTAATGACAAAGGAGCTATGACTCCGGCGGGCGGTTTCTATCGATCTTCTGACGGCGGAGAAAGCTGGGAAAGAATGAGTGGTACGAATCCGCGACCTTTCTATTTTAGTGTTCCTAGAATTGATCCAAATAATGATCAAAGGGTTTATGTTCCCGCTGTGAACCTTCATGTCAGCGACGATGGAGGAAAAACGTTTAGGAATCAACAATCGAGCGTACATGTGGATCACCATGATATGTGGATTAACCCTGCAGACTCGAATCACTTTATTCTTGCCGAAGACGGAGGGATGGCGCAAAGTCGGGATAAAGGAAACAAATGGGAGCATTTGAACTATATGCCGATTGGTCAATATTATGCAGTTGGCGTAGATATGCGAAAGCCATATTGGATTTATGGCGGTCTGCAAGACAACGGCACTTGGGGAATTCCTACTCAGTCGATTAAAGGGGCCGTGACGCATTTTGATGCCAGGTTTATCAATGGCGGAGACGGATTCCACGCCCAAGTCAATCCGAATGATTGGAGGATTGTATTTGCAGAGAGTCAAGGTGGCGCGCTTGTTCGGCACAACATTGAAACTGGTGAACAACGCTTTATTCAGCCAAGACCACCAGCTCCTCAGGCGGGCGAGACAAGAGAAACCTATCGATTTAACTGGTCGGCACCAATTGTTTTGAGCCCTCACAACCCAAACACCGTTTGGTTTGGCGGAAATAAGCTGTTCAAAAGCGTGGATATGGGCGACAACTGGCAAGTTGCTAGCCCTGACTTGACAACCAATGATTCTGAAAAGCAAAATGCCAGGGCTGGTGTTTCGCCCGAAGATACTGGTGCAGAGCGTCATTGCACGATTATTACAATTAGCGAGTCGCCACGAAAACCAGACTTTGTGTGGGTGGGAACAGATGACGGAAATATTCAATTGACGAAAGATGGCGGGGTGAATTGGGAGAATTTGACTGCTAATCTTCCCGATGTTCCAAAAAACACATGGGTGAGTCGAGTTGTAGCTTCGCGATTCAGTCTAGACCGAGCTTATGTGACTCTAGATGGTCACCGAAACAATGATTTCAAATCATACGTTTTCATGACAGATGATGCCGGGAAAACCTGGACAAAGATTTCCAATAATCTTCCAGAAGAAAGTGTTTATAGTCTAGTTGAAGGAACATTGAATAGTAACTTGCTGATTGCCGGAACAGAAATGGGGCTGTATTTCAGCTTAAATAGAGGCCAATCTTGGACTCGATATCATAAGGCAAACGGATTTCCAACTGTTCGGGTTGATGATCTTTTGATTCATCCACGTGAAAAAGACCTTGTCGTCGCCACTCATGGACGATCAATTTGGACGATTCCAATTGCTCCTCTTGAACAGTTGACAGAGGAGACATTGGCGAAAGATGTTGCTTTATTGAATCCGATGACTATGTATGGCCTTGGTAAGGTGTTTGGCGGATGGTATGAAGGAGATCGAGTGTGGAGTTCGCCCAATACTCAGCCAGGCGGGCAAATTTTCTACTACCTAAAAGAAAAATCGGAAGAAAAAGTTACCGTTTCATTCTTTTCTGCGGGCGGTGAGAGCCTCGGTTCGATTGATGGAACAGGAAAAGCTGGTTTGAATGCCGTAACATGGCGACCACGTGGCCGGCGAGGAACCGTGATGTCTAGTGGCGAATACAAAGTCGTTCTAAAGATTGGAGACAAAGAATTTACAACGACAATCATGTATGAAGATCTTGCGGGAACTTTAGACCACTAAAAATAGTCTGTGACTAAAAGAAAAGACCGCTCTGGCAATGGCGCCAGGGTGGTTTTTCTTGTTTTGACCCGGGGGAAGCCGTTGATATATTTTGATCAATCTAAATTTGTCATAATATTGATTATCAAAAGATCAATCTAATTCTTGGGGAGCACTTCCCCTTAGGCTTTTTATCGAAACGAGCGAGCTTTAGCTTCTTCGTAGGCAGCGATGAATTTATCTACCGGAACTTTAGCCGCAACTTGCCCAATGAGAGAGAATGGAATTTTATCGAGCTTTTTAAATCGGACACAACTTTTGCCCATATCAATCTTTAATCCGGTTTTCTCGTACTCTGACAAAAACCAATCTTTAACTTCGTTGTCTGTATAGATACAAAATGCATAGAATCCAATATGATTCTTTTGATTTGCGACACTCATAAATGGTAGCGGTTGTTTGGAATCGCAATGGTAACCCGAGGGATAGATGCTGTGTGGCACAAACCAGCCGATCATGCCGTATTGAATCCCTTCTTCATAGCCCTTAGGTAAGTTTTTGTTGATTTCGTTTCGAATTGCTTCTACGGCAACTCGACGATCTTCAGGTAATTCAGACAGATACTCTTCTACAGTGGTGGCTTTTGATGTCATGAATCCATTTTACGACAATCATGGCCAGACTCGATATCAACTAGCTTGAGCGTCTTTTTCGGAGCAAAGGCTATTTTCTAGTTTTTCCGCCGCTTTTTCGCAACTCTTTAACACGCTGTCGACATCGAACATTTCTGCAACGTCGATTTTTTTGTTTTTGAGTGCCCTAAATGCTCCATATCCGATTGCAGCTCCAATTGCTAGCCAACCGAATGGCTGAAAGGCGGATCGTTTTTGACTTCGTTGTTCCATCGTTCCTTCCTTACACGAACCTCTTGGCTCGCCATACTCTTTATAACGTACTTTATATAGATCGGAGTTTCCTGGTCATAGGTTCATATATTTTTTACTAGTTTTTACAATTATTCCGCCTTAGGCTGTGGTTATGCTTCGGCGGTATCCTCTTCCCTAGCTATGTTGGACAACTTGACGCGAAGAATGAGCGGAATATTTGCGGGAATCCGTTCGCGCGGAAAACTCAGCGAGGCAGATGTTAAAGAAGTTTTACGCGAAATTCGCGTGGCATTGCTGGAAGCCGACGTAAATTTTCAGGTTACAAAAGAGTTTATTGGTCGGATAAAAGAAAAGGCGGTGGGCGAAGAAGTCTTCGCCAGCTTATCAGCCGACCAGACCATCATCAAGATTGTTAGAGATGAGTTAGTGGCCATGTTGGGAGAATCTGAAACTCCCATGAATTGGAATCCAGCACCACCAACGATTATCCTTATGTGTGGCCTGCAAGGATCAGGAAAAACGACAACAACTGCCAAATTAGCCAAGGTTCTAAAGAAGCAAGGCAAAAAACCGATGCTTGCGGCCTGCGATCTTCAGCGTCCGGCTGCGGTAAAGCAACTTCAGATTTTAGGTGAGCAAGTCGATGTTCCTGTTTTTGCGGACTTGAATAGTGACCCGGTTTCGGTTGCAAAAGCTGCAATTGACCGGGCAAAGCACTTGTTTTGCGACGTATTGATTGTGGACACCGCCGGACGACTTACGATTGATGAAGAATTGATGAATGAAATTCAATCGGTTAAAAATGCCATCAAACCGCAAGAAGTTTTCTTAGTCGTCGATGCTACCACGGGACAAGAGGCCGTTAATGTGGCGCAATCTTTTAATAATGCTTTAGGCGTGACCGGTGCCATCTTTACAAAGCTTGATGGCGACTCTCGAGGTGGGGCGGTACTTTCAGTTCGAGCTGCCACTGGAGTGCCGGTTCGATACATTGGTGTTGGAGAACAAACGGATGCCATTGATGTTTTCTATCCGCAACGCCTAGCCGAACGAATTATTGGGATGGGAGACGTGATGGGAATCATTGAAAAGGCAGAAGAAGCCTTTGCCGGTGAAGATGTCGCGGGCATTGAAAGCAAGATGAAGTCCGGAAAATTTGACTTCAATGACATGTTGAATCAAATGAGAATGATTCGAAAAATGGGGCCACTGAAAAACGTGATGAAGATGATTCCTGGAATGCAAGGAATGATTCCAGAAGAGGCTCTTGATCAGGTCAATGATTCGCAAGTTGACCGTTTGCAGGCCATTGTTTTAAGCATGACGCTTAAAGAACGATCTAATCCTGATATTTTGAATGGGTCTCGGCGCAAACGTATTGCACGTGGTTCTGGAACGACTCCGGAAGAAGTAAATAGATTGATCGACCAAATGTATATGATGCGTCGGAGCATGAAGCAGTTTTCTCAAATGGAAAAGAAGATGAAAAAGGCAAAAGGACCGCGTGCTTTTGGTCGCCGACGGTAAGCCAAAACAGGCCATAAGAACGAGCTTAGGCACAAAGGTCGAAGTCATTGCCCTAGTCCGCGCTATAATTGGTAGCCGTATCCGTTGGATGAGGATTAAGTGTTAGAAAGGAATTTAGATACTTAAACCTTATGATTCAGCAATTGAGCTGAATGCGGCCCGAACATTTTCGAAAAGGAACTATATAATCACGTGGTAAAGATTCGCCTCGCCCGCCTGGGAAATAAACATCGCCCGTTTTATCGGGTCGTCGTGCAAAAGAGTACGGCTGGTCGCAACAGTAAAGCGATTGAAATTTTGGGCACCTATGACCCACTCACCAAACCATCAACGGTGAAATTGGATTCAGAGCGTGCTATGCATTGGCTATTGGAAGGAGCTCAACCAACAGAAACTGCTGCTCGACTTTTGAAACGAGAAGGCATTTTGGCTGACTTCTTTGCAAAAAGACCATCTGCTGAAAAGAAATTTGGTTTCCTTGATAAGACTACGGCAGCAATGTCGAAAGAATCCGTACTCGCCGCTCCAACCGAAGCAAAGGCCGAAGCAAAGGCCGAGGTGAAAGCCGAAGTCCAAGAAGAAGTGAAAGAAGAAGCTGCAGCTGATGTTGCAGTGGCAGAAGAGGCACCTTCCGAATGAGCTTATGTAATTTAGTCGGCGAAGCCGTCAAACTTGTTGTTAACGAGCCCGATTCAGTGGATGTTTCCAGCACTAAGGATCGCGGTGCGGTGATTTATAACGTCATTGTCGCTCCAAATGACGTAGGACGTGTGATTGGAAAAGATGGTCGAGTTGTGAGTAGTATCCGACAGCTAGTTGGTGCTGCCGGAGCTAAAGCTAACGAAAAAGCGATCGTCAAGATCAAGACGGACTGATTTTAAGATGGCGGGCCCTCGCCCAAGTCACCTTGACGGATATATCACAATTGGTCAGTTCGTTGGCCCTCATGGGATCAAAGGTGGCCTTAAAGTTAAAGTTCTAACGGACTTTGTTGAGCGATTTGACAAAGGAAGGACTATCTTTTGTAATGGCGAAGAATCTGTCATCAAACATTCTTCGTGGCATAAAGATCAAGTTCGAATTCAAATTGCGAGTGTAAAAGATCGAAATCAAGCAGAAGAATTGAGATGGCATTATCTTTTTGTTCCTGAAGATGATGCTCCGGAATTAGAAGAAGGCGAATATCTCACATCGGAATTGATAGGATTATCTGTTGTCACGGCAGATGGAAGGACTGTTGGGAAAATAGAAGACATACTTCCCTCTCCTGCTCATGATATTTTAGTAGTTGGGGAAGGAATGATTCCGGCAGTTTCAGAATTTGTAACTGATATCAATTTTGAAACACAAACGGTAACTGTCAACCTCATTTCGGGCATGGTTCCTGGTTTTGAAGAAGAATAAGAATTTATGGCACAAGGCGGCTTTCTCGACGAAGCGACCGTAACATTTACATCCGGAAAAGGAGGAAAAGGTGCGGCGGCCTTTTTGCGTGAGAAGCACGTTCCCAGAGGTGGTCCAAATGGAGCAAATGGAGGGCGTGGAGGTGATGTCATCCTTGTTGCCGACCATCACAAAAGAACTCTTTATGACTTTCAGTTGAGAGATCATTATGAGGGTCAGAATGGAACTGATGCAATTGGTAACAAGAGCGGTCGCGATGGCGAATCTGTTCGAATACTGGTTCCTGTTGGAACAATTGTCACCGATGTTGATTTAGAAGAAGTGATTGCCGATCTCTCCGTTCACGGCGCAGAACTTGTTTTGTGCCGAGGTGGTCGTGGAGGATTTGGGAACACACATTACGCCAACAGCGTTCGTCAGGCGCCAACATTTGCTCAAAATGGCGCACCGGCGGAGCAAGTCAATGCTCGCTTGGAATTAAAGCTGATTGCAGAAGTTGGCCTGATTGGACTTCCAAATGCCGGAAAAAGCACTCTGCTTGCCGCTATGAGCGCGGCAAAACCGAAAATTGGAGCGTATCCATTTACGACAATCACACCCAACCTAGGAGTTGTGTCTGTTGCGGATCACACTTTTACAATTGCAGATCTTCCGGGATTGATAGAAGGTGCCAGCGAAGGTGTTGGCCTTGGGCATCAATTCTTGAAGCATGCAGAACGCAACAAAGTGTTGCTTCATGTGGTTGATGCATTTCCGATTGATGGCACCTATCCTCAAGATAACTTTGCTTTAATTGAACAAGAATTAGCAGCATTCTCTGAAGATTTAGTTTCTCGTCCAAGAATTTTGGCTCTGAATAAAATGGATATTGTCCCAGAAGGAGACCGAGAAATGATTCTTGAGTTCTTTGAAGGATTAGATATTCCAATCTATATGATATCAGGGGCAAGTGGTGAAGGAATTGAAGCTCTTAAATTTGCCCTTTGGGAGATCATTGAAAAAACAGCGGACGAAGAAATTCAGCCAACAATTTTGAAACCAGTGTTAGAACCAAAACGAGATACTTCATGGCATGTCACAAAAGAAGAGGATGGCTATGTTGTCGTGGGAGATCGAATTGAACGACTAGTTGCAATGACCAATTTGGAAAACCGCGATGCCGTCCATTATCTCTACCGAAAACTTCAACGAATTGGGGTGATTAGTCATCTAGAAGAAATGGGTGCCGTTGATGGTGATGTAGTTTTTGTGGGAGACTTTGAGTTTACATATACGGATTGGTAATGAAATACGCAATTTACGGAGGAAGTTTTGATCCACCCCATATGGGTCATTTAGAAGTCGCAATTCAAGTGAAAAAACATTTGAATCTGGACGACGTCATTTTCATTCCGAATAATAGAAATCCTCTCAAAGGCAGAGCCAGTGCTTCTGGAAAAGATCGACTACAAATGGTTGAGTTGATGCTTGAAGAATCGGATGGTTTATATGCCAGTGATTCTGAAGTTTCTCGACCCGGGCGTAGTTTTACCGTCGACACAATCGAAGAATTTGCCTTAGCTCGTCCGGGTGAGATTTGGTTTGTTGTTGGCGCAGATTCATTAAAAACCTTTGAAAATTGGAAGAAACCGGAGCGAATTCTTAAACATTGTCGGTTGGCAGCAGTCGCACGGCCCGGGTTAGACCTGGACAAGGTATTGGGACAACTGCCAAACTGGGTTATTGAAAAGTTGGATGTGATTCCAACAGAACCAAACCGGGCATCTTCATCTGAGATTAGAGATTTGATTTATCAAGGAGAAAGTCCAGAGTACTGGCTTGATCCCGATGTTTGGAAATATATTTGTGAGCGTGAGCTTTATCGAAAAGAAACTGAAGAACCTGGACTCGGCGAGTAAAGCCGCGGTCATCGCTGAATATGCCGATGACATGAAAGCGTTGGATATCGAAACATTAGATATCCGACACAAATCCTCCGTAACTGACTATTTCGTCATTTGTACCGGTACGAGCGATACGCATGTGAGATCGGTTGCCGAAAGAGTCAGTGAACGTATGCGAGAAGGTGGATTAAAAGCCATTCGTCAAAGCGAAACAAAAGGCGACGGTTGGGTTTTGTTTGATTTTGGAGACGTAATTTTTCATGTAATGCTTGAAGAAAAGCGTCAATTCTATGATTTAGAAAGTTTATGGGCTAATATGCAAGTTGATCCTAACTTGGTTGTCGAAGATAAGCCGTGAATGAAGAAAATAATCTAAATCAAGAATCTGAACCTCAATCAGAAAATCCGCAAATGGAAATTCTGGAATCTGACAAGATTGAAGAATCGGTTAAACTCAACGATTCTTCAATCTCTCCGGAAATAAGGGAGCAAGCTACTCAACTGCTAAGGCAAGTTCAAGTTGCTCGTTTACGAAATCAGCCTACAATAGCGGACAAGCTGTTGGAAGAAGCGGTTGCCCTTGCACCAAACTTTTCACAAGTTCAAGAAGCAATTGGCGATGATCTCGTTGTAAGAAAACAATTCCGAAAGGCAAAAGAAGCTTACTTGCGGGCTCACCAATTGGACAAAAACAATAAGGAAATCGAAAACAAGTACGGTGAAATGGTGCTTAAAGTCGATTTGTTTATTGACCCATTTGTTCAGGCGGAAGCCGATTCTGGAACTTTAGCCAGTGGAAAAGCGGCAGTTCTGCTGAACTTAATCTTCCCTGGCGTTGGGCACATGGTGATTGGAAGATATGTGTTCGGTGGCATCTTGCTCGCCGTTTGGTTTGTTTGCATGCTAATCGCATTTGGCACTCCAGATGGAATGAAATCATTTTTGGGCAGCCTTGGAATTGGCCCAAAGGGATTACCAGTCCCACCATTGGTACCAGTTGCTCTTTTTGGAGTAGTCATTTGCTGGCTAACGGGAATTGTTTCAGCTGCGAGCCAAGCTAAAACTTTCACTCCAAAAACAGTTGTGCGCCCCGAGCCGCTTTCACCGCACAAGTTTGACTAATCAAGTTTTGATACGAGATTTTTGATTGTATCAACGACTTGAGCGATTGATAATCCAAAAGATTCGATTATTACGGCGTCTTCGGCGAGCATGAGTGCTCCATCAGATCGCGTGTAGTCTCGATGGTCTCTGATGATGACATCTTTAACCACATTTTGAAGAGTGTTCTCTGGTTGAACAGCCCTTAACTCTAACCATCGTCTTCTCGCTCTTTCTTCGATGCTTGCGGTTAGGAATATTTTCAGATCGGCAAGTGGAGCAACGACAGTTGTTACATCTCGGCCCTCTAAGACATATCCGCCTCGTTGGATTACTTCTTGTTGTAAGTGAACGAGTCTCTGCCGAACTTCGGGATAAACACTAATTTGGCTGGCAATTTCTCCAATTTCTATTGATCGTATTGAATCCGAGACATCCGTGCCATCTAACATGACATTTTGAGGATTGACTTCATCAAAACTGATTAAGCATTGCCTGGCCAATTCAACAATTTCAGTTTCTTTGTCAGCTGGGATACTTGATTCGATGCTTTTAAAAGCGAGAGCCCGATACATCGATCCGGTATCGAGAAGTTTTAATCCCAGACTTTCAGAAAGACTGCGGGCGACGGTCGACTTACCTGCTCCTGCTGGTCCATCAATGGCTATGACTAACTTAGAACTGGGCAAGAGTCTGATAATCCTCCACAAAATTTGGATAGCTTGTCTTTATAGAATGAGAATTCAAAATTTCAGTTTTTCCTTGGGCAATTGAAGCTGCAATGGCAAAACTCATCCCAATTCTATGATCTCCTCTCGAATCAATTTGAATTCCATTCAATGGAGTTGAGCCATGAATGACTAATCCATCTGGTCTGAGTTCTACATTTGCTCCCATTCTTAATAGTCCATCTCCAATAATTGAGATTCTGTCAGTTTCTTTTACACGCAACTCAGCAGCATCGGAGACTATAGAAGTTCCTTGGCATTGAGTAGCAAGAATGCAGAGAACAGGGATTTCATCAATCAATTTAGGAACTAAATCTCCTGAAATTGTAAAGGGTTGTAGATCGGCAACTGAGCTGATTTCTAAATCTGCTACGGGCTCGCCAAGTTCACTCCTGAAATTGGATTGCGTTACCAAAACTCCAACTTGTTGGAGAACATCCAGAATCCCGCTTCTTGTTGGATTGATCCCGACTTCCGTTAACATGACTTTACTATTGGCGAAGAGAGATGCTGCCACGAGCCAAAAAGCCGCGCTTGAGATATCTCCCGGAACATTGAATTCAAATGGATCCCAACTCTGACCTGGCTTAAGCTTGACAGTTTTATCATCCGGATATTCAAGTTTGACTCCCAACGAAGTTAGCATTCTCTCGGTATGATCACGGCTCTTATATGGTTCGGAAATGGTGACTTCGGAGCTTGCGTTTAGGCCGGCTAACAATATGGCACTTTTGATTTGAGCACTGGCAACTGGTGACTGATAATCAATTCCAGAAAGTTGCTTTCCTGAAATTTTTATTGGAGCAGTTTCGCCGAAAATATCGGCTCCCATTTGACGCAATGGTTTAACGACTCTCCCCATTGGTCGACGAGACAGTGAATCGTCCCCGATGAGTTCTACTTTTAATCCACTGATTCCGGCAAAAAGACCGGAAAGTAACCGCATGGTTGTGCCGCTGTTTCCACAGTCTAATACTAACTCTGTTCCAGAAAGCTTGCCATTCGATGGTATTGAAATTGAATGCTGCCCAATTGTTGAATTCTTTCCAAGTTTCTGAAGAATCGCCCTGGTGTTCAAGCAATCTTCACCCATCAAAGGATTATTTATTATTGTGGATTGCGATGATTCATTTGCCAGCGCCCCAAAAATCAATGCACGATGAGTGAGCGATTTGTCGCTTGGAGGTCGAATTTGACCCGAAAACTGCATTACACGTTCAAAAGTTAATGAATCTGGTGGCATCGGGAAGTACCAATTTACCAGTTCAAAACAAGGTCAATGGGCAGGTGAATCGATTTGGATGATTTCCACGTAAAATAGTTGAGAGACGGTTTATTGAAAACTATGAAAAATGCATTTCGAGTAGGAAACCCTGCATTCAGCGAAAAGACCTTTGAAGATTCCAGTTTAATCTCATCGGCAAATCCGATGACCTTAAAAGGAACAATTGGAAAGTCATTTATCTTAATCGCCTTAACAATTGCGGCGGCTTTTGTTGGGTGGCAAATTGCCAGTCCAATCACGATAATTGGATCGGCGCTCTTAGGTTTTGGAATTGCAATCTTTCTGGCGTTCAAGAAAGACATGGCCCCGATTGGTGCACCAATATATGCGCTAGTTGAAGGTATTTTCGTAGGAGGAATCAGCTCTTACGTCAACTTGATGGTCGCAAAAACTGACTTCAAGGGCGCAGTTCCGGTCGCCGTAGCTGGAACCTTAGTTGTTTTCGCAGTCATGCTGACACTTTACATGACAAGAGTTATTAAAGTTACTGAGACATTCAGGGCCGTCATTATCGGAGCCACGATTGCGGTTGCAATAACCTACTTGGGAACTTTTCTCTTGTCTTTTGTTTGGAAAGGCGCAACTGAGCTTGCTATTTATGGGAGCGGACCAATTGGCATTATCTTCTCAGTTTTGGTTATCGCCCTTGCTGCTTTTAATCTAGCATTAGATTTCGACTTGATAGAAAGAGGCGTAGAATCCAAGTTTCCAAAACATATGGAATGGTACTGTGGTTTTGCTCTACTGGTGACTTTAGTTTGGTTATATATTGAAATTCTAAGATTGCTTATGAAGCTTTCTAGAAGATAATGTTTATCTGACGCAAAAAAGCCCGGATTCGAAATGAATCCGGGCTTTTTTGGCTTCTTACTTGATTTCAAATTCTCTGGAGAATATGAAACTTCCCCACTTGATTTCAAGCTTGTATTTTCCAATTGGTAAGTAGTCTGGACGACGCCCAAAGTAAGGATCAGCCAAGGCTTCGGCTGCATTTGTGGGCGGATTTAAGATGAGGCTTTGCTTTTGGATCTCCCGCGCTGTTTAGCAGGGAAAAGTTCAAGTAATTGTAACCATTGTCTAATACTTGATTACCAGATTTAACTACTGTGCCTTTTTCATCCGAAATTGACCACGTGCCAGAGCCGCCTTGCTTAACAAAGAGATTCAATGTAATGTCTCGTACTTGAGGAACTGGGTCTGCGTATTCAGAAGTTCGGCGGTACGGCCAAGAAGCCCGTCCGGAAGGAACATTGAATTCAAATTCATGCATATCTTTACCAATTCCTTCTTTGATGGCATCATAGATTTCTTCAACAGAAATCACCCAAGCTGATCTTCCGTGAGAAGCCACTACCAATTCCTTTGCACTTTCTTGAATAACAAGATCATGAATTGGAGTCACTGGGATCCCAGAGCCATACGGCATCCAAGAAGTGCCTCGGTCAATCGAGATATAAACACCTAAATCGGAACCAACATAGAGAATGTTTTCGTTTGTCGGGTCTTCTCTGACTGTGTTTAAACAATTATTCGGAAGATTTGAGGCAATGCTTTTCCATGTCTGGCCAAAATCTTCTGATACCCATAAATATGGAGTCCAGTCATCTTCGCGGTATCCGTTTTGGCTGCAATAGACACGGCCGTTTTTGAACTTGCTAGCAATGATTCTAGTGACCCATTTTTCTGGCTGAGGAGTTTTAATATCCTTCCAAGTGATGCCGCTATCTGGGGTGAATTTTACATTTCCATCATCAGTTCCAATATAGAGTTCTCCAAACTTAAACGGACTTTCTGCAATGCCAGTTAATGTTGAGTGCGGAACATCTCCGTTTTCACGGTTTTTAGTGAGATCATCGCTAAGATATTCGTAAGCCTTTCCATTATTGAAACTGCGCATGAGACGTTGAGCTCCAAGGTAGACAATATCAGGATGATGAGGTGAGAGCAGGATTGGTGATATCCAGTTATATCTTAAAGCCGGTTCTCCTCGTCCTGGATTTTTCCTTGCTGACCATCGCTGATTAGTCACAAAATTTTGTGCGCTATGTGAGCCAAACTGGGAAGCCGTGTAGACAATTTCTCCACGCGGATCGACGGCAATTGCCGAACCATCTCCGCCGCCAATAGCGACCCATCGATTCACATCATCAATGCCCGGGCGGTAGTTGCTTGGGCCCCGCAATGTTCCGTTATCTTGTAAACCACCGTAGACGTTGTAAGGTGTTTTGTTATCAACCGCAATCGTGGTGAATTGACCTACGCTTAAGTTATTCCAATGAGTCCATGACTGTCCTGCATCGTAACTAACATAAGGTTCGCCATCATTGCCATTGATATGATGATTTGTATTCTTAGGATCAATCCAATAGGAATGGTGATCGACATGGTTTCCTCTGCCAATTGACTCCCAACTTTCTCCGCCATCCGTTGTTTTTAGAATGAGGAGACCTAACGTATAAACTTCTTCTGGATTAGTGGGATGAACAGTAATTTCATTCCAGTAATAACCGCCATGGTCACCCATTCGTGAACGGGTTTTTCTCCAAGATGAACCAAAATCATCGCTTCGCCAAATTTGTGCAAGATTTGGGTCTTGATCAAAAACTGAGGCTGATCGTTCGAGCATGACTGCTTTTAAATCATCCTTTGATTTTGTCTTTGCTTTGAAATCTTTAATGAGAGCATCGAAATCGGTTGAGGTTGGCATGACTGATCTAAAAAATGTCTTAAGATCTGAGTCCTCAACTGTTCTTAAAACATCTTCACTTGCACGCATAAATCTAGAAAGAGTCAGCTGACCTCCTGCCGTATATTCATCGCCTGTTCCGGTATCTGGGTCGGTACCTTGATTATCCATAAAGGCGTATAAGGTACGCGGTTGGCTTGGTGAAATGGCAAACGCTGTGCGCCCCATATCTATTCCAGAAGGCAATCCGGACATTTTCTGCCACGTGTTTCCACCATCTACAGATCGGAATGCTCCACTTCCAGGGCCAGATTCTAAGTAGTTCCAAGATCGACGATCCCTTTCGTACATCATGGCGTACATTTTCTTGGGATCTTTCGGATCAATGTCAATATCTACGCAACCGGTCCTGTCATCTCCTTGAAGTATGAGCTTCCAGGTTTTGCCACCATCTTGAGTGCGATATAACCCTCGCTCTCCACCTTGACTGTAGAGTGGTCCGGCCGAAGCGACATAGATTTCATTGTCATTTTTCGGATGAATTTGGACTTTTGCAATGTGCTGACTGTTTCTAAGGCCAACATTCTGCCATGTCTTTCCAGAATCTGTGCTCTTAAAAACTCCGGTGCCGGCATAGCTGGTTCTTTGGTGATTAGCTTCTCCGCTTCCGAGCCAGATTGTTTTCCCATCTCTTGAAACATCAATATCACCAATTCCAAAAGCAGATTCTTGGTCAAAAAGTGACTCCCAAGTTTGACCATTGTTCGTCGTTCGGTGCAATCCACCCGTGGCAAATGCAACATAAATGCTTTTTGAATCATTTTCTGGGACGACTACATCAACCACGCGTCCACTCTGGACTTCCGAACCAATACTTCGCCAAGGAACTTGTTTAAATGGCGACTGTTGAAGCATCGCTTGGCGTTTGTTTGCTGCCGCGATAAGAATTTCACCACTCATCCCTTTCACAGACGGAAAATGGAATTTTTGTCGTTCCTGAAGCTTTGTATCAGTTGGTGGTTTAAATTGATCTTGAAATTCGGGATTTGCCAGCAGATATGTTACGATTAAGCCAACCATAATGACTTTGTAGTATGTCCGCAAACTCCCCGGACAATCGTTGTTTTACACCCGAAGTAACACTTTTAAAGGCTGGAGAGTCAACCATATGACGCTGACTCTCCAGAACAGGGTCATCTATTCAACGAAATTGCACAATGCCGTAGTCCAAGTTTGAGTATTTGGCAATTGGGAGCAAGCAGGATTGAGCGCGAGTTTGCCCTTCATGCTTGTGAGCCATTCTTTCTTTTGATACTTTACGTGGCCATCAAGCATCAGGAATGGTGCGCCGCCGTTGTGTCGGACAGAGAGTTGATCGAAAACCTGGTTCCAGTTTGACCCGCCTGGTTCAAAGTAAACGGCATTGTTATCGCTGTAGGGATTGGCGTCTTTGTCGTCATCGACTCCTTTTGCAAAGGAGAAAAAGATTTTGTCAGAAACGGTGTTCCAAGTTGATGCGTTTGATGACGAGTTGCTGAATCCACCAGATTGACCACCGAAACCATAATTATGCAGAAGCTCGTCGTTTCTCGAAAAAGCTCCAAACAGACATGGTCGAATTGTGCTGCAACTTCCGCTGGCATTTGTAACATTGGCAGGAACGTTTGTCCACAGCTCAACATTCGTAAGACTTGGATTAGCCGTCGAGCCTCCGGCGTGGTCGGTGAAAACGACTACGCTATAGAACTTCTTGTATGGCTTAGGGTTGCCAGATGCGGGATCGGTGAAGATTTCGATGTTCTTTGCATATGGTTCTAAGTCGATATGCATATCCCACCATTTTCTACCGATGACATCGTCGTAGTCTGCCATGTAAAGGAAGTTAGCGATTCCAACCTGCTTGAGATTTGAAATCGCACCAGTTTTTTTGGCGGCCATTTTAGCTTGGGCAAAAACCGGGAACAGGATTGCGGCTAGTATTGCAATGATTGCAATGACAACCAAAAGTTCGATAAGAGTAAAGGCGAATGCACGACGTTTCATTCCGCCTCAACTTTGCACCTCTATCATTAAGCGCTGTTTAACGCCAACCCAGATTTTCTAGATTGGCGTTAACTTTAACTGGAATTTAACTTTTGGCCTTGGCAGGATCGAAAATAGGGAGCGGATCTCGGTCGCCCCATTTGCCGCGGGTGAAGTCTGGAAAATCTACAGATTGAGATCTGTTCTTAACCGACCATTCGCTCAGTGGGAAGACAACACTCCAAGCTGCGGCATCGTAAACGTCTTGATCTAACGGTAAGCCGTGATGTAGACAATAAATGACTCGCCACATCATAAGGAAGTCCATGCCGCCATGCCCTCCAACAGTTTGAGCGAGAGATCCTTGTTGCTTATACAATGGATGATCGTACTCGTCATACCAAGATTTCAAGTCATTTCCTTGATCCCAAGAATCTGTACTTTTGCTCTTGTCTTCAATGGTCACTCGATTCGGGAATCCAGCCCATGCCCCATGAGTGCCTTGAATAAAATTGTGCCGGGTGTATGGTCTTGGCAATTGCTCATCCCATTGCACCATGATTGTGCGTCCAAGAACTGTTTTGATAATCGAAGTGTTGATATCACCACAAATGAATGGTTTCTTGTTCCATTTGTGATCCCGCGGGAATTTCCGGCGAGCATATAGCGCTCTCATTCGACTTGGACTGCTCATTGAACTCATAAAATCGAAACGATCGCCTCTGTTGACTCCCATATACTGAGCAACTGGACCAAGTCCGTGAGTTGGATAGAGATTGCCGTTATGGCGTTGATACATGAGTGTTCGCCAAGATCCCGTGCCTCGTTCCTCTTCATGCATTTGTCCTCTCAAATCATGAATGTAGGCCGCCTCCCCGTGAAGAAGCTCCCCAAAAACCCCCAATCGGCACATGTTCAAAACGAGTAGTTCATCTCGGCCATAGTTGACATTCTCAAGCATCATGCAATGTCGCTGCGTTTCTTCGCTTACATCGACCAATTCCCAGGCTTGTTCGACCGTAATAGCAGCTGGAACCTCTATAAAGGCATGCTTTCCATTTTTCATCGCGTCAACTGCCATGGGAGTGTGGAGATCCCAAGGAGTAGCAATCACAACCATGTCAATGTCATCACGACGATTTAGGTTTTTGTAATCCTCAGGCCCGTTTGTATAAATGGTTGGTGCAGAATGACCTTTCTCGGTCACCATTTTTGCAGCGCGAGCCGCCCAATCCGGATACAAATCACAAATTGCTTTAATTTCTACGCCTTCAATAGCCAGCAGGCTGTTGACATGTGTCGGGCCACGAGCACCGACACCGATGACCCCAACTCGCACTTTCTCCATTGGTTTTGCAGCAAATCCAACCATTGATTTACCTTTAGCTTTTGGAGCATGAGGGGGAAACTGTTCGGCCTTGACGGCAGAAGGAACTAACGCTGAAAGTCCAGCGAATGAAGCAGCTTGAAGAAACTTGCGACGATCCATGTTCTTATTATCCCTGACTACACAATCAAGATCGTCGCAAGTTTTTATTCATTTGTGTAACAGAGGACTTAAACTTGCTGTTTTTTGAAGAGCTTCGTCTAACTCCTTACGATTGACCTTTCCTATTTTTGACCAAATCACCTTTCCGTTCTTTACCAAAAACATTTTTGGAATTTCATTTGCATCCCATCGTTTCGCCATCTCAAAATCCGAATCTAGCAAAACGGGATACTTAGGTTTTTTTGATTTAAGGTAGTCAAGAAGAGCATTTTTGTCACTGTCAACGGAAACGCTTAGGAATTCAAACTCATCTCCACGATTATCTGCCACGAATGATTCGATAATAGGAGCGATTTGCTTGCATGTTGAACACCAAGTCGCCCAAAACTCAATAAAGTAGATTTTGTCCTTTTCAAGTTTCTTGAGTGTCCAAGTTTTTCCTTGTGTATCTTTCACTCCCAGCTCAGGAGCGGAAGTGTCGGCAAATGTGATACTTCCCATAACGAAACATAAGCCTAAAGTCAAGAATTTAGAAACCATAATTGACCACGAATCCCCAGTATTGAGTTCTTGCGTACAGCAAACTAACACTTGTAGTCCCAAGAATCTTCGTCAGCAGAATATGCGAATAGTCTCCATCATTGATTGCTTGTATTGCCCATTTTTCCGGTAAATAAATGTTTGCACCAAATGGGAAGACTGTTCTTCCACCAAATGAATTTGTCTTGACGCTAACGAATGGAGAAACAGGAATTCCCGGAATTGATTTACCAAAAGTTGCAAAGAATGCCTGTCCACGCTCTGTCGAGAGTCGGTCAGAAGCAAACCCCAATGTGACACTTGGGTGGTTTTTCCTTTCCGGGCTGGCAAACCAAGTTGCGCGTGGCAATATGGTGGAATCACCGTCACTATTACGCAAGTAGTCAAACAAACCATTTCCAAAGTCAGATGTTGCTGCGTTAGAAGAATCTGAACCGCTTCGTTCAATTCCAACACTTAGATTATCCGTAATCATATGATCAATTGAAAATCGCAATCTGGATTTCACATCGTCGATACCAACATATCGAAATGAAATCGTCCAAGGAAGAATTTTTCCATTTGCGCCTACAATACGAGCCTCTCCGGCGCATCCTGCACAGGTCGGAGCTATTTCTTGATGACCTCGGTCTGAGCTCGTCAATGGCTTGTTCACCTCAGTTGAGATCAAACTATTCATTACTTTTTGAGAAAAGGCAGTCGGATCCTTTTCAAACTTGGGCGAGCAGCCCATACAGCAAAAGTAATAACGAACACCTTCGAAGTCAATAAAATCACTAGCTTCGGATGTTTTTTCAAGCTTCGTGCCTAAAACCGGACATGTAAGTGAATATTGCTTTGGCATATTCGCGTAAAGACCAGGGAGATTGGCAAACTCTGCTCGATTTGCTTCTGACTCGAACTGGTACAGAACGCCTTGGAAAGCATATTGATGAGTTGAATTCGCTTTGATCTTCTTTCCTGAAACCAAATCGAATTGACTTCTGCCAATGACAATGCCCTCCTCCTCGGCTTGCAAAAGATACTTTTTGGGATCTGCTTCAAATTTGAGATCACAACCTGGACAGCAGAATTCAAAGGTGTTCCCTTTGTACTCGACGACTGGCCCACCGGAGACGATGGGTTCATGATTAACTGGGCAGAGGAGTTCTTGACTCTGCGCTTGGGCTACGCTAACCTGGAAAAGGCTAACGGCTATAAATAGACTTGTAAAAAATTTCATAAATACCTTGTTTTTTCTGGAGTAGACAAAGTCCACTAAGAAACGAATTGTTGGAATTCAATTCGAACAAGGCGGGCCGCGGTAAGTGCGAGATTGAACAATTTGCCAATCAGGCGGACCTCTACATTCATGGGAGTAAAGCTCTGGGTTCAAACGGATTTCGACTCCGTTTAACACTGGCCCTAGGCTCTCTTCAAAAACATCGCTGTATTCAAAATTAGGCGAGAAACTGAGAATAATGGAAGTCTTGTTTTTTCCATTTGATGGCGTAATGCAAGAACAGTTATCTTCAATGGTATTTGCGTGAGTTCCACAACAGCAATCTGAAGATGCAATTTCTAATGTTTGCTTTTCTTTTGCTAATTCCTGGCAGTGTTTGGAGAGTATTGTGGAGTCTAAAGAAACGCCAGAAGCCATACCGATAACAGTAAATAACCCTGTCAACAGTACAACAAATGCGAGTCTAAACTTAAACTTCACTATTATCCATTTTAACACGATTCCTGTAAATTAGTTCCAGCAAGTACATCCGAAGTCTCTGGTAGCTTTAAAACTATGGTTCCAATTATCCTAGCCACTAGCTTATCGACAGTTCAAATGAGTGAAAAAATTGAGTACATAGATTTGAATTCAAAGCTTGAGTTACAGCAAATCATAGATCAGCGGCCAGGTCAGTATCTTGGGCATGTTTCAACTACTTTGCTTGATGATGGAAAGTCTGTATTGCTTGTTTACCCAGAAGGCCACGGACGCGGATCAATTCAATACCGAAAAAGCATTGACGGAGGTAAGAACTGGAGCCCTGTAATCTCAACGCCAGAAAGCTGGAAAACATCCTTGGAAACACCAACAATACACCAAGTTATCGATCCGAAAACTCAGAAAAAGCGGTTGATTTTGTGGTCGGGCCTCTATCCAGCTCGGATTGCAAAAAGTGAAGATTCTGGCCAAACTTGGTCAGAACTTGAGCAAGTCGGCAACTGGGGTGGAATCGTCGTCATGGGTTCAGTGGAAAGACTTTCCGACGGCCGATATTGGGCCATGTTTCACGATGATGGTCGATTTTTTACAGCAAATGGCAAAGCTGGAAAATTTGATCTTTATCAGACTTTTTCAAGTGATGGTGGATTAACTTGGTCAATGCCAGAATCGGTCTGGACTGGCACAGAAAATCATCTCTGTGAACCCGGAGCACTATGGTCGCCAGATGGAAAGACACTCGCCGTCTTATTGCGCGAGAATCGTCGGAGAAATTTTAGTCAAATCATGTTTTCTATCAATAATGCGAAAACATGGACTCATCCTCGTCCGGTTTCTTTGGAACTTACCGGAGATCGACACACAGTAAAGCGCCTGAAAGACGGCAGATACTTTATCTCTTATCGTGACATGGCAATGGGAAGCCCCTATTGGGGAGATTGGGTGGCTTGGATTGGCACTTGGGAAGATATCGTTCTAGGTAGACCAGGACAGTACAAAGTGAGGTTAAAAGACAACAAAGACGGCAGTGATTGCGCTTACCCCGGCGTCGAAGTTTTGCCAGATGGCACAATTCTCACCATTACATATGGTCATTGGATTTCAAATGAAGAGCCGTACATTTTGAGTATCCGAATTCCCGGAGCTCAAGTAAATCGACTTTTTCCGAACCCTAGCTAGCAATTGTTTCAGGAAGAAGCATAAATACGACACTAACTCCAGCTTTCAACTTTGGTTGATAATCATCTGAAAACGGTTGGAGTTTTTTGTTGTCCGTAATAATTGCCAGTGGAATTGCCCGCTCGCCATATTGGGCAAGGAATTTCTCACTATCGAATTCTTTACTGATTCCAGTGACTTTTATTGATGCACCACTTGAAATTGAATTGTTCAGCTTTTCAAATCCCATTGAGCTATTAACAAATATTCTTGCCCCATGACTATCATGTCCCTTTTTTACTCCTTTGTCTGTTGCTGGTTGAGCCATTTGATATGATCTTTCGGATCCAAATTGTGGGCCAAGGCTAATCAAAGAAAGTGTATTGACTTCGTGATTCGGAGTAGTGGCAATCAGTTTTCCAATTCCTTCTAAGTCAAGCTCTTCAGATTTCTTTTCATTCAGAACATTTCCATGAATTGCCTCTAGTGATGCAACTCTGGCATTACGGACATTTTCCCAATTTGTATCAACTAATAGAACTTTGAAGCCCTTTTCTTTTAAAGCCTGGCCAAAGGCAATGCTAAATGGATTCGATCCAATAAACAAAACGCCCTGTGGGTCTGCATCGGCAAGCCCAAGTTTTCGAGCAACTATTCCTGCCCCAAGGCCATATATCAGGACTGTGCCAACGATAATAAAAAATACATTGGGAACAAATAAGTCAGCATCTGCAATGCCTCGCTCCATTAATTCCAAGGCAAAAACACTGGAAACTGCGGCCGCAACAATCCCTCTTGGAGCCAAAAATGATAAGAATAGTTTTTCTTTCAGGTTCAAATTAGAAAAGATTGTAGAGATAAACACGCTTGCGGGTCGACCAATAAAGACAAGAACCGCCAAGAACAAAAGACTTTGAGAACCGATTTTCCCTAAAGTCGCGGGTTCAATTCTGGCGGAAAGCATCACAAATAAACTTGCAATCAAAAGGACTTGTAGATTCTCTTTAAATTCAAGAATATGCTCAACTTTTACAAACTTCTGGTTGGCTAAAGCTACTCCCATAACCGTTACCGTAAGAAGCCCTGATTCGTGTTGGATGAGGTTAGAAGCGGCAAATGAACCTATAACGACCATCAAGGTGAACGGACTATGAAGGAAATCTGGAATCCAGAACTGACGGAAAAACAAGACAAGAAAAGCCGCCAAGACTAGCCCGCCTCCGAAGCCAACTAAAACGGTTGTTCCAATCGCTTGCATCACTAAGTCCGCGCTTCCTGCGGCTCCAATGATTGCGCCTTCGTACACCAAAACTGCTAGTAAGGCCCCAATCGGATCGATAAGAATGCCTTCCCACCTTAATACTGAAGCAACCCTTTTCTTAGGCCGTATTTGACGTAATAATGGGCCAATAACCGTTGGACCAGTTACAACCAGAATTCCACCTATCAGTAAAGACATTGGCCATGTGAAATCTAAAATCAATTTTGCCGCGAATGTCGATATTGCCCAACTGACCAGCATGCCAATGCTGACAATGGAAAAGACGGTTCCCCTCACTTCCCTAATCTGAGAAAACTTCAGATTGAGTCCGCCTTCAAACATAATGACGGCAACACTTAAGGAAACAATGGTCAGAAGTAAGGATTCACCAAAAACTTCGTCTGGCTTCAATAACCCGGTAGCTGGGCCGGCAATCAGTCCGACTAATAGTAGCAACAAAATTGCTGGAAGCCGAATTCTCCATGCAATCCATTGCGCGCCAATTCCCAAGAATAGGATTGCTGCAAGCGCAATTGGAGTGCTGTCCATATTAGGCAAAAGTATAAATCAAAATTCGATTGAAGAATCTCGCAATTAGTCCAACGGAACAACAAAAAATTGTCCTGAATGTAAGTTCAGGACAATTTTAGATGTCAATCCCAATTAATTAGGCTTTTTTTCGTCGACGTGCAGCAATTGCTGCTGCGCCAGCACTGAGAAGAATCATTGTCGCTGGTTCTGGTACGGCTTCAACATCAAGTCGAGCATCGACCAACATTCCGATGTCTCCACCCACGTCATCCATGATATACATTGACCAAGTTCCGTCAGCCAATCCGCCATCGAAATCACTCAAAAGTGAACCCCAAACGCCAGGAGCCGGTGCAAGGAAAACATCCCCAGTAGAATAAGAAGAGACTTGGTAACTTCCATTCGCAATGAAATCGTTAGTAGTTAGCCCTGATGGGTTACCGTCTGTAATTGCAGCAGCTGCCTCATCATCAAACGTGTATAAGCCACCCCAGTTGGATGAATTACCTGCATCTGATAAGAAAAGTACGGCGACTCCTGCTGGGTTTACCAACAACACATCAATGTCGTCAGCAAAGCTGTGTCCACCAGTATCGGTGTTTACAGTGCCGGTCGACCAGTTAAGGGAAATGTTGACGTCAGAAACCACGTTTGCTCCAAATCCAGAGACCGTAAAAGTAATGGGATAAACGCCTGCACTGCCAGTAGCAGTACCACCAGATCCGGTGCCAGGAACCCGAATATTACTTTGGTTTGAGACGAAAGTCGTGGCCTGAGCAAACGACGCTAAAACCAAAGCAGAAAGAATAAATAATTTTTTCACAGATTGTCCTCTATTGCATCAATGCCACAACGCATTGATAGCACAAAAAACAATTATACGCTGTTCCCTAACAATTTAAGAGCTTTACAAACAAACCAAGTATTAATACGAGCAGGTTTAGATCAATTCGTACCTTGTATTTCTCTTTTTAGCTGTATAGCCGGCGTCTTGTATCAACCTTTCAAACTCTTCTGCACTCAAAATGAACTTGTTTCCAGCGGCACTCACGACATTTTCTTCGATCATCGTAGAACCAAAATCATTTGCGCCAAAGCCAAGCCCGATTTGAGCAATTTTAGGCACCTTGAGTTAAAATTGATAGCTGGATATTATCAAAATTATCAAGAAAAATACGACTAACTGCAAGTGTTCGCAGGTAGTCAAATGCGCTTGATTTCTTATCAATTGGTAAATTCGTTTCTTCTGGCTGGAAACTCCATGTAACAAAAGCTCGGAACGGTTGACATTCATCCTGCAAGTCTCTTATGCGTCCCAAGTGTTCAACTCGATCTTCAAGAGTTTCTACGTGACCAAACATCATGCTGGCGGTGCTTCTGATGCCCAGAGCAGAAGCGGTTCGCATGCAATTGAGCCATTCGTCAGTCGTGTCTTTATAAGGCGCAATGATCTTTCGCACGCGATCAACAAGAATTTCTCCGCCGGCACCAGGGATCGAGTGCAGACCAACCGCTTTCAAACGTTCGAGAGTTTCTTTCAAAGTGAGTTTGCTGATATGGGCAATATAAATTATCTCTGCCGGACTAAGGGCGTGGAGAATAACTTCAGGATATTGAGTTTTGATTAGGCCAAAAATATGCTCGTAATAGTCAATTTTAAGTTTAGGGTTTAACCCACCCTGAAACAGAATTTCAACTCCACCTTTTTCGACCGTATCCTTAACTTTATCTAGAATCGCTTGGTCCGAAAGTGTATAGCCTTCATCGTGATTGGGAACTCGATAAAATGCACAGAATTTGCATCGCACCCAACACACATTTGTATAATTTAAAATCCGTCCGACAATGTAAGTCACGGTTTTCGGATCGGTTCTTTGCTCCCGCCGAAAATTGGCTAAAGCGGCTAATTCATTAAGATTCGGGTGATGAAACAGAAAATGAGCGTCATCTAATGAAATTCGCTGATTGCTATAAACCTTATCAGCGATCGTCTCAATGCTTGTTTGGGGAGAGATGGTGGTCGCCATCGGTGTTTCATTCTACTATCGACAGTCTCTTAATTATTCGAATTTAGGCTAAAAGAAGGTCGAAAATTTGTATTTGTCGTATGTGATCAACCACCAATCAAGCTTGCGATTACCACTTAACTTGATCAGTCAAAAACAAGAGTGGTAGCCTTGACAAATGGTGCTGACCACCGTTCTCACCGCATTAATGCAAATGTCCAATAATTCTATTGACCCAAATGCGCTCAAAGCAACTGTAGAAAAACTTGCGAGTTTTGAAACCAGAAATACACTCAGTCAAGGAGTTGTTGACTCTGCTCATTGGATTGCAAATGAGTTTAAAAAAATTCCTGGAGTTGAAGTCGAACTGATGGAATATACAGTTCCAAAGAATCGCAGAGTTCTCGAGCCATTTACAGTCGTTCAAGTTGTCGCAACCCTCAAAGGAGAATCAGATCGCACAATTCTAATGGGTGGTCATCTCGATTCCTTAAACCTTGAAGTCGATCCTAAAACAGGACGTGCACCAGGGGCGAATGACGATGCAAGTGGAGTGGCCGCAACTTTAGCAGTTTGCAAAGCTCTTGCCGGAAAAAAACTGGCAAACACAGTTAAATTTGTAGCTTTTACGGGTGAAGAACAAGGTCTTCTAGGCGCAACAGCTTTGGCAAAACGGGCAAAGGCAGAAAATTGGAAATTGGAGGCAGTTTTCAATAACGATACAGTTGGTTCTTCTAGTAACAAAGCTGGACAGAAGGATGAATCCAGAGTTCGTGTTTTTAGCGAAGATGGCGAGAATCATAATAGCCGAGAACTTGCAAGGTGGATTGAATGGAAAGTTCGGAAGTCAATGAACGATTTCGGAATCAAGCTTGTTTTCAGGCGAGATCGATTTGGACGAGGGGGCGATCACACTCCTTTTGTGGCTGAAGGCTTTAACGGAGTTAGATTTATTGAAGTTCATGAAGAATTTACTCGGCAACATACTCCCGATGATTTGCCAGAGCATATGGATTTTCAATATTTAGCCCAAGTTGCCAGAGCGAATTTACTTTGTATCGAATCATTAGCAAATTCTGCAATTCCTCCCGAAGGAGTTAGGCTAGTTCGTGATCAAAATCACAACACTACACTCAAATGGAACGCCCAACCCGGAGTTCAATATGAAGTTTATTGGAGGGAAACGACCTCGCCAACATGGCAAGAATCAAAACTAATTGGAAGCATTGGCGAAGTCGTGATTCCAAAGGTAAATAAGGATGACCATATTTTTGCTATCAGTGCAGTTGGCGGAATTCCCGTCATCGCTGAATAAAAAAGGAGTTTCATGACGAATTCTGAATTTCGATACTCATGGTTTTGCAGACAAGGATTAGATTCCAACGCCGCAAAACTTTCGATATCGGATTCTCTTGTTCAATTTGGCTGGCAGCGAGGTGTTGGCGGTTCGACCCCCTACATCGGTCTTTTTTCAAGAGGAAAGCATTCGAGAACAGAAATTGACAAAGAAATACATAAATTAAATATATGCGAGCTTCCTTCTGCAAGAGGCTGTACATATGTTCTGCCTGCTCAAGACTTTGCTTTAGGCTTGGCCCATGCTAAAAAGGCTTTGCGTGCAAACCGAAGAATTACCGAGAAACTCGGAATGACCGATACACAAATAGAGAACCAGAAATTAGCAGTTTGCAATGCCGTTCGCGAAGCAGAATTAAACCCAGCAGATCTAAAAAAAGTCCTTGGTGACCTTGTTTTGAAGTTTGGCGACGAAGGCAAAAAAAGAGGAATGACCACTTCCCTCCCTACGGTCTTAGGAGAACTTCAAGCGGAAGGAAAAATTCGTAGAATTTCTGAAAATGGCAGACTGGATCAAGAGAGATATCGATACACAAAGTGGTTTGAAGACGGGATCACCTTTTCTGGGGATCCAGATTTCGCCTTAATTCGAACCCATCTCAATTGGGCTGGAATCACCAGAATCGAAGATGTTTGTTGGTTTACAGGACTTTCTCAAACTAAAGTTAAGTCCGTACTAAATGAGGACAATTGGGTTGAAATTAGTCCAGGTTTTTTCTCCGCTCAATCTCAAATCATTGAAGTTCCAAAGAAGCCAGAAATCTCTTTCATTGGAGCAATTGACCCGTTTTTCAATATTCGCAGAAACTTAGACTTAATAGTTGAGCCTGAAGACCTTTTGCATCCAGCATTAAAAGGACAAAAACTTGAAGGTTCTCTGGGATTGATTCATCAAGCTATTTTAGATCGCGGTCGCTTAATTGGATTTTGGGAATTTGATAGCGAGAACTGCGAGATTATCGTATGCCACTGGTCTACAG
Source organism: uncultured Armatimonadota bacterium (assembly GCA_963800805.1). GTDB lineage: Bacteria > Armatimonadota > Fimbriimonadia > Fimbriimonadales > Fimbriimonadaceae > UphvI-Ar2. The sequence continues at coordinate 68,580 of CAWDCK010000008.1, read as the reverse complement.
ATTCTGATCAAGTCGAATCCAAAAGAAACGAATTGGAAGAATATGTGTTAAAAGAATTACAGGTTGTCAAAACCCACAGTCTAGATTCTACAAAATCACAGGCTAAACGTATTCAAAATTTACGCCAGTTTTCTTAACCAATCAAAACTTTTTCTTCTGGGAAATTCACACGTCGCCTTTGGTTTGGTCTGGTAAAAGCAAACAAGACTGTAAGTGCGCCCAATCGTCCCCAGAACATCATAAAAATAATGACGGTTTGCCCAACTGCATTGAGTTCTCCTGTTTTATCCAGTGTTAAACCACATGTTGCAAAGGCCGAGATCACTTCAAAAATTGCATGATCCAAATCAAATCCATTAAACAACATTAACATCCAACTAGCGGTCAAAACCACGGCCAACGAAATCGTCAATACTGCCGAAGCCTTCCGAATCATTTCCCCCGGAATGGCTCTTCCCTGCACGATTGGTGTTGATTGCCGACGAACATATGCGACCATTGCCAATAGGAGCACAACAAATGTTCCGGTGGTCACGCCGCCTCCCATAGAAGCTGGCGCGCAACCAATAAACATAAGTGTTGACATCATCAGAATTGTGGCGGAACTGGCCTGACCCAAATCTGGGATTCCGGCAAATCCAGCAGTTCGACATGAAATGGATTGAAATACTGAATATCCAATCTGATTGCCTATCGGAAATTCGGCAAGAAGCCCTCCTGGCCGAGTTTCCGCAAAGAAAATTCCAAAAGCTCCCCAAACGAGAAGACCAACTGCTGTGATAATTGTCAGTCTTGAATGTAGACTAAATTTTCGATATTGCGGATATGTAACCAGATCAAAAATAACAGGAATTCCCAATCCACCAAGCAAAATTAGGATTCCAAAAGTTGTCAAACTAGCGGAATCTCTTGGAAAATTCTGACTTCCAAATAGATCAAAACCTGCATTGCAGAAAGATGAAACTGCATGAAAAATTGAGTAAAAAACGACTTTTGGAGCAGGCATTTGATCGCGCCAATTAAGGTAAAGCGCAAATGCTCCAATGGCTTCAATTGACAAAACAGTAACAAAAATTTTCTTTGTCAATTGAACTATTCCGCTCAGGTTCAGAACTCCCAACGCATCTTGTAATGCCATTCGATCTGTAAGCGAAATAGATCTGCCTAGAATTCTAAAAACAAGAATGGCAAAAACCATGTATCCGATTCCTCCGGTTTGAATCAAACACATCAGGATGATCTTTCCGGTTGGCGTCAGAACCGTCGGAACATCGATAACCGAAAGTCCAGTAACTGTTAGAGCCGAAACCGCTGTAAACAAAGCCTGATCAATGCGAAGGGGCTCAAATCGACTGCATGCGGGAATCATCAAAAGCAGAGTTCCCAAAAGAACAAAAGCCGCCAATCCACCAATCAAGCGAATCGAAGTCGGAAACAGCCTTTGCCGTAGTGACGTTCGGTTGTTCAGATTAGGATTGGGAGCTGAATTTCCTGACGTCATCACTAGATCCAATGACTACAAGTAAGTCATCTTGTCGCAATACTGTGCCCTTTTTAGGGCTAACTAAAACATTGTCACCTCGTTGAATTGCTACTATATTGAGTGAAAATCTACCAACAGGATTGATTGTTTCTAAATTCAAACCAACAAAATGTTGAGGCACTTTGACCTCAATAACTCTGACCCCAGGGGCAAGAATCATTTGTCCAACGACAAGTGGTTGCACCAGTTGATCGGCTAATCGGGCTCCGGCCTCGTACTCCGGCAAAACAATTTGATCCGCCCCAACTCGCTTAAGGATATCCCTTTGCATTATCGTTGTGGCTTTACAAATGACGTGCTGCACCCCAAGCGATTTAAGAGCAACGGCCGTCATCAAATTGGCTTCAAAATTCTGACCAATCGCAACAATTACTGTTGGATAGCTAGCGATATCTATTTCTTTAAGTGCTTCTTCATCTGTGGAATCTAATTGCACTGTTTGAGTAATCTCGTGAGAGTGTCGCTGAACCAATTCCATCGAACGATCGGCACCGAGAACTGTATGTCCGTTTTGGACCAACGATTTTGCTAGGCTAGTTCCAAAGCGGCCCAATCCGATTACTGCAAATTCTTGACTTGGAATTTTACTTCCGCTTTTCTTTCCGCCCAAAATTGACATGTGTTTGAGAATCTTCATTATCCCAGACTTTTAACTCAATATGTTGAGTAGCGTTAAATGCTCCAATCAGGGTTAAATGAAATGTGTCAGTAATCATTGCTTCGCTTGCCCTTATGACGACTATGACTATTCCCTCAAGTCAGCAAGTTTCTACAACTCCAGCTAATCGACTCAACGAAGAGTGGTGGAAGAATCGTCACGAACAATGTGTTGAAATCACAAAGAAAGGCGGAGTTGACGTTGTCTTCTTGGGAGATTCTATTACCCAAGGTTGGGGCGAAGGCGGAAAATCAACCTGGGATAAGGAATTTGCGCCACTTAAATCAGCAAATTTCGGATTCAGCGGAGATAGAACTGAGCATGTTCTATGGCGACTTGAAAATGGCGAGATCATGGGATTGAACCCGAAAGTTATCGTGATCATGATTGGCACAAATAACATTGGTCATGGATCTTCAAATGCATCACAAACTGCCGAAGGAGTAAAAGCCATTGTTGGAAAGTTGAGAAAAGGACTTCCAAAAGCTAAGATCCTCCTTCTTGGAATTTTTCCCAGAGGGCTCACCGCCGAGGATGGCATGAGAAAGCAAGTAGCCGACGCTACCAAGCAATTTTCAACTCTCGATGAAGATTCTGGAGTTACTTTCCTTGATATCGGATATGCGTTCACCCGATCAACCGGCACTCTCAGAACAACCCTAATGCCAGATCTTCTTCATCTCACACCTGGTGGATACGAAATTTGGGCAAAAGCAATCAAGCCATCCGTCGAAAAATTATTGTCCGAGTTTTGAATCCTTAAACCGAAGTTCTGACACCAATCCCATATGATCAGAACCAAATCCAGAAATCACCTTTGTTGAAGTTGATTCCAGCCCTTTCGTCACCCAGATATGGTCAATTCGAGTAAGGGGAATATCTTTGCGAAAAGTAAATCCCCAACCTGCCCCTGATTGAACAAAGGTATTGGTCATTTTTTCAGAGATTTTCCCGTAGATACCGTGAAGCGGCGGAGTATTAAAATCACCGGCATATATCACCGGATAGTTGTAATTAGAAACTTCTTTTAATCCTAAATTCAAGGCGTTCAATCGGTTATCATGCTGATCCGACAAACGTTCGAGAATTTGTGTTGGATTTCCTCGAAAAACAGGAATTGTAAGATGGGTGCAAACCAGTCTCAAGGGACCATGTGGAGTTTGCACTTTTACCGAAATAATGTGTCGGGGATAAACCCACTTCGTCCGAATCTTCTTAAATTCTTCAATGGGAAGTCGACTCACGACTGCCGTTTCAGATTCACTCACCGCACTCCACTCTGGAAGTAGTTTTAAAAGTTGATCAGAGTAATCGCCATGAACCAATTGACTTTCTTGCAAAAAGACAGCATCAATGCTATTGTCCTTAATGTATTTTGCGAGTTCCTTCACTTCGGCAGCCCCGCCAAGAACGTTCAGTGTCACAACTCTAAAATCAGGAGAAGACAGATTTGGTGCACCCGGAACAACAAAACCGGAACCAAAGAAAAACATAGCCAACGTGGCCGCAACTGAGATCAACCAAAGTTTGTGTCGCAATACTGCCGCAAACAATAGTAATCCGAAATTGAGGCCCAAAAATACCAGCGGAGGCATAAATGAAATCAATCCCCAATCTGAATTTTCTAAACTGAGTATTGGAGCAATCAAAACGACTATAAATGGAATCAATATTGAGAAAATAGCCGTTCCAACGCCAAATTTTCGCCTTTTCTTCTTTTTGGATTGCCTGGTCTGAGTTTCAGGTTGTTGAACTCGACCTCGCTTGCTTGGCACTTTTCAATTTTACTTCAGTCCCATTGAACGAGATATGACCCACTTCTTGACGTCCAAGAGGCAAACTGTGTGAGTTAGAATTTGTTTTCAATTGGAGACTGTTTGTTGGACTTGTCTTTCAAATTCAGCCTTGACTTGTGGACGATTGATAACAATCAAAGTAAACACCCCAAGCAATGTTCCAAGTGGAACGCTGGTACAGGCAATTGCAGCACAAATTGTAACGCCAACATATTTTTCACGCTTCAAAATCCACTCTCCACATTTCCATGAGAAAAACGCAAAAGTAAAAATCATCGCCATTACCAAGAATCCAACAAGAACAAATAATCCTCCAATCAAAAGAGAAAGCCCCGATTCGGATTGATTCGCATTCTCCATTGGAATAGAACCAGTTGCAAGAAGAAAGCCCACTGTAATGTGGATTAAGGGCAGAAAACCACCGCATCCTAACAATGCAGCAAAAAACTTAAAGCAAATCGACAGCGAATTTAAATGACTAACATCATCAGTAGTTAGTGAAGTTTGCGGAGGCAGTTCATAAGATGTGGACATCGGTCACCCTTGCATGCGGGAAATCCAACCAAAAACCAAAATCAATAAAGTGACACCTACCATTGCAATCCCATAATTAGCTTGTGGATGCTTACTGGCTTTCATTCGATAAGCATCATAAACTGTAAATGCCGCCACAAACAAACCGGTACCTTTCAATACAAAAAACAGAATTAAGGATAATGCGCACCAAAGAGTTATCTTCAACATTGCCCACTTATCATAATAAGCTTGATTCTGGTGGCTAAAATCATCCCGAGCTTCATTGGGTGGCTGAACCGGCGGATCGGCAGAGCCTTGAGACTTGGTATCTGAAAACAATCCGCTAATTTGCCGAGCAGGCATTGAAACTCCACCTAAATTGTCTGTCACGATTGTCTCCGAATTCACTCGTGATTCTGCTACCCACTTTTTCAAAGTCGGAAAATCTACGGGGCCATATTCTTCCCCATCGCTCCCTTTTATGGAATATTGCACTTTAATTTCAGTTTGACTGATATTCGTCTATCTGGTCAATAAATTGGCCTCTCGAAAATATATTCCGAAAGGCCAGTTTTAAGAGTATTGTAAGGGCTATTAGAAGCCCATACCGCCCATTCCGCCCATATCATCCATTCCTGGCATTCCGGCCGGTGCACCCGACTTCTCTTCTTTCTTTTCAACAACTAATGTCTCTGTAGTAAGAACTAAGCCCGCAATGGATGCTGCATTTTGGATTGTCGATCGAGTGACCTTGGCTGGATCAACAATTCCAGCTTTGAGCATATCAACCATTTCACCGGTTGCTGCATTCAATCCCATACCCGGTTTCGATTTTCGAACTTCTTCAACAACAACTGAACCTTCAAGGCCAGCATTTTCAGAAATTTGTCGAATCGGAGCTTCGAGTGCGCGTTTTACGATTGCAACTCCAGTAGCTTCGTCGCCTTCTAACTTCAGCTTATCTAAAGTAGCTGCAGCGCGGAGCAAAGTTGTGCCGCCGCCAGCCACGATTCCTTCTTCAACTGCTGCACGAGTTGCCGAAAGAGCATCTTCGTATCGGTGCTTCTTTTCTTTCAATTCAGTTTCTGTGCTTGCGCCAACCTTAATTACGGCAACGCCACCACTCAACTTAGCCAATCTTTCTTGAAGTTTTTCTCGATCATAGTTGCTATCGGTATTGCCAATTTGAGCTTTAATTTGCTCAATTCGACCCATCACAGCATCTTTCTTACCAGCACCTTCAATGATAGTTGTTTCTTCTTTCGTAATTACAACTTTCTTGGCTGTTCCAAGCATGTCGATTGAAACATTTTCGAGTTTCGTACCCAAGTCTTCGCTGATGAATTGACCGGCGGTCAAAATCGCGATATCTTCAAGCATTGCTTTTCTTCGATCACCAAAGCCCGGAGCTTTCACAGCGGCAATGTTGAGGACGCCACGAATTTTATTGAGAACAACTGTTGCTAAATGCATCGCCTTCAATGTCTTCCGCGATAATCAAAAGCGGTCGACGTGCCTGTGCAGCTTTTTCAAGGAATGGCAAGAAATCAGCCGCTGCGGAAATCTTCTTTTCGTGAATCAAGATAACTGGATTCTCAAGAACAGCTTCCATTCGTTCGGGATCAGTTACAAAATATGGGCTGATGTAACCACGATCGAACTGCATTCCTTCCACGATTTCTACTGTCGTTTCTCGGCCTTTGCTCTCTTCAACGGTGATAACACCATCTTTGCCTACCTTGTCCATAGCATTAGCGACTTGTTCACCAATTTCAGGATCGTTTCCGGCGATAGTAGCAACAAATTGAACTTGCTCTTTGTCCTTTACTGGCTTTGCACTGTTCTTGATATCTTCGATAACAGCTGCAACTGCTTTGTCGATTCCACGCTTAACAGCAATTGGATTACCTCCAGCGGCAACATATCGTAAACCTTCGTTAACAATCGATTGGGCTAAAACGGTTGCTGTTGTGGTTCCGTCGCCAGCAACATCATTTGTTTTGCTGGCAACTTCCTTACAAAGTTGAGCTCCCATATTTTCATATGGATCGTCGAGTTCAATTTCCTTGGCAACGGTAACACCGTCTTTCGTAATAGTTGGGCTTCCCCATTTCTTATCTAGAACAACGTTGCGTCCTTTTGGTCCAAGAGTGACCTTAACGGCATTCGCAACTTTGTTTACCCCTCGTTCAAGGGCGCGTCGTGCATTTTCATCAAATAAAAGTGTTTTTGCTGGCATTGTATTTCCTTTCTAAATTTGTGTGTGGTTGTCTAAGTTATTGGTAAATGAAATTACTTACCAATAACTGCGTAAATTTGGTCTTCGTCAAGAATGGTCAAATCTTGTCCTTCTAAAGTGACTTCATTTCCACCATATTTACTAAAGATCACTCGATCCCCGACTTTTACAGACAGGGCATTTCGTTCGCCGCTATCTAAAACGCGACCATTACCAACGGCAACGATCTCGCCTTCGCTTGGTTTCTTCTTTGCAGAATCAGGCAATAGAATTCCTCCCGCAGTTTTTTCTTCTGCTTCTACAAGCTTGACTACGACTTTGTCTCCAAGTGGTCGAATGTTTGACATAATTTGTTTAGTATCTCCTAGTTCGCGATAGCGCAGTGCATTAGCACTCTCTGCGCTTGACTGCCAATATTGTACTGGGAGGAGCGTATGGTTTGTTGGGATTTAGGTCCTGAGTGATTGACAACAAGCACTTTGGTCCCGCCGAGAAACCTGAACTCGCTAAGGCAAAAAACGGACATAACCGAGAACCCGACTATGTGGAGACATCAAGACATATAGACGGCACGGGCATCTTTGCTTCCCGGAATACAAGAATTCCAAATTTTTCTGGACATGAATCGGGTTGGTGGCCTATACTGGAACTATGTCATCAGCACTGGAACTTCACGACGCTTTGAGAGGAAACTACTTAATGGAAGGACTCTCAGAGCGCCAGATACTAGATGTTGCCGCTCTTGCCACCACTCAAACCTTTATGGGTGGAGACATCATCGTCCGTCAATTTGCTAAAGATAACGATTTAATGATTGTATTATCCGGAAAGGCAAGAATTAACGGATTTAGTGGAGAATTGATCGCAGAAGCAACTAATGGAAGCGTCATTGGTGAAATGTCACTCATTGATGACAAACCAAGATCGGCCACGGTGGTTGCAGCCGGGGATACCACAATGATGATGATTCCAAATTCTAAGCTATGGGAGTTGATGAACTCTGAACCAGAAATCGGAAAAACAGTCCTCTTAAATGTGAGCAGAATCTTAACTGCCAGGCTAAGAGCAGCAAACGTAGCTTTAGATTCCGTTGTCCAGCGAGACTAAGATCGATTTTTGAAAAAGAGAAAATCTCTTATTCGAGTTCACAACTAGAATAAGAGATTTTTATTTAGATTCCTTTTTTGTATCGAACAGATTTCATAATTCGACTCAAATCTTTTTTACCGGCTTCGTTATCATCGCCTGTTAATCCAAAAATTGAGTAAACAGTGCCACCATCGCCAACCAACATAATTTTCAAGACAGTTGTCCCATCTTCTTCAATTTTCGTAAAGGTCGTTGAAATCGCCGGATAACCGTCAATTGCGGCTACGCTCGTTTCCGTTAGACTCATTTTTGCCGCCGAAGTCTTTGCATCTACAGTGGACATTTCTATCTTTCCGCCGCCTTCGACAGCAGTAAATGTCGTCTTCATCGTTCCATCGCTAAACACATCGATAATATCGTTCAATACCGTCGATAGCTTTTTGTGATTTCCTACAGATTTGTCTTTGGCTTCAAATACCGTAACCTGAAGATACATATTTTCCGTTTCGGCAAGATAGTCAGTCATCTTTCCAACCCAATCTTTGGGATCTTCAACTGATTCAGATACACCAGCACCAATATTCACCGGAGCTTCAAAACTCAATTGTGACTTGCCGACATATTGTCGACTCCATGTTTGAGTTGCAAAAACAGCCATTGCCATCAGAGCAAATATTGCGACTAGTGATATCTTTTTTGAACGCATGTCTTAACTTTCCTTGTTTTCAGCGGATAACTGTTTGACGAGCAAACTTACACTTTGGTACGAAACTTTCACAAATTGAGTCTAACGGGGCGCAAAGTTAGTCGACAATCCAATTGGCTTCATCCATCTATTCGCCACATCATGATCATAATCTTCTGCTTTCGAAACTCTCTTTTCTTCTAGTTTGGCTTCATCAATTTGGTTGTCGGCCGTAAGCATAGTATGCAGAACTAATGTATGAGCTAAGTTATCAGCATCAAGATCACTGGCCAATCGCGTTGCGCGGATGGCTTCAAGCTTCTTTTCTTGACCCCAAAGGCTAATCGAAGCCAGTTGAAACAAATGGTGATCGCCAGGAGATAATTCAATTGCGGCTTGTAAAGATTTTCCAGCCTCTTCAAAATCACGCATTTCCAGCAACAAATCTCCTAGCCAGTAATGGAAAAATGCATCATCCGGAGACAAAGCCACTGCGATCAGAATCGCAGCCTTTGAGTCTTTTCGATAGTTCATATTCCGAAGAGTTTCAGCAAGTTTGTAATGCAAGAATGCATTGTTAGGCTCCGCTTGAATGGCAGACTCATGTTGCTTTAAAGCATCTTGAACCTTTCCGTATCGCTTGTAAAGTGAACTGAGTCCAAGAAACAATTCCCCACTTTTTTGGCTCTTCTTGGCTTTTTCATATTGAAAGAAAGCCTGCGGAATCATATCCGCACTTTCGTAAGTCGCGGCTAAATCAAATCCTGCATCGGCAGACCCTTGCTCAATTGCCTTTTTAAAGTGAACAATCGCGGCTTCGTAATCTTCTTCTGCCAATCCTTGCTGACCATAACTTCGACTCTCTTCGGCCGTCCTCCCCTCTTTTTGGCGCACTTCTGATTTCGGAGGAGTCGCCGATGCAATTCCTGGAAGATCAAAAAGCTCCATTATGCTGCGGACATCGGGAGATTCACTCATAGCAGTGATTGTTACTCATTTGAATGCCCAACTGGGCGGACTGTGATTGTTGCTGGGTAATGTGCGCCACTCAAAGGCATTGTTTGAATTCGCACGGGAAACTCTTGACCAGGTTCAATTCTTTTCTTTATCAAAATCAACTTTTGCTTGCTTTGCATCATTTTGCCATCGACAAACTCATTGTTCACTAAAAAGAAAGCACCACTATATCCAGCGCTAGCCTCAAATTCAATTTCAACATCCTGTGCAGCAACTGTAGGGTTAGTTAAAACTCCTTCAATCGTATAGTGAACGCCAAAGTTTCCCAATAGCTTTTGTTGGCCGTCTGGAGACGAGATCGGCTCCTGGCCAATTCTTATAAAAGCAAATTTTCCGCCAACTTGATAATCAAAATTGATGTTTTTGAACGGACGACGATAAACTTCTTTAGGCTCGCCATTGATCGGCAAATCAAAAGTTGAAATAGGTTGAGCTCGCATATATTGCCAAGGTCTTTCCTTGTCTATTCCAGAGACAAAAGCACTGGGCAGATCTTCAGAATATCTTGCATAAGCAACAAGAATTACATCTCGACTAGAACCTTGGAATAACCTCAAACTAGCCATTCCGCTCATCGTTGAAGTCGGAGAAAGTCGTCTGATAAAAAGCGGGATCATTGACATTGGCGGAATCTCTACAATCTCTCCCGAATGATTCAACCAACGGTTAAAGAAATCTTTTCCCGCAAAATAGCCAACTTTGGCCGGATCTGGACCCGCTAATGCATCTCCAATAATCGTCGCCACTTTGGCGGATTCCGTATCTCTGTTAATCAGAACATATTGAACTGTAATTGGTCTCGAAGTTTTGTTGTAATGATGAGACAAAACGCGAACGGGAATTGCCTGATTCAGGCGCCCCCAATAAATCTGACCATCTCCAAGTAGGTTTTCAGGAACATTGCTGTACCACAAGAGATCTTCTTGAACCTGTCCTGCCCCAACATTTCGAACAACAACCTGCACTTGACCAGATGTCGGGAAACTGCCTGGTGCGGTGACTCTAACCGGAACATTGAAGGTAAATGCACTTCCAATTCCAACTTCTCTTCCTTGCACAAAGTCAGCGGTAATAACAGCTCCTGGTAAAGCAGATATCTGGTTTCGAACCGCAGATGCTACGGAGGCTGAAACAGTTTCCGAATCCGTGGGATGCCCCATCACTTCGACATGGACAGTTTGCGGAAACTTCGCCGCCAAAGGCAAAATAGTGGCTTCAATACTAACGGAAAAATTGCCATATGTAGCTGAAACCGTCGACTTGCCCACTTTCTTCCCAAAGAGAGTCAAAGAGCCAGGATTTGCCTTTGTAAGAACAGTTTCCTGGTCTGAATCTATTCGGCTCTTAAGGGCGGCAGATCCAAAGAACGGAACTGAAATACTGCCTCCTTCCGGAACAACAACATTCTTTTGGCCAAAATTGAGAATAGGGAGTTCAAGTGCCGAATTAATATTGTTTGCCCAAAGATTTGCCAAGGCAATATGATCTGACTTGTTCGCCAAACCTTCCGATTTAGAAACTTTAAGGACTGTACTACTTCCCATGGTGATGGAAGCCAGGCCATCACTTAAAACTATTGATGCCTTATTCTCTCGACCATGTTTAGCAACAACCGCTGCTGCTTGATCTGCTAACTTTTGTGGTGAAACGCCATTTTGCCATTGCTGAATAGTCATGACTTTGACGTAATTGATATTTACCGTCGAGTCAGATGAAATGGCTATCGGATTTAACTGAACAGACTGTTGCCCGGGAAGCAATGCGAGTAAGCAAACTAATGTGTTCATGGAATCTCCTTGGCACAACAAGATACCTCCGAATAAAGTTGCCCATTCAGGGAGTGCTATTGACCCGGAAGCCTATAAATTTGAATTCCACGAACAGAATTCTTGTTTCTTTCCAAGTACCGACCTAAGCTCTCTTCTAATACAACCTTTTTCTTTGAAGAACTCGCATGCCAAAATTGGTCATCATTTGCCAGAATTCCTAAATGAGCTATATCTAAGCCCTTTTTAGCGGAAACGAAGAGCACAAGATCCCCTTTCTCAAACAAATATGAGTGTTGACGAACCCTCTCAGAAGGCAAGTATTTGAAACTCATTTTACTAAGCCTTTCTTCTGCCTGCAAAATTTGGGAAAATTCAGCTCTTCCTTTCAAAGCAGGATAAATTGATCGATTTTCACTCATAAAATTGATCGCCTTTAATTCACTTTTTTCTTCATCAAAATGGATTTGCTTCAAGCCATTTTGATTATTTTCCATCGCCCAGTCACTTGCGTAGTGCAACCGACTACCATAACCAGATTCCTTTCCCCTTCGGTACCGCCATAATTCAATTCCTTTCTTGAGAGAATCACTATCTTTTGCTCTATATCCAGATTCACTCATGACTAAAACCGTCTCCACAAATGTCATGCAGTCAAACCCATCAGTTCGACAAGTAACAATTTCCGGCTTCGGATAAGTTTCCAGAGACGAGGTTATGTAAGGAAATCCATCGAACGATTCTGCCACCTGAATAATGCGGTCTTGACGGCTAAAATCAATCTGTAAAACACTAGAATGACCGATTAAAAATAATGCGAGGTTTAAATACAACTCAGACCTCCTCCCAGGTTTACCCGGAAAAAGGTCTGTTGAACCAACTTAAGTTTGTTGATTGCCGTCACTGTCAACATCAAAAGGAATGACAATTGTGTAATCAGAGCAACCTGGCCGAGTTATTCTAATTGTTACACTATAAGTTCCAGCATCAACATCATTCGGATTTAAGTTGAAGTTGGCTGTTGCAGATCCACTTTCAACAGTCAAGACAAAAGGATTTGGATTAATACTTGATACCGAAACTCCAGGAGGCAAATTACTAAAGGAAATTGTGCCAGTTTCTGGGCCATCTGCTTCCTCGTCTGACAATGTGAAGCTGAAAACTTCAGAATCAGTTGAGGCATTGATATCAATCTCAACGATGCTGAAACCAGTGTAATTGATCGGCGCACAAATTGCATTGTTGCTTGAACCTGCACCTGCGTTTGGTACGTAAGCTGAAAAACCAGCACAACCACCAAGGACAACACTAGCGGCACCGACAATCAAAAGATTTGCAATTTTCATTAGAATTTCATCCCCACACTAAAGCTGAACCCAGCACCACTTCCAAGATTTGGAGTCAAGGCAAATCCAGTTGTATTGCCAAGGCTGTTACCATAACCAAATCTAAACATCATATTGTCTTGCACTTGATATCGAAGACCAAGATCAAACAGTGGCTGTCGAACAAGCTGACCAGTTCCGGAATCTACCGTATTGTTGCCACGAACAATAAATGAAGCCGACGCGTCATAGCCAATTCCACCAACAACATTTTTTGTCAGTCCGGCACCAAAGGCAACCAATGTAACATCTTTCGAAGTCACGCCGCTAACGGCCGCAAGTACAGAACCGCCTTCATCATCAAGATCACCTTTGATTCCAACTTGGAAAGTCCCGGCAACCTTTTCTTGGGCTGGCGTGCTTGGCAAGGAAACTCCAAGGCTAATCAACCACTTTGAATAATTAAATCGAGTCAAGAGCTCAACATCTGAGCCTCCGGTTTTTGTAACTCCAAATGCATTTTCTTTTCCAGCAAATGTTCCTCTCAAAACAAGGGGAAAGCCAAAGGCGAGCGAATTTGAATAAGAAAAGTTGCCGTAAGGACTCTTTTCAGGAGAAGTAAACGTGCTTGCACCAAGAACTAAATGGCTCTCGCCATTATTATTTCCTGACTTTGCACTGTGATCGTATAAACTTGATTGTGCAAAAGTCATGCTGCTCAACAGCAAACCACCGCAAACAATCCCATTTTTGAGAAAGCTAGACATCTTCGGGATATTATCAAATTTCCTATTATAAATTCAATCGTACAAAGACTAAATATTTATAAAGTCATTTTCAGATTCAAACGTACTGTAATAGTAAGGTGTCTTAGATTCAAATTCACCAGCGCAAGTATCAACCATTTTAAACACTGGTTGCGCTTTAATCTCTTCAATCAAATCTTGAATAGTAAGAAATTGATTCGCAATGTCCAATTCCTCTTCTGAATTTTCGACAAATCGCTTTGTTAACGATTTAACAATAGCGGAAATCGTTGATGTATTGGATTCACTGACGGCAACTTTCAAGGATTGAATATCCACCGCAATTCCTGCAATTTCACGGATCGAACGCGATGGAAATCCTTCTAGAAATGCTCGTTCAATGACAGTGCCAATCTCAACTTTAGTTTTAATTCCAAAATCTGGATTTAATAAGTGGATCGATTCTTCAACCGAAATAATGTTGTCAATCTTCTGCAAGAACCAGAAATCAACTCGACTCCATTTGTAAATCTCATCATGTGTCCACTTTCTTCTCAGCGCTTCCGCAAGTGCCCAAAGCCGCTCATCACTGGGATATTGCAATTCATATTGAAGCTCTTCTGTTGTCAAAGCCGTCATCCCGGCATGACGCAAATCTTTTTGCTTAACTTCTAAACCTCGAATGGCTTTCATCAGGGCCGTTTCAAAGGTTCTATCAATGGCCATCACTTCCCCAGTTGCCTTCATTTGGGTACTCAATCTTCGATCACCTGTTGAAAATTTATCAAATGGCCACCTTGGAATTTTGACTACACAATAATCTAATGCCGGTTCAAAGCATGCTTTTGTAGTCTTCGTAACGGCATTTTCTATTTCATCAAGTGTTTTTCCAACTGCAATTTTTGCGGCGACTCTTGCAATCGGATATCCGGTCGCTTTTGAAGCCAAAGCAGAAGATCGAGAAACACGCGGATTAACTTCAATCACAAAATAACTATAAGAATCTGGGCTAAGAGACAGCTGCACATTACATCCGCCTTCAATTTTCAGCGATTCAATAATTCTTAAACTTGCATTTCTCAACATGTGATATTCAATATCACTTAATGTCTGGCTCGGAGCAACAACAATCGAATCACCTGTATGAACCCCCATCGGATCCAGATTCTCCATGTTACAAACAGTGATACAGTTTCCAGCGGAATCTCGCATCACTTCGTATTCAACTTCCTTCCAGCCCAACAAACTCCGCTCAATCATCAGTTGACTTCGCATTGAAAGTTTCAGACCTTTTCTTCCAATTTCCCAAAGAGCATCCTTATCAGCTGCAATTCCTCCGCCAGTACCACCCAATGTGTATGCCGGGCGAACAATACAAGGGTACGGAACTACGTCTAAAATCGCACTCAAATCATCTTCAGATTCAACTATCCAGCTTTCCGGAACAGGTTGCTTGATCTCACGCATCAACTCCCGAAAAAGCTCGCGATCTTCAGCTTGTTTTATTGCACTGAGTTGGGTTCCAAGAAGTTTTACGTTGTACTTTTCTAAAATCCCAAGTTCATCAAGTTGCGAAGCTAAGTTCAGTCCAGTTTGACCGCCGATTGTTGGCAAAAGCCCATCTGGTCGTTCTCGTTCAATGACTCTTTCACAAAATTCTGGAGTCAAAGGCTCGATATATACACGATCCGCAACGTCTTCATCGGTCATGATCGTTGCTGGATTGCTGTTGATTAAAACAACTTCGTAGCCTTCTTCTTTCAGGCTCTTACAAGCTTGACTTCCCGCATAGTCAAACTCTGCGGCTTGACCAATAATTATGGGGCCGCTCCCAATGACGAGAATCTTCTTCACCTGGGGAGTCGTTTTACCTTGAAAAATTCACTGCTACACCAAGCATCGCCGATATGCCCTTCAAAAACAAAAAATCCTTCAGGCAAACTCCTGAAGGATTTTTTTGAATTAATCTTGAATTTTAAGAAACAAGATGCATTGGATTTTCTAGATAGAACTTGATTTTGTTAATAAACTGAGCTCCAATCGCTCCGTCCACAACTCGATGATCAAACGAACAAGTGATATTCATGCGAGTGCGAATTTCAACTTCGTCATCTTCTCCAACAACAACTTTCCGTCTAGCTGAGCTCACCGCGAGAATTGCCGAGTTTGGTTCATTGATAATCGCTGTGAAATTATCAATGTCTAACATTCCCATATTGCTAATGGAAAATGTACTTCCTTGCATTTCCTCTGGCTTAAGTTTATTTTCCCGCGCTTTGCTCACCAAATCTTTGCTTGCAAATGCCAACTCTCTCAAGGTCATAGCATGCGCATTATGAATAACCGGAACAACTAAGCCATCTTCAATCGCCGCCGCAATTCCAATATTGATAGAACCGTATTGCAACAGATGATCTCCTTGGAAACTACTATTGACAACCGGCATTTCTTCCAAAGCGCGGACGCTGGCTTTAACAATAAAGTCATTGATAGAAATTTTTCCGGCATCTTCCATCTTGAACGCATCTCGCAATGTTTCAATCTTCTCCAGATCAACTTCAACCGTTAAGAAAATATGAGGAACATGCTGGAAGCTATGGCTAGTTCTGTCCGCAATGATTCCGCGCAACCGATTTAGCTTGATTTTTTCGTCATCTTTCGCTGCAACATTTGTAAAGAAGCTTGGCGCAACAGACATCGATTTGGCAGATTCCACATCGGCTTTTACAATTCTTCCGCCAGGACCGGTTCCGGTCACAT
Organism: uncultured Armatimonadota bacterium; assembly: GCA_963800805.1. GTDB lineage: Bacteria > Armatimonadota > Fimbriimonadia > Fimbriimonadales > Fimbriimonadaceae > UphvI-Ar2. The sequence goes on along the minus strand of CAWDCK010000008.1, from coordinate 52,440 downwards.
GAGAAAGATCTATTCCCTTTTCAGCTGCTAATTTTCGAGCAACTGGACTTGCCATAATTCGACCGGTTGAACTTGTCGGAGTCGGTTCTGTCGAAGAAGCTGTTTGTTCGGGAGCTTTTTCAGCAACCGATTCTTCTTTCGGCGCCGCTTTTTGCACCTCTCCTCCCGATCCCCAGTTTTCTGGCAAAGTCTCGCCTGCCTTCAGAATGGCCGCGATTGGTCTTCCAACTGGAACCGTATCACCTTCATTGATTAAGAAGCCAGTGAGGACGCCTTTGGCCGGAGCTTCTAATTCTAAAGTTGCTTTGTCAGTTTGGATGTTTCCAATAACTTCCCCAGATTTAACTGTGTCGCCATCTTTCTTTATCCAATTCAGAAGAGTTCCCTCTTCCATTCCGTCTCCCATTTTGGGCATGATCACATTCGTCATAAGCGTCTTGGTTTCCTCACTCACCGAGGCCATAGGCAGAATACCTGCGACCTCATGAAATCTTTACGAAAGACCCGTTGCGGCAAAGGCTAATGCGCCCGCCCCCAGCAGACCTGCATCATCACTTTGTTCGGCAATGCGAATATCGCAATCCTTAAAAAGCGATGGAACCGCACTATCTTCGGTTGCAATCAACATAGCCGGAGAGAAAAACTTCCATGCCTTACTAATTTGTCCACCAACGGCTAAAACATCAGGCGCAAAAATATTGATAATATTTGCCAGACCGATTCCTAAAAACTCTCCAAATTCAGCCCAAACCTGTAAAGCCAACTTATCACCTTGTTCCGCCGCTGCCGCAATTTCGCGTGGAGTCACTTTCGCTAAATCACCATCTACAAGATCGCGAATTATAGAAGTTCGATCCCGTCTTAACCGGTGAGTTGTTCTCCGAATAATGGCATCTCTTTGGCAATAAGCTTCCAATGTTCCGTAGGTTCCGGCATTACAGTCAATGCCGTCTTTTTGAATAATCATGTGGCCAAATTCGACTCCACCTTGATTTCCGCCTAACAGCAATAAAGGTCGCGCAGTTTCGCCTTGAACAGATTTTCCACCCAGAACAACCCCTCCTCCAATCCCAGTGCCAAGCGTAACCATCGCCAAACAATTCGATTCATTTCTTCCAGACCCAAATGCGTATTCCCCCATCGCCGCAGCATTCGCATCATTAACCATAACAATCGGAAGTTTTATCAGGCTTTGCAAATATTCCTTAATCTGCACATTAACCCAGTAATGAAAGACCCCATCAATTGTTTGACCAAAATTCGGCGCCCATCGAACAATCCCTTCACTATCAGATACATGGCCCGGAATCGCCAATCCAATTCCAATGGGAGTCCCTTGACAATCTTTGATTGCCTGCCGAATGGTCAGCGCAACCTGTTCTAAAATCTGCTCCGTGCCATCTTGCGCCATACTTGCGTTCTCAAATCTAGCACCCGCCGGACTGCCATCTGCAAATACGGCTTGCGCGCGAACATTTGTCCCACCCAGGTCTACACCAATCACACAAGGATTGCTCATCTTCGGAGATTATGGGCTGAACTCAACCGGAATTTGAAACATTCAGACCTTGGTCTGACGTAAGATCAACGGTAAGTGTCCCAAAACGAGGCGAAAAATTGAAAGTAAGTGAGATTCAATCAGTATCAGAAGCGTTAGTAAACGAAATTGGAAAGGTTATTGTAGGCAAAGAAGAATCGGTTCAGAGAACCGTTTTAACGCTGCTATGCGGCGGACATCTTTTGATCGAAGACGTTCCCGGAGTCGGCAAAACAACCTTGGCTAAGGCTGTCAGCAAGTCAATCGGCGGCGAGTTTCGCCGAGTCCAATTCACCCCCGACCTCCTTCCCAGCGATATCACAGGTTCATCAATTTTTAACCAAACACTTAACGAGTTCGAATTCCGACCCCGAACCATTATTCAGTAACGTTGTACTCGTTGACGAAGTCAACCGAGCAACCCCAAAAACTCAATCTGCTCTGCTAGAGGCAATGGAAGAACGCCAAGTATCGACCGATGGCGAAACCCGACCACTTCCAAACCCATTTTTTGTCTTAGCAACGCAAAACAATATTGAAATGACCGGGACATATCCTTTGCCAGAAGCTCAACTCGACAGGTTTTTTGCCCGAGTAAGTTTAGGATATCCAAGTCGAGAAGCCGAAGCTGCCATTCTCAAAAACCAGCAAATGGTTCATCCAATTGATAGTGTCAACGAAGTTGTCAGCCTCAATGAACTAGTGGATGCTCAAGCTGGCGTTCGGCAAATTTATGCTCACGATTCTATTCGAGAATATGTTGTTGATATTGTCCGAGCCACTCGCCAAAATAGTCAACTTGTCCTTGGCTCATCTCCAAGAGGTTCCTTGTTTATGTTGTTAGCCGGTCAAGCCCATGCTGCTCAAAGAGGCGCCGATTTTGTGAGTCCAGACGATATCAAAGCCATTGCCAAAGGAGTTCTCGGCCACCGACTCATCGTACGGGGAGAAGTCCGTGCCAAAGGATTAGGTGGTGATGACATCATCCAGCAAATCTTAGATTCTGTTCCCGCGCCCGTTCCAACAGCTACAGCATGAACCGTTACGCAGGAATCGCTCTGACCTGCTCGGCAGTATTTTTAATTGTCATGGCAATTTTGGTGAATTCACCTTCATTGTTTTACATGGCTACGGCAATTATCATCACCATTGCCGCTGCAAGAATACAAGCCCGATTAGCAGTGCGATACCTGCGATTTGAACGATACACAACTCCTGCAGTCCAAGTCGGAGACGAAGTTACAGTAGAAATTGTTGTCAAAAGCGAACGCAAACTCAAACGGCCTTTGGTGCAAATTCTTGATTTACTACCACCAAGATTAGTAACTCTTGACCTCACGCCAAGCCTGCCCGTTGCCCCAAGTTTCGATCAACCCATAAAAACCAGATACAGCTTCCGCCCCATGAGAAGAGGAACATATCGATGGGAAAGGCTCAGTGTTCGAGCAACTGATGCCCTTGGGCTGGTCAGAGCCCATTTGATTTACAAGACAGATCCAGTCGAATTGGTTGTCTACCCCGTCCCGCTTCCTATCCATAGCGAAATTCATCCGCTCATTGGATGGGGTGCGAGCGATTTAGACTCTGGAAAATCGCAAGGATCTGGATTAGAGCCAAGAGGTATACGCGAATATGTATACGGCGATCCATTAAGGTATGTGCACTGGCGAAGTAGTGCTCGACGCCCTGGAAAACTCATGGTCAAAGAATTCGAAACAGGGTCTGGAGTCATGATCAAAATCATTCTCCAAACAACCGAAGGAACCGAAATTGGAGGTGTCGAAACAACAACCTTTGAACACATGTGTTCTCATTCCTTATTCTTGGCATCAGAGTTTTTGGAAAAAGGCGCAACTGTTGTATTCCCAGTTCAAGAGTCCGCAAATGTCAACTCCGAACACCCAGAAGCACGGTTACGATCCGTACGTGAACTACTTACTGAAATAAGACCAAACTCAAATTCATCTTTGGCCACCGATGTCTTAGCTGTAAAAGCAGCCTCTCAAGAAGGAGAAACAATCGTCATATTCATGGCCGTCGCAGATATGCAATTACCAACCGCCATTCTAGGTTGGAATGGAGTCAACGTGATCTGTATGTGCTACGACCCTTACGAATTTTTAGACTCAACTGTCTCGCTCAAGTCGATTTCGTCCGCGGCTAGCCCCGATTACATTGGAAAACTCGAATCCGCCGGCGCTCAAGTCATTGTCCTCCCTCGACATGAGAGGTTAGGATCATGACGGTCACACCTCAAAGAAGTCTCCCTGATCATGTCTTAGCAATGGTTGCTGTTGGAACATCGAGCTATGCCATCGCAATGTCAATCAATAAGCTAGAACTAGCAGTTCTCATGGCGGTCTCTGCCGCCCTTTCTTGTCTAGTTGGCTATGCACTTTCAAGACTCTTTGCTAAATCTAAGATATTGAACTTCGATGGCTGGTTCTTTGCTATTGCCGCCTTTACCGGCGTCGCCATGACCAGAAACATCAACAATATCCTCCCCGAAGAAGGCTTTCCATTTCAAATTCTTGCGGCCGTAATCATGTGGATGATAATGGTAAGCGGAGGAATCTTTGCCTGGCGCGATGGCACAATCCTCTTTTTAAGCCTTCCAGGAATTGCGCTTTTTGGACTTGTCGGCGTTATTGATGTTGGATTCTCCGGACTTCTTCTCTTTTGTATTTTCCTAATCTCCGTTGCCGTCCTCTATGCTCGATCCCACCAAAGAGCCATGCTCGTGATTGCCGAAAAATCAGGAGCAAACACAAAACTATTATGGCGAGATGCCTGGAAGTGGGTCGCCGGTCCGGAATGGGCATTTGCCGCTGCTGGAATCATTATTCTCCTCAGTTTTCTCGGTGCCCCACTTGTACAGTTTTCATTAAGCGGAGTCTCCGGAGCTGTTGGAGACAATGTTTCACAGTCCTTTAATCGAGCCATTCAAGGCCAAAGAAGCCCCGCTGGACAACAAGCTGACCAAAGAATTGGACAAGGCCCAATCGCTCTTGATGACACCGTAGTAATGGAAATTCGGATGGATCAAGCTCGATATCTGAGAAATCAAATTTTCACACGATACACCGGATCGGGCTGGAATAAAAGCCGATCAAGTTGGCAACCGTCCATGAGCGAAACACGCGATGACGTCAGAACCATGCCATCTGATTTCTTAGAAGAAGTCAATAACTTTAAAGGGACTCAAGAACTAGAAGTAACTCTCCGTTCGCCGGGCGGAAATGTTGCAATTTACGCACCCGGTATTGTTACTGAAGCTCCAAATCTTGGAAACTTACTGCGAAAAGATGGAGTCATCACGTATGGTCTAGGAGGACGTCGTTCCGGCGAAATGGATCTCAAGGTCATCGTTGGAGAATTCGACGCCATTCCCGATCCTGATACCAATCTCTCCGATCGTGACTTCTATAACACTTCCCGAACCCACCCCGAAGTATCAAAGTTTGCTGCCTCATTTTTACGTCCCAATCAAACCGATTTTGAAAAAGCAGAAGCCATAAAAGCCGGTATTGAAAAGCAAGTGAAATACAATCTTCGGGCACCAGCCACGCCACGTAATCGAGACCCAGTCGAATTCTTCTTGTTTGAATCAAAAGAAGGATATTGCGATGTATTTGCATCAGCAATGACCCTTTCTGCAAGATCAGTCGGCTTACCCGCACGTTATGTCACTGGCTACATCACAAACTCTCCCAAAAACAGCGACGGATTTTTCCCTGTCCGAAATCGTGACTATCACGCCTGGTGCGAAATCTATTTCGAAGAATATGGGTGGGTTCCATTTGATGCTACAGAAGGTGCCGAAGAAATTGAAGGTGGAGAAGTTGGAACTTCAGTAAACATGTGGGAAAAGTTCTTGGCCACTTTAGATTGGGCAACAATTTCCCGTGTTTCAATGGCAGTACTGGTTGCATTTGCCGGAATATTTTGGTGGCTAGCTCTCCGAAGACCAGCCGAAGCATTGGTAAAAGGAGGACGAGGAGATCTCGTGCGACTTCAAAACCAATTCCAAAAAGATCTCGAAAAGGTTTTCAAACACCCTTGCCGATTTAGCCAAACTCTATCTGAATACTTATCTTCGCACCAAAATAAACTTGGAAATCTGTATCAGCAATCGACAACAATTGCAGACCGTTTCGATCGAGGCATATTTGGGTCAAATGAAGTTTCATCAGAAGAAGTAAAGATGTTGAAGCAAGATATTAAGGCATTTGTCCAGCAACTCAAACTTCTGTCAAAAGGAAAGGCATAATTTAACCGTGGCTACCCAAAATATCGAATTATCAAATGCTCGAGTTGTTTTGGTTGGCGGTACCGATTCTGCGGCTCAACGCAAAGCTGTATCGGACCTAATCGTTGCCGCCGGTTTAACCCCTGATGACATGGACATTGAGCAAATCATTGCCAATGAAAAATCTTTCCAAGAATGGATCGGTTCTGCTTGCATGATCCCATTTCTCGCCGATCGCCGAGTAGTCATCGTTCGAAATCTAGGCCGAACTGAACCATCTAGATTCTATCCCGAAGAAAAAATTGGCAAAAAACATCCCATCGCCATTGCCTTCAGCTGCCTACCTCCAACTACTCTTCTCATCTTGGTTTCCGATGAAGATGCAAATATCGAAACTGATATTCAGTCCTCAAAAAAGAAAGCCGAAACGGCCTGGCAAAAAATTGTAAAAGCCAGCGATGGCAAACTCATCATCCAAAACGTCCCAACCGAGAACTTACCAAAATTAGCTAGAGATCATGCCGCCGCTATTGGAAAGAAAATGAGTGCTGCTGCCGCAAACTTACTGATGGAAATGACTGCGAACTCGATTGTTACCGCAAAATCAGATATCGAGACCCTCGCACTTTACGTTGGCGACAGTCCAGAAATTAGAATCGAAGATATTGAATCTGTTGTCACACCATCGATGGAATACAACATATTCAAATTGGTTGATGCCGTAACCGAAGGAAGAACCGTCGCGGCGCTCAACCAGTTAAGATCATTCTTATCGGCTCAAAAAAAACTGGATGAGGCAATCATTGGCCAAATCATGCCAATGATTCTCCGCCAACTGCGGTTCTTATGGCAAGCAAGAACTTGTGTTGATGCAAGGTGCTTCCCCGCAAACGCACCTTTTGAAATCAAAGAGACCTTTCTTTCAAATCCAAATTTTGCCACTCAACAGGATTGGCTACAGAGAAAATTGATTCAATCAGCAAAACGAATCGGTAAGCAACAAATTGCAGAATGCATTCACTTAGTCATGATTCTAGATGGCACTCTAAAAGGGCTACACCATAATGTCGATTCGCTCGAGTCGGTCGAAGTTGCTGTTTCTAAAATGTGCTTCATCTGTAGCGGCAAAGCCGCTTAATCGCTGGATTCTTTGTTTTTGTTTCTTTGGGCCCGCATATATTCATCTTTACTGACATCATCCAGCAAATCAAATCGTGTAAATGCCGGAGTAAAGCTCAAAAGCACCGTTCCAGTAGGGCCACTTCTATGTTTTCCAATAATCAGTTCCGCAACTTCGTTCGCTCGTGGATTGTATTCCGCCTGGTCGACATTTTTCTTCTTATAGTATTGATCTCGATAAATAAACATCACCATATCGGCTTCGGCCTCAATCGAACCAGATTCGCGAATATCTGAAAGATTTGGCCTCTTATCGTCTCTAGATTCAACGCCTCTATTCAACTGCGACAAAGCAATGACCGGACAATCTAGTTCCTTCGCCATATTTTTAAGTGATCTGGCGATTTCTGAAATTTCTTGTGTCCGATTTTCCGTCTTTTTACTGCCTCTCATCAGCTGCAAGTAATCAACAACCACTAGTGCCAATCCACCATCGGCTTTTAATCGACGGCACTTCCCTCTCATTTCCAGAGGAGAAACATCTGAAGAGTCATCAATATAAAGCGGCAAAGAGTACAAAGTCTCCACGGCATCCGCCAATTTCTGATAATCGTCAGGACTCAGATTGGGATTTTTCAATGCGCCAATGGGAACTTTTGCTAAAGTCGCTACCAACCTTCTTGTCAACTGAATCCCACTCATTTCCAAGTTAAAACAAGCGACATTCCCAATATTTTGCTGAGCAACATTAAGGGCCATATTCATAACAAGAGAGGTTTTTCCCATGGCCGGCCTGGCGCCAACAATCACAAAATCCCCTCCGTAAAAACCCGTCGTCATGTTGTCAAGGTCGCTGTATCCAGTTGCCGTCCCAACTAACGGCTCTCCCGTTTCCATAAGTCGATCAACGTCCTTAAAAAACTCCTTCGCCAAACTTCTTACCGGCTCAAAGTACTTACCCAAGCGCTTTCTACCAACTTCAAAAACTGCAGACTCAGCATCATCTACTTTCTCATCTGCCGTTTTATCTGGTTCATGAACCGCTTTGATAATCTCCTGAGCTGCGTTCTCAAGATTTCTCAAAGTCGACTTGTCTTGAATAATCCCGGCGTAATAAGTTGCATTTGCCGTACTGGGGACAGAATCTGCAATCTGAACCAGGTAGTCAACTCCCCCAATTTCATCCAACTTTTGCCGAACAATCAGTTCATCTTGCAACGTGACAAAATCAATCGGTTTACTCTGAAGTAAGAGCTGCCGAATCGCCCTGAAAATTTCTCGGTGAGAAGGGACATAAAAATCATCATCCGTTAAGATTTCTACACATTCCGTAGCGGCGCGTTCGCTCAACATCATGGCACCCAGTGCCGACATTTCAGCCTCTATACTTTGGGGAGGCAAAAACTGATCTGTAGTGTTGAATCGAGAACGAGCCATGGGTGCTATCCCAAGAGTATAAACGGAAAAAAGCTGTTCCTGTTCAGACGACTAACCGGTTATCCCCATGGCTAAAAGAGTGATGGGAGCCCAATGAACCAAATTGGACTCCCGTATTCGAGGATTTTTCCTGAAATTGAACTTTTAACTGACTTTACAGAATCGATTGATGCAGAACCCTACTCCGCAAACCAAAGGAGCGATGACAGTACCGGCCTGCTCGCCCAGACCGGTTGCCAATGCGACCACAAGGATCGCGCCCAGGCCCATGATCACAAACTCGTTTTGAACCGCTCTTTTTGTTGTGCCTCGCTCCATCTTGGAAACCTATTACGCACCACTTATGCCAAAGACTCAATTTCTACAAAAATTCAGTAGTCCTGCCAGGACTTCGCGAAAAATCAGGCAAACTCACTGCTTCTTATGAAGCATCAACTCGTTTTGGTTGTTGACTTTGGTGGTCAGTACACTCAACTGATTGTCCGACGCGTTCGCGAACTCGGTGTCTACAGCGAAATGGTGCCATTTGAATCCGCATTCCAGGCAATTCAATCAAGAAAACCCGATGCCGTCATTTTGTCTGGTGGCCCCAAATCTGTCCTGGGTGAAAATGCCCCAGATCTCGATGTTTCAATATTAGAAGGCATCCCAACACTAGGAATCTGTTACGGGCAACAATTGCTTGCACACAGGCTAGGCGGAAAAGTCATTCCTTCCACCGAACGAGAATATGGTCGACGAAACATTGACCGAGCAATTCAAGGTTCTCTTGTCAGCATCCTAGAAAACCCACAGGTCTGGATGAGCCATGGCGATCAAGTCGAGCAAGTTCCATCCGGATTCCACGTCACTGCCAGCACCGACACCTGCCCTGTCGCCGCTATGGAAGATCCTGAACGAAGAATTTTTGGAGTGCAATTCCACCCTGAAGTCACCCACACACCAAGCGGCAAATCCCTTCTTCATGAATTCTTGTTTGGAAAGGCCAAACTCAAAGGAGATTGGACAACAGAAAACTTTATTGAAGAAGAAATTGCTCGAATTCAAAAAACCGTCGGCGATCAAAAAGTTTTATGCGCCGTCAGTGGTGGCGTCGATAGCTCCGTTGTTGCTGCCCTTATGACAAAAGCTCTCGGTAGCCAAGTCACATGTGTTTTTGTTGACCACGGGCTCCTTCGATACAAAGAAAATGAGCAAGTCGTGGAAATGTTTACAAAAGCATTCCATCCCAACCTCATGGTCATCAACGCCCAAGATCAGTTTTTCAATAAACTTGCCGGAGTCACCGATCCAGAAGAAAAACGAAAAATTATCGGTGAGGAATTTGTTGTCTGCTTTGAAAGGAATCGAGAAGAGCTACTCGATCATCACTTTTTAGCCCAAGGAACTCTCTACCCCGACGTAATTGAAAGTGGATCTGCGACTGCCAGCAAAATCAAAACCCATCACAATGTCGGCGGTCTACCCGACTGGATGAAACTGAAAGTTATCGAGCCATTAAGATGGCTATTCAAAGATGAAGTCCGCGAAGTCGGTAGAGCACTTGGATTATCTTCTGAAGTCGTGAGCCGAGAACCATTTCCTGACCCGGGCTTGGCGTTCGAATTCTTGGAGAAGTCACAAGAGAGCGGGTTGCCATAACACAAAAAGCCGACTACATTTTCCGCGAAGAAATCAAAAAACACAACTTAAAAGAAGGAATCTGGCAAAGTTACGCCGCTCTCCTCGATGTCCGAAGTGTAGGCGTAATGGGAGATGAAAGAACCTATGAACAACCAATCGTTTTAAGGGCCGTAGCCAGCGAAGATGCCATGACCGCCCACGCTGTCGAATTCCCATTCTCCTTCCTAGAACACGTCGCAAACCGGATCGTCAACGAAGTCAATGGTGTCAATCGTGTGCTCTACGATTTAACCAGCAAACCTCCAGCAACAATTGAGTGGGAGTAAAATAAATCGACTTCCATGTTGTCACTGCTTTTGACATTCGTTTCGGCACTCCGCGAAGAACCCAAAGTAACAATCCACGACCCTTCTGGGGTCAACATTGTTTGCGAAGTACAAAAGAATATGTTTCCAAAAGAATGGCGAGAAGAACCTATTCTTGCCAAAGCAACACCCCTGGCAAACACGGAAATTAAACGATCTTTTGAAATCACAAAAGAAGCCCTCAACAAATATCCAGTAGAACTCTTAAAAAACAAACTTAAGACGGTCTACATCAGCCGGAAAATTGAGTTTTATGGCCTGGAATACGGAGGGACTAATTCACTGGATGCCATATATCTTACGAATAACGGCAGAATCAACGGATTCAGCAATAAATATATCGAAGGCACACTTCATCACGAATTTTCAAGCATTATTCTCAGAGAATACTGGGATAAATTTGATGAAAAGGCATGGCAAAAGTCATTACCAAACGGATTTCATTATCGCGGAGATGGCACCCAATCGGTAAGAGAAGGAACCGACAACACATACCAAACCGATGAATACGCCGAAAAGGGATTTATCGCCGAATATTCAACAAGTAGCCTAGAAGAAGACTTCAATATGCTTGCCGAATCACTAATGACTGGTTCGCAGCAGTTCTGGACAGCCTATGAAAAATTCCCGGCCCTAAAAACAAAAGCAAACCTCGTCATCACTCATTACTCAAAGGTTCACCCCCAATTCACGGAAAAGTGGTTCCGAGAACAGGTCCGGGTTGATGGCTTGCAAGATCAGCCACAATTTCCAATTCATGCTCGTTAAGATTGCCAAAGAATTCCGATGGGAGATGGGGCACCGCCTCAGCTATCACCAAGAAGGGTGTCAAAATCTTCATGGTCACAGCTACCGGATGTCGGTTGAATTAGTAGGTGAACTCAACCAGAATGGAATGGTCTTAGATTACGGCAAGATTAAAGAAATCGTTGAGCCAATCTTAATAGAACTCGACCATTCAACAATGTTGAGCGAGGATGACACACAAACGAGAGATTTCTTTGAGTCAAGCGGAATGAAAGCAGCAATCGTGCCTTTCCATCCAACGGCAGAAAACATGTGTATCTGGTTCTTAGATTTACTTAAGCCGAAATTTCAACAGTTTTCTAACATAAAGACCCTCACCGTCAGAGTCTGCGAGACCCTCACCGCAACCGCTGAAGCAACAACAGAACTATGAACGAAAGATTAGAAACCCTCATCACACGAGAGCAAATAGCCACCAGAGTTGCGGAACTCGGCGTAGAGATAAGAGCAAAATATAGCGATAGCCCAATTGTCCTTCTGGGCGTTTTAAAAGGCTCATTTCCATTCCTAGCCGATCTCGCCCGAGCAATTGAGGGCGAAGTTCTTGTCGACTTTGTTCAAACAAGCAGCTACGGCGTGGACAAAAGCAGCTCCGGAGTCGTACAGATCAAAAAAGATCACGATATCAATATCGAGGGTAAACACGTCATTGTTGTCGAAGATATTGTTGATACTGGCTTAACCCTTAAACACTTGCTCGAAATGCTAGCAACAAGAAAACCTGCAAGCCTATGTGTTGCTTCCGCACTCTCTAAACCAGAAGCCCACGAACATCGAGTCCCTATTGAATTTTTAGGATTTGAAATTCCAAATGTTTTTGTGGTAGGATATGGGTTGGATCATGCAGAACGTTTTCGGCATTTGCCGGATGTTGCGATTCTGCACGAGAATTAAGATTTAGATCTTCACTCTATCCTTAAGATCCAATACTTCCCTTTCCATTTAGCACCCTTTATGAGTCACGTATTCCGTCCTCGCAAATCCGACGGCAACCAAGGCAACCAAAACCGCCGCCGCCGGCCCCAACGCCAACCTCGAGATAACGATCAAAGAGATTTGGAAAACTTGCCGGAAATTGATTTCAATCATTTTGATCAATTGTCTGCAACTGACCTTGCAAAAGCTGCAAAAAAAGCCAAGATTTCACTCGATATTGAGCGTGATCTCGTAATCGAACAATTATTAGCGCAAGTTAATGAAGAACATGGCGCTGTTTACAAAAAAGGTGTTATTGAAATCTTAAATGATGGTTGGGGATTCCTGCGCCGACAAAATTATTCACCAAGCAACGAAGATGTGTATGTTAGCCAATCGCAAATCAAAAGATTTGGCATCAGGGCCGGAGATACCGTTTTTGGACTTGTTCGAGTTCCTAAAGAAGGCGAAAAATATCACGGTTTATTAAGAGTTGAAAGCGTCAATGGATTTGCTACGCAATCCGTTGAAATGCAAAACCGAAGAGATTTCGATTCCTTAACCCCACTCTTCCCTACAGAAAGATATCAACAAGAAACCACTCCCGAAAAAGTTATCGGGCGTATGATTGACCTCATCGCTCCCATCGGAAAAGGTCAACGTGGCTTAATTGTTGCCCCGCCAAAAGCAGGGAAAACAACTATTGTTAAGTCAATTGCAAACTCAATTGCAGAAAACCACCCCGAAGCCGTATTGATGGTGCTATTGGTCGATGAAAGACCAGAAGAAGTCACAGATATGCGTCGATTTGTCCGAGGTCAAGTCATCAGTTCAACTTTTGATGAACCACCCGAAAACCACATGCGAGTCGCTGATCTTTGTTTAGAACAAGCAAAGCGACAAGTTGAAATCGGAAAAGACGTCGTGATTCTGCTCGACTCAATCACACGGTTTTCAAGAGCAAGTAACTTAACCATCAATCCTTCAGGAAGGACATTGTCCGGTGGTTTAGATCCCGCTGCCCTCTATCGACCACGTCGATTCTTCGGCGCCGCTAGAAACATAGAAGAAGGCGGCTCATTAACAATCATCGCAACTGCCCTGGTCGACACTGGTTCCCGTATGGACGATGCCATCTTTGAAGAATTCAAAGGCACCGGAAACATGGAACTGATGTTAGATCGTGAATTGGCTGAAAGAAGAATTTGGCCAGCTCTCGATGTCCGCAAATCTTCAACGCGACATGAAGAAAGCCTCTTTGGCCCTGAAGCCCTCGAAGCGGTTTACCAATTGCACCGAATGCTCGCCAACAGCAAAGACACAGTGGATGCAACCGAATCTTTGATTAAGTTGCTAAAGCGAACTCCAAACAACGATGCTTTCTTGGCTGGGGTCATTGCAAAAACCCGCACAACTGTCTAAAGTTCATCACAATATCAATAAGCCTTTTCATCATTCCGGTGAAAAGGCTTTTTTGTCCTGACACCTTCCATCAATAGCTTAGTAGAATTGAAAGCCTAAGCCATGAGTGACGAAATCAGAAATCTACGACTTGATAAGCTAGCCAAACTGCGCGAGCTTGGATTCGACCCATTTTCAATTGAAAAATGGGAACGAACAAAGTCGGCCCAAGAGCTCATTTCTTCATTCGATTCGTTAGCACCAACCCCCCGCGAAGAAGGCGCATTTTCATGGGGTGAACTTGAAGATCACCAAAAAGTCTCATTCGCTGGCAGATTAGTTAGCTTACGATTTATGGGTAAAGCTGCTTTTGCACACATCTCAGACGGTGAATCGCGAATTCAAGGCTATTTCCGACAAAACGATATGCCCGAAGGCCAATTCCAAGCGTTCAAACAAATGGATATTGGCGATCATGTCGGAATCAAAGGCTATCTGTTCCGAACGAGAACGGGTGAACCTTCCATCCATATCACAGATTTCCATCCTCTCAGCAAGGCACTACATGTCTTGCCTCTCGGAAAAACTGCAGAAGACGAAGAGGGCAACACAAAAAGCTGGTACGGATTAAGCGATATCGACCAACGGTATCGGCATCGACATCTCGATCTTCTCTCTAATCCCGAAGCGCGAGAAATGCTATTAAACCGAAGCCGAATTGTTTCTGCCGTAAGAAGATTCTTCGATGACCGAGGTTACTTCGAAGTCGAAACACCACTCTTACAGGCAGAAGCCGGCGGAGCTGCCGCCCGCCCGTTTCTAACCCACTACAACGCCTATGACATGGAAGTAAAGCTTCGAATATCTCTAGAGCTTTACCTAAAGAGAGTCATATGTGGAGATGTCCAAAAAGTATACGAAATTGGGCGCGTCTTTAGAAATGAGGGTGTCAGCAACCGCCACAATCCGGAATTCACACTTCTAGAATTCTACGAAGCCTACACAAACCTAGAAGGAATGATGGAATGTGTCGAAGATTTATTCCGAAACGTATGCCAAAAAGTAATGGGCAAGACAGAGTTACACGGTTTAAACTTTGAAAAGCCTTGGCATCGAATCGATCTCCTTGAAGCAATTCAAGAGCACTCCGGAATTCGACCAGAACAGTTGACCAATTTGACTGATGCAAAAGCCGCCATGAAGCAAGTTGGATTACCAACGGAAAAGGAAAACAACCTCGGAGGAATTATTGAAAAGCTCTTGGAGCATTTCGTAGAACCCCATCTCCAAGAACCAACTTTCGTAATCGGATACCCACTAGAAACGTCACCTCTGGCTAAGAAAGACCCAAATCGACCTGGATTCACACGCCGCTTTGAAGGCTACGTCTTGGGCCGAGAAATCTGCAACGCCTTTAGCGAAATCAATGACCCAATCGATCAAAGAGAACGATTTGAGCATCAAATTGACGAACGAGACAAAGGCGACGACGAAGCTCATCCCATGGATGAAGAATTCATTTACGCCCTTGAAAGCGGAATGCCGCCAACGGGTGGATGTGGAATCGGTATCGATCGATTAGTCATGCTTTTAACCGGTTCAGAACACTTAAGAGAAATACTTCTCTTCCCAATGATGAAGCCAGAACACCAAGAGTAATTCTAAATCTGAACCATAACAGGAACCAATTGCCCGCCAAGTTGTGTAACATTGGTCAGTAAGAATTATGGATTACACTGAAGAGTCTGGCAACTGGGGCGCGGCAAAAAAATTCCGCCTGATTATTCGCGAACAAGGCCAATCACGAGAAATGGGGGGCAATGAAATGTCGCTCGCCGTTGGGATTGTCGACAATATCATGATGAACGCCTTAGATACGGGCACGTCAGATATTCACCTACAACCCGAACGCGACCAACTAAGAATTCGCTATCGACAAGATGGCATCTTAATGGATAACGGTCAACTTCCTCCGGAGCAAGCTTCAAACGTTTTAGCAAGATTAAAGCTTTCCGCAGGAATGAAAATCGACGAAATGCGCGAACCGCAAGATGGTCGAATTGACATGGAATACAACGGCCGCCGGTTAAGTGCCCGGGCTTCGAGCGTTCCTGCCCTCAACGGCGAAAAATTCGTCATGCGGCTCCTCGATCCAACCGCCATGAAAGTGGATCTTGAATCACTAGGAATGCCCGAAGATATTCAAAAACGTTGGTCAGAAGCCATTCAAGTTCCTTACGGTCTAATCCTCGTTACCGGCCCAACTGGTTCCGGTAAAACCTCTACGCTTTATGCATCACTAAACCGATTAGATAGCAAAACGAGAAATATTGTCACCGTCGAAGATCCGGTTGAATACGAGTTTGAAACCAATATTGCTCAGGTTCAAGTCACTCAAAAAATGACCTTCCCAAGAGTGATGAGATCATTCCTTCGACAAGACCCAGACGTCATGATGGTCGGTGAAATCCGAGATCCAGATTCACTTGCAATTGCGATCCAAGCTGGTCTGACGGGTCACCTTGTTCTTTCGACTCTCCACACTAACAACTCCATTGAAGCCGTTGGCCGAATGATGGATATGGGGGCAGAAAGCTATCTAATTTCCGGTGTTATAACCGCAATCATGGCCCAAAGATTGGTCAGAAGAAACTGCCCAAAATGCTCCGAGCCCCACCCTTACACGAGAGATGAATTAGAACTAATCGGAATAACCGCCGCTGACATGTCAAACGCCAAACTTCTCATGGGTAAAGGGTGCGAAAACTGTCGTGGAACTGGTTTCAAAGGCAGAATCGGTGTTTACGAACTAATCACTGGAACCCGTGAACTCAAAAACGCCATCGCGAACAAAGCGGGATTCTCTGAATTGCTAGAAGTCGCTAAAAAACAAGAATTCCGATCAATGATGCAAGATGGAAAAGCTAAAGTACTAGCCGGAGTCACCACTCCAGATGAAGTCGCTAAAGCTGTTCTCACTCAAGCGCTCGAATAGAATCAAAAAAACAAAATGTGAGTGTTCCCAACTCTGGGCACTCACATTCTCTTAAGATTCATCGCAAAATGAAACTTTCAAACTCACCATTGCATTAACAAACTACTGTGGCTAACCGAACAAAGTTTATTCTGATTGCCGGAGCCAGCGGAATCTTCTCTGCTGGTGTTTTCGCTCTCGGATTCCCTCAAATTCAAAACTTCTTTCGAGTTCAAAATGAAATAATCGGGCCCGCTTCCAACTATCGCACAATCTCAACTAAAAATGAGTTCTTAAAAGACATCGCGACAGTCAAATACAACAACTCAAGCTTAAATCCCGTATTTGTAGCTTTCCAAACTCAATCAAAAATATCCTCCGCCCTCAGCAAGTGCCGATCATCTGAGGATTATCTAGAATTTGTTCGAAATCCAGAATTCCGAACTCAAATCTTCAATTGGACTCAAACCAAGCAAACTGAAATCAAACTCAGCAATCGGTCAGCAATTCAAGAAGATCAACCAAGAGAATTGAGCGGAATCGGACGAGCATTTGTCGCTTCGGCATCAAATTATTTCAAAAGCGAAGGGTTCAGCCCAAAAATCATTGAAGAACTCAAGTTGGCTGCACAAGTTAGTCAAAAAAACGCCTTCTTCCCCGAGCCTCAAGCCGCAGTCTCTAGTTTCGGAATAGAAATCGACATCATCCGGCTCCTCATCAATATTCTAGATTCAGATTCACTCACGAAAGATCAGATCGTGAGTATCTCAAATTTCCTCCAGGAAAACCAAGGCTCAATACCCGTTAAAGATGTCCTAAAAAGACAGATCTCAGAACTCATTCTTGCTGCAAACAGTCTGGATTCGTATTCAAAAGCCGAGATGCAAACCTTGAATTCTGAAAATAGAAATACCACTTGGCCGTATTCCCACCCGCAAAGTCCGGATGCCATGAAAATGGGACTCCATCGCTTTTGGAATGAACTAAACACAAAAACTCAATCCATTTCTGATGAAGAATTGATCGGAGTAGAAATCGACCAATTGATCCATGCCGCTGCTTCAAAACAGAATTACGACGGCTATCTATTACGAACGTTAGGATTAGTCTTCGAGCAACTCGGAAGAACCCAAGCTCGCGTTCAACAAGGCCGAATCGTTGCGGCAAATGTGGCTTATGTCAAGCTTGCCCGGTTAGAAACTGGTGAACTACCAAAAGAAGTCCCAGGAATAGAGATCTTAGGGAAAAATCCTCGCCTACAAGGACAATTCATATACAAAGTCCAAAATAATGATTTTACAATCACAATAGAAACTGCTCTAATGCACGAAAAAGTTTTTCGAGGTTGGCCCTTTGAAATCAGCCAAACATCAGGCGTGCGCTACAATTCTCGTAGCCTTCAATGAATGCAAATCCGGAACTAATAAATCCTAAAGCTACAATTCAAAAAACGTTTTGGATTGGTCTCATTGCAATTGTTGTTGTCCATTTTCTACTTGCGTGCACTTACGCGACGATCATGCCATATCGAACACCTGGTGTGAGCTACCACAAGTACATGCACGATATCGGCGCACCCGATGAAGCCGCTCATGTCGAAGTAATCGCTGCCATCCAAAAAAACCGCACATACCCATTATTCGATCCAACGACCGCAGATTTTGAAAGAAATTACGAAGCACATCAACCCCCTTTGTATTACACACTAACCGCGAAAGTCTTAAATTTATTTAATCAACAAGATAAAAACTCTCAAAGTTACGGAATTGTTGCAAGAGGGCTGAATGCTTTGTTTGGCAGTCTCAATATTCTCGGATGCGGTGTACTTTTGGTTTGCCTCTTTAAGGCATACAAGCTTCCATCAGCCCGAATAGCCTTGGTGTCTGCTTCCCTCATTGCGTTAGTTCCCATGAACCTCACGGTGAGCGGATCGGTCAACAACGATAGCCTAGGATTCGCCCTCGCCACTTGGTCATGGGCAATGGTGGCCATAGCCAGACTTTCAAATAATCCAACAAAAAAAGCGCATCTCGGATGGCCCTTGGTTTATATGATTATTGGCGGAATCTGTCTGGGTCTAGCAATGCTCACAAAATTCTCTACTGCATTAGCTGTTCCGATTTTTGTTGCCATTGCTTTGTGGAAGGGCCCTGGCAAACTCTGTCTTTTCCGCACTGGATCGGCTTTATTGATTGCCCTCGCCCTATTTAGCCCCTGGCTGCTTCGAAACCAACGAGTTTATGGCGAACCGCTCATGACAAAAGCATTTGCTGCTGCCTTCCCCGAAAACCCTCGAACTCGCCCCACAAACCCCCTCAAAGCCTACCGGTTTACCCATCTGCTCGTTGAAGGCACCCAAGAATCAGCTACCGGAGTCTTCGGATATTTCGATATCCACTACCCGCCGGCCATTCCCGTCATAGCTACATGGGCCATCATTCTGCTGGGAACTATCGGATTATTGGGAATGATGCAAGATCGATATTTCCGAGAAGTCATCATTGGCCTCACCGCCATTCTCCTGGTATTTGCCGCTTACTGGATGTTCAATACTAAATACAACCAGCCACAGGCAAGATATCTCTTCTTAGCTCTCCCTTGGATCGCGCTTTTCCCATCGGTAGGTTTGAGCAGATTAAACATAAAAGTTACATACGCATATTTAGCCGCATACGTGATTCTTAATCTTGCAACTTTCCCTTTTCTTCAATTCGAATACCGACTTCGAACCCATCCAGATCCCGGTGCATTCTCCGCAATTCCTATCGAAGAACGACACCGGTTTCCAGAGCCAGATTCACCTTAACGAATCGAAATATCGGCGTAAACCGGAAGGTGATCGCTGGCCAAGCCACCTTTCTCCGTATAATTAACGGCTCGAGATCCTGTTTCTTTATTTTCAATAACTTGTACACGACCTCTTTTTCCTTCAAGTGCTGCAACCCCAGAAAATATCGAAGCTCGAAGTCCCGGTTTTGCTAGCGATGGCGACACCAAAATCTGATCAAAAAGGGATTGAGTCACCTTAACATCTTGCGGAAAACGATAGTCGATGCCCCGCAACCGATCATTATCCGCTTTTGCTCCTTTAACTTGCGCCGTTGTTTGTCCGTTCGCCGAAAACAAATCGTGCAAACCAATAGAAACATAGTCTTCATTCAACAATGGCTCGGTCAGATTCACAAGGATCGGCATGACCGGGTTGTCTCCCGCTTTGATAAGAGCATTCCCCGACTCAAGAATATTTGTCGATCGGTCGTTTGGTGCATCATTAAAATCACCAATAACAACGTAGTCCTTTTCGCCTTTGCTTGCAATATAACTTGCCAACATTCCCGCGGCCATTTCTCGTTGCGGATCAGTACTCAATCGACCACCACTTCGGCTCTTAAAGTGATGAACGTAAACCACAAGACTCTTGCCAGTTGGAGACTCTAACTCTGCGCGTAAAACATCTCTCGATCCCGGAAACGCATAGTCCAATCCCTTTCCTGAAAAAATCAAACTATAGTTCTTAAGATTCCATCCCTTGCGGACAACAATTCCGCACTCCTGAAATTCTTCTGGCAAATCCATAATTCCAATCTGCCACTCCGATTCCGGAAAAACTTGCTTCAAAGCTGCCAAGCCTTCAATTTCCTGAACCCCAACAATATCAGGTTTAACCTGGTTGATGATCGACTTGATATTTGCAATCCTTTCTGGACTATCCCCATCATGAAACCACTGAATATTGTAAGTCATAATCCTTGCATCTGAACTTTGCGGAGTCGCCACCGACATTCCTGAAAGCGCAAAAAGTCCAATTCCTATCGCAACAATGCCTGAAGTCCACAAACCAATTCGTCGAGATCGCATAGATTGCATTTTACTTCGGAACTCGATTCGAATTTTCCAGCTTCCCGCGTGTTAAAATAACAGAAGTGCCACGTAAGCCAACTCTGAGCCCAAGCAAAATAACCACCTATTTGGCATGCCCAACAAAATACAGATGGACATACATTGATCCGCGAGGAAAATGGTATCTCAAGTCAAAAAGCTATTTCAGTTTTGGAACAAGCCTTCACAATGTTCTCCAAAGATTTCATGATTCTAAAGATGCCGGTGTAACAACAACCGAAGAAGCCATTGCTGCTCTTGAGGAAAGCTGGATTGAAGCCGGATACGACAGTCAAGACGAAATGATGCAGGCCTTGTCCGAAGGCAAATCAATAATCGAATCCTATACCGAAAGAGAACTCACAAAGCCAATTTCCGCAAAAACAATTTTTGTCGAAAAACTCTTTCGGCGCGATCTTGGCGAATTTGTTCTCATCGGAAGAGTAGACCGAATCGATGAACACGAAGATGGAAGTTTGGAAATCATCGACTATAAATCCGGTCGGTCAAAAGTCGATCTCGAAGCATTAAAATTCGATCTTGCAATGTCCACTTATCAGTTCATTCTCAAGTCGCACTTTCCTGATCGAAAAATCTCTGCATCAATCATTGCCGTGCGAACCGGAGAGACCGGAACAGTATCATTAACTGAAACTGAACTCCAAGAGTTTTCAAACGATATCATCAAATTGGGACATGAAATTCTAGAATCCGATTGGGAAAACACTGAAAAATTTCTACCAGTCTTCAAAGAACTGTGCCACAACTGCGATTTCTTACCGCTATGCAAAAAAGACCACGATTTCAGCGAGGCTTACCAACCAGCCAATGAAGAATAAGAGGCAATCGGCGCGCCCAAGCCGATTCGTTGTGTTCTCCTCCGTCCTCCTCGCAATAGGTTAAGTTTGAAGAGTTCCAGCCTTTATCTACCAGCGCACTATTGGCTCTTCGAGCAAAGGCAACCATATTGTCGCCTTCTTTCGAGCCCATATCCATCCAAATCTTAACATTCTTGACTTTGTCCAAAGAAGAAATACGCTTCAACATCTCCGCATCATCCCACCAAATACTAGGAGAGCAAACTCCTAATTGACCAAAAATATCCGGTCGTTCAAGCCCCATGTAGAGGGTAGCAATCCCACCAAAAGAACTTCCGATCAGAGATGTATTTTTGCTCCCTGTTTTGGTTCGATATGATCGATCAACGTAAGGCATCAACTCCTCGATAAAAAACTTCAGATAAAGATTCGCTTTACCGCCATATTTCTGCGAAGGATCGTTGATAGAACCAGAAGTCGGCAAATACTCATCTGCACGCGTTAATCCGGTGTTTGCAACGCCCACAATAATAACCGGTTCAATCAGATTCCCATTGATTAACATGTCTGCGGTTTCATCCGCCCGCCATTCTTGCCCCGCAATAAAGGCCGTGTCCCCTCGCATCACGTTTTGCCCATCATGCATGTAAATAACTGGATAACGAGTACTGCCTTTTGCATCATATCCCGGTGGTGTATACACAAAAAGATCCCGTTTATTCTTGAGAATGGCACTCTCAAACTGAGGGATTGTTTTAACTTCGCCCTTTCCAATAGATAAAAGCGAACTTGCGAAGATGAATGGAACCAGCATTATGGTACGAAAATCATAACATTCATGTTATAACCTCACAATTTAGTTTACAATAAGCCAGATGTCAATTCGCTTACTAACTCTTGGAATTTGCTGCACATTCCTGCTTACAGGATGTTTTCTACCAAAAATTCCAATCGCACAAAACAAAAGCAAAACGGTCTACCAAGACGCTCAAGGCAACAAGATTGAATCAAACGCAAATGGCGACAAAACAGACGTAAAAATAACCGGCGAAAACGGCGACGTCAATATGTCCGCTTCAAAAGACGGAGACTTTACCAAAACCGGACTTTCAAAATATCCGAATGAAATCCCATCCCCCGATGGAAACGGATTCTTTGAAATGACAACCGATGGAGTGAATGTTGTCCAGCTTTCTGCAATGACCAACGATCCACCTGCAAAGGTCGCCAGTTACTACGAAAAGGAAATGACAGTTAAGTCAAAATCAGAAATGAATAATTCATTTACTTTAATGGGAAACACAAAAGATCGAGACATCCTACTAACGATTTCCGTGGTCGACAATAAAACCGTATTCTTTGTTCAAAGTCAACAAAAACTAAGCAAATAAAGTCAAGAATTATTCTTGTGGATGGCGTCTTTTACGGCACATCCACAAGAATCTCCACAGCTTCGGCAAGTACCCCGCTCTCCACGCAATGATCGAATGGCTTTCCTTGCAACAAAGAAAACTGCACCGCCGACTATCAAACCTACGAAAACATACTCTATATTCATGTTCCGACCAGCTTTCCTATAGTTTGCACTAAAATCGCTGCTACATAAGCAAGAACTGTCATATAGGTAAAACTCAGTGCCGCCCATTTCCAACTGTTAGTTTCTCGTTTAATCGCCGCTAAAGTAGCCATGCATTGGGCGCACAAAGCAAAGAAAACCATCAAACTAATCGCTGTCCAAATATCAATCAAGGGCCGACCATCCGGCCAGGTTGCCTTTAACATTTTTTCACGCAAAGTCGGAGAATCACCATCAACATCACCGCCTGTGCCAAACAGAATTCCCATCGCCGGTACAACAACTTCCCGAGCAGGAAACGCAGCTAGAATTGCAGTCGTCAAACGCCAGTCAAATCCAGCTGGCTTAAATACCGGTTCAATAGACTTCCCAAATCTTCCCAAAGCCGACTCCTCTCTTTGCCGAAGCGCCGAATAATTTTCAAAGGAAACCATTTCCTGACGCTCAACCGTCAGCGAATCGTACTCAGTCTGATACTTCCGAACATCTCCTTGTGGAAAATATAGCGCGGCCCAAATCAAGACCGACATGGCAAAAATAATCGTCCCCGCCGTCTGCAAAAACACCTTTGCCCGACTAAAAACGGTCAGAATCACATCCTTCCATTTCGGCCACTGATATTTAGGTAACTCCAGCATAAAGGGCAATCGAGTCCCCTTAATAACTCCTTTATTCAAAATAGCAACTACCGGAATCGCAATCAATAACCCAATAAAGTGCATGGCAAACAGAGCAATCCCTCCCCACACTGGACCATATTTAGGTTCAATAACAGCCCCAATCAACAACAAATAAACCGGCAACCTCGCCGAACAACTCATCAAAGGAGCCACCATAACTGTCAACAACCGACTCTTTTGATCCGGCATCACTCTCGCCGACATAATCCCCGGAACGGCACAAGCAAAACTACTCAAAAGCGGAATAAATGCTCGACCATTAAGTCCGCACCAGCCCAAAAGCTTATCCATCAAAAAAGCTGCTCTTGCCAAATACCCTGTTCCCTCTAAAACCGCAATAAAGAAAAACAGAATCATAATCTGAGGAAGGAAAACAACCGCCGCTCCAATCCCTTCAATAACCCCATCCACAACCAAAGATTGAATCATCGGCATACTCTCTAAACCCGGAGCAACCGCTCCCACTAATGCCGATTTCCCAACATCAATCAAGTCCATCAGCGGGGCCGCAAATGTATAAATCGATTGAAACACCAAGTACATCAATCCTAAAAAGAACACTAATCCAAAAAACCGATGGGTCAAAAACCGGTCGGCTAAATCGCTCTTGCTTCGCTTTGCCACTTCTGGCGAGGTCAAACAATCTCTCTTGACTTTTGAAGCCCATGCGTATCTAGCCTGTGCGTCCAATGTTTTAGCCTGAGCGGTAGTTCCTAAAATAGTACGTCGCTCTTCATCAATAATCGCCCAAAGCTCCGGAAGTTCACGAAATCGATCTGAAGTCGTACAGTGTTCGTCCAAAAGAACGCATCGTGCCTCCCTGCGCCCCATAGCCACGCCTCTGCGATTCATATGGTCAACTATTCGATCCGCAGAATTCATCACGATTTCTGGGAATCCTACATCCAACTCTAGCCCTTCTAGGCCGTCATCCAAAGATCTCTGAATCGCTTCTTTAAGAAGCTCAATCCCAATCCCCTTATGAGCAATAACCGGAACCACTTCACAACCAAGATGCGAAGATAAAACAGGAAGACTAATAGCATGGCCCCCTCGCTCTAAAACATCTGTCAAAGTCAAGGCAACGACTACTTTTGTTGATATATCCGCCAATTGAGAAAATAAAAACAGATTTCTCTCTAAATTACTGGCATCAAGAACATAAACCAGTACATCCGGCTTTGAATCTTGATTACCCAATGCCTCAAGCGCAACTTCTTCATCAGTTGAAACCGGAGTCAGGGAGTACAAACCAGGAATGTCGGTGACCAATATTTCTTGGCCATTCAAATTCATTCGGCCGTCTATTTTTTCTACAGTAACGCCCGCATAATTCCCAACTTTCTGTCGGGCCCCCGTCAGAGCATTAAAAAGACTTGTCTTCCCCGCGTTAGGATTTCCAATGAGAGCTATCGTTGGCAATGATTTAAACCTACTTGTCTAGCTCCACGAGTCGTAAACAACTGGTCTCCGATCTTCTCAAACAAAGTCGATAACCTCGCAAATCAATTTCAATCGGATCTCCCAACGGTGCGACTTTAACAACCGAAAACTCTGTTCCCGGAATCAAGCCCATTTCCAACAAGCGACCACAAAGCTCCTGTCCTTCTTCAAGGTAAGCCACTCTGGCCCTCATACCTTTTTTCAAATCTCGGCTAGTTAGAATCTTTTCGGTCATCATGGACACACTTCTATTTTGAACGAGTTTGCTAATTCTTGTCGGGCTTGGGCAAAATGAACTTCTTCGCGTCCAAAACAGATTCATCGTTAATGATTGCCGTGACGTCCCATGTCATGACAAATTCACGATTGGTTTTTCCATCGCTAATCTGTTCGACAGTCTTAATCTGAACAAGCTCATCCTTCTCATTAAATGCAAATTGAATCGGAATCGTCGGTTCACTGTTGTAGTCAATTCTCATTTTTGCAACAACTATCGAACAATCAACGCCATTTATTTTTCCCGGGTCGCCCAACTCAACCTTTGTCAGAATCCCGTTCAAATGAATAAAATTATCATCTCGATCAAAAATCAAATCTAGCGCAATTGAACGATCAATAAACCCAACTTGTCCAATCGTAATAATATCTTCAACCATCAAAAGCTTTTTCGTTCGCTCCTGAAAAACAGGTTCAAAAACATATTCAGATGTCGCCGTCTTGTTGAGATTCGATCCTGGCGAGTAAACAATATTCTTACCATCTGAAACAAGAAGTGAATGAGCTTTCGAACCAAAAAGTTGATCCTGCCGCACATAAACCTTATTAGGACGAAGATATTGAAAATCTGTGACAATTTGCTCTGAAACGTCCTTTGATTTCACCGTCCACACAATTTTGCCTTTACTACTGAGCTTGTCTTTGTAAACTTCAATCCCTCTCTTAATTTGCGCAATTCCAAGTGAGCCTGCATCTTGCAATTCTTCAGTAAAGCTTGTTGCTTGACAATATAAAACGGTTGCGATAATGAGACTCATTGTGTTCCTTTCCAAATAATATCTGCTTCTCCATCCCAGTGATTAGCCCAACGAGACATAACAAACATCCAATCTGATAGACGATTCAGATAGGCAAATAATTCCTCACGAATACTTTGCGTATTTTGTAACTCAACAAGGCTCCGTTCGGCTCGTCGGCAAATCGTCCGAGAAAGATGCAAATGCGCCGCTAAAGATGTACCACCAGGAAGAATAAACTGCGTCAGCGCTGTCAGGTTTCGCTCTGCATCATCTATCTCTTTTTCTAAAACATCCGTGTTATGAACAATGTTTTTAACAAGATGGTTTTCCGAACTCCCTGAAGCCAACTCGGCCCCGATCTCAAAAAGGTGACCCTGCACTCGTCTAATCTCATCCACGAGCAGATCTTGTTTAGCGAATGAAGCTGCCAGGCCCAATGAAGCATTCAACTCATCCAAATTTCCAATAGCTCCCATTAAAGCCGAGTTTTTCGAAACTCTTCCCTTGCCTAAAGTTCCAGTTTCACCAGAATCTCCGGACTTAGTATAAATTTTCATTTCTTTCGCTCTCTTAAGACCATTCTTGCAAAAACCGGAAGCATCATTGCTTTTCTCCATTTCTTGGGATTCAAAATAAGTCGCCAGAGCCATTCAAGCTTCATTCTCTGAACAAACAGTGGTGCTCGTTTTGCCCGCCCGCTGAACACATCTAATGTGCCACCAACCCCAAGTGAAATTCGTGCATTTACAATTTCCAGCGTTTCTGCAATAAACTTTTCTTGTCGTGGAATTCCCATCGCCACTAACAAAATATCTGGTTTCGATTCGGCAATCTTTTCTGCAATAAATCGATCATCAGATGCTGGGAAGTGACCATGTTGCGTCCCCACAACATTGCAACCCGGATATTTGAGTGCTAATGCCTCGGCCGCCGCCGATGCAATTCCTGGCTCCGCGCCAAGAAGAAAAACTCGATATCCCTTTTCCGCGCTAAGTTTCATTAAGCGATCCGCAACATCAACACCGCTGACTCTTTCTACAGAAATCCCTTTTCTTCGAATAGCCCAAACAACACCGTAGCTATCGCAAGTCACCCAAGAGGCACGCCGATAAATGTCCATCAAAACCGGATCAGATTGCGCCATAGCAATCCCCGAAGAATCGGCCGTAACTACGATATGTGAAGAATCCGATTCAATAAGCTGGGTTAAACGCACAATCGTGTCATCAATTGACAAGGTATTGACGGGCACCCCAAGTACGTCTGCATTCTGATTTTCCCCGTTTGTTGCCGCGATCATCGCTTTATCCTAAAAGAATAGACGAAAAATTGACCTAAAGGAAGTCTCGTCCTATGCCGATTGCGTAGAATAGATACGTTTATGGCAACGGCAACGGCAGTCAAGACAATTCGACTTGAAGTTCTTCGACAAAAGGACAAACATGATCGACCTTACTGGGAATCCTTTGAGATTCCTTATAAACATGACATGAATGTCATTTCGACCTTAATGGAAATTCGAAAGAATCCGGTCAACACAAAAGGTCAACTTGTTGAACCAGTGGCATGGGAGGCAGCTTGTCTTGAAGAAGTTTGCGGTACTTGCACCATGTGGATCAATGGCGTCATTCGCCAATCTTGCACGGCTCTCATTGATGAAGTGGGAATCCAAGATGGAGAAACGGCCGTTGTTAAACTCGAACCGATGAAGAAGTATCCTATGCTCCGGGATCTGGTTGTCGATCGTTCAAAGATGTTCAACAATCTCATCAAGGTCAAAGGATGGGTTCCCATTGATGGCTCCTATGATTTAGGAATGGCCCAGCCACAAGATGACAAGGTTCGAAAGCTTCGATACGAGCTTTCAAGATGTATGACTTGTGGATGCTGCAATGAAGCTTGCCCTCAAGTTAGCGAAAAAACAACTTTTGTTGGGCCTGCCGCCATGGGTCAAGCCTTACTTTTCAATCTCCACCCAATTGGTAAAACATTGGAAGAAGATCGATTAGAGTTTTTAACAACAGAAGAAGGCATTACAAATTGTGGAAATGCTCAAAACTGTGTAAAGGTCTGTCCAAACGGAGTACCACTCACACTTGCAATTGCCGAACTCAATCGACAAACCACCGTCTACAAAATCAAAAAGTGGATGGGATTAGCCGGCGAATAGTCCACTCAACGAAATCGTTGGGCAAAGTAAAAATTAAGTCGCTCCGCCAGCAATTCCTGAGAAATGTTGACCGGGCGACTTTTTGGTGCCGGATCTTGAAAAACCAGTGAAGGCTCGATTTTTGGGATTCCAATAGGAATGGAAGCTTGCAAGAGAATCGAAGTCGAGTCAATTTTAAGCGCGCACCCACAGACTTTTTGTCCGGTTTGCGGATCAACAACATCGTTCGGTGAAATATGGGCAAAGCAATCTGCTACCTTTCCTGCCCCTCTCACAAATGAAGTTTTCTCTCCTAAAATCGCCGGCATTCCAGAATCGTTCAGCGCCGCCACAATCGGCTCAATAATTGCCCGATAGGCGAGTTTCAATTCTTTTGGCCCGGCACCAATGGCATCGAGTCTTGCGGCCAAACCAATAGTCAGGTCATGTCCATGAAGAACGGCCTTGCCGCCCGTCGGTCTGATCACGGAAGGCACCCCACAAGCCCCCAGCAATACCTGCGAAGGCACCTGATAATGCCCCAAACTTACCCACGGACTACCCCAGGAATACACCCTTCCGGCGTAATTTGAATGAGGAAGCATTTCCAAAAGAGCGCGATCTCTCGCCATGTTGGTAAGACCATCCGCCGCTGAATCAACCCGAATTAGCATCAACGATACAAAGAATACAGCTTAATTTCGTAATCTGGATTACTCGGCACCGACCGAGCAAACGATTCTGCCGTTTGCCAAAACGCCAACCCCGCCACTCTCGCCGAACTATCAGTTTCTGTCCCAATCATTGCCCCTTCAAAACCACCAATTGAACTGACTTCGGTCAAGTTATTCTTGAGTTTTTGAACCCATTCGCTCTCCATTCCCGGATCAAGCGCGCGCAAACTGAAAGACAAAAATTCAGATTCATGAACTCTCGCCGGATCAAATTTAATTAACGAGTTTGTACTAAACTGTGTGACATTAGGAGCAATTCCAAATCTCTGAATAGCCTCAACTAAGGAATCACTCTTTAGAATTCGATCATAAAAGCTATCGGAATCAACTTGATTTTCAAAAACAGTCAATCGCAAAAAACTCTCCATGTCTGTGCTATGTCGCCATACACTTGTCGATATGAATCCAGGAGCTTGCTTTGCCTTCTCAGGAAAATCACTCAGTAAAGGCTCACAAACTCGTGCTTCTGATTTTGGAATCGAAAACTGACTGATTGTAATCGTCGGCATAAGCTAATTCTAACCGAAACTTACACTTCCACAGGCTCAGAAACTGACCTTCGCCATCTTACATCTAAGTTTTTGATGGCTTTTGCTTCATCCAGTCGACCAACAATTTGCGTGGAAGGGGCATCATAAAGGAGTTCCGGAGATTCTTCAGCTTCTTTGCAAATTGCAATCAATGCATCACAAAACTGATCGAGCGTTTCCTTACTTTCCGTTTCTGTCGGTTCAATCATAATCGCTTCCGGAACAATTAATGGGAAATAATTTGTAGGCGGGTGAAATCCGTAATCAATCAATCTTTTACTAATATCTAAGGCTCTCACTCCAATTTTCTTGTATCGGGTTGCCGTCAAAACACATTCATGCATGCAATAGCGATCGTTTGCCGGGGGCAATACATCTCTCATTCGAGCCTGCACGTAATTTGCATTCAGAACAGCATATCGACTTATGTCGGCAATTTTTTCACGTCCAAAAGCCATTAGATAAGTCAAGGCTCTTACTGCCATCAGAGATTGGCCATAGAATCCACTCACGCGGCCGATACTATGCGGCCGGTCAGAGTCAACTTTTGGAGTTTCCCCATCTCGGTATATAACAGGACTTGGCATAAAGGCCCCAAGGTGACTTTTTAGACCAATTGCACCGCATCCTGGCCCACCACCACCATGTGGCGTGCTAAACGTTTTATGCAAGTTAAGGTGCATACAATCAAAACCATGATCGCCGGGGCGAGTGGTGCCAACCATTGCATTCATATTGGCTCCGTCGCAAAAAACTTGACCCCCAACTTCATGAACCAAATTACAAACCTTTTCGATGTTTGGTTCAAATAATCCTAAAGTCGAAGGATTTGTCACCATAAATGCGGCAACAGTATTGTCGAGCATGCTGGCTAATGCATCCAAATCTGTTTTTCCGCCTTCGGTAGTTGGGACTGTTTTGACTTTATAGCCACAACGTGCGGCAGATGCTGGATTTGTGCCATGGGCACTATCCGGAACTAAGACTACTTTCCTCTGTTCATCTTCACCATTTGAAGCATGAAAGGCTTTTATCATCATCAGACAGGTCAACTCGCCATGGGCGCCAGCAACCGGTTGCATATTAATGTGGTCGAACCCAGTTAGCTCCATGAGGATTTCGTGGATACTTTGATAAACTTCGAGCATTCCCGGTACTGATTCCCAAGGTTGCATAGGATGAATATTTCTGAATCCACTTAATCCGGCTGTTGCTTCATTAATTCTAGGGTTATATTTCATCGTACAACTTCCTAGAGGATAAAATCCTGTCTCAATTCCATAATTTAAGTGGCTGAGATTAACAAAATGTCGCATGACATCCAATTCTCCAATCTCAGGGAAATCAAGATTGTTTCGACATGATCCGATGACGGCAACAAAATCAACATCTGGCGTGTTGGCTTTTGGAACATTACAGCCAATTCTTCCTGCCGAAGACTCTTCAAAAATCAAACTAGGGACTGTAATTGTTTTTTGACGTCGCACCACATTCCAAAATGTACCATGCTGGATGGTGTGGACATGGGAGCTTTACCGACCAAAATTTCAATGTTTCCCCCTAAAAAATACTAGCCTTTTAATAGAGCGGCGTACTACATACACGCGTTTTCTGATACATTATTAAAGTGTGCTTACCATTTCAGTAAGCGAGAGGTTTTATATTCATGAAAAAATTGCATTTGTCACTAACTGCCACAGCCTTAGCAGTGGCAGCATTCACAATTGTAGGATGTGGCGGTACCGCTGTTTCGGAATCTGGTCGGGCAGTGACCAAACCAGGTGATACGCCAACAATGGCAAGCCTTGCCAAAACATGTGGTACACCAGAACCAACGCTGTCTATGGTAATGAAAACAATGGATGACGTAGACAAATTAGGCGATGGTGAAGCTAGCCGAGCCAAAATTGTGGTGGTCGATACATATGTTCATGTCATCCGGTCTGGAACAGCAGTTTCGCAAGGAAACATTCCTGATTCAATGATTGATTCACAAATGGACGTCCTAAACAAGTCGTTCCGTGGACAAACCGGAGGTCAATCATCAACTTTTAGATTTTTGCTAAAAGGAATCACCAGAACAACAAACTCCTCTTGGTACAGCGTCGGAATGGGATCTTCGGCCGAAACTCAAATGAAGACGGCATTGAGAGTTGGCGACAAAAGGACTCTTAATATCTATCTTGCTAACCTAGGTGGTGGTTTATTAGGTTGGGCTACTTTTCCAACAAGTGTTGCTGGAAACTTAACGATGGACGGGGTTGTTTGCCTTAATCAATCACTTCCCGGTGGATCTGCTACGCCTTACCATCTAGGCGATACTACTACTCACGAAGTCGGTCATTGGCTTGGTCTGTATCACACATTCCAAGGCGGCTGCTCTTCTGTAAATGATGGGGTAGCAGATACTCCTGCAGAATCTTCTCCAGCCTTTGGTTGCCCAACGGGAAGAGATTCCTGTACCGGGTCAAGCTATCCCGGGTTGGATCCAATTACAAACTTCATGGACTACACCGATGACTCTTGTATGTTCCTCTTTACTGATGGACAATCCAAGCGAATGAAAAATTTGTGGACAACTTATCGCGAATAGTCTTTTGTTTTAGTTAAACAAAAAAGCGGATCATCTCTCATGGAGGTGGTCCGTAATTGCACATAATTATCGCAAACAAATCTATTTTAGTATTATTTCGCACTAACACTTGTTATTTCCATGGGTCTTTCGCATAAGATATTGATACCTCTTAGCAACGTTGCTAAGAGCACCTCAACAAGGTGTAAAACATGGAAAAAGTCATTACTTCTCGAACCGGCCTCACGGCCCTTTTTGTCATTTCTCTAGGAATCGTCGGCTGTGGCGGAACTGGAGTTTCCGAAGCCACCCGTGGAGTTTCTGGTCTGCCAGCAAACAATGGAACGGTTACTGCTTCTCTTCCTATTCGGCAATGTGGAACACAAGACCCTGATCTTGCCACGGCAATGCGCGTTGAATCAGAACTTGCAAATTTTGTGCAAAGCCGCGCCCCTGGCGATACTACAATTCCGGTTTATGTTCATGTCATTACAAATACTTCGAATCAAGGAATTCCTACGGCAACTCAGATCAACAACCAAATCGCCGTTTTAAACCAGGCATATTCTGGTCAAACTGGCGGTTACAATACAAAGTTCCGGTTTAACCTAATTTCAACTGATGTTACAGTAAATAATTCTTGGTACACAGTGGCCTATGGTTCGACAGCGGAAACTCAAATGAAGGCAGCGCTTAGGCAAGGCGGCAAAAACGCACTCAATATTTATCTTGCAAATATTGGCGGAGGATTACTTGGCTGGGCAACCTTCCCGTGGAGTTATACATCCGCACCTAGCAAAGATGGCGTTGTCATGCTCACAGCTTCTATACCAGGAGGAACAGCTGCCCCATATAATCTGGGCGACACCGGCACTCATGAAGTCGGTCATTGGTTAGGTCTTTATCACACCTTCCAAGGAGGATGTTCTAGTAATAACGATTATGTGAGCGACACACCAGCAGAAAAGACGGCCGCTTACGGATGCCCTACAAATCGAAACACATGTACTGGTGCTAAGTATCCTGGAAATGATCCTACAACAAACTTTATGGACTATACAGACGATTCATGTATGTTCCAATTTACTGCCGGACAGGATGCCCGAGCTACTGCGGCTTGGAACACATATCGACTCTAAACGACAATCAAAAATATCTGGCTTCCTTTTTTCATTGAGATGAAAAAAGGAAGCTTTTTATTGAGACAATACTTTTTGTAATTCAATGGCAAATGCGTCAATCTCTTCTTTGGTTCTCACTTCGGTGACAGCAACCAGCAAACAGTTTTCCAAATCTGGATAGTAGTCTCCAAGGGGCAAACCCGCTAAAATTCCTGACTTCAATAAGGCGTCTCTGACTTGATGGGCGCTCTTTTCAAATTCAATGACAAATTCGCCAAAAACGCGTCCTGGAAACTTGAGTTTTGCTCCAGCCGAAACAAGCTTTTGAATGGCGTACTGTGTATTTTTGACTGTTGATTCAGCAACACTGATCATGCCATTTTTTCCAAGACTCACCATATAAACGGTTGCTGCAAGTGCCATCAATGCTTCATTTGTGCAAATATTTGAAGTCGCTCGTTCTCTTCTAATATCTTGTTCCCGAGTACGAAGAGTCATAGTAAATCCTGGGCGTCCTTCTGCGTCTGCTGTGCGACCAACAATTCTTCCAGGAATAGAACGGACAAACTCATCCTTACAGGCAAACAAGCCTAAAAGTGGTCCGCCAAATCCCATTGGTAAACCAAGTGGTTGCCCCTCTCCAACAACAATATCTGCACCATATTCGCCTGGTGTTTTAAGCAAAGCGCAGGCAGTAGGGTCGGCGACGACAAGCATTTTTGCGCCACTGGCATCACAACTCTTCCTGACTGCCTCTAGGTCTGAGATAATTCCGTAAAAATTTGGATATTGAACGATAATACAAGCAATTTCGGATCTTTCCGGGATATCAGTCACCTGGCCATCTTCGACTTCAATTTCAACGATTGATACGTCCATAGACCAGCAATATGTATCTAATACTTCTCGATAATGAGGATGTACAGATTTGCTGACAGCAACGGTTGACTTTTGGGTTAGATTGCAAGCCATCAGGGCGCCTTCAGCCATTGCTGTTGGGCCGTCATACATACTGGCATTGGCTAGATCCATGCCGTAGAGTTCGGCAATCATTGTTTGAAACTCGTAAATAGTCTGGAGATAACCTTGACTTGCTTCTGGTTGGTAAGGAGTATAGGCCGTTAGAAACTCACCTCGGCTAATGACTGCTCCAACTGTAGCCGGGCTAAACTTATCATAAATTCCTGCACCTAAAAAACAGGTAGTGCGACTTAAATCAAGATTCTTTTCACTGAGCCGCTGCATATGGTTGAACAATTGTCGTTCGTCCATTGAGCTGGGAATATTTAAATCTCCCTTAATTAACAGATTATCAGGAATCTCCTGAAAGAGTTCATCTATTGAACTCACGCCAATCGTTGCCAACATTGCTTCGACGTCTTTTTCGGTGTGAGGAATATAAGGCATGAGCTTCAGTGCTCAAAACACTTCGGAATCAAGCACCTAGATTCTACTGTTGCTGAATACAAATTCGATCAGTGAAAAGACCTTTGAACCACTAAACAAACGGCAATTTTAGCCAAGTAGAGCAGAATATGCCGCTGAGTCCATTAATTCCTTTACTTGTTCGGAATCTGAAACTCTCACTTTAATTAACCATCCATCACCATATGGATCAGAGTTTACAAGTTCACTTTGAGCACCCAGGCTACCGTTAGATTCAGTGACTTCTCCATCAACTGGCGAATAAATGTCGCTCACTGCTTTTACACTTTCTACAGAACCAAAAGAATCCCCGCCACCAAGCACTCTTCCAACTTCTGGTAGCTCCACGTAAACAACGTCGCCCAATTCACTTTGAGCATGATCAGTAATACCAATTGTAACAGTATCGCCATCTATGCGCACCCATTCGTGCGACTTTGTATATTTGAGTTCAGAAGGAACGCTCACAAATTTTATTCTACCGACTCTTACACACAAAATGGCTAGGACAAATTCTATTCAAAATTCTCGATTTCAGACGAGGCACGAATCAATTCCGCGATACTCCAAGCTTGCCAAGGACATCCGCCTGGAAATTGTGGAGAATCACCATCATAAACTTCGGCAATTCCGCCAAGTCCATATTCTTGCAGACTGTCCATTGGTGATTTGATCGCTGCCTTAGCATGTTCAACATTTCCCGTCAACTTGAGAACAGCTGATACATACGGGCCAAGTAACCATGGCCAGACTGTTCCTTGATGATATGCGGCATCTCTTTTGTCCAGTGAGCCTTCAAATCTTCCGATATATCCCGGGGATGACTTTCCTAGAGTCCGCAAGCCGTAAGGAGTCAATAATTCTTCTCGAATTTTGTCAAGAGCCTTCTTTGCATTTTTACCTTTTAGAGGAGCAAATGGTAAAGACATGGCAATCAGTTGATTTGGTCGTAAACTAGCATCTGCTGGGTCAGCCGTATCCAAATAATGTCCAGTCATTTCATGCCAAAACTTATTTTCAAACTGTGATTCTGCTAGTTCAGCTGCTTCAAGATACTCGTGATAAGGTTTTCCAATTTGTTGGTTAATCCAAACCATGCTTCGTAGAGCATTTACCCACAGGCCGTTTATCTCGATAGGTTTGCCATGACGCGGAGTTACAACCCAGTCACCAACTTTAGCATCCATCCAAGTCAGTTGTACTCCTTGAACTCCTTGGCTTAACAATCCATCCTCACGGTCAACATGGATTCCGTAAAACGTGCCTTTTTGGTGCCACTCATAAATTTCACCACACCAATCGGAAGCCTTCTTAGCAAAGTCCAAATCCCACTCTCCCTTCAGTGTTAAGTAAACACTATTTACAAACCACAAAGTAGCATCTACAGTATTGTAAATTGGCGAATCTCCTTTGTCTTCAAATCGATTTGGCAAGACACCTTGACGCAACTGACTTGCATATGATTCTAGAATTCTCTTTGCAATGCTGAACTGTTTAGATTCAAGACAGATTCCAGGTAAGGAAATCATCGTATCTCGTGCCCAGTCGGTAAACCACGGATATCCTGCAATAATGCCATTTCTCCCTCCGCCTTCCACCAAGAATTTCTGCGAAGTTCTTTTTAGAATTTGTAAATCCGTTTCTTCATGACTCTTCTCTTCCGGAAAACAAGGTTTAAAATCAACATCGCCATTGCTAACAGATAGAATAGCCGTATCGCCCGGTTCAAGTGAATATCGCAATTCACAAGGACAAAACATATCATCAATCGGTTCTAATCCACGTTCAATTTCTCTTTGATATTCAAATCGATAGAACCAGCCTGTTGTTGCCGTACGATCTGCTCCAGGATGTTGGATACACACGACTTCACCTTCATGACTCAATAGAGTTTTTCCATCAGGGAATACTAAGTATTCAGGATAGAAATCTGTAAATCTAAAATTGTCATGATAAAACTTGTGCGTCACCAATGGACGCAACGTGAGTTTGATCGGTATTTCGCTTTTATTAGTGTACTTAAGTGAAATTCTATTTTCTAATGGATGTAAATACAGTTCTTT
This sequence comes from uncultured Armatimonadota bacterium, assembly GCA_963800805.1. GTDB lineage: Bacteria > Armatimonadota > Fimbriimonadia > Fimbriimonadales > Fimbriimonadaceae > UphvI-Ar2. Next base: position 16,007 of record CAWDCK010000008.1, on the reverse strand, counting down.
TTGGAAAATGCAATTCCCAAATTCAAATGTCCATCTTGCTGATTCGTCCAGTTCAAACTGAGACAAGTGCGAATATCCTTGAGGATGAACGGTTCCAACATATTGGTTCGAACTGACTCCAATAGACTCGCTTTCTATTGAAACAAAGGCTTCAATACTTGGCAACAAAACCATTCTTGTATCGGGTGGATCAATCGCGGAAACCAAGTGGCCGTGATATCTTCGGGAATTCACACCTGACACAGTTCCCATTGAATAGCCACCAATTCCATTTGTCAAAAGCCATTCCAGTCGTGATGATACTGGCAGATTTCGACATTGTTCGGATGTAACGGTTATCATTGCTGGTCTTTTCAAAAACAAATTGTACTAAACCCGACTTCTATACTCGTAGGAACACCAGAAACTTGGTTGAAATCAGAACCCTAGTAGCAATTCTTGCAAAGTTTGATCCAATTGCTGGAAAAAAGAAAACGTAAGCCACTGGCTTTCAAATTTGTTTAGGGCAAAAACCCATGTTGATTAATGAAGCTAAAACCCTCGTCGGCAAAATTGTCGATTTAACGTATCTGGATCGCTTTGAAGCGGAAGTTACGGAAGAAGTTGAAATCTATGATGTGACATTTGTGCCGTTATACGGACCATGTGCGATCACTTGTAAAGGAGATATTCGACTTGACCGAATTCAAAACTACCGGCTAAGTGCAATGTATAACGCCGCATAGATTTTTAGACTCAGCATGCAATTCAGGCAAAAGGCTAGTTTGTCAGTGGAATTATTGTGGTGATTTAATATTTGTATTGCCTTGGAGTCGTTGGACAAAGTCGTCTAATCGAAACCGAATACCAAAACGATAATCTTGTGGAAATTCTCGGCGTAATATGTAGGGTTCAAATGGGCCGGCTGCAAGCGCGACTTCCCATTCTCGATCCAACCAATATCCTCGATCTAAATCGTACTTTGCTAGGTATCGCAATGTATAGGGCCCGTGTAAGTAATCTGCCCTTAATAACACCCCATTCTTTAAGACTAATCGATCAAAATCAAAGTCGGGAGTTCCGTATTCCTGACCCCCCACCCATGCTCCACCGAACCTAAATCCGCCGATTTTTGGAGTGACAAGACCGATTTCAATTCGACCAAATCCATAATTGTTTTTTGGGCTTAAAAAGTTTGTGAAATCGAATCGAGAGTGAAATTTTAGACTATTTCCAAGTTCAATAACTGGAAAAGCCAAGGTGCTTGAGATTACAGATCGATCGATCCAAGCTGCGCCCGATTCTTCGCGAACGCGTTGTAAATGTCCGACCATTCTTAGGTTTCCAATCTCCGTTTTATCGCTCCATTCGTACCCGAAATCGATAGCTTTGCTGACTGAACTTCCATTTGGAATTCGAGCTGACGTTCCCGTATTCCATGAAGATTTCACCGTGAAATTTCGTCTAGGTTCACCAGTTGAAATCCAATCATCTTCAGGTTTACCGATGCCGATATTGTTAAACCAACCATCCCTAAATCGCTCGCCAAGATCGTCCTGAACTTCTAATTTTGTGGCATTTTCGGTGGTGTTGAGGGTAGTTGAGGTGTAGGACAGGGAGTAACTGGGGGTAATCCGGGGGAAGATTGAGAGATTGCCGCCGATCGCTGATTGTTTTCCGATTAAAAATGAACTGTCCCAACTAATTCCAAGCCCAACTCCTGGCCGGCTCGTTATGCTCGGCAACTTGAAACCACTGACTCGATTATCTAAATTGAAATCTAAGGACCCAAATCGACCGATCCTTTGCCCAAGAACGTAAACAAATACTCGTTTTGCAACACCTCTTTTTCCTGGCGTAATCTGAACAGTTTCCGCAATCAGACGATTTCTCTTTCCATCGGTGTCTTCTAATGTGAAGACGGCGTTATTAAGAACCCAAAGATTTGGCGTGGTGGACACGGACTGCGAACTGATTTGTACATAACCGATTTGTAACTCAACATTATTTGCAGTTCCGGTTTTTGCTCCTTCTGACCAGTCGATTTGAAAGGATTGGGATTTTATTGACCCTAAGGGATCCTCGACGCTGACGGACCCTGTAGCGACGGCAGTTTCATTAATTCGATCTATAACCAAGTTTTCACAGCGAATTGTGGTTGTTCCATACCAGGCAATGACTCCGCCAGAAAGTTTTGTCTTCCCTTCTTCCAAATCTTCTTGGATGGATGGAGCTTCGGCCCGGAACTCTCGATCAATTTGAATCGTCTGACGTTGTAATACTGAAGGCGACTCTTGCCGATGGAAATCAAGATTGGAAATTATCGGAGGAACAATCGGCATAGGTAAAAACATCAGTGTACCGCTCAGATAAGACGAAGTTAGCCAAGAACGATTACTCTAATTTAGGACGTCTTACTCTATAATAGAAAGAGAACTCAACCAGGATAGAAATGATCAATAGCACCAGCACCGTAAACAGACACGAACTGCTCCAAGAAGAAATTGGTTGGGTCACAAGAGTTCGTAATGGTGATGAAGAAGCAATGGATCGCATTGTTTCCAAGCATCGGCAAAGGTTGATTCGAGTTGCTTCGAACATTTTGCGAGATCGACATGAAGCGGAAGACATGGCGCAGGACGCATTTTTGAAAGCCTTTCGAGAAATCCATAAACTGCGGGATGACAAAGCATTTTCTGGATATCTCTATCGAATATGTGTTCGCCTTTGTATGGATCGTCTACGATCAAAAAAGCCAACTTCTGAGCTAATGGAGACGGGTCATGGAGGTACCGATCAAAAAATTGAAACTAAGATTTTGATTGAGCGCCTTCTTGAACTTCTCAACCCAGAGCTAAGGACTACTTTGATTTTAAGAGAAATGGAAGAACTCAGTTACGACGAAGTTGCCGCGGTTATGAATGTTCCGGTGGGAACTGTCAGATCGAGACTGCATGCAGCAAGAGAGCGATTCCGAGCTATTTATCAAGATGCAATTGAGGAGTCCAATTGATGGCCAAAAGGAAAAATAGTGAACCGGAATCGGACTTTGAACAAAGTTCAATTTTGAAGGAATGCCGATTTGAGGAAGAGACGGTTGATCAGGAGTTTAACAATCGGGTTATTCGTAGATTTCGAGTGGAAAAGAAGGCTAAAAGTTTGAATGCAATCTTCCCTTTGCTTGTTGGTGCAACAACGGCAGCAGTTGGTGTGATTGCCCTGTTGCAAGCTATTACCCAACCTGTTTCTACGCCAGGAATGAGAATTGAGAATCAAGAAGCGAGTTTAGAACAACAGCCAGAACTGATTATGCCAGAACTTACTGAATAGTTTTCATTGTCAAATGACTCGAATTCAACTTGGATTGATAGGAGCTGTTGCCGGCGCGCTGTTAGTTTTAGTAATTCATCCGATCACAAAACCTATTGTACAGAACGGGCTTTTTAAGTTTGGTATTCCAAGCGTGATTCTGGAATCCCCAGAAGTTGCTCAAAACTCAAAAACTCTTCCAGATCCGGATAGCCTGATCAGAGCAGCTTGGTGGATCAATGAAGGTTGTAAGAGTATTGTCAACAAAAGCGGACTCTCAACTGACCAGCTTCTCACTCTAGTAGAGATTTCTCAACAATCTTACGAATCTGATAAGAAAAATGCCTTTTGGAAGCAATCAGAATCTGTTTTTCAAAATCAATTGGGAAACATCGCAGCTGCTAGGAATTCATGGCAGTTAGCATCGCAATGCAAACAATATAATGATTATCAGATCGAAAAACTAGAGACTGTGTTGGCTAGGCTCTCGCAGGTTAGTGGTTCAAAAATGGCCTGGCAATACTCAGCTTTAGAAGACCTCAAAAATGATTGTATAGCGCAAACCATTAGTAGTTATGCAGTTAGTTTTCGTGCCGGTTCAAAAGCGCTTGATGACCAAGTTACGAATATAAAGAATTTATCATTACTACAAAAGGGAGCTACTCAAATTGCATCAGGTCAGCGGGCTTGGAAAGCCATTGAAAACTCGGCAATCGGATCAGTTGCAGGGCAATCGGGAAACCCTCGCGAGACAATTGCCCGTCGGTTTGCCCTCGTTGACGAGTTGGCGCAAGCGGGAAAAACAGATGATGCTGTGTTAGTTCGAGAGGCTCTTGCCGCCAATGAAGCTTGGGTGGCGGCCACACGTATTCCAGGAAAGGAATTTAGTGATTCTGCAAATTCACTGTATTCGATATTAACGTCTTCCTTGCCAGGAAGTCTTATATCAGGAGGGATGGTTTCCCTATTTCTTGCGGGAATAGCTTTCCTTTTGGCTCGCGCCAAACGATTACCTTCAGTTGATCAGTTTATATTTCCTTCACTCCTTGGCGTGCTTTCTGGATTGGCAATATTTTTTTCTACTGGGCTGCTATTTCCGGCAATATTTTTGACATTTACATTCTCTGGACTTCTGATTCGCCCAAAAGTTGAACTCAGTGGTAATAGCTTTCCAATTTCTAAATCATTGACCATATCAGCCGGAATTCTCTCTTGGACTATTATTTCCTGTGTTGCCATTTATGCGATTATGCTGACACCGGCAGCAGAGACCATTCAATATTGTGGTGGACTTTCGATGAGTGAATGGGTTGCTCCCGGCAACGTTTTGTCCATAATTTTCATTTTGTTTGGCGTGCAATTGGGAGCGATTCAAACTTGGGCTTTTTCACGAAGTCGAAATGTTTACCGTTCAATTGGGATCGTTTTGAGCCAATCATATACGTTAGTCGCTTGGCTATTTTTGATTGCAGCCATTGTGGCAACTCCAATCTGTATAGCAATTGATCAGCCCTTGAAACAAAGTTCCGAACAACTCTTTAGGGATGAACCCGGATACTATCTGAAGAATCTTTAATGTCCTCCAGCAATTTCCTCCTTCAACTTCAAGAAAAATCCTCGAACAGACGAGAGGAACTACTTTTGCGTTTGCGATCCAACCCGCAAGGGTTTGAATGGTGCCAGCAACATTCTCAATTGGCGGATGATATTTGGCGAGACATTCATCGGGAGATGGTTAAAAAGTTTCCGGAATGTTCGCCCATTGCGATTGTAGCGACTGGCGGATATGGACGACAGGAGCTTTCCCCGGGTAGCGATATTGATGTCTCGCTGGTGCCATTAAAAGAAGAAAAAGGATTGGAGGAGGCTCTTCGCTGGGTTTTTAGAGCAGCAGACCAAGTTATTCGAAGTGGACTTGGGCTGAGGTTGAGCTACACCTATCGATTGCCAGCTGACATCCCGGGCTTAGACCCGGTTACAATTTCGAATCTTTTAGATTTGCGATTGATTGCAGGCTCTCCGGAACCCAGTAGACGACTGGAAGAGGTATTGGTCGAAAATCTGCCGGATGCCGAATTTATTCTTCAAAAACTTGAAGAAAGGCAAAGAGACATGGCGAATTCTAATGAGACGCCATTTGTTGTTGAACCGAACCTAAAACTTGGCGCGGGTGGTTTAAGGTGTTTTCATACTAGTAACTGGATTGGGATTGCTCTTGGAGAGCGGAATCGCCACATGAATCCTCAAGTTGACAAGATCCTGACGGCGAGAAATCTTCTTCACTTGGTATCTAGTCGTCAACAAGATGTTTTGAATAGGGCACGACGGGAAGAAATTGCCGAGATTTTAGGTACAGAACCGAATGATTTTGGAAGTCAATTGGCGGATTCTTTGAGTGCTAATCATTCCGATTATTTGGCCGGGCTGCGCAGAATTCATGAAAATCGATTTGATATTGGAAAAATTGCCAAATCGGTTCGGGGAGAGTTACGGATTGATAATGGAAGCCCAGCCGACCAGGCGGGGATTGCGGTTGATATCGCCACTCGACTTGGGCTAATTATTCCGGAGAACATCAGTGCGATAACTGAAGAATCTAGTCCCGAAGCTTTGACAGCTCTCACCTGCGAAGAGACCATTCGGAACCTCCATAAGTCGGGGGTGCTTAATCGACTCATTCCACCGCTGGCGGCTTGTACTTCCCTTATGCCTGGTGATGCATCCCATAAATATACGGTATACGAACATACGTTACAAGCTGTGAGGCTATGGGATCGAATTGATACTCACCCTTCTCTTGGCGAAATTCGGTATCAAATTAAGGAAAGCGATTGCATGATGCTTGCGATTCTTTTGCATGATGTTGGCAAGGCGGTTACTGGTCGACCCCATTCAGAATCGGGTGAAGAAATTGCGGCTCATCTTTGCCGGACTTGGAAGTTAGATTTTGGTCGCGCAGATTTGGTGACTTGGTTAGTCAAGGAGCATCTCACCATGTCTAAATTCATACGAATGCGTGACGTGATGCATCCGGATACTGCGAATGAATTCGCAAGCATTGTGCAAGATGAACAACGTTTAGCGATGTTGACCATTCTTACATATTGCGACGTCAATGCCGTTAACAGTGAACTCTGGACTCCGATGCAAGAACAGTTTTTACTTGAACTCTATTCAAGGACACTGAGTATTGTCAAATCGAGTTCGATTGAAATTCATGATGAATCGTTTGTAAAACGCAGAATGCTTCGACACTTGAAGAATTCGGAGTTTCCGGAATCTGAATTGGCCAAGTTTTTAGATTCTTTACCAACTCACTATCTTTTGAGTACCGATAGCGACTCTGCAGCGATTCATTTTGAATACGCAAAGCAAGCTCATTCGGGACAGATTACAGTCTCTTTTGATGATCAACCTCAGCTTGGGAATTACTGATATCACCGTAGCAGCACCCGATACGCCGGGCGCATTGACCGCTATTTTAGGTGTGCTTTATGCTTACGACTTGACTTTAGTCGGTCTGCGCGCCAGTACGACAAATGATGCTTCGCCAATTTTGCTCGATACGTTTACAGTAACTTCATCTAAGCAATCTATTCCCAGTCGTATTGCTTCGCTTGTTTCTCAAGGAATACGATCGGTTTTGACTGGCCATGATGTTGATGAAATCCTTGCTAAGCGGGGTAAAAATCCGGCTCGAAAGCAAGAGTTTTTGAAGATAAATATCATTGACCAGGAACCTTATATTATTGAGATTCAGGCTCCCAGGGGTCGAGGATTGGCTTATCGCTTGGCCAGAGTTATTGCTGATCAGAAGTTAAACATTGTGGCGGCACGAGTTGGACAATGGGCTGCTTCAGGATCGGCCGCATTTTATGTACAACCTCAATATGGGGATACGATTGATGCAGAAGAAATAAAAGCCGCGTTTGCACAGAATCCATCGGACGGATAAGCCTAAAATGGCATAGGTATCCTAAAGTTACGAGCAAAAAATGAAAGTTGTAATCCTTGGATGTGGTCGTTCTGGAGCAATGCTTGCTCTTCAACTAGCCTCTCGCGGAAATCAAGTCACTCTGATTGACGAAAACCCGGAATCGATACGGCGGCTAGGCAAATCGTATCCTTGCAGGATCGTGCTTGGAAATGGGTTGGAAATTGATGTGCTAGAAAGAGCGGAGGTCAATACTTGCGACGCATTTTTTGCCATGACACGTGGCGATAATACAAATATCATGGCGGCACAAATCGTTAATCGATCTTTTTCGGTTCCGAAAGTTGCAGTTAAAATGGCCGACCCTATTCGATCTGAAGTTTACAGAAAAATGGGATATTTTGTTATCAATGCGGCGGCATTGCTTTGCGGCATGTGTAGGGATTGGCTTCTAGAAGAAGAATATAAACCAATTGACGAATACAACGTTTTAGTTGAGGAAATGGAGCTGTAAGCTATGTATATTATTATTGTTGGCGGCGGAAATGTGGGAGCATTGCTTACAAAACGATTGATTACGAGAAATCATGAAGTTGTCTTGGTGGAAAGAAGTAGTCAGAATGCTCGCCGACTGAAAAACATTATCGGCGAAGAGTTTGTTTTGCATGGCGATGGTTGTGATTTGAAGTTCCAAAAAGACGCCGGGTTTGGTCGAGCGGATATTGTAATTGCAGTAACGGGCGAAGACGAAGACAATTTAGTTGCCTGCCAACTAGCGAAAGAGCATTGGAAAGTGAATCGCGTTATTGCTCGAGTCAATGATCCGCACCATGAGGCTGCCTTCCGTGATATTGGAATTGATGACACGGTGAGTTCGACTGGAATCATTTACAGTCTGATTGACCAACAAGTTAACTCAGACGAGCTTATTCCGGTTGGGCACCTTCACAAAGGTGCGGTTGAAGTTGTGGAAAGTACTTTAAGCGAGCGATCTGGATTAGTTGGGAAATTTGTGCGCGATGTTCAACTTCCGCAAGGTTCATTTATTGTTTATATCTGGCGCGATGGAGTTGGAATGAGCGTGAATGGCGACACAGAATTTAGGGCAGAAGATACGGTTGTTGGTATTGTTCCCACTGCCCGTGCGGAAGATTTGCGATCTGTTCTTAAAACAAAATAACTGATTTAGTTGAGATCCAGGCTGAGACCCCATTCTGGCGCTTCGTCTGGATCATCGCAAATTCTTTCCCCAACAACTATTGCTCCGAACCGCTCATATAGTTTATGTGCTTCAACAAAGAGCTTGTCGCTCCAAATTTCCATTCGCTTGAGATTCTCGGTTTTTGCAAGATCAATTATGGATTGAGTTAATTTGGATCCGAGGCCAAGCTTTCGAAACTCTGAACGCACATAGAGGCGGTTGAGTTGGCAATCTGCGCCGGCAACATGCCACTTTTCGGATTCAAAGACAAGCCCGCTTGTGCCTGAAAATGGAGCTTTATAGACCTGCAGGGCTCCACAAGCCACGATCTTCCCTTCTCCTACTTCGGCAACAAACATTTGTCCTGGGGCTGGATAGAATTCATTGATCGAAAACAGATCTTGGTGGTATCCATCTTCTTCCCAAGTGAAGCCGAATTCATCGTAAACTTCTTTAACGGTTTTTTGAATTCCTGATTCATCACCAGCTTTGTAGGGTCGAATTTCCATCCTAGGGGCCCAGCCTACCCTTGAAAGATTTAATTTTTGTGTAAACTCTCTGTTATGGATCGTTAGCTCAGTTGGCAGAGCAGCTGACTCTTAATCAGCGGGTCGTAGGTTCGAGCCCTACACGGTCCACCACTTATTTAGGTTCAAAACCACTCCCTTGCGAGTGGTTTTTTGTTTTATTTCGGACTTGTGTACTCAATCGTGTACTCAATCGCCAGAAAACTACTCATTTGTTCGTCTTTACGTTGAGCATTTGCAAACCTCATCATGGAACTTCTTCAGATTAAGAGGGGTCCAAATGCAATGAGTATTTAGGGAAAATGAGCGAATACGAAAGCGGTTGGAAAAACTACAAAATGCAAACTGTTGAGAATAGCCTCAACCTCGACTTTGGTCTCATCTTCCGTAAGTCCTCTCCGACCTTTTGGGGACGTAACGGCTCGATTCAATGGTCTCGTGATGGGGAAACTACGAGTTCCATCCGGTTTTCAATTGAGTTTGAGGACGGTCTCCCAGTCAAAGTCACCCTTAGTGGAAAAAAGAACGAAATCAAATTTTCGGAATCGCTGAATTGCCAGAATGAGCCTATGCCGAATGGCGGATACAAAACGTTCATCCTTTGCCCCTATTGCCGTAGCAAACGGATGAAACTATGTCTACCCTTCGGCGCTTCCAGATGGGCTTGCCGGTCTTGCTATCGCCTTACCTACAACTCTTGCCAGACCAGCAATTGGCACAGAGGAGCTTTCCGGTCTTGGGTCGAAGATCTGAACGAAGTAGCCAGATGGGATCGCCGTTTCGAGACAATGCAACGCAAAAGGCAAAAAATGAGAGAATGGAGGAAGAAGCGGAAATCCAACTTTCAGTCAATCAAACCTTTTTGATTCCGTCTCCGCCAAGCATTGCATCCATTTTCTCGGCCGCGTCCCGCTGAAGAACTGGCATCACTTTTGCATAAGTATTCAGCGTCAATGTGATTTGAGAATGCTTAAGTGTCTCCGACAACAATTAGTAGAGTTTTTTTAACCCTTCTGCATCAAAGAAACTAACCGGATTATTCCCGCAATACGAATACCAGTTCCGACCATCTTTAATCGGATTGCGGGGCAAAAATCGACTAGTTTCAGAGACGATACAATGACATCTTGAGAGTACCCTTCAAAAATAATTGTCACAGATGAGCTTTAGATTCTTGAATTGGTCGTGAGAATCAGAAAAAATGTAAATCTGGTCATCATGAGTAAAGTAAATTCCAAAATTTTTTGAACTGTCAACTAGTAAAACAGACCACGTACTGAGAAATGCAAGCAAGAACATGATTCGAGCATCTTGCACGCTTGTCCTGTCATACCCGAACAGAAAGTATTCCTCATGACACCATACGCCTTTCGTTCCTACAAAAACTCGAAAAACATGTTCCAAATCCGCTCTGTCCCAGACTCTAAAATCAAAAACGCCCAATATGCCTTCATTAAATAGTAAGTTTGAAAAAATTGCTTGGACAAAAGAGTTTCTCTTATGCACCATGTCGAATGATACATAGTGTTTTTCAACGTGTTTCCATCGATCAGGCTGAAACTCGTATTCATTTGATAATCGACTTTCTTCCGCAAAATGGGTTAAGGTCAGTTTGTTTTCACTGTGCACTTTTAATCTCTGTCCTTGACTTCTTTACTTGCTTTGGCTTCTTTTTTCGACCAGGTGTAATTCGCCCACATGTAGGACACATTCCTGCTTCATGAATCATATCATAACATCTGGGAGTTGAGAGATTATTAGGAAGAAGAATCAGAAACAGTACCATCCCAATTTTTATAAAATTGAATGGGTTACTTGGGGCCGGTTGTTGTCTACTGCCACCATGCGCGTCTTCAGGTAGTAAAAATCTAGCCTTCTCGTCATACCTGTTTCGATTTCCAAAGCCATCATCGACATCCCAATGTTCATGCACCCGATCCCAACTTGCAGATGGCTGACTTTGTCCTGGAATTGGAGTTTTTGGACCTTTGGGGTTAGGTACCCATTTCCATTCATTGCCTCCAGCGGAACCTGGAATACTGACTGGTGGCTTCGTAACCCCTGGTTTTGGGGATAATCCCTCAGCATCAAAGAAGCTAACCGGGCTATTCCCACTATACGTATACCAGTTCCGACCATCCTTAATCGGATCGCGAGTCAAAAACCGACCAGTATCGCTATCGTAATACCGATGCCCAAGGAGCTTCAATCCTGTATCCGGATCTGACTGATACCCAAACTTCCCGGCATAGCCAAACTGAGACTTCCAGTTACCGCTAGCCGAGACAACATTCCCAAACGCATCACAAGTTTTTTCAGCCGAGACTGCTCCAATGGAAGATGTCTGGGTCGTGGAATTCTTCATTCCAGAATGGAAAGTCGTCTTCGTCCCTCCTCGAACTTCGCCCGAAGGAGTGAATTGAGCGGTGCCATCCGAGAGTACCGGAGCCGTCACGCCAACCCCATTCCGCTTAAACACCTTAGATCCCGAAGAATCTCTCCTGATCAGTTTAAAATATCTGCAAGAGCAATTATTAACACTTAATACGGAGCATGAATTGCTATCTCGAGCCACCTTCGCACAAACTTATGGAAGTAACAAAATTTCGAACCGTAAAAATTTCTGCTCAATGAGTAAAACTGAACAGAATATCGAAATTTGTCATAAAAATGATTAATCAATTCTGGATTGCATTTTCCTTGGCAAATTTTAAGATGCAGGCAAAGTAATAGTTGATCATGAGTTAAGTCTTCAAAATTGGCAAAATATTCCGAATTGATAATTGCCCAATCTAAACTAAAAGATGGGTAACTATCACGCAATCGATCTAGAAAATATTCCTCATCAAATGCTACTTTTCTTGCACTAGAAAACTTAAGCTGATCTACAAACTGATTTGCAGTTTCTACATCAGGAATCACATTTCCTAAACGGGGATTAGTCTCATTTAATTGGATCCCATAAAAGTGAGAATATGCTATGCAGTAACAATTAACTAAAAAGGGGTCGTTAAATTCTATTCGGTCAAGTTTTGGCGCATCAATAAAATATTCTGCCAAGCCTACTTTGTTCTTTGCAATGACCCTCCTCGCTGTTCTCCACATCCCCCCAGCATTCAACCCAATACAAAGCCAAAATAGATTTTCTGAATTTTTGTCTAAGTAGTACCTTCGAAAAGCTTCATCGTGGTTAACAAACCGGTGTAGAGTATTCATTTAAGTTGCCTTCCGATTTACCATAGATCACCACCTAGACTTTGTGATCTAGGGTTGTTGCTATTGGGATTTGGTTGACGTAAACCGCCCCACGATGTTGGGATACCATCCACCAAATCATCTTCATACCAGTCATGTACCATACCGTCAATCGATGTTTGTGCTTGCGCAATTTCTGCAGCTGCTACTGCTAGCCCCACAAATATAAAAATACCGCCGACTTTCGAAGCTCCCACTCCTCTGGAAGCTGCTCTTGCTTTTGCGTAGTCATTGGACGCCTGAACTTCCTGTTGAGCAATTCTAAATGTTCTACTATTCGGATCGAATGGCGGTGTCCGTGGCTTAACTGGAAGCGGTGGCGGTTCAACGGCTGGAGCACTTACAGTAGTGGGTTTCGCCTTAGATTTTATCGAATCAGCCGATTTTCCAGCCGCTGCTCCAAGGCCACTAAACTCTGCAAAAATGTCTACGAGAGCAATTAGTATTCTTAAGACAAGAGTAAAACGTAGACCATCGGGATCCAATCCTGAAACCGGATTGTTCTCGCAATACGAATACCAGTTCCGACCATCTTTAATCGGATCGCGAGTCAAAAACCGACCAGTATCAGAATCATAATACCGATGACCCAAGGAGCTTCAGCCCAGTATCCGGATCTGACTGATAACCAAACTTCCCGGCATAGCCAAACTGAGACTTCCACACACCACTCGCCGAGACAACATTCCCAAACGCATCGTAAGTCTTTTCAGCCGAGACTGCTCCAATGGAAGATGTCTGGGTCGTGGAATTCTTCATTCCAGAATGGAAAGTCGTCTTTGTTCCGCCGCGAACTTCTCCCGTAAGAGTGGAATGTTCAAATTTAAGCAGTCAAATGTGCATCAGCATCTAAGAGTAATGAATTATTTTCGATAGATGTCATTGATAGTTAAATCAACAATAACTCATAATGCACTAAATGTTTGTTCGACCCCCAAACGACTTATCAGTAATATTCCTTCTGCGTCAAAAACAATAAACACTTCGAAATAGTCGCTTTGTAACGGTACACCATAAGATTCTCGGCTAAAAACGTAGACAGAACAACCACCTGGAATCTTGTAGTCATCAAAATGAGAATAACCCCAACTTTTCATTAGCTTCATCACTTCTGCTATTTTCTTCGGGTTTGATTCCCTCGACTGTAAGGCAGATATCCTGACTCGTTCTTCTTCAAACCTATCTGCTGCGTCGTATGAAGAATTAATATGTCCTACCAAATAACTCACAAAAATGATAATGCATACACCCAGGGAAATTAGCCATGTCTTCATAATAATGTTCTAATTCGCTACGAATAGTCTCTGAGCCCCAAAGACTTTTTGGTTGTGTCATATTCACTTAACAATACTTAGTAGATATCCCTCATCATCATAGGCCGAGAAAACAAACTTCTGCGGAACTGTCTCATAAATAAGAGTAATGTCACTTACGACAAACGCAAGACGGTGATAGTATACTATTGATTCGTTAAAAAGTGCTAAAAAATCTTCGGTATTCATAATTTTTTCACGAACCAAATATCTTTGTTGATTCAAAAATATTAACTTATTTAATTGATCTTGATTTGGATGCGACGTGAAGTCATCGTTTTCAATGTCTACAAGAAGTGCCAATGTACAACCAATCAAAGTATCTGGCAATCGGACCCTTGATGGATCTGCCAATGCTTGCTGCCAATTAGCAGTTTCAGGAATACCGGGAAATGGGATCGTTTCAAGATTTTCTGCACATAGATTTTCCGGTAGCCACTTGCAATTGGTTCCAGTTAAGCATTCGAACGCAAATTGGTTTATATCTAAGCTATTCATAAAACACTTATTTTAATGTCAAACCCTCTGGCCAATCACCTACTGGCACTCTTATTTTTCGAGGTCTATTCGGAAACTGTTTTTTTCTAAACTGGAAATCCCAATGGGGACCATAAGGGGGATTATGGTTTAAGTCTGGTCTTTTAGAAACGCCAGGATAATCCGGATTTGGGTATCCGCCTTTTTCACCATGCCTGGTCCAACCGGGCCCAGCAACATCCTCGTCCGGAACTATTCCGTCCTCCCATGGACCGTCGGCAGTACCTCCTGCGCCACTACCACTTTGTGAGCCAGTTTCACCTCCAGCAGATGCGCCATTTTCAGAATCTGATGCTTCTGCAGACACAAGTGTCTGTTTCCGTCCAGAATTACTATCTGCGTAATAAACATGATCGCTGACTGCTGCGACAAGAAATATAATAGCAACTATGCCAAGAATGCCGAGAGCAACCCATCCCGCTGAACCAGCTAGAGCTAGCGGCGCAATTGCCATTGCAACAGTGCCTTCAGCATCAAAGAAACTAACCGGATTGTTCTCGCAATACGAATACCAGTTCCGACCATCTTTAATCGGATCGCGAGTCAAAAATCGACCAGTATCGCTATCGTAATACCGATGCCCAAGGAGCTTCAGCCCAGTATCCGGATCTGACTGATAACCAAACTTCCCGGCATAACCAAACTGAGACTACGATGTACCATACTTGCAAGACAGTACCAAAATTGATTGTGGTGACATATTCAGATGAGTTAATTTAGAATTCACTGTTTCTTAAGAGCAGAACCAATAAAACAATGAATTAACCACGAAACTCACTTGCCAGAAAAGTCAGTTACCCGAACGAGAGTCAAGTGATTTTCATTTTGCTTTGACGATGATTTGCCCTCTCGGCTCACCTCGGTAAGTTACTACATACATCGCCTCATCGGAAGTAGATCGTGACAAATTTGCAATAACATCTAGGTCGCTAAACTGATCCGTTTCCAATTCGGCAACTGAGACTTTATCTGGCCAGATTCCAGTTGAGCGATGCTCTTTAATTATTGCCACTCTCAGTGCAGACCTTGCGCCAGCCATATGCGAGTTATATTCGAATGTCTTCTGATGTATAGCTCCATTGATCACACAAAATACTAGCGTAAAAACTAAGGCAATAAACAGTGATCTAGTAATCCATCTCCTCATACTGCCCTACTCCCTATTCCAGAAGCCTTACCTTTTTTTGAGCCGCCTGTCCATGTTTTACTTGGACGCCACTTTGGATCATATTTTATAAGCTTACTCAAAGGCATTCCAGTCCATCCCCATGCGTAAAACTTGATGTTCAGCTTATAAATCGTACCGTACAAGTTATTGTTGCATAGCCTGCCCCATGCCGCTGCATTAGCAGGATTCGAAAGTGTATTACACCCAATCAACATGATCTTCTTGAGTCTCTTACCATTTCTACGCTTACTGATTTCAGCTGGATCAATGGAATCTCCATAGCTAGTTTCCATTCCAGCCATAATGGGATCCCATTCTCCGCTCATGAGCGGCTCGTAATGACCTATCCATATAAGTTCATCAGCGTCCTCTAGCTCTTCATATGCGTCATCTGCATTATCGACTACCACAATCTCATCATTTGGATGTTCTCTTTTTATATCACCCAAAATATCATCAAAAATTCCTTTGTCTCTGCCACCGTACTCGCCCCCCTTTACAATTACAATTTTAGCCAATCCATCAGCATCAAAGAAGCTAACCGGATTGTTCTCGCAATACGAATACCAATTCCGACCATCTTTAATCGGATCGCGGGTCAAAAACCGATTAGTATCGCTATCGTAATACCGATGACCAAGTAGCTTCAATCCTGTATCCGGATCGCTTTGGTAACCAAATTTGCCGGCGTAGCCAAACTGAGCTCTTCCAGTTTCCGCTAGCCGAGACAACATTCCCAAACGCATCGTAAGTTTTTTCAGCCGAGACTGCTCCAACAGCAGAT
>CAWDCK010000007.1:0-102635 GCA_963800805.1 uncultured Armatimonadota bacterium | reverse complement strand
CATACTCCTCTTATGAATAAATCACTCTAACGACCTCGTCTACGCTGGTCGAACCCATCAGTATCTTTTGCAATGCATCGTGTTGCAACGATTTCATTCCCGAAGCTTGGGCAAGGTTGCGGATTTCGTGGGATGGAGCTTTGTTCAAAATCGCTGTACGCAATTCATCATCCATTACGAGTAACTCGTGCACTCCCGATCGACCCTTATAACCAGTGTTTTTGCACTTGTCGCAACCCTTTGGCCTAAACAAAGTAATCTGACCATTGGTATCCACCCCAAGCTCATCCGGAACTGGAAATCCGTAGCGGAGCAAGCTTTCTCTCGAAGCCGTGTACTCTTCCTTACAATTCGGACACAAAACTCTCACCAGTCTTTGCGCCAAAATCCCAACAATCGAAGAAGCAATCAAGAAAGGCTCAACTCCCATATCCATCAAGCGGCTCGGTGCCGATGGAGCATCATTGGTATGCAAAGTACTAAACACCAAGTGACCAGTCATCGCCGCCTCCATCGCAATAGTTGCGGTCTCTTCATCCCGCATTTCGCCAACCATAATCACGTCAGGATCTTGCCGAAGCATGGCTTTCAATCCTGCCGCAAATGTCATTCCGGCCTTATTGTTGACAGAACACTGATTGATTCCAGATAATTCGTACTCAACCGGATCTTCAATTGTAATAATGTTCTTTAACCCATCATTTGATTGGTTAATAAGAGAATACAAACTCGTAGATTTCCCAGACCCCGTCGGACCGGTGACTAATACAATTCCATAACTCTTTTGAGCCATGTCTTCCAGACACTTCAGATTCTCGGGCAAGAAACCAAGTTTTGCTAAACCAACTTGAATTCCACCTTTATCAAGCACCCGCATAACAATCTTCTCACCATAAACTACTGGTAAAGAAGAAACACGGAAGTCGAATTCCTTCCCATTAATCGTCGCACTAATTCGGTTATCTTGGGGAGCTCGCTTTTCCGCAATATCCATATTCGCAACGATCTTAAATCGACTCGTAAGCGGAGCTGTAACCTTTCGGGGAAGTCGCATAACCTCCACCATAATTCCATCAATCCTAAACCGAACCACCATGCCATCTTTTTGTGGTTCCAAATGAATATCACTCGCTTTGTCCGCCACCGCCTGATTGATGATTAAGTTGGCTAAACGAATAATCGGAGCATCTTCGGCCTCAATTTCTTGTTCGTCGTCCTCGTCTTTTGAAACTTTGCCTAACTCGATGGAATCAGCTCCATCAAAGTCTTTCATCACTCCATCTAAAGCATGATTTACATTGGTATCACTAACATAAACTTCGCCCAAAGCTTCAACCAAATCCGATTCAAGAGCAATCAGGGGCTGAATCTCCAACCCCGTATTCATCCTCAGCTCGTCAATGACAAAAACATCCAAAGGATTCGCCATCGCAACAAAAAGGCGATCGCCTTCTACCTGAAGCGGCAACACCTTAAACCGCTTGGCAAACTGAGCAGAAATGAGTTCAATGGCTTCCGAGCTACTCGTCAGCTGATCTAAATCCGCAAATGGAATGTCCCAAACCTTGCCGGTACATCGAACTCGATCCTTCTCCGAAATCAAGCCCATCTCCACCATGACCTTCGCAATAGGGTCAGATCCACCCATCTCAACTTGCTTGTTAACCGCAAGTTGAAGCTGATAGGTCGTGATCAAACCTTCTTGAACAAAGACATCGCCCGTAAGCATCCAAATTCAATGTTCCACAGCGACCGTTCGCCATCCCCCGTAGACTTACGGGATACAACCCCAAAAACTAACTGATGGCAATCTTAAGAACTTGGCGCGCATCTTTCACAAAATGAGCTGTCAACTGCTCCCGAATATTTGCCGGCACATCTTCCATGTAATCCTTTTCGTTATCTTTCGGAAGTATGACCGTATGAACTCCCGCCCTAAACGCCGCCAGAATCTTCTCTTTAACGCCACCAATCGGCAAAACCTGACCCGTTAAAGTCATTTCTCCCGTCATCGCCAACCGCTCTCTAACCGGCCGACCCGTATAAAGTGAGGTCAATGCTGTCAACATAGCAATCCCCGCACTTGGCCCATCCTTAGGAACTGCTCCCGCCGGAACATGAACGTGAACTTGATTATCCTTAAACTCCGACGGAGAAACCTTCAACTCTTTGGCGTGAGCCTGAATATAACTCATGGCCGCTGTCACTGATTCCTTCATAACGTCTCCCAATTGACCAGTAACTGTCAAACCTTTGCCCGGATACTTTGCCGCTTCAATAAACAGCACTTCCCCGCCAACCGGAGTCCAAGCTAATCCAACCGAAACCCCTGGCACCATCGCCCGCTCGGCAACCGGATCACTCGTATACCGAGGAGCCCCCAAAGATTCTTGAACAAACTTCTTTGTTACCGTCAACTTGGCCGTCCGCCCGCGAGCAAATTTCAAAGTTGCTTTTCGCACAACAGATCCAATTTCTCGCTCAAGATTTCGAACCCCGGCTTCCCGCGTGTAATGCCGAATCAAATAAGTCAATGCATCATCGTTGAACACGATCTTGCTTGCCTTTAAGCCATGATCCTCAATCTGCCGACCAATCAAATGCTGCCGGGCAATTCGGAACTTTTCTTCTTCCGTATAGCCCCCCAACTCAATAATTTCCATCCGATCCCGCAATGCCGGTGGAATCGTATCCAATCGATTAGCAGTCGTAATAAAAAACACCTTGCTTAGATCAATGGGAACATCTAAATAATGATCTCGAAAAGCGTTGTTCTGCTGAGGATCCAAAACTTCGAGCATAGCGCTAGCTGGGTCGCCTCTAAAATCATTTCCAAGCTTATCAATCTCATCCAAAACAAATACCGGATTATTCGATTCTGCCCGCCGAATTCCCTGCACAATCTGCCCCGGCAATGCCCCAATATAGGTGCGACGATGACCGCGAATCTCTGCCTCATCCCGAACTCCACCCAGACTCAAACGCACAAATTTTCGTCCCATTGCGTTTGCAATACTGTTGCCTAAAGAAGTCTTCCCGACCCCCGGAGGGCCATAAAAACACAAAATCGGTTGTCGAGTCATACCATCCGTCTTGACTTTTCTTACCGCTAAAAACTCAATAATCCGATCCTTAATCTTGTCAAGGCCGGCATGGTCAGAATCCAAAACTTCTCGGGCATGGTCAAGATCAAGATTGTCAATCGTAGCCTTCGCCCAAGGGACACTCACCATGGTATCAAGATAAGTCCTCGCCACGGAATACTCTGGCGAACCCGGATTGATTCTCTGCAATCGTTCAAGCTCACGATTCGCCGCTTTTAATGCCTCCGCTGGCATCTCAGATTCCTCAATCGCCTTTCTTAATTCTTCAAAATCTTCCGAACCATCCTCAGATTCACCAAGTTCACGTTGAATTGCCTTAAGTTGCTCACGCAAGTAATAATCCCGTTGAGTCTTGCTAAGTTCGGCACTCACCTCACTCTGAACCTTGGTCGTCAGTTCTAAAACTCTAACCTCACGACCAAGCATTGCCAAAAGCTTTTTCAGCCGATCTCTCACGTCCAAAGTCTCTAAAATCTCTTGCTTTTCCTTAACCGCAAAAGGAATATGAGCCGCAATCAAATCCGCCATCACGTTAGCTTCCTGAACACTGCTGGTCAAAGAAGCAAGCTCCTCCGGCAAATGAGGGGCTAATCGAACCGCCTGCTCAAAAAGCGCCGCCACGCTCCTCCGCAAAGCCTCAACTTCTTCTTCCTGCTCTTTAGGTACTTCCGGCTCCGGCAAAACTTCAATTCTTGCCTTCAAATATGGCTGTTGAGAAGTAATTTCTAAAATCTTAAACCGACTCATCCCCTGAACAATCAACCGAACCCCATCCGGCATCTTCATCAATGTTCTAATGATAACGGCGCAACCAACACCGTAAACATCCGCCTGAGTAGGATCATCAACATCCGGATCGCGCTGGGCTACAACCCCAATAATTCTCTGAGAATCAGTAACAGAATCATCAATAAGCTGAACCGAATTCGGACGCCCAACACTCAAAGGAGCAATCAACATCGGAACAACAACTGAATCGCGCAATGGCATCAAATTCAGCTCATCCGGAATGTCCTGAGGCTTCTCATCAGAAATATCCTGACTAACAACCGCTTCCACCAATTCTTCTAACGTCTCCGGTATTTCGTGCTCAACCGGTAATTCTATATCCGCCATTAATATTCAGTAACCTTAACCTGTTCTACGACAATCACTTGGGTCGTCTTTGCAATTTTAGGAATTGTGATCGCCAAAATCCCATTTTTTAACTGAGTCTTCACTGCCGCAATATCTAAATCCCCTTCTGGCAACACAATTTCCCGAGCAAATACCCCTTCCTCAATCTCTAATAAATGGGGCTGATATCGAATTGGCTGCCGAACCAGTTCATCGGGCCGCTCGCCTCTAATCAAAAGCGTGTTGCGATCCCCGTTGTAGCTAAGCGTAACATGGTGGCCCGGAACTCCCGCCAACTCCACCCGGATAAGAATATGACTCGATGCTTCTAAAAGATCAATCCGAGGCATCCAACCCCGCTGACGAGCAATCTTAAAACTGCCAACTTCTTCCGACTGGCGTGGCATTGTCAAACCCAACAACAATTCCCACTCTTCCAAATCGCGACGATTCACCCTCCTATTTTACAGTAAATCAGTGCAGTTCAAAAGGAATGCTGCTGAGTACTAACCAATCTCATTGAATCAGTGATCCCAATAACTCAAATCCAAATTCCCAGACTCGCCATAATAGAAAACAGATGGCAAGCTCGTTCGGAAAACTTTTCTCAATCACAACGTTCGGCGAATCTCACGGCCCCGCAGTCGGCGTTGTCATCGATGGTTGCCCTCCCCGAATCCCCATAACTGCCCAAGAAATCCAATCTGAACTCGACCGGCGCAAACCAGGACAAAGCAAAATCGTCACCCAAAGAAACGAACCCGATCATGTTCAAATCCTCAGTGGCGTCAGCGAAGATGGCTTGACCCTCGGTACTCCCATTGCTCTTGTCGTCAACAACACCGACCAAAGAAGCCGAGATTACGACGAAATGAGCTCAAAATATCGTCCCAGCCACGCCGATTTTGCTTACGATCAAAAGTTTGGAATACGCGCCGTCAGTGGCGGAGGAAGGGCATCTGCCCGGGAAACTATTGGCCGTGTTGCCGCCGCTGCCATTGCTGCAAAAATCCTCCAACTCGAATTCCAAGTCGAAACCATCGCCTGGGTCGAACGAGTTCAAAACATCTCATCCGAAGTCGATTCTCTAAAAGTAACCCGAGAGCAAGTGGAATCCAACATCATCCGTTGTCCCGACCAATCCACTGCCAACTCAATGATCGATCTCATCCAGCAAATCCGTAAAGAAGGCGATTCCATTGGTGGAACCATTCGTTGCGTAGTCAGAGGAGTTCCCACCGGTTGGGGCGAACCCGTGTTCGACAAGTTAGAAGCCGACCTTGCCAAAGCTCTCATGAGCCTCCCGGCCAGCAAATCATTCGAAGTCGGCAGCGGAATATCAGGAACCTATCTTAAAGGCTCACAGCACAACGATCCCTATCGCAGCGACGATCAAAAATCTGTCTACACAACAACCAATCACTCTGGCGGTATACAAGGTGGAATTTCAAACGGAATGCCCATCGAACTCCGAGTCGGATTCAAACCCGTCGCCACAATCTTGCCGTCTCAAGATACGGTCACAACGCAATTCGAAAATACTACTCTGGCTGGCAAAGGTCGACACGACCCATGCGTATTACCAAGAGCCGTCCCCATGGTAGAAGCCATGGTCAACCTAGTCTTAATCGATCATGCTTTGCGGCAAAGGGCGCTCAAGTCCTAAATCCGCAAACCTCTTCGGCCAAAGTTTTTGGGCCAAACAAACCAATCCAAAAGCGCTATAAATCAGAATAAACGGCTCTACATTTAGCCGGTACCTTGGTAAAGCAAAAAACGCCAAAACAATCAACCTGATAGATTACGATCCACATCCAAACTGGCCAGCTTTTCACTTTGCGTCTGAAGGCAAAAAAGAACCCAAAAAACGCCGTTGCCGAAGCTAAAAGATGCAAAACAACCGAAGGTAGTTGCTTTCCTTTTGGATGAGTCAAGTCACCAATCCAGAAGTAAAAAAGCTTTCTCGGCAAAACTCGAGCTAATATCCCACTATCTTCCGAAAAATCTTTTTGCAATAGCTTTTGATACTCTTTTTCTAACTTAAGCTCGTAATCTTGGCTCCATCGGCTCAGTTCTGGCGCATCATTTCCGGTCGGAACCGCCCAACTAATCTTCCCATTATCAAGATAACTTCCTCCCGTCGCCCCCAAGTGATTGCCCCGATACAAATTCAAAAACATCGTTGTACTCAAAGATGCTTTTCCCAGAACAATCTTGTTTCTCACCATCCAAGGTGCTACCAAAACTCCGGCGCAAATCGTAAACACCAGGATAGGCTTCAAAACCGCAACCGATCGACCCCGTAACGCTATTGCCAAAAACAGTATTGGCCCTAGAACCGCCAACTCGCTCCGCACCAAAACACTTACGCCGGTCAAAAGCCCGGCAATTGCATAATCTTTCAGCTGAGGATTCGAATCAAAAAACAACTTAGAATAAGACAATGCCGCTGAAAGTGTAAGAACAAGACCTAAAGTAATGCTATGTGGCTCAACCGGCATGTAGACAATCAACGGAGATAAACAGGTCAAAATTGCTGACCACCGGCCCGTAAGTTCCCCAAAAAATCGGCGACCAAGCAAATAGCTCAACCAAGGCACAAAACAACCTACAAATGCGTTCACAACCTGAACAAAGATAAATGCTGCTGTTTCATTCGGAATCAGCTTCAGAACCGCAACCAAATACATCGGAAAAAACGGAGGCTGATTGCCCGTCGGAATCGGCCGTCCTTCCACTTCATTCAGATAGAAGCCCCCGTGCTCGATATACGACTTTGCCATTTGGTAAGGCTCCATCGCCGAAGGATTTTCCCACCCATTCTCCAAAACGCTTCCCTTCGTATCCATCACAAAAATGGCAATTAAACGCAGAACTAAAGCGACAATTGTTACAATAAGCAAAAATCGTTTCGATGGCATAAATCGCCGTTCATGAGAAGCATCTAAGGTCATTTTTCTAATCGACTCTACAATCCAAATCGAAGTCTACCGGTCATCCTAAATCCGAACCCCCAACCGGACGACCAATCAACGCCTGATACCCCGCCACCGCCGCCGCATGAGTCACATTAAGACTTCGCCCTTTTCCAAACATAGGAATATAAACCGCGCCATGTACATGTTTCATCACAGATCCATAGACACCTCCACCTTCATTTCCTAAAATCAAACAAGTTTTATCCGCAAAATTATACTCATAAAAATCCGAAGCACCGTCTGCGATTTCAACAGCAACAAGGCTCCAACCTTCACTTTTCAAGACCAAACTCGCCTCTTCATTTCCGCCTAAATGACGAAAACCAACCCGACGATGCTGCCCCATACTCGTCACTGGAATCATCGGATCATCCCCCGGAACCGGCGTCCGACCGGACATCAAAAGCTCATCTACTCCCATCGCTTCTGCCAACCGAAACATACTTCCCACATTATAAGAATCCTCCCAATCTTGCAGTAAAAAGCAAATCTCCCGACGAGCCTTATACTTAGCGTCCAGCTCTTTGTAAAGCTTTCGGACGCCTGTCTTGCTCACAATCGTCTTTGCCGGATTCATGTCAAATTCTTTCCAATTGCATCAAAACGCTCCGCTATAAAAAAGAGCATTGCCAAGGATCCGATTCGGCCCCGTAAAGAATGCGCGGAAATTCGGATTGTCCTCAATCAAAATCACCTTGCCTCCCCCCATCCGACGAGCCAAAATCGCCGCCGATCCCGGAACCAGTTTTGCTACTTCTTTTGATACATAACCGGCCATCAATGGCTCATCCGTATATTTCGCAACAAGTGTTCCCGGATCAGAAGGAACATCCACAAAACTCGAACTATCCTTAAACACCGGAAAACGAACTGGCAACCCAAAACTCAAGGGATGACTTGTATCAAATACCACTTCAAAAATCGTGCCAGGAACAGTGTGCCGAGCCCGTTCCGCTCCAATGTCACCATAAGCCATTGTCGAAAGCGGCGGAGAATAGCGCTTACTCTTCAACTCCCAACCCGCAATCGAAGCAACCGCCGAACTACTACTCGATGATCCAATCAAGGTTCCTCCGCCAGAAATAAAGCTTTTCAAGGCCGCCTGCGAACTCGAATTAACCGATCCCCCCGCCATCACAATATGAGTAAACCGTCCCAAATCTGAACTCGACAAGTTGCCCGCCTCAATCAAAGACACCGGAAGCCGCCACTCGTGATCCAATAAAAACCAAATCTCTCCCGCATTGTTAGAATCCATTCCCGATCCCACAACAAGACCAATCGAAAGCGGTCGAATCAAACTCACCGACCCGCCACCTAGTGAAAGGATCTCGCCTGTTCCGCCCTCAATTCCATCAACTTGAACCTGAAAATGATTCGCTAAGCTTGAGAGAATCTGAATCAACTTTTCCGAGTCATCCTCTTCGCGTATCGGAACAAACACATCGCCCGGCTTAGCCCCCGCAATTGGCTTTGTCACAACATAAGTCGCAAAACCTGCACGTTGCACTGCCCCCGTCACCGGAAATAACCCCGAATGAGCCCCAGAAATCCGATATCCAACTGGCGAAACAAGTTTTGCAACGGTCAAGTCTCTCCGGGTCATTCCCGGAACAAACGGCGAGGATTTGCCATTCAACCGAGAAACTTCCCGGCCCGGCGCCCCTATTGCCAAGTCCATACTCCAGGCTGAAATATCGTAAAACTGATTATCATCAAATTCAATCTGCCGCGCAAACATAGCCTGAATCAAGCGCCAAAGCTTTTGAGAATATTGAACGCGAACAAACTGCTCTTTTCCTCGCGCCAACATCTCCACTTCAATGCCATGAATCAACATCAAACTTGCCAACTTATCAACGGCAACCGGATCACTCCCAACCGGAATTTCAATCGCTTTTGCCGAAGTTTTTGGCTTCTCCGCATAAAAATCGCGTTGATACTTCAACAAATCCATGCGCATTTCACTCGCCGCCGTTAACGATGAAACACTGGTCGCATACTGATTCAATATTGTCGTCCGGTAGTCCAAAACACGAGTCGATGTTTCAATTTCCAGCCCATCACTCCCCGCCTGCTCAAACAAAATGCCAATCGACCCCGCAACGTCCGGGTAAGTAGAGCCCTTTCCAATATAGAAGTCATCATAACGCTCCTCCGTAAAATAAAGCTGCTTGCGCGCGTCCAAGGCTTTCGCATGCTCCGCACCAATTTTTAAGGTCAACTCCTGATTCCGCTTGGGTGTCATCCGATTCACTCGCGATTGCACACCCGGCTGGAAGAAATATGTGGAATCCGCCCCTTGCTCGTGAAAATCCAAAGTCAGCTGGGGTCGCCAACTAATCCATAGCTTATGCCGATTCTGACTCTCAGGTTGAGTCAGAGGGAACCAATCTCTATTCAAATCAAACCAATAATGGTTCGTCCGCCCCCCGGGCCAAGGCACTTGATGCTCCAAATCACTCCGATGGCTCGTCGACTGTACGCCTCTAAACGCATTGACATAATCCGCAAAACGATTCCGACCATCCGGATTGTAATCCGGCACCAAAATAATAACGGTGTTCTCTAAAACAGAAGTTGTCCATTCATCTTGCCCGGCGGCCAGTCGGTATAGCGTCATCACCGCCGCTTCTGGCCCGCTCGATTCGTCACCATGTACGCCGTAGCCCATCCAAACAATTGCCGGCATATTCGCCAAATCCGAATTGGTCACTTTTTCCGGTTCAACAAACAATCGCGACTGAATTTCCTGTATCTGACTTAACTTCGCTAGATTTTCCGGAGATGAAACAATTGCATGAATCAAGGGGCGCCCTTCATGAGTGCGAGCATGCTCCATCACTCTCACTCGGTTAGATTCCTGACCAAGCACGGCAAAGTACTGAACAATCTCTTCGCTTCGTATATGCCTTGAACTCAAAGAAGTGCCCATTACACGATCCGGATGAGAAATAGCCGGATCAACTTTGGGAAACAGTTTGCTATCGTTAAACGAAATACCTTGTCCAAAACTCAGACCCACCATGCTTATGGCTGCACTCAAAGCTAACGCACGGAAATTCAATTGCATATGTAACCAATATCCTACCCACCACCCGGGTACCGTTGATCAGTGTCGCCAATCCCAATCATTGAAGTCTGCTGCGGGTCAATTGATGAAGTGATGGCTGCCGCCAAAGAAGGAGTAGATCGTATTGAAATCTCCGGCGCCCTCTGTTCCGGCGGTGTCACCCCCACCCCGGCCATGGTCGAAATGGCGCTCAGCACCGGAATAGAAATCGCCGTAATGCTTCGCAGTTCAGAAGGGTGGCTGAAACCATCAGCAACCGAAATCCAAGTGATGCTAAAAGATCTGGAGTGGATTCGAGAAAAAAATGTCTGCTCTATCGTCTTCGGTTCTCTAAATAAAAATCAAGAAATCGACATAGAACTCGCATTAAAAGTACAAGATGCCGCCCAAATACCCGTAACAATTCACCGAGTAATCGACTACACCCCAAACTTTCATCAATCCATTGAAAAGCTCGTAAAAAACAAATTTCAAAGAGTTCTCACATCCGGAGGAAAAGATAACGTCGATCTCGGCCTTGAATCTCTCATCCAAATTCAAAGAGAATTCGGCAATGAAATTGAAATCCTTGCCGGCGGCGGGGTCAACGCCAAAAACGCACCAACTCTCATTTCTCAAGCAAAAATCAATCAACTCCACTTTTCAATGGTGAAAAAATCCGGAATGGGATATGGCGGAATCCCTCTCACGGAACCCGATCCAGAAAAAATTCGCCAAATCAAGGCATCAATCGCCAATTAGTTAAATCTAACAAGGGCAGAAGCCACCCAGCGCGCAATTTCTACAACACTTTCTTGGTCACCATTAGCAACCAGGACACAGTTCAATTTTCCTTGCCGATAAACGGGTGCAACAACCAAGTCCTCTGCAATCGGTGCCAAGAGCAATTCATCATTCGATCCCGACGGAACAATAAATCCTTCGTTAATTTCTCTCGGGTCAACAAACGATACAAAGCGGTTCGCGCCATCACTCCACTGACCAACAAGAGTCAAACTACCGCTCACTGGCAAATAGATACCGCCAACCGAAGATCCCGATAACTCCATCACAGACTCGGTAGTTCTAACGACTTCCAAAAGAGATTTTGCATCCAAGAATTCTCTAAGAATCTCACTCATATCCAACCAGTTAGAATCTAACCTTTCCAAAAGTTGATCTTCTTTATCTAGGGCCCATAGACCAACCAAGAGGTCATTGTCTTCTTGTACTCCAACAATATTGAGTGAATCATTCTGGAGAGCCAAGGGCTTTTTTTCACCCAAAAATTCGAGACATTCTAAGATGCTTCTAGCAACTTTTGCATCAAAAACCTGCGAAACTCCTTGGCCAAGCGCATGAGCTAGATCCACATTTAAGGTTTCAACAACAAATGAATCCGCTAGCAATACTTCTCGTTCCAAATTGAGAATTAAAACGCCATCCGGTCTTGAGCCATATTCATGGCCCAGCCGTTTCTGCGCTTCCAATAATCGTTGAATTTGAGTCACTGTCCGTCTAGCCGTGCGGTCGTCATTCTCCCAAAACCCAATCAATTCAGACCGTTCCGGACTATTTACATTCACATGCCGTACCATGACTACACTTTTTTACAAAAACTGGCAATTGTGCAATCAAAGCCCCATTCAACCAGTATTCCCTCTGACCTATAACTCACCCAAATCGACCAGAAATGTAATCTTGAGTTTTTATGTTTTTCGGGTTCAAAAACAGATCTTCTGTCGGAGCAATCTCCACAACTTCCCCTGTCATAAAGAACGCCGTCGTATCACTCGTTCGTTGGGCTTGTTGCATATTGTGAGTCACAATTACAATTGTAAATTGCTCTTTTAGCTCTAGCATGAGGTCTTCAATTTTTGCTGTTGCAACCGGATCTAATGCCGAGCATGGTTCATCCATCAAGACAATTTCAGGTTCAACCGCAATTGTTCGGGCAATACACAATCGTTGTTGTTGGCCCCCCGATAAACTCATCCCGCTCTCGCGCAATTTGTCTTTAACCTCATCCCAAAGATAAGCTCGTTTAAGGCAGTTCTCCACAATTTCATCAAGCGCCTCGCGATCCCGAGTGCCATGAATTCGGGGGCCGTATGCAACATTATCGTAGATAGAAATCGGAAATGGATTCGGCTTTTGAAAAACCATTCCAACACTCTTCCGCAGAGTCACAACGTCAATGCTTGGCTGATAAATGTCGACCCCGTCAATCAGAATCTTCCCTTCAATCCGAGTTCCGTCGATCAAATCGTTCATACGATTGATGCTTCTTAAAAAGGTCGATTTACCACAACCAGACGGGCCAATCAGTGCCGTAATTTGGTGCGCAGGTGCAACCAAGTTAATTTTATTCAGGGCTTGGAAATTGCCATAAAAGAAATCAACATCAATGGCCTGAATCGAACCAGCTTCTAATTTGCCAGAATCCTGAGAAATCGAATTGACTTCAGAAGAATCTAAATTCAATTCACTCACAGTTTTCGGTTCCTCCATCAAGTCCTGCGACATTTCTTTGCGCCACCGCTTCCAAGTTTAGCAGGTGATCACTCCTCTTTTTAGACCATATTGTTAAGAGTTCTTAACAATTGATTTCGCCTGTTCCCAAAGTTGATCCCACTCATCCGCATTGAGATCTTGAAGAGGACTCGTCGAAATGGATTCCATGTACATAAATCGTTCTCTAAAGCGATCAACCATCGTCCGCAATGCCTCCTCCGCATCAACCTTGGCCCATCGTGCCAAATTCACAACGGTAAACAGCAAATCTCCAATTTCATCTCTAATCGCCAACTGATCCGTTCCCAAAAGCGCTTCCCGCACTTCTGCAGCTTCTTCGTCAAACTTCTCCCAAACCGATTCAATGTCCGGCCACTCAAATCCACATCTTGCCGCACGCTTGCTCACTTCCATTGCTTTTAGCAAAGCTGGCATTGCCGAAGGAATTCCCGACAATGTTGACTGTGGCTCCGATCCCTTTTCTTGTCGTTTGATCGCATCCCAGTTTTTCAAAACTTCGTCGGAATCTTGGACACTCAGATTTCCAAAAACATGAGGATGCCGCCGAATCAGTTTTTCCGTAATTCCCGCCGCCACATCTTCAATCCCCCAATCACCATCCCGTTGACGAATTTGCGAATGCATCAACGGCTGTAACAAAACATCGCCCAACTCTTCTTTCATCGCAACCAAATCTTCATTCTCGATCGCTTCAATCAATTCATAAGATTCTTCCAATAAATACTTTCTGAGGGTGAAATGCGTTTGCTCAATATCCCAAGGACACCCACCGGGCCCCAAGAGGCGGTCTACAACCCACACCAGACCCCCAAATCCCCCCGGATGCACCCCCGGAACCCCCGAAATCGCTACCGTTTGGCCACTTTTCCATTGGCCCAATGTCTCCCGCACCCACTCCCCATCTACCAAAACCCAGACATTTCGGTCTTCGCCAAACCGCGAAATGACCGTGCATTTTGCCGACTCAAACTCGCTTTCTTCAAACCCAACCAACACCTGATGAGCACGCTCATCAATCACCAATAGCAAAGGAGCCCGATGAATCTGAAAGGATCCATCGAGCCCAATTTTGCTGAAATCAAACACAATTAGCCGCCAAAAACTTGTTTAAGCTGCTCGTCAAATGGTGTCCCCGTAAACTCAAATTTTGCATTTTTTCGCATATTATCCATCATCGTAGACACGCTGTTTTTCACATTCCCACGATCCAACATCAGCTTCTTCCAGACTTTGTATTTCACCATGTCATCAAAAGGCAAAACATAAGATTCCGTAACTTTCTCTAAAAAGAATTTAACTTCAGTTCCCGAATCCCCTCCTAACCATGGCGAGGTCGTTCCTGCCTTCATTGGTGTCACTAATTGCTTAATCTGATCCGTCATTTGGGTGTCATCCAGATCTCCTAAAAGCCCACCATCAACCTTGCTTATATCTTGAGAATATTGAGTTGCAACATCCGAAAACTTCTTGCCAGCCGTTAAATCAGCATCAACTTTACTCTTCAAATCCGCGGAATTCACGGCTACAATTCTCAGCCGATACTTCTTTGGAATCGTAAACTCTCGCTTTTGATCATCATAAAACTTTTTGACTTGGAAATCCGTAATCGTAACCCCTAAAGTTGTAACTTTGAACTCAGAAAGTTGAACTTTTAACTCATATCGCAAATCAGCTTCTGTAAGGCCACTACGCAAATAAGACTTCACAAATTCCGGATCATCCTTGATATTCCGGTCAAGTTCATCTTGAATCTCTTTTGCAGTTGGCTCTACACCTTTCGACTTCGCCAACTGAACCATCAACATTTCATTGATCAACTGCTGAAGAGTCAAAAAACCTGGAGTCGCCGAGACAAACCGATTACCAACTAATCGACCGACTCCCGACAAAACTGCCATTCGCTTGGTATAGGTATCTGTTGCAACCGACTCACCGTTCACTTTTATCACGGCCTGCGAACCTTGCGTCCAACCAACCGTCGAAATTGCCAACGCCAAAATCAAAGCCCATCGTTTCATACTTGTTCTCATTCTGACGCTTAACACCATGTCCTGGCACTTCCGAATTGCACATTCCGCTACAACTGGCCTATTTTCAACCTAAAAACTTTCAGATCAGGGCATAATTTCCACCATGCAAGTCGCACCAGATGCCATGCGCCTCGTTCTCAATAATGAACAGGTTAATCATCTGGTGTCGAAGTATGGAACACCGATTTACGTGATTTCTGAGAGTGTATTTCTCAATAGAATCAATGCATACAAGTCCGCATTTCAACAAAACGACCCTAACATTCAATTGGGATTTGCAACGAAATCGAACTCGGCATTAGCAATTTTAAGATTAGCGAGTCAACAAAATTTGCTCCTAGATGTTGCAAGTGAAGGTGAACTCAGGGCTGCAATTGCCGCCGGAGTGTCTCCTCAAAAATGCTATCTACACGGAAATAACAAATCAGATTCTGAAGTCAACATGGCGCTGGAACATAAAATCCATCATTTCGTCGCCGATAACTGGCTCGATCTCAATCGAATTGCCGCCACTGGTTCAGATATTCCAATCGTTATTCGATTAGCTCCCGGCGTCGACCCTGTGACACATGAGAAAATCCGCACCGGACAAAGCGATACAAAATTCGGATTTCCAATTCGAGAAGAAATTCTAGACTCGATTGCGAATTTCATTCTCAAGCACAGCTTAAACTTCATCGGTTTTCACTGCCACGTTGGATCCCAGTTACTTGATCCGAAAGCACAAATGAGTGGTGGCGAACTCATTGCAAAAGCAACAAGCCATTTTGCCAATAAGCACAATATTCAAACGCGATTACTCAATGTTGGCGGTGGATTAGGAGTCGCTTATACAACTGACCAACTCCCATTAGATTTCAATACTTACAATCAACTTCTCTGCCCTCCAATACGCGAAGTTTTAAATGAAACTGCACCAAATGCAGTTTTGATGCAAGAACCAGGACGCAGTCTCGTTAGCGATGCTGGGGTCACCCTATATAGCGTCGGACCAATAAAGTCGACGATTTTATCGGATGGAACAGAAAAAAACTATCTGTCTGTCAATGGTGGTCTTGCTGATAATCCCCGACCGGCCCTTTACCATGCACAATACACGGTTTTAGATTCCTACCCAAACAGCGACAATAAGTTTGAATATACAATTTCAGGTCGGCACTGCGAAACCGATACACTTTTCCCACAAACCATGCTTTCAGAAAACGTAAAAACCGGCGATACTCTCCAAGTTCTCTGCACCGGTGCATATAACGCCTCCATGGCAAACAACTACAATCGGTATCCTCGTCCTGCCATGGTCTTAATCAGACTTTCGGGAGAATTCTCAATGATTCAGAGGGCAGAATCGTATGACGAAATGTTTAGTCGGGAAATCATTCCGAGTGATCTATAAATTATAATGTCTCAATTATCTATTACTGCAATCCTGGCCTATTTGATCGTAATCTTTGTGGGAATCGGATTACATGAATTTGCCCATTGCAAAATGGCCGATGCGGCAGGAGATCCAACTCCAAGGCTTTTTGGCCGCGTAACCTTAAATCTTTTTAAGCATTTCGATCCTCTTGGAGTAGTTTTTATTCTCATTACAACATTTACCGGATTTGGAATTGGCTGGGGAAAGCCAGCTCCCATGAACCCTTCTAAAATGAATAATCCTCGCTGGGATTTTTTCATGGCTGTCGCTGCCGGACCACTCTCCAATGTCCTTCAAGCTTGTATCTATGCAATTACCTTCCGCACAATCCTTACATTTGCACCTGCAATTGCCCAAATTGAATTTATTTACGCACTTTTGCTATTTGGTGTCATTGCGAATATCGGACTTTTCTTGTTCAATCTAATTCCATTGGGCGTGCTCGATGGACACTACTTGGTCGGATTGCTATTGCCCGAAAACCTAAGGATTAAGTGGTTCAACTTCAACCGATCTATTGGATCATTTATGTTTATCGGATTGATTCTAGGAGACCAACTCCTCAGTTCAGCGTTAGGATTTTCACTCTTCGGTTCACTGATCGCAACTCCCGCCCAAAAAATAACAAGTTTCCTAATCGGGGTAAACCCCTTCTAACTGGTGAAAGATCAGGTACCTATACACAATGTCAGCCCAAGAACCAATTCAGAATAAACGCATTCTTAGCGGAATGCGAAGCACAAGCCCCCGTCTTCATCTTGGAAACTATGAAGGCGCACTCAGAAACTGGGTTGATTTACAAAATGAAGGCTACGAGATGTTTTCAATGGTGGCTGACTGGCACGCATTGACGACTGCTTTTGAAAATCCGGGCGAAATTAGCCACAACGCCAGGGAAGTTGCAAAAGATTATATTGCAGCGGGAATTGATCCCAATCGCTCTACAATTTTTATACAATCTCACGTCAAAGAACATGCCGAGTTTCATCTGCTTCTCAGCATGATTACTCCGCTTGGATGGCTCGAACGAACTCCAACTTACAAAGAAAAACAACAGGATATTGGCGGAGCCGAACGCGAACCTTACGGTTTATTGGGATATCCCGTGCTGCAAACCGCCGACATACTGCTTTATCGACCCTATGGAGTCCCCGTTGGTCGTGACCAAGCACCTCATTTAGAAATCGGCAATGATATTGCCCGGCGGTTCAATACTCTTTTCAAACAAGAGGTTTTTGAACCCTATAAGTATCTCATTCTAGAAGATGAAAGTCGCGCAAAGCTGCCTGGCCTTGATATGAGAAAGATGTCAAAGTCATACGACAATTGCATCAATTTGGCTGATTCAGAAGACGAAACAGCCGCTAAAATCAAATCGGCCTACACAACCCCATCCAAAATGCGAAAGTCAGACCCCGGAATTCCAGAAGGATGCGCTGTCTGTCAATATCTCAAACTATATAGCCCAAATTGGCAAACGCAATGGAATGAGGATCGTGACGGAATGCGAGGGTGTATGCAAAACAAGCAAGAACTTACAGAAGCGATCAACGAGTTCTTCCGCCCAATGAGAAAACGACGTGCCGAACTCGATCACGATACAACCGAAGACATCTTACGAGAAGGCGCAAAGAAAGCGCGAATCACTGCTGCTGAAACAATGGAATCTGTCCGCAGTGCCATGGGAATTTTCTAAACGATGTCTTCCCTTTTGATTCCGCAATTTGATCAGATAAAAGTCATCTACTTTGATCTTGATGACACTTTATGCGCCTACTGGGATGCCGCGAAATACGCATTAAAAACAACGTTTTTAGCACACCCAGAGCATGGACAATCCTTAGAAGACATTCAAGAAGCTTGGTCGCTATGTTTCCGTGAGTTTGTCGAAACAATCGGAAAAACACACTGGTACGAAAAATATCGCAAGAGTGGAGAAATCACCCGTGTCGAACTTATGAGAAGAACTCTGGAAAGGCTTCAAGTATACGATGATGATTTAGCCAAAGATCTTTCCTTAACCTATCATATTGAAAGGCAAGCTGCGCTAAATTTGTTTCCTGAAGCACTAGAAGTTCTTCAAGCGCTTCATGGTCACTACACCTTGGGTCTCATTACAAATGGTCCTGCAGATATCCAAAGATTAGAAATTGAAAAGCTCAACATTGCAAGCTATTTCGGACCAATTTTTATAGAAGGAGAAATCGGATTTGGCAAACCTGATCCTAGAGTATTGCAAATGGCCCAAGAAGCAGTTCAAGTTCTTCCTTCAGAAATTTTGTTTGTTGGCAATAGCTACCACCACGATATCATTCCAGCTCAAACAGCAAATTGGCAATCGGCTTGGGTGAGAAGACCAAGTGATGTGTCCCCCAGTTCACGCTCCGGAAAACCCGAAGAGCTACCTGAAGAGGCCGTTCAACCATCCATCACAATCACTGATCTTCGTGAACTTTTAGCTTAAGTTCCGGCTTGATCAAGAATTCCGTTGGCTACAAATATTGGGGCTTGCACGCGAATAGCAAGAGCAATAGCATCAGATGGTCGGCTATCCAATGAAAATTCTTTCTTGCCAGATTTGATAAAAATCTTGGCGTAATAAGTGGTGCCCCAGAGATCATCAATAACAATCTTAACAACCTCGCCACCCAAATTTTCAAGCATTGTTCGCATAAGATCATGCGTTAATGGGCGATCTGGTTGCTGACCTTCTAAAGCAAAAGTAATCGAACTGGCTTCAAATTGCCCAATTAGGATAGGTAACTTCCTTAAACCATCACTTAATAACACATAGCGCTGAATCGTTTGCTCCGATTGCGCAGCGTAAACCGCATCAACACTGCATTGAATCGGCTCACCGGGTTCAAATGCTGGTTGCTCGCCAAGATTGTCTTCATCATATGGGAAAAATGAAGGTGGATTGTCAAACTCCTCTTGCCCTTCTGAACTTTCTTCCGACATGATTCTAGGTTACCTTCCACTTACGGGCCGAACATACTCGGATACAGTTTTACAACTCGATAAACTCGGATTTTCAAAAATATCTAAAGTTTCGGCTAGGGCCATCGCTGTATCAATTGTTGTCACACAAGTCACTCCAGTTTCAATGCAAGCCCGTCGAATCCTTGCCGAATCCGTGCCAGAAATTTGACCTTTTCCAGGAGTATTAACCATCAAACTCACTTCTCCTTTATAAAGAACATCGAGTAGATTTGGAGATCCTTCTTGGATTTTCTTAAACTCTTCGCATTCTAAACCAGCTTCCCTTATGATTTTGCAAGTACCAGATGTTGCCCCAATCTTATATCCTTTCACCGCAAGCTTTTTGGCAATAGATAAGGCTTCTGCTTTATCTTGTTCATTAACGGTCAAAATCACCATTCCCTTCTTCCGGAACACAATCCCACTTGCAACTAATGCTTTATAAAGCGCCCCATGAAAATGATGGTCTATGCCCAAAACTTCTCCCGTAGATTTCATTTCCGGGCCAAGAGAAGGCTCAACTCGACCCAACTTTTGAAAGCTAAAGACCGGAGCTTTTACGGCATACAACTGTGGAGCAGAAACTTCTTTCGCCACCATTTCGGTTGGTCGGATCTTTCCGATTGAATTCGGAGGACAACCACTGTTTTTAACATCGATCCCGACTTTTCCTCCAATTTCCCAAAGCCCACTTTGATATCCAAGCTCTTTTAGGCTTTGTCCCATGGCGCATCTGGTTGCCAAAGAGACCATGGGAATCCCCGTGACCTTACTCAAATATGGAACCGTTCGACTGGCTCTTGGATTCACTTCCAAAACAAATGCTTGTTCGCCTTGCAAAACAAATTGAATGTTCATAACGCCGCGAATGTCCAGTTTCTTCGCAATATCGCATGCATATTTCACCATTTGCGATTGAACTTGTGCCGACAATGTAACTGGCGGATAAACCGCCATGGAATCGCCCGAGTGGATTCCGGCCCGCTCTATGTGCTCCATAATTCCCGGAACAAGCGTGTCCACTCCATCGCTGATCACATCAACTTCCGCTTCTTTTCCTACAAAATACTTATCAACTAAAATCGGTTGGCCAGGGTTGGCATCTTCAGCTTGATGATAAAATGCTCGCAAGTGATCAGCATCATGAATAATCTCCATGGCTCTTCCTCCCAACACAAAACTAGGACGAACGAGTACCGGATATTCAATCTCTTCTGCTACTACTAATGCCTCGGACAAACTGGTGACCGCTCTGCCTGGCGGCTTAGGAATTCCAAGTTCATCGAGCAATCGTTCAAATTGATTTCTATCTTCTGCGGCATCTATTGCTTTCGGAGCCGTCCCTAAGATCTTAACTCCCGCTTTTTCTAGTTCACTCGCGATGTTGATGGCAGTCTGCCCACCAAATTGAACAACAACGCCTATTGGATTTTCATGACGGATAACATCCATCACATCTTCAAAGGTGACCGGTTCAAAATACAAACCTTGGCCTGTATCAAAATCAGTACTGACCGTTTCCGGATTGTTATTGATAATTACGGGACGATAGCCTAATTCTTCCAAAGCCCAAACGCAATGCACACAAGAATAATCAAATTCAATGCCTTGCCCAATACGAATCGGGCCCGATCCTAATACTAAAACGGTCTGTTTCAAATCAAATAAAAGGTTTACCAGAACAACTGGCTGTTAAAGGCGGAACCTTTACTTTTCGGGTCTGATGAAGATCATATTCTTGATGCCAAGCTTACAAAAAGCTCGCCCCAACCATTTTGATACCAACTGAGCGCCTTTCGTGAAGGATCGAACGCTGGCCCTTCATAAGTGGCCCGCAATTCATCAGATAGCGGAAACAGCTTGGTCATTTCCAAATAAGCTTGCGAAACAATTGGTTGATCTAAAAACGCCCACCAACCTAAAAGAAACGTGCCGGAAAGTTGATACGATTGATACCCCTTGTTTGGCCCTAAACTCTTATCTAAGCCATAGCGATAAACCCCATTCCAGCCATCCATATAGTTTGTCGTTCGATAACCAACAAAACTAGAACTCGGCTTAACAAGAACTCGGTTGACAAACTGCACTCCCATACGCTGCTTTATATCGGAAAAAAAAGCATATTGTGGCGAGTCTGGTTCGGCACCTTGTCTATAAGAATTGACAAAAGCTGAAAACCGATGAAAGTGCGAGCTATCCCAAGATACATCTTTCTTTTTGTTTCCCCGCGGATTTCCAGAAACAAACAGCGAACCTGCCACCGCATTATCAGGATGATCCGCCCATGCTCCGGGCTGAAAAAGCCACCCTCCACCTGCCTGATTAACACCAAACTGTTTAAAAACGCGCTCACTTGTATTAGCAACATCTTTCAAAATCGATTTCCCACGCAAGGAACTTCCATGGATCCGAGAAGATGTCGACAAATCTGCGCAAATCGCAAAAAGAAACATCTCTTCATCGGTAATGGCTTTGTAATGGCTCAAAGCCGACCGCGAGTTTCCAAGTTTGAATTCAACTCTAGCCTTGACTCCGGTAAAAGCAGATCGACCATAGGCAATCGCATCTTCGCGCAACCAACGATCTTCAGCTAACCCATACAAATACTTTTCCAATATTCTCGTTGAATCGCTGTGCCCATTCGCTTGAGTTTGCAGAACCAGGTACTGACTTGCAATATACAAGTACTGAAGTCGAGAAAGTGGATTCTTGACTAACTTCTCTTTAGGAACATCAACTAATCGGCCCATATGGGCAGTAAATGAATCCTGCCAAGGTTTTTCATCTAACTCAAACGCGCCGTGCAATGGCACCATCAAATACTGACCAGACAGGTAAGCCAAGCTATCACCCCATGCTTCGCGTTTTAGCAATGGGTCTGCGAGTTTTGTAAACAACTCGCGCTCGCGGTCGTTAGCCTTAAGATGTTGAACAACAAATGGCGACTCACTAATCAAAGATGAATCCAATACTGGCCCTTTTGCCAGCAATCCAATTGCCATAACTGTTGCCAAAACTGACATTTCTATAACTTAGACATCCAGAACAACCGTCTGTTTCATTTGACAAAATCTTGAACCCGGCGACTGTCCTTTTTGTAGTTTCGAACTCTCCCCGATTTGGGTATTCTCCTCCTTCCACATGCCCAGGTGGCGGAATTGGTAGACGCGCTGGCTTCAGGTGCCAGTCTTAGCAATAGGGTGAAGGTTCGAGTCCTTTCCTGGGCACCAACTTAATGGAAGTCATGAACGAAAATGCTCCAAGTCAAACCCCGGAACAATGTTCACAAAATAACTGCATACACAACTCGCAATATAGCAATGAATCTTGATTGATGAAAACAATAGCAAATCGATCTGATATAAATAGGCGGAAAAGCGAGAAAGTCCTCGCATGGTTTTCTAATTGAATGGTAAAAAACAAAGCGTAATGTCCAAGAAAAACATTTTGCTGACAACCGGCTTTTTCATCTCATCACTCTGTTTGGTCGGATTTGCATACCAGGCTACAAATCTAAAAGTAACAATCGCTGGCAAAACCGCGACTTCAAAAGCACGAGAAATCGACGGAGTGCTCTATGCTCCAATTGATGATATTGCCAAACCATTTGACTACAAAATCAGCCGAAAAGGGTCATCCATTGAACTGATTCCAATCTCCGGAGTCAACCAAAGAGAAGGCTATTCAGGAACCCTTAATGTATGGGTAAAGGGTGGGCTTTCAAGGCTAAGAGTCACTGGAGTAGAGCCAGATCCAGACTACGATGACGCTTTTTATGTGGTCGGAGAAATTCAAGCCCCAGCCGAAACTGATTACTCCTTAAGAGCGGCTGT
This sequence comes from uncultured Armatimonadota bacterium, assembly GCA_963800805.1. Classification (GTDB taxonomy): domain Bacteria; phylum Armatimonadota; class Fimbriimonadia; order Fimbriimonadales; family Fimbriimonadaceae; genus UphvI-Ar2. The sequence continues at coordinate 79,588 of CAWDCK010000007.1, read as the reverse complement.
AATCGTCTTCGATAATCAAAAACAAGCTAATCACACCCTTACGGCCGGAGAAATGGGTGGAGGTTCTTATCTTCACCTCAACCAAGCTGAAACCGGTGAATTCAAAATTAGGTTCAACAAAATTGGCGATGCCAAACCAGAGAGAATCGTCATCACAATCAATAGCTCAGGAAAAACAGAAAAAGAAGAAGTCTATCGAATCAGAATCGCAGATGAAGATTCTGGAAATTAAGGCAATACAATAACAGAAAATACTGAAAGGGTCTATGGCTAAAAACTTTCGCTATGACCCTTTCAATTAACTTTGTCATCAAACGAGAGCATAAAAGATATAAACTAGAATCGCTATGACAATAACTTCGACTTTGATATGTGCCGCATTGATTGGTCAACAAGACCTCAGCCGAACTAACGTCAGACTTAGCGTAAATGGCGAAGATGTCACTTTTGCCACCACTCAACCATTCATTAAAAACGGACATACGCTAGTTCCAATCCGAGGAGTTTTTGAAAAAATCGGAGCGAAAGTTGATTACGATTCAAAAACGAAAACCGTCATGGCCTACAAAACAGGAATTGAAATCGTCCTGAAAATTGGCTCTACACAAGCGCTAGTCAACACCTATGAAAAGGATGTTCCAACACCACCAATCATCGTCAGTGGCGCTACCATGGTTCCTCTCAGATTCATCAGCGAAACCCTAGGCGCATCGGTCAGTTTCAATGAAGCCGCAAACTGGATCAATATTTATGTACCGCAACATGAAGATGATCTCCTTCCTGGAGATCCACCGCCGGCAATCAAAAATTAAAAAGTTAAAACAAAGCTTGTGAATCAAGATAAAAAGCTAGTCTTTTGAAATTTTTGGATCAATTGCTAAATTGCGCTTGCCCGCTTCTAATACAAATTGATTCACTTCATCTATAAGTGCAGCGTCCTTTTTGGCGCCGGAGTTCTCGCTCCTGTGAGCGCGAGAAAATAGTTTGATCAAGTCAACCATTTCTTGGTAAGTCTCCGCATCTTGCACAACCGCCGCCGCCCGACCATTCACTGTCAAAACTAATGGGGAACGAGTGCCATCAAGCTTTTGCAAATAGCTCGATGCACGCCTTGTGAAATCTGACACAGAAACAACTCTTCTCACATCTCCGGAATAGGACTCAGAAATTTTATCCATCATCAATCAGGTATATTACTAGCTAATTAACATTAAATTCGCAGAAAATAAGCATTTTAAGACCAAAGGCTTCGAAATTTTTGTTAAGAGGACAATATGAAAAAAATGATCTCAACCTGCCTAATTGCAGGTATCGCAACTTTCTCAATTGCATCTGAGGCTCCAGCAAACAAAGAACAAATTGTTGAAGGATCGCGTGTAGCTATGAGAACCGCAAGCTCGCTTTGGGGCTCCACCGGACTTATTTTTGTCCCTACGGCATACACCATTGGGCCAAAGGAATTCAATTTCAGCATGGCCATCAGCAAAGATTTCTCTGCAGCCAGCGCCAACTACGGCATTCTTAAAGATGTCGAAGTAGGATTTGCATACTTAGGCCGCGATGGAATTGAAGACAAAGCTGTCGCCAATGCAAAAATCCACATCGTTCCCAGTAACTTCAAAAATTTTGAACTCGGAATCGGTGTCATGGATGCCGTCGGTGCCATCGACCAAACATTCTATGTCGTCGGATCTTTTGATCTCATTACTCCCGACTATGCCGTAGCAAAAGGTGCTGCCGGTCTACGGGTTCATGCTGGTGTCGGAACTGGTTACTTCAGTGAAAAGCCATTCGCCGGTGCCGAATTATTCTTCGATCGAGGATTCAGCATCGTTGGTGAATGGGACACAAAAAATGTCAACTTTGCCGGACGATATGCACACGACGAACACTTCTTCTTGGAACTAGGAAACTACTCCACTAAACCAATGGTCAAGATGACCTACAACATGCGGTTTTAAGGAAATCGCCGAAAACAAAAACAATGGAAGCAATTAAAACCGGACTCGATACTGTCCTGCAGCAATTCTTTGAATGGGGGCCTCGCGTTCTTCTCGGACTTGTCCTACTCTTCGTGGGTTGGATTGTCGCAAAAATTCTGCAAACAACAATCATTCTCGCAAGTAAAAAACTTGGCGTTGATAAACCTTTTGAAACTGCCCAAGCTGGTGCAGTCAGCGCTGTGCCCGAATCAAAAAGACCGTCGTCAATAATCGGAATCTCAACCTTCTGGGTTGTCATGATGTTTGTTCTTATCGGATTCTTTTCGGCTATGAACTTGTCAATGGTGGCTCAACCACTACAGGCAATGCTAAACAAGGTGAGCTCCGGTATTCCAAATCTCATCGGTGCACTATTCTTACTCGGTATAGGGTGGCTCGTGGCCAGCTTGCTCCGCAGTGGAGTCAGTAAAGCACTCGGTAAAATCGAAGCAGACCAAAAGTTGAAAAAATTTGGTCTACTCAATGAAGAAATGGCAGAGAAAAAGCGATTTTCTCAAGTCGTTGGACTGTTAACTTATGGTCTTGTACTTCTCGTCTTCGCCCAATCCGCATTAGAGCTCATCGGGCTAAAACTCGTAGCTTCAACGGCTCAAGGACTCGTAGATTCCGCCGTCGGAGTCATGCCTCATATCATGAGTGCTGCCCTTGTCTTCTTTGTAGCGTTGCTCATCGCGTCGCTCATCCGACCAATGGTATCCGGATTCTTAGAAACTGCCGGAATTGACAAACATAGCCATCACTTCGGTATCGAAGATTCTGATGAAGAAAAGAAACCAAAATCACTTTCCCAATTATTCGGAAATGTGGTTTTCTGGTTGATCTTACTTTTCGCATTCCCCGCCGTTCTCGACCAACTTCAATTAACCGCTGTTGTCGAACCACTGCGCGGAGTCTGGGATAAAGTTTTCGCTGCTCTGCCAAATCTTGGCGCCGCTCTTCTCATGATCCTTGGAGTCTATTTCGGATTCAAAATCTTTGCTCCAATTTTCAAAGGACTGCTGGAAAACATTGGCGTCGACAACCTTCTCGGAAAAGTTGGACTCACAAATCTTCAAGATAAATTTGATGGTGATGAAGTCAAACTCTCTCCAAGTGAAGTCGTAGTTCGAACAGTTATGCTCGTAATCTCCCTCATGGTGACGCAAGAAATCCTCCATGTACTGAACTTAACGTACTTGGCCGACATGGTTCAATCTATTGTCAACTTCTTGCCTAACGTGCTGGTTGCCGTCATCATCATTGGTGTTGCCCTAAGAGTAGGAAGCCTCCTTGGCGACCTCGCCGAAGGTGCTGCCAGCGGATTAGACAAAGCAACCGCAACAACTCTTAAAGCTATGACAAAAATCGCCGTGTTTTTCTTCGGCGGCTCCCTAGCTCTAACTCAACTTGGCATTGGCGGATCAGTTGTCGAAGGCACAACTATTGTCCTTGCCGGAGGCATTGCCCTTGCCTTTGCCATTAGCGTCGGTCTTGGCGCAAAACCGGCTGTCGAGAAATTCATCGATAGTCGACTCAATACAGAATCCAAGTGAAACTGTATCGTCCCCGGTGGAATCCCGGGGACACCTTTAGGTTAAGTCATGGAATGGAACAAAGTTCTTATTGACAATTTGTCAATTCTTGCCGTCATTATCATCGTCACAATAGTTGTCAATAAACTAGCCACAAAAGGCATCAACAAAATTGTCCTCGACAACGAAGTCCAATACAGATTAAGAAAAGTAATTGGCGCTTTCAGCTACCTCTTGGTCGCAATCGCTACCATTATCATTTTTGGCAAAAATATTTCAGGAATTGGCGTCGCCCTTGGCGTTGCTGGTGCCGGTGTCGCATTTGCCCTTCAAGAAGTCATTGCCTCATTTGCCGGATGGATCGCCCTCTCTCTTGGCGGATTCTACAAACCTGGTGATCGAATCCAACTCGGCGGTATTGCCGGAGATGTCATCGATATTGGCGTCCTCAGAACAACAATTATGGAAACCGGAGGATGGGTCAAAGGCGATCTATACAACGGAAGAATCGTAAGAGTTGCCAATAGCTTTGTATTCAAAGAACCAGTCTATAACTATTCCGGAGAATTCCCATACCTCTGGGATGAAATCATCATCCCAATTAGACAAACTTCAGACCACAGATTGGCTCGAACTATTATCGAAAATGCTTGTCACACAACTGTTAGCGAACTTTCAGATAATGCCAAGACAAATTGGAAAAAACTCAAATCCAATTATCGATTAGAAGATGCAAATCTAGATCCAATCGTCTCCCTAATCGTCACCGATAACTGGCTGGAATACACCGCCCGATACGTCGTAGATTACAAGTTTCGACGCAAAACAAAAGACGAGCTATTTGAACACATCCTAGACGAAATTGCAAAAACTAATGGAAAAGTTCAACTAGCAAGCACAACCATCGAAATCACAAATTTTAATCAAAATCCAGATACAATCAATCCATGATCAACCTAAAAGAATCCGAAAAGGGAAAACATACTCTGAGAAAAAACCTTTAGAAGAAAATTTATACATTCTTTTTGAAATAACACACTTTTATATACAATTCAGTATTCCAAACGGGTAAGTGGTATAGCCAATAACAGTTGGAGCAATTGCATTACGTATTTTGGAGATTTATTCGAGAGAGACTATTTTTAACGAATGTTCAATTGAGAACTTGGTAGAAGCAGAATCTCTCGAATTTTCTCCCTCCAGCCATCGCGAATCCCCACGAACTCCATTCCAAGAAATCGACCATCCACCGACCATCGCGCAACAATCTCTTTCGCCATTGCAATCTCGTCAGCCGACATTTTCTCCACCCCACAATCCGAATAAATCATAATTTTATAAGGACTATTGCTGCGTTCAATTGTTCCTTCAAAAGCATTTAGCAAAAGGTATAAGTTTGTACCTTCAGTTTCCGAAGAATGCTCTCGCACTTTCAAAACCGTCTTGGTAGCCTCCTCTAATGATTCCGGAGGGTGACCGCTAAAAAACTCCGCGGGCTTTGAATCAAACCGAAACAAAAACACCTCATCATCCGATCGAAGTGACATCATATCATTACGAATTGAACCAGCAAATACTTCGAACTGATCCTTAGAGGATTCCGACACATCAATTGCAATTAAGTTTAATGTTGTCAAAGAACTAGGAGAAGCCCCGCAGCCGACTAAAAAGCTAGCGGCAAGAAATGAACAAACTAATCTACTGAACACTCGCCTTGTTAAAACCTCTCGAAATCGATTCACTGCCTTTCATCTCTTTTGATTCATCAATAATCTTAGTCAAAACGCCAATGCGACCAATAAACTTCATAAGCGCTTGGTAATCCGGAAGTTTACGGTAACTCTCAAGCTCTGCTTTTTGTAACTCATACTTTTCTAGCAACTTCCTAGTCTCATCTTCATGCCGTAACAAAGACTTCTCCCAGTCCGATAATTTAACATTATATGTCGATTCAATATGATTCTGAATTGCCAAATGGTGCTCCTGATCAATCTTATCCCGCAAGGTCTCTGTCGAACTTGGCGACATCGCCTGCGATCCATCCTTCCAGCCAATCACTGCCGATACTAATACAATCGGTGAAGAAATCGCCATCGCAACCAAGAACGCAATCCAAAAATTCATCCGCTCCGAAGCCGTAATCGCCGTCTGCTCACTAAACTTCATTAAAGCCGTCGCCCCCAAAGCAACTTCCGCAAAAATAAGTAGCAAACTCAGGAAAGCCAAAAGAGTTGTTGTCAATGTCGATTCCGCTCGAACTGCCTTCATCGAACCAACTTGATGCCAAAAGTGATACAAGAGTATCTTTAATCCTAACAGCACCGCACAACCAATCAAAAGGCCAAGCGGAAGAATACCGGGGATGCGTTGGTAAGGTAGTCCGGTCAAAATCACCAAACCAAATCCCACAAACAAGCCCGGAAAAATCGCCAATATATAATGCGCATCGTGCAAAAACCACTTCTTAAACTTAGAAATAAAGGTGGAAACTGAACTCGGAAGAGTACGTTTCTTTGGCTCCGGAATTTCTGGGCGATTCGGCGGCGGAATCACCGGCGGACGCTCAATATCGGATACATATTTCGAATATGTATTTGTCTCCGCAATGTAAATCAAACCAATTGCCCCCGCATGATTGCTTGCCATCATCATGCATTCTTCCCGATCTTCTATCAGCTTCAAAATCCGAGTATCAAACTGGTCTTTTCGCCGCTGACTTTCTTTCTCATAAGCCCGCCTATTCTCAAGCGTCCTTTGGTATTGTTGAGAAGGATGACTTGGGTCCGATTCGTTATGACTTGACATGAATTACTCCCTTAATCTAAGGGATATTCTACACTTACATAAAGTCTGGAGTCTACGTTTCAGGGGCTACTTCAACTAACCCAGCACTTCTACTGGATCAGTTTCATCGAATTCTTATAGCCAACTGCTCCGTGTATTTCGCAATTATTAGCAGATCGTAGTCACCCATGTGCATAGCCCCTTGCCAGAATAATTTGTCTCTCTAATCGTAACGGATAACTGGCTGGAATACACCGCCCGATACGTCGTAGATTACAAATTTCGACGCAAAACAAAAGACGGGCTATTTGAACACATCCTCGACGAAATCACAAATTTTAATCAAAATCCAGATACAATCAATCCATGATCAACCTAAAAGAATCCGCTCAGAAAACGTTTCAAGATGCTACAGAGATTCTTTCCAAAGATCTAGTATCTCTGCCAGAATCAGCATTCAACCAAAAGTTCAGCGACAAAACAAGAACGGTCGCCGACATCATTTACGAAATCATCCTCGTAAATAAGCATGTCGGAATGGTTATCAGAAATGAAAAGCCATTCGATTGGCCAGAAGGAGGATGGATCACTGCGCCCGAAAATCAAACGTCCAAAGATACCGTAACCTTAAACTTCAAGAACTCCTGCCAAGAAATCATGGACACGATAAACCGATTCACCGAAGAAGACTTTGCCGACACCGTTGAAACAGAATCCGGACCAACTTCAAAGTACGCCCGAATCCAATTCATGGCCCTCCACATGTGGTACCACTCCGGACAAATCAACTACATTCAAACCTTATTAGGTGATGACAACTGGAATTGGTAACCGTTATTTTTTACCATTGTCCAAATCTATTTTAATCCCGCTAAGAGCTTCCAAACCAGAAGCCGAATCACCGGGCAAGGCATAATCACTACCATTTCGATGTGCCTGGTAATGAGGAGACAAAATCTCCACTCCCGCCGATGCAAACTGCTCCTGAATTCCTTTATGAAGATCCGAGTAAATCACGGCCATGCGTTTAGGAGAACGAGTATAACAATTAATCTCATACTCAACATAAAAGTCATTCAAGGCCTTCTGTAAAACAAACGGTTGCGGAGAATCCAAAACCCCATGTGTCGACTTCGCTGCGCCAATCAAAAGCTCATGAACCTGCTGCCAAGGCACATCATAGCCAATCGTTACACTAGAATGCAAAATCAGCCCTTGACTCTGAGCGGCCGAGGAAAAGTTCTCAACATGAGAACCCAATAAAACCGAATTCGGAACCGTGATCTCAACATTTTTGATTGTCTTTATCCGAGTCACCAATAAATTCCGTTCTATAACATCACCCGTTGTTTCCCCAACTTTTATCCGATCTCCCAACCGAAACGGACGCATATAAGTAATAACAATTCCCGCAACCATGTTTGAAATCGCCCCCGTCGATCCCAATGAAAGAAGAACCCCCGCAAACACAGAAATTCCTTGAAAAGCCGGCGATGAAGATCCTGGCAAATAGGGAAAAATCGCAATCAAACTACCTGCCAATACAACAAGTCGAACCAGCTTATAGGTCGGCATCGCCCAATCTTTATCAAACCCCGGCCAACTAAATGTGCCCTTCTCCAAAGCGGTAAATGCCGCCTTTAGCGCCCTCAAAACTAACCAGCTGATCAAGACAATCACCCCAATGGCAATAAAATTAGGAAACTGAGCAACTGTACTTTTTCCGAATTTAGTAACCTCAGCTTTCAATATTCCAAACAATCGATCGCCATATTCTTGTGTCCAAGGAAACTGGCGCAAAACATAAGAAAACCCCACAAAAACAAAGGCTAAATAAAAGACTCGTTTTAACAAGAGGGCAAACTTTTGCGCCAATCTTTTAAACTGCTTACGGCTAACAACCTTTGATCCCCGAACAATAATATGCAAAGGTGCCTTCCGAGGAATCTTATAGAACCGAAAAGTTGCAAAGTTTAATATCCAACGCACGATCCAACAAGCCAATAAAGTCAGCAAAACCGCAACGCCAGATCGACCAAATCCCTGAGCAATTGCCGAACCAGAGCGATCTTTTCGATAGGCATCAATTGCTCCCTTGGCCTGACGGCTAGCAAGATCCGAATAGCTTTCTAAACTCAAACCCGCCGCATCCGAATCCTCTTTTGTCAAACTGGCAATCAATTCCTGACCGATATACAAATCGGCTTGACCAGCTGTTAAATCAACAGATATCAAATCAACGTTATATCGATTATCATCCGCAATTCTCTGAAATCGATTCCCAATAATGACGGCTCTTTCGTCTGCCGAAACCGAACCAACCCGTGAATAGACGTTAAAGACCGTATTCCCATCAATCTCTACCGGAGAACCAACTCCACCTACTTGCGCCCTACCTAAAGCCACCAAAAGAATTAAAAGTGAACTTAACCAAAAACGCATGACTTATCATAACACGCTAAGTCAGGCCGAGTATCAATTTCCACCAATCCGCAAGGCTAACTCCGCCGTATGGCGAGCTAAGTAACGCTGACCAAAATCATTGAGATGCAATTCATCAAAAAAAACTCCCGCTGTGCCGGTTGCAGAATCAAAAACTTCACTTGCCGAATCAACTCCAATGACAGGATCATGACCCGCAAATCCGATCCCATCTGCAAACTCCAAAGATCTCAGTAACAAATGGTCATTAAAAGAGTTACGCAAAGTTCTAAATAAACTCGAACGTCCCCGCCCCGCAACCAATGTATGAACGCCAACTCCAACAAACTTCCCGGAATTCCTCAATGCAGAGCAAAGACGATTCAATTCGGCCAAAACCTGAGGCAAAGCCGAACCACGATCCAAATCATTCGTCCCCGCCATCACGATGGCTACTGCATGATCGCCCGAGTTTGTCGCCGACAATGCCGCCTCAACCTGACTCATCATTTGCGAGACCGTCGCTCCCCCTACAGCATAATTGGCAGTTGTTGCCCCCAACATGTTTGCCGCCAAAACTCCATGATTCTTGGTTGCAGCATTACTAGTCCCTGTTCCAAAAGTCAAAGAGTCACCAATCATCACAAGTTTTCCTGGCAAATTGCTCTCTTCCACAATTACATTCTTAAACTGAACCGATTGGAATTCCGTTGGAGATGCTCCTGCCACCGTGTTGTCAAGCCAAATCCCAACGCGATTTCCCAATCCTGCCGGAATTCCAGTCTCGCTTTGCCAATTTAAAACCGACACCCCATCAATAATCAGCTCCACAACAATCTTCTTCGGGTTAGAAGCCCCCGGCACAAAACTCCCTCTTGCAGCAACATTCCTTGAACCAGAATTCCAAGAAGCTGAGACACTCGCGCGTTTCGTCAGCGCCCCACCATCCACCGACCAAATCTGATATTCACTATTCGTATGATTGTGACCAGCAAGAACGTAGCTCCCTGGATCGCCATTCACGCCTTCGGCAAAGAGCATCAAAAATCCGTTGCCCGCTGCCGAAAGACGACGCATATCTGCTGAAACTTCAACCGATCGAGTGCTGACAGTCTTAAATGGATATCTTAAATATCCCGTATCCGCACTCTTCCGAATCCATCCATCACTTGTCCAAACCAAATTCGCGCTATTGACCGTCCATTCTCCTCCGCCAACAATTCGACCATTCAAACTCGCTCCAAATGTAAAACCTTCAGCACGATCACCTGCTGTCTCTCTAAAACCTACAAATCCATATTTCGGCCGAAGACCGCTCCCCGAACAACCGCCCCCATACCGCAATCCTAAACTCAAATTAACCCCACAATATGTAAAGCCGTTGTCCCCGTAAGCTTCACCCGCGAAACTTGCACCGGCAAGACAGACCCCGAAGCCACACTCTTAAAAGTCAATACATTGCCCCCCGCCATGACAACCGATACATCACCACCTGTCCCAATCCACAGAGCTCTCGTCACTGCTGGCAAATCTCCAGAATCCAAAGGAGTCACCGCAAAACCATCAAAACCCGGGTCGCTCAAACCCACTACACTACCATCTGCTCGATTTAACATTATTCGTATTCCTAACCTTTCTAACTAAAAACTATCCCGTCTGAACTCGTGGAAAGCACCAAATTGCCCGATTCAACTGTCAGCATCTCTACTCGAACTCCTCCGCTCGGCAAATCAAAACAAGCCACCGCCAGGCCTCCTTCATCAACCGAAGAACGTGCCGCCGAAACTGAACTCAAAACCGTCCCGTGCCGATCACGCACCACCCCATTCACCGTCGATCCCGACACCCAATATACAAATCGACGACCATCTTCATGTTGGGCAAAACTCGGCCACTTTCCATCAGAAGTTAAAATCGTCGCCAAAGTCCAACTCTCCCCCATATCATCACTAAAATATTCGGTAACCTCATTATCTAAACTCAAAATTAGCCATATTCTTAGATATCGTCCGTCATCCCATCTCACGCACAAAGTGTCAGCGTTCAGCCCCGACGCCAAGTCAGAAAAGACAGCCGAACCAGAGTTCGACTTGGTCCCAACAACCACAGAACCGTCCAGCCCAACTATCGCTCTCAAGTGCAAACCACACTGATGCCAATCCAAGCTCACCCGACCATAACGAAGAATCTCTCTAAAAACTCTTCGATGCCACATTCGGTTTAATGCTAAAAACTCTTGGCAAAAAACCCCATTCACTTCAACTTGATGAAGCCGATTCCCACGTCCTCCTGGCAATTTCGTTCTAAAAAATGACCGTAAATTTGCCATTCCACTTCCCGCAATTGCAAGTCCCGGATACTCCCTTAGCCTAGCCTGAATTCCAGGCTCTGTCGTCAATCCCCAAGCGTGACCTCTCAATCCCTTTGCCGATCTAAGTTCAGTTGGAACCAGAAATTCACCATTTGGTTCAAATACTTCCCCTGCTCCTGGATAAATCTCGACCTCATCCCAAAGTGCCTGTCCTTCAACAAGATAAGGGCCGTCCGTAAAAACATCCCAACCCGATTTCCATCCTTCTTCTTTTGAAAATAGATATCCCCCGCCAAAGGCAAACTCCATTTCCCGGTCCGATCCATGATATCCATCGGGTAAATCCGAATCCAACAAAACCGACCAGCCCCCTAATGCAGAAACTTCACCGGCCCAACTTCCTAGAGTTCGCCAACCATAGTTCCCAAAGCTCTTCCATGAATCCCAAATGTCCGCTACTCGCCCATCAACTTCGCTCCACCAACCCAAGTTATATTGAGTTCCGCTACCCAGTTTTGAATTTCGCCAACTCAAAAATGCGCTCGACCAAGTGGCATTTGCACTGCCTTTACGCTCCAATTCTAAAAAATCTATTTCATAAGAACCACCGGCCAAAAAACCTTCAATCAAAATTGAATTTATCCGACTAACCCCCCAATTCCAAGAATCATCAACCCGGTCTTCTGAGTTCAATGGATAGCGACTCTCCTTCTCATCAACCAATTCTTCACTTCCAAAAACCCCACCTTCTGGCCGACTCAAATCAAACTCAAGTTCTTGCCAATCTCCACTTCCTAAGATTTGAAAATCCCAATATTTCAAAACGCCGTTTGCATCAACAACTCGCAAGTGCATTGGCGATCCACCACCGCTTAGTCCTCTGATCCTCAATCTCAAAAACCGATAAGCCTCGGCTGCCAGATCTGGCGAAAATTGCCGAACTACGCTCCCTCCATTCTCGCCCCCATCAATCACTAAAACCCCGCCCGAAGTCGCCAATCCAACTCCAGAAAGACCACTCCAGCCCACCAGGCTAGATCCGTCATCAATCACCAAGTTTTTCGTATGAGACAGCTCCGCAACCACCCATTTCCGTCCACGAATCTGCATCCGCCAATCTCGAGGATCATCGCCCGCTAAAGCCAAACTACTCCCATCCAGCCAACCTCGAACCTTCCGCCGAGTATCGTTCCCTACCTGGCTAAAAACCTGACCCGCCAAAACTGCCGAACCCGACCATGCAACCTGCTTAAATTCTAATCCTCCACTGGGATTCAAATTCAAAATTCGATCCGGATTCCCCGATTCTGCTTGCAAAACAAGATCTAAGCTGCCACTATAACTCTCCCGACCACAAAAAAGTGAAGCCCCAAAATCAATCTCCGTATCCGGAATAACCGAAGCCATGCCCCTTCCCGTAGCCGCTCCCAGACCTCCTCTATCCAGTTCCAAGAGAAATCCATTCTGCAAGTCAAACCGACCGCCAGAACCTGATACCACGTAAGGCGCTGATACTCCTAATCCCCCAAAATTAACTTCCGAAGTCAATATTGCCATCGCATCTTTCGCCAAGACTTCGCCCGAACGAAAAACTTCATAGCCAACTTCACCAAATTCTGAAGCCATCGCTCCCGTTACGGTTCCACTCCAACTCACCGGAGCAAGGCCACCAAAGGCCACTGAAAAAACCGAATCAACAACAAGGCGCTCAAAAAATCTAACCGACCTTCCTGTAATCCCATGGTCAACCGGAACACCCCCATAATTCACAAAACCATGTGAATCCGTATCAAGAATCGGTCACAACTTCAAACCATTCTTCAACTTCTGCCGTAATCACCAAGGCCCCATCCGGAACAAATTCCGCAACCGTGCCATCGCCAACAGAATAGGTAGGAACAGCATCTGCAAACAATGTCTGTTCAAAACTCGTACCCGTAAAAATCGTCAATGTCTGCCGCACCGGATACTCAATCCCTGGCAGAACCAGTAAACAATTGGCCGGAGCTGGCCAGTCATCGAAGCCCTCCAAAGGCCGAAACTCACCTGTCACCCTCAATGCCGAAAGAATCATTTCATTGGGCAATCGAAAAGTCTGTGCAACGTACTTGTTAGGCAAGCTTGGCCAAGTTCTTGTGCACGCATATTCCGCCCGAATTGGGCACGACCAATCAATCGAAACCACCAGAGTTCGACTCCTCCCAGACCGAAAAAAAGCCATTTTTAGCTCAATCGCCTCACGTTTCTCAACAGTGATCTCACTAAATTCTCTCCTCCTCTTCTCACCAAAAGCCGACCCAACCGATGCCTCCTATTTCGCCCCACTAAACTCTGAAGGCGTACTCCCGATCGATAGCCTAACCGTTTCATATCAACTCCACTGCATAAACCGCTTCACGCCAAGCAACACTATCTTCTTCCCGACCAAACCAACACCCAAAACTTCTAATTCGACCAAGCCCAATGCCAACCAATTCCACGACATCTCCTCGCCAAAGGGGCTTACCAAATTCATCAACTAACATTGAACTTTCAAACTCCGCAAAAACTCGCGAACGACTCAATTCATCAAAGAGTCCCCGACAAACAAATTCAACGCTTTCAATCTGAGAAAGCCCCGGATCAACAAGTCCAAATTGCCGAATTTCACCAACCCAATTCGCTGGACGATTCTCAACTAAAAGGCTACTATCTTGCGCCGCATAATCCGACTTCATTGCTTGAAGTGGTCGCTTGGAACCAGGATCAACTCCCGTGACCCTCACCTCGTTTGCTTCCGGTTCCAAAGTCACTTGCCGATATTTCCAAAATACCGATCCCCCGTTAGCCTCCGCAAGGTATCGCTCTCCATACAGAACCGCTTTCGGAACCATGCTCATATCAAGCGGTGAAATCGCATAAAAAACACTCCCAAATTCACCCGGCCGATAACCCCAAATCCAGCCCGAAGCAAAAGTCTCCATTAGCCGGCGCAACCAATCTGCTGCCGTATCTCCTGGCTCAATCATCAATCCCCATTCCCCGCTTCTAGCCCCCGCGCTGTAAGGAATCCTAAAATCGACATCCGAAATCTCAAGGGTCTCAACTCCACTCCGCTCAACCAAAAGGCGCAATGCTTCTCCAAAAGTCATCCCACCCAAAACAACTCGCTCTACAAATACCGATCCTTCCAATACCTTCCATGCATCTCGAACCACGTAAAGTGCTATCGTGCTTTCGCCTTGAGTTCCCAATTCAACTGAGGCCGGCTCGCCAAATCCATCAAGCAAAACTTCCGATCCAGCTCCAATCAATACCGGTCGATTGCTCGTCCCAATCAGAGCCGGAACAACCGTTTCCAAGCCTTCCGGGTCAACAATCCGCATATCAAACGCAACTCCTTCGCCATCATCCGGAACCGAAAGAACCCCTTCCAAAACCGAACTTGTCACCTCAACCGATTCATCCAAAGTATCAACCACAAGACGCTGAAAAGCCAGAGCCCCGCCGCTTACAAACGGCGAATATCCGGAATCAGAACTGACAAGCTCGGCCCGCAATCGCGCTTCAACTTTCACCCCATCCGGTACAAATGCCGTGACTCCATCAGGTTCAACTAACGTCAAATTAACCAATTCACTCCCACCCCCATAACTCGGCCGACCGTAAATCTTAAACGGCGAAGGGCTCGCCGCCAACTCTCCATTTTGAAACTGTTCAAGTTGTTCGCCAACTCCAACGGCTTCTATAAAAGCCGTTTCTAAACTCGTGGCGTATCCTGAACTCGCAAACTTAATCGGCGCAAGCTGAAACTGTCCAGAACCCTGCACAACTTCAACCCAAAACTTGCCCGCCGGAGTAATCACCGGATCCAAGTCATCTTCATCAATCTCCGAAAACAAATGAACAAAACCCTTCCCCGATCGAGAAAGAACCATCAATTCTCGACCTCTCATTGGTAGCAAAATCAACTCATGAACGTGATGCCTTCGAACATCCTTTCCCACCGAGCCAGAAATCTCCCCTCTCCCCACAATCTCACCATCGCGATAAACCGATACAGAGCCATCCGTCCAAAAACTCAGCCCAACTCCTGAACTCAAATCCCCCGAATCACTCCAACCGCAGCGAATCTGCTCAAAAGAATCTCCAGAACCATAACTAAAATAACTAAATACGAAGCCTCGATTCTTCCCCCAAGTCGAAACTGTAGAAATAGCTCCGCCAACTAAAGAATCTCGATTACCTATCCAAGGGCCCGCCCAGTGTTGATCCAAACGTTCTTCAAAATCACTCGTCCCCCCAAAGTCACTCAAGCCCAGTTTCGAAAAATCCCCCGTTGAACTCGTGTACCAATTTTCAACAAGTGCAAATGGACGCAGCATCAGCGTATCTGTAAGAGGGTCAATCCAAGTCCCCTCCCAAACCGAACCATTAAACTCCATCCCCCCGCCACCAAACCAAGCCGATCCGCCGACATTCTTCGCTGGCTATGGTCAAATACAACGCCTAAACTCATCGACGATTCATCCTCAATACACCCATTAACCCCACCAATTCCGACCCCAAAGCATCACCAACAATCTGGCGAATCAAATCAACCAATTCGCTCGAATTCTGCTCCAAACGAGGCTCTAATACTGGCTCCCGATACTCGGGCTGACTCAAAAAGACTTGCTCAAATCCCTCATCGCCCCCTATATCCAATTCTGGATTCAATTGCTGATATTCAAAGGAGTTCAAATCGATGTCACTCCCAAAGTTACAGCTCCACGTGAAGCAAAAACATACCGAGTCACAACAACTTCACCATCCCGAACTCCAAAACCAAATTCTCGAACCGCAAATTCTCCCTCATATGCTATGCCTCCTGCGGCCCGCGAAGCCATTTCCAAGCTCAAGCTCTGCCCTGGCGCATTCATCGCCGCCGCCAGTAAATTTCCCGAACCAACGGGCCAAGTCGGATACACCTCCGAAACCGGAGCCTGACCCGCCAAATCCAAAATCCAGCTTTGGATCTCCCCTCCTTTCATCTGGTGCACAAATCGCTTGACAACGACTGGAAGTTCCACCCTCACCCCATTCAAAACAATCCCAATAACAAATGAAAGTCCCAAAATCGAACCAAAGGCTCTCACGGCACAATCGAACGGCCCCTCACTATCCGCCGCCAACTCCAACTTAATCGCAAACGCCTTTCTAACCGCTACCGGAAACTTCCAAACATCTTTCGCCCCCGATCCTTCTCGATGCTCAATAAACCCATCGAATCTCAATCGCCGAACCAAACCCACATGCTCCGTCAATCCCATTTCAACAGAACTCAAGTCCAGGCCCGTCACTCGAGTTCCAACCCCTCCCGAACTCATCAAATCGGCCTCCACAACCGCCGACCGTTTTGCCACCACTGGGCGACTACCGCCCATCGTCACTCCGGCTGATTCAAACAAATCAACATCCGTCACCAAACGGGCTCCGTTCAAATCTTCTAAAAAACTCGCGCCGCCCAGGCTAAAAACAGAAACATCTACTCCCGTCGATTTCACCTTCTCACCTCATCTCCCGGCAGAAATCCAACATCGATACCGCACCCGCAAATCAAATTCATCATCATTAATCGCCCCCTTATCTCCCAAATCAATCGATAAAACAACTCCCCCAAATCCAATCTCTCCCGGATTTTCAAGCTGCAAAAGCTGGTCTCTAATACTCTCCGCTAGAACAATTCGATCCTCACTGACCACTCCATTTCCATGTTGGAAGCGGGCCGAAATCACAAATTCCAGTGACGCTCGGTCATAAGTCGAGTTATCAAACTCAAAATCAATTGTCTTCAATCTGATAAATGCAATCGACTGCTCAAGTCCAAATCCAATTTCCGGTTCCTCGGTCGATACCGTTGCACCCAAAAGAGCAGTTTCGACTGCCCCAACCACTGCCTCTCTCACCACTAAAACATCACTGCTCAAACCCATAAATCACCCTCCCGCTACTCTCCAATCCGCTCCAACAGAACTAACAAATGGCTCGTAACCTCTTCGGCATCTCTTACCAATCCATCTGCCACAACTCGATACTTGTCCATGCCAACTTCCACCCGATCTCCGGCATAAACATCCGCGACTAAGTCCATCAACCACACGGCTGGGTTCACAGATTCAATTCCAAACTCCTGCGAAAACTTCTTCGGAGTCTTCCGCGAAAGTTGTCCTCCAAACTCTCCCACCAGCACTTGTTCATATCCGATAATCCGATTCCCCGTCTCTATCGCAACCGAACGAAAAACTCGGCCCAAATGAGGCTTCAAAAACAGACTCACGAGCTGGCACCAAGTCCAAAACCAGACCACCGATCCAGCACCATCAAGCTCGATTCTCGCAATGATTCCACCGCACCACTTCCGCGCATTTCCCGATACTTCACTGAAACCGAATCCTGGCGAATTTCACTAATTTCCGACCCCGAAGCCATTGTCCAAACTTGATCTAAAGCACGAACTGCCACTAAGTCTCTAACCGCCCGCCACATGTCCGCCGGTACCGAATCAAACAACCCTACGCGACCGCGCACAGAAACTCGATCGCCACCAAAAAAGTTCAATCGTAACTCCCGCCAGGGTGAATTGGAATCATACAAATCCCAACCCACCCCCTTTTCAAGCTCTTGCCCATCAATCGAAACCGATTCAATTTCAACAAGTGGTCGAGAGAAGCAAAAAGCCCCCGTTGCCCCGGCCTGCCTCAACATTTCCAAAGTCAAAAAACCCGAGCCGGCCAAAATCGGAGACACCCCCGCACGTCGTTCAATCTCCGCCACCCAGGCCCCAACTTCCACCGCTACATCAAACCCAACCGGAAAACTCTCGACCCCAAACCCTTCACAAACTAACAAAACATCTGCCGCAATCGGCCAATTCGCATATCCCATATTTCTATTTCCCCCCGCCCCCCAGTCTTAGCTTTGAAGACCGGTCAATTTACAAATCGATTCATCTCGTAAAATCTGCAATCCCGCCCGAACATGTGCCCGAATCGCCAACATTCCCGAAACAAAGTGATCCGCGTGGCTATCCGTTGCTGCAATCGTCAGATCCTTCCGTAACTTAATTTTCGAATAGTCAGTATCCAATACCAATCCGGTTCCTTCCGTCAAAGCTTCACTCATTGCAATCTGAACACCCCAAACTCGCTGCAGTGGCTCACCGCTCGGTGAACCAAAAATATACTGACCATCCGAGCTTTTCGTCATCGCCAAACGCTGGAAGTTATTTGTATGCAAAACAACTAAGTTAGGGCGCGCTCCTCCTGTAGTCCGAACCTTGCCCCATCGCCTTCAAAACCTGGTCAAACTCGCTATCCGTACCTCGCGCCTGGCTCAAAGCGTTTGTTGCGTTATACAAACCGCGCAGATGAACTCCTGTCCCAACGCCAACCGTAACCTGCTCATCCAATTTCTGCCGAACCATCATCCGCAATTCGCCATCAATAACACTTCTCACCCCAAGCTCATCTTCAATCTGCTCCTCCGTCACTGGCAGATAAACCCCAATCTTCCGAATATCAACCGTCGATTCGCTATAAACTAAAGATGCTTCATCAAAAGCCGAACCCTCTGCCTTTGGTGATGCCGCATTCGTCCGCGTCGATTGCTTCATAAACTTCACCGAGTTCTGATCTGTCGCCTCAATTTTCAAAAAATCCAGCAACTGCGGAGGACGAGTCGCCATTGCCACCACCGCCCGATCTCTTACCGTCTGCGGTGAAAAGCCTGCTCCTGTCGTCATTGTCGCCTTTGTCTGCAAAAACGCCAATGCTGCTCCGCTGAGCTCTGCCTCCGAAAACTTTCCACTCACCCGGTTCTGCCAAGCCGAACTGGCAAACAAAAGCTCTGCCAAATCCCCACCATTCGATGCCAAAACCCGATTCACCGGCCGACCAAAATCTGCAAACTTAGCCTCAAAGCTCGCCTGATCGGACTCAAATTTGACCAATTCTTCATGCTTGGTTGATAGCTCATTAATCTCCGCCATCAATGTCCTCAGCCCTTCCAAATCATTCGCCGGAATATCCTTGGCCTGCTGACCATCCGCCATCGATTTCGTCGGATAAGCATCCCACTTGCGCTTATATTCCAGCCGTTTAACTTCTAATTCTCTCGCCAATTCAATTACATTCATCTTTATCTCTTGTCCCTTTAAAACCAAAATTCTTAAGCCCAACTTCTTAAGCGCAATCACTTAAACCCAAGTCGGAGCCAAACCATCAATATCCAGCCGCTCGCTCCGCACATCTGTCGCCAATGCATTCCTGGCCGCCGGCATCGTCACCAAACTGAATTCCTTCAATTCAATCTGCTCTAAAAGCCGAATGCGCCGACCATTACGTTCTTCAAAACGCCACAACCGCGGCAAATACCCTATCGAAAGCCCAACGCTTCGACCGGCTCGCATCCGCTCTTTTGCCACCAACAATGCCGACTGCCCCTTCTCCGTCCCATGAAAACGCATCTTCACAACTAAACCCTTCACATCTTCCAAGGCCGATTCAACAAAACCAATTGGTAAACCCGAGTGGTCATGACCCAAAGCCACAAAACCGTTACGAACAAAATCCTCTAAGTCCCCATAAGCTCCATCCAAAATCACATCCCCATAAGCATCCACTTCATGCTTAACCGAAGCGTATCCTTCCAATATCCCATCATCATTCAAAGAACCACTGCCCAATTCCAAACTCTTTCGTTCTAAAACCAATTCAAACTCCAAAACCTCTGCCCGTTTCCCGTCGAGCTGTCTCCGCATCAATAATTCCCGCTGCCAAATCTGCTCTCACCCGAGCATGCAAACGGTGCCGATCCTCTTGCAAAACGGCAACCTCCGAAGTATCAAATCGAACCCGCCAACCCGAACCACTCTCATACTCCCGCAACAATTGATTCGTAAAAGTCGAAGAAAGCTCCTGCCACAAAGGCACCAAAAACTCTTCTACCGCGGCCTCCCGGGCCTCTTTCAAATTTGAATATGTCGCCCGACCCAACCCGCTTCCCAAACCAAGAACCAAAGCCGGAATCCCAAACACGGCCGTAATCCGCTCCTCTGGCAAACGATTCATCGCCTCAATCGCCATCTCATCCGGTCGATATCCCACCGGCGTAATCTCAGCATCAAAAGTCGGAACAATCACACCTCCAACCTTCTCCCCGCTCGTTTTTTCTGCAAATCGCTTTGCCAAAGCATCCGCATCTTCCTGCGAAATCCGCGACCGATCTCCCTTAACTGAAACCATAAAACTTGGCACCGGAGAACGCATAATGCTCTGACAATAAGCCGCAATCTGGTTATCTGTCATCACCTGCCGCATCAAGCACTTCAACCGACTCATACCGCTCAGTAAATTCCCCGGATCAACGCCATCCATGTCATGAATCACATCCCCCGCATCAACGCAAATCCAACCCGAACGAGATGCCACCTCGTAATGACTCGCCACTCCCGGACGATCTCCCCGACCAACCGCCCGCACCGATCCGTGTGGCAACCAATCTAACCCAATCACTATTCCGGCATCATTCCTAATCTTCAAAACATAAGAATTTCCATCCAACATTCGACTATAAGTCAATGAGCTCAAAAGCTTACGCCCCGTCAAAACCGACCGATCATCCAGTGCCAATCTCGCCTGCGGATTCCTCAACAACTCGGTCACCGGATGATCCGGCACCACTTTCCATCCTCCCCCCTCAAACCGTTCAACTACCGGAATCGCCTGCACAACATTCCGCATGGCCCAAAACACACATGCCATCACAATGCTATTCGTGTTGGCGTCATTCTCCTTTGATGGAATAACCGTTGGTGCCCACATCAACCCCGACCACCGCTCATCTCCACCCAACCATCCAAAAGCCTTCTTCGCTAATCCCTTAATATTCATAAACTCACTTCCCCCTCCACCTTAAAAACAAAAAAAGCCAGATTCAATATCTGGCTTAAATAAACTTAAAACGAAAACCTACCCCCCACCTTTCTCCAACCACGCCCGTTTCCTCTTCGCAAAATCTTTATGCAATTTCATATAAACCGTACCTGGTTTCAGTTTCCCAAAGAGCTCAACTCTAAGAGCCTCTAAACCACTGAACGATTTTTCAATTTCATCCAACATATGCAAATCTAAGTGCTTGCTCGCTATCGCATATAAAACCATCTCTTCAGTAACTTGCAATAAATAATCGGATCCTCTGTATGTTCTGGCCAATTTGATACCTAATCCAAGGCACTTATTAAATTTCTGAAGTGTCATGTTCTTCGAAAAACGTGAATTCCCTAGGTATGCGGCCCGAATTTTATCGTCATATCCGAATTTCGAAAGCATCATCTCTGCAAACTCATCTCCAAACTGATTGCTTCGTTGACGAAAACTACAAAAAAACAATCGCTTCACAAAGTCACTGGGCAAGACATCGTATTTCAGGATTTCATCGTAGACTTTTGGACTATTGTAGTTAGCCACAACATCAAATGCTCCTACCACTTGCTCACCTAAATAGACAATTCTATAAAGATCATCTAGATTTGGTCGCTTTTTGTAATTCGCATGAACCAGATGAATCAGATCGTTTATTTTTCCGCGCCTCTCATCCTTTTCTTTTGTCCCAGAAAATTTCCAATCACTCGGAAACTCCGGCAACTCTTTCCGAATCTGTGCAAAACTCTCCGGCTCCACACAAAACTGCCCCTTCATCCACCTCGGAGAATCAACAATAGAATCTAAAGAGCCATATCTTGCTAAAACCAATACAACCAACGTACTCGTCATGAATTCCCCTAAACAATCAATACTTTACCAAGCATGGCAAATATAAAATCAATCTTCATAAACCACCCGAACAACAACATCCCCACTCTTAACCCCAACTTTAGGTTCTAACCGATTCGCCAAGGTCTTCAAGGCATCCATCTCCGCCTTCCGACGACTCTCCGAAATCCCCTCATCGCGCGCCACATCCAAAAGCCGATCCATCAATGCCTCCCGCTGTATCAAACGCGCCGCTACCAATTTCTCCCCGAATTCCGGCTTAAACAGCCGATGCCCCGGCATCCGCCAACCGTAAACTGTCGTCTCACTCGGCATTTTCGGATCGCGACAAATCGAACGCAAGCTCTCGCCCAAAGCCAACCGACGCAAAACTTCATGATGAGTCTCCCGATACTTTCCTCGCATTCGTCAAAACACCTCCAGCCGTAACCGATTCACCGGCCACACTGATAGCGCTAATGCGCAAACGCAATCATCATGCCCGCTCCCCAAAGCCCGCATCTTGCCTTTTTCATCATAAGTAAAACTCTCCAATTCCCGCGTCTGAACATCCAAATCCATCAACCTCAGACTCTTTTCATCCAATCGCCAGGCTAATCGTTCCATCAGAACTCGCTTACTCACACTTGTAAATCGAAAAGGAACAACTTCAACTCCTGCTGCCGAAAGTTGCTCCACCACAACATCTCCAACTCCAGTTGAATCAACAACCCCAATCGCATCAAATCGAGAACAAATCTGCGCCACCAAAGCCACCTGTCTCTCCCAACTCATTCCCCTCACCCGCTCAAACCACACCTGCCGACCCAAATCATCAACCACACTCACAACCGTATAATCGCTAATTCGCGCCAAATCCACTCCTGCCTGATAAAATCGCTCTGGTTCCGGCTCGGTCAATCCCGCCCAATCCGATTCAACACATTCCCGAACATTCTTAAAAACCTGATCCTCGCCGTCCAAAAACTCCGCTTCGTACTCTTGCCTAAAAACCGATTCCGGCAACATTCTTTTCGCCGATTCAATCTCTCCCGCTAACAACTTTGAATTCTCCTGGCTCACTTTCTGCCAGCTCATCCATTCCGGCTCATCCTTGCATTGCCCACGTTCAAACGCTTCCCAAAAAAACTCACGCCCTTGAGGAGTCGAAAGAAACCAAGCATCCCCGCCAAAATCACTCAAAGTCGGCCGAACCGATTCCATAAATACATCTCCCAATCGGTTAACCATCGCCGCCTCATCCAAAATCCACCGTGAATACCGATACCCTCGCCCCGCATTGACATCGCCCAAAGTCCAAAAATCAATCGAGCCTCCCCCAATAATCTCTATCCGATGGTCTGTCTCACTGGCCCGAACAATCACCGGTTCCAAAATCTGTCGCAGAGCCCGATAGCTCTCCGCCAAAAATTTGTACTGAGGCGCGCCCCAAGCCACGCTCTTCCCTTCCAACATGGCTCTCACGGCAAGCTCTCTCCCCAAAACCGTCTTCCCCCATCGTCGGCCACATGCAAGCACATTCCAACGCTTCGCCTCCGCTATCACCTGCTCTTGCCCCAAATGAAGCCGCGGTAAAACTATGTTCTTCTCCATCTCTCTTTCTAAAAAATGTCATCCCTTTAACCCCGCTAAACTCTCTAAAAAGTCAATCACGGAATTCAACATCAAATCCCGACTCTTCAACAATTCGTTAGAATCTAGATCATTCTTCTTGGCGATCTTTTCCAAATCAACAACTCGTAAACCCGGCACAATCAAAGCCCCGCGTAAAAATTTTCTGCCCTGTTCCTTTCCAAACAAATAGGCCAGTCGCAATGCTTCGCCATCAATCCCCAACTTTTCAAAAATCTCACTCATCCTTAACCCCCTTTTCACTCACTAGCCGAATCTCACTCCTCAAATCTTCAACCGCGCCCTTCAACCCCGCTAAAGTATCTCTAAAGCTCGTCATCAACTCATTCAACTGCGCCCGGTCACTCGCCCAAGCTTTTATCACCGTATGCAACAAAAATGCTGCCGCCACCGCCCATGGCCCATTCTCCGCAAAACTCTTCAATACATCATCCATTTTCCAATCTCCTTAATCTCAATTCATGTAAAAGTCGCATCAGCTTAAATCGATAAACCCATACTCCCTGTACTTCCGCAAACCCCATGTCGTCCTCGTTCGCTTATAGACTCCATCCCCATCACGACTCCCATTCTCGCCGTCGGTATTTCCCTCAATAGTTCTAAAAACACCCAATACCGATCCGCCCAAACAAAATCCAATATGTCCGTATCCCCTGGAATCCAACCAAAAAAACAAGCGCCCCCTCGCCGGATTCACTTGAACTTTCCCCTGCTTCCGCGCCAAGCTCACCCAATTTCTCACCGCCGCACACTTTCCAATTCTTGGTAAACAACAAGCATCAATTCCCGCTTTCAAGCAGCACCAATAAACAAAGCAAGCGCACCAGGCAAATCCACCCCGATTCCCCAGTCCCGCCACCGCTTGATACTCAAGAACTTGCTTCCCGCGGTTCTTTCCAATCTCCCGAACTCCCACCTGACTATCCGCCCAGGCAACCGCCCGATGCCCATCGGGCAAACCCAAATACTGCTTGTCATTCAACCAACTCACCGGACTAATACTCATAAAAAAACTCTCACAAAAAAATCCGGAGCTGCTAAATCTAACTGCAACTCCGGAACATCCCTTCTCAACCCTAAGCAATATCTAATAACGATTCTTCTTTCTAAAATGCAACAAAAATTTGTCAAATTTTGTCATTTTATGCATTTCCCCCCAATCGCTCCCTCACAATCACCCCAATACGCCCCCACTGCACCCTCAGTGTCCCGCTAGCTACCCCAAACGCCCCCGAAATTTCATCCCAAGAATAGCCTGCCGCGCGCGCTTGTGCCATGGCCAAAAACTCCGGAAACTCCAACGAAAGCTCTTCCAAAACCATCCGATCAAGAACCCGATTTTCACTTCCAAAGTCAACAATCAAATGCTCGCTCAACTCCGCAGAATTCGGTTTTCGAACCCGCAAACAGTCAAATGCTAAGTTCCGAACAAGCACCCACAACCCCTGCCGATGGCAAATCATTCCATCCCGAATCTTCACAAAAGCCAACAAAACGGCATCCTGTTCCAAGTCCTCAGAATCTTCATTTCCGAACCTAAATCGCCGCGACCAACTCCCCGCAAATCGCCGCACGAGTTCCTCAATTTCGGTATCCCAAATCACCTCAATTCCTCCTTCACAATTTCAGAAAGAGCAATCAAAACTATCTCTTTTTTGGACCCCGCCTCACACCCTAATCCCGCTCCAGAATTCATTAATTCACGTTCGAATTTCCTAAATCCAAGGCGTAAAACCAAAGTATCCACCGTTAAAAAATCTTCACGAATCGAACTCCTTCGTCCACACTTCACTTCATAATTCCGTGTCACCCGAACTCCAAAAAGTCCATCCCTCTTACACATCCACCATCGAGACCATAAAGAACTCAATCTCAAACGAACATCTACTGGCAACTGAGAAACCTGCTCCAAAAAAACCAAATGACAATTTTTGTCAATCATGTAATTATAGTAGACGATTTTCTACTATAAATTGCAAAATAATTATTACTAATATGCTAGACTTTTCAACAATATGGGAAAATCGATCGGAGAAGAGCTGAGGGATTTCCGAAAATCTATCAACGCCACCCAAGAAGAACTCGCCGCTAAAATTGGTATCAAAAGGGCCAGATATGCTAATTTTGAGTCTGGTCACAGTCGACCAGATGAACTCATTCTCAATCAACTCCGAAAATTCGGTTTTCAATCAGAAGTCGGCCCTCCTCTGATTCCGGCCAGTCAGCTCTTGGTTCCGATACCTTATATCGGCTACGTTGCTGCGTCAAATCCTGTCAATTGGACGGATCCATACGAATCAGAGTCCTTTGAATACGTTCCGCCAGAAATGGGTGATGCCCGTGGAAGATTCGCTTGCCGCGTAGCATCAGATTCAATGATGCCATTCTTAGAACCTGACGACATTTTGGTATTTCAAAAATCAGAAATTCCAAAGCTTCGGCACATCATTCTCTATCGTTCGGAAGACAATCTTATCACGGTCAAGCAACTCGGGCACAATGGTACAAATTACGTCCTCATTCCCATAAATCCTCGGTACGATGAAGTAGAAGCGAAAGGAGAAACTCTCGGTTTCCTGGTAGGAATAATTAGGGAACGCGGCACACTCAGAACCACAATTTATGACGCATCAGGAATCCGACCCTAATTTGCAAGTGGATAGTCCTTGTATAAAAGTTTGTGAACTAGATCATTCTGAGGTCTGTAAAGGATGCAAGAGAACCTTGGAAGAAATTGCAATGTGGATTTACATGTCACCGCTTGAAAAAAAGCAAGTTGTCTTAAATTGTAAAGTGAGAAAGTCTCAAGCCGCCGAACTTTGATGATTGCTTTTTCGTTTAGCATCAACTTCGGACATGGCACGCCCCACCAATTCTCCCGGAGTGAATGATTCAGCTTCCGCACTTGAAATTCCCCATGTGATTTCTGCACAAATCTCTCTTTCACCCAATTTCAGAATTGGCATTATCACAAGTTGAGATTGTTGTATCGCTCTGTCCAAGCAGACCATCGGCATAATCACTCCAAATTCACCGCCACTCAATCTCGCAATCATAGAGGGAGTCTTGAATCTCAAACGCAATTCATTTGCGACTGCTTTTAAGTATGAATCTGCAAAATCTGCTCCATAATTCCGGTTCATTTGTGAGAAATCTTTGATATCAAATATTGCACAAGATACCGTTCCACCATCGCTAGCAAAATTGCAACCGGCTTCTACATAAGTCCAAAATGATTGAAAATTCAGCAATCTAGTAACGGGGTCATTTTTCGAAACACTTTCCAATTGTTTTTGGACTTGACTGGCCCTAAATCGCTCTTCTTCTAGCTCGCGCTCAAGTGCCCGCCTTAATGAAACATCTCGAATATTCAAAACTAATGCGTCAACCGGCTCAACAGAAAGTAGGTTTCTAGCGGCAACTTCCGTTTCTATGAGGGTGCCATCTTTCTTAATATGTCTAACGACCAATCGCCCAATTTCTTGATGTGAATCTTGCCATTTCCGCCCAGCCTTGTCTAACCAAGCTCTGTCTGAATCGGCAATAAAATCTAACCAGGATTTCCCGATCAATTCCTGAGAATCAAATCCGAGCATTTCTTCTACAGCTCGGGAAGCGTACAAGATTTTGCCCGCAGCGTTAACGGTTAAAACGATATCTGCCGAACCTTCTACTAAGGCTTCAAACTTTGATTCTCCATCCTTTATCGCCGTTTCCGCCTGTCTTTGCTGGCTGATATCTTCAAAAGTTAGCAAACTCTCGCTTCGTCCGTAAGAAGAAGCACGAATCAAAAGCTCTCGATGAACACCACGCCATACCCCAGAAAACTCAAACTCTGGCGATTCTGGTTTCAACAAACTGTTCTTTATGGATTCCATAACTTGAGCTTTAAGCTCATCGGGCATGTCAGAAATCCAGTCATGGGTGTAGAGACGACCAATTGTAGACTCAAAAAAATCTCCGTTATCATGCATACCCAAAAGCTTGCCTTCATGATTAACTTGAACAAGCGTATCCTTCATAGCTCG
Source organism: uncultured Armatimonadota bacterium (assembly GCA_963800805.1). GTDB lineage: Bacteria > Armatimonadota > Fimbriimonadia > Fimbriimonadales > Fimbriimonadaceae > UphvI-Ar2. The sequence goes on along the minus strand of CAWDCK010000007.1, from coordinate 52,105 downwards.
TAGGATTGCAACTTTTTCAGTTTCAGACTGCAAAAGTGATTTGCGAAGTTGGCGCAAAAGTGTGATGTCTTTTACAGATAGCACACCGCCAACAACATTGTCCCCCATGTCATATTCAGCAGAAATTTCACCTTGCAATGCCAGGACTTCACCATTTTTATGCTTGTATTCCCATTCAAACTCCTCAGACCCAAGTCCAGCAACTAATCGGTACATTGCCGTCCGCCCCGTATCCCCATGCGCAGACCAGCCAATGACATCAGATATCAATTTCCCGAGTGCTTCTTCTTGAGTCACTCCGGTCAGGGCTGCCATGGCCTGATTCCAAAGTACAATCGTGCCATCACTTTCAAATCGACAAATAGCTTTTGGTAATGACTCTAATATTGCTTTGCCCGCCGTACTCAACTTTCGTAAACTACTCTCATCCTCATCATCGCTCGAGTGAAGTGGCGTGACCGAAACGACCTTCTGAATGATGACCTTAGATTCTCGTTTCGCTAAAATGACCCCACCAGCTATCGCTGAAAGTAAAACACAAATCAAACCACCGATATTAAGTGTCGTGCTCAGTCGATTCGAATTTGCATCAATCTGTTCAAGTGCAAGTCTGCTAGATTCTCCTAATTTTGCCACGGATTTTACTTTTTCAAGGTGTACAAGCCCCACGAGAGCGTCTCGCCGAACTTCCGACCAAGCATCCCCAATCTCAAAAGCTATGGAGTTATCGATTGGTCGGATAGAAGATTCAATTACCTGATAGCCTTCACGTCCGTTGATAAAATTAAGTAGCTTTTCGGGAGATTGTGATGAAAATCCCGCCATCGCTAAACTCAAGTTCTTGTTAACTCTGCCTAATCCGGCCGCTGTCGATTCCGCTTCGAATGATCGACTTAGAAAAACTCGTGATTCAACGAAGCAGACAGAGCCAAGAATGATCCCGAAAAAGAGAATTAATGCCCACTTAAAAATCTTAGGATTCGATGACCTCGATACCAATTCCGGAAAATCATCTTCCTTGATCAAATTATTGACTGCCAAAGCTTGCCCTCAACTGTATTTTTGCCAATTGAATCGATGTTTCTCCAACTGAATGGCCTTTGTTTTCTTGCAAATTAATCCCATAATCTGCAACTTTATAAAGAAAATATCCACTCATATTCGATCATCGCCGAGTAGGTAAAACGTCAATCTCCGAGGCTCTCTTTTTCAAAAAGTCAAGAACAAGCTCGGAAATCGACAACCTTAACTAGATTTTCGGCAAATTTCGCTAAAAACAATACAATCAATGGATCCTAACAAAAAAACCGCAATGTTTATCCGCCGGCAAGCTGTTTTTGAATGCTTTCTAAATTCTTTTTTGCAGCTAGATCATTGGGATCTAATTTAACAAGCATCTCATAAACTGATATTGACTCTTTGAGTAGCCCAACGATTTTATAGGCTCTGGCTAAAAGACGATAAGTGTTTGCATGTGGCTTTGGCTCCATTTCAATCGTTGGAGCCAAAATATCAATCGCCATTTTATAGTTCTTCTTCAAAAAATAAAACTGTCCAGCCGGATACCAGGCTTCGGCATTATCTAAGTAAGAGTTCTTGAATTGAAGATACGTAACGAGTTCGCGACCATAATCTTGCATGTTTCCATACATCCAGCCAAGGTTGGTGACCAACTCATAACTATCAGGATGCAGTCCAACATGGACTTCTAACAGCTGCGAAATCAGATAATAATCGCCATCATCAAACCATTCATCGGCCTGATTCATAAATCTAGATTCAATGGCGCGCACCATTCGATCTTCTTCAGACTTTCCTTCAGAGAGCTTAACTTTAGCCTGTCCAGTTTCAGTTTCAGCTTCAGCTTGGCAAAATGCCAATCCGCAGAACATCAAAATCAAAAGGCTTGTTAATATTCGCATTAGTTTCTATCCAAGTTGCTTCTTCAATTCTTCTTGTACAACCTTTGGATTGGCTCTTCCGCCTGTTTTCCTCATTGTCTGTCCAACAAAAAAGCCAAACAAGCCTTCTTTTCCATTACGATACTGCTCCAATTGCCCAGGGTTTTCGGCCAGAACTTCGGCTATTGCCTTTGAAATCGCCCCCTCGTCCGTAATCACAACCAATCCTTTAGATTCAACCAACGCTTTTGGACTCTCACCAGTTTCAAAAATATCGACAAACAATTCTTTCGCAATCTTGCCAGTAATTATTTCGTCGGTAATTAAGCCAACTAACTCAACAATCAATGCTGGAGTGACTTTAGAAATCACCTCCTCGGAAGTCCTTCCAGAACTTCTGGCAACTTGACCAGATTCCTTGAGGTTTGCGGCAAAGTCGCCGTTCATCCAGTTACAAATCAGTTTGGGATCACCACCCAATGACACCGCTTCTTCAAAAAATAAAGCCCACTCTAGATCAGAAATCAATACGCCCGCATCATACGAGCTCAATCCTAAGTCATTCATATAGCGTTGCTGTTTTGCAAATGGCATCTCAGGTAAGGAGTGTCGAACACTATCGATTACCTCGTCCGTAAAGTGCATTGGCACTAAATCCGGACAAGGAAAGTATCGATATTCCATCTCTTCTTCTTTCAATCGCATGGCATAACTAGAAAGGGTGGATTCATTCCACCCACGAGTTTCTTGCAATACTTTTCCGCCACTCTCGTAGACTTCAATCTGGCGAGCTGTTTCAAATTCAATTCCCAATTGAACACTTCTAAAACTATTCAAATTTTTAAGTTCGGTCTTTGTCCCATACTTCTCAGCTCCAACTGGACGAACTGAAATATTCGGTTCACAACGCATAGAGCCTTCTTCTAATTTCCCATTACATACGCCCAAATAAATCAATAACAAGCGCAGATACTGCAAATACTCTTTGGCTTCATCTCCGTTTTCAACATCCGGCGGAAAGTCCGTAACAATTTCCATTAAGTGGCACCCCGGCCCGGTTATAGTCAACCCCGCTGCCACCCCCCGGCAGATGCATCAGTTTCCCAGTATCTTCTTCCAAATGAACGCGCCGAATTTTAACACGTTTGGTTCCCCCGTTAGCTGTAGGGATATCCAAATATCCGTGATATCCAATCGGATTGGTTTCGTCATACTGACTCACCTGAAAGCCTTTCGGTAAGTCAGGATAAAAGTAGTTTTTTCGATGAAACACGGAGTCTCTTGGAATCTTACAATTCAACGCAAGCGCAGTTTTCATCACCATCTCAATTGCGCGATGGTTAGGTACAGGTAATGTGCCCGGCAATCCAATACAAACGGGACAAACACGCGTGTTTGGTTGGCCGCCAAAGCCAACCTCACAGCGACAAAACATTTTGCTCTCGGTTAAGAGCTCCGCATGAACTTCCAGTCCAACACTGGTGATATATTCCGGCACAAGCTTAGAATACTCCACCATTCAAGTTCAACTCAGTCAAACTCACTCCGCAATCGTAATCAATACTTTGGAACTGGCCCTAAATGTTTTTTCAAAAACACCATTGCTTCGCTCAATGCCGAAGTAAATGCCTCATTTCCCATTGCAAATTCGTGACCCATCTTTGGAATGACTTTCAAAGTCGATTCAACACCAACGGCCTTCAAGGCATCATTAAGCCTTTCCGATTGCTTGGGAGGAACTGTTGTATCGGCATCACCTTGAATTGTAAATGTCGGTGGCGCCATCTTTGTTATATGATTTAACGGCCCAAGCTTAACCAAATCGGGGTCTGTTGGGTCGTATTTCTTACCCATAATCTGTTGACAAAGCAGCCCTGCTATTCCAGGATTGAAATCTTTTGTCATATCGGTCGGCCCAAAAAAGTTCAATACTGCCTTAACCGAACTTGATACTTCTGGAAAATCTTTCGAATTTTTTTCCCATGAATCCGTCATTCCTAAAAGCAATGCTAAATGACCACCGGCCGACGCTCCGGTTGCTCCAAAATTCTTCTCGTCAATCTTGTACTTGGCGGCGTTAGCTCTAAAAAATCGTGTCGCGGCTTGGACATCTTCTATATGAGCGGGCCATTTATTTTTAGGACTCAAACGATAGCTCACGGTTGCCGATGCAAATCCTTCCTTAGCTAAAGCTTCACAAACTCCCGACATGTCTTGTCGCTGACCTTGTATCCAAGCTCCGCCATGTATAACAACTACAAAGGGTACAGGTTCCGCCAAAGGCTTTTCTGGATAATAAAAATCCGCCTTCATCTCCTGCCCATCAACCGTTCGGTAAACAATATCTTTTGTGATTAGAGGTAAAGCCGATCCTGTTCCGACATGACTCAATGCAACAAAAGCCAAAATTGGTGTAACCATGTTTCTATACTATCAGACGCACAATGCAGAAGGTTGCATTAACTTGTCCCAATGGTATTTCCAAATTCCGTTGTAAAGTTTCCACCTGATCAAAATGGCCAAAAGAGAATCTCCTTTTGCACCCGGTATTAGAGCAATAAAAGCCTCTTGGCCGGCAATGGTAGCAATACAAATCTGTTTGCTCCTTGTGCTTCTCGGCTTCTTCTTTGTCCCGTCTGTAACTTCGTTTTTAAATTGGCTAGCTGTGTACAAAGACCAAGCGGGCGTGTTCTCCGCCGTGATTGCCGGATTTGTCTCCGGAGGATTCCTTCCTGAAATCGCAAAGCTTGTTTCTGGGAAACTAAAGAAAGTGGACTCGCTCTGGTTCAAACAAACCTTCTACAACGGCGTCGTTTATTCCATCATTTCTATATGTGTTTACTTTCTCTATAAGTTCTTGGATGGAGTATTTGGGCCGACCACAAATGCATTTATCCTCGCTGAAAAAGTGCTGTTCGACCAGCTCATTTTTAGCCCATTTCTCAGCATTCCGCTAGCGTTCCACCTTTTCGGATGGAGAGACGCGGGCTACAAGAACACTTATGCCAAAAACCTGTTAAATCTTAAGTTTTATGTAAAGCATGTTTGGCCACCACTGGTGATGTGTTGGGCGTTTTGGGGGCCAGCAGTTACATGTATTTACATCTTTCCCGAAAGAGTCCAGTTCGTCCTCTCCTTTATGTGCCAAGGTGCCTGGAGCTTAATCTTCGTCTTAATGGTCAAAGACTCAGGTTTATCAACTGCTGAAGAATTCGCTATCGTCGAGTAATTACAAACCCAATCCGCCAAGTTGACCCATAATTCCGCCACCAACATCTTCGGCGACACTAAACCATTTTCGCGTTTTGTACCGATCACAGACTTCACCAACGCCTCTATCCGCATCCTTTGCTAGAGTGTCAATTCTTTCGGAAGAAGTCCCTTTCATGCGTGTTAATGCGGCAATTGCCCCTTCCGGATCATCTCCAGATTTTTTAAGCGAATCCAAAATTTCGAACATCATTCCCCCTGTCTCCGTTAATGACTGTGCATAGCTGTTTTGAATCGGAATACATTCTGCTGGTGCTGGGTAAGAAAGGAAGTCAGTTTGCAAATCATCCCATGCTTGCCTTTTGGCCCGAGTATCAATCTCTAAATTAACTCTTCCTGCGTTGCGTACTTTTTCCGGATCAGTATCGTCTCCCAAAATACTATCAAGCATCCCCGACATTCGGCTGGATTGCATTTTTGCCAATGCTCCCATCAATTCCCCAATCTGCTTGCTCGAAAGATCCTTTCGTTTTTCATCTGTTCGTCGCAAATGCTCTAACCAATCATAAATATCTTGGGGCATAGTCACCGGCTTCTCAATCGGTGCTTGCAAAACCGGAGTTTCTTCGTGTTTCTGAGCCAGCACTGGAGGAGCGACCGGAACAACTTTAGCTAGTGCGGGAGAACTCTTTTGGCGTTGAATCGCAAAAGCCTGGAGACCAAAGCCCGCTAGCAATATAACCGCGAGTAAGCCCAAAGAAACAAACAAAATCTTCTTTTGTTTCTTCGATTCGCTTGCATAAGGATCTGTATGAGTCTGCAATGCAATTCCGCCTAGTTCTTAGACGAATATCTGACCATCAATTGTTTCTATCTATTGACTTATCTGGTATGGCGAATAAAATCCATCTTCTTCAAAAACTGCGTCAGCCAACGAAATCTGCTGGGCGAGTGCCTTCGGCCCGGTCGCTCCAAACGACTCTCGCCAGCTGATGCTCGCTTCTGGAGACAACACTTTTAACGCTTCCGCTGGAACGGTCGGAGCAATTTCTAAAAGCAACTCTGCCGTCAAATCTTCAAGTCCAATCCCCCGTTGAATACATTCACGAACTACTCCACCAACGGCTTCATGAGCTTCGCGAAACGGCATTCCGCGCCAGGCTAAAAAGTCTGCTAAATCAGTCGCCGTGGAAAAATCTCGCTCCAGTCCCTTTCTCATTTGTTCTCTTTGCCATTCCGCACCAGACAACATTTCTGTCGCTAAAGCCAAGCTTTCCATCATCACCGCCATACTCTCAAAAAGTGGTGGTTTGTCGTCTTGAGTGTCGCGGTTATATCCCATCACCAGGCCTTTCATCATTGAAGAGACAGCGACCAAATTTCCTAAAGTCTTGCCGGCACGTCCCCTCGTTAACTCTGCCATATCGGGATTCCTCTTTTGCGGCATTATTGAAGACCCGGTAGTCAACGAATCTGGCAATTTCATGAAACCAAATTCTGGAGTTGTCCAGAGCACAATCTCATTTGCCAATCGACTCAAATCTAGCATCACCAAATTACAAAGATGTAATGCATCTAAAACATAACTTCGATCGCTAGTGGCATCCAATGCACTTGGCATGGGACCGTTAAATCCCAATAAATCACTCGTCAACTGACGATCAATGGGAAACGGTGTCCCTGCCAAAGCTGCACTCCCCAAGGGAGACTGATTGACAACAGAGTAAAGGCCATGAAGTCGAAAGCCGTGACGCTGAAAAGCCCAAAAATAACTCAGTAAATGAAAACTTAACGTGATTGGCTGGGCATGCTGCTGATGAGTTGTTCCGGGCAAAAGGGTATCTGTTTCAACTCTAGCATGCAACAATACCGCTTCTTGAAAATCCTTTATCAAGACTGCAAGATCATCTAGCTGATCTCTCAGCCACAAGCGCGAATCCGTAGCAACTTGGTCATTCCTGCTTCGAGCAGTATGAACTTTTCCTGCAATATCTCCCACTAGCTCTTTAAGCCGAACTTCAACTGCGGCATGAATGTCTTCGACATCTCGCGGCAAACTCTCTAATCCTTCTGATAAAATCTGCTCCAAACTAGAGACGAGCGCTTCAGATTCATTTTTCGGCAGAATCCCCGATTCACCAAGCATAGTCGCATGAGCAATTGATCCCCGAACATCTTGTTCCCAAAAAGTCAAATCGGATTCAATCGACTGCCCAAATCGAGCTGCCCGATCACTAGGATCTTCACCAAACGCACCGCCCCACAATTTTCTCATGCCAACACCAGTTTAAGCCGTTTACACTACGGTCCCATGCTTAAAAGCAATGTCCAAGTTCTAGACTAAGAAAATCATTCAAACCAGCGCGAATCTGGTTTCCCACGTCACCCATTGGATCAATTTTTATCGCATGCCACCCAATTTCTCGGGCCGCCAAAACATTGATCAAGGCGTCATCAAAGAACAAAATCGACTTGCCCTCCCAGCCCATTGCTCGTTCAAACTCACTAAAAATTGCTATATCAGGTTTATTCAATCCGAGTTCAAAACTCGTCACGATTCGATCAAATCTATTGCAAACGGGAAACCGCCCCGAATCTAAACACTCACGAAAATGTGGTTCATTTGTGTTAGAAAGGCAAGCCACTCCAATTCCCCTACTTTTCAGTTCATCCAATATCACAATAGATTCCGGATACTCTTTCCACAGGATGTGACCGTGAATCTCTCCGCATTGGTCAACGCTTACTCCTCCTAAGTACGTTCCCAATTCTTGCAAATACTCATCGAAACTCATCTCGCCCTTTTGGAATGAATCTAAGCCGGAAAAGTCAGTTAAATGCCCATAATCAGATCTTGGATTTAAGGGAACAATTTTCAAATCACTTAGGATTTCGCCCCAATAATGCCGAATCTGAACGATGACTCCGCCCAAATCAAAACAAACTGCTTTTTCCCTCACTGCTTCACAATACCAATTTCAAAAGCGGTTGGCAATATCCATTAATCTAATAATCCACAGGAGAGCAAATACTCACGGCTGCGCTTAACAGATTCCATTGGATCAATTTCTGGTTCATCGTGTTCAATAATTGCGTACTGAACGCCTGCCTTTTCCGCTGCCGGAATTATCGATTTCCAATTTAGCCGACCACTACCAACTTCCGTGTAAAACTCGGCATCGATTTTCATATCTTTAAAATGAGTGAATGGAACATTTCCGGAGAATTTCTCCAGCCATCCTTCCACTGATTCGCCCGCTTTTGCAACCCAATATAAGTCTAACTCTGCAAAAACGTGTTTTTCATCAGCATGTTGCCAAAGTAAGTCAATCGACATGACCCCGTCATGGATCTCAAATTCAAAATCATGGTTGTGGTAACCAACTTTTATTCCGCTTGACTCCATGGCTTTGGCATATCGCGTCAACTTTTCTCCCACTCCTTTCCAGCCACCATGATCATCTGCCTTTATCCAAGGCACAATCAAATGCCGACAATTAGTTGCTTCGCATAGCGCAACTAGTTTTCCCAAATCGTCATCGAACTGCTCCATTCCAACATGAGCAGAGGTCACGTTTAAATTACGATCACTCAACTCTCGGGCGAAAACATCTACTTCCAGACCATAATGCCCAGCCAATTCCACATTTTTAAATCCAATGCCCGACAAAGCATCTAATGTCCCTGAAACACTTTCTTCAAATAGGGTTCTGAGTGTATAAAGTTGTACGGCTATCTTCATTTTCAAACTTGAGCCACATTCTATCCCCAAAAAAAACTCCGATAAGTATTCCAAAATCGGCCTATGTGGAACAATTTCACGCAAAATTACTGTCTTCTGTTTGAAAGCATTTTTTTTGTTAAGAAATTAAGCTATCATTCTTGCCTGATATCGGTTATCCAAAGCCAGCAATGACGCTGGATATCTGGAGATCCACAATATGAAGAAACAAGCATTTACTCTCATTGAATTGTTAGTTGTCATCGCAATCATTGCAATTCTTGCCGCCATCCTATTCCCCGTTTTTGCTCAAGCAAAAGAAGCTGCCAAGAAAACACAGGGCATCAGTAATCTCAAGCAAGTAGGAACTTCAGTTCACATTTACCTTGCAGATTACGATGATGTACTGCCGCCATCGGCGTATCTTAAGCCTCCAGTTTCTCCAGACCCACGTCCAATCGTATTTTCTGTTTATGAGGCTCTCCAGCCATATATGAAAAATACTCAAATTTTGCTTTCACCAAGCAACAACCCCGGACATAGCTGGAAAGATCGGTTAAACGCGCTCAATTTACGACCAGAATTGATCGAAAGAGCAAGTTACATCCCTAATTTAGGCGTTTTTGGCGAAAATCTCTGTGGATTCAAAACATCTTACACGCCAGTCACTAACCACACGTCTCTACAAGAACCAGTAGAAACGATCATGTTTTTTGATGGCTACATCAAACAAGGAATTCCCGATCTAAACTTCTACACATTTTTGGGACAAGCAAGACACTCAGATGGTGTTGTCATCAACTTTGCCGATAGCCACGCCAAATTCTATAAGTGGAATGCGGTTCAAAATATTGCCAAGTCGTTCGCAACTCCTGCAGGAAGCCGGGCTCCATCCTATTACGGTTGGCGTTCCGATACTGCAAACTGCGGCGCAAGTGGTCTGTGTAAAGGTGATGCTCAATTGCAAGCGGTACCGTCAACTCAAACCGGATACGCTGCTACTGGTACAGCTGGACCATACAATGACTTACATGGTGTACCTGGCGGAAATATTTCCGACTCTGAAGACACAGCCGCCTGTAACTAATCTGAAAATAAACTCAAGAACCCCCATCTTCGATCGGGGTTCTTTTTTTGTTTTTAGGCAGCAATGTTAAATGCTTCGCAGGTTTTATCAACTTCAGTCTGAATGACTTGAGCAATGACAGTTAACTGGTCGTCTGGTAATTCCAGTTCTTCAACTACAACTCTGTCTTCTGGACGCAAATGCTGCCCCTGGTTGCCATACCCTGTGTCGTAAGCCAAGACATTTGCCGCCGCCACAAGAGATGTAGTTTCATAACACTTGTCATCGGCGGTTGGGTTGTGATGAAACTGGATTCCGCGTTTCATAGCTTCTGATAATCCCCAACTTTCAGCAAGTAATCCGCCGACCGTGGCATGATGATAACCGAGGATCTTTTCTTCTGCCTCGTGCAATTGCAGACCATATTGCTTAGAGTGTCGAATCGCCTCGTCAAAAGAATCTGGCAAAAAACGATCCATGACCAAGAGCCCGATGTCATGAAGCATGCCCGTACAATACAACTCTTCCGATCTCGAAGGTGCCTTCAGCTTGCCAAGAATCCGGCAAGCAACAGCAACGGCAAGGCTATGACGCCAAAAATCTTGCTTATCAAAAAGGAGAACAGATGATTTACTTCCCGTAGCCTGCTGAAATGCAATTCCAATCACCAAAGATCGTATTGTAGTCGCACCCAAAAAACTGATCGCTCTTCCAATTGAAGGCACTTTCACGCCTCCGTAGAATGATGAATTCGCGACTTTTAGGATTTTCGCGGTAATAGCGGGGTCTTTTTCAAATGCACGTTCCAACTCCCGTTGGTTAGCATTGGGATCATCTGCCAAGCGCAACACGGCACTAACCGCCTGTGGCAATACCGGCAAATTCTCGCTACGAGACATCCTGATTTCAAGACTTGAAAGCTCCACTAAATCTATTCTTGGAGATATGACCTCAATTCCTCACATTTTTTATGAACTTTTGAATCTAATACTCATGGGTCCGGAAACCAATACCAGCCTATAATCGTTACTTAAGTGTAATACACTCAAGTAATTGAGTGCATGAGTGACATGGCCAGAGATTTCTACCAAGTATTAGGCATTGCAAAAAATGCAGATGACAAAGACATCAAAGCGGCTTATCGAAAATTAGCCCGCAAGTACCACCCTGATGTCAATCCAAGTGATACCGAAGCTGAGAAAAAGTTTAAGGAGATCGGGGAAGCGTACGAAACTTTACGAGATCCTGAAAAACGCAAGCTTTACGATAAATTTGGCAGCAATTATAAAAATATGCAGACTGGAGGATTCAATACCGAAGACCACTATTCGCCCTCGCAAGGTCAAGGATTTGAATCAATCTTCGACTCCATTTTCCAAGGCTTTTCTCAAGGTCAAGGTCGCATTCAGTAGCTACACTCGACCCGCAGTTCCTCCAGGTGACATCGAACTCACAGTCGAAGTCACTCTGGACGAAGTCGATTCCGGCACAAAAAGAGCATTAACATATCGTACAGACGATGTTTGTCCAAATTGTGATGGGATAGGAGTCGTCCAACTCACTGGAAAACGAACCGGACAATGTCCTCAATGTCATGGTCGAGGCACAGTGCCCACACCGCGAAAAGTTGAAGTCAAAATACCGGCTGGAATTTCCGATGGCAAGAAGCTTAGAGTTCCCGGAGGTGGCAGCCGAGGAAGTGGGGGCAAGGCAGGAGACCTCTATGTCATCACCAAGTCGGCAACAAATTCAAATTTCCGCCGAAGCGGCGACAACCTGGAATCAACTGTAGAAGTAGACTACTTGGATGCTGTACTTGGTGGACCAATCAGTGTTCCAACACTGAGCAGCATTGGCACTGTTGCGATCCCTGCTGGAAGTCAATCTGGTCAAATCATAAGACTTAAAGGTAAAGGTCTCACTTCCATGAAGGGCGGGAAAGGAGACCTCCACGCGAAGATTAAAATAACAACACCAAAAGAAATCAATCCTGAAGAAAAAGACTTGCTCGAAAAAATTCGAAACCTACGGAGTAAAAATTGAGAGATCGCCAACAACCCGTTTACATGATTGGAGTTGCGGCTGAACTGTGCAATGTCCACCCGCAAACTCTCCGTCAATATGAAAAACTCGGGCTCGTCATTCCCGCCCGTGTCGGCGCAAAAAACCGGCTTTACAGCGAAGTTGATATTGAAAAAGTAAGACAAATCCAACGTCTGACACAAGAGCTGGGGGTGAACTTGGCTGGTGTTGATATCATTCTTAAACTGCTCGATGATATGGAAGAAATGCGATCCACTTACGAAGCAGATTTCATGAACTATGCTAAGCAAGTAGAAATTCGAATTCAGTCTTTCATGGCCAATTCAACGGCGCCAATTCGTGTCGACGCCCCCCTTGTCCCGATGCCAGAATTCAAACTAAAGAAACGAATCTAAGGTCATGCTATTTTTCTAAATCTCAGCCACTGCCCCACAACTGCGCTTCGCCAAACATACTCAATCGGCCCCATCGTAAAGAATCGCAGCCATACTCCTGCCCAAATCACATTGATCACCCAAACAATCGGCACAACTTTCAAAATCTCTATCTTGTCCAATTGTCCAAACCAGCCGAGCCCAAAACTATAAAAAATAAATGTGCAAATCAATGACTGCATTAAGTAGCAGCTCAAAGCAGTCTTTCCAACCCATTCTAGCGGCCGCCAAATAATGACATTCTTAAATCGATCAAATAGAACTTTTGTGACCACCAAAATCCCCACAGATAGCATGGATCCAACACCAAGTTCAATAACATTTGCATAGTTCTCTTTGCCGCCAAGGATAATCAGTAGAAACGGAATTCCATTCAAAATCAATCCGGCAAAGCCAACAAGAAGACCCTTTCTTACAAATTCTTTAGTCAGTTCGCCACCCACAAAAAACTTTTCTCGTCCCAAAATCATGCCGAACAAAAACAACGGTATAAGATGAATCAAAGCAAAGACTCCATTTAAAGCTGCCATCAACGCCAACCCTAATCGGTACAAAAACTGCGTTCCATAACTTCCTTGTGAAAAAACCAGCGTCTCCCTTTCATGAGTAAGCCATATTCCAATCTCTCCAAACTTTCCAATCATGCCTTGACTTCCGGGGCTCATCAATTCAACTAAAAAGCCAATCCCTACTCCCAAACCCCAAAGAACAAAAACCGTGATCCACATAGATCGGGTCGACATGAAAGTCAATGTAGAAGCCACCAATGCTGCAACCGCGTATAAAGTTAAGATATCACCAAACCAGATGCCTAAAATATGAACTAATCCTATAGAAAAGAGCAAAGCTGTTCGCTTCAAATACTTATTGGGCCACTCTCCATTTGCAGAAAGTTTCTCGTATTGCATCCAAAGGCCAACACCAAACAAAATTGCCAATAAGCTCCTAAACTTCCCCGTGACAAACCAGGTTCTTAAACCCTCAAGTAACCATTCGGAATCTGAAAGTTGCACACTGCCCGGATCAAGCATGGATTCTATTTGCGCCCGACCGAATGATTCGATGTTTGCCAATAAAATCCCCAAAATGGCAATTCCTCTCAAAACATCCAATACCCTAATTCGATCCATACCAAACAATAGCCCAATTCGGTGTTCCAAAGGTCTAAAAAACGCAGAGCTTCCCTAGGCACATCACCTCGGCTCGGTAGAATCTAACGACCCGGCAACCTGTTGCCAAACCAAAAAGACGATGGTCACAACAACGATGTTAGATCTTTCCGCTGCTACTGCTGTTTTCAAAAACCTATCAACTCCCGACCTCGTCGAGCACGCTCTGAAAAATGGCGATGGAGTCCTTTCCGATAAAGGTGCGCTTGTTGCAAAAACAGGAAAGTACACCGGAAGAACTCCAAAAGACAAGCATACAGTTCGAGATTCCAATACGGAAGACAATGTGTGGTGGGATTCCAACAAGGCCATTACTCCAGAGCATTTTCAAACTCTGTGGAAAAAAGCTTCTGATTCAATCAAGGGTCAAACTGTTTATGTTGTCGATACATTTGGCGGGGCGGATACCAACCATAGAATTTCCGCTCGATTCCATACAGTTAAAGCTTGGCACGCCCTCTTTATTAAAACCCTCCTTATTCGACCAACGGATCAAGAATTGGCTTCTTTTTCACCAGAATGGGAAATCTTAAACGCTTCTCACATTTCCCTCGATCCAGAAAAAGATGGAACTGGTGGTGATGCTGTCATCGCATTAAATTTCACCGAAAAGAAAGTTCTCATCATCGGTACTCAATATGCCGGAGAAATGAAGAAATCGGTTTTCACCATTCTCAACTATGTTCTCCCGCTCAAAGGCGTCATGAGTATGCATTGTTCGGCAAACATTGGAAAACAAGGAGACACTGCGCTATTCTTCGGCCTCTCTGGAACCGGGAAAACAACAATTTCTGCTGATCCAAATCGAAATCTGATTGGAGATGATGAGCATGGCTGAACCGAAAATGGAGTCTTTAACTTTGAAGGCGGCTGTTATGCAAAATGCATCAACCTCTCTGAAGAAAACGAGCCGCAAATCTACAACGCAATCAGATTTGGCTCGGTTCTAGAAAACGTAACTTTAGATAAAAATCATGTACCCGATTACAACGATAAGTCTGTAACCGAAAACACACGATGCGCGTATCCAATCGAATTCATTGAGGGAGCATGTATTCCAAGTGTTGGTGGCCATCCAAAAAATGTGATATTCCTAACGGCAGATGCATTCGGAGTTCTCCCTCCAATTAGCAAACTGACCCCTGAACAAACAATGGAATACTTCTTGAACGGATACACCGCCAAAGTCGCAGGAACAGAAGCCGGAGTTACCGAACCGCAAGCGACCTTTAGCACTTGCTTTGGTCAGCCGTTTTTGCCATTAAAACCAAAAGTCTACGCTGAACTTCTTAAAAAGAAAATTGAAGAGCACGATTGTAATGTATGGCTGGTCAACACTGGGTGGACAGGTGGAGCATACGGTACGGGCGAACGCATGAAACTCAAGTACACCAGAGCAATGGTCACCGCCGCTCTCAATGGAGATTTGGACAATGTGGAATACGGCAAAAACGATGTTTTTGGATTGCAAATACCAAAAACTTGCCCCAACGTTCCTGATGATATCCTCGCACCAAGAAACACCTGGAGTGACAAATCTGCTTATGATAAACAGGCCGCTAAACTAAAGGAAATGTTCGAAGAGAACTATAAAAAGTTCATCTAATTCGCTATCGCAGTTGGAAATTGAATTACTCGGTTAACCAATTCCGAGTAATTCGACCACCAGATCTCTGTAATCGAGCATCGCTCGGATAAAGTTTCAACAAGGATCCGTCTACGTGAACTCCGTAGATATACTCCTTGTGGCGAGCCGTTACGTTAGTGGCTGAAAAGTCACCGTCCTTAACATTATAAAACGACAACCGAGTCACTTTCTCGGACTGAATCGAAGACTCAAAATTTGAGTCGTTCCATCCAATCAAGAACCCATCTTGCTTCAAAATCGATTCCGAATCATCTTCAAATGGTACGGGGTTGTAGCTTCCACGCGCACCATGATTCGAAGTTTCTGCCAGAAAAACAGTGTTAGAAACTTGTAAAACATCGGATGTAGGACGGGTCGCCAGTGGGGCGTACATCCCGTATGTCAAATCTATGTGAGAAGTAATCTTCTCTTCTCTATTTGAGCTTGAATCAACAATATGACCATGAACTTTCGTGTGTTCTGAAGATTCTGAACTTGGACAAGCCATACTCGCCTTTTTCGGAAGATAGCCACTCACAACACTCGCCCATGTGACCGGCATACCATCATTCATACTCGGCGAACCATTATCGTATCCAACCTCATAGAGGGGAGGAAAACGAGTGTCGTAAGTTTCAGTATATTGCTGTGTAGCCGACCACATCCCTCGAATATTTTGCTTACAGAGAGTCCGCTTTCCGTTCTCTTCCATCAATTTGTAAACCGGGAACATCACCGCCCCGAGTACTGCTAAAGAAATCGCTATCCTAATAACATCTTTCTTCTGCATATACTGGCTAGAATAACCCTTAGAGCCCTCAGGCGCATCTGCATCAAACTGACCGGTCGACATGATTACTCTCCACCCGCAAATGCATATCTCTTTGTCAACATATTAAACTCTCGCAGTGTCGATACCAACTCCGTATCTTGAACTTCCAATTCATAAGTTCCCGGAACATCAACTACAGGAATCTGGCCCATCCGAATATTCTCTGAAGGAATCTCTCGAGAAAACTTGACAAGCGCCGCTAGTTCCGAGCCATTAAATGCCCCGCCCAATAATTCAATAGACTTTTCGGTGACGCTTGGCAAAACCCCAATATTAGACATCATCTTAGATTTCAAAGCTAGCATCAATTCTTTCTGTCTCTTCTGGCGCTCAAAGTCCGAATCAGAAGCTCCGTTTTTGCCTTTTCTAAATCGAACAAAACCCATAGCTTCGTATCCATCCAAATGACGACGACCTTTCTTTAAGTCGATATGCAAATCAGCCCAGTTGTCGTCATACTTCATGTCTTTCGGAATGTAAAGTTCTACCCCGCCTAACATATTCACAATATCTTGAAAGGCATCAAAATCTAAAACTACAACTCGATCAATCTTGACTAAGCCTTCCAGCAATCCTTCAACGGCCCTTTTGGCAAGATCTGGCCCTCCAATGGCATGATAGGCATTGATTTTTTGCCTCCGATACCCTTGAATCCCGCAAAGAGTATCTCTTGGAATTGAGACTCCCGTTATTGTATCTTTTGCAAAATCCAGCCTTGCAACCATCATCATATCGCTACGGGCCAGCTTTTCGCTCACAACCTTGGCACCAAATTTATTGACCGTATACTCGCGATCACAGCCTAAAATCAAAAATGTCAAGTCGTTCTTAGGTTCACTTTTAGATCCAAATACATGCTCTGGTTTTGTATTCTTAATGGCTTGCTCAACAAATCCGCTCAGAACCGAACTTCGATTAACCCATCCAAAAACTGAGCCAACAATTAATGCAAATAGGCACACAGAAACATAAAAGAATCCTGCGGCAAAAAGTGTAAATCTTGATCGTGAGCTTTGGACTGCCATCCGTATTTGAACCTGAAAGACTACCTAAAATGAAGCAGAGCCACTGGTCACCAGGTCATCTTAAATTAAAGCAACGAACAAAGATTCATTCCGAGTTCCAACTTTTATGGCACTCATGACCTAAGTCCAGCGTAAATATCAATGTGAAGTCAAAGAGCAAAGCGTTCACTCTCATAGAACTGCTTGTTGTTATTGCAATTATTGCAATTCTCGCCGCAATTCTGTTCCCCGTCTTTGCTCGAGCCAAAAAGTCCGCAAAACAAACCGCTTGCATCAGTAATCTCAAACAAATCGGATCCGGAATTGCAATATACATGTCAGATTACGACGACATCTTCCCTCACGCCGTAGATCCCGTCGATAAAACCCAACCTCAAATCTGGGACTCTCATCCAGAATTTCAAGTTCGAATTCCATTTATGCCTGATCTAAACGTTGTTCTTCAACCGTATGTCAAAAGCAAAGAGATTTTTCACTGCCCGGCAGATTCCGGAACTCAAGTTGTCGATGACCAACCAAACATTCCGTTAGTTTCCAGCCCTTCGCTATTCGCCACCTACGGGACAAGCTACTTTTTTAGAACAGAAATCGCATTTCGATTTTTCTCCCAGACCAGTTTTGAACTTCCCGCCGACACCAATGTTCTCTTTGATGCCGCCGGAGATTGGCATGGAGATGGCGGACAAATGACTGCCGATGTCGATTTCCAACAATTCCAATCCAAAATCGGCAAGTATCGCTACAACACGTTATTCGGAGATTTCCACGTCAAAAACCTCCATTACGATCAACTACAAGCCGCTTGGAATCTAGAACTCCAATAGCGTTTAGTGAACGTTTGAGCCTTCAGGTGCTTCAGTATCTGGCATTAGCAGAATTGCGTCACCATTCTCGTCATCTGCTGCCAACAGCATTCCTTGGCTTTCATGGCCCATTAACTTTGCAGGTTTCAGATTCGCAACAACAATCACTTGCCGACCAATCAAATCCTCCGCCGAGTATTTCTTTTTGATTCCAGCCAAAATTTGCCTTTGGTCGTCGCCCACCATCACCTGAAGCTTCATTAACTTATCGCTTTTTTCAATGGGCTCCGCCTCAATAACTCGACCAACCTTTAAGCTGACATTCATAAAATCGCCAAACTCAATCTCTGCCGGAGGCTCAAATTTTGGCTTTTCTTTCTTTGGAGCAGGCTTTTCTTGTTTTGGCTCAGCCTCTACCAAACCATCGTTTTTTAGTTCTTCCATAATTTTCTTATCCAGTCGTGGAAACATCGGAGCCGGTTCGCCAAGTACAGTTCCCACCGGCAAAGTCGATTCCTCACCTATTCTTCCCCAATCCGCAAGTGCGTTCAATCCCAATTGAACCGCCATGGCATCACATGTCGCCGGAATCACCGGACGGAACAACCCTTCCGCGCTTCTGACAACATAGAGCATCGAACGTACAACACTCGCCAGAGTAGGGTCTCCATCCTTGGCTAAAGCCCAAGGAGCCTTCGTATCGACATACTTGTTCAAAAACCGAATCAAATCCAGGGCCGATTGCACCGCAGTATTCAGTCGCAAGCTCTCCATTGCAGTTTCAAACCCAGTTTTTGCAACCGCAACCGCCTCTATAACCTCCGGATCAATTTCTGCATCCGGCACCACACCAGCTGAAAATTTATGAGCCATGCTCAAACTTCGGTTCAACGCATTTCCCAAATCATTAACCAAATCGCTGTTATACATTTGCGCGACTTCAAATCGCGAGTAGTCGGTATCGCCTTCGTATGGCAAGCTCTTTGCCAATGAATACCGAACAACATCAACCGACAATTTCTGGCTCACGCCAGCTGTCGTTTGATAGTATTCCAGGAGTTCTGCCGGAGCAATCACATTTCCCTTACTTTTGCTCATCTTTCCAGATCGAAACACAAACCAACCGTGAGCCACAACCTTCTTTGGCAAAGGCAAATCCGCTGCCATCAACATGGCTGGCCAAAGTGTCGCGTGGAATCGAGTAAAAATCTCCTTTGCCATCCAATGAACATCCGCGGGCCAAAGCGATTGCCAATCTCCATCTGGCCAACCCGTAGCGGCAATATAGTTAATCAGCGCATCAAACCAAACATAAATTACGCGACTATCATCTCCCGGAACCGGAATCCCCCACCCCGGATTGCTCCGTGAAATGCAAATGTCTCGTAAGCCTTGCTGAATAAATGAGACAACTTCATTCTTTCGCACCGATGGCAACAACCAATCCGGGTCACTTTCAATTTTTTCTAAAAGTGGTTTTTCAAAAGCTGAAAGCTTAAAAAAGTAGTTTTCTTCTTCAACACGAACAACCGGATTCCCGTCCGGGCTCATCCCATCAACAACTTCACTTTCCTTTACAAAAGTCTCGGCCGATACGTCATACCATCCCGTGTATGTATCCAGATAGATATAACCTTTATCCCTTAAAACTCCAAACAACTCTTGGCAAGCTTCTTTGTGCCGATCACTCGTTGTCCTAAAAAAAACATCGTAGTCAATGTTGAGTTCATCTGCTGCAACTTTAAAGGTCTGACTGATACGATCAACAAAAGCTTGAGCATCTTCACCTGCTGTTTTGGCTGCTTCTAAAACCTTTAACCCATTTTCATCTGTCCCCGTCAAAAAATAAGTTTCTGCCCCCCGCATGCTTTCATATCTTTTACAAATATCGCAGCACAGCATCGTTAAAACGTGACCAACGTGCGGAACTGAGTTCACATAATAAATTGGGGTCGTCACGTAGTACCGCTTGCTCATAGATCGCTCTAGTCTACTCAAGCGAAATCACCTCAATTTAACTTAAGCCCAGTAAAAATCAAAAGCCGCTCATTCCATAAACCAACTCATTTTCACAATTTCTTTCAAAAACCTAGCAAAAGCAACATTATTGTATGGGCAAATGTCACCGAAAAAGTCAATGTGAGGAAATCCCTGGTCCACACGAATAATCGCAAACAGAGTGGTTTCACTATTTTGGAAACCGCAATGTCTATGTTCATCCTGCTTTACGGAGTACTCACCTTCTCCGGTATGGCAGTGTTTGCAAACAAAGTCGGCCTCCAGTCTCAAATCAGAAGCGCGACTGTTTCTCTTGCCGCTAATCAACTATCAACCCTGCAAACAACGACCTTTACTAACTTAAAGGCCATTGCACCAACCACATTTGACATCCCCACGGAGTTCGTTTCACAACTTCCAGGAAGCTCAAATACCAAGTACCAAGTCACCGGAACTTATCAAATTCAAGATATTTCTAACACCAAAAAGAAAGTTACTGTTCAAATCAAGTGGAGAAATGCCTCTGCTCCAGAAAGTAACGCAGTCAAGCCTTGGTCAAATGTAAGACTCGCGACCATCGTCACCAAACCCGGATCGATAACGGCAAACTAAGAATATGAAACTTCAAAAAAACAAAAGAAAACAATGGGGAATGTCCGCGATTGAAGCGTCAATCTCAAGCTGCATTTTTGTCGCCGTAGTCATCATGTCTTTTGAAACCATGGCAACGGGTGCAAAACTAAGTTCCGCAACTGTATTGGCCGACGAAGCCAACGGCAATATTGAAAATGCCTTGGAAGATATGGACAAGGAAATGAGAAAAGGCAGATATGTCATCACATCCTATACCGGAGGTGGGTACACCTATCAGTCAAATGCCAATGAAGTCGCTTTCATAATTCCAGATTTTAAAGATGGACTGCCAAAACCAGATGAATATAAAATAATCTCGTACAAAATTGTCCCTGAACCATCAAAAGATGGCCCATTTATTCTCCTTGAAGTTAAGACTAATGTTAAGAACAACAAGGCTGACGCTCCACATTTTGACAAAATCGCGAAAAATGTCAAAGAAATCAAATTTGGATATCGCCAGAAACTTTCCTTAACCCCACAATCCGGAAAATTTCAGTTTCCAACTAATATCACTTTCGGGGCACCTGTTGGATCTCAGATACAACTACTTCATTTGAAGTCCGATAAAGCTTGCATAAATGCAGGAAAACAGGACAAAAAGATTGATGATCCTGGGATTAAGATCTCCGAACTTCTCTCTAACGGTCTTGTAGCCTTAGGGTCGGATCTCGTTGCAGTGCTGCCTCCACCAGCGGGAACAATTCTAGATGCCACCGGCAGAGTCAATCCTGGCTATCAGCCAAATGCTACAAAACCGTACAACTTAGCAAACCTTGTCACCTATCGCATTGTCTTCACTGTGAAGCAAAAAGATGATTCTTTTCTCGATTTCATTGCACAAGAAAAAACTGCTCTATCGAACGCGGAATAAATAATGACTATTTCAAGAAAAAGCAAAAAAAGTGGAAGTTCTCTACCTATTACGATGATGTTCTTCATGGTAATAGGAATGGTGACAATCACTGCCGTTGGTGTCACAACGACTAGCGACCGAATGGCAGAGCGATTTAGCCAAAAATCTAGCGCAAATCTTTTAGCCGAATCTGCGGTCAATGAACTCTACGATCAAGCGATAAGAAACCTTGCCAGCGGAAAGTCACCAGGCAACCTTTCTCTGCGACCAATGAATACAGATTTTGACGGAAAAACTCGCTCGGTCGGCAATTACTCCGCAACGATAATTGATCTCAAATCAACGGTCACATCACCCGCCCCCGGATACTCTGCTACAAGCACACTCACAGACTATCAAATCCATATTCGTGGCACCGGCGTTGCCCCTAATGGCACGACTTCAGAGGTCGAAGCCACGTTCACTGCTTCAACGGTAACGAGTGGCACTCCAGGTTCAACAGGAGGTTCTTCCGTTGCGATCTATCCGGGTGCAATCCAGAGCAATACAACTGTCGACCTCATCACAAACGACGGCATCAAAACCGTTGATAACTCATCTCTGGACAAAGAAGCTCATGTTCTTGCAAACAAAGGAATTTCGTGGACTCCATTTTCCAACCAGAAAGATAATTATTGGAGAGAAGACTTAATTGATATTCAAGGTCATGCCATGGTGCCAGATCAACCTTCGCCACAACCATTGGATTTCACAAAAGGAATCGGTGGACTTGGGAACCCAAACGGCAGCAAAAACTATAAAACCGCTGTCGCCCATACCTCCATTCCTTCATCTTTCACTGTCATGCAAAATGAGGTGACACCTATTGGTCAGCCAAAAACATTTATGAACCCGCTACAGTGGAAAACACAATTTGATTCTGCTAAATCCAGAATCAATAGTTCTCCCGCCAAAACCAATTACGCTGGCAGTTTAAATTCAAACTACTGTTCCCCAAAGAACAGGCGACAATTGGAGAGTAATAAAAGCGCCTGCCTATATCAATGGCAGCCTGACCGTTAACAGCGGAACCACTCTCAGGTTTGAACCTTCAATCGACCCCAATGAAAACATTGTTTACGTCAATGGCAACATCAGTAATCTTGGCGCACTCTACAACTTAGGCGTGACCATTATGTTCACTGGTCAATATACTGATGCCCCAAATGCTGAGTATAGAGTTGATGAACAAGGTTCAACCTGGCCCAATCAAGCAACAACCTACCAAAACGCCGCGTTGATTTCGTCCAGTTTTATGAAAAACGCGATCTCAATCACATCAACGACTTCCTCCCGAATCGGTTTGGTATATGCGGCAAATGGAGGAATTGATATCGGCTCTCACTTAGAAACAAATGGTGTTCTCGTTTCTTCTGGCTTATCGCGAGATGAATTACTGGCCAACCCCCAGTACTCCGCTCTCGTAAACTCAAAACTCTTAACGGATGCCGCTTCGGTCGGTGGCGGAATAAAGATCAAGCCGAACAACGGAAGTACGTTCACTTTGAACTATGTACGAGAGTGTATGGAATACGGAATGCCCGGTTCGACAAACAGTGGTGTAACTCTCCTTGCTCCACTCGCCGCCTCCCGGCTTGAAAACTGGAACAAACTCAGGTAAATCCTGCGCAAAAAAAAGTCCAGAAGAAAAAATCTCTTCTGGACTTTTTTCATACTCGTTTCAAGCTATCCGCTACAAACCATCCACAAGCGGCACCCATATAAATCAAATTTCCACCCCACAGCAAAGTCTGCCAAGCTGCAGAATTCCCATTCGACCACTTTGCCAAGGCAAAAACAGCTAAGCCTAGACCACTAAATCCAATCAATCGAGAAAGGCTCCGGTTAAATGCCGATTGTGTTAGTCCCATCATGACGTATAGTCCAACCGCAAGCCAATAGTTGATGACTGCAACAAACCCCAAAACAATGGCCGGTGGAATTTTCACAATCGCTCCGCTCAATCCCGAATCAACCGGATCCATAGCATTAGATGCCGTTAAACTTGCTCCAATCGATAACCCACTAACAAACAACATGACCAATAACCCAACTGTCAGTTGATCAGCTAAAAGTGCACCTGGAAACAAAAATGGCTCTTTTGCTATAACGCTATAGGCGGCTCCAACTAAGACTACAAAAATCATAACAAGCGTTGGGCCAACTTTGAGATCACTGGCATCGCGAACCGAAACGGCTCCCGGACGATCAAGCGTAGTCAAAACCTCTTCGTACTTCCGTTGGTACACCGCCGATTGGGAATCAAACTGGACTGCTAAAGAATAGTTCTTTTGGGCTTCATCCAAATCTCCTCGTATTCGAGCAATATCCCCCCTCGCCGCATACGCCAATGATGACCGACGATCAACCGCCAATATCTCTTCAATCAGCCTTTCTGCTTCTAACCATCTCGCTCGGCTCATACTCTTTTCAAGTCGTACAATTCGCTCCTTTTGGGCAATCCAGTTCTGTTTCTCGTCTACACTTTTCTTCTGCCTTTCGTTATCTGCTCGTTTTTGCGACGCTTCATTCGCAGCTCGTTCTTCCGCAATTTTTCGATTCTTAAGTTCCGAATTCAAATTCAAAACTACATCGTAGTTCTTGCGTCTGTCCGAGTGAGAAAGAACGTCATAGGCTTCCTTTATCAGCCCAAATTTTCTAATGGATTCCGCCGATGAATCAACATCAGGATGATATTTTTTAGCCAACCGACCAAATGCTCGGCGGATCTCCGCTCCGGAAGCATCGTGTCCAACTCCTAGCTCTTCGTAATGATTAGGCACCCAAACCTACTTATATCGTCGTCTGACCCTGAGCATAACCCATGTAAAACGGCAAGATGATAAACAGAACTATAAAGACGGCAACTCCTAAAAAGACAACAATTCCCAAAAGTAAAGCCATCTGACGAGCCTTAGTCGATCCCTCATCCTCATAAAGCTCGCTAACCTTCACCAACATATCCTCAATGTTTCCGGTCATCTCCCCAGATCGGAGCATGTCAATCACCATCGGCGAAAATGCACCCGATCGTTGAAAAACATCAGAAATACTCTCTCCCGAGTCCAACAAGGGAATGCAAGGATAAATCTTTCCTCGTACCCATTCATTACCACTGGCATCAGCAGATAATTTTGCCACTTGGCTAAGTGGAACTCCGGCCGTATTCAATGCGCCAAAAGCTCGACCAAATTTTGCCATCGCGAATCCATGAAACGTCTCACCAACAAACGGAATGGCATGAATAACTCCATCCCAAATCGACATCACCGAAGCCTGACGCTTGCCTAATCGAACAACAACCCAACCAACCGCCAAAATAGTCAGCATCGCAATCCCAGCAAATGCCGGAACTGGCAACTTTTGCGCGCTGGGGTTTACCGATAATATAAATGCGTTTGCCCCAAGAATAATAACAAATGCGGCTCCTAGAATTAGCTTAGGATATGCCGTCTCCCGACGAATCAAGTTTCGCAACTCAATATCCTTTTGTAGATAATTAGCAATTAGCCGACATTGTTCAGATAAGAATCCACCTTCCTCGCCCGCTCTTACCATACTGAGAATCAAAGGACTGAAAACTTCCGGATAACGCTGAAAACCTGCACTAATCGGCCTTCCTGCCGTAACATGCTCCTTCGTCTCCTGCAAAATCATACGGAACTTCGGCGATATACCTTGGTTCGACAATGTTTCCAGTGCTTGTGCAGGATTGATACCGGCATGCAGCATAGAATGCAATTGCCTAAAAAACATATGAAGCTGAGTCAAAGGCACCGTGCCAACTAGCGGCCCAATCACATCGGTTGCCATCCGACCCCGTTGGCCAGTTTCCGGGCCAATAGACTGCGCCCGGTTTGATACCTGACTGGAAGGTTGTGGTCGAGGTACTTCTTGCTCTCCACCCAATGGTTTATCTCCCCCGGGTTGATCCAAGTCGTTCAGTTCACCAACTGTTGATAACCCTAAACTCTGCACTACCCAGCCTTTAGCCGAAAGCGAATTTGCAACGGCATCCAATGAGTTTCCATGAATCAATCCCTTTTGATCCATACCCTCGCTATCTTTGGCTTTAAATTCAAAAACGGGCAACTCTATCCTCCATCCACGCTATCATCATATCCCGGAACACCTTCAAAAACGGCATCCCAAGCGCTATCAAAAAAACCGCGACTCAAAAATCCGTACATCAATGCTGCGGAACCAAGCGTAATCAAGCCAACCCAAACAAATGCTTTGAATTTTAAATACCCTTCTGTAGATTTCCTATCCGCTTCGGCCATTTCAATCATCGCATCAATCGTCGATTCCACAGTTCCCGTCATTTCCCCTGTTTCAATCATCTGCACTTGTTCTTCAGGAATGATCGGACTTTGGCGCAAAATGGTTGATAGCTTTGTCGACTCTGTAGAACCCCGCAGCAACTTCTTAAGCTCCTCCGCATACCACCGATTAGGCACCGCATCCGCCGCCAATGCATACACCCTTGCTGGAGAAAGCCCCGCACGAGAAAGCGATTTCATATGAAATCCCAGCATCAATAGGCTATCCATTCGACTCCTGCGCTTTGGCCCTCCCCAAGTTGTCGCCGCCAATTTATGACGCCAATTTAGAAAACTCCGTCGCCCCGTAACTCTCCATCCAAATGCCCAAATAAGTATAAATATTACGGCGAAAATGCCCCATATTCCAAACAATCCCTCCCGTAATCCCAATAAATACTCTTCCTGCGGAGGCTTCATATTGTTGATCGTCGCCGTCAAACGAGAAACTCCATTCATCATCGAGTTAAATAAAGGAATTGAAATTAATGTTGACCATATCGCGATATTTAACCACTTGAATATCCCCCTCAGTTTCGAATTATTCTGCTGATTCTCGGCATAAACTTGGCAAGCCATGGGAAGATAACCACCAGTTTCTCCTGCTCGAACCGCTCCGATTGCACCGGGCGGAAAAATGTCCGGAAATCGTTCCATCGCATCCGCTAGCGAACGTCCCGCGCTAACATCTCGACCAACTTCGATAAATATTTCTCTTAAAAATGGTTTCCAAGAATGTCGGTTCGACATCTCATTCATGGCTTCTACCGGAGAAATTCCACTACGAAACAAGTTTGCTAATTGAGAAAACAGAATAAAAAGTTGCGAATCTCGCAAAAACATTGTCTCCTGCGTCCCCATTTGTCCACCAAAACTTGGCTTGGAATTAGTCTTAACTACGGAGTCTGGCTTTGTTCCAGTTGTTGCCGGTGCAACCATCGCAAAACCTGTTTGTTGGGCCAATGCTGGTGTCACTTTTTGCACTCTCAACCCCATCTTCGCCAGCATTCCAACTGCTTCATTCGCAGTTGCCGCTTCAATTACGCCAGTCCGGGTCTGACCGACCTGATCAAACCCTAAGTAATCAAAATGTGGCATGTCTCACCCTTCGCATACCTTGCATGACAATTTCATCCAATTCCAGTTGCCTTTTTGCTGCTCCCACTCCTGAAATATAAAACTCCGAAACTAATTCCACGAGCGGTTCTATTACAAATCGACGTTCAAGCATTCTCGAATGTGGCAAAACAAGTCGGTCAGACCGCAATATAACACCACCAAAATCTAGAAGGTCACAATCAATCTCACGCGGCCCATTTCTTTCCCTTTCAATTCTCCCCAAATATTGTTCAATCTGTTTAAGACGAGCCAAGACTTCAATCGGTCCAATCTCAACGGAGCCAATGAGAACGGCATTGATAAATCGATTCTGATCTTCGACATACATCGGTTCCGATTCATATAGTGAACTCAGTTCTAAACCACTACAAAACTCACCAATAAACTGACTAGCCCGATCTATCGTTGCAATTCGATCGCCAAGATTACTCCCCAATCCAACTGCAATTCGAATCATTAAGGCCCAATATATCCGGAATTCTTAAATTCATCAGTTCCTGTGTTTGTCAAGTTCACAACTCCTGTCCCGTTAGTTGAACATTTATAGATATCCCACGCCCCAGAATTGTCCCCCATAAATACAAGTTGACTTCCAGACGGAGTAAAGCTCAGCCCCTGAATATCATTGCCAAATCCAAAGAGTTTCTGTTTGCTGCTCCCGTCTACATTCACTTGGTAAACGTCTTGCAAATCTCCAACAAAAACTATCTTTGTTCCAGTCGGATTAAATGCCGGAAAATCGTGATCGGCGGTTGCATCTCCAGAAATATTTGTTTCACTGGTGCCATTCACATTAATCACAAAAATCTGCGGAAATCCTGCTACCAAAGCTGAAAATGCGACTTTGCTTCCATCTGGGCTAACAGATACATTCAAAATATCCGTTCGAGTCGTCAACATTGTCGCTCCGCTCCCATTTGCATTCATTGTCCAAATTCTTCTTGCCCCACTTCGGGTACTCAAAAATACAATCTTAGAGCCATCCGCACTAACAACCGCGTCCGTATCTGTAGCGGCATTTCCCGATAAATTGGCTTCACTGCTACCATCTAAGTTAGCTTTATAGACCTCATCATTTCCGCTCTTATCCGAAACATAAACCACAAAACTCATATCTGTCGGAGCCGAAACCATAACTGAGCCCTGCCCAGTCGAAGTGATCGCCGTTTGAGTGCCTCCACTCAATTCCATACGATATCCACGTTCAGAATTAGCCGCACCTTTCCAAAAGATGATTTGAGGTGTCGTGATTCCAGATCCTCCGGTGGTTGATCCAGTCGTAGAACCAGTCGTCGAGCCTGTTGTGCTTCCCGTAGTTGATCCTGTCGTAGAACCAGTCGTCGAACCTGTTGTGCTTCCTGTGGTTGACCCGGTCGTAGAACCAGTCGTCGAACCCGTTGTGCTTCCCGTAGTTGATCCAGTCGTAGAACCGTCGTCGAGCCCGTTGTGCCTCCTGTGGTTGACCCGGTCGTAGATCCTGTTGTCGAGCCTGTTGTGCTTCCTGTAGTTGACCCAGTCGTAGAACCAGTCGTCGAGCCCGTTGTGCTTCCCGAAGTCGATCCGGTTGTAGAACCTGTCGTCGAACCTGATGTACTTCCTGTAGTTGACCCGGTCGTAGATCCAGTAGTCGAGCCCGTTGTGCTTCCCGAAGTCGATCCGGTTGTAGAACCTGTCGTCGAACCTGATGTGCTTCCTGTAGTTGCCCCCGTACTTCCGCCCGTCGAAGATCCTGCAGTAGAGCCCGACCCTCCTGACCCCGCCGATGCACCACCACCGCCACCACCGCAGCCAACAAGTATGGCGCAAAGAACAAAAAGGCTTGTCCACTTTATGGAAGAACGAGAAGCATACATATCTCTATTGTCGGCCCGTTATTCCTACGAGTAAAGGGCAAATCTAAAAAACAAGTCCATCTGTTTCGCGCAACGTTTTTCGATCCATTAACCGGCGAATAGAATCCTCTAATCCAATATGTCCGTGCATAACGCCATAAAGGGTGTTCATCAGCGGAACATCAACTCCCAATTTCGCAGCCAACTCAATGGCAACTCCACAAGTCGGTACCCCTTCTGCAACCTGCCCGACCAAAGCCATTGCCGTTGCCAAATCTTTCCCCTCACCTAATGACCGTCCAACCCGATAGTTACGAGAGAGGGTACTTGCAGCGGTTGCAAATAGATCTCCCACTCCGGCCAAACCCAAAAACGTTTCCATTTTCGCTCCGTGTGCCAAACCTAGTCGAACCATTTCAATCAGACCTCGACTCACAAATGCCCCCTTTGTATTATCTCCAAACCCCATGCCATCGCTAATTCCTGCCCCAATTGCAATTACGTTTTTCAATGCCCCCGCAAGTTCAACTCCAACCAAATCATCACTGGCATAAACCCGATAGGTTGCCCCCATGAACGCTGATCGAACTAACTCTGCAGCATCTGGAAATTTGCTTGCCGCAACTGCCGCCGTCGGAATTCCTTTCGCCAATTCAACCGCTAAATTTGGACCACTTAACGCCGCAACTGATACATGAGGCAATTCAGACAAAACCACGTCCGATAAAACTTGACCAGTATAGGAGTCCAAACCCTTACTGGCAACACAAACCAATGATAAATTTTTAAGTTCATGTAAGTTTTTTCTTACACCCGCAGAGGGCACGGCAACTACCCCAAAATCTGCGTCAACCAAGCCCTTACCAGGCCCAACAATTTCTATAGAACTCGGAAACGGAAATCCGGGTAGATACTGCAAATTCTCGCGATCACGCTCAAGCTTTTCTGCTGCCTCAAGCGTATGAGCAATCAAGTGAACGGAATGCCCATTTCTAGCTAAAATTAAAGATAAAGCCGTCCCCCAACTGCCTGCACCCAAAACCACAATCGTCATCGCTGATAAAACAATACCAGCCCGCAAACCGACTTCCGGCCTACAATCCACCAGGACTAACAGAAGATTTCGCAATCAACTGGTATCATCCAACTCGGTTAAAGCCTGCTGGCGCCGTTGTACGGAGTCTCTTTTTTCAAAAGGAGTTTGCGTAGAGCGGCATTGACAGGTTCAATAACCACCTGGAGCTTTCGAGAAATACGGAGCTTCCGGGATCCTAGTGGAGCCGAATAAACTCACAATGCCTCTCGATAAGGAAACTACAGAAAAACTCGTCAATGAATACGGCCTAAACGCCAGCGACACCGGTTCTGCCGAAGTCCAAGTTGCATTACTTCAAGCTCGTATTCTCCAAATTACCGAACACTTGCGAGCAAACAAGAAAGACTTTCACTCGCGAACTGGACTACTAAAACTAGTCGGTAAAAGACGAAGACTTGAAGGATATCTCAGAGAAAAAGATGTCGTTAAGTATCGCGAACTTATCGGAAAACTTGGTATTCGTGAAGTTCGGCCCCGCTAAACACAATCGTTTTTCAACGAATAGTTAGCAAGAGGCTGAAAATTAAATGATCCATAATCACACATTCGAGGTGGCTGGTAAGCAGTTCCACCTCGAAACTGGCCGTGTGGCCAAGCAAGCAGGCGGAGCAGTGCTCCTCGGAATGGGCGACTGTGTCATGTTAGGCACCGCCAATATCTCAAAAACAGCTAGAGACGGAATCGACTTCCTTCCCCTGGTCTGCGACTTTGAAGAAAGAAAGTACGCCGTTGGAGAAATCCCCGGCGGAATGATCAAAAGAGGAGGACGACCAAGCACAAAAGCAACCCTCGTTTCCCGATTGATCGACCGACCAATTCGACCACTCTTCCCTAAAGGGTGCCGAAATGAAATCCAAATCATCACGATGGCTTTTTCCATCGACAAGACAATCCCTTATGATGTCTTAGCGGTCAACGCCGCAAGTGCCGCCCTCGCCATCAGCGATGTTCCGTTTAACGGGCCGAGTCGGATGCGTTCGAGTCGGATATATCGAGGGAGAATACGTTCTCTTCCCAACTCACGATGAAATGGAAGTTTCTCAACTCGACCTCATCGTCGCCGGACACCGTGGAGCAATCTCAATGGTCGAAGCTGGAGCAAAAGAGGTCTCAGAAGAAGTTATGGTCAAGGGTCTAACCTTTGCTCACAACGCAATCATCGAAATCTGTAATGAAATTGATGCCTTCGCAAAAGTAGCTGGTAAAGCAAAGAGAACAGTCGAAACAAGCGAGGTAGACAAAAAACTCGTCGAAGAAATCGTCAAAAAAGAATCCAAGGTCATCGAATCCAATCTTTTCGATCCTGATAAGGCAACACGCGAAAGCGCAATGGATGAATTGATCGATGAACTTCTCGCCAAGTATAAAGAAGTCTACGCAAAAGACGAAGCAAAACTCGCTGGCCTCAAACCCGCCATCGACAAAGCATGTAAAGAAGTCCTTCGTAAATGTGTCATCGAAAAAGGCAAGCGCGTAGATGGCCGAAAGCCAACAGAAATTCGTTCAATCGAAGCTGTAGCCGGTCTACTTCCAAGAGTACATGGTTCCGGACTGTTCACACGTGGACAAACCCAGGTCATGACCGTCCTCACAATGGGAATGCCAAAAGAAGCCCAGTTTGCCGACATCATTGACCAACTAGATGAGAAGGAAAATAATAACAAGCGCTATAT
The DNA here is from genome assembly GCA_963800805.1 of uncultured Armatimonadota bacterium. Classification (GTDB taxonomy): domain Bacteria; phylum Armatimonadota; class Fimbriimonadia; order Fimbriimonadales; family Fimbriimonadaceae; genus UphvI-Ar2. Next base: position 20,706 of record CAWDCK010000007.1, on the reverse strand, counting down.
GCACTTCTACAATTTTCCGCCATATTCAGTAGGCGAATGTCGAATGCTTCGCGGACCGGGACGACGTGAAGTCGGACACGGTGCCTTAGCCGAACGAGCTCTAGAAGCGGTTATTCCATTTGATGACGAAAACTTCCCATATACTCTCCATTTGGTGAGCGAAGTCTTGGAATCCAATGGCTCAAGCTCAATGGCCAGCGTTTGTGGGTCTTCCCTCGCATTAATGGATGCCGGAATTCCAATCAAAGGCGCAGTTGCCGGAATCGCAATGGGACTCATGAGCGACGGTAAGAACTTCCAAATTCTCACCGATATTCAAGGTGTAGAAGACTTCACCGGCGATATGGACTTCAAAGTTGCTGGAACGAGAGATGGTATCACTGCCCTCCAACTCGACACCAAACTTGAAGGTATTCCAGAACAAGTCCTGACTGATGCGCTGAACCAAGCAAAAGATGCAAGATTCCATATCTTAGACATCATGGAAGCTGAAATTCCGCGACCACGTCCAGCTCTTTCGCCAACCGCGCCAAGGCTCACAACGATTAACATCAATCCAGAAAAAATTGGTGGACTCATCGGACCAGGTGGAGCAAATATTCGAAAGATTGTTGAAACCACCGGTTGCGAAATTGATGTTCAACAAGATGGTCGAGTGTTAATCGCCAGCGACTCCGGTGAAAAAGCTGAAGAAGCAATTGCAATGATCAAAGGTTTGACTTCAAGCCTAGAAGTTGGATTTGCATTCAGTGGCCCGGTAACACGACTCATGGGTAGAGGCGCAATGGTGCAAATGCCAAATGGAAAAGATGGCATGGTGCCAAATGAACAGCTCACAAAAGCTAACATCCGACACCCAGAACAAGTGGTAAGCGAAGGCGATGTCATCAATGTTCAAGTCCATGAAGTTGATGGTATGGGCAGAATCAACCTTTCAGCATTAGACCTTAACCCAGAAAACGAGCGACTCAACGACATGAGCCCACCACCATCAACTGGTGGCGGAGACCGTGGCGGTAGAGGCGGCGGTGGCGGCTACGGTCGAGATCGCGGCGGTGATCGCGGCGGAAGAGGCGGCGGAGATCGAGGTGGTCGAGGCGGCGGTGGCGGCTATGGTCGAGATCGCGGTGGCGACAGAGATCGCGGCCCACGTGATAATTCCAACCGAGATGGTGGAGATTCAGGACCAAGAGACAACTCTAACCGCGATAGCGGCGAGTCCTCAGGACCAAGATTCCGCAAGCGCGACTAATCCAAAGTTAGTCCAACAACAAGCCCTCAGAGAACATATCTCTGGGGGTTTTTTTGGCCTGAAATGGAATCTATGCCATGACAATATCAGAAAAGCTAGACTTATCTCTTCAAAAGATATATTCAAAAAAGTTCTGACCTTAAAACGATAAAGTCGAATCTCAAATGAGACTCGACTTTATCATCAGTGTTAAATCAACAGTTGAAACTGAAGATAAAAACTATTAGGCTTTCTTGAATTTCTTTCGCATTGCAAGAACTGCTGCGCCGCCAAGAACAATCATGGAAGCTGGCTCAGGCACTGCGTCTTTGTTTGAGAAGTCCAACCAACCTTGCTCGCCATAAGACCATTTTGTCAAAAATCCATCTTGCCCATATTGAGCATCCAGATCGTTGACAGTGTGCAACCACATTCCAATCTTGTTATCAAACTGCAAACCAGTCCATGGAGTACTGCCTGGATACATTGGGCTCCGACCATTGATTGCTGTTGCATTGATATCAAAACCTAACGTCCGGGATCCATCAGAATTATTGGTAAAGGTCAATCCATTAACCCAACTGCTTCCATTGGACAAAGATGTCAAAATCTTGTCTGGTGCTTGGTTTCCACTGGCTGGTGACCCATCTTTGTAGCTGGTGTCGCCGTTAAAGCCATTGTAGCCATAAGCTGTCAAAGTTGGACCACTAGGACCAAAAGCATCAAAGTAAAGCAAAGCCAATTCGCCCGCATGACCTTTAGGATTTGGACCATCGTTCACCGCTAACCAAAAACCATCGGTTTTTCCACCACTTTTTGTTTTTCCTAAGTTCACTTCGAACTTAAATTGATTTGTAGCATCATTGAACGAAGTATTGACGTTATTGATTTTTCCGCCGTCTGAATTTTGTTCGGCCAACGTTGGATTGTAATTAAAACTCCAAGTTGTACCAAACGAAAGCGAACCACATGCCGCTACCGCCAAAATGAGTAAATTGCGTGTCATTTTCATATCTGGTCTCTCCATCGGCCCCCTCAAAAGTGGCCCGAATAACCAACATCAAGTCACGCAAATTGCTTGCCAATCTCAACCGATTTGTTAAAGAACAGTATTTCTACCGTGAGGAAATTTAATAAAAATGCCAATAACCAGATTCTCGTGCTTAGAATAGAGTATCGATAACTTTCCTTGCAATCAATTCCGGACCTTCTGCTCGAGGATTACTTACCGTCCGCTCAACCTCGTACATATCCAATGTCCCATCTCGAGCCGAATCCAGAAAGGGCAATAGCTTGGCAGATTCCGTCATAGATCGATCCAACCAAATACCAATCTCATCCATTTCTAATATCACAGGCATACGATCATGCAGCTCTCTCATTTCTAAGTTTGCTGAAGTTGTAATAATCGTGCAAGTTTCTAAATATCCTTCGGCCCGTTCCCAAGTCTCCCACAACCCCGCAAATGCCATCGTTTGGCCATCACGCCGATGAATGTAATAGGGCTGTTTTTTGCCAGCCACGCCTCGCCATTCATAAAATCCATCTGCCGGAATCACACACCGACGATACTTAAATGCTCCTCTAAAACTAGGCTTTTCTGCCACTGTCTCCGCTCTTGCATTGATAAGACGAGAACCCATCGAAGGGTCTTGTGCCCAACTCGGAACCAATCCCCATTGCAGTGGCCAAGCTCGCCTGGCTCCATCTCGATCAAGCACGGCAATCACCGGATCAGTGGGAGCAATGTTATAATGCGGTTCCATATTTGGTAATGGAACCGCACCAAAGTCATCTTTTATAACTCGACCGTTAAAGTGGACAAATCTAGCGCACATACTTAAGGTTTAATCGGCTCTCGATAACTGCCATTCATTTTATACATAGCTTTCATCAATTTCATTTGTGCAGATTCGTTCATCTTTTTCTCTTCCTCTGCAACTAATCTACCAAAATCACCTGGCAAACTCAGCATCGAAAAGGTCTTAGATATGTCCGGCCCCTTTTCATCCATTAATTGCATCACTTGGCCAGTTCCTGGCGCAACTACAATTGCTAATTCAATGGCTGATCTTTGCCCCAAGGCAAGTCGATTAAAGTGCCCCGGCTGAATATCAGATTCTGCACCCGCCATATCGTACATGGCTTTAGAAAAAGCGATTTCAGAAGCGTTCATAGGAATTGAGAGATACGAATTAGGCTTTGAACTTGAACCGAGTTGAACTACATATGGCTCATTCGTGACATAACCTTGCAAGTAGCCATTTGCTGGCAATCCATTTGGCATAAGTTCAGTTGGCTCGGAGTCTAAGTCCATTCCCACTCGATAATAAGATTCTTCACCAAAGAAATTCTGATTCAAATATGCCGGCTTTCTTCGCTGCTTATCAAGTGGCCCGATGACAGAATAGAGTCCAAACAAATTTTCTGAGATATGTTTCTGAGCTTCCTTTGAGAGTCCGGAAAAAGGCACTTGCCCTCCCCGTCTCAGAGTGGCCTGATTGCCTTTTCCAAGCAAACCCCAAAAAACCAGAGATTCCCACTCATTGCTGGTGCCCCACAAGCTATATCCTGGGCCGCTAAAGGGAAGCAAAACAATTTCTCTTATACTATTGTAAGGAGCTTTCGGATTCCTCGCCGCAAAGCTCGCCAAGGTGTCTAGGCTTGGCAAAAGATCTTGCTTGTAAATGCCAACCAACTCTTCCAAATCAGAACGTTTAACCCGGCTTTCCCAATATCCACGTGGATCACGAGGTCCAACCTCAAATGGACCGGCTGGAACTTCAAACTTACGCTGCCCAGATCTAACTTCTGTTTGGGTTGCCGGAGCCGATTGACTTTGATCAATACTGGCATAGAGAGGCCCACCTTCGTAATCACTATAGATCTCCCGGCGAAGCAACATATCTAAGGCAAATCCGGCACGCACTCCATCTGCTGTTGCTTCATAGCTAAGATTCCTTGCATCATCGTCAGAAAGAAGAGCAATTAAACCTCGGTCATAATGCTTTGCCATGGCCACATACGATTCTCCAAGAAGATATCTCAGCGGTTCAAACTGTGTCGGAAGTGAAAACATTTCCGAAACCCCATTCGGAACAATCTGCTCTTTGCCATTGTACTGAGATTTCACGGCCTGAATCATCATCCAAGCTTCATTTGAAATCGGCAGCCGAGGTTCGCTTGCATAGGGATCCTGGTACTCGTCCTCTGGCCCCCCTTCTTCATCTTGTTGATCGTAAAGCGGTTTATTTTTGGCATATTCTTCAACCCCTTTCATCGTTTCAAGCAAAGAACCTAATGAATCTTCATAACTCACAAGAGTTTTTCCAGATTTGCCATAAACCGTAATTTGAAGGTTTGGAGTACTGGTATATCGCTCATCAATACTTGGATAAGCACCACTAACAACCGCTAAAATTTTGTACGGAGCCTCTTTAACTGGTTTTGGCGTAAAATCCATTTCCAGTTCTTTCATTAATGCTAAATACTCTCGATATTCTGGTGGATACTCCGAATCATCGATTTCCTCATTATTTTCAATTCCTTCATTATAGGTTTTAACCCATTGCGAGACAATCGAACCATAGCTCGAAGCGTTCAAAGCTTTCTGCATCCGGTTGGGAATTGTTGAAAAAACCGCCCGCTCATTTTCCGACAGTCCTGTATAGACAGAATCCGGAATCTGCAAAGCAATTTGAGCCCAAAGGTTCGCAGATGGGTCATCAAATCGCTCATGAACCCAACTATAGTCTTCTTCGACAATTTTCGGAATAGCCAGTCGTTTTGCCAGCCCAAGTCTAATATATTCCTTACTCTTTGTAACACTCTTCGAAAGCCGGATATTCCAATCAGATTCAATCTTATTGATTCGTTCTACATCAGGAATCAACACTTGACCGGTAGAACGAACAGACCACTTCGCATATGCTATATCCGCCAACTTTGTTTTCAGTTCATTGGCCCCGATTTCTTTTTGCCAAACCGCAAAAACTTCGTTACTCAGCTCCGGACTGACTGATAATGATTCTCCGTTTGCCGCCGCAATCTTTGCCACGAGTTCCGGCAACTGAATACCCGGTTCGTCCAAAACTAACTTTGAATCTTGTTGGATTCCAAATCCAAAAACAACCATCGCTGCGACAAAAGAAGTCATACGTATACTTTACGCTCTAGAATCAACTTAAGGTACAAAAATAGAGCCGTTTTATAAAAAATGAGCAATACTTTGCGCCCGGGAACATCCGCTGATCCAAGCGCATTTCGCGGTAATCTCAACAAGTTCGATACATAGCTTTCGGACAAACATTTTTCTCATGACCTGGCTCGAAGGCTTCCTGATAACCGGTTTAGTCCTCGCCATTCTCACGCCTGCAATTGACAAAATTGCAAAAAAACTCTCCGGAGTTGTCCTCGCCCTGTATCCCCTCGTCGGATTCATTTATGGACTTAATCAAATCGGCAAGCCATTTTTAGCCGCATCTAAGACCCCGTGGCTTCCTGAAAACAATATATATATTTCCTTCGGACTCGATAGCCTGGGACTTGTTTTCTGGCTCATCATAACTGGAATCGGAACTCTAATTTTTCTTTATGCCTCTGGATATATGAAGGAGAAATTGGCAAAACTGCTCGGCTGGTTACTTGCCTTTATGGTGGCCATGCTCGCTGTAGTTTCTGCCCAAGACTTAATATCTCTTTTCATTGCATGGGAACTCACCAGCATCACATCTTTCATGCTCATTGGGTTCAATTCCGATAATCCTATATCCAGAAAATCCGCAACTCAAGCCTTAGTGATAACCGGTACCGGGGGCCTCATTCTCTTCGCCGGACTCATCCTCCTTGGTATCGAAAATAACTCGTTTGCTTTTGCAAGTCTTCAAAGCGCATCTCCCCTCGCCATCGCTCTCGTTACCATTGGATGCTTTACCAAATCGGCTCAATTTCCATTCCATTTTTGGCTCCCAAATGCCATGGCTGCGCCAACGCCTGTAAGCGCTTATCTCCATTCCGCAACTATGGTCAAAGCTGGAGTTTTTCTCTTGGCAAAATTTAGTTTCCTTTTCGGAGCTCAAACAGTCACTGCCACATTTGGAGCAATAACTCTCATCATTGGAAGCATTCTCAGCCTCACGGAAAAAGATCTCAAAAGAATCCTAGCTTGGTCAACTGTCGCCGCTCTCGGAAGCATGGTTATGCTCATCGGAATCAACACAAAAGCTGCTGCTGAAGCTTTAATCATTACAATCCTTGCTCATGCCTGTTACAAAGGCGCACTATTTATGATCGCCGGCAACATCGACCTCCACACCGGCACCCGAGACATCACAAAACTTCACGATCTCAATAAGTCTGCTCCAGCTATTGCCCTCGGGGCTCGTTTAGCCGCTTTATCTTTTGCAGGAATTCCTGTTTTTCTTGGATTTATAAAAAAAGAAAGCCAGCTCACAGCAACATTATCCGAACCGATCTTTCTGGGAGCAATTATCATCGCAGGAATTTGCAGTGTTGCTGCCGCCATCGCCATCGCCTATCGACCATTTACAAAAAAAGAAAACCCAGAATCACTCCAAAACAATTCGCTACACCCATTAACTTCCGTCGGACCATTTGTTCTAGGCGGACTCGGCCTTTTTCTCAGTTTCATGCTTCTACCTCTTGGTGAAATGCTTGTGGCTCCCGCCGCAAGTCAAGTTGCACATCAATCTGTAACAAACCACCTAAAACTTTTTCACGGTTTCAATACCGAATTCCTCATTAGCCTAAGCGCAATTACAATGGGTTGCATCTTAGGAGTTGCCCTTCCAAAAGTACAATCAAAGGCATTCATCCTGCAAGAATCGATCAATTTTTCAGTTGAATCAATATTCCAATCCCTTTTCCAGTCATTCCGAAAACTAGGACACTTCCTTCATCAGCTAACGGATCGCGCAAGTTTCCGACAACAACTATTGGGATATTTCCTGACATTTGTAGCTCTTGTCGCCTATGTTGTCGTTCTAAAACCGTTTTTTATCAATGTTGAACTCACCCCCGATATCCGTCTCAACGAAGCATTCGTATGCGTTTTTGCAGTCGTAGCTGCCCTTGGGGTAATCCTTTCACGAAAAAGAATGGGAGGAGTCGCTATCTTAGGAATCACCGGAGTAGCAATCACGCTAACCTACGTCACCTTTGGCGCCCCTGATCTCGCTCTCACTCAACTCCTGATCGAAGTCCTGTCTGTCGTTTTATTTGTTCTTGTTTTTAGCCATTTGCCTGCCTTAAATGTTGCCAGCACTAGACTCAATAAAGTACGAGATGCGGCCGTTGCAATCCTCTTCGGAACAACAATGTGCGCCTTGGTTCTCGGAGTCCTGTCCGTGCCAAAACCGCAAGAAATCTCAGCCTACTATGGCAAAAATGCTTACGTAGATGCTCATGGGAAAAACGTGGTCAACGTCATTATTGTCGACTACCGAGCCCTCGACACTTTAGGTGAAATTACGGTGCTTTGCGTCGCTGCTCTCGGAGTCCATTCCCTAATCCGGTTTCGCCCAGTTAAAAAGCAAAAAGCAAGCAAAGGAGGCAAAACATGAAATCTGTAATCTTAGAAACGGTAACAAGATTTATAACACCTTTCCTGCTCATAATTGCTGTTTTCCTCCTTCTTCGCGGACACAATGAGCCCGGTGGAGGATTTGCCGGAGGACTTGTTGCTGCCGCTGCACTAGCGTTGCATATGATGGCATTTGGCGAACAAGCCATGCGAGATGCAATCCGTATCGACCCCCGAACCCTTGCCGGGATAGGACTAACAATCAGTATCCTCTCTGGCTTCACATCAATTGTCGTAGGCAAGCCGTTTCTCACCGGTTTATGGGTAAACCTCCCCACTATTTTTGGAACCGCCAAACTCGGAACTCCTATGATTTTTGATGTCGGAGTCTTCATGGTTGTCATTGGCGTTACTGTCAGTTTCTTGGAGGATATGCACGAAGAATGAATGTTATCCTCGCTATAACAATTGGGTTACTTTACGCAACCGGAACATACTTACTCTTGCGAAGAAGCATGATTCAAATGTTGTTTGGGATTGTTATTCTTGGCAATGCCACAAACCTGCTCGTCTTTACTTGTGCCCGAGTTGTCAGAGGCAAGTCTCCCATCATGTCCGCAGATCAAAAAGAGCTCATTGGGCCTTTCCCCGATCCCCTTGGCCAAGCCCTTATCCTAACCGCAATCGTCATCAGTTTTGCGGTCTTAGCCTTTGCAATGATTCTTGTCCGACGAGGCTTCGATTGTTTCCGAAGCGATGATCCTGATGTCTTAACCGAGATAGAAAACAAGCCAAAACCAGACGAAATCAATTTCCCAAACTACCAGCAAGGTGAAGAGTAAGTGAGCGTTTTTTTAACTGTTATTGTTCCTCTTACAACTGCTGCAATTCTGCTGGCATTATGGACACATCCTAAAATTCGGAGAATTGTCGCATTACTCGGTTCCGGGCTCCATGTGCTATCCGCCCTCAATCTGATGAATGCCGTCAAAACCGGCGAAATCGTTATTAAAAATCTTGGAAACTGGCCCGCCCCATTTGGCATCACTTTCCAAGCCGACACACTCAGTGGAACCTTAGTTCTAGTCGCTGCTGTTATAGGATTTCTGGTCAACGTTTATTCATCAGAAAACTTAGATTCACCAGTCAGAGATTTTGGATTCCATCCACTTCTTTTCGTCCTCATTGCGGGAGTTTCCGGAGCATTTGTTACGGGCGATCTATTCAATCTGTTTGTGTGGTTTGAATGTATTTTGCTCAGCAGTTTTGTCCTCCTGGCCCTTGGTGGTGAAAAAGACCAAATCCGGGGAGCAATGAACTACGTCGTTCCAAACTTATTTGCTTCCACTCTTTTTCTCAGCGGACTTGGCTTGATTTACGGCGCAACCGGAACGCTCAATATGGATGATATTGCAAGGCAAATCCCAAACGTTCCTCCCGGGTTAGTGGCTGCAATTTCTATCTTATTTCTTGTTGCATTCTCCATAAAATCTGCGCTATTTCCGTTCGTATCTTGGCTTCCCACCAGTTACCACACTCCTCCAGTTGCCATCACTGCTCTTTTTGCTGGCCTCCTAACCAAAGTAGGAGTCTATGCCTTGCTGCGATTCTTCACAAAGGTCGTGCCACTTCAACCCGGCCCGGTTCAAGATATCCTGCTCTATGGAGCAGTGCTAACCATGGTCATCGGAATCCTCCCCGCCATAGCGGCAACTGATATTAAAAAAGTCCTGGCCTACAACATCATCAGCCACATCGGATTCATGGTTGCCGGACTAGCAATTGCATCACAGAAAAGCCTAGAAGGAACGTCCTTCTATATGCTCCATCACATCATTACGATCGCCGGACTCTTTTTTGTAGTTGGCATTATAGAAAGAAATCACGGAAGCACTAAACTAGCGGAAGTCAAAGGCGCACTATCACGTTGCCCAACTGCTGCAATCGCATTTGCCATCCTCGCCCTGGCCCTCGCTGGAATCCCGCCGCTCTCAGGATTTTGGCCGAAACTCATCCTGCTCAAATCAACATTTGAAGCACAGATCCAAACGAACAACCCTATTTATTTCATCCTCGCTCTATCCATGATCTTCGCTAGTGTCATGACGCTATATAGTCTTGTCCGAGTGTGGAATCAGTCATTCTTGACTCCAAATTCCGATCAAAGCAAAAAAATCACAATTTATCGTCCCTGGCCAAAATATGTCCCAGCAATTCTCATTGCCGCCTCGGTGATCCTTTTTGGCATTTTGCCTTCAATCTTAGAATCTGTAGCGAACAAAGCGGGAGTCCAACTCTCCCAAAATACAAACAAAATCTATAAAACCGAGGCAAATCCGTAATGCTTCTTTGGAATGTACTTTTAACAATTCTCTGGTGCTGGCTAATGGGCAACTTCTCTGGAGCAAATGTGATCGGCGGGTTCCTCCTTGGGTTTGTCGTTCTTGCAATCCTAAGCCGACGAGAAATGATCAAAGGAAAAGGCTACGCCCTTCAAGTGCCAAGAGTTCTAGCCCTAATCTTTTATTTCTTGTACGAATTGATCATTGCAAATCTCAGACTGGCCTACGATCTTCTTACCCCCGGAGTCGATATTGAACCCCGAATCATTGCCATGCCTCTCTCTGCTAAATCAGATGCGGCAATCACAATCGTCGCGAGTCTCATCACCCTTACTCCAGGGACGCTCAGCGTAGATGTCTCCCCCGATAAGAAAATCCTCTATATACACGCGATGTATGCTGAAGATGAAGCCTCTCTGATCAAATCACTCAAAAACGGCTTCGAACGTCGAGTATTGGAGGTCTTGCCGTAGTGCTACTCCTCAACCAAATTTGCGATATCTGCCTTGGAGTCCTGGCCCTATCCCTCGGATTAACAATGTACAGATTGCTCAAAGGGCCAACCGTCACCGATCGAATCGCCAGTCTCGATCTCACGGCCTCCATCACCATCATCACCATCGGAGTGTTAGTGGTCAAAACGGGCGACGCCGCCTACCTAGATGTTGCCGTAGTCTTGGCTATAATCACCTTCCTCGGTACTGTTTCTTTTGCTCGATATCTTGAAAGGAGGGCAAAAAACGCCGGATGAACTCCCCCATCGTTGTCGGTATCTTTTTAATTTTAGGAACAGCCTTCTGCTTCTTAGCTGCTCTTGGCTTAGTCCGAATGCCCGATTTCTACACAAGGTTACAAGCCACAACCAAGGCCACAACGTTAGGAACCGGATTTGTCATGATCGCCGTGGCGCTCTTCTTTACCGAAGGCCCACCCGTGACAAGGGCCCTCGCAGTTATTCTCTTCTTGTTAGTAACAAACCCTGTCAGCGGACATATGCTCAGCCGAGCTGCATATATGCTCGGAGTGCCCTTATGGAAAAACACTCTCAGCGATGCCATGGCCGATCACATAAAGACCAATAGCCTAAGCCCAGAAGAAGACATCCCAGATGCTAAATCTGAAGACGTATAATTCCAAACGTGATCGTACTGACCCCACGTGTAGTTGTAAAAGCAGAATCAATCCTAGAATTCACTAATCTTGCCGCCGGAATGCTCGGCCCATCAAGAAATGAAGCCGGGTGCAAGTCATATAACTTCTATTCTTCCCCGCTGGAACCAACTCAATTCATTTTCGTCGAAGAATGGGAAACCCTCGATCATCTCAAAGCTCACTTCGAAACACCACATTTCAAAGCATTTATCGAAGCCGTTCAAAACCTATTGGTCAGCCCACCAGAAATGGTCGGCTATCAAGCCGATTACACAAAAATCAGTTAGCCAAAACAATTTCAGGAAATGCGCTTGTAAATACCTGTTCGAATCGATCAGTAATCGTCTCAATATCAAAGGTCGATTCTGCATACGCTCTTGCATGCAAGCCCATTTCTGTTCGCCGAGAGGCGTCACCCAAAAGCTCTTTTGCCGCGGCCACAAATGCCGCGTTATCCGTCGGCGGAACAACCAACCCTGCTTCTTCCCGTGCAACAATTTTAGAAACCAAATTCTCTGGCGGAACTCCCATCAAAATGGCACGCCCTGCACAAAGATAACTCAAAACTTTGCTCGGAACACTAAAAACACCAGCTTCCGGCTCTAAAACAGCAACCAAAACATCCGCCGATGCCATAACATCTGGCAAGGCTTCAAAAGGCTGGAAGCCCATCAAAATAAGATTGTCGAGCTCCGATTCAACCTTCACCCGTCGTAAATAGTCCATTCCGTTCCCCGCCGAAACCACCACGATTCGTACTCGCTCATCTCCCGAAAATTCTTTTGCCAAATCCACCAAAAGATCTGGATTATGCTTCATCCCCAAAGTACCGGTATACACAAAATTCATTGTTTCATGCAGCCCATTCTTTCGAGACCAATCACTGTCTTTGTTTCCAAGTGGAAGCTCCTCCAAAGGAGCCCAGTTTTCAATCACAGTCACCGGACAATCCACTTCCGGCAGATGCTCCTTAAAGTCATCTGCAATAACAACAATGGCATCCGACCGACGAAGCATTTGTTGCTCCCAGCCATCAACTAATGGCACAATAACCGATCCCAATACGGATTTCCCGGCTTCCTTTTTTGCAACCGGGCCAAACAAATCCTGAACCCAACAAACAAACTGACATTCCGTCTCCCATGAATAATCCAAAAAGGCCTCGTTAATCCAAGGTGCAGAATTCGCACTCAAAATGACATCGGGCTGAAATGACTCCACAATCCGCATAACACCTTGCGTATGAGCCGGATCATCTTCTGTGACCAACTTCATTCGATTTGCTTTGTTGATCGTCCGACCTAAATCAATCCCAATGCTCGAAAAAGTTGTCGGATCATCGTCTCGTTTCAATAACCCACCTTGCGGAGTTGTCGAAAGCGATGCCGAATAGCAATGAACAACCTCATGCCCACGTCCCGCTAAACTCCGACTCAATTGCACTTGAAAGGGATGCCCGGCGTAGTCGTGAACCAAAATTTTCATATCCCATTATGGCCCGTCTCGAAATAGCCAAGAATCCCAATGGGCATGGAAACTCAAAACATAAAAGCCTCATCAATCATCATGATCAATGAGGCTCCTTTGTCGAACCGAAAATTATTCCATGACAACTTTACAAGCGGCAACAACATCGTCAACACTTGGCAAAGCTGCATATTCGTAGATCGGGTTATAACCAATATGAACATCACCTCTTGAAACTAATTGTGGCGAAGATAGTAACAACGAAAATCGATCAGGATCACCAACCATTTCCGAAATAACGGCCTGACCAAATCCACAAGTTCGAGTGTCTTCTTGGATGACAATCAATCTTCCAGTTTTCTCAACAGAAGCCGTAATCGTTTCATAGTCACAAGGCACAATCGAACGCAAATCAATAATCTCTACGCTCGCCTCGCCCGCCATTCGATCCGCTGCCTCATGAGCCAATTCTAAAGTATTCCCCCAGGTGACAATTGAAATGTCATTCCCTTCCCGAACAACTTTGGCCTTTCCAAAGTCAAGTGGCTCAACGCTTTCCACCGCAACACGTTTTCTAAAAATGTGCTTCGGAACAAAAATAAAGCAAGGATCATCACTATGCATCGCTGTCCAGAACAATCCAGCGGCATCTTCCGGTGTGGAAGGAATCGCAATTTTAATTCCCGGACAATGTGCAAAAAAGGCTTCATTCGATTGGCTATGCCAAAGCGATCCTCCTGGCAAATAAGCCCCGTATGGAGCGTAAACAGTAATCGGAGTCTTCCAATCTCCAAAACTTCTCCATCGAGTAGTAGAAATATTGGAAAGAATCTGGTTAAAGGCCGGCAAAAAGAAGTCAACAAACTGAAGCTCAAATACGGGACGCTTTCCGTAAGCGGCCATACCCACGGCAACCCCAATAATCGTCGCTTCGGCTAATGGCGAGTTAAAAACCTGTTTGGGATATTTATCCGACAAGCTCTCGGTTAACTTGAAAACTCCACCTTTCGGATCCTCAATATCTTCGCCAAAGAATACAATTTCAGGGTTTTCTGCTAATGCCGCATCAAAAGATTGATTGATGGCATCAACCATTGTCATGGAACCAGGCTGCAACGGTGGTTTAACGGCTGCAACCGGCGTTCCCCAGCAATGAGCCTCTACTTCCTCTGCAATCGGATCTTCCGCCTTCTCCGCGGCCATATAAACCGAATCCACCTCAGAAATAATCTCTTGTTGCATCGCTTCGAACTTTTCAAGAGTCAATTCTCCGTTCGCAATCAGTTCATCGCGCAATAAAACTATTGGATCTCGCGCCGCCATCGCATCAATCTCACCTTGATCACGATAAACCCGATGATCATCAGAACTGGTGTGGCTGCTCAATCGATCTAAATCTGCCCATAACAAGGTCGGACCATCTCCTCGGCGCGCCTTCGCAATGGCTTCCCCACTGGCTTCCAAAACCGTATCCACCCGTCGACCATCAAACTTCACAACAAACTCTTCGGAAATAACTCCTGGAGTATTGAGAGCCATAAACTTTTCAGTCGGTGTTGAAATACCGTACTTATTGTCCTCGATCATGATAATCAAAGGCAGTTTTTCTTGAACGGCAAATGCCCATGCTTCAAAGAATTCACCTTGTCGCATCGAAGCATCGCCAACTGTAGCAATCACAACATTGTCTTTCTTATCCAATTGCATCGCCCAGGCCGTTCCCGCCGCCGGAATCAATCCACCGCCGGTCGGAGTACATACACTCATCACGTTCAATTTCGCATTGCTATAATGCCCCGGCATTTGCCGACCACCACTGCTACTTTCGCGCTTTGCAAAATATGCCAAAGCCAGTTCTTGAACGGTCATTCCACGAGCCATCATCAAGCCACGGTCGCGATAATACGGATAGAGCCAGTCGTCCTCGTTGAGCAATGAACAAATCGCTCCCAAACACTCGTGCCCCATGCCACTAACTTGGAACCACCCTTTACTCTGCCGCAACAAAATCCCTTCACGCCGATCACCCTCTCGGGAAACCATCATCATGCGTAAGAAGTCAAGTTTGACAAGCGGCTTAGATGCAGAAATCACAGACATACCTTTTTTCGTTTCCTCATTGAAACAACCCAATGATCGGGCGTAAATCGATTATAACTGAGGCCAAAGCTGAGAATTGTTATCGTCCTAGCAACTTCTTCATCAATTCTACAGATCCTGAGGCAGTTACCGCAAGATTTCCACCGGCTCGCTCTGGCTCTGGTGCCAGTTGAACAGGATTCCCGTGGGCATTACGTGTCAAATCTGAACTATCAAAAATCAATATCGCCCTGTCCGGATCACCAATTGCCAATGGGTCTTCCGATGTCATCCCATCACTCAAAATAAACCCATTGGAATACTGATCATTCATCGCGTATCCAAAACCTAAGGCATTTTCTTCAGTAACTATTGGATTCTTAAGTTTCTTTTTCGCATCCTCGTCCGACAAATCCGCTGTCTTCAAATAGATTGAGATACTGTCCATCCAGCGATCAGCCGGTGGATATCCACCCTCCGAATCATGATAGATCGACATCGCCGTATACATGGCCTTCAAGTTCTCTTTCGAAGTCCCGGCATATTCACGCATTTGCTTTTCTTCAAAAAGACCCAGTTGCTTCGCCCCTTTGTAAGTTGTCACGATTCGAGGCACAAAAATTATCAGAGCTAATATAACGCCGATTGAAACGCCAACGCAACCAAACATCATTCGCTGATTCTTTGTTCTAATCTCTGACATAACTTAATAAAGCCAATCTATCCTACCAAATGCATCGGTATATTTCCGGGGCTAAACTAATAGACGTGCAGATTCCAAAGAGCGTGTCGCTATGTCAAATTCCTACGCCCCTCCACCGGCTACACAAAGCTTCAGAAATTCTTGAAATCGATCTCTACATCAAACGAGATGACCTCACCGGATTCGCAGGAGGCGGGAACAAGGGCCGAAAACTCGAATTCCTCCTTCCAAAAATCCTAGAATCTGGAGCAAACACTGTCGTCACGTGCGGCGGAACCCAGTCTAATTTCATCCGCCAACTAGCCGCAGCATGCGCCATGAAAAACATAGAATGTCACGCCGCATGTATGGATCTTCCCTTCGAATACGAACCCCTCAAAACAAGCGATTCCCATCGAGGAGGAAACCTATGCCTCGACCCGTTTTTCCCCATCACCAGACATCATTACCCAAACGGAACATGGGATCAACTCGATCTCTATCGAGACCAAATCGCCCAAGAACTCACCAAAAAAGGCAAAAATGTCTTTATTGTCAAACTCGGCGGAGGCTCCCCCGAAGGTGTTTTTGCGTTTTATCAAGCCGGATTAGAACTCCTCAAGCAAATCAAACCGAACACCATAATTACCGCCAGCAGCAGCGGCTCTACTCAAGTCGGACTAGCCCATGCCTTCCAAAACACAACGACAAATGTCATCGGAATTGCCTGCGACCCCGAACCCGAACTTCCAAACGACCTCGCCCAGCTCAGCGCAGATTTCGTCACTGCATTTCAAATCGGTCAACCCATTCCCGCTAACCAGTTCAATTTTCAACTCGATTGGGTCGGCCCTGGATACGGAGTCTCAAGCAAGAAAGGAAACGAAGCCCTTAAATTCTTAGCGAAAACTGAAGGCATTCTCCTCGATCAAATCTACAGCGGAAAAGCGTTTTCTGCCCTCATCGACCTAGCCAAAGAACATAAGCTAAACGGCACAATCGTGTTCTGGCACACCGGCGGAGTCCCCAGCTTATTTACCGTCTGAGTGAGAAGCCAAGTTTTTCCAGAGTCCACTGTAATAAGGACTCCCCAATGGATTCACGGCAAACCGAATCACACCGTATCCAATAAATGCCACCAATACGTAAGTCAAAACCACATTTAAGCGCTTTCCTTCCGTCCGCAATCGATAACCCTTAAAAAATCCAACCAAACCCAACCAAGCCGCCACTGAAAACCCCAAATAGAACAATGTCCCAAATGCATTCGAAGCAAAAGCTCTTTGCAAATCTCCATGGATTGTCGCTGTCCAACTCGTAGTCAGCCCACAGCCTGGACAAGGACGATCAAATAAAATCACACTTGGACAAGGTGGCAGTCCCAGCTGAGTATGAGTACCGTGCCCCATCGCTGATGGACGCAACAAAAACCACGCAATGCCGGTAACGCCAACCCACAATATAAAAATCGTCAATTGGCCAATCAATCGCTTGCGTTCAAATCCAGGTTCAAATATTTCCGACCAAGACCACCGCTCATTCACTCATAGCCTCCAAAGGAATGACACATTCCGGTTGCACCTTATTTCCAACAACGCGGCCAATCCCAATCACGTTGCGCTCATCATCAACCAGACCTACAATCGTTTCCGTCAATTCATCTCTAACGACAATTTGCCGTCCTTGACGAACATGCTCGACCTGCCCCATATTCAGCTCAACTAAAGGCATCGGTACAAGCGCAAGATTCAGAGGAACAAGGTCGCCCGGACCAATCTCCTCAATACTTTTCGCCAAACTCAAATCAAACTTTCCCACCCGAGTCCGCTCCAATTGAACGACGTGGCCACCGCAACCAATTTGCTCGCCAATATCATGCGCCAATGTCCGAACATATGTTCCACCAGAACAAATCAGTCTCACTTTTGCTAAATCGCCCTCCACTGATACCAATTCCAATTCATCAACAAAGATAGAGCGCAGCTCCCGCTCAATCTCCTCACCTTTTCGAGCATAAGCATAAAGCGGCTTTCCGTCTTTTTTCACCGCCGAATACATTGGCGGCAATTGCTGAATATCACCAACATAATCCCCTAATACTTCAAGCAACTTGGTTTCCAAATCCGCCGGAACAGCCCGCGTCTGCGTCACTTCACCTTCGGCATCATAAGTATTCGTCGACTCGCCAAACTTGATAGTAGTCACATATTCCTTCGGCTCTAAAGGTAGATATTGCAAAAACCGAGTCGCCGGCCCAATCGCCAAAACCAATACTCCCGTCGCTAAAGGATCAAGAGTCCCCGCATGTCCCACCCGCCGAGTTTCAAACCGACGCCGCATTTTTGAAACAACATCATGGCTGGTAATCCCAATCGGTTTATTGACAACGGCTATTCCAAACACGATTTCAATACCTCAACTAATTGGCTTTCCGCTTGATTGATATCGCCGTCAAAACTCACACCCGCCGCATTTTCGTGTCCGCCACCGCCAAATACTCGCGCCGCAGCTGCAACGTCAATCTGGCCCCTAGATCGCAAACTACCCCGAATCTTTCCCGGAACGCCTTCTCTCAGCAATGCCGCAATCTTAACCCCGTCCACGGCGAGCATCTCATTAACAATTCCTTCTGTATCCTCATCCGTCGCTCCCGATTCTGCAAACATACTATAAGGCACTGTTGCCCAAGCCAATTGGCCATCACAAGCCGTATTCATCCCCGCCAATACATTCCCCAAAATCTTCACGCTCGGCAAACTCCTCGTCATATAAACTTGTTCAATGATCTGCCGCAAAGATGCCCCAGATTCCAAAAGTGCCGCCGCCACGTGCATGCAATGAGAAGTCGTATTCGGATACTTAAAACTTCCCGTATCCGTCACAATCCCCGTCATCAAATTTGTGGCCATATCGGGCGAAATCACAACATCGCCTTCAAACAAATCATAAAGCATCGCTGCTGTCGCCGGACTCTTTGTACTAACTATTCTCAAATCGCCTGGTTGCTCATGGGGCACATGATGATCAATCACAACAACCCGCTTGGCATTTTCAAAGATCGGCAAAACGGAAGAACCAAGGCGACTCGTAGCCTCTAAATCTAAGACAACAAACAAGTCCGGATTTGACCATCGACTCGATTGCTTAACCCGATCCACCCCGGGCAAAAAAGCCAAATTTGCCGGAGGCTCGTGCTGCATAACAACATCATGGTCTTTCCCCAATCCATCCAGCATTAGCGAAAACCCTAAAATAGAACCGTAAGCATCCCCATCCGGATTCACATGAGAAGAAACAACGATGGATCCTGCCTTTTCTATTTCTTCCAAAAGGTCAGGCCACATTGCTTTTAGCTCTTCCGGGGAGTGCTCAGACATATGCTTTAGTGTACTCCCCAGCTAAAACTCAGGCTGAGACACAAAAAAGCTCCAGAAGATCTTTCCTCTGGAGCTGGCAGAACAATCTCTTCCTTAAACCGGAGAAGCTGCTCCACTCGTCATTTGCTCATAAATCCAATCATAAGTCTTCTTCATTCCATCGCGCAAAGTAATCGATGGCTCCCAATTCAATTCTTTATGAATCAATGTATTGTCACTCGAACGTCCACGAACGCCTTTAGGTGCATCCAACTTATAATGCCGATTCAGCTTAATGCCCGCGATATCTTCAACAATATCAACTAACTGGTTGATAGAAACCATTTCCGAGCTACCAAGATTGATCGGATAAGTGATTTCAGATTCTGTAATTCGATCAATTCCATATGTACAGTCATCAACGTACATAAACGACCGTGTCTGCTCACCATCTCCCCAAATCTCGATATCTAAATTGCCCGTTTGCTTGGCGTTAATGACCTTTCTACACATTGCCGCCGGAGCCTTTTCCCGACCCCCATCAAACGTACCGTATCGGACCGTAAACGTTATGGAACCGAGCAACTCGGCAAGTAATCCCATAATCTTCGTCAAAGTGTCGGCACATTCGCTCACTAAACAGCTTTTCCCAGCCGTAACCATCTTCCGCCAACGCCGGATAAGCATCCTCCTCTTTCAAGCCCGGATTATTCACATCTTGTTGCTTATCGCCATTGTATACACAAGCTGAAGAAGCATAAAAGAATCGATTGCAATCACCTTGCTCATGGGCTGCCTGAAGCATATGAGTATTGATCAAAACACTCAACATACAAAGTGCTTTATTGTTTTCAATAAAACCCATACCGCCCATATCTGCCGCGAGATTATAAATCTTAGTTGCGCCCTTCACGGCTTCCCGGCAAGCTTCCAAATATTGCAGGTCTAAAATCTTATTCTCGGAATAATCATGAACTTGATACCATTGATCCATGGGTTTCTTGTCCACTGCAACAAGATTTGTAACTCCTTGATTCTTAAGGTACTCAACCAAATGACCGCCGATGAATCCACCAGCACCTGTTACCAATATTTTTTCTGCCATAACTAAAAGTCTACCTATCGCCGATATCTGTCTCTGTTAACGTTCCGCAATCATTTAAGATTGTAAAACTGCGTTCGCCATGAGCGACACTCTGCGTGCTTCGACAACATCATGTACCCGCAAGATTTGTGCCCCTCCCAACTGCGCTAACAAATGAACCGCTAAGGTTCCTTCTAAACGATCAGCCGGAGGAATCGGTTCCAATTCGCTGCCTAAAACTTTCCCTATAAATGTTTTTCGGCTGGCTCCAACTAAAACTCTATAGCCAGTCTGGACAAATTCCGACGTTTGTCGAATCAATTCAAGGTTTTGTAAAGTCGTTTTCCCAAATCCAATTCCCGGATCCAAAATGATTCTCTCGTGCCCGATTCCGTCTGATTCCGCTAACTTGGCCTGATCGAGTAAAAAACTCTTTACTTCCTCAACTACATTCTTATAAACCGCTTGAGATTGCATACTTTTCGGATCTCCCTTCATATGCATAATGCAAACATGACAATTGGAACTTGCCACTACTTCCCTCATCGCGGGCAGCCTTAAACCCCCAACATCATTAACCATTGTCGCTCCTGCTTCCAGTACCAATGCTGCTACTGCCGGTTTTTGCGTATCAATACTCACCCGAACCCCCTCCGAAACAAGTGCCAAGACTACGGGCAAGACACGATTCACCTCATCAGATTCCGAGACAATTTCTGCTCCCGGTCTGGTTGATTCCCCTCCCACATCAATCCAAGATGCACCTTGCTCC